>CAYHAM010000001.1:0-389510 GCA_964354685.1 uncultured Methanosarcinales archaeon
TATATGGAAAATTTTCGGAAAATTATACACAAACCATATATAGCCTTATTCAAGGTTTATTTTTATGAAAAGGGGTTTTATATACACAATCAAGGATTTGCCCGTGTCAGAAAGGCCTAGAGAGCGTCTAATAAGGCAAGGAGCTAATGCCTTGAGTGATGCTGAGCTGCTGGCAGTAATACTCAGGACAGGCACAATGTATGAGAATGTTGTGGATTTGGCAAAAAGGATGCTTAGAGATTTTAATATTAAGACACTTTCCCAGGCCAGCTTAACCCAACTAAAGAAATTTTCTGGTATAAACACTGTAAAGGCATGCCAGCTGCTTGCAAGCTTTGAACTTGGCAAAAGGGTGTATGCTTTTACCAAAGAGGGTTGTGTTTTTATTAATACAAGCAAAGATGTTGTTAAGCTGCTAAAACCAGAGCTTAGCTTTCTAAAAAGAGAACATTTTTTAGGATTATACCTTGATTCAAGGAATTGCTTGCTCAAAAAAGAGACTGTTTCTATTGGTGGATTAAACACCTCTATTGTTCATCCAAGAGAAATTTTCAAGGTTGCTATACAAGAGAGTGCAAATTCTGTGATTGTTGTTCACAACCATCCTAGTGGCAATCCAAAGCCAAGCAGAGATGATGTTGATATAACAAAAAAGCTTGTTAAAGCCGGTGATATTGTTGGGATTAGTTTACTTGATCATATAATCCTTGGGGAGAACAGCTATGTGAGCATGGCTGAGAGCAAGCTTGTTGAGTTTTAGTTTGATAATTTAGTTGCTTTTTAGAATAAATCTAAAAATTTATATATTAGTTTCCATATCTTTATTAATATGGCTAGAGCACATCAATTAGCAAAAGATACTGAGATTCGTGCGCATTATGCTGTGGATTCTCTTCTATTTAAACAATATTCCCTATTTGATGTTGTGGATTATATGGTAAGGGAGGGGATTATAATTAAGACATCTAAAGGAGATTTCTGGTACAATGATGAAGGACAACCTCTCCAAGAGTCCCAAGAATCAATTGATGAAATTTTGGGTATTGTGTCAGCAGTGGATGGCAGCTACCTAGCAGAAGATATGGCAAAGATTAGTGAGTTTAAATCTGGTGGACTTTTTTACACAATGTTATTGGATCGTGAACCACTTCAAGGAGATTATTTAGTCGCAACAACTAACAGCCAAATAAGGTTGTGTGAAATTTTAGCAATCGAAAAACCTATCCCAGAATCTTAGCAGCACTCATAACCTTATCTTCTGGGTTTAGTTTCATCAATGTTACCCCTTGTGTGTTCCTTCCTATTACTGAGACGTCCTTTGCAGAAACTCTTATTAGAATACCTTCTTTGCTGATAAACATTAGCTCATCCTCATCATCAACTGCTTTTATCTCAACAACATCGCCATTTCTTGAGCTGCATTTTATGTTTATAACCCCCCTTCCACCTCGTTTGATTAAACGATAATCAGATATTTTACTCCTTTTACCATATCCATTTTCTGTTACTGTTAAAAGGGTCTTGTTTTCTTCTGATATCACCATCCCAACAACCTCATCTCCTTTCCTTAGAGAGATTCCGCGAACACCTCTTGCAGATCTTCCTATAGACCTTGCATCCTTTTCCCTAAATCTTACAGCCATACCTTTTTTGGTTGCAATTATAAGGTTCTTGTTCCCGTCTGTTAGAACAACATCAACTAGCAAATCTTCCTTGTCAAGGGTTATTGCTATTATGCCACCTTTTCTTGGCCGTGAGTATGCTTCTAGGTTTGTCTTTTTTATTGTCCCTTTTTTTGTTGCTGCAACCAAAAAGTGTTTGTTGTCAAACTGCATTACTGGAATCATAGCAGTTATTGTTTCATCCTTGTCAAGAGTCAAAAGGTTTACAATTGGTTTGCCTTTTGCTGCCCTTGTTGCTTCTGGGAGTTGATACACCTTTAGCCAGTAGACCTTTCCTTTGTTGGTAAAAAATAGGATATAAGAGTGGGTGTTGGCAATGAACATGTGCTCAACAAAGTCTTCATCTTTTGTTTTTGCTGCTATTACCCCCTTACCTCCCCTATGCTGTTGTCTGTAAAGGTTAGGGGGGGTTCTTTTAATATAACCAGAATGGGTGACAGTTATAACCATGTCTTCCTCTTTTATCAGGTCCTCAACCTCAATCTCTGCTTCTTCGTCCTCAACAATTAGTGTTAATCTTTCATCACTATAAACCTTTTTTAATTCAAGTAGTTCTTGTTGGATTATTTGTAATATCCTTTTCTCAGAAGCAAGTATTGATTTTAGCTCTGCTATTATTTGCAGTAGCTCTTTGTGTTCATCTTTTATCTTCTGTTGCTCAAGTGCTGTTAATCGTTGCAACCTCATATCCAAGATTGCCCTTGCTTGGATCTCTGTTAGTTTATACCCTTTTACCAGCCCTTCTAAAGCAGCTTCAACAGATTCTGATTTTTTTATTAAGGTAATGACAGAATCAATTTTTTGTAAAGCAACAAGCAATCCCTCTAATATATGTGCGCGATGCTCTGCTTTTTTTAGGTCGAACTCTGTTCTTTTTCTTACAATAATTCTTCTGTAATCAATGTAGTGTTGAATGAGTTGTTTCAGGTTTAGAACCTTGGGTTGGTTGTCAACAAGTGCCAAAATATTTATTCCGAATGTTGTTTGTATCTTTGTGTGCTTATAGAGTTGGTTTAAAACAACTTCCTTGTTTGCATCGCTCTTTAATTCAATGACAATTCTCATTCCTTCTCTGTCTGATTCGTCTTTTATGTCAGAAATACCTTTTACACGCTTTGTCCTAACGCAATCTGCAATTTGTTCTATTAGCTGTGATTTGTTCACTTGGTAAGGTATCTCTTTTACAATTACCACCTCTTTGTTTTTCTTTTCTTCAAATTCTGTTTTAGCTCTCAGAACAATATGACCTTGTCCTGTCATGTAAGCCTGTTTTATTCCTACCTTACCAATAACCAAGGCCCCTGTTGGAAAATCAGGGCCTTTTACAATTTTGAGTAATTCATTTAGTTCAAGATCTGGATTATTGATTTGAGCAACAATTGCATCAACAACCTCTATTATGTTGTGGGGCGGAATGTTGGTTGCCATGCCAACTGCAATGCCAGAAGTGCCGTTTACAAGCAGGTTTGGAAGCTTTGCAGGAAGCACTAAGGGCTCTTTGAGTGAGTTGTCAAAGTTTGGAACAAACTCAACTGTTTCTTTTTCAAGGTCTTGGAGCATTTCTCCAGCAATTTTTGAAAGCCTTGCTTCTGTATATCTCATGGCAGCAGCATTATCACCATCTACTGAGCCAAAGTTACCTTGGCCTTGGATCAAAGGGTATCTTAATGAGAAATCCTGGGCCATTCTGACCAAGGTGTCATAAACAGCAGTATCACCGTGCGGATGGTATTTACCTAGAACCTCTCCAACAATTCTTGCTGATTTCTTAAATGGGTGGTTGTGGAACATGCCCATCTGGTGCATTGCATATAGAACTCGCCTATGAACTGGCTTTAGGCCATCTCTCACATCTGGCAGAGCCCTGCCAACAATAACGCTCATAGCATAGTCTAAATAGCTCTGCTGCATCTCTTTCTCAATCAATTTTTTGATTATTTTTTCTTCCATTTTTTAGCCTAAAAAACACCTCAGAATTGGTATTTTTTATATATGATTTATATATGATGTTAGAATACTTCTTACTATATAAGTTTTTTGGTTGTAGAATGGCCTTAGAAGGGCTGTAGTGCTGGAATTTAAGGGTTTCATGGTTTTTATATCAATAGTATAGTTGGTAAAGCATATAAAGATGTGCCTTAAACAGGATTTTATTAAATAGCTAGTGTGATATGGTCAGAATGAATAATGACAATGAGAAGATTAAGAAGAGCCTGAAATACTCAATCTTAGATGGAGCCTTCTTTTCTGCAATGGTTGGGTTCGGAGAGTCTTTTTTCTCAGCTTTTGCAATTTTTCTCAAGGCTAATAATTTCCAGATAGGATTACTAGGTTCTCTGCCTCAGACCTTAGGTTCAGTATCACAACTTTTTTCAGATAGATTGATTAGACTAGTAAATTCTAGGAAAAAGCTGGTTTGTATCGGTGCTTTGCTTGAAGGATTAATGTATATCCCTATTGCACTGGTGTTCTTTTTTGGAACTCTAAGGGTGTTCCATTTGATATTTTTTGTTTGCCTCTATTGGATTTTTGGAATGATCCTAAGCCCTGCATGGAACAGTTGGATGGGTGATTTGGTAGATGAGGAAAAGCGGGGTTCTTATTTTGGACGAAGAAATAGGATAGCAGGGCTAACCTCTTTTGTTGCATTTATTATAGCAGGATATATCCTACAAAGATCCACAAATGGAGCTAGTAGTCAATACCTCGGGTTTGTTATAATTTTTACTCTAGCATTGCTCTCAAGGATAGTTTCTTTGATTTATTTAACAAAAAAATATGAGCCAGAGTACAAATTTTTACCAGAGGCTTATTTTAGTTTTATTGACTTTATTAAGCAAGCAAGGTTTAGAAATTACGGTTTGTTTGTTTTCTACCTTTGTTTTATGAATTTTTCTGTTTATTTAGCAAGCCCTTTTTTTACTGCCTACATGCTGTATGATTTAAAATTAGATTATATAAGTTTCACAATAATCAATGCAGTTGCTATTCTTGTAAAGTATTTAACAATGCCTGTTTGGGGTAAAGCTTCAGATAGGTTTGGCACAAGAAAGGTTTTGAGTTTGGCTGGTTTTTTAATGCCTGCTGTGCCTTTGTTGTGGCTTTTTTCTAAAGATATGTTGTATTTGATAATCATACAAGCTTATAGTGGTTTTGTGTGGGCTGGTTTTGAGATTGCATCATTCAACTTCATTTTTGACACAACTAGTCCACAAAAGAGGGCAACATGCGTTGCCTATTACAATGTTTTGGATGGTGTTGCAATATTCTCAGGTGCTATGATAGGTAGTGTAATTATCAGATACAACAACATTTTCTGGTCAAAATACCTGTTTGTATTTTTTGTAAGTTTTGTATTTAGATACTTGGCTTCCATTGTTTTTATTCCTAAATTAAGAGAGGTAAGAAGAGTAGAACAAGTGCCTTATCAAAAATTGTTTTTGAATATTATCACAACAATCCCAACACGAGGGATAGTTCATGATTTGATAACCTTTAGAAAGAGCGTAAAGACAGATAAAATAAAAGATCTCAGAAAGAAGGCTTTTAGGAAGAGGGATTGAGTAATAATATTTTGGATAAGGGATTTCTATAACTTTTCCACAATTTTGGGTTTGATACAAAATACTCTAAACTAAGGTAAGGGTTAGAAAAGTTTTTATACTGTATAGTAGTAACCTGTCAAACATGCTAACACAAGAACTAATCAATCGTGGAGGAAGCAAACTAGAAGCAACAAGGCTTTTTCTTGAAAAAGGTTTAGAGATTCCTATTCCTAAGTCTCTATGGTTATATGCCGGAGAGTCTTTAGAGTCTGTTAAATCAGATTTTGAAGCGTTGAAGAAACCAGTTATTATTCGATCTTCTCACAGATATGATTGGCATGGGATGATTGGAGCGATTCCAACCTTTAGGAATAAGCATATATTTAAAAATTTAGAGGACGCTATGAGTATAACTGAATCATTTATGAGAACACCTGAAATAAAACAATTCTCTGTGGATGATTGTGGTGAGTATACAGAGGAAGTTCATTTTTTAATACAAGAGCAAACTTCAAATATTGTTGGTAGCATGCTCAGGCATCCAAATGATCCAGATATGATACTCATAAATTATTTTAATATTTTTGAGCGTGAAAGAAGTAGAGCGTTGAGATCTATAGATGAATTCGTTTATATACCCAATATATCTCTTGCACGATATTGGGAAGATACTGGACATTTATATCATGATTGTTGTTTACTCTCTGATAAAATTGAGGATAGAGAGATTTTGGAATTGATTGAGATGTACAAAACTGTAGAGAATTCAGGGCTTTTAGAAGAGGGTTGGACTTATCAGATGGAGTTTGGGTTAGATCCGTTAATGTTTTTCCAAGTGAGACCATTTAAGCCAATTAAAATTGCTGATTTTAACTTTTATGAAATTGAAATTGATTGTCCATATTTAAGAATACATAACACTTTTGGAACTACACCAAAAGAAGGGGTGATTCTACCATTTAAGGTAGTAGAAAGTGTGAGTTTTGAGATAAGTACTCAAGAGTGGCCTGTTTGTGACATTACAAAACCATATGGTTTAATTATAGATTGGGGGTTGAAAGAGAATATGCCAATAACCATCCCAATGGGAAGTATGAAAGCATTTTTCACTGGTCAAGATTTGGTAGTATTGTTACATGGAAGCTACAGATTTATGAAAAAGGCAGATGTCTCTGGATTTGGTTATTTTGGAGATAAATTAGGAGAAGGTATTGACCTCTGGAGTGGGCTCCCTTTTGTATTAAAAAATTTTAGAGGAAATGCGAAGTTAATCTCTGACGGAAAAATAGGGGCAATAATCTCTGAAGAATTTCTATAATTTTTTCACAATATTATCTCCCACTTTATAGCTCTTGCCACAATAAACGCATCTCTTTACCTTCTTTGTCAGAATTGTATCTTTTGATTGGTACTTCATTGTTTGCTTGCATTTTGGGCATCTTAGAAGCAGCATTTTAATCTTTCACGTCTTTCATCTCTTCAGAAATTTCCTCACCAAGCTCTTCTACTTCTTCTAGCTTTTTCTCTGGTTGAGGTTCTTTTAACTCTTCAACTTCTTCAAAAGGCTTTTCCTTAGTATCCTCTTTTAATTCCTCCTCAGGCTCCTCAGGCTCCTCAGGTTCTTCTGGCTCCCTCTTAATCTCTTCTGGTTCAAACTCATCAGAGGGTTCCTCATAAATTTCAACCCTTGGTTTTTTCTGCTTTTCTTTATAAACACTTATATGCGGTTTTGCTTCTGGCTCTTCAAACACATCTAGTTTACCTATTTTTTCTTCTTCACCTAGCTTTTCTTCTGGCTCATCAACAACCTCTAGCTTTCCAAGCCTTTCCTCACCATATGGCTCAATGCCCTTTTCCTCAATCTCTTGAAGAACAAGGTCAGTCTCTGACATATCCCTAAACTCCTTGAATTTCTCCTGCACGTCCTCTTTTCCTTTTAGATCAAAGTAATCATAGAACTTCTGTGCAAGTTTTATCATATAGCTCCTACTATGCTTTTGTTTTATTATAAAACCTGTATCAATCAGGTCTTTTATATGGTCATAGGCCTTGTTTGTTCTGATCTTGATGATGTCTGACTGCAAAACAGGTGCCTTCCAGGCAATAACCGCAAGGGTCTCCATTATTGTTTTGCTTAGCTCTGTGTGCGGTACAATGTTCTGAATAATGGGCATGTATTCTTCTCTTACAGTGAGCTTCCATTTGTTGCCTTCATCAATTATCATAAATGGAGAATCAGCTTTTTTGTAATCTTGTTGAAGCTCTTGTAGTAGTTTCTTCACTTTTTCAACATCAAGTTTTGTTAGCTTTGATATCTCCTCTATCTCTATCTTGTCTCCTGTTGCAAACAGAACAGCCTCCACCTTTTTTTTGTCTTCCATTTTAATATAAACTATTAACTAGGGTATATTTATCCTTTGCTTTTTTTATTTTTTCTTTTTTGACATATTCATCAATATAGGGTTGTAGCTTTTTTGGTTCAATTCCAACAGCCTTTGCTAGCTCTTCTATTGTTTTCGGGTTTTTTAAGGTATTCATAACAAGGTTTTTTAGCAGTGCTTCAGCGTTCTTTTTTAGTATTTGGTTCTCTGCGTTTGTGTTTGCGACATTCATGCTCATTGTATGCAATCTTGTGAGCAAATCATTCAACAACCCCGCAAGCTCATTTGATCTTAAGGCAAGCTCTTCTGGCTCAATTATCTCAATAGATGAAGGCATATAATCAAAGCAAAAGCTCGTAATTAGGTTAGGGTCTTCAAATTCTATAACAAGCTCTGCAAATGTGCTAAAAAAGTTATCAACTTTTTTTGTCTCAAATGTTTTCTCCTCTTTTACCTTTATCCTTTGCTCTTCCTTGATTTTTTTAATGACAAATGCAAGTGCTTTTTTCACATGCTCTTCTGGTTTTCCCACTACTTCTAGAACAACCCTTGTCATCACCCTTTTTACCTCTGCCATGCTCATCTAGAATTGATAGCGGTTTAAAAAGTTTGCCATAGAAACCTATTTAAATGGTATCTTGTTCCCAAGCCCTATGCAAGGAGTAATTGTCAACTACAAGAGGAGCAAACATAAGCAAACAACCAACCAGATGATAGTTAAAGTTGAGGGTGTTGATAGTAAAGAAAAGGCTGCTAAGTTAGTTGGCAAAAGGGTTGTTTACACCAATGAGAAGGGTAAGAAAATTTCTGGCCAAGTTAGGGCAGCACATGGCAACAAGGGTGCCTTAAGAGTTTTGTTTGAAAAGGGCATGCCTGGGCAGGCTATTTCTAAGAAGGTTGTAATTGAATAGATTATGTAATATTGTTTTCAAAAGATTTAAAAACCCTTTAAACTAATTCTCTATAGGGGGAAGGTTAGTAAAAATGCAGCCAAGTATAATATTTCTAGGAACAGGAAGCAAAAGTATTGTTTTGGGCAAGCAGCTAAGGGGTACTGGTGGGATTGTAATACGGGCTGATGAGCACCAATTCCATATTGATCCTGGGCCTGGTGCTTTGAATATGGCTAAAGAGCATTATGTTAATATGCGCGAAAACACTTGTGTTTTGGTTTCTCATCCCCATATTGGGCATTGCAATGATGTTAATGCTGTTATTGGGGCAATGACGCATTCTGGATTGGACAAGAAAGGGGTTTTGGTTAGCAACAGCCTTTTGATAAATGGTGACAATTTCATAAGACCTTATGTTACTGAGTTCCACAAGGGTTGCTTAGAGAAATATGTTGTTTTAAGTGCAGGTCAAAAGCTTGGCATTGATGATATTGAGATAAAGGCCACAACAACAAAACACTCAATTGACAATATAGGTTTCAAGTTTTTCATGTCTCAGTTTACCTTGTCCTATTTATCTGACACAGCTTATACTCCTGAACTAATTGATGAGCACAAAGATTCAGAGATTTTGATACTAAATGTTGTTAATCCTTTTGGGGAAAAAACAAAGTATAACCTAAATTCAGACAATGCTGTAAAGATAATTGAAAACCTCAAACCAAAGCTCGCTATTATAACCCATTTCTCAATAAAGATGTTAAAGGCTGATCCATTGATTGAGGCAAGGAAGATAAACCAAGAGACAAAAAAACAGGTTATTGCAGCAAAGGATGGAATGGTAATAAATCCTTTGTCTTATTCTGCAAAGCGCAAACAGCAGACTTTAAAATCATACTAAAAGCATTGCCAACAAAAAGCCAACAAAACAACCCAAGCTTAGAAAAGGCATTGCTGGATAAAACTTTCCCTTTTCTCCTTTTAACAATATAATAACCAAAGCGATTGTTGTTGTCAGAGTTATTATTAAGGGAGCAATGTAAGAACCTGTTGTTTTCATCACTGCTCCTGCAAAGATAATTGGAAATGCAACATCTCCTCCCCCAAGTATGGCTGTTTTAACATTTTTAGTGGTCTTGATCCTCTTATCCTTCTTTGTATTTGGAATCTTCATAGGAGCATATGGCACTGAAAGCCCTGCAAACACTTTGGAAACAGACTGGAACTCTGCCATTTTTATCATGTGCTTGCTCTTCCACACAGCATATGCATCATAGAGGGATATTAAAACCAGTAATAGAACTGCAGAGAATATGTTAATAACAGGAACAAGCAGGGCTGCAATTCCTCCGTAAATGAAAATCTCTGTAAAGTTGTGTATATATACATTTGGTTTGAAGACCTTTAATAAGCTTAGTATAATGGCCAAACCAAAGGTCACCAAATAAACATTCTGCAAATTGAATTGATTCAAAATCTTAAAAACAAAAGGGTTTAATGCAATAACCAGACTAAACAAAACTGCGAGAAAATACCAAAGCTGCCAGAGTACTTTTTTTCTGAATTTTATTATCAAAAGCACAATGCCTGTGCCTATTAAAACTGCAATCAGGATAATAATAAATGTAAAAGACTCGTTTTCCACTTCAGGGGGTTCTACCCCTACGCGTTTATAAACCTCAATATTCTTAACTGTTTTTCCTGTTTCATGTGTTTGTTTAATATCAATATACTCCCCCAATATGATAAGCCCAGCAAGCTGGGCTGTGAAAAACAGGAGTATAAGCATGATTGTTGGAGTGATTGGATGTTTCATTGAATTATAAAAAAAAGGGAGTTTATTTAAAGTTAATCTTTTTTGTTTGAAGGGATGAAGATGCACAATGTTGAGATAAGGGTGTTCAGCAAGCCTGAAGATAATCTGGAAAAGGTAAAGAATGGTTTGTTGAGTTTGATACCCTTTGATTTGAGCAAGGAAAAGATAAGATTAAATCAAAAAAATGCCTTTGGATTTAATGAGAAGAAGATTGTGATTTTGAGTATTAAACTGGACAAGCAACGCCATGTGAACCAATTTCTAGAAAAGCTTTGTAAGGATTTGACCCAAGAACAAAAAGGGTTGATCAAAAGCCAAGCAGAGTCCAGGCTTGATAATGAGTTGTTCTCTTATCTAAGGTTTGACAAAAATAAGCTCATTAATGAGGCAAGGCTTTGGCTAACTGACAAAGGGGATTGTTATCATATCAAGCTAAGCATTGCTTCTTTCCCCAGAACAAGGGAGAAGGCACTGGAATGTGTTAGAAGCATTTTCTAACTGTTTTCAAAAACCTTATAAACTTATCCAAGTTCCCAAGTTTTCTATATTAAAAATATATAGGTGATATATATGCCCGAGGGCTCAAAAAAATCAAGGACATTCAGAAGGGTAAAAATAAAAACCCCTGGCGGCAAGAGTGTGCTTAGATATAAGAAGAGAAAGCCAAGCAAAGCAAAATGCGCCAATTGTGGGGCTAAGCTGGCTGGTGTGCCTCGGGAGAGGGATTTTAAGATACAGAATATGGCCAAAACACAGAAAAGGCCATCAAGGGCTTTTGGGGGTAATTTGTGCAGCAGATGCACAAGAGAGTACTTAAAGCAAAAGGCAAGGTTGTTAAAATGATTGAGGTTGGCAGGGTTTGTTTAAAGATTGCAGGAAGGGATTCTAACCTAAAGTGTGCCATAATAGATGTTTTAGATGACAAGATAGTTATGATTGATGGCCAGACAAGGAGAAAGAAGTGTAACATAAAACATTTAGAACCTTTAAACTCGGTTGTAAAAATAAAAAAAGGCGCAACCCATTCCGAGGTTGTCAAAGAGCTGGAAAAGATTGGAATAAAGGTTGTAGAAAAAGAAAAAAAGGCAAAGCCAAAAACACAAAAGCCTGTTAAGAAGAGAAAAATCAAGGACAAACCAATTGAAGTTGAAAAGCCTAAGAAAAAGACAAAGAAATAAATAAGTAAAGTTATTCTTTGAGATTATGAGTCTAAGTTATTTTAATATTTTGAAAAAAAGCTGGGATGGATTTAAAAGAAACCCTGTTCTGATTTTGCCATTGTTTGTGGGGCTTGCCTTATTCATTGGCTTCTTGCTGGTTGTTGTTCTTGAGGTGCTTGTTTTTATTATTATTTTTTCAAAAAGCGTTTTGTCAGATCCAATGAGTGTTTTGACCAGCACGAAAGGTATTTTATTGATTGTTTTTTTTAGTATGACTGATTTGGTCTTTGTTTGGATGATCTCATCCTACATAAAGGCAATGCAGATCGGTATGTATTTAGATGTTGCCAAGAATAAAAAAACAACATCAGAGGCAATGTTTAAATATGGTAAAATGTTCTTTAAGGTATACTTTAAGTACCAATTAGCAAAGTTTGTGATGTTTATTGTACCTATCTTAATTCTTGCGTCTGTTGTTTATCTCTGTTATCTTGCCTCTAAAATCTTGGCAATAATCATTGGGGTTCTGGCACTTTTGCTGCTGTTGGGTTATATAACCTTTATTGGGTTTGGGCTGTTTTTTATAGAACCAATGATTGTAACTGAAAGAAAAGGTTTAGTGGCCTTGCTAAAACAATCAATTGATTATTCAATGAAGAACTTTGGTCATGTTATTATAACAGGGGGTATTATAATAATTATTACTATGTGTGTTGGTTTGATAATGTACATAATAAAAGCGCCTGTGTCTTTTTTCATCAAGATTCTGGAGATAGCTGGATCAGTTGGACCAATAGTCTTTTTGTATGGTCTTAGTTTTTTGCTAGAGATTATCATGGGTATTGTCAATGTCGTCCTAGGTGTTGTGCTTGGTTTGTTTTTGTTTAATGCTTATTTTGCTAAGAAGAGAAAAAGATAGCTGTCTTATCTGAGTTGAAATGGAACCTTAAGTTTCTGCAATGCTTTTACTAACTCTATTTGATATCCCTGCTCACTTCTATTTGAAGAATAAATCATTTTATTTGGGTCTTGGACTAATAATGTTAATCTTTGTGGGGGGATGGGTTTATTAGTGAAAATAACATATTCTGTATCACCTCGTCCCCTTGTACCTTCTTCTCCTTCAAACACGCAATAACCATTACAATTCCAAGATATTAATGCGTGCATACCTCCATATTGGTCATGTGGTTTAACATAAAAAAATCTATTTCCAATTACATTTACCCCGAAAAATGAACCATGTGTTTTCGTTTCAGTTGGACTAATTCCTTTGATTATTATATCTCTTAGTTTTTCAGCATACTGCCAAGCTTCCGCTCTACCTATGTCACGATGGTGAAGACGTGCAAAAATTCCTGCATAAGCAATAAGGTTGCTTCGGGTCCCCCTTAACTGATAATGCCCGATTTCAGTTCTATAAATAGAAGTGAAAGATATAAAAGCTTTAGGATCAGATTTGACGTATTTTAAAAAGGATTCTTGCATACCCTCTTGATTATTGGAGTCATAGTGCCTTTTGAACTCTATCAGGAATTGCCTCCTTCTTTCCAAGCGATTGATGTCAGACAACCAAGATTGATATATGTTGCTTAGAGTTTGCTTTGGTTTCAAATAATCTGGAATATTATTCTGCAACAAATATTCTTCATTATAAATTTTCCTTAGGCTTGAATCAAATCCCTCAATTGCTTCTAATAATCCTTTGTATAGAGAGATTACATCTTTTAAAGTGTCAATTTCTGCCTGAAAAGTTATTTTAGCAACTCTAGGTAGAGTTCTATCACGAGTAATAGCTCCTACTGAATGGGGTGCCTTTTCTATTTTTTGGATTAATTTCTCATATTCTGCTTTGATTCTGTCCTCTTTTTGTTTCATAAAATAAAGGCTTTTCTCTAGCCTTATTATAACGTTTCTCTCAAAAAAGACAAGTTGTTTTTGTAAACTATCTAACAAGATTAATAGAATATCCATGATTTTTCCAGCATCTTTTTCTTTCACAATTTGTACTAATAAGGGGAAAAGTGTATCGCTCTGATATTTACCAAACTGTATAACATTTTCTTTAACCTTTTTAAAATAGCCTCTGTAGGATATTTTTGAAAATTTGATCTGATAAGTAGATAATTTAGTGACCATTGAATTGGGATTGCTTGAATCAAAAATAAAGAGTGTTCTCTTCAAATCTTCTACAAATTCATAAAGTGTATTCTTTCTTCCACCTGAAAAATAATCCTGTTCTTCTGTATATTTAATTATAAGAGACAAAATTTTATCTAATACAGAAAGGTTAGGGTCAAATTCCTGCCTAACAATATTTGTAAGATCTCTTAGTTTAGAGATATGTTCTCTGCACTTTACAGCTTTTTCTATTATTGCCTCTTTATTCTTTGATTTTCCTAATCGACCAAACATGTTTTCAATTAAAAGTTCAGAATTTATTAATTTTTCTTTTTCAGTTTAGATATATACCTATCTCAAAGCTTCAAAAATTTCTGTTAGGTTTAGCTCTACTGCAGAAACAGGCATATCAAGATCAAAGTTGCTAAGCACTTGCGGGTGTATTTCTCCTATGTAACCAATTTTTTTGTTTTTTACAAAAATCTTTCCCACCCTGCCTGGTATAAAGGATTTGTGCTCTGTGTCATCAATCTTGCATTCAAGTCCTAATGTGTTAAGAAGGTATTCCATAAACTGCTTAACCTCAGTGTAATCAGCATCCTTGTGGCTGGTTATTATTGCTAATCTAACTGGCTCTTCAACACCTGTTTCTGTTTTTGGATTTTTCTTGAAAACTGTACCAATCTCAAACAACTTCTGAGGATATTCATGGTGCTTGTTCTCCTTTAATACTTGTATTAAATTAGGGATTATCCATGCTCTTAGCACGTTATATTCTTTGCTTTTGGAGTTTTTTATTTTAATCAAATCAAGGTTTAGGCTGGTGTTCTTGTTTTGATTGTCTTCATTGGTTAAATGGTATGAGCTTGCCTCCAGCAGACCCAGGCCAACAAGGATTCTTGCAACTTTTATTGTGAATTTATAGAATTCGTCCTCTTCTGCTATTGTTGCAACTTTAGGGATTATTGGCTTAAAGTTTTCAAAACCATAAGCTATTGCTATGTCTTCAACAAAGTCTACCTCATGTAATATGTCTGCCCTGTATGCTGGCACTAGCACTTTTTTATTAGAATAACCAAAACCCATCCTCTCCAAAAGCTTCTTGAGTTGAGGTTGGTTTAGTTTTAATCCAAGTTTCTTATTAACATAATCTAAGTTTAGCTTCATCTGTCTTGGTTTTAGATTAGGGGTAACAATAGTTTTGTCTGGGTAAACAAGTTTCATTGAGTAGATATCAGCACCCATATCTGCAATTGTTGTAACTATTATATTAAGCACCATGTTACATGTGTTGAAATCAAAGCCTGATACCTCAATAAATGCCTCCTTTGTTTTCTCTGTTATCTTACCGGTTAGATGAGAATTGATTATTGGTGTAAAACTCAGTACTTGTTTTTTTGAATCAATAAAGATTGCATATTTTTTTAGTCCTTCAACAAGGTGTGCATACTCTTTGCCTGTTGGATGTTTTTGTAGGATTTGGGTTGCATTTAGCTCTGTTGGCCATTCCAATGGCCTAAAAACTATATCTTCTGGTTTGCTGCATGTGAATCTTATAGGTGGTATAATTTTTTCTAGAGGGTATATGCCCATTGCTGCCTTTTTTCTGTTTCTGCAAAATGTTATGTGGAGTTTTTCTTGTATTTCAATTAACTCTTTTATTTTTTGATCATCTAGTTTAAGGTTTTTTACAATTGCGCATACAGTGTATGGTCTAATATTTTTCATTGATTTATCTATTACAACCTTGTGGCCTGAGGGCTTTACATTGTATTTTATTAGCCCTGTTTTAACACCAATAAAAGATCTTAGCGCACGAGCAAACCCTTGCTCTGAGAGCATGTCTGGTCTATTGGGAAAAACCTCAACAACTATCTCTTCTTTTGTAATGCTTTCTAGGTCTGTTCCAAGCATTGCTATTCTGCTCTTCAAATTTTCATCAGATAGCTTTTTTCCAATAATCTTGTCTACAACCCTTCTGTTTATTGTTATTGTTGGCATTTTTACAGCAACCAGGTTTTTATCTCCCTTAATTTTTTTATATCGTTTTTGTACAAATCTCTAATATCATTTATCTTGTAGTATTCTAAGATTGACCTCTCTAGGCCAAGCCCCCAGGCTAGCACTGGAATATCTTCTCCTAGCAAGGGTTTTACTACCTCTGGTCTAAATATTCCAGAACCACCAAGCTCAATCCATTTTTTCTTTGTAGGATGAAAAACATCAACCTCTGCACTTGGCTCTGTGTAGGGAAAATAACCAGGACGAACCCTTGCTTTAGGGTATCCCATCTTCTTGAAGAACTCAATCAGATATCCTTTGAGATGCTTGAAGTTTGCATTAGGATCAACAACAATACCCTCTACTTGTATAAGTTCTATTAGGTGTGACCAATCTGATGTTTCGTTTCTAAAGTTTTTTCCAACAGAGAAGAACTTTGCTGGCAAGTCTTTTTTTTTCAGTGTTGAAATTGTTCTTGCACTCAATACAGTGGTGTGTGTTCTAAGAACATTCTTCATTGCATCCTCTGGGTCCCATTTGTATTGCCAACCAATTGAGCCGGTATTGCCTCCATTCTCATGAGCTCTTTTAACTTTTTCAACAATTTCTTTGTTTGGCAGTTTCCCTTTTTCAGGTTCTTTTAAGTAGAATGTGTCTTGCAGCTCTCTAACAGGATGGTCTTGTGCTGTAAACAATGCGTCAAAGTTCCAGAAACTTGTTTGAACCATAGTGCCTTTCATCTCCTCAAAACCTAGTTCTATCCATATTCGCCTTGCGTACTCAACTGCAAGGTTGACAAAGTGGTGTTTGCCACCATATATTCTCGGCACATTAATTTTTATATCATAACCCCTAAAATCCTTTCCTTTCCAAGATCCTGTTTTTAGTATAGAGGTTGTTAAGTGGTCAACAACCTGTTTTGATTCTCCCTTTTTCTTAATGACCTCTTTTCCAAGATCTGTTAGTTCAACAACTATTGCCTTTGTTTCTATTACCTTTATTATCTGCTTTCTCTTCTTTAGTTCAGTGAATGCTTGGCTTTCTTCTGGTTTGAGTAAGGAGATGGGTTTTCCATTTTCCACGTTTTTAAGGAATTTTTCTTCCAGGCTTTCTTTATCTAGAAGCTGTTTGCCAGAATCTGTTAGCTCAATAACCAAGCCATTGTCTTTTTTTATTGATATTGCTGCTTTTCTCTTTAGTATGCCTAATGAGATGTTGAGCTCCTCTTTGCTGAGCTTTGCTTTTGCTTTAATTTCTTCTAAGGGAAGCTGTTTGTGTTTTAATGCAAGAAGAAACCTTTTTTCAGGCAAACCTTGTTTCAAATACTCAATCCCATTTTTGTCCAGGCCAACAATATCCTCTCTTGTCTTCTTTATTTCTATTAGCTCTTTGTTTTGGAGCCATTGCAGTGCCCTCATTACCTCTATCTTTTTTAAGCCTGATGCTTTTGTTATCTCTTCAAAGGTTTTGTGTTCAGAAAGGTGTGGAAGGACAACTCTTTCCAGCATGTGTAGTTTTGTTATGATTTTATCAGTATCCATTGTGTTTTCCTTATTTTTGGTTTTATTTATATGTTTTGCTTTTTATCACCTATTTTTATTATAGAGTAAACAAAAATGGAAATGGAGGTTTAGTAATCTAAACCTGCGTCTAAAAAAAGAATTTCAGAAACTTGAAGTAACTTATTGAATCTATTTTAAGAAAATAAAAAAAAAGTTTATTTTTTTACTGCCTTAAGAACATCTTTGGCAGGCTTCATGTCCTTCCAAGCAAGCTCAAAGAGGTCTTCAAGAGCAGAAGCAAAGAATGGTGTGTTTACCCAGATACCTACATCATATGTTGGATGCACCTCTTTGTCATCAAGAACCATGAATGTTAGTTCTTTTCCATCTATTATTATGAATCTTGCTTTAGAGTTGGTATGCCTGACCTCAGCAACCTCACCTAGGTCTTTTATTGCATTCATACACTCTTTTGTTAGTGGAGCTGCTATCCTTATTTTCACACCTCTTTTCTTCACCTTTTCAAACACGGGTTTTAAACCCTCAATTTTTCTGATTAGGCCTTGAGTGGTTGTCATTATTGTAACAGATTTCTCTGCCCCTTTTACTGTTAGTTCTAAATGGTTGTACAGATTGTGCCTTCCCTTTAAAGAACCTGACAAATCCGAGGGTTCAACAAGCTCTATGCCTTGTGTGTGAAGCTGTTTTAGTTCATCCAATACCTCTGTGCCTTTCAGCTCATCAAGGCGCTTTATCTTTACATCTGCATCTTGTCTCATGTTCTTCTTTACTCTTTCCACAACCTCAGAAGGAGGAACAGCCAAGTATTTTATGGGTTTGCCAAACTTCATAATAACAAAGCCTTTTTTCTCAAGACTTTCTAGAACATCATAGCTTCTTGACCTTGGTACATTTGCAATATCGCTTAATTCTCCTGCTGTAGATACTCCTCTTGACAACAACGCTGTCCAAATCTTAACTTCATATAGGTTGAGAGAAAAATAAAGTCTTAACTTGCTCAAAAATTCTTCTTTAACGATCATTTGCTCCCCTCCAACTAATTAATTACCAACTAATTAATTATATAGTGAATATCAATCTAATAAATATAACTAATATTAATATGTTATGCTTTTTTGTGTCATTACCCAGTGTTTATTACATCGGGTAAGGGGGCGTCACTAACTAGTGATGGTGCTGACCACAATATTTTAACATCCCCTTCCAATAGTAAAATACAACCAATATTTAAATGTTGCTCTTCAAAACCTTAGCTGATCTTGTATCTTAATATAGCAGCTATACCCCCTAAACCATCTAGCTTCTTGCCTGCTTGGTTTTTTGAGTTTATTATATGTATTTCCCCTTTCATTGATTCAACCAATCTAACAATCTTGTCAATCTCTAAAAATGTGCCCTCTTGCCTTTTTTGATGTATAAAATTTGTGGACACAAGCAGTTCTGATATCGCACCGATTTCTGCGGCTTGTTTTGTTTGCTCAAGGCCATAAACTTCAAGGTTGTTTTTTGCTATTTCTTCAAGCAATGATTCTACAAGTTTTAGCTCCTTTGTTGTTCGCTCTCTACTCAAAACGTTTTTTACCTCAGGTCTTTTCAAAACTTCGTCTATTGCTTCTTCACCAACCGCATTACAAGTTGCTAATGTTATCTTTTGTTTTAGCTCATCATCTTTTATTTGTTTTAATAACTCCTGTTTCCAGAATGCTGGGCTTGCTAAGATTATTTGTTTTATTTGGTAACGATCAACATAATCATTTAATTGCCTTATTATTTGAGTGTAAAATACCGATTCTTTTATCTCGGCATCATCTTTTTTGCTAACATCTCCCTCGAGGTTGGATAACACTTTGTAACCTTGCTTTTTTAGGAGCGCGAAGCCTGCGTTTTCCCTATCAAGGGTACATATTAAAATTTTAAGGTCCTTTTCTACAGACGCCTCTTTTAATCTCTCAATCTGGTAATTGAGCCAGTGGTCTTTAATTATTGTAATTGTGTCACCAATACCTGTTCCAAATGTGTGGTGGCTTGCTTTTGTAACATCCTCTGGGCCTTCTTCAACTGTGCCTGAAACCCTAAGAACATCTGAATATTCATGAAATCCAACTTTATCAACCTTTATCTTTAGGTACACTGGCCTTTTTTTAATACCCTTTGTTTGCTCATCTTTACCAATAAGTTTTATTTTTCTTATTGTTTTTCCTTTTACAAAATCTCCTGGATCAATTAATTGAGATAGATACCACAGATCATCAATATCTTCTACTTTAACTACAGCTTCTCCATGCTTGAAGTCTTTTTTTAGAATTCTCATTTTACACTTATACAAATTGATATGCTTCTCTCAACTCTGGTGTTCTTTTTATCTTTTCAATAGATTTGTCTATGCTTTTAATTTGTGTTTCTAGGTCATTATTTAAACTTATTGCAGAGTCTCTTGCAACTTTCAGTTTATTTTTATCCTTACTTGACATTGAGCTTTCTATTTGGCTTATATCATAATTAATCTCTTCTTTCATTTTCTGTGCCATTCTGCTGATCTCTGATTCCGGATTCTGTTGTGGATTAACCCTCCTTAATATATAATCACGATTTTGTTTTATCTTTGTTAGTATATCTTCTATCTCCTCCTTAAAGACTTCCATCATACCTTCATTCCCTTCTTTTAATGCATCTACTGGGTCTTCTTTTTCCAGCAATTTTTGCATTCTTTTGATTCTGTTATGTATTCGATGAAATAATAACGCAGAAAGCCCAAGCTCTTGTACTGTTCTTTGTTCTTGTTTTAATTCCATAAGTTCTCTTCTAGCTTGCTTATATTTTGCAAACATAAACCTCATTATGATTGTTGATGGTATGAAGTTTGTTACATAATCAAAACCAGGGATAAAGTTTGCTGCCTCTATTGCCACAAATAATGCCACATAATCACCACTAACCTTTCTCTCTTTGTAAAAGATATATAAGGCTGCAATCCAATCCCCCCAGTCTAATCCAATAGCTCCTCCAAGTGGTTCATCAATAAAACTTAGAACAATGTCTAGAATGTCTAATATTAATGCGTCAAGATATTGACTGATGCGTTTGCCAAAAAGGATAGAAAACACTAATATAACTAATCCGCCTAAACCAAAAGCAACCAGAAGTGTATCACTAACCATGCTTTGATTTAAAAACAAGGGGTTTTTATAGTTTTCTGTATACAGGTGGCTAAAAAATAGAAAAAGATTTATATATCACGAGTTTTAAGGTTAGTTATTGAGGTGATAGTTGATGTTCAAGAAAAAGGGGCAATCTGCAAATGCTGCTGGTGCTGCTGTTCTTATTTTAATAATAATGCTTGTTATTATAATGTATGTGCTATTCCTCCCTCCTTCTGATAGGGAGGAACTTTTAAGAGGTAATGAAACTGAAGAGAATGGAGATAAAGAGAACATACTTGAGGAAAATGAATCTATCCTTCTAGAAGAGCAACCTGGTAGATTGGATTACATCGCTGAAAGAGAATATGAACACAACATACCTTCTTTTTTCTTATACAAAACAACAAATGCTGTTGAGCTCAAGAAGATAAACCCTTTTGTTGTTAGGAATGCTGTTTTTGATAGAAAGAGCTATAACACAACCTTTTTTATCCAAGACCTGGAGAATACAAAGAATGTTGTGCTCAGCTTCCAAGCTAAAAAACATTCTGGGATTCTCACAATACGCTTGAATGGGGATGTTATTTTTGATGGTGAGATAACAACATTTAATGTAGAGCCAATCAGCTTACCTTTTGAGTCTTTGCAAGAGAAGAACATACTTGATTTTTCTGTCTCTGAAGTTGGGTGGCAGTTCTGGAAATCAAATGAATACCAATTGGAAAATATTCGGGTAATTGCAGATGTTACAGATATTAGCAGGCAAGAGAGCAACAACGTGTTCTATATCACAAGCATTGAAGCAGAGAATGTGGAGAGGGCTTGGATAAAGTTCTCACCAGAGTGCGTACCAGATGTTGTTGGAACATTAGAGTTGTTTATCAATAACCGCATTGTTTTCTCTGGTGTGCCTGATTGCGGGATTTTGAACACTCATGAGTTTGCACCAGACCTTTTGTTAACAGGCTCTAACAATGTTGTTTTCAAAACAGGAGAGGGCTCTTACTTGATTGATTTGATAGAAGTAAAAACAAATCTAAAAGAGACACCATATGTTGTTTATTATTTTGAACTCAACTCTTCGCAATATGATGATATACTACATGACGAGCTTAATGTTAACCTGACTTTTGAGTTTGTTGAAGAGGGTGACTTAAAAGAGGCGAAGCTAATCATCAATGGTCATGAAACAGGGCTTTATACAAGAGAAAGGATTTATTCAAAGGTTATTGATGCTTATATCCAGAAAGATAACAATGCTTTAAAAATTGTTCCAAAAGAGACTTTGGATATTATCAAGCTAACAATAAGACTGGATGATTAGGTTTGTTCTTGGATAAAAAGAGGTATATAAACAATGCCTAATGGAGAGGGTGGTGGAAGTGTTTCTGGGGGGAGAATTCCAACAGGAAAGGCTTCTGCAGGTAGTACTGTTGCAGATGCTTTGGCATCATTAGCACTTAAAAAACTCACAGAAAAGAAGGAAAAAAAGGAAGAACCCTCTGCTCCTCGTAAATTCCTTGGTTTTCTTAATAGAAACTTTAGAAGCAGTGTTGGTGGTTTTTTAGGCTATGCTACCAAAGATGTTAGAAAAGTCTTGCAATTTCTTGAGACCACAATCTTTGCTAATCTTGCTCGTATAGCCGTTGTGGTGATTTTTGTCTCAGTTCTTTTAATTGGGCAGCGTTTGATCTATGCACCAGCCAAGGTGTATGCAGCTGAGGAAGATATGACTATTCCAGAGGCTATTTTGTATAAAACAACGGAAACAATAACAAAAACCGCTGAAAACATCTTAAAACCAATAGATGCTGCTCTTGACAAGTTTGAATATATAACTTATAGGCAGTTTGTTGAAACAGAATATGTTGATGACAAATGGTATGGAATTAAACTTACAGTTGAACCTAGAAAAGATGAGTTTAGTTTAGAAGAGCCTGTTGAATGGATAGGTGTTGCTAAGGTCGGCTATTTCAAAGAGGTTGAAGAGAAAAATGTTGATATAGAATGTGATATAAAGGATGGAACCAATATCAAGATAGTAAACCCTTTAACAGGGACAATCCCAATTAAGCAGCTTGCAATGGGTGGACAAAAAGTAATCAAGTGCTCAGCTGACTCTATCCCTTCAGGAGGTAATAAGGATGCCAGCATAAATTTAAAGTTCCCATTTATTGCAAAGGCATCTCTTCCAGTATCAATAATGGATGCTAATTCATATGAGGTAGAATATGAACAAAGATTAGATCAAATGATAGAATTGGATGTTGAAAACCCTTCTAAAGAGGCTGCGTTTGCTGTTGCTAAGCAAGTTAATGTTAAACCTGAAGAAAAAGCTGAAACATATCATTCCTTGGTTGAGATTGGGGCACAGATGGTTGAGTACCAACCTTTGAGAAAAGATCCAAAAGCAAAAGAGGACTTTACACTTAAAATTATGGTTTTGAACCAGGGAGAAGGGACTGCGAAGATAACCAATATTGACATAACATCTGAGGGCAACCTTCAGTTCCTAAATATTGATCCTAATCAATTTACAGATATAAAACCACTTACTCCAGATGATGCAATCAAAACATTTTACATTGACGTTGACGTAAGTGGTTTTGAATTAGATCCAAAACTTGCTGTAACAGGGACAAGGATAAACATAGTAGTAAATTATGAATATAACATTACTGGAGAAACAGAGGTTAAGATAGAGCTGCCTCCTGAGATATTGGGTGGAAAAGAATTGGAAGGGGTTGAAGAGACAACAGAAGGACCACCATGGCCAGAATCCACCCCAGAGGAATATGATAGCAATGTGGGGCCTTGGGTTGATTGTAGTAATATAAATCCACCTAGTACAGCATTCATTGATGCATATGAAGGGAGAGTTGATGGAATCCCCTTCAATGTTCCAGGAAAAACGTTGAAACAAGTAACAGAAGAAATCGCAGGACAATATCACATTGACAAAGCATTGCTGGCAGCAATAGAAGCAGAAGAGACTGGTATGCATTATGTGGGAGAAGAGCTGTGCCCACCAAGTAAGAGTGGTGGAAAAAGTTATTTAACAGGATGTACCACTAGTACTTCATGCGTGTGTGGGAAAGGTAAAACTGATTGCACACCTGAAACTTCGATATGTGAATGTGATAGTCATTTTTTAGAATCTGATGAAACACAAATAGAGTGTACAGCAACCACGCTTAGGGGAGCATATGATGCTTCTATGCATACTGGCACTGGGCTTTATGGAGCAAGGTGTTCTCAGTACAAAGATGAACCTTATAAGGTTTGGAGATGTATTTTCTGCACATATGCTGGAAAAGATGATATTTATTGCAATTGGGCAGATACTATATTAGATGTTTATTGTAGCTGGAACAATTATTATAATGGTGGTTAATTATGATTCAGAAAAATCTTGCTTTATTGGTTTTATTGACAATATTTATCACAGGCTGTGACACCTTTTTTGGAGGGGGTGGAGGAACAGTGGAAGTGTATGATCCTTACCATGGAACTCAAGGTCTAGCTGTTACTTGGCTGGAAAATATGCCTCCTAAGGAGATATATGCCAGAAGCCCATTCAATATTGGTGTTAAGGTTGAGAATATGGGTGCTCATGATATAACTAATGCTGTTTTGTTGTTAACACACAACACTGCTGATGCGTCTGTAACAGAAGTGAAAAAGACTATAAGCCTAGAAGGCAAATCCACTTTACAAAAGTATGGTGAGAGTGATGCTATTTTCTGGGATGCAGAGGCTGTTGCAATCAATGATGTTCGCTCAACAAGCTTTGGTGTAATGGCTTGCTATGAGTATCAAACACATATGTTTGAGGATATTTGTATAGATCCTGACAAGTATGGCCAGAAAATGGCAGAGATAAAGAGCTGCAAAAGCATAGATGTTATCAGTTTAGAAAGCCAAGGTGCTCCTATTGCAGTTACAATGATAAAGCCAACAACAGTTTTTGATAGTAAATCAGATAAGAGTGGAACAATACAGTTTGATATAACTATACAAAATGTTGGCGGTGGCGATGTTGGCATTGTTGGCCCAAACACTTGGTGCAGTGCATTTCTTGATACAATAACTGATAACCTTGATTTCAATGTTGTTAGGATATCTGGCACTTTTATGGGTCAGGCAATAACTTGTGTGCCTTCTCTTGTTTATCTTGATGATGGTAAGGAAGGGAATGTGGTATGTCAAACAAAATGGCAAGCAGACAAAGAGTTTGAAACACCACTATATATAAATCTTGGATATACATATAAACAGGTGCTTGAGCCTGTTGATGTAACTATTAAAATAATTCCTGGTTCTCTATCAGAAACTCGGACAAAGGATGCTGAGAAAAGCTTAAATAAATGAGCTAATCCTTCTTTTATATGATAATAGCAGTATCTGGAACACCTGGAACAGGGAAAACAACTTTAGCTAAAAATCTGGCAAAAGAACTAAAATGTAAATTAATTGATGTAAATGGGTTTGTTAAAGAGAAAAAGATTTCAGAAGGATATGACAAAGAAAGAAAATGTGAGATTGTTGATACAAAAAAACTAAGCAAAGAGCTGATAAAATTAATAAAAGATGAGAAGAATCTAGTGATTGACTCCCACCTAAGCCATTATTTGCCTAAAGAATATGTTGATGTCTGTGTAATAACAAAATGTGAATTGAAAGAGTTAAAAAAAAGGTTAAAGAAAAAGGGTTACAAAAAGGAAAAAATAAGAGAAAACCTTGATGTTGAGATATTTGATACTTGCAAGGTTGAGGCTTTGGAAGCAGGACATAATATTATTGTTGTAGACACAACAAAAAGTTATAATATAAAAAAGATTGTTAAAAAATTGAAATGAAAAAAGAACTAACTGGTTTAGAATTGCATTATTTAATCCAAGAGCTGAATTTGTTAATAGGTTCAAAGGTTGACAAGGTTTATCATCCAAATAAGAGAGAATTAATAATAAATTTTTACTTGTCAGGCAAGGGTAAAGAGATCCTTAGGGTTTTAGTGCCTAATTTCATATATATAACAGAACACAAACAAGAGTATCCACAAACCCCTTCTGGCTTTTGTGTGCTTCTAAGAAAGCATCTTGAAAACACAAGATTGAAAGAGATAAATCAATTGGGTTTTGAAAGGATTGTTGAATTTGTTTTTGAACACAAACAAGGCAAGCGAATATTGATATTTGAATTGTTCAGCAAGGGGAACATTGTTTTATGTAAAGAAGACTATACAATTATTGCAACATTAGAAGTACAAAAGTGGAGTAAAAGGACTGTAAAGCCTGGAGTTAGATATGAGTATCCAAAAAAGGAGTTTAATTTTTTGAGATTAAAAGAAGAAGAATTTGCAAAGCTCATGAAGGAATCAAAAAAGAACCTGGTTAAAACACTAGCTGTTGATCTTGGCCTAGGAGGGGTTTATGCAGAAGAGCTCTGCTTAATGGCAATGGTTGACAAAAACAAAAAAGTGGTTGATAATAGCGAAATTAAGAGTTTGATTAAGGCCTCTGAAAAGTTAAGAAGCAAGAAAACCAATGCCTCAATAATATATGAAGGGCAAGTGGTCGTTGATGTGGTTCCTATTGAGCTTGAATTTTACAAAGAACTTAAGAAAAGGGAATTTAAAACATATAATGATGCTTTGGATGCTTCACTAACCAAAGTTCTTGTGAAAGAGGAAAAGGAGCAAAGGCTATCAGGGCATCAAAAACAAATAGAAAAGTTGAATAGGATTGTTGAAAAACAAGAGCAACATGTTACAAAGCTAGAAAAAGATATTGAAGAGAACACAGAAAAGGCAGAATTAATCTACAAAAACTATAAACTTGTTGATAATGTATTAACTGAATTAAGAAAAGCAAGGGAAAGGCTTTCTTGGGAAGAGATTAAGCAAAGGCTAAAAGGACACAAAGTGGTAAAAGATATAAAAGAAAAGGAAAAGGCAATTGTTATAGAACTCAAATAACTCTTTGTCAAAAACCATCCGTCATAGACAGGTGGCATGCTTATGAGAAAATGACACTACCACTTGGTTTTTGACACTCAGAATTCCATGAATCACTTGGTGGTTCTTGAGCATCCTCAGAAACGCTTTGCGTTTCTGGGAAACCAGAAATTCCTTAGGGAATTTCTAAGTTCAACAGATTCCACTTAGACCACCTATTAGAGATGCGTGGAATTCTGTTGTTTAAAAAGTGATGAACAGCTTTCTGGATCTCCCGTATAAATTACAGTACTGTCCAGAACGTAGGCCTGCTTGACTTCCGAGTTCGGGATGGGATCGGGTAGGACCAGGCCACTATGGCCGTTCATCAAGCAAGGGTAACAAAGGCTAATATTTAAAGTTTTACCTTATTCACATCTGATAAAGTATGAATATGAACCTCTTTTCCAGAACTCAAATATCCTTGTAAAAGGCCCTTTTCTGCAAGCTTTGGAAAAATATCCCTTTCTAAACTTGTACCTATATACTCCAATAGTTCTGGTTCAGCAACAAATATTGGTGAAAAAACAAGATTTATATCTGATTTTTTTGGTTTTTGTACAAAATGCAGTATCTTTCTCCCTTCCATGCTAACTGTGCCTTTTTCTGAAGGTTTAGGAGCGGTTGTTAGCATTAATGTGGCAATATGATTCTGCCTGATATGTGAATCCCAAAGCGCCTCAATGTTAACACTGTTAAAAACAATGTCTCCATAAACAGCCAAAAACCTTGTGTTGATTTTGCCCTTTATTAGTTTAAGAGTTGTTGCTGTGCCTTTTGATATTTTCTCCTCGATGTAGTCAACCTTAACCCCATAGGCAGCACCATCTCTTAGTATCTCAAAGGCTTTTGTTAAGAGATTGTTCCTTGCTATTATAAAGATGTTTTTGAACCCAGATTCCCGAAGCTTTTCCACAGCATACTCTAAAACGGTTTTTTCTCTTATTTTAACACTGATCATAAAGTCTCCATTTACCATAAGCTTTTCTTCATGGCCTCCTGCTAATATAACAGCTGTTTTTTTATCTCCCAAAGAGGTGCTAACAAGATACCCTATGGCTTGGCTTCTATTTCTAATATACAGGTTGTCTATAACCTTGTCAACTTCCCTTAAGAGGGAATTCTCAATTGTGATTGAGATCTTTGTTTTCATACAAAGATAAATAGTTTAACCCTTTATATATTTATCGGATAAAGTAGGATATAGGTAAGATATTTATATGGAACATAAAACTCTCAATAAACAAGGCTTAGAGGTTTTTGATTATGAAAGTTGCAATAATTGGTTCTGGGTATGTTGGGCTAGTAACAGCCTCTTGCTTGGCTGAGATTGGACATAAGGTTGTTTGTGTTGATAATGATCTTAAGAAAATCGAGATGCTCAAAAAGCTAAAAATGCCCCATTATGAGCCAGGAATAGAAGATTTTGTGAGAAGGAATGTTAAGGCTAAGAGGTTGAGCTTTACAACAGATTTGAAAGATGCTGTCAGGAGCTCTGATGTGATATTTATGGCGGTTGGTACACCTTCAAGAGCAGACGGAAGTGCTGACCTCAGCTATGTTGAGGGTGTTGCTAGGCAAATAGCTCAAGCAATGGATAGTTACAAGGTTGTTGTTGAGAAAAGCACTGTGCCTGTTCAAACTGGTGAAAGGATTAAGAGAACCATAAAAATTTACAAGAGAAAAAATGTTGAATTTGATGTTGTTTCCAACCCTGAGTTTCTAAGAGAAGGCTCTGCTATTGAAGACTTCATGAAACCTGATAGGATTGTGATTGGGGTTGAGAGCAAAAAGGCAGAGGAGATTATGCAAGAGCTTTACAAACCCATAAAAGGGCAATTAATAGTAACTGATATAAACAGTGCTGAGATGATCAAGCACGCCTCTAATTCATTCTTAGCAACAAAGATAAGTTTCATCAATGCTGTTGCAAATATATGTGAGAAAACAGGTGCTGATGTTAAGAAGGTTGCTGAGGGTATGGGCAAAGACAGAAGGATTGGGCCAGGATTCTTAGAAGCAGGCATAGGTTATGGTGGGAGCTGTTTCCCAAAAGATGTTGATGCATTTATAAGGATATCTGATGAAGCTGGTTATGATTTCAGATTATTAAAAGAGGTCCAAGCAATAAACAATGCCCAGAAAGAGTTTTTTGTAAAAAAGATTCATGATGTGCTCTGGGTTGTAAAAAACAAAACAATTGGTGTGTGGGGCTTATCTTTTAAGCCAGACACAGATGATATGAGAGAGGCGCCCTCTATTTATGTAATAAATGCCCTACAAAAAGAGGGTGCAAAAATAAAGGCTTATTGTCCAGGGGCAATGGAAAACGCAAAGAGAATATTTAAAGGGGTTAAGTTTTGCAAAGAGCCTTATGAAGCTAGCAAAGGGTGTGAGGCCCTTGTTATAATGACTGAATGGGATGTGTTCAAAAGGACAAACATGAAAAAAGTAAAATCATTGATGAAAAATCCTTTGGTCATTGACGGGAGGAACATATTTGAACCAAAAGATATGAAAAAACTTGGGTTTGACTATCATTGTGTTGGTAGGGGGCAATAAGATGAAGGTAATTATCCCGGCAGCAGGTTATGCAACAAGGCTTTATCCATCAACTATGAACAAACCAAAGCACCTTTTAGATGTTAAAGGTAAACCAATAATAGAGCACATCATCAAAAAGATTGAAGAGCTTAATGCTGTGGACGAGATCTTTATTATCACAAATGAAAAATTTTATTCTAATTTTAAGGAATGGTCAAAAAAATTCTCAAGTAAAATTCCCATAAAGATATTCAACGATGGTACAATATCTAATGATGACAGGCTTGGTTCAATCGGCGACATAAAGTTTGTTTTAGATAAAACAAAGTTGGATGATAATCTCTTAGTGGTTGCTGGTGATAATCTTTTTAATTTCTCTTTAAAGGGGGTGTATGATTTTTTCATAGATAAAAAGACAAATATCAATGCATTGTATGATATAAAATCATTTGAGGACGCAAGGCAGCTTGGTGTGGCAACAATTAACAAAGAAGGTAAGATTATTGAGTTTAAAGAGAAGCCCAAATCCCCAAAGTCAACTTTGGTTTCGCCAGCAATTTACTTATTTCCAAGGCATAAAGTAAATCTAATATCAAAATATATTAAGGAAGATAATAACCCGGATAAAATTGGTTACTTTATGGAGTGGTTGCTAGCAAACGATGAGCTTTATGGTTATGTTTATGAGGAAAAATGGTTTGACATTGGTTGGCCTTCCTCTTTAGAGCAGGCAAGGAAAGAATTCAAAGGATAGCTTTAAATAATCTTTTAGGTTTTTTTATTCAAAATGAAAGTTCTTGTAACAGGTGGTGGTGGTTTTATTGGTAGCCATATTGTAGACACCTTAATAAGTAATGGTTATGGGGTGGTGATTGTTGACAACCTAATTACTGGCAAGAGGAGGAATGTGAACAAAGAAGCCAAATTCTATAATGTTGATCTAACTTCTAAAGAATTGAAAAAAGTATTCAAAAAAGAATCGCCAGATTTTGTTTCTCATCAAGCTGCACAAGTAAATGTAAGACATTCTATTAAAAATCCTCTTTTTGATGCACACAACAATATTCTGGGTGGTGTAAATCTGTTGGAGTGTTGTAAAGATTATAAGGTTAAGAGGGTTGTTTATGCAAGCTCTGGTGGTGCTATATACGGCAACCCAAAATACTTGCCATGTGATGAAAAACACCCAATAAAGCCAATAAGTCCTTATGGTGTTTCAAAGTTCACTGTTGAACTTTTTTTAAACTATTATCACCAAACATTTGGTTTAGAGTATTGCGCTTTGCGCTATTCAAATGTTTATGGCCCAAGGCAGGACCCAAAAGGGGAGGCTGGTATTGTTACGATTTTTATAGATAATTTATTGAACAAAAAGCAATGCACGATAAATGGAGATGGCAAACAAACAAGGGATTTTGTTTATGTCAAAGATGTTGCTAATGCAAACCTTCTAGCTTTGAAAGGCGAATGCAATGGTTGTGCAATAAATATTGGGAGTGGAAAAGAGCTTTCGATAAATGGGCTTTATAAAAAGATAAAAATTGCTTTGGGTTCTGATAAAAATCCAGCATATGGCTCTGCAATAAAAGGAGAAGTGAATCATATTTATTTAGATATAAAGTTGGCAAAAAAGGTTTGGGGTTGGGTACCTAAATTTGATTTGGACAAAGGACTTAAAGAAACAATCAAGTGGTTTAAAAAATGAGAAGGGTTTTGGTGACAGGTGGTGCTGGTTTTATTGGAAGTCATCTTTGTTGGTATCTGCTAAATAAGGGTGACTCTGTTATTTGTATTGATGATCTGAGCACAGGTAATAAAAACAATATTAAAGATTTTATGAAAAACAAGAATTTCTCTTTTATCAATCATAATGTAATTGAACCAATAAAGATCAAAGGTAAACTTGATCAAATTTATCATCTTGCATCAAGGGCAAGCCCGCCAAACTATCAATCAGAACCAATCCATACCTTGCTTACAAATGCAATTGGTACAGATAATTTGATAAAATTGGCATTAGAGAAGAAAGCTGTCTTGCTTTTTGCAAGCTCTTCTGAAGTTTATGGTCATCCAGAACAACACCCTCAGAAAGAGAGCTATTGGGGTAATGTGAACCCAATAGGTGTTAGGAGCTGCTATGATGAAAGCAAACGATTTGGAGAAGCGTTGTGTATGGCTTATATGCGCAAGCACAAGGCAAAGGTAAAGATTGCTAGGATCTTCAACACCTATGGACCTAAGATACAAGTAAATGATGGCAGAGTTGTTACAAACCTAATAAATCAAGCTTTGAATAATAAGGATATGACTATATATGGTAATGGGAAACAAACAAGGTCTTTCTGCTATGTTGATGACATGATTGAAGGCATCTATAAGATGATGAATTCTAACTTTATTGGTCCTGTAAACTTGGGTAACCCAGAGGAGTTTACTATTCTTGAACTTGCAAATATTATTAAGAGGTTGACAAATAGTAAGAGCAAGTTTGTTTTCAAGCCCTTGCCAAAGGATGATCCAATAAGAAGAAGACCTGATATAAGCCTGGCAAAGAAAGAGCTAGAGTGGGAGCCAAAGATCGGTTTGGAAGAAGGGTTAAAGAGGACTATTGATTACTTTAAGAAATCCTAAGCCCTGCTGTTAGTTCTGGCCATATATCAAACAAAGTGCTCGTTTCTTCTTCGCCTTGCTGTGCAGACAGATAGTATATACCATTATTTGATTCACAATTGTCTGAGGGAATATCTTCATTTGAACATATGTTTGTTTCAAAGTTTTCATATTTGATAACCAGAAGGGTCTTTACTACTAATTCACATTCTGGCTCAATATACATTAAGTAAACATCCTTCACACCCCACCAAGTATTATCGTGAGCCCATTCACCATCACAAGGTTCGTGCTCAAAGACCAGAACATTTGTGGAATCTTTATTAAGCAAATTTTTGTTTATCCTGAGAAATTTGTTTTTGCTCCATTCGTTATTATTAGTTACCTCTTTAAGTGTTTTTATTGTCTTGCCATTAATTTTTATATTTACACACTCATTGCTACCCTCAACATCCCAGAGCTTATACCTCAAAGTAAGATTTTTATTGAAAGCAGGGAAAGTGTATCTCATCCCGTTTTGATGGCTTCGATCACCATCAGTGATGTAACCATAAGCACCTGCTGAATCTGGGTTTATATCATGAAGGTATCTACAATAATCTTGTGTACGCAATGTTTCCTTTCTTGCCAAAACACTTTTAGATGAAATATTTGAGAGGTATATTGAGTTGTATTGATGCGATTTTTCAACAATATCTATAACAAATTGATCTTCTATAGGATATCCATAAATTTCTGTCATTAAATCCTCATATGGTTCTTTAAGTAAACTATTATGTTCAACTCTCCAATTATTAAAACCATTTAACACTATTGGGTTATTGTTTTCTTCACCGTAAATGAAAAGCTTGTATTTACTATTGTACCAAAGATTACCATTAATTCCACATCTGTGAAACTGGCCATCTTGGTCTGAACCACACTCCTTATTATATCCCAGCATTGTGGTAAGATTTTCAACACTCATTCCTGGGTTTAGAGAGCTTCCGAATGCAACTAGGTTTTCATCAGGGGCTGTTAAAACACAAAAGTCGTTTAAACAATTAAATTGCTTGTTGGCATTTCCATAAGTACAACTGTTTGGGCCAATGTTACCAATAACCTCTTGATAATAATTGAGCGCCTCATCATAATTCCCGCAGAAAAGAGTAAAATTATCAATTCCCCTTGATTTTACTTCATGCAAAAGCTGTGTTGCCACATAACTTGTTCTTGTTGTCCATTCCCCATTTTCACAGAACTTGTCAAGGATGTATTGGTCATTGGTTATACACCTTGGTCCATATTTTACGTCTTCATAATCAAACCATTTTAATGGTTTATTGTTCAATATTCTTTGACCATTTGGCTGTACCAAGCAATCTGATGTGCTTGGACAACATCCATTATAACCTCCGTAGAAAACTGTTTTGAGGTAACAGGTATCACTATCTACTCCTTCTCTAAGACAAGCATCGTCCCTGCAACCATATTGACAAGTATGATTAACATACCCATACCACCCATTACTTAAACATCTGTATTCTTTCAAAATTTGACCATTAAGGCAGGTATCCCATAAAACCTCATCGTAAACAAATGTTCCTGTACATGTATCTGGTCTGAGGGTTGTGTTAATCCAATTACTATGGCTGTTGTTAACATAGCTTTTTTGGTAATAATTCAATCCCCCATCATGATCAGTACACCAACAACCGCACTTTGCACAATTTGGGCTAGCATATACATAAACAGATTGAAGTAACAAAGGTATTAACAAACATACCAAAACAAACAAACTTTTTTTATTAATCATCCTAAATTATAACCTCTTCAGCACCAACTATGCCTATTAATTCTGCTTCTAATGTGTTATCTTGATTCACCGTGTAGATCATAGTTATAAGATCTCCTTCCTTTATCTCATTAAAATGATCTCCTTCAACAAGTCCAACACCTCCCATAACTATCCCCATTTCTGGGTCAACATTATAATTAACTTTAGTATATCTCACATTATCAGAGACGTCAACTTGGAACCGTTCATAAGATGTATCCAAGGTTAAGGTTCTACCTTCAATCTTTATGACTTTAGCCCATGTGGTGTTCCTCTCATAAACAGAGCAGATTTCTCCGTTACAATCAGCCTTGACATAATCTTCTATTGGGAAACTTTCGCCAGGGTAATTCTCCACCATTAATGTTTGTGATTCTGTGCTTGGCTCTTGAGGCTCTTCTGCTGGCTCTTCAACTAGTTCTTGTTTTTTGCACCCAGAGCTAGATAAAACTATAAAACCTAAGAAAATAATCGCAATCAACCTTTTGTCCATAAACATCCTCTTTTTAATGATTATATATATATCAAGCTATCTAATATATAAAATTTGCTAAATTTTTGATAAAAAGCTTTATATTTGCTTTTCAAATAACAAGATGTATGGAATTAAACAATCTGACAATTATTGGTACATCTCATATTGCACAGCAGAGCATCAATGAGATAAAACAAGCAATAGAAGACAAAAAGCCAGACATAATAGCTTTAGAGCTTGACAGCAAAAGGTTCTATGCAATAACACATCAAAGCAAAAAATCTGGGTTCCCAAACATCTTTAAGATTGGTCTTAAAGGCTTCTTATTCTCTATTATTGGTAGATGGGTTCAAAAAAAGCTTGGCAAGCAGGTTGGCGTAGAGCCTGGTGATGAAATGCTAACAGCAATAAAGCTTGCAAAGAAGAACAAAATAAGTATTGCTTTAATAGACCAGGACATTGAAATCACTCTAATGAGATTCTCACAAGCATTATCATGGAAAGAGAAGTTTAGAATATTGCTTGACATAATAAAAGGGTTTTTATTTAGAGAGGGAGAGGTAAAAAGGCTTGGTTTTGATCAAATAGATTTGAGCAAGGTGCCTAGCAAAAAGATTATCAAAAAGCTAATGCAAGAAGTCAAAGTTCGCTATCCAAACATTTACAAGGTTTTGGTTGAAGAAAGGAATATTGTTATGGCAAACCACTTGAGGCAGATAATACAACAAAACCCGAACAAAAAGATATTAACAATTATTGGTGCAGGACATGAGGATGCTCTTCTTGATTTGATAAAAAATGATAAAAATTCAATCAATTACACATTCAATGTTGCTATATAAAAAATTAGACAAGATTTATATATAATTCTGAATTCCTTTGCTTTGCTGGGGACGTGGTGTAACCTGGCTAACATCGTTGGCTCCAGTCAGTGGAGAGCTGAGCTTAGGCTATGAAGAACAATTGGTGTGTTGTAAAAGGGAGACACCAACTGATCAGGGTTCAAATATGCTCGCTGGTGTTCGCACATTTCAAATCTAGGGGCTTTGAAAGTCCCTGCGTCCCCATTCTCTTAGTAAAATTTATATATGATTCTCTTAAAAGCACATTCTCATGCCAAAAAAAGAGGTTTACGAAGCTATAGCCACCTTAATTGGAACAGTTATTGGTGCTGGTGTTTTAGGCATTCCATATGTTGTTGCAAGCGCTGGTTTTCTTACAGGTTTGATAGTAATCTTTGTTATTTGTTGGGCAGTCACAATGATGTATTTATACTACGGAGAGATTGTCTTAAGGACAAAAAGCATACATCAGCTAACAGGTTATGCAGAAATATACTTAGGAAAATATGGTAAGTGGCTTGCCGCATTCTCTATGATTGTTGGGATTTACGGGGCTCTAATCGCTTATATCCTGGGTGTTGGAGAATCTTTAAAAGTAATATTTGGGGGTTCCCTAATCAGTTTTATCATACTCTTCTTTGTTTTTGTCGCACTATTGATCTATCTGGGCTTAACCGCTATAGAATGGTCTGAAGTAATTTTGATGTCTATGGTTGTTGGGACTATGGTGATTATAAGTTTACTAGCAGCACCCAGTGTTAACTTAAACAATCTAAATCACCTAAACCTTGCCAATATTCTCCTGCCATATGGCGTGATAGTATTTGCATTTCTTGGTACCTCTGCTATTCCTGAGATGAGAGAAGAGCTTGTTAAAAATGAGAAACATCTCAAAAAAGCAATACTAATCGGGATGCTTGTTCCTCTTGTGCTATACTCTGTTTTTACATGTGTTGTTGTGGGTGTTGTCGGAGTTAATGGTTTTTCTATCTTAGGAGAGAATGAAAGAATAGCCACTGTTGCATTAGGCTCTTTTGTTGGAGAGCATATCTTTTTACTAGGGAATATATTTGCTGTGCTTGCTATGTCAACCTCTTTTCTTGTATTGGGGTTGGCACTAAAAGAGATGTTCATGTATGATTATAAAATAAACAAAAACATTGCATGGGCACTAACCTGTTTTATACCTTTTACCATTGCTCTGAGCAAAATAACCAACTTTATACAGATAATAGGACTAACTGGTGCTCTAACAGGAGGAATAAATGCTTGTCTAATTGTGCTCATGTTTTGGGAGGCAAAGAAAAAAGGTAAGAGAAAGCCAGAATACACCTTATCATCAAATAAAGCAATTGGTTTATTGATAATGTTCTTGCTCATATTGGGTACAGTCTATGGCTTCTTAGAATTTTTTTAGAAAGAGTTCTACTTTCTCATCTTGGATAAGGTAAATAAGAGGACAGTAAGTATTACAAATCCAATGAGGATATATAACAGATACATTGAAATATACTCTTTCAAGGCAATTAGGTATGGGTAAAGGTTTGATTTGTAATAGAATGCTAAAATTGCTAAAACTACAACTGCTATTAAGGCTACAACAATCAACCAACGCTTCTTTATCTCCTGTATAATTTTCAATTCTTTCTTTGATTTATTCTTTTTTGTTCCTTTTGTTGGTTTATTGTCTATTCTAATCTTAATTAAGATTAGAAGGAAAAGAATTGCAAAACCAAGGGCCATATAATAGAGATAGGTAATATACTTTGTCAGGTTCAGTTTCTCAATACCACTGACATTGATTGTCTGATTTATTTCTGGTTGGGTTATGTTTGTTGTTACATTAATTGTTTGGTTGGTTGTCATATTTGTCTCATTCACAAAAGGCGCAACCTCAACCATCTTGGCTCCTTTGTAGATTAGTAATGCTATTATAAGCAAAACAACAAATGCGATTATCGCTTTAAACACACTGCTTTTCAAAAATCTATCAACCTCAAATTCATTCTCTTTTGGTTTGATAATCTTTGGCTCCTTGATCATCTCAACACCCTTGTAATAAGTGGTCTCTGCTGCAGAGACTGCAAAATAAATAAGGGCTATGAAAAGCAGCAGAGCTAGCAATATAACAAAAAATATCAAAAGGGTTTTTATGCCTTTGGTAGAAGTTGGTGGGGCTGTTACATTATCAGAAACATTTGTCTGCTGAAGTGGTGGGCATGCATCTACATTCAGTTTTAAGGGTGCATCTGCATAAAAACCACTGCTTTGGGCAGTTAATCTGAATTTTGTGCTAAGTTCCCCATAAACATCACAAGGAAGGTTTATGTATAGTTTAATATTTTGGGTTTTACCTGGTGCAAGGATTAAGGGATTAACAGTATTGGTTACAGCTGAACCAACACCATCTAAGAGCTTCATACTGTAAATCTCGTTGTAATTGCCTGTGTTTGTAACCCAGAATTCAAACTCAAATGGTGTACAATTACACCCATACTGGGTTAGATTTTTAAAAACAACCCCCATGTTTGTGCATCTCCTTATATCCAAATTTTGGGTAATGGCCTGTGTTGTTGTGCTAGAAGCAACTTGAGTTACCAAAGAATAATCTCCATCAACATCACAGGGAGGATTTATCAGATTCTCGATTGTTGCTGATTCTCCTGATTCAAGGATTAATGTACTGGGAAAAAGGGTTGACCATTTTGCTGCAGTGCCTTGCTGAGTAATGTAAAAGGTATCTACTATGCTCCCTTTGTTTTGTATAGTTATTGGGTTTGAGATTAAAGAGCAAGAACAACTTTGTAGGTCTGCACCTTGTGTAGAATCAGCATAGACAAGACTAATGCTCAACAAGAACAATAGGATAATCAAGCTAATTAATGGGTTTTTTGACATGGTAAAACCACCTAAGTTACTACTCAGCAATAGGTTCTAATATATATATCTTTCGGTTGGTATATTTATGAAGAATGATTAAAATAACTTTTTTTCTGATTTGGGGGAATAAGATATGTTTTTTTGAGGTTTGGGGGGTTTTTTAGAACTTAGAATTGAATCAGGGTGTTTATTTTTCCTTATTTCAAAGCCAATATTAGTGATATATAGGGAAGATTACGAAAAGTTTATAAACAAAAATCAACTCCTAAACCAGGGGGTATTATATGGGAAGAATAAAGACAACACTAATAAAGCGAATCACCAACAAGCTAGTGAGAGAGCATAAAGACGAGTTTAAAAAAGATTTTGAGAGTAACAAGCAGTTGGTAACAAAGTTTGTAGATATCCCCTCAAAAAAGATTAGAAACGTGATTGCAGGATACGTAACAAGACTAGTAAAAACAAAAGAATAAGTAATGGAGGTATGAGAAATGGGAGATGACAACTCTGTATTTATTGGAAACAAGCCTTTCATGAACTATGTAACTGCTGTTGTTATGCAGTTTACAGTGAAGAACGCAAGTGAAGTTACAGTAAAGGCCAGAGGAAAGTTCATAGCACGAGCAGTTGATGTGTCAGAGGTTGCTACAAAAAGGTTTTTGGATGGACAAGCATTAGTCAAAGACATAAAGATTGATTCAGAGCAGTTTGAGAACAAGGAAGGCAAGGAAGTGAGAGTGTCAACAATTGAGATAACACTTTTAAAGAAGTGATTGTTCACTGATTTTTGTTTTTTGCTTTATTATTTTAATTAAATTTATATATAAATCCAATATCTAATTCTATGGGTCTGTAGCATAACCAGGATAGTGCGGACGGCTTCGGACCGTTTGATCAGGGTTCGAATAGTTGGTAACCAAACAAAGTGTTACGACACGAAAGTCCCTGCAGGCCCATTTCTTTTATTTGAGTGTAGAACAATGAAGGAGAAACTCTTTTTCAAAAACAGCAAAGGAAACAAACTCTGTGGAATATTATCAAACCCCACATCAAGTAAGGAAAAACCAATTATAATTCTTTGTCATGGATTTAGCACAAACAAGGATGCCAATACATATATGAGACTTGAAAAGACTCTAAATGATAAAGAGATATCTACATTTAGATTTGATTTTTATGGTCATGGAGAGAGTGAAGGCAAATTTGAAGATATAACAATATCAGAAGCTGTTGATGATGTTCTTAATGCAATCAAATTCATAAGAGATTTAGGTTATAAAATGACTGGTCTTTTTGGCTCGAGTTTTGGTGGAATGGCATCAATAATAGCTGCTTCAAAGACAAATGGTCTGTTTGTTCTTGCATTAAAATCTCCTGTATCAGACTATTTAGGTAAAATTATTGCTGAAGAAAGGAAGGTCAGAATAAATGAGTGGAAGAAGAGGGGGGTTATTGAGTTTACAAGTAGATCCAGTGGTGCGAAAAGGCGGCTGAAGTATATATTCTTTGAAGATTCAAAAAAGAATGTAGGGCATAAAGCTGCTAAGAAAATAAAGATCCCAACATTAATTGTTCATGGGGATAAAGACGAAAGTGTTCCTATTGAGCAAAGCAAGAAGACAGCAAGTTTGATTAGAAATTGCAAATTGGAAATTATAAAAGGCGCAGATCACAGATATACAAATTCAAAAGATTTTGAGAAGATGATTGATTTGGTTACTAAGTTTATTGTAGAGAATTCTTAAATCTCTGCCTAGATTCTAGGAAAAAGTGTTTGCTTTGTTTGTAATCAGTAAAGGTATGTTTAAAAGGGATAACATCTTTTTTCTTTAGAAGTAATAGCAAGTCAGCAAATATCCCTTTATTAAGATATATCCTGTGCGGAAGCTCTTTTGTGCTGGCAACAACAACATTGTTTAAGGTAATGTACCCCGGGTCAATATTTACCTGTCTTTTATTATTTTTCTTAAATTTTTCTTCTAATTTCATTGTTTGTAATTTGATATCTGTTAAGCCTTTTCTATTAATTAGTTTTTTGAATAGAATAAATCTCTTTCTCAGATTTTTGCCCATCTCTTTTTCATAGTGTTTTGTAAAGGTGAAGTTAAACTCTTCTCCTTGTAATTCTATTTCCCCAAAATCTTTTTTTAATAATTCAATAGCCTTATTATAGTGTTCAATGTTAGAATACATCATTCCTACAAAGAGTTTTGCTTTCATAAAATTGTTTTTCAAAAACAAATATTTAAATCTTTAGGAATTTATTTTTGTACTAGAAAGGCAAAAAATGGCGCAGGAAGAGGTTTATCCTGAGGAAAGAAAGAGAAAACGTTACAAAATACGCTACAAGGTTGGTGGGCCACTGAGAACAATAAAAAGAAAGAAGTGAAGCCCAACATGAATACTTGAGTTCATTGTTTGCTTAGCTCTATCAAACAACACCATATATATATTAGGCTGGAGAATATTAATAACTGCAAATTTAAAAAGCTTACTTTTTTCTAAGTGTGTAAATAAGAACACCAACTGCAAGAATGAATATTGTGAATTGAATTCCAACAACTGTCTTCTGTGTTTCTGTAAATCCTTTTAAGAAGCTACCTGTTATTTGTATAGAAGGTTGTGATTTAACAACAATTGCACCTCTAACTAAGCCATTGAAGACATCTCTAAAGGTGTGGTCTCCAGTCTCTGTGAATGTATAGCTATAGCTTTGGTCTGGTTCCATCATATCTGAATAAACCTCTTCATCAATCCAGAGACGCTTCCTGTTAGAGCCTGTGTTTTTCCATACAACTGTATCTCCTTTTTTTATAGTTAAGTAATCAGGGGTTGCAGATGCCTCTTTTAAAATAATCTCATAGGTTTTTGGAGAATAAGTTGGTGATTCAGGTTCAATAACTTCAACATTTTTTGGTTGTTCTTGCTCTGGTTCTACTGTTTGCTCTTCTTGTACTGGTTTTTTAAAAGCAATCAAAGAGCCAAATATGATAACACAGATAAAGATTATACCTATCAATTCTCTTTTTTCCATAAAGCTAATTTTTTGATTGTATTATATAAAGTTTGTGTTTCTAATAATAATAAAACAAAAGTTTTAAATAATGAAAATCAGAGATGTCAAATAAAAGTGAATAAAGGTGGAGACATGGTAGAACGTGCAAAAGAGCTTGGACTGAGTGTAAAGAAAGAAGAAAACTTTAGTGAGTGGTATACTCAGCTTGTTCAAAAGGCAGAGTTGATTGATTATACTAAGGTTTCTGGTTGTGTTGTGTTTAGACCTAGGGCTTATGAGATTTGGGAAGAGATTCAGCAATATCTTGATGCAAAAATAAAAAAGCTTGGAGTAAAGAATGCCTATTTTCCCTCATTAATCCCAGAATCTTTGCTCAAGAAAGAGGCTGAGCATGTTGAGGGGTTTGCACCAGAAGTTGCGTGGGTGACCATGGCAGGTGAAAGCAAGTTAAGCGAAAGATTAGCTGTAAGGCCAACATCAGAAACAATAATGTATGATTCTTACAAGAACTGGATACAAAGCTATCGGGACTTACCTCTAAAAATCAATCAATGGAACAATGTTGTTAGATGGGAGTTTAAGTACGCAACTCCCTTTATAAGAACCCGTGAGTTTCTCTGGCAGGAGGGACATACAGCATTTGCAACAAAGCAAGAGGCAGAAGAAGAGGTGTTACAAATCCTTGATTTCTATGCTGAGGTCTATGAAAGATTGCTAGCAGTTCCTGTTTTAAAGGGAAGAAAATCAGAAAAAGAAAAATTTGCTGGTGCTGTTTACACCACAAGTGTTGAGATTTTCTTGCCTAATGGTAAGGTAGCTCAAGGTGCAACCTCTCACTTCTTGGGTCAAAATTTCTCAAAACCTTTTGGGATAAAGTTTTTAGACAAAGATGAAAAAAATAGTTGGGTGTGGCAAAATTCATGGGGGCTTTCTACAAGAACAATTGGTATGATGGTAATGGTGCATGGCGATGATAAAGGGTTAATTATACCTCCAATGGTTGCTCGAAATAAGGTTGTGATAATCCCTATAATTTACAAAAAAGACAAAGAGGGTGTTCTGAAGGCCGCCAAAGAGCTGAATAAGGGGTTAAGTTTATTCAATCCCTTACTTGATGATAGGGTTAGTTATACACCAGGATGGAAATTCAATGAATGGGAATTAAAGGGAACCCCTATTAGAATAGAAATTGGCCCAAAAGATGTTGATAAAAAACAAGTTGTAATTGTTAGGAGGGACACAAACAAAAAAGAGGTGGTTGAATTAAAAGTGCTAAAAAGCAAAATAAAATCAACACTAGAAGACATTCAAAAAAATTTGTTCAATAGGGCCAAGGATTTTTTGGAAAAGAACATTATAGAAGTAGAGTCATGGCAAGAATTTATAAAGGCAATAAAAGAAAAAAAGCTTGTTTTTGCATTGTGGTGTGGCTCTGTTGAATGTGAAGAGCTAATAAAAGACAAAACAAATGGTGCAAAGAGTATTAACATACCTTTTGGGCAGAAAAATCTAAAGGGCAAATGCATACATTGTGATAAAGATGCAGAGTTCAAAGCATATTTTGCAAAGAGCTATTAGTTGTTAGTTTATTAACGATTCAAGAATTCCCTTTATCTTTGTGTTCATTTCTACAATAATAGCAAGTAATGCATTTGTTGCTTGGTTTTGTGATTTTGCAAAAACAACAACAACCACGTTGTGGGGTTTTACATCAAAAGTTCTTATTATCTCCTCATATGATTTCCTAAAATCCTTAGAGAAATCCACCTCTGAATTAGGCAGCCGTAACTCTTTGTCATACCTCAAAATAAGGGCTCCATCTGCATTGTTTTTTATTGCAATATCCCTTAGATCAATATTCTTCATCTTTGTGTTAAATCTTTTAACAACAGCCCCTTTTTTAGATAAAAGATTCAGTTCCTTTAGCTCAAGACTTTTTAACTCGCCAACTTCTTTGTAAACTCCTTTTTTTAATTCTAATCCCTTCTTTGTTAGCTCATGCCCTTGTTTTGAAGAGGTTATCAAACCCTTTTTTTTAAGTGAATTTAGAATGGTCCTTACTGTTCCCTCACCCAAAGACAATTTGTTTGTCATCTCTGCCCTACTACTTCCTACCTCAATTAATAAGAAAACCCTTAGAACATCAAACTTGTTGTAATTAGGTATATTACCAACCATGTACATTTACATAGAAACATAAGCTTTAAATAGTTATTCCTTTTTATTATCCCTTGTTAATGCTCACGGAGGGGAAATAAGTATGCTAAAGATGAAGAAAATTTCTGAAGTATATGACATGAAGGTTTTTACAGACAACGGAGACTACTTCGGTGATGTTGAAGAAGGAATCTTAACTCAAAATAAGGTATTTGGCTGGAGGGTTAAGGCAACAAGGAATTCTTATCTAAATAAAATATTAGGCAGTGCAAAAGGGGTTATAGTTCCACACCAGCTTGTCAAAAGCGTAGGAGATGTAATGATTATTAGCAAGGCAGCAATCCCAAGCTATGGCCCTGAAGAGGATGAAGAATAAGCCTTTTTATTTCTATAATTCTTAATATAGAAAAAGTATTTATACTCCTAAAATAATATATAAGTTAGGGGGTATTGATGATTACAATTTCCGGTTGTTTAATAATAGAAAACAACAAACTGCTTTTGTTGCATAGGATGGGTAAAGATCATTGGGAGTTGCCAGGCGGTATAATTGAGCCTGGTGAAAATCCAGAACAAACAGCAATACGAGAGGCTAAGGAGGAAATAGGTTGCAATGTTGAAATCATCAGAAACCTGGGTTGCTTTGAGTTTGTTATTGATAATAGAGATTTTACGAGCTATTGTTTTCTTGCAAATATAGTTAAAGGAAGGCCAAAGCTTATGGAAAAAGATATTTTTGATAAATTAATGTTTATACCATTAGAAGAGTTGAATAACCACAAGATTGCAACAAACGTGAAAATGGCTATGGATAAAATAAATTAGAAAGTTTTTAATAAAAAATAAAAATATAAAGCTCATATACGGCTGTGATCTGTCCTCACTAGCGTTCGGGAGATCACATCCTAATTCGCTTAGCTCATACGGCTGTGATCTAGTGGTAGGATACAATCCTCCCATACCCCTTGCATGCAAGAGGTGCTCTTCAAAAAGAGGTATTTTTAAAAGAGGTGGAGAGAGGTTGTTGCCCGGGTTCAAAACAGAAAAAGCCATGTTGATCGCAAGAGAGACGCAACTGAGGACTTACGTTGTAAGACCATCTGTTGAAAGTCCCGGCAGCCGTATTTTTTGAGGTGATCCCTTGAATAGAAAAGAACAAAGAAAGCTTGCCTTGGCACTAGGCGGGGGCGGGGGAAAGGGTTTTGTACATTTACCCTTGCTACAAAAATTAAAAGATGAGAATATAAGAATAAATCACATTGGTGCTGGTAGCTCTGCAACAATAATTGCCTCTCTTTGGGCTGCAGGCTATTCTAAAAATGAAATAATAAATCTTTTTACAAAAAGGTGGGCTAGATTCAGGTGGTTTGGTCCAACATTATCTAAGCAGTTCTTCCTAAGGGGGGATAGGATGTACACATACATGAACAAGCTGTTAAATAATAAAGACTTTAAGGACTTATCTATACCTTGCTCATTTACTGTATGTGATCTTACCACAGGGGAATTCTTAATTAAAGAAAGAGGTAATGTGGCCTTGGCTGTTGTGCAGGCATGTGCTGTTCCAGGTGTCTTGGTTGTGAAGAATCACAGCGATGGGCATATAATGGGAGATGGGGGTATAATCAATATTGCACCTGCAGATGTATGTAGAAAAAAGGTTGGTAAGGGGGGTGTTGTTGTTAGCTCTTTTTTACAGGGTCACTTTGAGAAATCAAACAATGCCATTAATAATAGGGCCAAGATCTTTTATAGAGGGGTATCTATGGCCTTAGAGTATCACAAGAGAAAGATTGTTAAAGAGAATTCAGATGTTGTTATAAATCAACTACCTGAGATCCCAATAAACATTACAACATGGTTTAGGTACACTGCAGATTTATTTAACAAAAAAAAGATAGATTTTTATTTGAAAAGAGGAGAAAAAACAACAAAAAAGGCCTGGCCAAATATTAAAAAATTATTATATAGCTGAGGTTATAAGATGAAGGTAACGATAGACACAAAAGAGGACTCAAAAGAGGACATTCAAAAAGCTATTAGGTTTTTGCAAAGCTTTTTGGCCCAAACACCTTCTTCTGATTTTCCAGGTGGTGAAAATGTGTTTGGTAACATTCTTGAACAATCAGCAGATGGTTCTGAAACAGAAGAAGGCAAAGCAAAAGGGTTTAGTATAAAAGACCTTGAAACTTATTGAAGAAAGGATATGATATTCTTTTGAATCAGAAATATAACTACAAAGAAGGTTATTATTTTAAAAGAGATACCATAAGTTAACAACATTAGATAAATTCCGCAAAACACGTCAATGTAGCTAATGATATTACCAGATGTTGCAAACATACCACCTTTTAGTATCAAATAACCTGCAATATAAAACACAAGCCTTTTTGGTAAAAGAACAGGGAATGCAGCAACCAGTGCTGTTGTTAGTGCTGCAATAACATCACCCACCCCTAGTATCTTCATAAGCATTTATATCACCAAAACAAGAACTATTAGTATAGAAATACAGCCTACTAAACCAAAGATGCTGCTTGTTTTTGTCATCTTATTAACAAACATAAAATATTTTACAAGCAGGTAAACAACAAGGAAGTACAAAATAGCCATCACTATCATACCAATTATCGGTGGCATAACTTCATAAACAAAAAATCTCATTATCACCAACCCTATCATTATCAAAGGCATCTTTATTAGAAACTGTTTTGTCCTCTCTTTAACAAAAGGTATTTCTATACCTAATGTAAAGAACTGCATAAACAAATATTCTGGTTGTGCCCTATCATGAAAGGGGTCGTTTAGAGTTGGCATCTTTGATCAAAGCTTTTGGATATAATATCCAACAGAAAGATAAAGGGTATTTAAAGCTTACGAAAATTCCTAATTTTCTAAGCTTTAAACTTGGAAATCTATGATTTCCTTTATTTAAAAGCCTTTGAGATTTTCAGGCTTCTGAAATTCTTTGAATTTCAGAAACATAGAGAATCATTGATTCTCTGGGCTTTGAAAATTCCTTGAATTTTCAAAACATTTAAATATAACATAGTGTACTTCTAAAGTAAGTTTTTAGAAGGGTGAAAGAATGGCAGAAGAAGACAAAAAATTCTCAAAGGCGCTTCTGGGTAAGACTGTTGTTAGTAAGACAGGTAAGCGTTTTGGGGAGGTAGGAGACATAATCTTTGAAACAAAATCTGGTGAACTTATACATATGGTACTGACAAACCCCACTTCTTACACAGCCAAACTTGAGTTAGAGAAGGATAAACAAGGTAATATTCTTATCCCTTTCAGCGCTGTTATTGCCATAGGGGATTTTATGGTGATAGCTGAAGAGGATATAATCTAGCAATCTTTTTCTATTTTTTGAAATACAAAGGTTTTTATTTGTACTTATCTTACTGAATATTGGGATGGAAGAAACTGCTATTTGGACAGAGAAGTATAGGCCAAAGGATTTCTCAGAGGTTGTTGGTCAAAAGGAGATTGTGCGAAAAGCCAATGCTTTTGTTAAGCAAAAAAACATGCCTCATTTGCTATTTGCTGGTCCTGCAGGGACAGGCAAAACTAGTCTGGCTATAGTCATAGCAAAAAAGTTTTTTGGTTTAGATTGGAAAAACAATTTTCTTGAGTTGAACGCAAGTGATGAACGTGGCATAGATGTCGTAAGGAACAAGGTGAAAGATTTTGCAAGAACAAGGGCAATCGGAGATGTGCCTTTCAAGATAATTTATCTTGATGAGAGTGATGCACTAACAAAAGAGGCGCAGCAAGCACTAAGACGAACAATGGAGAATTACACAAGAACCTGTCGTTTTATCCTAAGCTGCAATTATTCTTCTAAGATCATTGAACCAATACAAAGTAGATGTGCAATCTTTCGGTTTAAGCTTTTATCAAAAAAAGACATACTTGATATCATTGAATTGGTAGCAAAGAATGAAAAGCTAAAAATTGATGCAAAGGCAAAAGAGGTCCTGTACGAAATTAGTGAAGGGGATTGCAGAAGGCTTGAGAATATAATGCAGAGCTGTGCAGCAATAAGTGACAAAATAACAGAACAAACAGTCTATTCAATGGTTTCTATGGCCAGGCCTAAAGAGATAAAAGAGGTGCTTGAGTTGGCATTAACAAACCAATTCATAAAAGCAAGAGAAAAATTGCTTGATGTTATGCTGAGTTATGGCTTATCAGGATTAGATGTTATCAAGCAGATCCAGAAAGAGTCTCTTAATCTAAAGATTGAGGATTCGAAGAGAATGAAACTCATTGAAAAATGTGGGGAAATAGAGTTTAGGCTTGTTGAGGGTTCTGATGAATTCGTACAAATAGAAGCCTTATTATCTTTCTTTTCTCTTATTGGTTTAGAAAAATAACAAAAAACCCACTATTTCTTGCATTAAAGTGCTAAGTTTCTAACGTGAGTTTTTTGGAATGAAATCACTCCATTGTATGTTTTAATAGGAGCTGAGTTGAGATGTCTTCTTTATAATCGTATGTCAAGATAATCTCTACTTCTTTCTCATAATCAATTTCGCTTTCTGCTGGTTGTGTACATGTTATTGTTCTCTCACCACTATACACGGTCACATAACCTGATGTGTCTGTTCCATCAGTTAGGCCAGTACACTTTGCACCATCCATACCTGTATTAACATTAACCCATACCTTGTTTTCGTATGTGATCCCTGTTGTATCACATATTGAGTTTTGTTGGAATATACCTCCATTTCCCTTATGCTCTATTTTAAATACAAACCCTATTAACTCTCCTCCCCTAACAGACTCTTTTAAAGATGTTATCTGCAAGGGCGCTCTAGAATTAAAGACCTGTTTCTCCTCAGGTACAATACATAAGCTATCTTCACTAGTGTCTGTTAAATCTTTTTTTACGCAGATTTTTGAAATTGTTTTTGTATTGTATTTATAACACACATCTGCTCTTATAGGGAATTGTAAATTTCCACCTATTTTGCCTTTATAATTAAAACCCTCAAAACTCACATAAGTAATTGTGCCTTCAACAAGATTACCTTCAGAATCTTTGTATGTCCTCGTTAAATCATCATCTGGGTGTTTCACTAAATCTGATGGTTGCTTATTAAAGTCTGTTGGGTTTAGTCCACTAATTTTTACTTGTACATCTTGTGCTAACACATCTGACTCCCCTTCATTGTTTAATTTAACAACAATATCAAAAGGAAAAACACCTCCATCATAAACCTCCTGAGGAGGGGCATCCTCTAAAAAACTCATTAGTAAGCTAGTGGTCCCTTCTAAAAAAGGCGTGGTAGCACTTGTTGATTCCTCTTTTTCACAACCTGCTAGAACCAACAACAAACACGTAGTAAAGATTAAGATTAGCCTTCTCATTTTATTACCTCCTTTTATATCCTCTTAACACTTATTGTTCTTGATATTGAAGATTTGTAACCATAATTAAGATCAAGCATCAAAATAGTTGTAAATGCTGTCTTGGGAAAACCACTCATAGATGCCTCACAATAAATAACACCCCTCCCACTAACCAATCTAACAGGATTGGGTTTGCAATCTAAGATGTGTCCAGAGAGTTTTTGTGGGCTTACACTAACAATATCAATATTTGATGCCTTTAAGTTTGTACATGAACTAATAATTTTATCTACGCCTTCAATTATTGTTCCATCCCCTTCATTTGCAATGTTGATGGTAAATCTTACCTTCTCTCTTGAAGAGTCAACACCAATACTTGTTATAGCAACTGGGCCTCCTTGGCCACTACCAAGGCTAATGTCACTTGCTGTGCATGCATCATCTTGGTTCTGTGTTGGGTCTGGGTCAACACAAACTTGGGCAGAGGCATGGGTTATATAATGATAACATGTGGTCAATTTCATATTGGTATCATATGAATCAACATTGTCTGGTAATGTAATACTCACAGATTGTTCTTCCAAAACATCATATCCTCCCACTGGGTTGTTCTCATCCCTTGCTTCCAAATTATTAATAGTTTTTCCCTTCCACTTAATATGGATTATATGGTCTTCATCGTGACCACTGAGCCAGAAACTAGGAGAGGTAGTAAATGCACCAAGGTTCCTCACTTCAACGATAAAAGGAACATTATCCCCGTCAAAAACCTCTGCCGGAGGACTATTCTGCATAAAGTTCATAACAATACCTTGCGTTCCTATATGATAATCTGTTGTAGATTGTGTTGTGTTTGAGCCACAACCAGAAACAAAAATAACAAGGATTATAACAATTGTTGCTATCAATCTCTTTTTCATTTTACTATTCACTTCTTTTAAAATGTGAATTGAACTTATATAAATCTTTTGTTTTTTTATATACATTAATCAAAAGAATTAAATAAAAAGCAAAATCACTGAAAAATATGCAAATAATATTTTTAGGCACATCGTGTATGGTGCCAACAAAGGAAAGAAACACATCTGCTGTTTTGATTAGTTATAAGGCTGAAAACATACTAATAGACTGCGGGGAGGGTACCCAAAGACAGCTAAGGCTAGCAGGAATAAAACCAACTAAAATAACAAAGATATTGATAAGCCACTGGCACGGGGACCATGTTTTGGGTTTGCCAGGGCTTATACAAACAATGGGTGCATCTGAATATAGTGGCGTTCTTAAGATATATGGGCCAAAGGGCAGCCAAAAACATATTGAGAAGATGCTGGGTGCATTTGTTTTTGGCAATAAAGTTGATTTTAAAACCCTTGATATAACAAAAAAAAGATTTTTTGATAACAAGGATTTTGATTTAGAGGCCCTACCTCTAGATCATGGGATTGACTGCTTGGGTTTTAGCTTTGTTGAAAAGGATAGAAGAAAAATAAATATACAGACCATTAAAAAAATAGGTATTCCAGAAGGTCCTTTACTAGGCAGGCTTCAAAGTGGTAAATCAATATCCTTTAAAGGTAAGAGGATAACACCAGATCAAACAACCTATTTTGTTAAGGGTAGGAAAATAAGTTACATAGCAGACACCCTTCTATGCGATAATTGTATTAAGCTTGCTGATAATGCTGATTTGTTGATAAGTGAAGCTGTTTATGATTCTGGCTTAGAGAACAAGGCTTTTGAATACAAGCATCTAACTGCAAAACAAGCTGGGTTAATAGCAAACCAAGCAAATGTTAAAAAACTTATTTTAACTCATTTTTCTCAGAGGTACAAGAACACCCAAGAGATTGAAGAGGATGCTAGAACTGTTTTTAATAATATAGTTTGTGCTGAGGATTTTATGAAGATAAAAATATAAAACTAAGACTTTGCCGCTAGCTTTATATCCCCTGCTTTAACAGTTTTTCTGCCTGCATGCATAGCAAGCTTAACTGCATTAGATGCAATATCTTCTGCTATCTCTTCTAAGGCTGCTTTTAAAGCAACCTTTGCTTTGTCAGAAACCCTCTCAGCACCTGCCTTCTTCATAATCTTTTCCATTGCAGCTAAAGGAATCAATCTCTTTGACATAAATACACCCCCTGATTGTTTATTTTCTGTTAATAAGTACAAATTAACCTTTATTTATAAGATTTTTGATTTTTCAAGGCGCTCTAGTCTTTTAAACAACCTAAAAGGGAGCATATTAACTTAAAAAGGGTTTTCAATACCTTACACAGACAAAAGGGCCCAATAAATAACAAAAAGTATTTATCTATATAAAGATTATATTGTTAAAATGTCAAGTAAAAAGAAGGGGATAAACGCAGAGAGGGAGTTGATACATATGTTTTGGGGTAAGGGATGGGCTGCTATTAGGGTGGCAGGGTCTGGCTCATCAAAATACCCTTGCCCTGACATACTTGCCGGAAACAATCTAAGGAAGCTGGCGATAGAGTGCAAGTTTGTTTCTGGTGCAAACAAATATCTGCCTTATGAGGAAATCTCTCAACTAAACTTTTTCTCAAAAAGGTTTGGTGCAGAACCTTGGATTGGTATTAAGTTTGGCAACATTGGTTGGTTTTTCCTATCTCTAGAAGATATTGTTAATGTTGGCAAGAATTTTAGAATCTCAAAAAAGATAGCAAAAGAGCGTGGTTTATTGTTTAATGAATTAATATCTTGAACATGGTTTAAAAACAACAACAAAAGATTTATAAAAGTGTTTAACTATATTATAAATTATAAAAAAAGCAGGGAATTAGATAATGGTAAGGGTTTCAAGAAAGCAATTTGAGTGGGTTGTCAGAAACGTTGCTGGTGAGGATGTAATTCCGCTTGCATGGCTTTTAAAGAACAAAAAAAATATTTCTGAGTTTGAGCTTGCTGAAGAGATTGGTGAAGAGGTAAACACAACAAGGAACAAGCTTTACAGATTAGATCAAGCGAACCTTGCCTCCTCTATTAGGAAGAAGGATGAAGAGAAAGGGTGGTATATTTACTATTGGTCATTAAAATATGAGAGAATACCTCCACTTATTAAACATATAAAAAGATCAAGATTAAATGAACTCAAAGAAAAGCTTGACAAAGAGACCAATGATATTCTATTCCTCTGTAATAATGAGTGTGTTGTACTTGATTTTGACCAAGCATTGGATTTTAATTTTGTGTGTCCTGAATGTGGATCTGTGATGAATCAGAAAGAGAATTGCAAGGAATATATGAACACCTTGAGATGTAAGATAAAAACATTGGAAGAAGAGATGAAATGAGTTCTAAAGTTGTAATTGGATTGGCTCCTTCTGAAAAACTAGCAAAAGAGGTAGCAAAAAAGATAAATTATTGTTACATGGGGTTGAAGGTAAGCAAGTTTCCTGATGGTGAATTTTATATCGATTTTCCAAAAGATGTAAAAAGAAAAGAGTTGATAATTGTCCAATCTCTTGTTGACCCAAATGAGAAAATAATAGAGTTGCTATTTGTTGGGAACACAGCAAAAGAGTTGGGTGCCAAAAAGATAACACTTGTTGCGCCATACCTTGCTTATATGCGCGCTGATCGCAGATTCCACAAAGGAGAGGTTGTGAGTTCAAGGGTGCTTGCAAGGGTTTTAAGCTCTTGCTTTGATGAGGTTGTGACAATAGACCCTCATCTCCACAGGATAAAAAGGTTATCAGATATTTTTTATATTAAAACAAAGAGACTAACAAGTGTTGGATTGATTGCGGATTTCATCAAAAAACACCATAGAAAACCTATTATTATTGGTCCTGATGCTGAATCATTTCAATGGGCTAGGGCAGTTGCAAAAAAACTCAAAACAAAAGCCTATATTCTAAAAAAGAAGAGGATTAGTTCAAGAGAGGTTGTTATAAAAAACAAAGATTTGGGTATTAAAAAATGTGATGTGGTAATTGTTGATGACATAATCAGCACAGGCCATACTATGATTGAAACAGTAATAGCAGCAAAAAAAGCCAAGGCCAAAAACATTTACTGTGTGGGTGTGCACGGGTTGTTTATTAAAGGGGCTTACAGAAAGATAAGAAAAGCTGGTGCAAAGGAGATTGTGACAACAAACACAATACCTAATAGTAATGCTAAAATAGACATCTCCTCTCTAATAACAAAAGCAATAAAATGTCAAAAATGAAAAGCATTTTTGAGTATGCCAAAAACGGTATATCCTAAACATAAATGTTAGAGTTTTGCCGTTTTTTAGCATAAAAATATGAAAATTATTTCCTTTTCTTTTGTATTTCTTTTTCAATTTCCTCTTCTTCTTTTTCTATTACTAACTCTTCCTTTAGTATTCTCTGTGTTAGTTTCTCAATATTTGTGTCTATTCTTGCCATTCTTCTTTCAACAAGAACAAGTATTCTTAGGCTATAGACTATCCCTGCAAGAGTTCCTAGAATCACCGCAAGGATCACTCCTTCAATACTTAACCCCTCCATAACCATGGCAAACACCTCTTTTTGATAAATATAATTCTGTAGAATGCTTCAAAACAAAGGTTATTTAAATAATTTTTGATTAAATAATGAGATATAATATCTTAAAGTATATAAGTGATTTTTAATACTTCTTTTTACTCAAAAGAAGTAGGTTACGCCTTATATATGAAAATAGGAATTAAAAAGAAGGTAAACGAAGAAATAAAGTTAAGCAATATTAAGCCTCTTTCAACTTCTTCCAGTTGTCATCAAACATCCTTAACAAAGAAGATGCAAAGAACTCTGTGTTAACCCATATGCCCACATCATAAGTGGGATGGATTTTTTCATCATCTGCTACCATAAATGCAATATCTTTACCATCAACAACCATAAATCTTGCTTTATCATCTGTGTGTCTAACTTCTGCATATTTTGATAATTCCTTCAAAATCTTTTTGTTTTCTTTAGTTATTGGAGCAGCTATCCTTATCTTGACCCCATTGCCTTTTGCTTTTTTAAATGCTCGTGCAAACTCCTCTGCTTTTCTTGTTAAGCCCTTGGATGTGGTTGAAAGTACAATTGATGTATTAGCATTTTTGATCATAGTCTCTAAATGTGCATAAAGATTACTTCTCCCTTTCAAAGAACCAGATAAATCAGAGGGTTCAACAAGCTCTATCCCTGTTTTGTGCAAAAGGTTAAGCTCGTCGAGGAGCTCGCTCTTCCTAAAATCTTCTAGTAACTTGGTTTGTTTATCTGCTGAATTTTGAATCTTTTTCTTAACCCTCTCAAGAACCTCTTCTGGAGGTACTGCAATATATTTTATAGGTTTGCCAATTTTTATAATAATAAATCCTTTTTTTTCAAGGCTTTCTAGAACATCATAGCTTCTTGACCTTGGTACATTTGCAATATCACTTAACTCTCCTGCTGTAGAAATCCCTCTTGAAAGCAGGGCAACCCAAAGCTTTGATTCATAACTGTTTAACCCGAAATCACGAAGACGATTTAAAAAATCTGTTTGCACAATCATTCAACATCCTCTCCATTATTTTAAAGTGAATTTTGCCAATATAAGGCTATATAAAGAACCCCTTTTTAGGATAGCATCGATTATAATAGTATAAAGGATAACACAACCAATATATATACTTTTCTATTTTTATTATTATAAAGTAGCAAATAAGCCCCCACAGACCTTTAATTCTTGTGGAACTAATTTTTGATTAGAAAACTTGTTTCATAATTTAAATCCTTTCTTCTTTTTTTTATTCTTTTATTTTTTTCTATATTGAAATATAATAATATAATATATAATATTCTTTTTCTTGTTTAATTAAGAGAAAAAACACAAAAACACCCAAACACACATAAAACACACATCTCCATTTGAAATTAAGGAGTAGGAACAGTATCAACCAAAAATATATTTCTTAACACAAGAAGGCTTAAATACCTATATTTCTTTTGGAAAAAAAATGGTTCAAAAAGGGTTAGATAGGTTTTTTGACACTTATTTGGATAAAGAGTCTTTGTTTCTAGATAAGAAGATATTACAGAGTGCTTACACTCCAAAAGAAATACCCCATAGGGAAGACCAGATAAAAGGAATTGCAGAGATACTGGCACCAAGCTTAAAGCTTGACAAACCAAGCAACCTGTTCATATATGGTAAGACAGGCACAGGGAAAACAGTGTGTGTTAAATACACAACAAATGAGATCAAAAAAACAGCAGATAAGAGAAGAATCCCTATAAAGATATTATATTTAAATTGCAAGCTAAAGAGGGTTGCTGACACAGAATATAGGCTTATAGCACAGCTTGCACGCGAGATGGGCAAGTCTATACCTCCAACTGGACTTCCAACAGACGAAGTTTATAAACTATTTTTTAACATAGTAGATAAGGAGGAGCAAATAATTGTCTTGATTTTAGATGAAATAGATCAACTTGTAAAAAAAGCAGGAGATGGTATCTTATACAATCTAACTAGGATAAACACAGATCTAAAAAAAGCACAGATATCTCTGATAGGGATTTCTAATGATTTAACCTTCACAGACACAATCGACCCAAGGATAAAATCATCGTTAAGTGAGGAAGAGCTTGTTTTCCCCCCTTACAATGCATTACAAATCCAGGACATTCTTAACCAAAGGAGGAGTAAGGCATTTAAGGCAGAAGTTTTGGAGTCTGGTGTTATTGAAAAGTGTGCAGCATATGCTGCTCGAGAGCATGGAGACGCAAGAAGAGCATTAGAGCTCTTGAGAGTGGCAGGAGAGATTGCTGAGAGAAAGGGTATAAACTCTGTTAAGATAGAACATATTGATGAAGCAGAAGAGAAAATTGAGCGCGACAGGGTTCTTGATATCGTTAAAACTCAACCAAAACAGTTTCAGGCCACATTGTACAGTATCCTCACAATCAAAAAAAACAGACGCGATATAATCTTAACAGGAGAGGTTTATGAATTTTACAAATCAGTTTGCTTGAAAACAGGGCTAAGACCTTTAACTCAAAGGAGAATCTCTGATATAATAGCAGAGCTTGATATGTTAGGAATTATTAATGCAAAAGTTATATCTAAAGGCAGATATGGTAGAACAAGAGAAATCTCTTTAGCAACTCCCCCTTCTACAGAACCGAAGATATTGGAAATACTAAAAACAGACCTTGATTTGTGATTTTCATATAAAAAAATATGTTAATTAAAGAAAGTAATTAAAGAAGACCAGATGGAAAACTCAAAATTAAAACAAGAGGTCCTTTCTTATCTAGACAAAGGGTTCTTACTAAGCCCAGATTTTGTTAGTGACATAGATGAAACAACACAATTTCCTGAAGAGATTTTCGAGTCAAACTTGAAAAACAACAAAGGGTTGTTGATTCTTAATAAAGATCTACAAGAAATAATGTCTCAAAAATCTATTGAAATTTTTAATTGGAGAGAATTTGAGAAATCATTGGCCAACTATGAAAAACAAAAGAACATTAGAACATATAACTCTTTTATAGAATACTTAAAAAAGCAAGATATACCCTTAACCAAAACAGAACCTCTTAGAGTTACAGAAGAACAATCAAAAGAAGACAATGAGCTAAAAGTAGTTTTTTCCTATAGAGAGGAATCAAAGAAAAGAACAGTCCAAGACTTTATAGGGCTTTTTAACATAAGATACAAGTCTATAGAAGGATTGCTTAAGAATAGGAGAGAGCTACAAGGCATTTCTTCGATAAATCGTATAAAATCAAAGAGTGACAGGGAGGAAGTATCTTTAATAGGGATGGTTATGGATAAGCAAATAACCAAGAACAAAAACATAATACTCTCCCTAGAAGACCTGTCTGGTACAATAAATATTCTAGTGAGCAAGAACAAACCAGAGGTATATTCTCTTGTAAAAGATATAATACTAGATGAAACAATAGGGGTTACAGGAGTTTGTGGGAAGAACATTGTTTTTGCAAACAACATCCTATTACCTGACATACCATCAAATAGAGAACTAAAAAAATCAGCCACAGAGAATTATTTTGTTGTTTTGTCTGATTTACATGTTGGTTCAACAAATTTTTTAGCAGAGGAGTTTGATAGATTTTTGCAATGGATCAATGGAGAAATTGGCAATGAAAAACAAAGGGAGCTTGCAAGCAAGATAGGTTTTTTGTTTATATTAGGAGACCTTGTTGATGGAGTAGGTGTTTATCCAGAGCAAAACACAGAGTTGGTGATAAAGGATATATTCAAGCAATACGAGGTTTGTGCAGAATACTTACGAAGAATCCCTTCCAACATAAAGATAATTATTATACCCGGGAATCACGATGCAATGAGGCTTGCGGAACCCCAACCAGAATTATACAAGGATCTAGCAGCACCTATATGGGCTCTACCAAACGTGACCTTACTTAGCAACCCCTCTTATGTTAATATATTGTCCTCTAAGGATTTCCCTGGTTTTGACTTTCTTCTCTACCACGGGTATAGTTTCACATACTATGCAGATGTTATTGAATCAATAAGGTCTAAGGGAGGAGTTGACAAAGGAGACCTTATAATGAAATTTTTATTACAAAGAAGGCACCTAGCCCCCACACACAAATCCACACAATATCTTCCCAACACCAACAACGACGCATTGGTAATAGATAAGGTACCAGATTTTTTCTTAACAGGACACTTACACAAATCTGTTGTTGCAAACTACAAAAATATAACATTGATTTGCGGTAGCTGCTGGCAATCCAAAACCACTTTTATGGAAAAACTAGGAATCCATCCAGAGCCAGCAAAAGTACCTGTGGTAAATTTACATACAAGAGAGGTAAAGGTATTGAGGTTTGGGAAATGATTGAAGCATCTGATGCTATAAAGGGTTATTTTGAAAAAATAAACAACCAACTAGATCAAGCCTATATAGTTGCAAATGCGGCAAGGAAAAAGGGTTATGATCCTGAACAAAAGGTTGATATCCCCTTAGCAAGAAATATGGCTGAGCGTGTTGAGGGGCTAATGTCAATCGTGGCACCACAGCTTGTTGGTACAAAACTTATTCCAAGAATACATCAATTGGAGAAGGAGTATGGAATACTAGATTGGAGAGTTGCACTTGTAATAGCAGAGGAGGTTGCAAATCAGAAATTTTGCAAATTCACTGACAAGAGGGAAGCAATAGAGGTTGGAATCAGAACAGGATTCGCATACCACACCTTAGGGATTGTTGCAGCACCTCTTGAGGGTTTTATAGGGTTGGCGATAAAAAGAACAAGAGAGGGCAAGGAGTATTTCTCAGCAAGGTATGCAGGCCCTATTAGAGGTGCAGGCGGAACAGCAGAAGCATTTTCAGTTATCCTTTGTGATTACCTTAGACAAAAGAATGGTTATGCAAAGTATGATCCAGATTCAAATGAGGTGGAGAGGTATGTAACAGAGATCAGGGATTACCATGAGCGTGCTACAAATCTGCAATATTATCCCTCTGCAGAAGAGATAAGGTTTTTGATAAAGAATATTCCTATTGAGATCAATGGCGACCCAACAGAAACAATAGAAGTTTCAAACTACAAAGATCTACCAAGGGTAGAAACAAATACAGTGCGTGGAGGGGTTTGCTTGGTTATTGCAGAGGGACTTGCTCAAAAGGCGCCAAAGCTTCTTGCAAGATTGTCTGTGTGGGGGAAGGAGTTTGGTCTTGAATGGGGCTTCTTAGAAGAATTCATAAGATTACAAAAAAGGATAAAGGCAAAGGAAACAAAAAAAGATGGAGAACAAAAAAAAATAACCCCTAACTTTACATACATATCAGATTTGGTTGCAGGGAGACCTGTTTTAACACACCCCCTAAGGAATGGGGGTTTTAGGTTGAGGTATGGTCGCAACAGAGTCAGCGGGTATTCTGCAGCATCTATCCACCCAGCAACGCAATATCTTTTGAATAAGTATATAGCCATAGGCACTCAACTAAAGGTTGAAAGACCGGGCAAAGCAGCAGCAGTTACAGCTTGCGACTCAATTGACGGACCAATTGTTAAACTAGATGATGGAAGCGTAATGCAGGTAAATTCAGTTAAGGAAGCGAGAGCAATATCAAAAAGGGTTGAGGAGATATTATACTTGGGAGATATACTCTTTTGTTTTGGTGATTTTAGCGAGAACAACCATCTTTTGGTTCCTGCGGGTTATTGCGATGAATGGTGGGTAAAGGAGTTTGAGAAACAGATTGTTAACCTTTTTGGTACACTTGATTTGAACAAGGTTGCAGAACTTGCTGAGTTATCTGAACAAGAGGTTGGCCTCCTACTCGAATCCCCTAATAAAAAGAGTACATCAAAGCAATGTATAAACGTTGCTAAAAAACTAGACGTCCCCCTACACCCAAAGTATACATATTTTTGGAACACAATAAACCCAGAGGATTTGTTACTGCTGCTTAATTGGTTTGATGAATTAAAAATTATTAAGGAAAAACAAGAGATAGATCGTTTTGTTTTGCCATATAAGGAAAAACCAAAAAGAGTGCTTGAGTTATTGGGAATACCCCACCTTGTTGCGACCAAAGAGTTTGTTGTTATTGAAAAAGAACACGCACAGACTTTAGTTAGCAGTCTAAATCTTGATGAACATACATTGGATGAAGTTAAGGAAATCGTTACAAAAACAAAAGATAAACCAACACTAGAAATAATCAATCAACTCTCTTCTGTTGAAGTGAGAGACAAGGCAGGAACCTTTATTGGCGCAAGAATGGGCAGACCAGAAAAATCTAAAATGAGAAAGCTCACAGGTTCACCCCAAGTCCTGTTTCCTGTTGGAGAAGAGGGAGGTCGCCTTAGGTCCATACAATCTGCTTTAGAAAAGGGGACAATTAGCGCAGATTTTCCAACCTTTCTGTGCGAGAATTGCGGCATTGAAACAATATTTAGCGTGTGCGAGAATTGCGGCAAAAAAACAACTCGAGCCCACATTTGTAGAGTTTGTGGATTAATAAAATCCGAAGAATGCCCCCAACATGGTAAAGCAAAAAGTTTCTCAAATCGTTCTATTGATATCTCTTATTATTTCAAGAAAAGTTTAGAAACCCTTGGTTTTAGCACTTACCCAGATTTGATAAAAGGAGTTAGAGGAACCTCAAACAAAGACCACACACCAGAGCATTTGATAAAAGGGATTCTCAGAGCCAAACACAACATATACGTAAACAAAGACGGCACCACAAGATATGATATGTCAGAGCTTCCAATAACACATTTTAAACCAAAAGAGATTGGGACAAGTGTAGAAAAATTAAACGAAATGGGTTATGAAAAAGATATATATGGCAAAAATTTAAAAGAAGAAGACCAGCTTCTTGAGATCAAACCCCAAGACATTATTCTTCCCGGAGGCAGAAGCAATCCAGATGAATCAGCATATGATATTCTGTTTAGAGTTGCTAATTTTGTTGATGAGGAATTGAAAACACTGTATGGTTTAAAACCATTTTACAACTTAAAAAAAGAGAGAGATATTGTTGGCTCCCTTGTTATAGGCTTAGCACCACACATCTCAGCAGGCACTGTTGGTAGAATCATTGGTTTTTCTCTGACCCAAGGATGTTATGCCCACCCATTATGGCATGCTTCCTTAAGAAGAGATTGTGATGGTGATGAATGTTGTGTTATATTGCTTATGGACGCACTGCTAAATTTTTCAAGACAGTACCTCCCTGACAAAAGAGGGGGCAGAACAATGGATGCCCCACTTGTGTTGACAACAACAGTTATACCAACAGAGGTTGATGATATGGTACATGGGATGGATATTATGTGGAATTATCCCCTTGATTTTTATGAAGCAGCAGCATCTTACAAATACCCTAAAGAGGTCAAGATAGAGCAGCTTGGTTCAAGGCTTGGTACTAAAACACAGTATGAAGGTATGGGTTTTACACATAACACAACAAACATTAACCAAGGAGTGAGATGTTCAGCTTATAAAACCCTTCCAACCATGGAAGAGAAGCTTAAAGGCCAGATGGAACTAGCCCAAAAGATAAGGGCTGTTGATGAGAAAGATGTTGCAACATTGGTTATTGAGAAACACTTCTTAAAAGATATAAAAGGTAACCTAAGAAAGTTCTCTATGCAACAATTTCGGTGTGTCAAATGTAATGGGAAATATAGAAGACCTCCTTTGATAGGAAAATGCACCAAGTGTGGGGGTAAGATAATATTCACAATCTCAGAAGGCTCTGTTGTAAAATATTTAGAGCCAAGCATAAGCCTAGCAAACAAATTTGATGTTCCACCATACCTAAAACAAACACTAGAATTAACCAAAAGAAGGATAGAAGATGTTTTTGGTAAAGAAAAAGAGAAACAAGAAGGTCTGGGCAGGTGGTTTGGTTAGATTTGTGCAATTATAAGATGCCTTTTTTAAAATCTCGCCATATAAGCATAAGGTATCCCTTTGATTTTGCCAATCTTGTTTTTATCAACAATACCATCTCTCAAACAACAATCAACAGAGTCTTTACCAACAGCATTGATGATATGGGCCTTTCCTATTAATTCTATAACTGCCGCTTTTTCCATTTTCTTACCATTGTAAAAGCTAGATGCTAAATCTAGTTGTTTTTCTCCTTCTTCATACTTGTTTCCAATAAGTTCATTATCACATATTGCTAGAATTAGTTTATTATCACTCGAGATATGGGTCTTAACAATCATTTTACAACTTTGTCTTAACAGGATGCCTAGCACCACAAGCTAAGCATCTAATAAACAACACCCTCTCTTCTTTTACAAGCTTTGTGTCAGGCCTCTTGCATTCTTTGCATATTACAAACTCTTTTGCATACTGTTGTATTTTCTCATTAATCATAGAAGCAGAAACTTTCCTACCAAAAATAACCCCTTTCTTCTTTATTTCACCAGGCGTGGCAAGCTCTTTAAGAACATATTTCAAAAGATGTTCAGGTTCTCTTCTTAGAGCAGCAGCAATCTGGTTGAAGTTGCTTATTATTGTTCTATTACCTTGTATATGCCCCCTAACCAAAGGTATCTCAAATCTGCTTGTTTCTTTTGCAGAATTAGGCAATTCTTTTTTTGCTCTCTTTAATAACTCTTCATAATCCATATTAACCAACGATAAAGGGAACTAAAAGGAGTATTTAAAAGTTGTGTGTCATGGCATATAGGCACATAAACCAAAAATTTTATAAACCTCTTGCCTGAAGTAAAGAGCCATGGTGTTAGAATCATTAACAAACCCTTTGCAAGCAGAAAGAAACCCATTCAACATGATATTCCTTGGGTTCCTTTACGCGTCTGTTGCACTTTTTGTCAGTCTGTGGATATTTCGAGACCAAGCAAGCCTTGTGATGGTTTTTTTAACAGTTATGGCTTGCATTCCTTTGTTTTATAACACACTCAAATTGGAGGAGAAAAAAGATATTACTATAGAAAAAGAGAGCGTCCTGTTAAAAGAACATGGTAAGGCTTTAGAATTTCTTATGTTCTTGTTTGTGGGTTTTACACTTGCTTTCGCAATTTGGTATGTTTTTCTACCCTCAGACCTTCTTCAGAATGCATTCTCCACCCAGACTCAAACAATATTGCAAATAAACTCAGGTGTTACTGGAAATGCTATGATAAAGTTCGGTGTTTTTAGTAAGATATTATTCAATAATATTAAGGTTTTGATATTCTGTTTGTTGTTCGCATTTCTTTATGGTGTCGGAGCCATATTTATTCTAACATGGAATGCCTCGGTCATAGGGGTTGCTATAGGAAACTTTGTTAGGACAAACATAAGCACTCTTGCAGAAACGCACAATCTGTTTATAGTTGGTAATTATCTCCATATCTTTTCTCTTGGTTTGTTGAGATACGCAATACATGGCATACCAGAAATACTTTCTTATTTTGTAGGTGGTTTGGCAGGAGGAATAATTTCAATCGCTGTTATAAGGCATGACTTTGGAACAAAGAAGTTTGAGCACATAGTGCTTGACTCATCAGAATTAATAATCTTGTCATTGGTACTTTTGTTTGTTGGTGCACTTCTAGAAGTGTATGTAACACCTTTATTATTCTAATACTTTTAATTTACCTTTTTTGATCTCAAATATCTCCCCTTCTTCTAAAAGGGAGTTTATCACCTCTTCACAATCCTTTACTTTTGCCTCTTCTATTATATTTTCAATTTCAGCACCGTCTCCCTTGTCAAGAGCTTTGATAAGTTGATAAACCTCTTGTTTTGGATTTTTGTTCTCTTCTTTAACATAAGTAGTTGGCTTCTCTTTTACAGCATCTGCTTCAGAAGTAGAGGCTACTTTTCCATACCTCAATCCAAAAGTTTCTAACTCTTTTTGTCTAACATTAACCCATTTTGTGTTTTCTATTTTTTTGATTATTTCTGGTAATATATACTTCAACTCTCCAAATTCTCTTGGCTTACCAATTACCATAATCAAATCCCCTATCTCAAAACCCCCCATTATTTTTGCATCCTCAAATGTTCTTAGGGAGATGCTTCCTGTTCCATCATCTATTAGCATTGTCTTCTGATTTTGAGCATTCTCTTGTATAGAAACAATGGCGGCCATAATGTTGGCTCTGGAGATGTGCCTGCCTTCTTTGGTTAAAACATAGTTGGGTTGCCAACCATCTTGTTTGACATATTCCCCCTCAACAAGATCCTTTACACTTACCTTGTGTGCAATCTGTCTTTTTTGTATATCGGCCATTTTATAGTATTATATCTTTTGTATAAAACCTCTTCTAGGTTCAAATAGATCACCAGAGCGTTTAAGCTTCTCTAACACCTCTTCAACCTCTGTTTCATCAATCCCTTTTTCAGAGGCATCTCTCAAAATATCATCAAGAGGTATTGTTTTGCCAATCCTGTTCTCAAGATCAGTTATTATCTCCTTAATCTGCACAATTTTGCTTCTTTCTGTTGCGGTTACACCTGTTGTTATTCTATCAATATCTATTCTCCCGCCCTCCTTATCTACACCCACTTGTGTTAGGCAGTAGTGTAAGAGATTTATTGCTCGTTTTGCATCTTTTCTAGTAACAGTTTTGGATAATCTAACCTTTGCAGAAGCCTCTGCCAATCTAACCAAGGCCTCAAGTTGTCTAGGGCTTATAGGGATGGCCCTTACAATATCCTCTTCAGATGAGCCTTGGTTTCTCAGGTCAACATAATACTTTTTAATCTCTTCTAATGCAACATCACTTAGAACAGGAAAAATATTCTGTTTAGCATAAGAGATGTATTTCTTTAACATCTTTGTTTCAATTTCCGGTTCAATCGCTTCTAAGTTTTGGTGTAGGTTTAGTATGAACCTTGCCATCTTTTCATCAGTTTCCAAATTAGGCAGGTCTTTCATGGGAAAGATTAGATCAAACCTGTTGATTAGCGTGGGAGGCATATCTATTTGTTTTGCCAGGATATCATAAGGATCAAACCTTCCAAATTTTGGATTGGCTGCTGCTAATACAGTTGTTTGCGCAAGCAATGTTGCTTGAATGTTTGCTTTTGAGATAGTTATTGTTTGTTGCTCTAAAGCTTCGTGCATTGCAGACCTGTCATCTGGTCCCATCTTATCTAACTCATCAATACAACATATCCCTCTATTGGCTAGGACAAGTGCACCGGCTTCTAATGCATAACCCCTTAGAAACTCATCCCTTACAACAGATGCTGTTAATCCAACACCTGTTGCACCCTTTCCACTTACATACCTTCCTTTTGGTGCAACAATTCTTACCCTTTTTAGGAGCTGTGATTTGCCTGAGCCAGGGTCTCCAATTAACAATATGTGCATGTCTCCTCTTGTTACAACACCATCACTTCTCTCTTTTTGCACACCACTGAATAGCTGTAGAAGCAAGGCTTCTTTCACAGTTTCATACCCATAAATAGAAGGAGCAATGGATTCTATCATCCTCTCATAAATTTTTGGGTCTTTTGACAGATCTAAAATCTCTTTCTTTTCCTCTTCTGTTATTGTTATTTGAGTATAATCCTCTTCAAGCGCCTCAACAAAATTAGATTCAACAACAAGATCATATCTTGTTGATGTGCCGCCTGTTCTCAAGGGAATTGGAACCTCTTTTATTGCACCAACAATCCTGATTCTTGATCCAGGGTTTGTTCTTTTCTCGGTTATTGGGCTGACAAGGTCTTCTTTTAGGAAAACACTTACTCGCTTTGGTTGTTCGCCACCCTCGAGATTCTCTGGCGATTCCTCTAACACAATACGCTGGGCATCAACAAGCTCTTTGCTTATGATCCTGAATTTACCCTTCCTACCACAACCACATCTTGTTGGTTCTCTAAACTGTGTGCTAATCTGTAAAACAGAGATTATATTCCCACAACTAGGACACTCAAACCTTGTTGATACAACTTGTGGCCTAACATCAGATTTTTGCCTTACAATACCCTCAATAACAACAAGCTTGTTAAGGTGTTTGCTCCTTATATCCCTAATCCTAATCTCTTGGTTTTTTGGGATGTTCCTAAATCTTACCCTAAATTGCTCAGATATCTCCTCAGGCAAGTCAAATTGCTCTATTGCAAGTTCAGCAGCTTTTATCACCTCTTCTGGTTGTTCAAGCAACTCTTCTGAAAGCCTTGGGTCAAATCTAAGCAAATCAGAAAAATCTACAACAACAAATCTCTTGCCAGATTGGGCATTTTTTAAAATTTGAGGTTTGTAGCTAGCTTCAAAGAATTCCTCGAGCTTCTTTATCTGCTCAGCAGCATCCATCATGCCCCCTCTTTTTATGAGACCTTTTTCAGGTTTTTAATAAGCATGTCTAGTGCAGCATGCACTTCCTCTTCGCTCTTAGTCCCTGTACATACAACCTTACCATTGCTGAACAATAAGAAAGTGGCTTTTGCATCAATCAATTTGTAAACCAGCCCCGGGAACTGCTCTGGCTCGTACTCTGTGTTCTTTAGCTTCATTGCTAGGGTGTTTAAGTTGAGGTCCATACCAACAGTTCCAGAAGCAACAATATTCTGGATCTTTATCTTCGGTTTCACTGTCACTTTAACATCTATCTTCTCTAGACTCTTTATTATCTTCTTTATTGATTCCTCTACCTTGTCCATTGACTTTGCACCAGTACAAACAACCTTACCAGAGCTAAAGATGAGTGCAGATGTCTTTGGCTCTTTTATCCTAATAACAAGCCCCGGGAACTGCTCTGGGTTGTACTCTGTATTAGGTAGTGTAGCAGCCATCTTCTCAAGAGGTATATCCTGCTCAAGAGAGGTGCTAACAACGATATTAACAACTTTTATGTCTTTTTTGCCCATATTCATCCCCCCAATTTTAATCAAGTTTCAGAAATTATGATTTCTGATCATAAAATTAGATTTATATACCCCTTTATAAATGAAGCTTTATTTATAAATACTCTTATTTTTAAATGATATTTTAAAAACATATATTTTTTAAAGGATATGCCTCCTTTGTTTCTCATGAAACTCTTTAATCTTACGCCCCCAAACCCGAAGATTTTGCGGTTTGATATATAATATTAAAAACCACCTTTATTTCCTATGGAAATTTAGCAGATTTATAGCCCCTAATCATTATTATCAAAATTATATTTTATAAAATATATTTTATTAAACAAAAAGTTTATATACAACTTAACAATTGTTAATTCTTTATGAAAGTATATCTTGATAATGGTGCAACCACAATGGTTGCTAAGGAGGTTCTTAATGTAATGCAACCATATTTCACAAAAAGATATGGTAATGCATCATCTTTGCATAGTTTTGGTCAAGAGGCACAGCACGCCTTAGATAAGGCCAGAGAAACAATTGCTAAGTTGATAAATGCAGAACCAGAAGAGGTTATATTCACTTCTGGAGGCACAGAATCAGATAATCTTGCTATAAAAGGAATTGCTTATGCTAACAAAGACAAAGGCAACCACATAATAACAACCAATTTTGAGCACCATGCTGTTGAAGAAGCATGTAAATCATTAGAAAAAGAGGGTTTTAATGTAACTTGGTTGGATGTTACAAAAGAGGGATTTGTAAAACCAGAGGATGTAAAAAAAGCAATAACAAGGCAAACAATCATGGTTAGTGTTATGCATGCCAATAATGAAATAGGAACAATACAACCCATTGCAGAGATTGGTAAAATCTGCTCAGAAAAAAGGGTTTATTTTCATACAGACGCTGTTCAGAGTCTTACAAAAACACCCATTGATGTTAAAAAAATGCATATTGATCTAGCCTCTTTTTCTAGCCATAAGATCCATGGCCCAAAAGGAGTTGGTGCACTTTACATAAAAAAAGGCACAAAAATAAAGCCCCAAGCACTAGGCGGCCCACACGAATTTAAGAAAAGAGCAGGCACAGAGAACATTCCAGGGATAGTTGGTTTTGCAAGAGCAGCAACCTTAGTAACAAAACAAGATATTAATAAGATGTACAAGCTAAGGGATTATTTGATAGAGGGTTTGCTCAAGATACCCAACACCCAGCTGAATGGTTCAAGGCAGAATAGGCTCTGTAATAACGTTAACATTGTCTTCAACTTTGTTGAGGGTGAAGCTATGTTGTTACATCTAAATATGAGAGGAATTGCTGTTTCAACAGGTTCTGCATGCTCCTCTCATGATTTGAAACCAAGCCATGTTCTTCTTGCAATTGGTTTAAGACCAGAGGTTGCGCATGGCTCTATAAGATTCACTTTAAGCAAGTACACAACCAAGCAGGAGATTGATTATACAATAAAAAATGTTAAGGAGGTTGTTGAGCAGCTTAGAAAAATGAGCCCCTTGAAAAAAGGTTATGAAAAAGGCTTAGTTATGATGGACAAGCCAGAACATTAAAAACCTTTAAATATTATCTAATTTTTCTTCTCTTAAAAATGGAAGTTCAGAGTGGAGTATCAGCAATAATTTACGACAAAAGAGGTTCGATAGTCTATTTCTTGATCTTGCACAGAAGTAGCAACTGGAAGGGGTGGGAGTTCCCAAAAGGCAAAGTTGAGGCAAATGAAGCATTAAATGACGCACTAATACAGGAAATAAGAGAGGAGACTGGCTTAACAAAGTTTGAGATAAAAGCAAGGCTAATTAAAAAACGTGAATTTACTCATAATGAGGTTTTGCACTCTTTTAGCACGTTTCTTGTTGAGGCAAACATGAATGTGCCTGTTGTAATTAGTGAAGAGCATGATAACTATATCTGGGCCACAAAAGAGGGGATCCTAGGCAAACTCTATTGGCCAGATGAAAAAGAGCAGTTTATAGAAGCATTAGGCATAATTGAGACTAAAGATTTCTAGCTACATAGCCAAAATATCCTTGGGTGTTTGGGTGTATTCTGCCTCGTAACTAAAGTGCTTTAAGAAGCTATCAACAAGCCCAGGATACTCTTGTTGTAAGAGCTCTAAAACATCTTGTACAAAACAAAACATGCAGGTATCTATTCTTTTTCCACAGAACAAACAAAAAGAGTGGTTGCCCTCTTCTGAATCTGCTATTTTGGCCAGAAACCTTATCTGAGGTATTAACTCAGGGTTTTTACTAGCCAGCCAGTCTTCTATTTGTTTTGCTAAGCATTCTGTACATATGGGGTTTGTGATTACATCTCCACAAACCAAACAGTTCATATCCCAAGTCCCAAAGCCTTTTTTCATTTTCCCCTCACATAGCCCTCTGACTTGGGTTTCCACAAACCTTAGAACAAAGCTCCACACAAAGATTTGCAAAAACCCAAGCAAAAAGGGCCTTTACCAATCCATAATGTGTGTGGTTGGATAGTTAATATCCCTACACAGATCTATCACTGAGAACAATTCCGGGTTCATAGCCTGTGTATGGATTTTCATATTTGTTAGAAACAAGAGAAAGTATAAATATTTTTCGTAAATGTTTTGTATATTGTTTATCACTTGTATAGTATAAGATTTAAATAATCTTGTTGTTTCTTTTTGTTTATGGATACAATACTTGTTAGATACTCAGAGATTGGTCTAAAAGGCAAGAACAGAACTTATTTTGAGAACAAGCTTGTGAACAATATTAGGGAATGTATGAAAAAAAACAAAGTTAGATTTTCTAATCTTCACAAAAGCAGAGGTAGGATATTGCTCTATTCACAGCCCAAGGCTGCAACTTATCTAAAGAATGTGTTTGGAATTGCTTCTATCAGCATTGCAAAAGAGGTTGAACTCAATCATAAAGCAATTGAAAAAGCTGTAGAGGAAGCATCTAGAAAAGAGAGATTCAAAACCTTTAGAATATCAGTCCAAAGACTAAATAAAAACTTCCAAAAAACATCCATGCAGCTAGAAGCAGAGCTTGGAGCTTTTGTTGTTAAGAGGTTTGGAAAAAAAGTAAAGCTTGAAAACCCAGATTTAAACATACACATAGAGATAACTGATAAAGCATACATTTTTACAGAAACCGTGTTTGGGTTTTGGGGGTTGCCCACCTCAACCCAAGGTAAAGTTATCAGCCTTATTGAGGACAAAGAATCCTTGCTAGCAACAATATTGGTGATGAGAAGAGGTTGCTCTGCGGTGCTTGTTGGTTTTAAAAATTTTGATATTGAACCAGTAAAGAGGTTCGCCTATGGTTTTGAGGTAAAATTCATAAAATTAAAGAAGTTTGAAGACATAGAAGATATTGCGAAAAGGAATAAAATCAAAGCACTTGTTGTTGGTCAAACAACAGAAACCATTAAAAACTTGGAGACAGACCTGCTGTTGTTAAGACCTCTTGTTGGTTACTCAAAGCCAGAGTTAACCCAACTTTACAAACAATTTGGCATAAAATGAGAATTTATATCGAGAGAGAGGATAAAAAGAGCAATATAAAGTTTGAAGGTAAGGTTTCTGATCTACTTAAAAGATTAAAAACAAACCCAGAAACAGTAGTTGTTGTTAAAAACAACAAGGTTGTGACTCAAGAAGACAAGCTTAGCAATAAAGACAATGTGGAAATCTTATCTGTTATATCTGGTGGCTAATCAATTATCTCAATACCTTCTGCAATTATTTGCTTGTTTTTTTTCTTTGTATTAAATTCTATTCTTTTTCCCAGATTTGTTGTAGCTTCTTTAGATTGTTTAGAACTCATCCCTAAAACAACGCAAAGGCCCTCTAAATCTTTTGCAGCCCTTATCTGGAATGGCTCTTGCGCAAAAGATGCAATAACCATATCAACATTGTATTTTCTGCAGAGAACAATATTCTGAGAGATTCTGCCCATTATTCTTGATTTCAACATATTTGTGCTTTTAAGGATCATTGAAAAAGGGACAGCCACCATAATCTTGTTTTTGTTTGCTAACTTACATAAAACCTGGTTTAAACCAGAGTTTCTATGATGTACAGAGTCTGCTCCAGGGCTTAACTCAAACCCAAACAGCAGATCTGCTTTTGTTTTTTCTAGCACATATCTATCATTTTTAGAAGAATTTACCAAAACAAGGTCTGCAAGCTGCTTTGCCTTGACAACTTGTTTGGGCTTTGCAAGTAAACCTACATAAAGCTGTAAATTTGTTTTTTTTTGCAATTGTTTTATCTTTTTCTCTGATTTCAGAAAATCTTGCTTTGCCTTGAACTCATAAACAAAACACAAACCATTGTATTTCAGTTTTTTGGCTATGTCTAAGAATTTCTTTTCATTTCTGTTTGGAAAAACAATGTCAATGTACATATTAGAAAAGATAGAAAAAAGGATTATTTAAAGGTTTGGGATTATCAACTGACAATTGCATCAACACTAAAATCACATTGTGCAGGGCTAATTTCACCTCTTCTTGGACCATCAACTTTTATTGCCACATATTGAGGTCTCCATTGACTTTCATCAGCACGATTTGCTCCAATCCAGCTTGTGCATGCCCTTTCAGGAGTATATGTATCTAATAAAGTAAATATTGTTACACCCATTACTCTTCCATCAGAATTCCACTCATTAAATGCATTAATAGCTCCATCAGTATTTTCCTGATCAGTTATTTCACACCTTTCTCCTTGGCCTGCTTCTGTTAGAAGTATGGGTTTATTAAAATTGTCAAAATTAGCAATTTCTTGATCATAATAGTTGGGTGAGGCACCAGGTCCCCAAGAGGGATAAGGATGAGAACCCCACACATCAAAAGCGTCATAAAAATCTTCTACATTAGAAAGATCATTAACATAATTTAAGCCTTCACCAAAATTAGGAGATATACCAGCAGTGACAATGTTCACCTTTTTTCTTGTGGTAGTTGATAATTGGCTGTCTATTCCTATTATCATATTGGCATAGTCTGCTGCAGATAGTCCATGTATATTTGGTTCGTTTCCTATTTGAACAAAAAGCTTTCTGCCTTCAGGTAATGTCAAATCCGAAACCAGGTTTTCTATGAAATTGACATAATTTATTGCTTGTGATCCAGCCAGATTATCTATGTCTTCAGCAGTTGGGTTTGAATCAAGAACCCTTATAACAGGGTTTAATCCCTGGGCCCATGCTTGCTCAACAAAAGAAGATGCAACTCCTGGCGCTGTGTTTGCATTGTTACCCCACATGGCACCTGTGGCACCAAATGCTCTTGCAATCCAGCCACCAGGTCCACTAAATTTTGCCACATATTCAATATCCTCATCAGTTAGTGTAAAAAATCCAAACTTGTTACACCCGCCAACACCTGTTACACTTGGTCCACACACCTCGCTCCCTTCTTCAACATCCACTCCTGCTGCAGTACTCCTCTCTAATTCCTCTGATTCTATGTATACAGGGAAACCGCATAATCCAGCAGCTTCTTCAGGTTCCACCTCACCTTGTAAATCACAACACTTACCAAAACCCTCTTCCTCATTACATTTTAGTTCTGTTCCACTATATTCAAACAACAATCTTGAGAAAGAGCATGCACCATAAGTGTTTCCCATCTTTACCGTTAATACATTATTCCCTGATACAAGCTTATCTTTTATTTGGTCTTTTATATCTTTTATATAATTAAATTCTGTCTGAAGCTCTTGTGGTGTCAAACCATCTTCATCGATTTCTATCAAATCAAAACCATTTAGCTTAAACTCTAAAATTATATCATCAACAAAAAGGTTGTTTATCTTAACCTCATCAATACAGTTACCAGGTTCTTGTACCTCAAAATTGAACTCACCATAACCGCCAGCAGCTTCTAAAGAAGGATAACCCTTTTCATTACTACCATCTCCATCCCAATCATATTCATTACAACCAGATAAAGTCTTTATTCTATCGTTCCAATCATTTTTACAATCCTCTATATCATCATATGTTTCATCATAATATGCCGCGCAATAATTGTCTCTTATTGTATCAAAATTAGAAAGCTCACTATAAGGTATATAACCTGTTGTTCCGCCTTTGAACTTGTTATCATTATAACGTTCAAACGCATCAAACTTTTTTATTTTTAGGCTTACACCATTTTCTTGTACATTTATGCCACATCGTAGGGTTGGATCTTCACCAGTTTCTGAACATTTTTGATCAATATCATCAAAATAAATAATTCCATCATCACTTTGTGTAAAACAATTGCAAGGCTCACAAGCAACAAGGTAGATGAATTCTGTGTCAAAGTAGATCTTATTGTTCACCTCAGTATCACCGCATGTTATACTAATCCCAACCTCACTAAAACTATCAATAGTACTAATAACTGTGTCCTCCGCAGGATAATCCGCAGAAGGTACAGACTTCCATATATGATCAGAATCCTCTCTTTTCACAATCACCAAATTAACCTCATGCTCTCCCATGCCAGCATCATCATACCTTATCTTTACTGTGATATCATTGCTAAACTGAAGATCAGCAGGTTCTAAACCATAAATCTCATAACCATATATCGTGTTGTCTGGGCTTTCTAGGGCTTTAATCAAAATCAAGATATCTGGGTTTTGAACAGGAGCACCATTTGCATCAGTGATTTGGGTTCCAGCAGGTATATCAATCTCAACTAGCTTGTCAGATGAGAATAAAACAACATCTCCCTGAACAACACCATTAGAATCTGTAGGCACCAATGTGCTTGTACTCCTTTGGATACTAAAACTAAATTTAGAAACCTCAACCAAGGAATCTCCTTTTGTAAGTGTTATGCTATAGTTGACATCAGCAATTATAAGGCCTTCATTAACTATGACATTTGTTTTTACAACCTCTTCACTAACCTTTAAACCACGGGATTCGTAAGAGGATAAATCCACACATTTGTCTAGGTTGTTGTTAATATAATTCTCAAGCATTTCTTCATCAAGCCCAACACCTTGTTTGCCGTTATTCAAAGTCTCTTCCAAGCACTGTTCAACATAAGTCTTCAATGATGCTTTTTCAGACAACAACATTTGAGACTCCTCGGTTTCTCCCCCAAGAACACCTTCTGTTATGTTTGTTTTAATAAGAAATATAAATCCAAATGCTATTAGAATTGCAAAACCAATAATGAAAAAGATTGTTACTTGGCCTCTTTTCATCATAATTATTACTAAAAAAAATCTAATATAAAAATTTATTGTTTTTTATACGCTTTATAAGGGAACAGGCATTGCAAACCTTATCCATACTTGGCTCATCACAAACATTACAAAATCCAAGATAGCTTGTCCTTTTTGTGCTTTGCTTCTTTATCTTGGGAAGAATGAGCAAGAAATTCTCAACAAGGCTATGCTTTGAGCCAGGGTTTCTGCATTCATATTTATTTAATAAATCCCTTACATTAGCTCTAAAAGAATATTTAGCATATGGACATTCACAATAACTAATATCAAATTTCATAAGAAAAGAGTAAATCAAACTCTCTTTTTCAGCGCAAAAATACAAAGGTTTCACTCTTGGAACAAACCCGGGAACTCTGGTAATCCCAGAGATTGGACCAAGTCTTATTAGTGATTCGACATTTGTTTTATAGATATTCATAAGAATGTTTTGTGCTTCATCATCAAGGTTGTGGCCTGTTGCTAGCTTGTCAAAGCCCTTTGCCTTTTGGTTCAGCAAATACCTTCTCAAAACACCGCAAGGCATGCAGATATTCCTCTTTTCCTTTATTTTGTCAAGATCAAAACCAAACTCTTTTCTAAATGAGTATATGTTTAGTTTTATCCCTTGTTTTTTACAAAAGCTTTTGAGATCTTCTAGTGTTTTCTCTCTATAACCTTTTATGCCTTCGTCAATGGCAATTGCTTCAACATCTTTGTAGAGCTTGTTTAGAATATGCAAAACACTTGTTGAGTCTTTTCCACCACTGCATGCAACAGCTATTCTATCTTCTTTATCTAATAACTTGTATTTCTTAATAGTTGTTTTAACCTTCTTCTCAAAATTGCTTAGAAAATGTTTTTCACAACATCTTCTTTGATTTATGTCTACATAAACTGCTTGTGATTTGCAATAAGAACACTTTATCCCCATTTTGATTCAATTAACTTGTTTATTTCTGCTTCATTGTAACAAGACTCTTTTAAACCACAGGCAGAGCACTTGTTCTTGTTATTACAAAAGCTTGGCAAGGTTTTGCTATTTAACAAACCTTTTGTTTTTTCTATTAACTCATTTATTTTGAACTCTAAAAAAGGATTCATAACCACCTCTCTAGTCTCGCCAGAGTCGAGATATCTGACAAAGCCCTTGTTTATCTCTTTTTTGGAATGTTCTCTTAATAACAAGATGTAAGCGCCAATTTGTATCTTATGGGAATCCCAAACACCTTGCTTAGGAGTTGAGCCTGTTTTTAATTCAAAAGGCAAAACAGCCTCTTCATAGTGCGCCACTTGATCGATAACACCCACTAATTTTAGGTTCTCTGATTCCAATTTTAGCTCAGATATTATTTTAGGAGTCAGTTTTTGCCATAGCTCTTTGCCGTAAATTCCATGCTTTTCAATAAAGCCTATCACATTTTCTGCTCTTGCCAATGCTTCTTCAAAAACACTTGGCCATGATTTGTTAAAAGCAACGCTTTGGTTTAAATCAACATCTTTTAACACCCCTTTGTTTTTTATTATCACTTCTCTTAGGATTTTTGAATATTCCTGTTTGTATCTATTTAGAATATCCTTCTCATTAAAAGAAGAGGTAATTGACTCAATAATACCTTGTTCTGTATTGTTTATTTTTTCAAAAACCTCGTGCCTTACACTTCCAAGCACAATCGCTTTTTTAGGCACCTCCTCAAGACCCAAAACCTTCTGTAAGTAAAGCTTTCTCTGGCAGTACAAATATGAGGAGAGCGTTGTGACACTTATTGCCATAATTTAGACTAATCAATCACGTTTTAAATATCTTGCGCAGCTTTGTCTTGTGCTTTTAATTGAAAAGATTTAAAAAAACCTCTGAATTATTAGTAAATATGCAGAAAGATTTAGCAGAATTTGCAGTAAGGTATGCATCTAAACTAGGAGCAAGCTATGCAGAGGTAAGGTTAGAACAATCCAAAACAAACGGTTTCATGCTAAAAAATGGCATTCCTGAGATGGCTGGCTTTGAAAGGATAAGCGGGATTGGCTTGAGGATAATTGTAAATAAGGGGCTTGGATTTGCATCAACAAACAAACTAGAAAAATCAAAATTAAAGCAATTGGTAAGGCTTGCATTTAAAACCACAAAAGCTGCTTCTAGAATAAAGGAGGAAATAAACCTTGCTCCTGATAAGCCAAAGAAATATAATTATGGAATAAAGCAAAGGCTAAGGTTTGCAGATGTTTCTCCTGAAGAAAAACTAGACTTGTTGTTTGAGGCAGAGAAGCTTATACATAATTCAAATATAGATACTCCTATGAGATATTTTACACTAAATGATAACACAACAACAGAATACCTTGTTAATTCTGAAGGCACAAGGGTTTTGGCAACCGTGCCAAAAGCAAGCTTCATGTATTTTATAACAGTAAAACAAGGTAAAAAAACAATACAAAGATTTTGGCAGTATGGTTGTTCTGGTGGATTTGATCTTGTCAAAAAATGGGACATCCCAAACCTTGTTTTGAATGAGGCTAAGGCTTGTTCTGAAAATCTGAAAAAAGGTAAGAAAACACCCAAAAAGAGAATGGATGTTGTTGCTGCCCCACAAGTTGTAGGCATAATGGTTCATGAGAGTGTAGGCCATCCTTACGAGGCTGATAGAATATTTGGAAGAGAGGGTGCGCAGGCTGGAGAATCATTTGTTACAAGAGATATGATTGGTCATCAAATAGGAAGCAAAATAGTTAATGTTGTTGATGATCCAACACTAAAAAACAGTTATGGTTTTTATCTCTTTGACAATGAGGGGGTTAAAGCAAGAAGAAAGTTTTTGATCAGAGATGGGAAAATAAATGAATTCTTGCACAACCGCCAAACCGCTTACAGAATGGGAGTAATGAGCAATGGCTCATCAAGATCAGTGGAGTATGATAAAGAGAGCATTGTTAGGATGTCCAACACATTCTTGTTGCCAGGTGATCACAAAGAAGAGGAGCTTATTGAGGGAATAAAAGAAGGAGTTTACATAAAAAACTTTATGGAATGGAATATTGATGATAGAAGGGTTAATCAGAAGTATGTGGGTGCAGAATCCTACTTTATCAAAAATGGGAAATTGGCTTATCCATTGATAAATCCAACAATAGAAATTAGCACATTTCACTTGTGGAAATCAGTAGATGCAATTGCTAAAAATATAGAATACCACGCAGGCAACTGCGGCAAAGGCGAACCAATGCAGGCAATACCAGTTTGGTTTGGAGGGCCTTCAATAAGGTTGAGGAACATAAAGTTAAAATGAATCCAGAAGAGATTGCCAATTATCTGAAAAAGGGCTTACTAAAGAAAGGTGCAAGCGATGTAATAGTCTCTGTGCAAAAGAAGAAGTTACAACAAATAAAATACACAAGTAACAAGATAGATGCAACCAAGAGTTGGGAATCAACCACCATAGGAGTATTTGTCTGCCACAAAAAAAGAATTGTTGTAACCAACACAAGGGATTTGTCAAAAAAATCAGCAGATGAGGCAATGAGAAGCATACTTAACCTGGCAAGATCATCCCAACCAAATGAGACATATCAAGGCATAGCAGATGGTCCATTCAAATACAAAAAAATACAAGAGAGCTATGACAAGAAAATAGTTGAATTGGGAGAAAAGAGTGTTGGACATGTTGAGGATGCAATAAACCTTTCCATTGCAGAAGGTACAAAGCGCTGCTCCGGGGTTTTCGAGTTTGGAGAGGGCAGCATTTTCTTAGCAACCTCGAATAATGTTGAGGCAAGGGATAAAGCAACAAGAGCTTATTTTTCAATAAGGGCATTTAATGATAAACACGCTTCAGGCCACATGGTAAGTGTGTCAAGGATTTTAAAAAATTTAGAGATTAATAAAGCTGTTTTAAAAGCAACATCAATAGCAACCCAAGCAGTTAAACCACAAAATATAGCTCATGGAAAATATGATGTGCTTTTTGATCATCTACCATTTGCAAATCTATTGGCAAGTATTGGTAACGCATCCTCTATATTTTCTGTTGAAGCAGGGCTATCATGCCTAGGGGGCAAACTAAACAAAATGATTGGAAGCAATATTATTACTTTGATTGATGATGGCACTTTGAAAAATGGCTTGAATTCAACAATGTTTGATGCAGAAGGTGTTCCTACGAGGAGGAACATTATAATTAATGGAGGGATACTCAAAGCGCACTTGCACAACACCTCAACTGCTCGCAGACATAAAACAAAAACAACTGCTAACGCAGGCCTTATCGCCCCAGAGCCTTTTAACATTATTCTCAAAAGTGGAAAGCTTAATAAATCAGAAATGATTAACAGTGTTAAGAGGGGTGTTTATTTAACCAATGTTTGGTACACAAGGTTTCAGAATTACAACACAGGAGACTTTTCAACAATACCAAGAGATGGTATGTTTTTAATAAAAAACGGAAAAATCACCCATCCAATAAAGAACATAAGGTTGAGTGATAATTTGCTTAACATACTCAAATCAACAATAGCCCTTAGCAAAGAGGCAAAACAGATCCAAGGCTGGGAGATTGAAACACCCGTAACAACCCCTATGGCTCTTGTAAAGGGACTTAATATAACCAAATCAGAAAAATGACAAACAACACAAACTCACAAGACAAAGAGACAGAAGATGTGGTTTATGGTTATTCCACTGATGTGTCTCATCTTGAAGAAGAGAATAAGGTTTTGAGGGATACCATTTTTAGATTAAAGGAAGAGCTGGATAGGCTGAGAAGATCCCCTCTACTTGTGTGTGAGGTTCGCGAAATAATAGATGATAATGCAATGATAAGATTGCCAAATGGCAACCTGTTCTTTGTTAACATAAGCTCTGCATGTGAGAAGCTAAACCCTGGTGATTATGTTCTTGCAGAACAAAAGCATTTATCTATAATTAAAAAAGTCTCAGTTGCAAAGCAATTCAATGTAGAGAGGTTTGTTATACTAAAAAAACCAGATACAACTTGGAAAGACATAGGTGGCTTAGATGAACAGGTAAAGGAGATTCAAGAGGTTATAGAGCTACCATTAAAAAAACCAAAGCTGTTTGAGAGGGTTGGCATACAACCACCAAAAGGGATTTTATTACATGGTCCACCAGGAACTGGTAAAACATTATTAGCAAAGGCAGTTGCCAACTCTACCAATTCAACTTTTATTGAGATAGTTGGCTCAGAGCTTGTTCAAAAATTTATAGGTGAAGGAGCAAAGCTTGTTAAGGAAATATTTGAGCTTGCAAAAGAAAAGGCACCATCTATAATCTTTATAGATGAGCTTGATGCGCTTGCTGCAAAGCGAATTGAGATAGGCACATCTGGTGAGAGAGAGGTGCAGAGAACATTTATGCAGCTCTTGGCTGAGATAGATGGCTTTAAGCACTTGGGTAATGTTAAGGTTATAGGGTGTACCAATAGGAAAGACATACTTGATCCTGCTATACTAAGACCAGGCAGGCTTGACAGATTAATTTATACACCCTTACCTAATAAGAGTGCTTTAAAAGAGATATTTAATATTCACACGAAGAGTATGACACTAGTAAAAGGAGTAGATGTGGACAAGATAATAAATGAGATGAATGATTTTTCAGGAGCAGAGGTCAGGGCAGTTTGCACAGAGGCAGGTTATTTTGCAATAAGATCCAATAGAACCCATGTTGTTCTAAAGGATTTCTTAAAAGCAGTGGAAAAGGTTAGGGAGAAGGAAGAGCTTGAAGGCAATGAGTATCTAGATATTTTTGGTTAGGATTCTTCTTTTGTTTCTGTATACTTAATGAATAGATAAACAGAAGCACCACGAATTGCCTCTTATGTGATTGAACACTGGCAACTCGCTAATTATAATCCTTATAATAAAAATAAATAATTTAATAGCAACCTCGCTAAGGTTTGGTATTATAATAAAGTGAAAGTAATTAAAGCGTGCACTCTCAAGTTACTACCGCTCATCATCCTTGCGTCAGTGGGTGTTCACTAGGTCATTGTGCACGCAGCTAGCAATAAGAATTCTTGGTATTTAAATTATTTGGAAATCAATGCAAACTCTGTAAACATAAGGGGCATAAGCCCCACATTTGGTAGAATGCAGAACCTTAAACCTTTTCTTGGCTTTTTTACAAGCACTTTCTATTTTGCTTATTGATTGCTCTGGAAAATCCTTTTCCTGGGAAAAGTCATAGAAGTGTATTATTGTTCCTTTTTTTGATGCTTTCAGAGCAATATCTAAAAAGTCTTGCCCTGTTTTTGGCAATGGCATCAATATTCTATCAAACCTTTTTTTAAGATTTGGAACAACCTTTCTTACATCCCCTTTATACAACCTAATCTTATCCACAAGCTTGTTTAATTTGACATTCTCCAAAGCATATTTGTGGGCATTTGGATTGATTTCAATACCATAAACTATTCTAGGTTTAGAATTTTTGGCAATGACTATACAAAAAGGCGCAACTCCAGAGAACATCACTAAAACCTCTTCACCAGGCCTAACCAATTGATATATCCTTTTCCTTTCAGTGCTTAACCTAGGAGTAAAATAAACCTTCTCAACATTCAATTTGAGCTGAACATTGTTCTCTTTGTGAATGGTTTCTTTTGTTCTTTTACCAACAAGATAACTTAGTTTTTGTACCCTAAACTCACCTTTGTGGATGTCTGCTTTTTTAAGAACTGTTTGAATATTCTTATTTGATTCTAAAACCGCATTTGCTATAATCCTATGTTTTGATTTGAGCTCTTCAGGAATCTCAATTATTGCAATGTTGCCTATGATATCAAAGCTTGTAATCAAATGAGTAATTTCTTTATCAGTTAATCTACCCTTTAGAACTTGCTTTAATTTCACAGCACCACCACCATCACAGTACCCATTAGCATGAGTAAAGACACGATCAAACGAAACAAGAGGTTTTTCTCGTGAAAAAACTTACCACCAACCGCAACAACAAACAAGGTTGAGAGCATTAAAACCGGAATTACCAATGACACATAAGCCATAGACAAAGCCTTGAGTTCTAGAATATTAGCTAGAAATGAGAAAAAGGCAACTAAAAAAATATAGAGCTTTAGCTTTTTAAAGCAAGTTGTCACCTCTTTGAACCCGAAAATCACACCATGTATAAAGTTGAAATTTATTGCAACAAACACCCAAAAAATAAGAAGGTATGTGAAAACATCTAGTCTATTTGACACTATATATCTGTCAAGCAGTGAACAAACACTAAAAAGAAAAATAGCAAAAACAAAATAAAGCCCATACTTGTCTCTTAATAGGTTTTTAACAGGCTTTAAAAGCTGGTCAATATGTTGATCTGCTTCTAACAAGTATGCAGAGATGAATAATATGATTATTCCAATCAATTGTCCAACTGAGGGTGTTTCAGCTAAAAAAAAATAGGCAAGAATCAAAACAAAGGATGGTTTGATATTCTCTAGTGGGGCAATCAGAGAGATCTCCCCATGCCTAAAAGCCTTTGAGGCAAAAACAATTCCTATTGCACCCAGTAAGGAAGCACAATACACCAAAAACAGGGTGCTAATATCAATGTTTGGTTTTATGACTGGAATCAAAATCAATGAAAACAGAGCAACACTCAATACACGTGCACTTTCAAAATTCATTGCATGTTCCAATGATAAGGCCTTTTTTCTAGTTATTGAGAATGCAGAAGCAAACACTGCTGCCAATATTGCATAAACATACCATTGGATCATCTAAATCCACTCTCCAAGACCAGTTTGTTGCTTTTTTTCAACCTCTTTGACCAAGCTCTTAATACTATTTTCTATTCTATCTTTTGAGAAGTCATGCTTTTCAACCAACAACTCAAATATTTTCTCTTTATCTAATTCTACCCATTTCAGGTCATACTTTTTGTTGACAGACATCTTTTTGATTGTGTTAAAAACCAGGTTCCATTCTATGTCAAAGCTATTTTGCCATCCAACCTCATCAAAAATTCCATCAAAATTCGTCTTGTGCTTCTTAACCAATTCATAAGCCTTTTTTGGGCCAACACCTTTTATACCTCCAACATTAAAATCAGTTCCAACAAGCATAGCTATAACAATTAATTGCTCGCGGTTTATGCCCAAATGTTTGAGATTCTCAGATAGCTCTATTATTGCTGGGTTTATTGTTTCATAGCTGAGCCTGTCCTTCTGCTTTTTTCTAGCAGTTATTGTTAGATTTTTTACAAGCCTTGGTGAGCCGTAGAGTAAACTGTCATAATCCTCACTAACAGTCGCATAAGCATCTCCATTGTTAACAATCAAAGCAGCTTGAGCCTCACCTTCAGAAGGCGCTTGTAAAACAGGGCAACCCATTGCCTTAACCAAGAGCTTAGCCTCTTCAACCATAGCTTCAGTTAATCTGGATGTCCTGGCAGCATACTTCTTCATTGCATCTAAATCCTTTTCTGCCTTAGCCTTTTCATACTTTTTCTTTGCTTCTAATTTAAACTCTTTTCTTCTCTCCCTTTCCTCATACTTTAGCTTTGGGGGCTCACCATCAAAAACAAATGCTAGCTTCAAACCATATGACATTAACCTTGTTGTTCTACTAAAAAGTCCAGTAAGGTGACTAGTAACATTGCCTTGAGAATCCATTAGCAATGAGCCATCTCGCTGCCTTATTGAACTTAGGAACTGATACAAAATATTAAAGGAATCAACAACAAGAACCTTGCCATTCAGGCTTTCAATATTAATCTCTTTTTTTAACAACAGCTCTTTTAAATTTGTTCCCATTTTAAAATTTCTTGATTGTCATGCCCTTAAACTCTTTGTTTAACATTTCATTTGTTTTTTTTGTTAGCTCCCCTTGTATTAAATAGATAACCGGTAGTTTTTTCATCTGTCCTTGCACTAAAGCAGATGCTAAGTCATTGTCATTGCTGCGCTTTTTGCTCTTTGCCTTACAATAATATGTTAATGAGCCAACAGTGCTAGGCACCTTGATAACAAAATCAATCTCAGAGTTTTTTCTTATTATACTATGTTCTAAAACCTCTATTCTGTTCTTCTTGAAATAAGAGTTGACTTGACTTAAAAACTCATCAACCCCTGTTTTGTCTACAAAGCTTTTTGGTTTTTTCTCATCTTTTTTAACAGGCTTCTTAATTTTTGGTTTTTGCTTAACTGGTTTTTTCTCAAAAACCTTTTCTACTTCAATCTCTTTTGGTTTTATCTCTAACTTTGGTTCTACTTTTGCTTCTGGTACATTTATTTTTTCTGGCTCTTTTTTTGGGATCTCGCCCCTTATCATATCTTTTACAAGAGCCTCAGCATTCTCACCAGGTAGCAAATACCACTTCCAGAATAGCTCAACATTGTTTCCAATCTGAACTTTTAAAGGGATTGCAAAGTCTTTTATCTGTCTTAGAGAAACACGCTCTATTGGTTGCAGTTTTACATCTCTTAAAACCTTCTTTTCTCTCAACAGTTCAAGTGTTTTTCTGTCCTTTGGGTTTAGCCTATCTATATAGTTTTGAAGCTTATACTCTTGGCCTTTTATGTAATACAATGGAGAACCGCCAAGCTTTATATTAGATATATTCAAATCACCTTTAGAAACCATCTCTGATAAAATAGCAGAAGACATTAGGATGTTTTGATTTATCTCCTTAGTAATATGTACAGGCAGGCTTGGGCCTTTAACCCTTATAAAATCAATCACTTTTTGGCGAATGTCCATATATTGTTAAGATACTAAGAATGTTTAAATACTTTTCTTAATGGCTTTTAACCCTTTTTAAGGCCTCATCCACCTAATCTCATAATAGGTTACATCACCCTCATCATCAACAATACCAATCATTAATCTCTTTTTGGTAGAATGAGCAACCCTATTCTTGGCAGCAAACTCATACCAGGTTAAAACATTGCCCTCATGAACAGGGTAAATTATCCATCTTGCATGATCCTCTCCTGGCTTAACTCCACGATCATAAACCCTGAAATCAGCACCAAACTTTAAAGCCGTCTTTATTATATAGCCACGATTCCTCATGTTCTTGAAAACACAATACCTTATCCAGAAGTTTGGCTCTACTTTCTTGGCATTTTTCAAAAAGTTTTCAAAGCTCATCTCTTTTTTTCTTTGGTCATGTATTCTTAGCTTGCATTTTTCCATAAGGTACAATGCTTCGCACAATGAGAGCTGGAGCTTGCCATCTTCTAAGACTTTGCCATAGCTGCTCTGGTTGTATAGCTCTCTGGCAGCATCGCTATCCTCTGTTAAAACCCTCTCCTCTGCAAATAAACCATTAACAACAACCTTCTCTTTCTTTGGTTTTTCTTCTACTTCAACAACTGTTTCTTCTTTTTTGATTTCTTTTTTCTCCTGGGTTGTTTTCTTCTTCTTTGATTTCTTCTTGGCCATGTTTAAAAAAGAGTAAAGAGCACTTTAAAAACCTTGCTTTTTTTGATATATTGGGTTTTAGAAACATAGGAAAAGCTATGCTTTTCCTAGCTTCTGAAATTCAAAGAATTTCAGAAACATTTAAAATAGAATTTCTATTAACTATATATGGGTAAGCTAGGTTGGGGGGTTAGCCGTCCCTTGTCACTATAAACCGGCTTTACGATAGAACCAAAGCCTTGGGAGAGGCACTCTCCTAATATATTGGTCTTGGTTTGGACGAAGAGGCTCTGTCCTTCAGGGCTCTTGTTTATAAGAACCATGTCAGGTTGGGAACAAAGCAGCATTAATTATATTCGTGGGTGCTTGAGGGGTTGCAGAGCTGAGGAAAAGCTAAGGTTAGCTAATGTGTTAAGAAAGTGTCCATCTTGGGGTGTGCTTACCCGCTTTTATATATAAACAATTATCCTAATGTAAGAACTTTATCTCTTATGAATACCAGAAATTCTTTGATATCCTTATCTAAATAATTTGGGAACTCTTTAGGCTTATGTACAGCATCAGAACCTAATTGGTAGTGTGCGCGTAAGCTTGTTTCGAATGGTTTTTGGATAATGCCTTTCTTCCTAAGTTCTATTATTGTTTGCTCAAAGGTTTTTTCATCAATATTATATTTCTCAGCATATTCCTTGATTGTTGTTTCTAAAACAATTCTTCCGTATATTGCTGCGGCCAGTTTGAAGTTCTTGTTTAAAAATTCAAATGCTTGGTCTAATAAGTTACTCAATAAGATAATCTCTTTTTTGTAAAACAAATCGTCTGTTAAACCCTTCTTTAATGCATCATATACATATTCCAAAACACCAGTTGCTTGAGAAACATTCTCTTTGTAGTATTCACCACCCTGCATCCTTAGTATTTGAACTGAAAGATTTTTAATAAAATCTTTGTAATAATCAGAATCTGTCCCAAATCTGAGTTTAAGGATATTTATGGCTGCACCCCTCCATTTCTCACATTCCCTATAATTACTGACGTTCCAACTAGAGGGTAATTCGTTGGATGAGTTAAGAGACGTCCCTAAATGACCACCTACGCTAATTAATTCTTTTAACTCATCTAATATTAATTCATCATTCATATGCGTAAGGAATGAAAAGCCCTATTTAATTCTTTTGACCACTATCTTTCTATTAGAATCCATTCTTTTCCTTATTCTCTGAAATAACTCTAACTCCTCTTCTTCTTCTGGTAATTCATATATAGTTCCTACTTTTGTTAGTAGTATGAAGAGGGAATAGATCAAGAAGAATGAAGCTACAAGAGCCATTATGATAACAAGTATAATGATTAAGTTATCTTGCGTTTGTTTATAAAAATTAAAAACATGATTTAAAATAGTAATTGAAAAATCTTTATTGAGATTTCTAACTAAATTTAGGATATACATTGAACAAAAATATATTGTGGCTCCAAATAACATTTCAGCAGATTGTCTTAAATAATGTAATTTCTTTTTTTCTAATTTTTTTTCATCTTTAACTAATCTCAAAAATTCAATGGTTAATAAACACAAGGTCGCTGTGATAATTGTAATTATATTGAATTTATTTATATCAAAACCTCTACCTTCTGTGAATAGGTACTTTAAGAAAGCTATCACCACAATACCTAAAAAAATGAAAGGAACTATTGTTTTGACTATAACTATTACAAATCTTATTAGTTCTTCTATAACTATCAATAAAAATCTTAATAGACTAAAGAAAACGACAAATAGTTGTTTAATCAAATTTACAAGGGCAAAACACACTTTTCCCCTAGGACCCATATTCTTTGTTTTTTCATCCAGTTCCTTTATTATTCTCTGTTTCTCTTTTTCCTTCATTTTACCTCATTTTTTCTGCTTATTTCTCCACCAAAATAGCCGGCTTCCCCGGCAGCGCTTGTTTAGCCTTTGGCTCTTTTGATTTGTCAGCTTCTTCAATTAAAACTTGGCATCCAAACTCTCTCTCAAAGAACTTCTTGCTCTCAACCAAAACCTTTTGCTCTAACTTATAATCCAGAACATCACTTACTCCCTTGCCTGACTTAATCACTTTTTGTATAATCTTAGATGCATCTTGGCCATACTTTTTAATCTTATCATTCTTCATTGCCTTACTCATCAAGACCTTAAAGTCATAGCTTTTTCCCAACTCCCTACCCAAAACCTTATACAACTCATACTTCCATGGTTCTGCAACAAATAGCATTATCTTGCTTGGCTTGTCAATTTTAGTTAATCTCAAAACAGAGTTGATATCATCTATTGTTTCTCTAACAATGTCCTCTGCAATTGTCACCTCTGGCTTTATCTTCTTGATATCATACATTGGCCATTTAGCATTAGAGATAAATTGTTTTTCTCCAATCATTTCCCAAGCCTCTTCACAAACAAAAGGTGTAAAGGGTGTTAATAACAAGATCTGAGTTTCAATTATCTTATTCATCAACTTCTTGTTAGGCTTTATTGCTCTTCTCAAATACCATTTCAAAGCCCTTTGCAGATCAAAATAACCAATTTGTATGGCACTCCTAAACATTGTTATCTCCATTGCCTCTGTTGTTTGCTTAACAATCTCATTTAATTTTGATTCCATCCAGTCATCAATTGCCCTTTTCTCTTCAACCCCGTTGTTATAGTTCTTTTTGCAGAACATCAGCAGCTGCTCAACCTTTGTTTTCATGCTCCTTGCCAGCTCAGAATCCCAATTAGCATCATCTAGCCCTTCTCCACCATAAAGGATTGTTATCCTAGAACCATCTGCAGAATACTGCTTAACCATTTCTCTTAAGGGAATAACATTGCCCAAAGACTTTGACATCTTTTTGCCATCAATAGTAACCCACCCATTGCAGCCAAAGCTTCTTGGCCAATGCTTTTTTGGGAAAACAGCAGTGTGAATAAAAATACTAAAAGTGAGATGATTTTGTATTAAATCCTTGCCAGAGTTCCTGAAATCCATTGGATACCAGTACTCAAATTCTGCTCTTAATGAATCCAAAGTTTTGCTATTAACAGGAATCTTTTTCTTATCACCTTTACCTAATAAAACATAATCAAAGAATCTATCATCAATCTTATCAATCGGAATTTCTTTTATCTTGTGTGCAATTGTATAATAAGCCATGTATATTGTTGAGTCAGACAAAGATTCAATCACCCATTGCTCATCCCAGGGAAGCCTTGTTCCTAATCCAAACTCGCGAGTGCAAGCCCAATCATTCAACCAGTCAATAACATAATTAAACTGGGTCCTAACATTTTCTGGATAAAGATTCATCTGATCAAGACATTTATGAGCAATCTTCTTCCACTCTTTATCTCCGTACTTGATAAACCATTGGTCAGAAACAATCTTAACAACAGATTCTGTCAAGCACCTACAAACAACCTTTGCGGTTGGCTCATACATAACATCTGCTTGTCCTGTCTTTAACAAAAGTTTTTTTATCTTCTCCTTTGCCTCCTCAACCTTCATGCCTTTGTACTCCCCGCAATTTTCATTCATAATGCCTGTGTGATAACCAGCCTTGTAAACAATCTTTCTTGCCTTTTCTAGCTTCTCTCGCTCATGCTGGTTTTTTATACCCATATCTTCACAAATCTTGACAGCTGCTTTATCCCCAAACTCCTTTGTTCTTATTATAGGAATAACCTTAATTGCCTTTATCTTCTCCCAATTCAGCCCATACTTCTCGTACTCTTCTTTGCTTCTTTGCAAATCATACAACCCTATCCAATCATCAGGGGCATCACTTGGAACAGAAGTAACCAAACCAGAGCCAACCTTTGGATCACAAAAACTTGAAGGAAGAATAATTATATCCCTGTCAACACCAGGTGCTCTGCAATACTTACCAATCATATCTCTGCCTTTTATTTTGCCAACAATCTCAACAGTCCTTTCTTGCAAAGCAAGCTTATTAGCACACTCCTTGCTCATTATCCAAACTTCTTTGTCATTAATCTTTGCTTTTACATAATCTATGTTAGGGTCAATCCACATGTTTGTTTGGCCAAAAACAGTCTCAGGCCTAAGAGAGGCAGCAACAATATAGCTATTATCAAACTTGAACTTTATTAGTGTATATTCTTGTGGTGTTTCGCCCTCGCCCTCGATCCTAGAATGATCACCAACAGGCGAGTTGCACTTTGTGCACCATATTACTGGATGCTTACCCTTTTCAACAAGCCCTTTTTGTTTTAATATTCTAAACTGCCATTGTACGAATTTGTCATAGTGTGGATTCAAACTGGTTGTAATAAAGTTACGCCTCCAGTCTATTGCCAAGCCAACTTTTCTCAAATCCTCTTCCCAACCCTTTGAAAAAACCTTGATCCAATATTTTTCATCCTCGAATTTTTTTATTTCTTCATCTTTAAAGCCCATGTCTTTCATTGTTTTAACTTGTCTTTGCTCACCCTCCTTTATTCTCAAAGCAGCATTTGTCATAGGGCTACCAGTGCAGTGCCATGCCTGTGGAAACAATGCATTAAACCCCTGCATCCTTTTGTATCTGATAAAAGCCTCTGTTCGCATAATTGAGTAGAAATGGCCAATATGAGGATAAAGATTGATGTAAGGATATGGGAATGTGACAAAAAACTTTTTCTTACCTCTAGCAGAGTCAGCCTCAAATATCTTGGCTTTTTCCCATTTGCTTTGCCATTTTTTTGCAATCTTGTTCAAATCAACCATCTTACTTACCCTTGTTTTGTTTTGGTTTTTATATTTTTGTGTAAAACTATTATAAAAAAGAATAGAGAGCCCTTCAAGAGCTCACAACAACAGCAACAAGACTAACAAAGACAATACAGAACCTAATTCTAAGTTGTTAGTCATTTTAACAAAGCGATCATTAAAATTTCTTGAATCTTGCAATTGTTTCTAACAAATCAACATGTCCTAAAAATATGGCCCTACAACAGTATCTTTCTAAACCAAGGCTGTCCAAAACCTTTTTCTTTTCTTCTCCTGCTTTAACACGCTCTTGGTATTCCTCATACAAGTGTGCTATTGGCTTTCCACAGCTCCAGCACCTTATTGGTATTATCATGTTCTCACCTATAACTCTTCTGGCGTTTAGCCCTTGCTTTAGAACGATTGGGTTTATAAACCTCTTTTCTCCTAACATCAGCAACAAGCAATTGTCTATCATAATCTAAAAATGTTTTTTCTAGCTTGGAGTCCTTTGAATAATCAACAAGTGCGCGAGCAATTGCAAGCCTTGAAGCCTCTGCTTGCGACATATTGCCACCACCCAGCACATTAACATTTATATCAACATCTTTACCAAGCTCACCAGCAAGTATTAATGGCTCTTTTATTTTCATCCTTGCAAGCTTTGGTTCTATTGTATCCAGCAGCTGGTTGTTTATCTTAATCTTACCATTACCCGCTCTCAAGGTTGCCCTTGCTATTGCCATTTTTCTCTTTCCAGATGCGTGAACAATCTTCATATTTTAGCACCAAGTAGTTTTGATAATTCTCCAACTTTAATATACTTTTGCGTGGTTAGTTTTGACATATTGGCATTTTTTATTGTTTCTATTTTTTGATTTTCAAACTCTTTTGGAACACCGATGTGGCATTTTATTCTTTTGAATGCCTCTCTTCCCCTATTCTTTTTGTAGGGTAGCATACCCCTTATCGCTCTTCTTACAAGCATGTCAGCCCTTCTTGGGAAAAAAGGACCTTTTGAAGGAGTACCTCTCTCACGTCTTTGTTGGTATTTGCTCAATATCATTCTCTTATTACCTGTTATCACCGCCTTTTCACAGTTAACAAGTTCTATATTCTCACCTAGCAATACCCTTTTTGCAACATATGTTGCCAACCTTCCCAATATCAAATCTGAGGCATCTATAACTGTCATTTTAACCAATTATCCTTACCCTCTTTTCCTTTATGTTTGTTTTCATCAACTCTTGTATTGTCATGGCCTTAGCATTTTTTTTATTAATCTTCTCCAAAGCCTTTTGCGAGAACTGCCAAGCAGCAATAGTTAGTTTATGATTCAATTCACCAGATGACAAAACCTTGCCAGGCACAACTATGATTTCATTCTCTTTTGTAAAACGATTTATCTTTGATAGATTAACAGCCCTTCTTTGCCTTGTTGGCTTCTCAAGGTCACTTGCTATCCTGTTCCAGAACATAGCTCCTTCTAGGCTAGACTTCTTCTTGAGCTCTTGAACCAGCTCTTGCAAATATTTGTTTGTTGGACCTGTTCTTTTCATTTTCATTATGCGGGGGACGGGATTTTCACCCAACTCTTTTTGTAAAAGATTGGTGGCTTTGAACCCGCGCAGCCACTAAGGCCTACGGCCCTCAACCGTAGTCGTTTAGTCAATGCTTTGACCAGACTCCGACACCCCCGCAGTGAACATAATAAACAAGGGGGTCAGTGAACATCACTTCTTCTTTGTTTTTATCTCCTTTTCAAACATATCAAGTTTTTTATTAAGTATTTCCGAAGCTTCAAGCATGATCTCTTTACAATTTAATTGACCCCATGACTCAACAAAAAACACAAAGTCTTGCACATCTCTGCCAACCTTGACCTCTCCCTTTGATAAATCTTCGCACGCGCCACAAAGATGGCAATCAAGTAAGCGCTTTTGATTTATCTCTAGCTTGCCACCTTTCTTATCAAACACCTTCTGCGGACAAGCATCTACGCACTCTAAAATATCCTGCCCATTTTTTGTTATAGTTATTTTTGGATCATATTTGTAATAGACTAAGGCAGGGCTCCATTTTGTATGCTCCTTACCCTTACCCATGACTGCGGTCATCTCTACTTCTAAAACCTGGCCCTTCAACAATTTAACAATAGGTGTCTTTGGAAATATGGGCTTAACCTTTGGGTCTTTTGATTTTAAATCAGCAGCATAAACCATCTTTGGACCTTTTGCCTTGATTATTAGCTTTAGTTGGCACTGCGCACAGCCCTTACCTTTGCATGGGCATTCTTCAGGCAAGTTGTATGACTTTAAGTCTGTTTTTAGGGGAATAAGACCAAGCCTCAAAGCAACCATCTCATCATACAAAGCAGAGGTGTTTTTCCTAAACTCAACATCCTCAATAGCCAAGGTTGGGACATCTTCAATCACAATTCTACGTAAAGCATTTGCAAACGCAACATCACTATCTTTTAGTATGAATGATATCTTCCTATTCTTCACATCATCTTTTATTAGCTTGATATCCATTTAAACACGCCTCCCCCTTCTGCCACCCTTTTTTCTGCAACCATCATGCGCAATAGGGGTTACCTCTTCAATTATACCTATTCTCAAACCCATTCTAGATAAAGCCCTTATAGCAGCCTGCGCCCCTGGCCCTGGGTTGTGTGGCCCATTTTGACCGCCAGGTGCCTTTATTTTAACATGTATGCCTGTTATACCCTTTTCTATTGCAGACTCTGCAGCCTTTTTTGCAGCAATCATTGCTGCTGTTGGTGAGCTCTCCATTCTATCTGCTTTTACAACAACACCACCAGAACACTTTGAGATTGTTTCTGTGCCTGTTATGTCAGTTATATGTATAATTGTGTTATTATAAGAAGCATATATGTGCGCTAATCCCCACCTTGTTTTTCCAAATTTATTATTCATCTTCTTCTTGCCTTTTTCTTTGGTTTCTTCTTTTTCTCTTTTTGTTCCCTCTCTGGATGTTCAGGGTCAACCAGTTGGGAGGTTGGTACAAAGTTGATTGTGTCCTCTTCACCTCTCTTCACAATGTATGATGGAACAGTTATCTTCTTGTTGCCAACAATTATGTGCTGGTGGATAATAAACTGCCTTGCTTGTTTTATTGACTTTGCAAGCCCCTTCCTATAAACAACTGTTTGCAACCTTCTCTCCATTAGATCACGAGTCTCAAGTCCAAGCACATCATCAAGGTTTGCGCGTTCTGATAGCAAACCAATTCTATTTAGTTTTGCTAGTAGTTGGACCTTCTCTTTCTCACCTTGAGGGGTGGTGCTTGCAATAAGGTTTTTTGCCTGTATTCTGAATTCTTTAACCTTTGAAGCAATCTTCCATATCTCTTTTTTGTTCTTCAGTCCATACTCCCCAATAATCACCTTCTCATCCTCAATCCTGGCCTTTTGCCAGGGATGAATAGGTGTTGAATACTTTTTCCTTAGTCTTCTAGGGTCTCCCATTTTTACCTTAAACTCTACCAGCTCTTACGCCACTTCTACGCTTCACGCCCATAACCTTTCCCTTGTTTGGCCTGAAATTAGATCTTGTGCGTTGGCCTCTAACAGGCAGCTTCCAGGCATGCCTCATTCCGCGGTAGGATTTTACCTTTTGTAATCTTTTGATATCACCTTGTTTTACAAAACTTGCATCAGGTCCTGTGATGTGTAAGTTTTCATTTGTATCATAATCTTTTCTTCTGTTAAGCATCCAAGCAGGGATGCTATACTTTAAAGGGTTTTTAATAACATCATCAAGTCTCATAACTTCTTCATCGCTTAATACTCCTGTTTTTTTGCCCTTGTCCACTTTAGCACAATTACAAACAACATTTGCTAGCATAAAGCCTACTCCTTTTATTTTCATTAAAGCATGCTTTATGGGTTTATTTCCATCTAAGTCAGTGTTCACAACCCTTACAATATGCCTAAAATCTTTATCTTCTACCATTTTAATATTCTAATAAGCCGAGAAATTAGCTCTCAGCCCTAACAGCGCCCCAAAGACTCGGGCTATATATATGAAAGGAATTTTTGATAGTATTTAAAGTTTGTTGTTTGGGACTAGATCTCCTTAAAGGTGTAATTTGGTTTATTTTCATACTGAGCTAGCACATCTTCAAGAGACCTTCCTAGGACAGCTTGTGCTTCAACATCAATTTTAGAAAAATCAATTGGCACCCCAAATCTGTTAGCAGCGCAAGTGTGATCAGCATATCTATTAAATAATAATTGACCATCTTCATCATAGTAATACTTTAAAATAGTACATCCCAAACCACCAATTTTACCAGTTACCATCTCCCATCCAATAACATTACAACCATTATGTGAAATAGTTATTTTTGAATTCATAATAAAATTGTTTAAATTTGATATTTATAAATCTTTGTATTATTGTCTTTTAGAAGTAGTTACAAACCAAAAGATTTATAAATAAGTATTTATTTTGCTTATAAAATGTACTCTTCGAGACAATCACAAGTAACAGCAGAACGTTATATCCTTGGTTATACATGGGGGATGGTTGAAGCTTTTGTACATGATGATTCAATAACAATTCAATGTTTACCTAAAGCTAAAGATGAACCAGGAAGGTTGTGGGAAGCAACTATGACTAGACCAGAAGGACTCTTGATTAGGGAACGAAGTTACATACCAGATAAAGACATAAGAGTATTTGTTACTCATAAAGATTGTGATGACCCTACTGAATTAAGACCAAACCTTGCGTCAATGTTAGACAATGTTCCAAGGGATATTGGAGACACAATTAAAAGTGCATTTGATTTGTGAATAATTATTACAAATTTAGTTAACCATTTTTTATCTTTCTAATTAAAAAGATTTTGTGGGAACTATCTTCTTTAAGAAATATGCACTTATTTACTCTTTTTCTTAAAAACACCAGCAAAATAAGGCAGCACGAACATTATAAAATAAACAAAGCTGGCAACCACCACATCCATTGCTTGATAGTAGCCAGGGCCTTGTAGAAAACGCTCTATGCTGATTATTAAAAAGATATTGATCATCCCAATCACAGGAATAAAGCCTGCTGCAAATCTATGATGCTTTGGTTCTAGGTGCTCGATGTCATTTATTAAAAAGTTAAACACTAATCCAAAGATAAAACCTAGTGTTCCAACAATCAAATACAAGATGCTTGATTTTATTATTAAAATAAGTGGAACCAAGATAATAAATATCAAAAAATTGCAGATAGTAAGCATCAACAAAACCAACCAATAAAGAATTCTTGCAGCTTGTTTGGAGTATTTTATATAATGCTCTCTATTATACTCAAGCTCTAGTTTATATGGAATCACATTTCCCTTATTCACCTCTTTTTCTGTATTTTCACTCATTTTCTCAATCCAAGTTGCCTTAGCAAATAGGAGAATAAGCTTTCACCCTCTTTTTTTTTCACACCCTCTTCATACTTTTTTCCAAGGGCATTTCCAACTGCTTTATCATACTTTGTCTCTTTTGTTTTTACTTTCTTATTTTTACCCTTCTTTTGTTTTTTTGGTTTGCGATACCTCATAGCTTGCCCTCTTCAAAATCAACCTCTGCTACTGAGCTACTCAAAAGCTCATTCATATCTCCTTTGTTATCCGCCTCTATTATTTTCTCAACCAGCTTTAAAAATATTTTGCTTCTCTTATAATATTCTGTTATTATGTCAATATTAATCTCCATTTCACCATCTTGAAGCAGAGCAGTCATCGTTACATGTCTTCTAAACTCCTTTCTCCTCCTGAAATCAGCTCTGCTCAAATCTCTTAACAGATGATAAAAATCAAGAAACTCTAGAACAACCTTTTCATCTTTGTACAAGTCTCTCAAAATCTTTGTCCTCAAGCCGGGGCTTTTTGGGATCTTATCAACAAGCTTCTTCTCTTTAAACATATCCAACAAAGCAAGTATTGCAAAGTCAAACGCGTTTATTATCCTATCAATTATGCTTTTTATTATATCAACAGTCCTTGTATACTTTAAACTAACATACACAAGGTGATCAACCCTTTTCAACTCCTCAAGAGCATTATCTAAATATTTGTTCATCTTTACTCACTATTTTCTCCATATCTTCAAGGAAGTGCTTTGATTGCGCTATGTATTTCTTTATCTGCTCCACAGAAACAGTTTTTAGATTATAACTATTAGACGCAATAACAAAAACATCCTTTCTTGAGAACTCAACAGGGCTCTTCTTATGTTGTATAATTATATCCTTTATATCATCCATCATTGTTATATACTCTGTGTTAATATTGTATCTGGGAACAACCTTTGCCCTAAACATATTGAACTTTGAATCAAAGGTGTCATGGAAAGGTGGAACTCTTTTAAACACCCTTTCATAGTGAAGTACAGAGGCCATAGAGTTTGTTAATGCAAGAAAAAGGTTCTCCATAACAGCTATTAATAACCTATTATCCCTTACGAGAGGGTATGTCATTGTTATCATATGATCAGCAACCTTTAGCTTTTTCCTAGCATTCTCTCTGTATTCCTGAAATTTTTCCATAAATAGAATATATAAAACAGAAGTTTTTAAATTTTGCTATAAAAATCAGGCTAAATCTAATTTATTTAGAAGAGAGTTCTATAATTGCCTTAGCAAGATCTCCTTTATTATCCTTTAAAGCCTTTTCTGCTTTTTCTTTGCTAACCTTTGCTTTTTGCATAACTGTTTTTATATCTTCCTCGCTTATCTCTGGCTCTAAAACCCTTTCAGAAACCTTTCCTGTTATTTGAAACGTCTCCTGCCCCATCATATTAACCTTAACAACAGAAGGATCGCTTATGACAATCTCTTTATTATTAAACTTTATTGTGACCAAATCCGCATCTATGTCTTGCTGCTGGATGCCCATTCTTTGCATCATCTTCTTCATCTGTCTTGGATTCATGCCAGGCATCATGTTAACCAAGCCATTTACTACCGAACATTTGTAGAATTAAAACAATGGCAATGACAACAACGCACATAATTATAACAACCCCTGGTTTGATCTCTATCTTGCTCTTGTAATCATCAAAATACCTCATCAGCCCACCCTGTCCAGAGGGTAGTGATACTCTATCTTGACGTGCCATTTTTCTCACCTTTGAAATTAAAAGGTAGAGTGGCTGTAAGCCACCTTTTGTTGAACCTCCTGTTGAAAGGAATGGTTCAGCTTAACATTCAACTGAGCGCATATGCTTGCACTGGCCAGGGCTCACCGTTTCACCAATTCCCTAGAGAGCGTCTGCCTGTTTTTGCCTTTGTCACCAAAGGTTTCATGGCTTCACCCTACCCTAAGGCTGTATCGTTTCTGAGTGGTTGCCTTCCCTTAAAGAACTCTCTTCCGAGAGTGGCCTTTGTAGTGGGTGGACTTTCCTCACAAACAAGGTTTGCGAAAGTTAAGTACCACTCTACCCGAAGCTTGGTAGAACAAGCTGTTTTAAAAAGATTTTGTTTTTGATAGTCAAAAGATATATATAATTATAAGATTACCAAGAAAATATGAAAATTACCTCAGGTTCAGATGTTTTGGACGCTTTGCTTGATGGGGGCTATTCAACTGGAATGCTCAACACAATATATGGGCCTGCTGCATCTGGCAAAACAACCTGTTGCTTGCTATCCACAATAGCTTGCTACAAGAGCGGTAAAAAAACAGTTTTTATTGACACTGAGAATGGATTTTCAGTTGAAAGGTTGAAGCAGCTTACACCAGATTTTAGGAAGGTTCTGGACTTTGTTATTTTGCTTAAGGCAAACTCATTTTCAGAACAAAAGAAAAAATTTGAATTCTTAAAAAAGCTTCTACCCAATCCTAGAATTGGTTTAATTTGTGTTGACACAATTGGTGCCCAGTATAGGGCTGCTAGAAAAAAAGATGTAAAAGCTATAAACCAAGAGCTGGCAGAGCAGATTGATGTTCTTAGAGGGATATACAAAAATAGTAATACCCTTGTTTTAATAACAGACCAGGTTTATGCTGATCTTGAGGATAAGAACAAAGAGGGCTTTAAATTGGTTGGTGGCGAAATAATCAGAAACCAGAGTAGAAATATTATCCAACTACAAAATCTACATAAAAACAAGAGAATGGCAATACTGGAAAAAGCCCCTGAATTAGAAGAAGCAAGAGAAACTATTTTTGAAATCAGAGAAAACGGTTTTTACAAGGTTTAATTATTCCTCTGTAAAATCATCAATACTTGCATTTATCTCTTGATCTGGCTTGATTTTGCCTTTACCCCTTAAATACCCATTTGCAAGTATCCAAAAAACAAGGCCAAGGCTTTTCTTTCCTTTGTTGTTACAAGGTACAACTAGATCAATGTTGTTTGCTTGGTTGTTGGTGTCACAAAGTGCAATTGTGGGTATTCCAATATTTATTGCATCATTAACAGCATTCCTATCTGGCCAAGCATCTGTTACAACCAAAATCTTTGGTTCTGTATACTTTTCTAGCTTTGGGTTTGTTAAAACACCAGGAGGATATCTTCCTGCAAAAAACCTTACACCTGTAAATTCTGCAAACTTTCTAACAGGCTTCCAACCATTTTCTCTTCTACTAATAACAAGTATGTCTTCTGGTTCAAACTGTAATAGAAGGTTTACTGCCAACCTAATCCTTTCGTCTATCTGTTGGAGGTTTAAAACTGACAGACCATCAGGCCTTGTCTTGTAAATAAACTTCTCCATATACTTTGTTCTGAATTTTGTACCTATATGTATCCCTGCCTTTAGATATATGTCTTGAGGTACAAGGAATTGTTCTTTTTCAGCCATTTTAACTCCAAGAAGCAAGACTCTGCTTCTTTATCGCCCAAGCAGTTTGTATAAGTCCCTTTTGGCTAACCTTATACACAGGCAATATTAAAGAGGAGTCTAAGTTGTTTTATAAAGCTTATGGTCTAATAATAAAATAACATTTATATATAGCTTTGAATTAATTCCTCATACGCCGCGGTCGCATAGCCTGGCCATTGCGGAGATATCTTAAAGATGTCTCTTAAGATACTGTATGATTGCTAAGGGCTGGAGTCCTTCAGAGACCTTACAATTGGCCACAAAAATCCTCTGTCCATCCGGACACGTGGGTTCAAAAGGATTAAAAAACCTGAAATTCCCACCCGCGGCGTTTAATTTTTTTAGAAATAGTTAATTTACGCCATTTTCTTGATTTTGTTTATGGTTATTATTATTGCCCCTTTAGCTGGAAATCCTTCATGGATTTTCTTAACCATTTCAACCCATTTACCTTCAGAAAAATATTTAGCAGTTCCCCTAAATTCATAACCAATACAATCTTTTTCCCAGTTTCTACTCCAAACAACTAAAACAACATTATTGTTTTTTTGGATATTCCTCTTTGTTTCATTCATGTAATTATCCCCCACAAGAAGCTCATTTTTTGAAACAACTTTTACATCACCAACAGCTATACAATGAGGCTTTCCATCTTCACCAACAGTTGCAAATGCTAGAGCATTTCCTTCAATTAACTTTTTTATATCATCAGTTATTTCTACCATATTCATAATTCTAATTAAAGAATTTATTAATTTTTCTAAACCAAACTCATCAAATACTCTGACTTGTACTTGAAACCATGTTTCTTTGCTATTTTTAGCATTGCCTTATCAAAACCAGAGCCATACTGAGCAGCCCTTTTCCTCTTGAAGGCAAACTCTTTTTTTAGACCCAAATCCAAAGCAACTTCTCTTAAAATGTACTTTTTATAACCTTCAGAGATCTTGAACTCTCCAGGAACCATCATTGCTGTTTTGATAACATCTTTGTCTAGAAAAGGTGTTTTTAGCTCAAAACCTAAAGCCCTTGCTATTGAATGATCTCTTTTCAAGTCTCGTTCCCACATGCTTAACAAGCCTTGCCAGCACTCTTTGTTAATATCATTTGCATTTGCATGCCTCTCATAACCAGCAAATATCTCTTCAGAACCAAGCCCAGTGAAAACAGCTTTTACATTATCTTCTTTTGCTAGCTTCATCGCCTCATAAAAAACAGCCCCAACACCTACCTTAACAACATTTGGTTCTTTTAATATCTTGATTGTTTCATGTATTGCTTTTTCCACTTCCTCTAAATTTAGAGTTTTTGTCTTTAGTTTTAATCTAAGCTCTTTTGCAACATCTTTTGCACCAAGAAGATCTTTTGAGTTATCAATGCCAACAGAATAGCAAGTAAAATCATAGCCAAGCTTTTTTAGAATTAGGGCTATTGTTGTTGAGTCAATGCCTCCTGAAAATAGAACCCCAAAGCTATTTGCAGCTCTGGCTTTTATTGCCTTGGTTAAACATTCCTTTAGTAACTCTTTAGCTTTATCTTTATTATCAATAATTTTGTTAGTTTTTAGGCCTAAAACAAAGCCTTGCCAATCTTGTTCTGATACTAATACATTTTTGTTATTTAGAAAGCCCTCTTTCATAACAAGATAAAATAGAGTCTGATATAAAAAAATAACCACAAATCTACTTCAAAGTGGTAAAAAAAAGAAAGGTTTATATATGTTTAAGAATTCCTGGATTTATGGGAATAGAAGACTTAGAAACTAAGTTAAAAACAGATTCTACGAGAAAATACCTTTTGTTTAGAAATATTATTAATTCTATTAATAAGCGTTCCATGAAAAAACATGGTGAGAAATATGGAGATGTGTTTGCTTTTTTTATGTCTATGGCCCACCATCTTAATGAGTTGGGTTTTACAAAAGCAAAAGACTATGCAGTTGTTGGGGGGTATGGGACAGCTTTATACCTAACCAGATTTGGAGAAAGGACAATCTCTCTTTGGAGAGGTTCCCATGATATAGACATGGTAACTCTAAATCAAGAATTAGTTGGTGCCATTTTTCCAGGTCACTACCCTGAATACTATTCTGGGAAATCTACTTTATTACCAGACAAAATGTCAATACATCTTGGAGACTATCTTGATGATGATGTTACTGAGTGTAGTGTTGATTGCTGGGTACCAATTGAACACGTAAAACCAAATTCCGTTGAATTAAGAGGAAGACTTTATGATCAAAAATTTTTTGATGAACTTATTATTATTCCTATCTTAAGAATTCCAGTATGTGTACCACCTATTTATAGTTTAATTAAGATTATGTCAAAAGGAGGCGACACAAGACCACAGGATTTGCAAGATATGATTGACTTAACAACAGTCCTAGTTGCACACCATGAACAAGGAGATCAACTTGTTCAAAACGTGCCTGCCCAAACAAGTGTTTGGTTAAGAGATACTATCTATGGGAATAACAGTTTACCAGAACCAACAATTGCAAGTGTCAAGAAGAAAAGCGATCATATGACTTATGCTCTAGATAGAGTAGGACCTTTTATAGAAGAGTTCTGTAAGGCTGCTTCTGAATTAGAGTTAAAATAAGATAGAAACCCTTATATAACCCAAAACAAAACTAATTTCTGGGTGATGCTTATGGCTAAAAAGGCAACAGATAAAGGAGCAAGTAAAGAAGAACAAATTGGTTTTCACAAAGGTGCTCTTTCTACTTTAGTTAAGGAAAGGCAGGAGATGCTTAGAATATTGCAGATAATTGAGCAGCTTATGCAAATGCACATTAAAGGCTTGCAAGATCTTGGAATAGATCTAACTAAAGAGGCAGAGAAACTGCAAAAAGATACAAAGAAAAAAACACCAAAGAAGCCGATTGAGGATTTGTTGAAGTAGATATCTTCAAAATCCTAACACATCAAGCATCTCTGGCTCTGAAAGAAAGGATTCTCTTTTCACATCTTCAATTATGTAATAAACTTGTTTTGATCTTATCTTGAATTTTTCCTCTAGTTGTTCTAAAAATTCTTCTAGCTCTTTTATCTGCTTGAAGACAGCCTCAAACAAGAAGTCATAGTTGTTGTTTATTTTTACTAAAGAGTTTATATTGCGATGCTTCATCAAATATTCTTTAACATCTTCTCTTACTGTTCTATCTACTTTTATAAGTACCTTTGCCCTTGTTGTAAACCCTATTTTATTAAAATCTAATAAGCAAGTGTGGCGTTTTATCAAGTTGCCTTCATTTACCTTTAGCCTGTCATATATTGTGCTTATTGGTATTCTTGTCTTTTTGCTCATATCAGTTAGTGTTTGCCTTGAATTTGCTCTTAAATTAGATATTATCTGCAAATCCTTTTTTTGTATCATCCCTATCACCTTTTTCCGATTTAAATAGATATATTTCTGATTTACCGAAAGATTTATATATAATTTTCCCTTATACCTTATATATCTGTATATAATTATATAATTTAAAATAATATATATAATATGGGTGGTTAATATGAAAAGAAAGGTTATACAGCTTGCTGGCAAAACTCTTGTAGTATCATTACCAAGCAAATGGGCCAAGAAGTATAATATCAAGAAGGGAGATGAGGTTGAGTTAGAAGAGAGGGGTAACAAAGTCATAATAGGTTCTGAAAAAGAGATTTCTCATCAAAAAACAGAATTGAATATTGTTGGCTTGTATCCAATGGTTAAAAGAGCACTAGGAGCAATCTACAAAGCAGGCTATGATGAGGTTGATGTAATATTTGAGCCAAAAGAGCTTGAAATAGCACAAGAAGTAATAAGAGAAGAGTTTATTGGTTTTGAGGTTGTTTACCAAGGCAAGAGCAGATTACAAGTAAAAAAAATATCAAGCATTGACAAAGAGGAGTTTGACACACTACTAAGAAGAATATTTTTGTTAATTAATCAAATGGCTGATCAAAGTATAGAGGCAGGAGGAAAGCAAGATATTGCTTGGCTAAAAACAATTGCTTTTATGGACAAAGACATAAACAAATATGCTGATTTTTGTAGACGAATTCTAAACAAATATGGCTATACAAAGTTCAGGGTTAGTCCCCCTCTCTACTACATTGTTGAGCAACTTGAAAAAGTAGGAGATTCTTACCATGATATTTGTGATTACATGATAAAAAACAAAACAACACTTGGAAAAGAAACAATTGAAATGCACAAAGAGGTTAACAATTTTTTTAAAGATTTTTACGAATTGTTCTACAAGTTTGATTTACAAAAACTAGCAGATTTTGGTCGAAAAAGATACGAGTCGATCAATAAATTTAACAAAATCTTTGGCGCATGTGAAAAGCAAGAGTGTATTCTCTTGCTGTATTTGTATACAATTCTTGACAACACCTTTGATATGAATGGCGCATTGATGGCAGTAAATCTTTAAATTATTTAGAAATAAGTTCGCCTAGCTTTGAAAGTAAAAATAGAACCCCTGCTGTACCTGAAGAAATATAAATCCCATTCACAGCTACACTTTTCCAAAATTCAAGATCAGCAGATCTTATTCTTCCGCTCAAACTATACATCTGTTTGATTTCCTCAGCTTGTTGTATTTTGAACTCCATATATCTATTGAGGTCTTTACCATAATTCCCTCTTAATTGTGATTCTAAAATACCTAAATTATCAGCAAAATTTATGAATGGTTGTCTTTGACTTGTTTCAACATAGCCATTCCCAACAACAGAATGAAAATAGAGTGGTGCTCTCATAATATGATAAAACATAGCACCTATATTATCTAATTTTTCTTCATCTTCCATGTTGTAAATATCTCTAGCTCTATAACCAATAAATTCAAGGTGTCTTATAGCACCACCAAAATTCAGTTCTCTCAAAAAAAGAGGTATTGGTATTTCATGACCTGTTCTAAGAATATGAAAAATCATTGCTTTTTGTTCTGGTGTCAAATAATCACTTCCACACTCTGTTAAACTTATCCAATCTAAACCTCGAATTTTCATAAGGGCTCTTTGAAAATCTGCTGGTAGTGGATTTACAATTATTGGAAGAAGTGTGTTCTTTGTGTTTGCATCCCAGTAAGGTGCTTTTGGCAATTGTGCTACTATCTTTCCTATCTTATACCCATCATTAATTAATCTATCTTTAAGAGTCTTTGGAATCACCATCACATTTTTTTCAAGTTCGCCAATAAAAACATCTCTAAATCTATTCCCATAATAATCTGGGCCAAACAAAGGATCTTTTCCAGGAACAAGAACATCTGCTAACTCAGCTCCATGCTCTTTAAACACCTCTGGTGGAGTGAGCTGATAGTCTAACAAAAATAAGGCTACTTGTCTTACTATTCTAAACCTCTCTTCTGGTGTTAGATAAGGCATTGATTCATACAAGTTGTTCCCAAATTTACCTCTCACTCTTAATTGGAATAATTCTCCTATTTCTTTTAAGTAATCAAGAATCATTGCAACTCTGTCACCAAAGATCTCTGCTACAGCAATTGCCATATTTGCCTCTTCTTGTGTGGCTTTCTGTCTGAACAATGTATATTTAAGTATTGAATTATCATACACCCAACAAGGTCTGCTTGAATGCCCTAGTAGAATCAAATCTTTATCTGAATCTTGTTGTTTAGATAACAAATCAGCCACTTTTAGAAAATCTCTTCTTACCTTTTCGCTCTCTCCCTGGCCTTTGTAATGTTTTCCTCTTAAGATATATACTTCTATTACATCGGGACTATCTTCTATCATCTCAGTTAGAATTTCATCAATTGTACCTAATTTTCCACTTAATAATGTGTTGAATGCTTTTGCCAATCTAATAATTGTTTCAGCATTTTCACCTTCATATTTGTCCTCAAGCTGCTGACATCTTACTTTACTTCTAAGCCTTCCAGCCCAATTGAAAAACCTATCACTGGCAGATTTAAACTGTTCTTCTCTTCCTATTTGCTCAACCATAATATTAAAGGTGTCCCATGCATCTTCTATCTTATCAAGAGCTAGATAACAATAAGTGAGATCCACAGCAACAGTTGTGTTATATTTTAAATTTAGAGATAGTTCAAGACATTTTGCAGCACCCTCTAACTGTTGCTTAACATGGTCAAATGGTTTCTTACGAAAAGGATTTATATTTTTGTATGCCCTATTAAATATATCTTCTGCAGTAATCAAGTAAAAGTATGGTTCAAATATTTTCTTTCCAATTCTAATTGATTTTATTAATACAGAAGCAAACAAATACTCATATAGAAAAAGTCTTCCCCATGTGTAAAAATGTGGCAAATCTATTGTGCTAGTAAATCTTTCAAAATTACCTTCATAAGCTCGGTTTATATTCAAACTTGTTGCTGCCAGAGTTATGGCAATTGGATGATGCCAAAAAAACTCCCAAACCTTTCTTGGTAATGATTTGGGTGCGTCTTCAAGTTCTTCCTCTAGTTTACTGTTTAAATAAAAATTCACCCAACCAGCCCCAAATGCTTCAAGAAAATATTGTAAATGATTCATATCACTGCTAGGTGGGATAAGATTTAATGCTTCAAAAACCGCGCCAGTTAATCCTCCAGCTAGAAGAGGATTACCATTGAGCTTACTTTCAACTTTGTGATACAAATCTCTAACAAAAGAGAATCTTTGCCCTCTTCCTTCTCTCAGTTCTATAGAGTTCAATAACTCTTCTAAGTTTTTCTCTTCCATCCCCAACACGTTTACTATTTTTCAATAGTTAAATAAACACAAAACATATTTAAAACTTTGTTAATTATAGCTAAATTATGCAATTCACAGCCCATGGCCATCCGAATATTAGAGCAAGCCATAAAACCACTTTTGAGTTCACAAAAGACCGCTTTGTTACAAAAACAGGAGACTGCATTGTTGGAGTTAATGCTGATTTCTCTTTGTCAGAACTAAAGAGATTGTTGAAAAATAAAAGGATAAAAATAACAATAAAAGTTGATAAAAAAATTGAAGAAATAATTGCACAACCAAACAAGGGTTTTGACTCAGAGCATGAAATTGTTATTAGAAAAACCAATTTTGTCTCTAAAAGAACATTGGCAACAAATTCTGACAAAGCTGCTATAGATTTTGATAGCATTAAAGAAAAACTAAAAAACCCAAAACAAAAGATAATAGTTGAGATAAAACCAATATGAAAAGAAAAAGACTCTCAAAAAACGAGGTAAAAGAACTAAACAAAAACATAGAGCAGAGCTTTGGTTTAACTGATTTTATTGACAAAAAAGACAAAGCAGAGATATTTGATGACGATATTGTTGTTGTGAATGATGAACCAAGCTTTTTTTATTATGAAAACAAACTAGTGCCAACACTAAAGCTTGTTATGAAAAAAGAGATTCTAAAAAAAGTGGTTGTTGACATGCCCGCTGTTCCTTTTATGGTAAAAGGGGCAGATGTAATGAGACCAGGAATTAAAGAGCTAGAAGACTTTGAAAAAGAAGTTTTTATTATGATAGTAGATGAAACCCATAAAAAACCATTAGCAATTGGTCAAGCCTTATATTCTTCGAAAGATATCAAAGTAATGGACAAGGGCAAGGTCATAAAGAACCTGCATTGGGTAGGAGATGATATCTGGAATATTGGATGATCTTTTTCCATATTCTACTTTATAGTGATAAAAATCAAAAACTTTATAAAAAGAGGAATCTATCTACGTATAATGAGCATTCTAAATGTTCAAGGGCAAGAAGTAGTAGTATCACCTAGCTTTGTGTTTCTTCCAGGCCATGTTGAACCAGATATCGAGAGTTTAGAGCAAATTTTAAACAGGACTCTTGGTGATGAGGCAACAGATAAATTTCAGGATAGATTCTCAGGGCTTCATACCAAGAAAAGACAAACAGCACTCGCAAATAATGTTCATGGAGCTTATCCAAAGGACTTCCCTGAAGAAGACAAGATCGAGACAGAGTTTCTTGCTAGCCTTCTTGGTTACACATATAGTGTCTTTAGAAGATCAACCAGAGACTTTCCTATGGGAGGTGTGGGTGATGCAAAAGGGATTACTGCTTATAACATCTCCCACTTCTATACACCAGCTCTGATTGCTGCACAGCGTGGTTTAGATTCATTCACAATATACCTGTTTGTTTTACACGATTTAATTGAGGGGGCATTAGACACCTTTTTTGAAACCAAAAGCTTAGACTACATTAAATCTGTTTTGTCTAAGTCTAATAAAGAAGCTGAGCAAGAGCTGCATAGATTTATCCACAACTTGCATAATGAATTAAATAAAGAAAAACTTAGAGACAAAAGAACTGTACAAGAGGATAGGGACTCTTATGATTTAATAAGACCACTGATGCTTCGTGTAGTATATAAAGACTTAAAAGATTTAGTACCAGATACCCATGAAACCAAAGTTGATGAGGAGACTATTCAATCCTTGGTAGTAGGAATGCACGCATTAACTAGAATACCCGGAGAGCCATATGGAGCAACAATAAGACGTACAGATGAGATGGCCACCTATTCTAATCTTACCATATTCGAGGAACACCCATTGCCTATTGATGAGCTAGAGTACATCAGGACCAAGGTAAAAGAAGTCAAGTTGTTGGATGGTCTTCACAACCTAAGAACCCAAGAGGAAATTTTAGTTGAGAGAATGATGGAGGAGATAGTGGTTGGCCCAAGACCTGGCTGCATAGGTCAGTTCTATGAAAGGTTAAAACACACACCTGTAATAGGAAAAATTATGCAGAGAGAGTTTGTACAGAGCAGAGTAGAAAGGCGCATGAGAGTGGTTCTTATCGAGGAAGCTGAGAAAAGGGCTGATGTGCTAGATAATAGGATGAAGTCCTTATTAAAACGTCTTTATGTTGTTAACTCTACTAAGAACTTCTTAATAGAACGAACAGACGATGCTTTCAGTATAAGCTCTACATACAAAGGAATATATGACCTGCATTTACTAGTGGCCTCACAAGCAGCAGAACAGGCTAGGAGATTATATGAGGCAGTTCTGTTAACTTATGGTAAAAGAGAAGTGGATGATGAATTAAAGGCAGGATATGGGTTTGGAAAAGAAGAGCCGGTTACTTACAAAGATATATTTGATAAGATCCAAGGAGCTCTAGAACCATACGAACAAAGAGAGCTTTTAGATGAATTAACAGCTGAAGGTGATCAAGTTGAACAAGACTTCGCAAGAGATTTTGGAGTAAAACTTGGAGGCACAATTCTTAGAATAATACTCTATGCAGATAAAACTGATGAAGAATCGCTCTACAAGGGGTTTGAGGAAGACCCTCAAAAAATTGTTGATTTCCTAAAGGATGCGCTGGTTATGGAAAGACTCTTCCAAAGGCACCAAGCAATAGGGTTTGATGGTGGTTATGACCCCAAATTAAGAGAGTGGTATTTGGAAGAATTAATCCCACGATAATCTACTAACATAAAAAAACAAAAAAATTAAATAAAATGAAAATTTCATCGTCTATATGTTACGAAGGCAAACAATTTGGTATTGATAAAACAAATTGTTCATTAGTTAGCTCAATCGCTTTCTCGCCTTCTACCTTGGATTTAATGACAAAGGAGGCAGAGAGTGTTTGTTAATGTGATTAAAATGGGAAATCACAAGGGACCTTGGAATATTGAAGCATTGTACGAAAGTAACCCGAATTTAGCAAGAGCCGAGCTGGGATTGCTCACCCAAAATTGCGTGATGAAGGCAGGATTAGCAAGCTTGTATGAAAAGGTAGCAGAGATTATGGGGTTTATTTCTAAAGAAAAAAAAGTAAAAAGAGTAATAGCAGGAAAAAAGAAAAAGAAGGAAGAACAAAGGCCAGATTTGATGGAGACAATATATACAGATATGGGCCTTATTGGAGACAAGCCTGATTACCCATTCTATGAGCCAGTTCCAATTGATCAATTAAGGGCAACTTCAAGTACAAATCCGACTCTTGGTGATGTTATTAGAGAGGTTACTGAAGAAAAATATAGGATGGCTGGTTCGCTCCTTGTTTTTAACGCACAGAAAACAGGTTCTGTTCTTAATGCGGAGCATCCAAATTATTACATGGGCTTTGTTTCCACTTGCTTGGATTTAATATGCTTTTTAACAGAGGTTTGTGAATCCTTTGGAAACAAATTTGAGATTCCTACGGTTCCAAAGGGAACAGAACTTTCAGAAGGAGAACACTTAGAGTATTTGGTCGAAGAATCGCAAGCACATCAGTTTTATCAAAGGTTGAGGGGAGCAAGAGAAGTGGGGGAAACAGCCCTTGAAAGAAGACTAAAAGCAGAGGTGATTGATGTAGCTGTGGCTGTATTTCCTAACGTGTCGGGATACGGCACAGGTATAATCGTATTGAGAAGAAAATCTCCCCAAAGCATAGCAGACAAACTTGCTTATGGTATGCTCTCCTTGACAATAAACACGGCATATGATTTATTTTATCCTAGAAGAAAAAAGCCAGAAACCAGAATGAAAAAATATGATTCTAATAGAGCTGTTCGTGTTGGGGATATACTTGGAATGAGTTTAATAACATGTACCAACCTGCCGGCAATAGAAGATTTGCCTGCAGTGATCACGGAGTCTGGTTTTGGTTCACTAGTTAGATTAAGAGACCCACAACTAAAAGAGCGCACAGGCGAACTTCATTTTGACTTAAACTTATCAGAAGATTATCTCACAGGACGAGATGAGCTAAAGTATTTGGGGAGAACTGAATTCCACGCCTTTAGCGATGTAAGACACTTTGTCATGGCCCAAATATCTGGACCAGATGCTTGGATACCTTTTAAGACCAGGAGAATAAGAGAATTAGAAGAGGCACACCCCCGTAGCAAAAGGTCTCATGTTGAAGAGGCTCATAAGAGTATATATGATGCAGCACTTGATGTGTTTATGCCAAGCATTCGATTGGCAGAATATCCGGGCAGATATTATATAATCAATCGAAACAATTTGACAGTCCCAATCAAGTCACTAGAGTTAGCAACAGATACAAGTTCTCTTGAGGGAAGGTACTCATTATATAATATGTTTTGATTTTTCATTAAATAAATCTAACTTGAAATTCTCCTCGCCTTAGCCACATAGTTTAATACTTTTCCATCAACCAATCTACCGCAACCCAAGAAATTTTTATTGTGTTTTAGAATAACAAAGCCATTGCCTTGCTCCTTTGTCTCAACAAATTCCCCTCTAAACCATTGCTTTGCCTGTTTTTCATTTACATCAACAACATTCTTCCTTGCTTTCTTTCCAACAATCTGGGAGCCTTCTATGCTAAGCCTTATCTCATTGTTCTTAGTAAGCTCTCCAAAATACAAACCAATGTTATTAATGTTTAAATTTGATAAATCAATCTTAGAAATATCTTTGTTAACAATGTAAATCCTTTTTTTAGGGCTCATTAGAAAAGCATGCTCAATTTCTAAATCTGCATCCCACTGATTTTTTATAATATTGAGAATTGACTTTATTTGCCTTTTATTAAGAATCTTAAGCTCTCTCATATTCCCCAAACAGGATTGTCATCCCTCATCATATTGGCAATCTCTTTTAACAAATCAACCTCTTCAGGCCTGAGGTAGCGCTTGAACTTCTTTAGTTTTCTAAAGTGTTCTTCTGGGATTGCTGAATACAAAACATCACCCTCATTTATCTGCCTCCCAACCATAACTCCAGGCAATGAGATTGCAACCTGCTTACCAGTCTCAACCTTTGTTAAGCTCTCCTTCTCATGCTGTATGCTTTTAACTGTTGTGAGTTTTCTCTTGTTTTTCATAAGAGGAGTTCCAGTTGATAATGTCCCAACCAAAACATCAACACCAACAATAGCAGGATTAGATTGCCTAAAAACATAACCTTTCAAGATTTGTAGCTTGCAAGGCCTAACCAAACCCTCTAACTCCTTTGCCTCTTGCTGCCTCATAGCAGCATCATGCCATTTTTGGTAGTCTTCTATTAGCTTGTAGATTATGTTATTAGTCAAAACCTGTATCTTCAAATCTCGAGCAAGCTCTTCTGCCTCTTGATTAATATCAACATTAAAACCAAGGACAACTGCTTGCAAAGCATCTTTCTCTAAATTTGCATGGGCATCTGTAATATCTTTCTTTGTTATTGTTCCAACAGAGGCCTTTCTTATTGTTATCTTCTCTTTTTTTAGCAAATTTGTCAAGGCCTCTAATGAACCTATTGTATCTGCCTTAACTATAACCCCCATCTTATCTGTTTCTATTAATATGTCTTTTATCTCTTTCTCTACTTGTTTTTGTATCTCTTCTAAATTTGTGGAGGCTGCTTCTCTCAATGGCATACCTGCTATAACATCATTCAAATCAGGTGCAGATATCTTAACACCAGTTGCTGCTGTCACTTTATCAACCCGCTTGAACTTTGTTTTTTTATCGCGCATCTCTGCTAATGGCAATGGCAAAAGCAAGGCCCTAACCTTTGTTGTTATTGGTTTATCTAAACCACCAATAACAATTGTATCATTCACATTCAATGTTCCATCGTAGATAATAACATCAACAGTTGTTCCCAAGCCGGTCTCTTCTTTAACTTCAAGGATTGTTCCTTTTGCAGGCCCTTCAACATAACACTCCAAGCACTCATTCAAGAATCTTTGCGCTAAACCTACTAAAACCATAAGCAATTCTGGAATCCCTTCTCCTGTTTTTGCAGAGCAAGGAACAATAGCAACCTCTTTTGTAAAGCTCTCAACCCTGTCATAGCGCTCTGATTTGAAATTGTATTCTGCTAACTTAGCAACAACATTGTAAAGCTTTTTATCTAAATCTAATCTTACTTGTTCAGATTGATTTTTAATCTTATCAATTAAATTACCCTCTTTCTCTTGCCACCCTGATATTAAATCAATTTTGTTAGCAGCAACTAAAAATGGTGTTTTGGATTGTTTTAGAATTTCAATAGTCTCCTTGGTTTGAGGTTTAAAACCCTCATTGATATCAATAACAACAATTGCAATATCTGCTAAACTTCCCCCCCTTATTCTTAGATTTGTAAAAGCCTCGTGTCCAGGTGTGTCTATGAATAACAAGCCAGGAATAGTAAAACCCATCTTCAACTGTTGGAGCAAACCACCACATATCTTCTTAATAGTATCCAAAGGAATAATAGAAGCACCAATAGCCTGGGTTATGCCACCTGCCTCTCCCTTTTGAATAGCAGTACCCCTAATCTTATCTAAAATACTTGTTTTGCCATGGTCAACATGGCCAGCTAATACACATATTGGGCTTCTTATATCTGCCATAGTAAAAATAGAACTTAAAGATGTTTTTAAATTTATTGATTGGTTGGTTTTAAAAAATCAAGTTGATCGCTTATGACAATAGTGATATCAATTCCAGCCCCTTCATATAATTCTTTCAACTCATCAGGAGTTTTCTGTGGGTTTGTTGCTGACAGACTGAGGTCATAGACAAGGAAAATTCTGTTTTCAGGATTCAATGATTTGAGTTTTATGGCAGAATGTATTAAACACATCTCTAATAGAGAACCAGTAAGATAAATTTCCTTCGGATCTGGAGAGAATATATCTTCATCTGTAACTAAAGTTAGGTTACAAAACGGACCTTCTACAAAAAAATATTCTCTAACAAAATCAAATATCCCTTCTCTAATTAAATTTTGTGATAAATCACCTGTCCACACCCCCCATCTACCATCTTCCTTTTGTTTCATCTCATAAAGCAAAACCTCTACTCCTTTCCTCTTTATATCTTTCAAAGCTTGTTCTAATCTTGAGATATAAGCAACATAATTTTCTTCCCCCATTTTTTTTGGTTCGTGATTTTTTCTTTGAACATATTCCACGTAATATGGATCTATAACCAAAAAGACTATGTCTTTGACTAGAATTGGCCACCCGAGTTTCCGCCTTAATCTATTAGTTATACTCATTTTAATCACAAAGAATTCTCTTTTTTAATAAAGTAATTATAAAAATATATTTAAACCTTTTTAATCTAAGCAATTGCCTCCACAGTCTCAAACATTGCCTGCAACCCTTGCTTTAAACTCTTCTCATCGCATATCCTACTATGAACATAGGGCTTTATTATCCATTTCTTTTCCAATTCAGAATCAGGGTTGATGAAGATTATCTTCAAATCCTTTATTTCAGAAAAAGGCTTCCATTTTTTTATTAACACATCAAGGTTGTGTTTTGTGTTTAGGGTTACAATTGTTGTTAAGGTTTTTACATCGGCTATATCAACCAAATCTAAATCAAGAAAGTATAAAAAGTTTTCAGAAGAACCATCTTTGTATTTTACAATCAAGCTATCCTGCTGCTTTACGATATTCTCTATTCTTCCAAAAATCATATCACGATGCCTAACATAATGCTCTACCCATTCCAAAATAGAGGCCTCTTTTAATGCCATATTTTGCCTTAAACAACCATTTTTAGCTTAAATACTTTTCTAAGGGCAATATTTAAATACACACTTTGATTATTAGAAATAGGGATAAAATGAGATTTGCACACATGGCAGACTGCCACATAGGAGCTTGGAATGACCCTAAGATGAGGCAGGCAAGCATAAAGGCCTTTGAAAGAGCCGTTGATATTTGCATTAAAGAAGGAGTAGATTTTGTTCTAATCGCAGGTGACCTATTTAACACCTCTTTACCAGGCATTGATAGCTTAAAAGCAGCTGTAAAAAAGCTAAGAGAGCTAAAAGAAAAGGATATTACAGTTTATGTAATCCCAGGAAGTCATGACTTTTCACCCAGTGGAAAGACAATGCTAGAGGTTTTAGAAGAAGCCGGCCTGGTAATTAATGTTTCAAAAGGAGACTTTAGCAATGAAAAAGTAGTTCTAAAATTTACAACTGACAAAAAAACAGGAGCAAGAATAACAGGAATGGTTGGAAGAAAAGGAGGGCTTGAAAAAGTTTATTACAAAGGCTTAGACAAAACAGACTTAGAAAAACAAAAAGGTTTTAAGATATTCATGTTCCACACAGCTTTAGAAGAATTCAAGCCAAAAGGGCTTGAGAAAATAGAAGCTTCTCCTTTATCATTGTTACCAAAAGGCTTTGATTATTACGCAGGTGGCCATGTTCATTATGTTTTCAACAAACAGGAAAAAGATTATGGAACAATAGCTTACCCAGGCCCATTGTTCCCAGACAACTTCAAAGAGCTAGAAGAGCTAGAAAACGGCGGCTTTTACATTGTTAATGTCAACAAGAAGATTGAGCCAAGCTACCAACCAATTGTTGTTTACAATGTTTTTTCTGTTAGGATGGATTGCAACAACAAAACACCAGAGGAAGTCCACTCAGAACTAATTGAAGAATTCCAAAACAAAGAGTTTGTTAACACCATTGTAACAATAAGACTATTTGGAATACTAAAAACAGGTAAAACACCAGACATCAACTTTAAGGATATCATGAAATTGTTACAAACAAAAGGTGCTGTTTTTGTAATGAAAAACACCCACAAACTAAGCTCAAAGGAGTTTAAAGAAGTGAAAATAAAAAAAGCAAGTGTTGAAGAAATAGAAGAAGAGCTGATAAAAGAGCACACAGATCAAATAAATGTTGAAGACTGGGACCAAAAAAAACAAACCCAATTAATAAAGACCTTAATGAAGATACTAGACACTGAAAAAGGAGAAGATGAAAAGGTTGCTGATTTTGAAAAAAGAATAGATGAAGAGGCAAAAAATATCTTAGACTGAACGCCTTCTTATGGCATTTCTAAACCTAGTATTATTCACAATCCTGTTCAAAAGCTTGTCAGCCCTTATCAAACCAGAGCCAAAAACCCAGTTATTGTCATAGTTGCCACCATAATCAAGGTGCTGTACTGTATCATCCATTAACAATTCTAAATTCTGCGGATCTTGCTTGAACATCGCCAAAGCAAGAGCAATTGTCCCTGTAACATGAGGTGTGGCCATTGATGTTCCATCAAGGATTTGATAACCACCCCCTGGATAACAAGACATTATACTAACACCTGGAGCAGAAAAATCATTTGTTTTCCAGATATTACTGAAATCAGCATGCTCATTGCTCTTATCAACAGCAGCAACCGCAATAACATACTCATCAAAAGCAGCTGGGTAGCTTGGGCCATAACTCTCATTGCCAGCAGCAGCCACCAATAACAAACCATGTTGATATGCGATTCTGCAAATCTCCTCAAAAGCCCTAGAAGAATCCCTTGAACCAAGACTCATATTGGCAACATCAATATTGTTCTTTATACACCATTCTATACCAGCAATAATATCACTATCAAAACCAGCTCCATCCTCATCAAGCACCCTAACTGCATACAACCTTGATTTTAGACTAACACCATACTCTTTGCTGCAAGCAGTTCCAGTTACATGGGTGCCATGCCCTTCCTCATCCATTGGATTAGTGTCGTCATCAACAAAATCATACCCTTTTTGCTCTCCAAAATTGGCTCTTAGCTGTGGATGGTTGTAATCAGAGCCAGTATCAATAATCCCTATCTTAACACCCTCTCCTGTTGATATTTCCTGGGCATCATATGCCCCAATATTCCTAAGATTCCACAAGCTTCGCACTTTTAAATCAAGGTAAACATCCGGCTCTCCTAGCTTAGGGCTTGGAACAACAGAAAACTCTGAAGAAACATCTATAGATTTTATCTCTTGTAAAAGTTTAGAATAAGTTAATCTGAAATCCCTGGAAACACACCCTTCATGAACATAATTAGCCAACTGCTCTGCAACATCAGCATCGCAGCTTAAGGCTATAAAAGGTATTAACTCATAAACCTTTTTTACCTTGCCAATCATCAAAAGCTCTTTGGCAACCTCTTGCTGCTTTCCCTCTTCTGTTTCTATCAAAAGCTCTAATTGCTTTCTATGCCTCTTACTTTGCTCAATTTCTGAGAAAAGATGTTCTCTTCTGCGTACAGCCCTCAAAACATTCATAAAATATTATAAAAAACACCTCTTGATATGAACTACCCAAACTTTTCCGTAGGTTTTACAACAAAACCAAAAGATTAAGGATACTTTTTAAAAAAACAAGTTTTTCTTTATATAGGCGTTGAAAACCATTCGCTAGTTAACATAAAACTATTTAAGTAACCCTTTTTTCCAAAATTAAAAGTGGTTGGATAGATATCAATGATTTTTGTTTATATAACTTGCAGCAACAGGCTAGAAGCACAAAATATTTCTAAGGCTTTACTAAATAAAAAGCTTGTTGCATGTACAAATCTTTTTCCTATTGATTCCATGTACACCTGGAAAGGCAAGCTAACAAAGAACAAGGAGTATGTTCTTATTGCAAAAACATTGCAAAAAAACTTCAACAAAATAAAAAAAGAAGTAAAAGGGCTTCATAGCTATGATGTTCCTTGTATTCTCTCTTGGAATATAGACAGAGGCAACAAAGCTTACATAGAATGGGTTAAAAAGCAATGCAGATGATGTTTTAATGACTTCGCACCATTTAATTAAAAATACAGTTGAATGTATATACTGTGGCAAGAATGATTTAAAAAAAGAATGGTTCTCTGAATGGAACTCAGAACACCACTATAAATGCTTCCTCTGCCCACATTGTGGAAAACACAACCACATTAGAGTAAATTTTCACGGCTCTGGTCATGATGATGCTTCTGATTTGGAAAAGAGAATAGTTTGAGTTAAGAAAAGCTTAAATACACTCTTCTTTTACAAAAACAATTAATAGTTAAAAATAAAAACTATCTTTTTTTCTTGTGACTTGTCTTTTTTCTCTTTCTTGTCTTTCTTTCTGTTGTTTTCCTTAACTCTTTTTCTATTCTTTCTATCCTCTTTGCCATTACCTTTGCTTCAGTCTTTGAAACAAGCTTGAGTCTCTTAATAGCTTCTTTTGTCTCCTTCTCTATTACTGGCTGTAGTCTCTTCCTCTGCACCTCTGCGTCCTTCATCATCTTTTTCACTAGAGTTTTTGCCTCTTTACTTGAGATATCGCCTTTCTTTACAAGCTCTGCTGCAAATTTTTCAGCACCATCTTTTGTTAAGGCTAATGTTCCAAGACCAAGCAAAAAAGCTCTCCTTATAATTTTCCTCATCTACCCACCTCCTATTCTTTTTTGTCTGAAAAAAGACCCCAACAAAACTAATAAAACAAAAACTGCAATAGCAAAGTAACCAAAAGAGTACTTTGGAATACTTAATATCTTCTCATCACCATATTGCATTAGCATTGCACCCCCTATTACCAAGCCAACAAACACAATACCAAAAACAAAGCGATAGCTAAACCTGTTCATCTCAGATGTTAAACTCTTTATATCATAATCCATCTGCCTAGTAACTTTGTCAGAATCTTTCTCATGTATAAGAAAAGCCTCCATCTGATCAGGCAAACTTGTAAAAAATCTATCTAGCTTGCTCGAGTATTTGAGTGTTTTTTTAATTAGATACGCTGGGCTGCTCCTAATATAAATCAACTTCTTAACCATTGGTTGTGATATCTCTGCAAAATTAACATCAGGGTCAAGCAAGGCACAAGTGCTCTCTACAGTCATCATACCCTTTCCCAGAAGGATGAAATTAACAGGTAGCTTTATGTTGTACTTTTTGGCAATTGTAATAATCTCGCTAAAAGCCTTGGATATGTTAATATATTTTGCAGCCATGTCCTTATAATCATCAAACAGCTCTTCAAGCTCATTTTTTAAAGATGGCATGTCTATTTGCTGGTCAATAAACCCTAAATCAACAAGAGAATCTGCTGCTTTGTTAACATCACCCTCTATCATGGCCAATAACATTTCAGACACTTGATCTTTCAACTGCTCATCTAAATGACCATTTATACCAAAGTCAAGTAAGGCTATGCTGTTGTTTTTCAAAACAAGGATATTACCAGGATGAGGATCTGCATGGAAAAAGCCATGAATAAAAACCTGCTTCATTAGTGAATCTGCCAAATTTTTTGCTATCTTCTTCTTGTTGTAGCCAAGCCTATCAAGCTTTTTTATATCAGAGACCTTTATCCCATCAATGAACTCCATTGTAAGCACATTGTTGGTTGTGTAATCCCAGTAAACCTTTGGGATTTTGGTGATTTTGTCATCCTTGAAATTACTGTAGAACTTCTCAATTACCTTTCCCTCCCTAACATAATCCAACTCTTTTATAGTATACTTCTGGAACTCTTTCACAATCTCAATAGGATCAACTATGCTTTGTTGATAGTGTTGTTTTATTAATTTGGCAAGGTAAGATAAGAGATGAATATCCGTGTAGATAAGCTTGTTTATGTTAGGTCTTTTCACCTTTACCGCAACCCTCTCTCCACTCTTTAACCAAGCCTCATAAACCTGGCCAATGCTTGCTGATGCTATTGGATTCTGGTTGAACCTCTTGAACAGCTTTCCTATTGGCCTTCCAAGTTCACTTTCTATTATTCTCTTTGCCTGGTTGAATGGAAATGGCTTAACATCGTCTTGCAATTTTGAGAATTCCTCTGAGTACTCCTTTGTCACAAGGTCTGGTCTTAGGCTTATCAATTGCCCAAGTTTTATAAACGTGCCACCTAGCTCTTCAAACGCAAGCCTCAAGCGCTGTGGATTGCCTGCAACCCTTTTGAACCCATGTTTTTGAGCCTTTTTATGAAATAGAAGCACTGACTCAAGCCTTATATTTTTTATCAGATAACCAAACTCATACTTTAACAAAACATTCAGAATCTGCTTCAACCTATTAAAATCAGTTACCTCCTTTTTTATTGTTAGTAGCATTATATATCCCACAATAAATTGCAATATATAAATTTATTGAAAAATCTAGATTTTAAAAAGAAAAAATAAACTGACAGATAATTGTCAAGTTTGCTTAACCATTACTTTAATCCAATTAAAAGTTATGAGAATATTTAAATAATACCCCAAATCCCTAATAAAATATGAGAAATTGTACTTTAGTTATATGCCTCTTATGGATAATCTTTATGGGGGGCTGTGTTAAAACATCAACCCAAACAGAAATCCCTCCTTTACCGAAGGCATGCAAAATTGAAGAAACAGGTTGTGCGTTCTTTCAAGTAGAAGGCATTGCAAAAAACCTGCAAGAAATAAACAACACATTAGTTTTCGATTTTAAGGTTACAAAACACCCTACCCACCCAAAAGAGGAGGGTAAAACCTTTAGAGTCGCCTGTGAAAAACCAAATTACAAAATAAATGAAAATGAAGAAATCACAATTCAATCTTTTGTAGGGTTATATAATAACAAAATAACAGGGGTAATATGTCCTACTATCCAATCTATAAATGTAAAACAATCAGCTGGTTCAGCAATGCTCATAGCAGAATGTGTAGATAAAGATTACATCTTAAGAACAGCAGACTATGTTGTTGAGGGTATCGTAGATAGAACTGACACAAGATGGAATGACGAGAACACGAATATTGTTACATATGTAACACTCTCTGTTGAAAAATATGTTAAAGGCTCTGCACTCTGGAGTGAATTACACATACAAGCACCAGGGGGTTGTGTGGAGGACATTTGTGAAGCTGTTGAAGACCAGCCAATATTCCAGCAAGGCAAAAGAGTCAGGATATATTTCCATAAAACAGAAAACGAATTCTGGATAGTTTGTGCGCAAAATGGTGTTGAGGAAATATAACTCTTAACCCTTATTAAACATTTTTCCATAACTTCAACCAAAATCAAAGCTTACTCTAGGATATAAATAAAAGCATACATTTTCTATTTGTATTAATATCTGGAGGTCATTAAGATGAGAAGTGCTATATTCCCGATTTTGCTCTTGATAACCTTGTTCTTAGTCCCAACTATACTTGCATCAGAAGCAATGCCAAGTTATTATCAAGGAGATGGCTTTGGACAAAACCATTATTATGCTGTAAGCTTTGATGAAGAAGGAGAAGCAGCTGTTGCTGCTAAGCTAACAATACAAAACACAAAAAAACAAGAAATAACAGATGTGGTTATAGAAATCCCAGGAGAGAGTGTTAGAATAATAAATGCAATCCAAGAGGCAAGGCAATCTGAAAAAAAATGCAGTAATTGGGATGATATCTGCATATGGTACAATGATAACATATGTGAGAAATATGCAAAAAAATGCTATGAGTGGTATTATGATTATTATTCTTATCCAACTTATCATACAATTGATTATGATTATGAAATCTTGTCAAAATCTGTAAAGTACACATTCCATTTGCCAGTGAATGTTTCTGAACAACAAACAACAACCATTCTCCTTTACTACAAAGCAATTGGCTATGTTGACGAAAGCCTTGGTGTGTACAACTTTGACTTTGAAACAGCAAAGCTCAACTATGACACAAACACAGTTAGAGTTTCAATTACAGTTCAAGATGACCTATACTTTAAGGGAGGAAAAACAAATATAGATTTCAAACCAAACTTTGGAGTTATGTCAAAGACACTGGCAGCAGAAGGTGCAAGGAGTGATGAGCTGCAAAGCTTTTCAGATTACATAACTTACTCAGAAGGATATGTGAAAGAGGCATATGGTTTGGATCCTTGGGAAAGCTTCCATGTTAAGGGAAAATACGCAAGATCATGGTTTGCCTTGTACAAAGTCTGGATAATCATTGGTTTGCTAGCACTAGCAACAATCGTGTGGGGAACAAACATATTCTTAATAGGCAAAATAAAAAAGATGAAGAAACCGGGGATTAACAAATCCATGAAACCAATAATTGTTGGTTTTTTTAATTCTTTGATCTTGATTGGATTTTGGTTTTTGTTAAATGTTTTTATTGAATGGTTTAATGTAATTATTTACTACCAATATCAAGGATTCCTATTCCCCTTAATAATACTCTTGGCTTCGATTATAATTTTGGTTTTAACCTTTGGTATTCCTATATATATGGGGATTAAGTACGGATTGTCTTCAGGGATTATAACATTCCTCTCCCAAATATTCTGGATGTTTGTTTTCTTAATTGTAATAGCAATCTTCTTGGCAATCTTTGGCTCCCCTACACCAATTGTTTATGGAGTTAGGACACTAGCAGAATCAGTTGCCTAACTCTATTCTATTTTTTATCCTCTGGCCTCATAAAAGGAAAGAATATAACATCCCTTATAGAACTAGAGTTTGTTAATATTATTGTTAGTCTATCAATACCAATACCCAAACCAGAGGTTGGAGGCATGCCATACTCCAATGCCCTTAAAAAGTCATGATCCATTCTCTGGGCTTCAACATCCCCCTCTTTAAAATGAGCCTCAGCCATTTTCCAAAACCCTTTTAGCACCTCAGGATCATTCTGCTCGCAATATGACAAGCCAATCTCCCATCCATTTATGATTGGTTCAAAGCTCTCAACAAGCCTTTGATCTGGTTTGTGGATCTTTGCAAGTATTGCAGCCTCTTTTGGATAATTGTAAACAATTGTTGGCTGTATAAGCTTTGCTTGAACAGCTTGTTCAAAAACATTGACCATCACTTCACCAAAACTTTGGCAATTACTCACATCAACCCCTATGGCTTGAGCAGACTTTTTAGCCTCTTCAAATCCTGTTATCTTATTAAAATCAATCTTTGTCTTTTCTTTTATCACATCTATAAACTGGATCTTTTTCCAAGGAGTTTTAAGATCTATTTTGTTTTCTCCTAGTTCTATTTTAGTGGTGCCAAGAACCTTCTTTGCAACAAACTCAATAAGCTCCTCACAAAACTTCATATTATCCTTATAATCAGCATAAGCCCACATTGTTTCAACCTGTTCAAACTCTGGGTTGTGGAGCTTATCAACACCCTCATTCCTAAAGTCTTTTGAGAACTCAAATATTTTCTCATAGCCACCAGCAATCAGCCTTTTTAGATAGAGTTCGTTTGATATCCTCATGTAAACACTCATGTTTAAAGCATTCAGATGCGACTTAAAAGGCCTTGCAGAAGCACCGCCATAAATAGGCTGCAGAATAGGTGTATCAACCTCAACAAAACTATGACTTTTCATAAACTCTCTTATTGCCTGCTTTATCTTTGTCCTTTTTTCAAAAACCTCCTTCACATTAGGGTTCATAATCAAATCAACATACCTCTGTCTATAACGAAGCTCTTGATCCTTTAAGCCATGCCACTTCTCTGGCAAAGGTACCAAAGACTTTGTTAACAACTCAAAGCTCTTAACATTAACACTAATCTCACCTCTCTTTGTTTTGAAAACCTCTCCTTTACAACCAATTATATCCCCTATGTCAAGCAGCTTTAATATTTTATAAACATCCTTCCCAACACCATCCTCACCAAAATATAGCTGTATTTGGGAGGTCGAATCCTGAATATGCATAAATGTTGCCTTGCCCATTCCTCGCATAGACATTATTCTTCCAGCAACACTTACACTTTTGTCTTTAAATTTGCTAAAACTTTTCAAGATATCAATCGCATTATTTTTCTTATCATATTTATAGGCATATGGCTCAACACCTAACTTTTTCAGCTCCTCAAGCTTTCTTTTTCTTTCTTTTATTAATTGATTTTCATCCATTGTTTTGTATCAATCCTTTGTGATTATATAAATCTTTTGAGAATCTAAGAATCAGTTTTAATCTTTTTTTCTTTTATTTTTTCAACAACTTTCTTAAAAACCTCAACCTGTTTCTCAGTCAATCTTCCATATTTTAGATAGTTTATCTTTATATTTCTTAGAAAAGAATTCTCTTTATAGTACTCTTCTGGTATGTCAAGGAGCTTCTTCATCTTCGGATCCTTAATCTCTCCTTCCAGCTCTTTCTTCTGGCACTCATAACACACAGGATAAGTATCCTTCCACGTAGCAGTCACATAATTCTTGTTGCATCTGCTACATTTCTTTTTGAATTTTATAGCCATTATCAAAACACCAAAAATTCTTCACCCCAAAGCAATAAGTATTGCACCAACAGCAACAAGCGCTATTCCCACACCAGCCTTTAGACTTATCTTCTCACCAAGAATCAAAGCTGCTAAAACAATTGCAAAAACAATACTCAAGCGATCTATTGGAACAACATTAGATACCTTACCAAGCTTCAAAGCAATGAAATAAAACAACCATGACAATGCTCCCGCAACTCCGCTCAAAACTATGTAAAACATAGCCCTTTTATCAGACAATATCGAAGGCATCTGGCTTAGCTTGCCCTCAACAACTATAACCGCAATTAAAAAAAGAGCCATAACAATAGCCCTTATTGCAGTGGCTGTGTTTGTATCAATGTTCTGCAAACCAATCTTTGCAAATATTGCCACTAATGCTGCAAACAATGCAGAGAACAATGCAAATATAAGCCACAAATATTCCATAACACCAATTTATTTTGTTTAATTTATAAATATATCTGTGTTCTCTCCAACTATAATATTTCATTCTAAAGTGGTGGTGAACATATTGTATTTAAAAGTAATAAAAAGCAAAACTTTAATATATGAGTAGTTTATAGCTTGAGGTAAGAGGGGATGTTAATTGGAAAAAAAGGTTTTGATAGCATTTGGTTTGATTCTATTCCTCATTACATTGTATAGCACCATTGCTCAAGAGGAGAACAAAACAATTCTTGTCCCTTTAGGAGAGCTAGCTAATGAAACTAAAGAAGGGCTTCCAGGAGAATCAGAAGAGGTGGTAGAAGAAATCCCTGGAGAAGTTAAGGAGATAGTTGAAGAGGGGCAGGAATCTGAAGAAGAACTCGTAATAACACCTCCTCAACCAGGGATTTTTACAAAGATTGTTAATTTTGGAATATCAGCTTTTTATAAAGTGAAGTATATTGGTTGGTGGTTTTTAACAAGAGATTACATATCATTTGCTAAGAACATATTAAGGTTCGTACTTGGGTTAAGGCTTTGGATGAAAATTATATTGATAATTATTGCAATAATCATAATGCTAATAATCTGGGCATATTTTTTTAGAAACACCAGAAATAACAATCTAAGAAGAGCAAGGACTCATCACAGAAAAGGAGAAGCAGCCCATGCAATTGGTGATGAAGAAGCAGCTGAGTACAATTATACAAAGGCTGCTGAATATAGAGAGAAGGCTCAAAATCAATGGTGATAAAATGAATTGGTATGAGGAACTAGACTTTGAAGAGAACCCTTTTGACACAAATCCAAAAAAGTTTGCAGACAAGCTTGTTGGAATGGATGAGCTATTAGAAGGTTTGTTTTATAGAATTACAGCAGGCTCTATGCTGTTTATAGAGGGTAAGCTTGGTTCAGGAAAGAGCTCAATACTCTGGGATATAATAAAAAAATACAGAGGCAAAGGAAGGATAATATACTTTGACTGCGAGCAGCTTGAGAGGGATCTAAACATAGAGAAGCTCATAATAAACAAGTATGGTCTTTTGGGAAGGTTATTCAAGAAAAAGCCAAGGGATATGATATTGCTTCTAGACGATGTTAGCATCCTAAGCAAGAAAAACACTGAAAGGGTAAAATACTTCTTTGACCAAGGATATATACTCTCTGTTGTATTCACCGGAACAAGCTATGATAAGACAAACTTTTCAAAAAGCCTTAAAGATAGAATAGGTACAAGAATATTAAAAACAAGGGAACTGGAACCATACGAAGCAGTCGCCTTAGTAAGAAACCGCATAGGAGAGCTTGATATAATATCAGATGATGTTATTGAACATATTTTTAAAAACTCAAACAAAAACCCATTAAAGCTGTTACAAAACCTTGACAAGATATTTAGTTATGCAATTGAGAACAATGAGAAAACAATAACAATGCAGATATCAAAAAAGGTTATTGGAGGCTAGACAGATGTTATGGTATCGCGAACTTGGTTTTAACACAAACCCATTTAGTATAAAACCAGCACAATTTGACTTCAAGATAATTGGCTATGACCTAAAAGAGATATTTGAAAAAATAGCAAAAGGGGAAGTGCTCTTCATAGAGGGCAAGTATGGCTATGGAAAGACAACCATGCTCAAGAGCATAATAAACGAGTTTGGTGGCAGCAGAGATGTTGTTTATTATAGCACAAACAGACCTGATAAAAACATAGATGTTGAGAGCTTACTTTTTGGTAAGTATGGTACCCTAGGAAGGATATTTAATATGATGCCAAAGAATATGATTCTTCTCCTTGATGAGGTTGAGAGCCTAACACAAAAAGACCAAACTGATTTGCTCAAATTCTACAGCCAGGGCAACATCAAGTCAATTGTGTTCTTTGGCTCAAACTTTGAAAAGGTTGGCTTTAACGTTGAGCTAAAAAAGTCTATGGTAAACAATGTGATACAACTAACAAATCTAACACAAGAAGAGGCAGTTGAGCTTGTTAGGCAACGGATTGGTAAGATAAATCTGCTCTCTGACAATACAATTAAAAGGGTTTACACGCTGTCAGGGTACAACCCAAGACATTTGCTCGAGAACCTTGAAGATCTATGCAAGTATGCTGTGGAAAACAACGATGATGAGGTTGCTGAAGAACACTTAAAAGAGGTTCTAAAGGTAAAAGAGAAAAAGCAAAGAAAAAAGAGAAAAAAGCAAAAACAGATCTCAAAAAAACAAGAGGTTAATGAGGATATCCTTGTTGAGGAAATAAAAAAACCAGAAGAGATAAAACCAAGGCCTGTTTTTTCTAAAAAGCTTGAAGAACCAGAGGACGATGAGGAGGCAGAATACTTCTATTAACCGGAAATCTTCCGGAAAAGCATGAACAAGACTTATTAATTTCATTTTCTTAGTTAGAATAATGGTATTTATACAAGAAGTTCTTATACTCAGACACCTTAGAAAGGATGCAAGGAAGAGCCTTGCAAAGATTGCTAGGCAGGAGGATATACCAATATCAACACTCTTCTCAAAGGTTAACAAGCTGGAATCAAGTGTAATAAAAAGAAGCACATCTTTGCTTGATTTCTCAAGGCTTGGCTATAATCTAGCAATCATATCTTTCCTAAAGCTAAAAGACAACTCAAAACAAGAGGCAATCGATTTTTTGGCAACACATCCCAATACAAACTGCTTGTTAAAAATCAACAATGGCTTTGATCTTTTTTTAGAAGCAATCTTTGACAACATGAGATCATACACCCAATTCTGCGAGGATCTGAAAAAACTAAACATAAAAACAAAGGACGATTACTTTGTTATAGAAGAGCTAAAAAAAGAGGATTTTTTGACAAGGAATGAGCATTTGGAACTGTTTAAACAACAAAATACAAAATAACAGGCAGCAACAAACAACCCATTGCATTGTTTCTCCCAATATTCTTAAGAGCAGGTATTAACCCAATTGCTGTGCTTGTTGCTAGTACAAGCAACCCAACAAAAGAAGAGAAACAAAAAACCATGGCAATAACAAAAACAATTATGCTGATGCAAAGCATCTTATAATTAACCTTACTTATGAATCTGGTAAACACCCTTGTCAGAGCCATGCACAATATTGTTGCTATGCCCCCAGCAATCAAAGCTGTTAGTATCAAAACCAAAAACTTCCCTATAGTTAGCCCCCCAATTATCTCTGAAACAACAACAATAGCGCCATCCCTTGCCTTATCCAATGTATACAATGTAACCAAGGAGAACAAAGAGCTAACAGTTCCTATGCCTCCAACCAAAATCATAAAACCATAATTGCCAATATTCCCTGTTAGCTGCATTGCCAAAATAGCAGCCTGGGCAGCTCCTAATCCAGGAAATATTCCAGTTAGAGCCCCTGAAAATGCCCCTGCTAACAAGGCCTTTATTGTTGCAATCTTTGGAACATGAATTGTTTCCTTTATCTCCTGTTTGGGAATAGTTGTGTTTTCTGACAATGAGAGTAACAAAGTGCTTATACCGAACAAACCACTAAGCATTGGAAACAAAGGCTGATCTAAATTTGGAATAGAAAAAACAACAACACCAAATACCCCTGACATTAGGAAAATAATAAAGCTCCATATCTTGCTATCATAAGATTTTTCCTTGATTATCATAAACAAAACAACTAGAATTAAGATATATCCAATATAGGGCTTTAGAATAGAAAATATTTTGGGTGCAGCTAATATCAATAAGGGAGTAATAAAAATACCCAAAATTAAACAAAAAAAACTACCAGTTATTATTATTTTAACTGCTTCATAGCCTTTGCCTTCTAATAACATCCTATGCCCTGGCAAAACATTCAGGGCATCAACTGAATCAGGCGCACCTAGAAATATACTTGGAATGGTGTCTAAAAAGGTGTGGGTAATGGCCATTGAAATAATAAAAACACACAATACCAAGGGGTTTGTATATTTCAATAAAATAGGAGAAATGCTGAGCAATAAAACTGAAACAAGATTGATATGTACGCCTGGCACTATGCCTGTAAAGGTTCCAACCAAACAACCAAGTGCTAGTGCTAACAAAACTTCTGGGAACATGCTTATAAAACCAAAATCAGCTTTAATAAGAGTTTAGCGCTCAAAACCGGAAATCTTTCGTATTCTGAGAAATAGGAAAAATAAAAAAAAGAATTACCTTGTTCTTAACTCATTCAGCATCTCTTGATAATACTTAGCTTTTGCAGCTTGTTCTTCTGGAGTTGAGTTTGAGCCATTTGGGAACATCAGGTCTCTGCCCACATTTACAATCACTCTATCTGCACTAAAATGTTTCCAGATTGCATCAGCTTCCCCACCTTGTTTGCCAACTCCGGGAAGCAAAACAAGCATATCCTCACCAGCATAATGCCTAACATTTGCTATCTCTACTTCAGTCATTTGATTTTTTTTACTTGGTGCACCAATTACCATTGCATCTAAACTGAATGCACTAGCATCATGAGCCAATTGTATATATCTTTTTACATAACGAATTCCATCAACCACTTTAATGTCAGAATCCCTGTAAGTTAATTCATCAACTGGTACTAACATATTCCTTTCCCTTATATACTCCTCATTACTCATCAAACACATACAGATAGCTCCAATATTCCTGTCTCTTACTTGCATTGCAACTTGTTTCAAGTTCCCAGCATACGGAGCAACAGTAACAGCATCAAAACCCTTTCTTTCATGATTGTACAATCCAGCATCATTAGTGGAACCAATATCTGCCAGTTTTGCATCCAAAATACTGACCATACCTTTTTCAGCAGCTAAATCAGCTATATCCATTAAGGCCCACATATGATTATCTTCTATCTTCTTACCAGGTCCAACCCAATAATTAAGATTTGGTTTCACTGCAGCACAATAAGGAGCAACAGCCTCAATATATCTCATCGACCAATCTCTTAAATCAGCACCTTCTGGCAACCCTTCATCCCCTCTTCCCATTTCAAACTCTGCTGGATCTAATCCAGCACACAAAACCGAATTATTTCTTTTAACAGCTTCCAACCATTCTCCAAAAAATGACATTTTAGTTACCTCCTCTTTCAACTTTTGGAAAGCCATGCTTTTCTCCCCAGTTAAAGGGGTCAGCTCTCCATTCTTGCAACATCCCAATCTGTTCTTCTGTTAGATACCCTATTCCTTTTGCAATATCTAGCAAAGTATCGTAAGTTAAGAGAGATCTAATGTTACATCTTGGATTTAAATTAGCAAATTCCTCAACTGCTTTATCTAAACCGTAATCAAATATAGATAAGCACCAATTAGCCTCACCGTTTGCATCTCTAACAGCTTGTACAGCATTTGCAGAACTTCCACCTGTAGAAATTAGATCTTCGATCACAACAACTTTTCTACCTTCTAAATCTTTTTCTGCATCTATACCCTCAATCTGATTTTTTAAACCATGGTCTTTTGGTTTGTCTCTGATGTAAACAAAAGGACAAGCAAGCTCTCTTGCTAAAAACGCACCCCACGGAATGCCTGATGTAGATGTTCCTGCAATCACCTCATATTGAATCCCTTCATCTGAAATCAATTGTTCAAATCCCCCTATAATCAAATCTCTAAGCCCAGGAAAATACATGAACATCCTATTATCATTATATATTGGCATACGATACCCAGAAGCCCACAAATAAGGATTATCAGGACTCAACTTAATTGCATTTATTTCAAGACCAGCTTTTGCAATCTCTTCTCCATATGTTCCCACCATATTTACACCCCTTGTATTGTCAAAGAATCATTTGGGTTTAAATTTTTTTCCCATATTTTATAGTCGCTGATTTGGGACAAATTCCCTTAAACTAAATTTTATTAGAACCTCTTGTATTTGATACAATCTCTAATCAAAAAACTCGTCATCAGCACTCTTTAATAAAGAAGATGCATCTGTCTTTGTTGTTAGCGTATCCTTTCTACCACAATAAGGGCATGCCAACACCTCTACCCCAGCTCTTCTAGAAAACTTGTAATTGCATTTCAAACAATGGTATCTTACACTCTTCTCCCCTTGCTTTGGTTTAGAACTATACTCAGTTGTTGTTGGTTTTTTTGTTAGACACATCTTACACACCAAGCTGCCTGGTTTGTTAGGATCATGCCTCATCTGTTCTGTAGTAAACTTTCTACCGCATTTGTAACACTTCATCAATATATTTCTGTTTTCCATTCTTCTCAAATATAAAAAGTGGAAGTATTTATACTTTATCCATTTTATATACAGAAGCCTTATTTTTTCCCAAAAGATTTAAATAAAGCCAACCCATATGTTAGCAATGCTATGAAACCAAAACCAGGTGATTTGGTAGAAATCAAAACAAAAGAAGAGGTCATAAAAGGAACCCTTATGCCACAAGAGGGCTCAACATTAGTTGTGAAACTAGATAGCGGATATAACATTGGAATAGAAAACAACAACATCAAAAAAATAAAAGTGGTGAAAAAACAAGAAAAAGCAAAGACCAAGCCTGAAAAAATAAAACAAAAAAAAGGTTTACCTCTCATTGCTATATTACACACCGGTGGCACAATCGCATCTAAAGTTGACTATGACACTGGCGCAGTGATAGCGCGCTTTTCCCCACAAGAATTGCTAAACCTGTTTCCAGAGCTAGGGGAAATAGCCAACATTAATTCCAGACTGGTTAGAAACATGTGGTCAGATGACATGAGGTTTGCCCACTACAACCTCATGGCAAATGAAATACAAAAAGAGATTAAAAAAGGTGCTGAGGGTATTATAATCACCCATGGCACAGATACTCTGCACTACACAAGTGCTGCACTTGCATTTATACTAGAAGACTTACCAATACCAGTTTTGCTTGTTGGTGCACAACGTAGCTCTGACCGCGGCTCAAGTGATGCTGCCAAAAATTTTATTAACGCAGCTTACTTCATAGCAAAGAGCGACTTTGCAGAGGTTGCAATATGCATGCACGAAAACCTAAATGATGACTCTGCCCTTATTCTACCAGCAACAAAAACAAGAAAAATGCACACCTCTAGAAGAGACACATTCAAACCAATTAATGTTAAGCCATGGGCAAGAATCAACTACAAAGAAAACAAAACCCTTTTTCTGAGAAAAGATTATGCAAAAAAGGACAAAAAGAAAAGGTTAAAATTAAAACCAATAAAAGAGAACCTAAAAGTGGGCATCTTAAAGGTCCACACAAACATGTATGCCTCAGAGTTTCTTGCTTACAAAGGATTTGATGGCTTGATTTTAGAAGGAACTGGCCTTGGCCATGCACCCATATCCACAATAGATGAATTCACTAAAGAGCACACCAAGATAAGAAATGCAATAAAACTCCTTTGCAAAAAAACAATAGTTGTAATGGCTCCTCAAACAATATTTGGAAGATTAGACATGAATGTTTATGCACCTGGCAGAGAAATACAAGAGCTTGGTGTTTTGGGAAATTACTCTGACATGACACCAGAAACAGCTTTCATAAAACTTGCATGGTTGATTAGTAACCACAAAATGCCTGAAGTAAAGCAATTGATAACAAAAAACCTAAGAGGAGAGATATCAGAGAGAACACAACAAGACACATTCTTGCCATGATCCCTATCAAAGATCTGCTAAACAAAATAAAATGGGATAAAAACCTTAACCCAAACGAATATTCAATTGGTTACTTTGATCGTATCTCAAAAAAACTTGTTTGGATTGATTTTGAACAAATAAAAAACATTGATGGCAACTTTATGGTTTTAGAAAAAGATAGAAATGAAGTAAACATCCCCTTGCACAGGATAAGAGTAGTAAAACAAAAAAAGGAGACAATCTGGAAAAGGTGAACATTCTTATGAAAAAATTTGAACCAAAAAAGGTGTTGTCTGATGTATCACCACAAGAGGCATTTTGGTTCTTCAATGGTGTCATAGTTAGAAATATATATGAGCTTTTAAATGAGATAAAGAGCCTTGATGATTGGAACTTTGTTTATCACTCGAATATTGACCATGATGATTTTGCAAAGTGGATAAATGACGCTTTGGGTGATGCCAATCTTACTGAGCAATTAAAAAAAGAGAGAGATAGGGACAAATATGTAAAGAAAATTGAAAAGAGAATAAAAAAGATTGAGTCAATTGTTTACTTTAATGATAAACTTATTAACCCTATTAAAAAAATTCCCATGGAATTGTTAAAGAACCAAAACATTAAATTTATTTCATTGTTGGTTACGGTTGTTTTGGTAACATCGTTGTTTTTTTATACCCAATCCAGCTACACAAAAGAGATAGCAAAATTTGAAGACCAAATCTTTGAATTAAAAGAAAGGGACCTGATCTTACAGAGATTTTTGTTGCAAAGCTTAATAAGCAATGAAAATCTTGATGAGACAAAATCTACTTCTCAAGAATCTCCAGGAAGCGTAGATAGCTTCTTTTCGTACAAAGAAAAATTAACTCCCCAAGATAGAATAAAAGAGGAACAAATAAAAGTTTATGAAAATATGGTGGTGATTGATCTTGAAAATGCATCTTGGGCAAAGTTTGTCAGCACAGGCTCAATGATACCCACACTAAGCGAAGATGCCAATGCAATAGAACTAACCCCCTCATCATCAAAGGAGATTTATGTTGGTGACATCGTATCATACGTATCACCTGATGGAGAGGATATAATAATCCACAGGGTTGTTGAAATTGGAGAAGACGAACAAGGTTGGTATGCCATAACAAAAGGTGACAACAACCAATTAAATGATCCCTTTAAAGTCAGGTTTGAACAAATAGAAAGGGTTTTAATTGGAATAATATATTGAATCATAAAAAAGAAAAAAGATGGAAGCAAACAATATACAAAAGATATATATTGGAATTTCACTCTTTGTCATCATTGTATTTATTTTTACATTGTTTCGAATTCAGACAAAAACACCAAGCACACTTGCTGTGCAAGAATCAAAAGACGAATTTATTAAGATAATACCAGACAAAGTGCAAATTGAAAAATCTGATCTAAAATTTTGTTGTGAATTCATAAATGAGAACAAAAAAATGGAATGCTGGCTAATAAAAAAATACAACTGCGATTACTGTAACACTTATTGTGAGGCAAAAGATGAATGAGTTAAATTACGAAAAACTTGGCTTTAAATGTGGTATTGAAATTCATCAGCAGCTTGACACCAATAAACTATTCTGTGAATGTCCAAGCACAATAATAGATGAAAAACCAGACTTTGAGGTAAAAAGATATCTAAGAGCAACAGCAGGAGAAACAGGAGAAATAGACATAGCAGCAAAGCATGAAATGGAGAAAGGAAAATATTTTCTGTATTATTGCTATGATAAAAACACCTGTTTAGTGGAATTAGATGAAGAGCCACCACATCTAATAAACAAAGAGGCATTGAAAATTGCCTTGATTATTGCAAAGCTTTTGAATGCAAAGATTGTTGATGAGATCCAGGTTATGAGAAAAACAGTTGTTGACGGCTCTAACACAGCAGGCTTTCAAAGAACAGCACTCATAGCAAGAGATGGCTACATAGAAACATCAAAAGGCATAGTGAAAATACCAATAATCTGCCTGGAAGAGGATGCCGCCAAGATTGTAAAAAGAACAGAAGATCATGATATATATAACCTTTCAAGACTAGGCATACCCTTAGTTGAGATAGGAACAGATGCTAGCATAAAAGATCCTGAGCATGCAAAGGAGGTTGCCTCAAGGCTAGGTATGATTCTAAGAAGCACAAAGGTAAAGCGTGGTTTAGGAACAATAAGGCAAGATGTCAATTTATCTATAAAAGAAGGGGCAAGGATAGAGATAAAAGGCTTCCAAGACATAAAATCAATGCCAAAAATCATTGAGAATGAGATAATAAGACAACTTGATCTAATAAAAAAAGGCATAGCTGTTAATAGAGAAGTAAGAAAGGCAGAACCAGACTTTACAACCTCTTTTCTCAGGCCATTGCCAGGAGCTGCCCGTATGTACCCAGAAACAGATGTACTTCCTATAAAACCAGATTTGGGTGAAATAAAAGCACCTAAGCTTCTTACAGACAAGATAGAAGAGTTAAAACAAATTGGATTGAGTGAAGAGCTTGCAACAACAATAGTTAAGAAGAAAGAACTATCTTTGTTTGAGGAGTTTGTTAAAAAATACAAAAAAATCGAACCAAAGTTCATAGCAACAACACTAATAAACACACCAAAGGAGATAAAGAAGCGCTACAATATTGAGTCAAAAATAGAAGAACAAACATTAAATCAGATATTTAATGAGCTAAACAAAGGTAAAATATCAAAGGAAGCAATTTTTGAAATATTGTTAGGACTCTCTCAAGGCAAAAAACTAAATCTGGAAAAATATGAATTAATGAGTGATGAAGAACTAAAATTAGAATTAGAAAGAATAGCAGAACAAAACAAAGGATTGCCATTAAATGCAGTGATAGGCAAGGCAATGCAAAAGCTTAGGGGCAAAGCAGATGGCAAGAAAATAGCGGAAATATTAAAGGAAAAGATGAATTAATATTTAATCAAAACATTTATAAACAAAATTAGCTATTTTATTAAATATGGGGCAAAGAGACATAATCGACTTTTTGAAAAGGTCCAGGAGCAAATGGTTTAATGCTAGTGAGATTGCCTCTAAACTAAATCTATCAGTTGGCTCTGTTCTTGCATGTCTTCGCAGGCTAAGAAAATCAAAACTTATTGATTTCAAAAGCCAGATGACAAAAGCAGGTATGGTCTACAAGAATGTTTTTGTTTATAAATTTAGAAAACCAAAATAATCGAAAGTATTATATAAAAGCTAAAAAAGTATAGCCCCCATGTTAATTGCCAACATCATCCTATTTGTAATAGCTTGTTCTGTGCTTGTAAAAAGTAGTGGTCTTCTAGTTAGATCTTTATCAAAAATTGCTCACCACTTATCTATAAATGAGTTTGCAATCGGATTTATTATAATGGCTGTTTCAACATCACTTCCAGAATTGTTTGTAGGAATTACATCTGCTATTGAAAAAAATCCCTCACTTTTACTTGGTACAGTTATTGGCTCAAACATCCTTGATTTAACACTCATCATAGGAATTGTTACTCTGCTCTCAAGAGGGGTTAAAATAAAAAGCAAAATAATCAAAAAAGATATCTTATACATGATGGGTTTTGTGCTCTTACCTCTGCTTTTAATGCTTGATAAGAAGGTATCAAGATTAGATGGCTTGATACTGATTGTTGCTTTTGTTGCTTACATCTGGCAACTCACAAGGCAGGAGAGAAAGTTTAAAAAGTTAGAGGACCATGTTAATAAGAAAGAGGCAGCATTCTATATGCTATTAACATTGATAGGTATAATCATACTTCTGGTTAGTGCAAACTTTGTTGTCAAATTTGCAACCTTACTCTCAATAGACTTAATGTTGCCCCCTATATTCATAGGCCTATTTGTTGTATCACTTGGCACAAGCCTTCCAGAGTTAATTTTTGAAACAAAGTCTGTAATCTCAAAGCATGAGGAGCTTGCTATTGGAGACTTAATTGGAAGCGTGGTAACAAATTCAACCCTTGTGCTTGGTCTAACAGCATTGATATTTCCTATATCTGCAGACATATTTTTGTTTTTTACAAGTTCAATATTTATGGTGCTCATCGCATTTATATTCATGACCTTTGCAGAATCTGATAAAGGCATTAGCTGGAAGGAGGGCGTATCTTTGATATTATTGTACATATTCTTTGTTGTTATTGAATCTTATATAAGAATGTTAATCGGTTAAAATGAAAAATAAAACAAAACATGAGGTTGAAAAACTTGTACCAGATACTTCTGTTATAGTAGAGGGACTGCTATCCAAAAAGATTGGGAAAGGGGAGATTGTACCCTTAACCATAATTATACACGAAGCAGTTATTGCAGAGCTTGAGCACATGGCAAACCTCAACAAAGCAATAGGCCTTCTTGGCTTAGACGAGATTGATAAACTAAATAAATTGTCAAAGGATCTAAACTTTAAGATCGTGTTTTCTGGAAAAAAGCCTAGTGCAGCAGAAATCAAGTATGCAAAGCTTGGAGAAATTGATTCACTGATTCGCGACCTGGCTTATGATGAAGACGCGACCCTGTTTACAGCAGACAAAGTTCAATCAAGGATTGCCGAGGCGAAGAAAATGAAATGCATCTTTGTTGAGCTAGAACAAATATTAAGAAAGATCAAGCTCGAGAGCTACTTTGATGAAACAACAATGTCTGTCCACTTGAGAGAGAAGGTCTATCCCTTTGCAAAAAAAGGCTATCCTGGAAACTGGAAGTTTGTCAAGATCAGTGCTAAGGAACTATCCAGAGAGGATATACAAGAAATATCAAGAGAGATAATGGAAGAAACAAATATAAGAAAGGATGCCTTTGTTGAGATTGAAAGAGCTGGCTCAACAATTGTTCAGCTGGGAAGTTATAGAATTGTGATGACAAGGCCACCATTCTCAGATGGCTGGGAAATAACTGCTGTAAAACCAGTAAAAAGACTTAATTTAGATGACTACAAACTCACTGAAAAACTATTCAAAAGAATAAGTGAGCAAGCAGAAGGCATACTAATAGCAGGTGCTCCTGGAATGGGTAAATCAACATTTGCCCAGGCATTGGCAGAGTTCTATGCTGCCAAGGATAAGATTGTAAAAACAATAGAAGCACCCCGTGATTTAATCTTGGCAGACAACATAACCCAGTATGCAATAAGCCATGGAACACCACAAGAGATACATGATATCTTGCTTTTGTCAAGACCAGACTATACAATATTTGATGAGATGCGAAACACTGCTGACTTTAGGCTCTTTGCAGACCTGCGCTTAGCTGGAATAGGCTTGGCAGGAGTTGTGCATGCAACCAATCCAATAGATGCTATCCAAAGATTTGTTGGGAGAATCGAGCTAGGGGTAATTCCACAGATTATTGATACAGTTATATTCATAAAAAATGGTTTTGTTGACAAGGTACTTAGCTTAAACATGACTGTAAAGGTTCCTTCTGGCATGACAGAGGCTGACTTGGCAAGGCCAGTAGTTGTTGTAACAGATTTTGAAACAAAGCGCTTGGAATACGAATTATACAGCTATGGGGAAGAAACAGTTGTTATTCCTGTCATGGGCAAAAAGGATGAAGGCCCAGCAAGAAAGATAGCTGCCAATGCTATTCAAAACGAGTTTAGAAAATACTCTGACCAAGTCAAGGTAGATGTTGTTTCTGACCACAAGTGTGTTGTTTATGTTCCTGCTGAGAAAATATCAAAAATAATTGGAAAGCAAGGCAAGAACATAGATATGATAGAAAAAGAGCTGGGCATAGGCATAGATGTGAAAGAGCTAACAGACAAAGAGCTTGTAGGAAAAGAGCTGGCATTTGACACAACTATTACAAGAAAGCACATTGCATTATACCTTGATGAACTATTTGTTGGAAAAAACATTGACATATTTGTAGAAGGGGATTATCTGATGAGCGCCAATATTGGAAAAAAGGGAGTTGTCAAAGTCCACAAGAAAACAAAGATAGCTCGCATATTGCAAGATGCAATAAACATGAAGGAAGAGATTAAGGTAACGCTGAAGGATTGAATAGAGTGAGAAGATAGAGAGTTGATTATATAATTATGACCAAATTAATTATATTTTGTTATGGTAAATATTCCTAAAACAAAATTAGTTAAAGCTAGAAATAAAGTTATTATGTAACTGATATCCCTAATTGGTTCCCAAATTGTATCCCTAGCTTTCAGATCGTTTATTTGGTTGGCCAGATTAACTACATCCAAATTAAGTTTCTTCTGTTCAGAATTAAGTTTACTTATGTTACTTTTAAGAACATCTTCGCCGCCATATAAATCATATTCCTCCGGATATGGGATTACCTGAAGATATGTTGATAGTTGAACTTGATTTCTGACGAACTCTAACAATCTGTTGTTCTGTTGAACTAGTAAATCATCTAAATTATTCTCATATTCGGATACCTTGTACTCTGAGAATAAAGTAAAAATAGTTAATAAAGCGATTAACATTGAAATTAATGTTATAACAAAATTAATTCTTTTTTTGGTTAACATATTTAATAACAAAATGATTCTACATTTAATAATATTTCCTTTTAAAAAGTCCTGGAAATGTCTTGCTTATGTTTAAAGCTCCTCAAATCAAAAACCTTAAAAACCCACGCCCCTTTATTCTATCCATGGGGATTTTCAAAGACATGCTAGGAGCAGGTGAAACCCTTTTCAAGAATCCTGTTGCCCTGGATTATGATTATGTGCCAAAGCTAATCCCATACAGAGAAAACGAGCAATTCAGAATCGCAAACTGCATAAAACCATTGTTCCAAAGAAGAAACGGCAGAAATCTATTAATTTATGGCAAGCCTGGTGTTGGAAAAACAGTTGCATGCAAGCATGTGCTTAAGGAGTTAGAAGAAGGGCCAGAAGAAGCAGAAGAAATAACACCAATATACATAAACTGCTGGCAAAGAAATACAACATTTAAGATTTTGCTTGAGATGTGTGATGTGCTAGGCTACAAGCTGACCCACAACAAAAAAACAGATGAATTGTTAGCAGTGGTTGTAAAAAACTTAAACAAGGGTTCAGCAGTTTTGGTATTTGATGAAATAGACAAGATTGATGACTATGATTTTTTGTACCACTTTTTAGAGCAAATATATAGAAAGTGTATTATCTTAATAACAAACTACAAAGAATGGGTAATTGAGCTTGATGATAGGGTTAAGTCAAGGCTTTTGCCGGAAATGCTTGAGTTCAAGCCATACAACCTATCTGAAACAAAAGGCATACTAAAACAAAGAGCTGATTCTGCTTTTTATGAGGGAGTTCTAGATGATACAGCATTTGAACTAATAACAAAAAAAACATATGAGCTGCAAGACATAAGAAGCGGATTATACCTCCTAAGAGAGGCAGGCAATGCAGCAGAAGACAAATCATCAAGGAAAATAAGTTTAGAGCATGCAAAAACTGCAATTGAGAAACTAGACAAGTTCAAAATAAAAAAAAGCACAGAACTAGAAGATGAAACAAAAACAATCCTAGAACTAGTAAAACAAAACTCTGGCAAAAGAATAGGAGACATCTTCAAAATTTATCAAGACAAAGGAGGCAAGCTTGTTTACAAGAGCTTCCAAAGAAAGATCAATAAGCTATACCAAGGCAATTATATTGAGGTAGCAAAAACAAAAGGAGGCAAGCTTGGCAACACCTCAATAATAAAATACTCAAAAGACGTAAAAAAGCTAACAGACTTTTAAGGCCTTATATAGAAATTGTCAAACTCTTTCTCAGGCTTTCCATATTCTATTTCAATATCCTTAACATGTGCCATTAATGGGCCTTTTCTACACTCTGCTATTAGTTTCTTCAAATCCTCCTCCTGGCCCTCTGCAACAACCTCAACTGTTTCATCAGGCAAGTTTCTAACAAACCCTTTCAATCTAAGCTTTCTAGCAGCCTTCATAGCAAACTCCCTATAGAAAACACCTTGCACTTTGCCTTTAATAATTAGATGAACCTGCTTCACAATACCAATATTTGTTCTTGTATATTTTAATTTTACGAATATTTCACTGGACACTGGACATCCTCAAGTGAGCTATTTAAACAAAAAACCCCTCTTTAAAACCAAAGAGGTGATGTTTATGGATACAAACCAGAAAGCAATACAAGAGCTGTTCTTTGTTCAGGTCAGGGCCATGACATTAAATGCCCATAAAAAAAGAGGTGATATCCATGGATGAGGATATATACACAGAGGATGGAATTGAGGAGATGTTTGATGATGACAGCCTGGCAGCAGAGGAGTATGGCTTCATGCTAGGCTATATACAAGCAGAATAATATGTTTGATATTGAATACAAAACCTGGCCAGAATACTCAAAACTAGTTGAATTCTTACGCTTATTCTATATACAGCAAAGTATTAGAAAGCAAAACCTAAAGCAGTAAGTTTTTTAAATCACCCCTTTTTCCCATTCCTATATGAGAGTATTAACAAAAGATGAACTTTTGCTTGACAAAGCGAAGTCTATATCACGAATAAGAAAAGGCGCAATATTTATCCACCCCACAGATACCATATATGGTATAGGTTGTAGTGTTCTGAGCTCACAAGCAGTAAACAAGGTGAGAGAAATAAAACAACGCAGATTCATGCCCTTTTCCATACTTGTACCTTCTAAAGAATGGATTTATGAAAATTGTAATACAGATGATAAAGTGGAGGAATGGATAAAAAAACTCCCAGGACCTTACACTTTAATACTTACCCTAAAAAATAAAAGCGCAATTGTTCCTGAGGTTAACAACAGCTTAAGAACAGTTGGTGTCAGGATCCCAGACCATTGGTTTAGTGACTTTGTCAAAGAGCTTGGCTTTCCAATAATAACAACAAGCGCGAACATTGTTGGGGAAAACTTTATGACATCATTAGAAAACTTAGATGATAGAATCAAAAGCAAGTTAAATTTTATAATATATGAAGATGAGAAAAAAGGCAGGCCATCAACAATAGTTGACCTCTCAAAAAAAGAGCCCAAAATAACAAAGAGATAAAAAGATTTTTAAAATATACACCCTTTCTATTTAATATGAGGATACTTGCATTTGGAGACATCCACGGTGATTCAAGGCTAGCAGAAAGACTGGCGGAAAGAGCAGAAAAAGAAAAGGTTGACCTAGTTGTACTATGCGGGGATATAACCTATGCTGATAGGTCAACTGCAAATTTGGTTGGACCATTCATCAAAAAAAAGAAGAAGGTTGTGCTCATCCCAGGCAACCATGAAAGTGTTGCAACTGCTGATTTCTTAGCACAGCTATATGGCGCAACAAACCTGCATGGTTATTCAATAACTGCTGGTGATATTGGATTCTTTGGTTGCGGTGGTGCAAACATAGGAGTAAATCAGATTGAAGAAAAAGAGATTTTTGATCTACTAAAAAAAGGATTTGAAGGGATTAAAAAATCAAAAAAGAAGATAATGATAACCCATGTACACCCAGAAGGAACTTTGATGGAAAAGTTCACCAGTTTTTTTCCAGGCTCATCTGGTATAAGAAAGGCAGTAGAAAAATTCAAGCCAGACATATTACTCTGTTCACATGTTCATGAGGCAGAAGGCTTAGAAGAGAGAATAGGAAAAACAAAAGTGATAAATGTTGGTAGAGAAGGAAAGATAATAGATCTATAATTTTCTACCCCTTAATACTAATCATAGGCTTTACCATAACAACCCTTTTTGCAATATTGGCATTGTGCATAACATCAACAACCTGCTCAACTGCTTTGTAAGCTCCAGGAGCCTCTTCTGCAACACCAGCCAAGCTATGGCCTTTGATGATTATTCCTCTTTTTGCAAGCTCTTGCACAACACCTTCTCCTCTCCATTGCCTCTTTGCTTGGTTACGGGACATAATTCTTCCAGCACCATGGATAGCACTACCAAAAGTCTCTTCCATGCCCAGCTTTGTCCCATGTAAAATATAAGACTGAGTTCCCATTGTGCCACCTACTAAAACAGGTTGTCCTATGCTTCTATATGCTTTTGGGACCTCATCTCTATCAGGACCAAACGCCCTTGTTGAACCTTTTCTATGAACAAGCAACTGCTTAATCTTTCCATCAACATCATGCTTCTCAAGCTTCACATTGTTGTGGCCAATCTCATAAAAGGTTTTTATCTCCTCTGGCTTGACATTAATAACCTTGAAAGCCCTTCTTGTTAGATGTGCTATTGCCTGTCTATTTGCAAATGCACAGTTTATTCCTGCATTCACCGCAGAAAAATATCTCTCTCCTTCTGGGCTTTTTATTGGGGCACAAACAAGCTCACGCTCTCTTATTGGGATCCCATACTTCCTGCTTGCAGCCTCTAATGTTTTTAAATAATCTGTCCCTATCTGATGCCCAAGAGCCCTTGATCCACAATGGATGCTCACCAAAACCTGATCCTTAAACAATCCGTAAGCTTTTGCAGCATTCTCATCAAAAACCTCTGCAACATACTGCACTTCTAGGTAATGGTTTCCACTGCCCAAAGTACCAATTTGTCTGAACTCTCTTTGCTTTGCATTTATGCTAACACTCTCAGGGTTTGAATTATCAACCCTTCCATTCTCTTCAATATACTCTAAATCCTCTTTAAAACCATATCCTCGCTCAATTGCAAACTCAGCACCCCTTATCAAAACATCATCAATCTCCTTTAGATCAAGCCTTATATCTCCTTTTGAACCAAGCCCAGCAGGAACTGTTTTGAAAAGGGAATCTGCCAGTTGGTTTTTAACCTTCTCAACCTCTTTTTTTGTTAGCTGTGTTTTTAGTGTTCTAACCCCGCAATTTATATCAAAACCAACGCCTGCCACACTAATAACACCATCATCCAGATTAAATGCCCCAATTCCGCCTATTGGAAAGCCATAGCCTGGATGAATATCAGCCATTGCTAAGGAATACTTTTGTATTCCAGGCAAACAAGCAACATTCTTTATCTGTTTGAGCGCATTCCACTCCTTATCCAACCTTATATCCTCTAACAAATGGTCAATTATTGCCTTATCCCCATAGATCCTACCACTAACTATCATCTCTCCACTCTTTGGAATCTCCCAAACATAATCTTTTACCTTTTTAACATCAATCTTCTCAACCATTTTTTTCACCTAAATGTCTAGAACGCATTGGATATAATGCTTACCTTCCTTTATACCATACTTTAAACCAGAATAGGTTGCACCCTTTACCTCGGTCTTTATCTCATGTTTGTTTACATCAATGTCCTCACCAATTGCAAAACCCTTCAAAGAATAACCGCCAGGTTCCTCGTTTATGTACTCTATTTCAAACTCTGAAAAAAACAAATCATTCAAATCCTTTTGGGTTAAGAGTTCATTCAACCACTCAACAAACAAAGCAGGTATGTCCAATGCGCTACACTCTATTTCAACCCTTTTATTTGGTTTGATTTTTTCTATATTGACCATAACATTAAACATTGCCTTTGCACCATCAGTAAAAGCACCTTTCAAACTAGTACCCCATGCAGCAATTCCTATATCTGCTTCGTGATCAAGATATTTATACCCCATAAAGGTTATTAACAACATGCACTTTATATAATTTATGGTGAACAGAAAATATTTAGCCTCAAATTTATTTTAATTAATATAGTTTAAACTACATAAATATTTATAAACATCCAGAAAGTCTAGACCAATAAAGCAATTACATTCCTTCTGAGTTTACCACCCTCAAATGAATAAAAAAGGTGATAGATTGCCTAGAGAAAACAAGCAAAAACCAAAAATAACAAGAGTGAAAAAAAGAGATGGTCGCGTTGTTAAGTTTGATCTACAAAAAATAACAGATGCAATATTCAAGGCAACAGTTGCTATTGGTATGCCAAATAAGCAACTTGCAAAAGATCTTTCTCAAAGAGTTGTTAGCTCATTAGAAGCCAAACTAAAAAAAGATGAAACCCCTACTGTTGAACAAATTCAAGACTTTGTTGAAACTGTGCTAATGGAATCCGGACAAAACAAAGTTGCAAAAGAGTACATCCTCTACAGAAAAGAACGAGCTGTTTTAAGAGAAAAAAAATTGTTACTTGGCGTAAATGACGACTTAAAGCTATCTTTGAATGCAATAAAGGTATTAAAAAAGCGCTTTCTTAGGAAAGACAAAATTGGAAACATTATAGAAACACCAGGAGAAATGTTCAGAAGGGTTGCCAAGGATATTGCCCAAGCAGATTTGATATATAAGGAAGATGTAAAGAAAACAGAGCAGGAGTTTTATGAGGTTATGGTAAACCTTGAATTTTTGCCAAATTCCCCAACACTAAGAAATGCAGGGCGAGAACTCCAGCAATTGTCAGGCTGTTATGTGCTGCCTATTGAAGACTCTTTAGAATCTATATACAAAGCACTAGAACTCACAGCACTTCTCCACAGAGGAGGTGCAGGCACAGGCACAAATTTCTCTAAATTAAGACCGAAGAATGATATTGTAGAGGTTACAGGTGGAAAGGCAAGTGGACCAGTTAGTTTTATGAAATTGTTCGACTATTCCACCCAAGTGATAAATGAGGGCAGCACAAGGCGTGGTGGTATAATGGGAGTACTCAATGTAGACCACCCAGACATCTTTGAATTTATATCAGCCAAAATAGATTTCAATGAGCTAACAAACTTTAACATCTCTGTTGGTATAACAGATAGCTTTATGAAAGCTGTGAAGAAAGGTGAAGATTATAACCTTACAAACCCACGAGATGAAAATCTTTTGGCAAAAGCCAGTGCAAAAGATGTATTTAACAAAATTGTTAACAGCGCTTGGAAGAGTGGTGAGCCAGGATTAATCTTCTTAGACAAGGTCAACAAACACAACCCCACTCCAGCACTAGGAAAAATTGATGCAACAAACCTATGCGGGGAGGTGCCTTTGCTTGCATACGAGTCATGTATCTTGGGAGGCATTAATCTTGCAAAGATGTTAAAATACACAGATTCTTGGACAATAGATTGGGATAGAATAAAGCAAGTTGTTCATATAGGCGTTCACTTCCTTGATAACCTAATTGACAGGAATTTCTACCTTGTGAAAGAAATGGAGGATATATCAAAGGCAAACCGCAAGATAGGCCTGGGTGTTATGGGTTTTGCAGACATTCTTATCAAACTAAAAATCCCATACAACAGTGATAAAGCTGTTAAACTTGCAGAAAATGTTATGAAGTTTATCTTAGAAGAGGGAAGAAAGGCCTCAGCAGAACTTGCCAAAAAAAGGGGTGTTTTCCCAAATTATAACAAAAGCATATACAAAAAAAACGGCATAAAACTAAGGAATGCAACAATAACAACAATAGCACCAACAGGAAACCGTAGCATTATTGCTGATTGCTCTAGTGGGATAGAGCCATTGTTTGCATTATGCTATATCCGAAAAAACCTTTTAGATCTTGGTGAAGACGAGCTCTTTGAGATGAACCATGAATTTGAGATTGAGATGAAGCAGCGGAGCTTGTACTCAGATAATCTAATGCGTGAGGTTGCTGCTAAAGGAAGCATCCAGGATTTAAAGCTTCCAGATGATCTGAAAAAAATATTTGTTATATCTCATGATATTTCACCAGAATGGCATGTAAAAATCCAATCAGCATTCCAGAAATACACAGATAATGCTGTTTCCAAAACTGTTAATTGCCCACACAACTCCACACAGGAAGATATTCAAAAGGTGTTTTTGCAGGCATATGAATCTGATTGTAAGAGCATAACAGTGTATCGATACGGAAGCAGAGATAAGCAAGTACTCAACATCATTACAGGAGAAGATGCACCAAAATAGCAAAAGGTAGATGACCATAAAATGAAAAAAGATATTTTAGCCACATTAAAAGAACCAGAATTAACAGATAATGCCCTATTTGTTCTGAAGAAAAGATATCTAAAGGGGGGAGAAACACCCAAAGATCTCTTTTGGAGGGTTGCCAGAAACATTGCACAGGTTGATATGAAATACAAGAACCATGTTGGAGACACAGCTATAAATTTCTACAACATCATGGCCTCCTTAGAGTTCTTGCCAAATTCTCCCACGTTGTTAAATGCTGGAAGAGGATTGCAACAGTTGTCTGCATGCTTTGTTTTACCTATTGAAGATTCTCTTGACTCATTGTTTACCACACTAAAAAATGCAGTCAACATCCAAGCTTCCGGAGGCGGCACTGGATTCAACTTCTCTAGGATAAGACCTGCTGGTGACTTTGTGGGAAACATCCCAAACACTGCTGCTGGCCCAATCCATTACATTGAAACATATGACACTGCTTTGAACAGGATAATGCAGGGCAGAAAAAGGCACGGAGCAAATATAGGCATCCTAAACATTGACCACCCAAATATTTTAGATTTTATTGAATTAAAATCAACAGATGGAAGATTGAAAAATTTTAATATATCTGTAGGCGTAACAGATGAATTCATGAAGAGGGTGTTAGAAAAAAAGAGCCATGTTTTGGTAAATCCAAGAAACAAAGACATAACCAAGAGAATCTCTGCAGAACAGCTATTTAGTAAGATGGCTGAAAATGCTTGGAGAACAGGCGACCCAGGAATAATATTTCTCGATGCAATACAAAGAGCCAACCCCACACCAAAACTTGCTGATATTGAAGCCACAAACCCATGCGGTGAACAACCGTTGTTGTCTTATGAGTCTTGCAACCTCGGCTCAATAAACCTGGCAAGGACGGTAAAGTGTAACAAGTCATGCACCATTGATTGGGAAAAGCTAAAGTCAACAGTCTACACAGCAGTACACTTCTTAGACAATGTGATTGATGTAAATAAATATCCTTTAATAGAAATTGAGAAGATGACCCTTGGAAATCGCAAGATAGGCCTAGGAGTTATGGGTTTTGCAGATATGTTATTCAAACTAGGGATTGCTTACAACTCAAAGCAGGGTGAAAAAACAGCTGAAAAAGTGATGAAATTTGTTTCACAGCAAGCAGTTTTATCATCACAAAAACTTGCTGAAGAAAGGGGTGTATTTCCAAACTTTCATCAAAGTATTTATAAAACAAAAAGAAGGAATGCAACAACAACAACAATAGCACCAACAGGCAGCATCTCAATCATTGCTGGATGCTCTAGTGGTATTGAACCTATTTTCAGCCTGGTAACAGAAGCGATGGTACTCTTTGATAGAGACCATAAGGGATCAAAAATGGTTATGATAAACAAGCATTTTGAGGAAGAGCTGAAAAAACAAGGCTTGTTTAGTAAAGAGCTAATGGCAGAAGTTGCAGAGAAGGGAGGCATTCAACATTTGGATCTGCCTTCTAAATTAAAAGAAGCCTTTGTTACATCTCATGATATTTCACCAGAATGGCATGTAAAAATCCAAGCAGCATTCCAGAAATACATAGATAATTCTGTGTCAAAAACAGTGAATTTCCCAAACAATGCAACTGTTGAGGATGTGAAAAAGGTTTATATATTGGCTTGGAAGCTTGGATGTAAAGGAACAACAATATATAGAGATGGTAGCAAGAGCGAGCAAACCCTTTTCAAAGGTGGAAACAATGATCAGAAAAATTAGGAAAAGGAATGGCAAGGTTGTTGCATTTGATAAAGAAAAAATAGTAACCGCCATTTTCAAGGCATCTGATGCTGTTGGCACTCCAGATACGAAGCTAGCCAACAAACTCTCTGAAGAGGTTGTCAAACTATTAGAAGATAAATCAAAACCTGGTGAGAGTCCTACAGTTGAACAGATCCAAGACCTTGTAGAAGATGTTTTGATGAAGAGTGGCCAAAGCAAGATAGCCAAGTCTTATATCCTTTACAGACAGGAAAGGGTTAAGCTAAGAGAGCAGAAGGCATTGCTTGGAGTCAAAGATGATTTCAAGCTTTCTCTAAATGCCGTCAAAGTACTCAAAAACAAGTTTTTGAGAAAAGATGAAAACAATACAATTATTGAATCAACATCAGAGATGTTTATGCGAGTTGCAGATAATATCGCCCAAGCTGACAAAAAATACAAAGGCAATATCGCCAAGGCAAAACAAGAATTCTATGAGGCCATGACAAGGTTAGAGTTCCTTCCAAACGCACCAACACTAAGAAGCGCTGGCAGAAGAACACAACAGTTGTCTGCTTGTTTTGTATTACCAATAGAAGACTCAATAGTATCAATCTTTGATGCTGTTAAGCACACTGCAATACTATGCCAAAAAGGAGGAGGGGTTGGATTCAATTTTGGCAAATTAAGACCACAAGGTGAGATTGCCAAAAGAACAGTGAACATTGCTGGTGGACCACTCACTTTCATGAGGGTATTTGATACGGTTGCGAAAGAGGTGAGTCATAAAGGTTGGCGCTCTTATGGGATGATGGCCATACTACCTGTAGATCATCCCCAAATCATGGAGTTCATTACTTCAAAAGATGATGGCATCTCTTTAAAAAGCTTCAACATCTCTGTTGGCATAACAGATAGCTTTATGAAAGCATTAGAACATAATAAAGAATACAATTTAATTAACCCACACAACAATGAGGTTGTTGAAAAGGTAAAAGCAAAGAAGGTGTTTGATGCCATTGCAGAGCATGCGTGGATAACAGGAGAACCAGGAATTGTTTTCTTGGATAGATTAGATAGAGACAACCCAACACCCAATGTTGGAAAAATTGAATCAACAAATGTTTGTGGTGAGCAACCCTTGTTGCCTTATGAATCATGCAACCTCGGCTCCATTAATCTTGCAAAGGTGTTAAAATACACAGATTCCTGGACAATAGATTGGGACAAGCTGAGGAGAACTGTTCATATTGCCGTACATTTCTTAGACAATGTTATAGACATGAATGAATATCCATTGCCTGAGATAGAAAAAATGACAAAAGGAAATAGGAAGATAGGCCTGGGTGTTATGGGTTTTGCAGACATTCTTATCAAACTAAAAATTCCATACAACAGTGATGAAGCTGTTAAAATTGTAGAAAAAATTATGAAGTTTATCTTAGAAGAAGGAAGAAAAGCATCAGTAGAGCTTGCCAAACAGCGTGGCTCATTCCCTAATTTCAAAGGGAGTGTTTTGGACAAAAAAGGATACAAATATATGAGAAATGCAACAATAACAACCATTGCCCCCACAGGAACAATATCAGTTATTGGAGATTGTAATGGGGGCATAGAGCCAATATTTGCACTAGCTTACACAAACAAAACCTACACTAGAAGCGATGGTGTCCCTGAACTAGAAATGATTGTGATAAATAAATTGTTTGAGCAAGAGCTAAGAAGAAGAGATATTTATAGTGGCGAACTAATGAAAGAGGTTGCACAAAAGGGAAGCATCCAAAATCTAGATCTACCAAAAGATATCAAGAGCGTTTTTGTAACTGCTCATGACATCTCTCCAGAATGGCATGTAAAAATCCAAGCAACATTCCAGAAATATACTGATAATGCTGTGTCAAAAACAGTGAATTTCTCAAACAATGCAACTGTTGAGGATGTGAAAAAAGTGTATATGCTTGCATACAAGCTTGGAAGCAAAGGCATAACTATATATAGAGACAAATCAAGACAAGTACAGGTTCTAAACATAGAATCTGTCAAAACAAACCCTGATTCTGGTAAATGCGCAACCTGTGATTAAATTGAAGAAAACAAAAAACACAAAAAAGGAGGATGTGCCTTTTTATGAAGAGCTTGGTTCAGGTGAGCTAGGCTTAGTACACATCTACACAGGCTATGGGAAGGGTAAAACAACAGCCTCTATAGGCTTAGCAATAAGGGCAATAGGCCAAGGTTTTAAGGTTTGCATGATACAATTCCTAAAAGGGGGATCTTACACAGGAGAGTTTGTTGCTGCAAAAGATATAGTTCCCAAACTTGAAATACACCAATTTGGCAAGGAATGTATAAAGTCTGCTAAACAACTAAAACTTTCTGGTTTTAGCAATGGCAATGTTGTTAGGAACTCAAGGTTTTGTGGTGATTGCAGATACTGTTTTATAATCGATAACAATGAAAGGGTTGCAGCACAAGAAGGGTTGAGCCTTGCAAATAAAAAAGCCAGTTCTGGAGATTATGATGTTGTAATACTAGATGAGGTCTTTGGTGCAATAAATGAGGATTTAATAGATGTAGAAGATATTTTAAATATTATTAAAAACAAATACAAAAAAACAGAGCTTATTCTAACAGGCAGAAATGCCCCACAAGAGCTGATAAACGCAGCAGACTATGTTTCTGATGTGAAGAAAATTAAGCATCCTTTTGATAAAGGTGTAGAGGCAAGAAGAGGAATAGAATATTAGGCCATCTTTGGGATTATATCTTTGGAATTATCACAAAAATCCGCCGCAGGCGTATTTTTGGGACACTAAAAAACCTTAGAGGTTTTTGGTGTGCCAAAAATGCAAAGCATTTTTGAGCATGCCAGAAACGGCTTTGCCGTTTTTTAGCATAACAATTCCTTAATCAAAAGCACAATCTTTATATACAACTTAACAATTGTTAATTTCTTATGGAACACATGCCTCAGGAGATAATGGTGTGGTATATACTACCAGCAATAAGAAGAGAACTATCCAAGATATTGATAAAAGAACATAATCTAACCCAAAAGCAGGTTGCTGAGCTGCTTGGCATAACAGAAGCAGCAGTCTCTCAATATTTAAAATCAAAGCGAGCAAAAAATGTTGTCTTTGATAATCAGGTTTTAGATAAAATAAAAATATCTGCAGACAGAATAGTTAAAAATAAAGGGGATTTGGTTCCAGAAATCCAGAAGATTTGCAACCACATAAATGTTAAGCAAATGGTTTGTGAGTTGCATAAGAGGAATAGCAAGTGTGTCCCAATCAATTGTGATATTTGCTTAGGTGAATAAAATGCAAGGTTTATACAGCAAAGAAGTCATGAAGCACTTCAAGAACCCACACAACATTGGAGAAATAAAAAACCCAGATGGTGTTGGTAAGGTTGGCAATCCAGTTTGTGGGGATATGATGTATGTTTACATAAAAGTAAAAGACAACTGCTTGACAGATATAAAAGTGAAAACATTTGGATGCGTTGCAGCAATTGCAACAAGCTCCATGATAACAGAGCTAGCAATGGGCAAAACCTTAGATGAGGCAATGAAGATAACAAACAACGACATTGCAGATGCACTAAAAGGCTTACCACCAGTAAAAATGCACTGCTCAAACCTTGCTGCAGACGCATTGCATAGAGCAATTGAAGACTATAGAAAAAAACAAAAATCAAAACCCAAAAAAAGGTGATAGGATGGCAAAATACAAAATTGAATATGTTGAAGCTGATTGCACAGGAGACGGAGTTTGCGCAGGGCTTTGCCCAGACAATTGGGAGATGGTTGAAGAAGGAGGCCAGCTCAAGGCAAAACCAAAAAGTTTAGATATAGATAGTCTTAGCTGCAACATGGACGCAGCAGAACAATGCCCTGCTAATTGCATTCACATAATTGAAGTTAAAACAGGAAACAAGTTGATATAAAATGGTAAAAAAACAAGAGATAACAAAGGATATGACCCTTGGTGAAGTGGTTGCCAAGTTCCCTGAAACAGTTCAAGTCATGTTGAGTTACGGCCTACACTGTGTTGGATGTCATGTTGCTGCATTTGAAACAATAGAGCAAGGGGCTTTAGCTCATGGCATGGATGAAAAGCAGATTGACAAAATGCTCAAAAAGATGAACAAATCCATTAAAAACAAAGATTTATAAGTTGTTTATTTTTCCTTTTCATTGGGGGATTTATGGAAAAAATTGATGGTGATGGTAGACCAAGCTGGGATGAATATTTTATAGGCATCTCAAGAGAAGTATCCAAGAGAGCAACATGTGATAGAGGCAGGTCAGGTTGTGTTATTGTAAAAGACAAGCGCATAATATCAACAGGCTATGTTGGAGCGCCTTCTAAGCTGCCCCATTGTGATGAGGCAGGCCATTTGTTAAAAAGAATTCTCAATGATGATGGCTCTAAAAGCCTACATTGTGTTAGAACAACCCATGCAGAGGCAAACGCAATTGCACAAGCAGCCAAGTATGGTGTTTCTATAAATGGTGCAACATTATATGTCAAGATGGAACCCTGCCTTGACTGCGCAAAACTAATAATAAACTCAGGAATAAAAAGGGTTGTTTGCGAAAAAAAGTATCACGGAGCTCAGCTAACAAGGGAGTATTTTAAAAAAGCAGATGTTGAGCTAGATGTTCTAAGTGAAGAAGTACAAGAATATCCAGATCAGGAGGAGGATTAAAAAATGGCAAAATTCAAGATAGAGCATCATAAGGAGGATTGCATTGGTTGCGGAGCATGTGCAGCCACCTGTAATTCATGGGAAATGGGAGAAGATTACAAATCTCATCTAAAAGGCTCAAAAAAACAAGGCAGTATATTCTTTTTAGAAACCCCCTCTCTAGGTTGCAATCAGGATGCAGCAGACATGTGCCCTGTAGGATGTATTAAAATCAAAAAGCTCTAAGCCCTTCCACTGCTCTCTCCCATTGCTATCCCTTGTCCAATTAAATGAGCAATTCTAATTGGTTCAGGAACATAGCTTCTAGTACAACTAATCTTTAAAAATTGTTTTGCCTTTTTAAGATCAACACCCACAACCTGAATATGGATGTTATCAACCTTTATCACTTCTCCAGCTTTTTTTAATAAGCTTAGTTTACCCTCTTTTTTCAACTTCCTAAGCGCGCTTTCTATTTTTTTAAAATCAGGATAATCTCGCATAACAACAATAACAGGAATCCCTGTTTTTCTATTCAGCATTTGCACATCAACAATATTAAAACCACCCAAGGCAATGCCATCAAGCATTATGCACTGCAACTGGGGCTTGAACTTGCAGCCATTTATCATTTCTATTAACTTCTTTGTTGAGTTTTTGCCATCAACCCTAACATAAGTGCTCAAAACCCCATCCAGCCAAGAACCACCCCTAAAAACAGTGCCAATAACCAAAACCCTTTTATCATTAAACTTGTCAAAGCTTGCATCATCTATGCCCAGGATTCTTATTTCTTTTTTCATTAATCTATTCTAAACAAAACTAAGATAAAAATTTTTTGTTTTTATTATAACTTGCGGGGTTGCTTTAAAACTATTTAATATTATTTTTATTAATAATACTAGCGAGTTGCCAGTGTTCAATCACATAAGAGGCAACTCGTGGTGATTCTGTTTCTTTATTCTCTGGATGGCAAGAGATAGTAAAAAACAATTAAAAATATTTTTTTAATAGTTCTATCAATCTTTTAGTTATATTTATATATAAGTTATATACTAAATCCTTTCTGTAAAATGTGCGGAATAATTGCTTATAAAGGAAAAGATGATGCTACTAACATTGTTATAGATGGACTTAAGAAACTAGAATACCGTGGCTATGATTCTTGGGGCATTGCAACCTTGGATAAAGATCTAAACTTGCACAAGGAAGTAGGAAGGATAGGTGAATTTAACAAAGACAAAATCAAACTAGACAAAAGCTTTGTTGCCTTGGGCCATACAAGATGGGCAACCCATGGAGGAGTTACTATTTCTAATGCACATCCACAGCTTGACTGCAAAAAGGAGATAATCGTTGTGCACAATGGGATAATAGAAAATTACCATGAGATCAAACAGGAGTTAATAAAAAAGGGCCACAAGTTTAGTTCTGAAACAGACACAGAGGTGATAGCCCATTTCATAGAAGAAAATATAAATTTAGGAATAAAAAGCGCAGTTGTAAAGCTTGCAAAAACTATTGAAGGAAGAAATGCGATTGTTTTCTTCTATAAACCAACTAAGCAGATATTTGCTCTAAAAAAAGGAGCGCCATTGGTTTTGGGAATATCAAAACAAGGATATTTTGTTGCTTCAGACATCCCTGCCTTTATTGAACACACAAGAAATGTGATATTTCTTGATGATGAAGAGGGAGTTGATATAAACAAAGAGATTAAAATCTTTAACACAGAAAATGGAAAGGATATTGACAAAAAAATAGAAGAAGTCAACTGGAGCTTTGAGCAAGCAAAAAAAGGTAAATATGAAAGCTTCACAATAAAGGAAATAATGCAACAATCTGAAACAATAAGATTAGCAGCTGTGCAGGACGAAGACAAGATAAAGGAGCTTTCAAGCATAATCAAAGAAGCTTATGGCAGTTTTTTGATAGGATGTGGAACAGCAAGCTATGCAGCATTACTAGGAACCTACTACTTCTCTAAGATCGCGAAAAAGCACCTCAACTTTGTTGTGGCATCTGAATTTTTAGACCACCAACACTTTTTAACAGACAGGAGTTTAGTTATTGCAGTCTCACAAAGCGGTGAGACTGCTGATATTCTTGAAGCAGTTGAGACTGCCAAAAAACACAACGCAAAGATAGCTTGCGTTGTCAATGTGATGGGTTCAAGCCTTATGAGAAAATCTGATTATCCATTTTTGATGAGAGCTGGGCCAGAAATATCAGTTATTTCAACAAAGGCCTTCACATCACAGATAGCTGTCCTTTTGCTATTGGCATATGCCAGTGCAAACAGGTTAGATGAAGGGAAGGATTTGTTAGAGAAAACATCAAAAAAAATAGAGCAAATGTTAAAACCAAAATTCTTAAAAAACATTGAAGAGCTGGCAGAGAAACTGAAGAACAAGCAACACATTTATGTTATTGGTAAAGGTAGCAATTATCCTATTGCCCTTGAAACAGCCTTAAAAATTAAAGAGATGAGTTATATACATGCAGAGGGCTTTGCCTCTGGTGAACTCAAGCATGGAGTAATAGCATTAATAGAGAAAGGAACACCTTGTATAGCAATAGTAAGCAATGATGAGCACAAAAATGATGTGCTTAGCGGTGCAATTGAAATCAAATCAAGAGGTGGTTTTATAATTGGAATAAGCCCAGAAAACAACAAAGTGTTTGATTATTGGATCAAGGTTCCTGATTGTGGGTATGCCTCTCCTATAGTTAATGTTATCCCCTCTCAACTTTTAGCATATAACTTAGCGAAACTATTAAAAAGAGATCTAGACAAACCAAGAAACCTAGCAAAGAGTGTGACAGTGAAATGAGAAAACTATTTGGCACAGATGGTGTTAGAGGAGTTGCAAACACCTATCCAATAACTCCTGAAGTGATTATAAAGCTTGGAAAAGCAGCAGCACTTATTCTTAGAAATGGCAAGAAGCGTCCAAAAATTGTTATTGGCAAAGACACAAGGCTCTCTGGTTATATGATTGAAACCGCTTTGACATCAGGCATACTATCAGTAGGAGGAGATGTGCTGCTTGTTGGACCAATGCCAACTCCAGCAGTTGCACACCTAGTAAAGTCATTTGCAGCAGATGCTGGGATAGTTATAAGCGCAAGCCATAACCCTGCTCAAGACAATGGAATCAAGTTCTTCTCAAATCAGGGATTAAAACTCTCTGATGAAACAGAAAAAAAAATTGAGGATCTGTTTTTCTCAAACAAAATATCAACAGATAAGATAAATGGAGAAAAAATAGGAAAAGCATACCGCATTGATGATGCAAAAGGTCGCTACATTGAGTTTGCAAAAAGCTCTATTCACAACAACTCCCTAAAAGGGTTGAAGGTTGTACTTGATTGTGCAAACGGCGCAGCTTATAATATCACCCCTCTAATTTTGGAAGAACTAGGTGCAGAAGTTATCACATTAAACAACAAACCAAATGGTCTAAACATAAACCTAAACTGTGGCGCATTGCATCCAAATATAATAAGCAAAGAGGTCTTGAAACAAAAAGCAGATGTGGGAGTAGCATTAGATGGTGATGCAGACAGAATTATAATGGTTGATGAGAATGGTAGAATAGTAGATGGTGATGAGATCATGGTGATAGCTGCTTTAGATATGATAAAAAAAGGAGAACTAAAAAACAACACACTTATTGCAACAGATTATTCAAACCTAGGTTTAGACAAAACCATAAAAGAGGTAGGAGGTAAAGTGATTAGAGTGAAGAACGGTGATAGGTATGTTATAGACGAAATGTTAAAAAAAAGATACAACTTTGGTGGAGAACAATCTGGCCATATAATCTTCTTTGATTATTCAACGACAGGAGATGGCACAATAGCAGCCATAAAAATGTTAGATATAATGAAACAAAACAATAAAAAACTCTCTCAACTTGCCAAGTGTTTAAACAAATTCCCTCAAATTTTGGTGAATATCAAAGTAAAAGAAAAAAAGGATTTAAAGAAAATACCACCCTTATCTCAAGCAATAGGCAAGGCAAACAAAGAGCTTGGAGAAAACGGACGAACTTTAATAAGATACTCTGGGACCCAGAATGTCCTAAGGATAATGATGGAAGGTAAAGATAAAAAATTGATAACAAAATTGGCTAATGATATTGCAAACAAAGCAAAGAAGGCAATAGGTGCTTGAAATGAGACAAGCAGTTATTCTAGCAGCAGGCAAATCAACTAGATGTTACCCCCTCACCCTAACACGACCAAAAGTACTTCTAAAAGTTGCAAACAAAACATTAATTGAACACAACCTAGAACAGTTAAATGGAATTTTTGGCGAGGTAATAATCATTATAGGATACAAAAAAGAAATGATAAAAAGATTAATTGGTAATAAGTATAAAAAGATCAATATAAAATATGTTGAACAAAAACAACAACTAGGAACAGCAAATGCATTGTTACAAACAAAAGATTTAATCAAAAATAATTTTGTTGTGTTGTATGGAGATGACCTGTATTTTAAAGAAGATATTAAACAATGCGCAAATGAAGGATACGCTCTACTCGCTGCTAAAACCACAGACCCAAAGAGGTTTGGTATTATTTCTTTGAAAAAAGGATTTGTTGAAAAGATAATCGAAAAATCCAAGAACACCGAAAATAACTTAGCCAACTGCGGTGTTTACTTCCTTGACACTTCTATCTTTACCATTATAAAAAATTTAACAAAATCCGAAAGAGGAGAATACGAACTCACAGACGCTATTAATGAATTTGCAAAAAAAAAGAGCCTAAAAGTTGTGAAAGCAAAGCAATGGTTACCCAATGGTTATTCATGGGATTTGCTAGATTCAAATGAATTTTTACTTAAAAACATAAAAAAGAATACTATAAGAGGTAAAGTAGAGAAAGGAGCAACAATTAATGGGGCTGTTGAAATTGGCAAAGGCACAATTGTTAAAGCTGGAACCTATATTGAAGGTCCGGTTGTTATTGGAGAAAACAGCTCGATTGGTCCTAATAGTTACATAAGGCCTTACACATCAATAGGTAACAACTGCAAAGTTGGACAAGCTGTTGAAATAAAAAACACCATAATAATGGACAACAGCAAAGTACCGCATCTCAGCTATGTTGGAGACTCCATTATAGGAGAAAATGTCAATATTGGAGCAGGGACAATAACCGCTAATCTTAGGCATGACTATGGTATAATCAGTTCAATGGTAAATAGTAAATTAAAAGAAACAGGCAGGAAAAAGTTTGGTGCTGTAATTGGTGACAATTCAAAAACAGGAATCCATACAACAATTTATCCTGGAAGGAAGATTTGGCCCAACAAAGCAACAATGCCAGGAGAAATAATAAAAAAGGATATAACTTAACTCTTAACCTTCCTAACAAAGCTCAAAAACCCGCTATGGCCTATTGTCTGAGTCTTTGGCCTTACCTTTCTTTCATCAACATCCCATTCTCTTTCCAAAACCTCAATTGTTTTCAAGAAAATGAGCTTGTCACTTTTATTAACCTCATTAACAAAATCCATTACTTGGGGAATTGTTGGAGAATAAGATACAATAAAACCGCCCACTTTTAAAGCCTTCTCAGCACTCTTGATAGCCTTCCAAGGCTCTGGAAGATCTAGTGTTATAAGATCAACATTCTTCTCATTTATTCCATCATAAACATTTCCTTCCTTTATTTTCAGGTTTTTCAATTCTAAAAGCTCTTTATTTTTCTTTACTATTTTGATAAAATCATCTCTTATATCATATGTTATAACCTCTTTAGCTATGTTCGCTAAAAAACATGCTAAGCCACCAGAACCAGCACCAGCATCAACAACCCTGCTTGTTGAGTTGATACCAGTTTCTGTAAGTATTATACCTATATCTTTGAGTGGTATTATCTGTGCAGAGCGCTTTATTTTTCTATATACATCAACAAAGCTAGGCTTTAAGACAAAAAGCTCTTTTCCAGTGTTTGTCTTTAGTATCGAGCCTGGCTTTGATTTTTTGATGTCTGTTGATTTAACAAATCCATATTGGGTGTGAAAATCTTTGGAGGTATCCCTAACATAGAATTTTTTGCCTTGTTGTGTTATCAAAACCTTTTCTACCCCCATGGCCTTAAAGTTATATACAACAATTTTAAAGCTTTCGGTTTTTAAACAGAAAGATTTATACAAGAGAAAATGCTTTGCATTTTCTAAGTGTCAAGAACCATTGGTTCTTGAACATGCCAGAAATTCCAAAGGAATTTCTAAGCATATAAATCTTCGAAAATTCAATGATTTTCGAAAGATTTATATATTCCTTTTTAGGTTATTAATCATATCAAGCTTATCAAAACGAGGTGATCAGATGTTCAAAAACAAGAAGGCCCAGGGTTTGTCCTTAAATACAATAATAATTGCAGCTCTTGTTCTAATTGTATTAGTTGTGTTAATAATGATATTTACAGGTAGAATGGGTTGGTTTAATATTGGGCTATTCAATGCAACAACGCCAAAAACTTGTGGTGAGATGGGTGGAACACCCACACCAGAAGATCAATGCTCAATAGAACAAAGAGTTTTAGTTCAAGTGAGTGATTTGGAACCAGGAGAAGTGTGTTGTAAACAATCATAGTTTTCCAAACATTATTAAATATCTATTTCTTTATTTTTTAAATCATGAAGCAGAAACACAAAAAAAAGCCATCAGAGCATAGAAAAATAGCTTTGGAAAGAATAAAAACCTTGTTCAAAGAAGCGGATTCTATGTTTAAAGAAGACCCCCAGCTCTCAAACAAATATATAATGCTAGCAAGAAAAATATCAATGAGATACAAGGTTAAGATACCTTCTGAGCTAAAAAAGAGGTTCTGTAAGCACTGCCACACCTTTCTCAAACCATCGAAGAATTGCAGAATAAGACTCCACAATGGCAAGGTTGTTTATTACTGCCTAAGTTGCAAGAAGTATATGAGATTCCCTTATATAAAAGAGCAAAAAGCCAGAAGATCTAGATGAATGGCACATCTTTCTCTGATTTAATTCCATATATGAATATGTAGTTCCAAAACAACCCTTTTTTCCTCTTAACCTGAACAGAAAAACCACAGTTCCTAAAAACCATCTCAATATCCTCGTTTTTTGCCAACCAATCAACATTAGGCAACACATGGAAGAAATCGCCATAATCAACAAAGCAAATCTTGCCTCCTGAAGGCATTATCTCATTCACCTCCCTCAAAACCTTCTCAATATCCTGCACATATCCTATCATACCAACAGAAACAGCAGCATCAACATCCTCAACATCAGGATGTACCCTGCTGGTGTGCTCCAAGTCATGTATTAGTTTCACATCTCCAAAAATTCTTTTTTCTGACAACCAGTTTTGCTGCTCTATCCTGCGCTTAGTTATCTTAATATGATTTTCTGAGAAGGAGGTTGCATAAACATTGCCATTAGGACCAACAGCTTCAGCAAGCGTTACTGTTAAAGTTCCCACCCCACAACCAAACTCTAGAACAGATTTACCTCTTAAATCACCAAGTAAAACCATGATCTCTTTTCTCACACTTTTTGGCAAATTAATCCTCTCTGTTAAGAGAGTTAAATAGGCAAGCACATCATTCACATTGGTAATCATCTTTGGATCATTGTAAAGCTCTATTAGCAAATATAGTGGAAAACCGATTAGAACTAAAGAGCCACAAACCCTTAGGATACCTAAAGCATTTGGTTCTATTATCAGCCATGAAACAATAAGAACAATAAAGAACACAACAACAATGAGTGGCCCCAACTTGCCAAAAGGGGCCTTGAATGGTCTTTTAATATCAGGCCTTTTAAACCTCAAAACAACAAGCGAAAGCATAACCGCTGTGTACATAAACAAAGCCAAGGGCACAAGCAGGCTAAGTAACACCTTGTATTTGCCGAAACCAATGATCAGCACAATTATAGAAACAATTGCCTGGAAAATTATTGCATTGTGAGGGGTAAAAAACCTTGGGTGGATCTTTGTGAACTGTTTTAAGAACAACTTATCTCGAGCCAATGCAAGTATAAGCCTGGGCATCGTTATTATGTTCCCAGCAGCACTACCTATGAGGATTAGATAAACACCAATAGATAAAACATCCCTACCCGAAGCACCAAATAGCAAATCAGAAAGAGTACTCAAGGGGGCAGTTAATTTTGAAAGTTGCTCTGCGCCAAAAACGCCCAACAACACCAAAGCTATTAAAACACAGATTATTGAAATCAGGAGGGTAGCAACGAATATCATCCTTGGAATAACCTTCTCAGGGTCTTTAGTCTCCTCAGATATGTATGCAGCAGACTCCCAACCAAAGAAGGTTTCAGCGATAAAGAATATTGCAATGAATATCGAAGGTATATTAATGTTGAAGTTTGTTGTTAAATTAGCAGGTTTTACAAAAAACATACCAAACACAACTACTGTTATCAAAACAACAATGGTGATTGTTGAGAATGTTATTACAGCAATAGAACTTTCTTGCATCCCTAACAATGCAATTGTGTTAAGCAAAAGCACAAAAAATATGCTGATCCCTATTTTTATCATAACCAAACTGGGAGAAGGAAGAAGATAGTCAACAGCAGCAACAATCAAAACAACTGTTGTTATATTACCAACAAGCCAGGCAACCCAGCCAATTATAAAAGAGATAAACCTACCGTAGCTCTGTTTGCCGAATTCATAAACACCACCAGCTTTTGGGAACATTGCAATTAGCTCACCAAAGCAAAGCCCAATGTAGATAGCAACTATACTCAAAATAATCCATGATAACAATGATGCAGCACCAGCGTAGCTTGCGGCAATTGCTGGACCAAAGAACAGACCAGTGCCAGCTATAGTCCCAATGGTTAAGGCTAGTACAGTCCATTTGCCTGCTACTCTTTTAAGCTCTGTCATTTTTTGTTAGAAGTTTTATCAATTCTATTATAACTAATATTGAGCCTGAAACTAGGATTATATAAACCCAATCAACAAGGCCAATTTTTACAGTATCAAATAATACACTCAATGGAGTGTATATGACAATAAGTTGTATAATTAATGAGGATGCAATAGCACCAATTAGGTATTTGTTTGAGAAAATGCCCACACTAAATAAACTCCTTTTTTCTGAGCGACAGTTAAGAACATTAAACATCTGGAACATGACCAATGTCGTGAATGCCATTGTCTGGGCATACCTTACTTCACCTGAGTTTAGGTAAAGCTTGAATATACCTAGTGTCCCAATACATAAGATAATTCCCACAATAAGCATATTTATTAAGGTTGATTTTGAGAAGATTCTCTCTTTTGGTTTTCTTGGTTTTCTAAACATAATGTCTGCTTCAATTGGTTCAATACCCAAGGCAAGAGCAGGCAATCCATCTGTTACAATGTTCATCAACAAGATTTGTAATGCCAGCAAGGGTGGAGGCAAACCAAGCAGAATCCCAATAAATATTGTCAAAACCTCTCCAATGTTACAGCTCAACAAGTATTTGACAAACTTTTTTATGTTGTCATATATGCCTCTGCCCTCTTCAACTGCATTGACAATGCTAGCAAAGTTGTCGTCTGTTAGGATCATATCACTTGCCTCTCTAGAAACATCTGTTCCAGTTATACCCATTGCAATTCCAATATCAGCCTTTTTTAATGCTGGTGCATCATTAACACCATCACCAGTCATTGCCACAATATGGCCTCGCTTCTTGAAGGCGTCAATAATCTTCATCTTATGCTCTGGGTTAACCCTGGCATAAATCCCAATATCCTCAACCCTTTCTTCTAAGTTTTCTATTTCATCTAGTTCTGTACCTGTTATTGCTATGCCATCAATACCAAGCTCTTTTGCTATTGCCTGTGCAGTTCCTTTGTAGTCTCCTGTAACCATCACAACCTTTATACCTGCTCGCTTGCATTTTGCAATAGCATCCTTAACCTCTGCTCTTGGTGGATCAATCATTGCTTGTAAGCCTACAAAAACCATATCCTTTTCTATGCTTTTTTTGTCTTCATTAGTTATTTCTTTATATGCAAAACCTAGAACTCGTAAAGCTTGATTAGCAAATTCTTCTTCTACTCTACTTATCTCTTTTTTTTGTAGGTTTGTAAACATTTCAACTCTACCATCAATTAAAATTTTGTTACAGAACTCAATAACAATATCTGGTGCACCTTTTGTAAAAGCAATCTTGCATTGCTTTGTGTTGTGGATTGTTGTCATAAGCTTTCTCTCAGAATCAAATGGGATCTCATCTATTCTTTGGTTCTCTTTTTCTAAGACCTCTTTTTTAAGCCCTGCTTTTTCAGCACTAACTATTAAGCAACCCTCAGTTGGGTCTCCAATTATCTTTCCAGAATCGAGCTTTGCATCATTATTAAGTGCACCAATCTTTAGAAGCATCTCAAAGTCCTTTGGATTAGAGCTAAACCCACCTTTGGTTGAGTAACCAGAGCCACTCACATCCACAATCTTGTTATTGACATACATTTTTACAACTGTCATCTCATTATGGGTCAATGTTCCTGTTTTGTCTGTGCATATAACAGTTGTTGAACCTAATGTTTCAACAGATGGAAGTTTTCTCATCAAGGCATTTCTTCTTATCATCCTTTGTACACCTAATGCCAGAGATATTGTGACAACTGCTGGCAGACCTTCTGGTATAGCAGCTACCGCAAGTGCAATAGATGTTTTTAGAATCTCAAAAAACTCATTACCTTTTAGTATACCAACTCCAAAGATTACAAAACAGATTATTATTGTTAATATTCCTAATGACTGAGCAAGCTCCTTAAGCTTTACCTGAAGAGGGGTTGGCTCCTCTGGGGTAACCTGGATTAGCTCAGCAATCTTTCCGAACTCTGTCTTCATACCAGTTGCTATAACAATTGCCTTGCCGCGACCTTTTGTTACAATAGTACTAGAATATACTATATTTTTGCGATTGGCAACTGCAGTTTTTTCATTAAGGATACAAACCTCTTTTTGTACAGGTACAGACTCTCCTGTTAGAGCAGCCTCTTGTGTTTCTAGATTCATCTGTTCTATTATCCTAGAATCTGCTGGGATCTTGTCGCCTGTTGCCAGAACAAGTATATCACCAGGCACAACCTCTCTTGAATCAATCTCTTGGTCGCGGCCATTTCTAATCACCTTTGCCTTTGGTGTTGCCAGTTTTTTCAGTGCTTCTATCGCCTTTTCTGCCTTGTACTCCTGGATAAAACCAAGGAATGCATTTAGGATAAGGATTGCAAAAACAGCTATTGCCTCTGGCCATTCTTTTAGCAAAAGAGAAATTATCACAACTACAATCAATATTCCTATAACAAAACTCTTGAACTGATTAATAAAAATAGTTATTGGCTTTATTTTCTCTTTTTCTTGTAGCTCATTAGAGCCAAACTCTTCTAACCTTTGTTTGGCTTCCTCACTTGTCAGGCCCTTGTTAGAACTCTTGAGCTCTTTGTATACATCTTCTAAGCTTAAGCTATGGAATTCCATTCATCACCCTCTTTTTATTGTTCAAAACCCCTTATATTAATATATCTTTTTATTTTAATCAACAACCTCGCCCTAAAGGACGAGGTATGTTGGTAATTGAAAAAGCTTAATATCATACAAAGAGGTTGTTGATTACTGAATCATGAAAATCCAAAAAAGGATTTTCAGGATGCTCAGAAACCCTTGGTTTCTGACAAAAGGAAACCTATCCATGCCTTAAAAGACAAGGTATGCTTTTTCAATTAATCAAAATCTTTTTATATTGAACTAAAAATCAAGTGGCTAGGAATAGCACTCATCTTAATCGGGGTGAGCTTAATAGGGGTAGGAAGCTAAAATGAACAAAACAGTTGTAATATCACTTGGAGGCTCAATAGTGGTGCCAGGAAAGGTAAACACAAGATTCCTCAAGCAATTCAGAAAACTAATAATCCAACAAATAAAAAAAGGGTTTAAATTTATTATTATTGTTGGTGGTGGCAAAACATGTAGAAATTATCAAAAAGCAGCCTCAAAAATAACAAAACTAACAAGTGAAGACATTGACTGGCTAGGCATACACACAACAAGGTTAAATGCACATCTACTCAGAACAATATTTAGAGAATATGCTCATAAACGCGTAATAAAAAACCCAACAGAGAAAAACATAAAATTCAAAGAAAAGATTCTAATAGCAGCTGGTTGGAAGCCAGGTTGGAGCACAGACTATGATGCAGTTATGCTTGCAAAGAACTTTAAGGTGAATACAATAATAAACCTAACTAACCTATCTCATGTATATGACAAAGACCCAAAATTATACAAAAATGCAAAACCATTAAATCAACTTTCATGGAAAAAGTATAGAAATATTGTGGGAGACAAATGGCATCCTGGGCTTAATGCCCCTTTTGACCCTGTTGCAAGCAAGATTGCACAGAAATCCAAAATCAAAGTCTACATACTGAAAGGAACAAACATAAAAAACCTTGAAAACTTCTTGAATAAGAAAGAATTTATTGGAACTACAATAAGTTAAGATTGTAACTGAAGAACCACGAGTTGCCCATCTTGTGATTGAACACTGGCAACTCGCTAAGCTTATTTTTAATAATTGAATATTAAAAATAATCAGAAAATTACTTTTTCTCAATCTGTTTATGAATCTCAACTATCTTCTTAAAATACTCCTGTTTCTTATCAGCTGGTAGCATTGTATATAACTCATTCAGATTAACATAAATCATCCTTGCTTCCTTGTATTCCTTATTTTTTATGTGCTCCTCAGCTGCTTTTATCAAAGCCCCTGTTTTGGTAACAGGATCAAACCCTTTGTCAGCAACATCAACAACCTTCTCCTTCTCAACATGCTTTGGTGCAAGCCTCAAAACATGCTTGAACAACATTCTCCTTTTGGTAATTATTTGGATAACAATTAACACCATCAAGAAGAGTACAATATATCCAAGCAAGAAGAATATAGCAGACACAGGGGTTATCGAGTATGTTTCTTTAACCAACTCATCCAGACCTGTTTGGAACAGAATGGTCTTCCTTAATAATGAGTCACTTATAACAAAAGGATTAAAGCGCGCAACCTGCATTAAATAGAGAGGCATGCTCTCAAGCGGCAGTATAACATTAGACATAAACAAAGACACTGCTCCAACAGAAACTGCTGCTAATGTAGAGGTCTCAGCAGATGAAAACACCATACCTATTAATATCCCTATTGTTGTAAACAAGGTTATAATCATAAACACAATCAGCAAGGTTGTTAATAGATTTGCAATTATATCAACCTTAAACACCCCCTGGGATACCCCTAGGATTATTACAAGCTGTATGCTCAAAAGTATAAATGTTGTTAAAAATGTTGCAAGCAAAAATAGCGAATCCCTTGTAGGTGTTACCAAATTCCTAAAATAAGCCTTTGAACGCTTCTCCATCATCACAATTGTCTCAGAGAACAAAAGGCTTATGAACATCACAACCAGAACAATCAGTGCAGGGAACATATAATTCAAATACGTTTGTGAGACAACAGGCTTTATGTTGGTGGTTATTGGGCTAACAATGCTGCCAGCCTCCTTTACTTCTATACTATCAATATCCCCCTTTACATTATCCAATGCGCCCTTTATTGTCATAACCTTATTCAAGCTTGATTTAAGCGAAGAGTCAATCTCATTCATTCCACGAGTCATATCAATCCTAGCACTCTTTGCATCAGTGAACTTTGTCTTTGTTGAATTGAGCTCTTTTTCAATTGAGTAAACGGCTGATGTTAAACCAGCAAGCATATCCTCGTCCAAGCTTTTGAGATCACCATTAATATCCTTAAGGTAATCCCTTAACTCCTCCATATCATCCATTGTTGAGGTGCCATTTAACACAGATTCACCCATATCATCTATAATGCTATCTGCCAATACAAGGCTTTCATTTATAGAATCTCTCAATGTGCTATTCTCCCCAATTGCAGAGCCTCGCAAGTTCTTATCCACATTCTTTAGTGTTTGAAGCTTGAATTCACCCTCATCAAAATCAAAGTTAAGATTGCCCAACATGTTTTTAACAGAGCTATCCTTTGTCTGCATATCCTCATTTGCCTGAATAACATCAACAAAGTTGGGATTCTGCTCAGTTATTGTTGTCTTGGCATTGTCCAGAGTGTTTAGGATTATTGCAGTTAGCTCAGAGCTTATCTCCTCTTCTCTTGCTGAAACCCTTGTTGAGATTGTATCTATAACACTATACACTAAGTTTATTTGGGTAGGATCAACATAAAATGTTATCTCATTGTTTGCACCACCCTCTTCTCCTATGTTAAACCCTTCTGGAAATAGCATACACACATTTACAATACCTTCTCTTATACCATCAATACACTCTTGTTCTGAAGTGTGCTTTATAACCCTGAATTGCACTTCATTGAGCTTGTCTAAGAAAGAGTTAACCAAATCATTGTACTCTGGAGAATAAACCCCTATGTTTATATTATAGAGTGAGGCATTGTTGAATGCCAAACCAACAAGTAAAGTTATAACCAAAGGCCCAAACAACACTATCAAGGCTTGGGTTTTTGACCTTGAGATTAGCTTAAAGTTCTTCTTTATTATTGTAAACAACTTAACCATTTTTCCCCTCTTTCACAAATGACTCAAAAACCTCTTTGAGAGTTGGTTTATTTACATCAACATCTATTAATTGCTCATTCTTCTTCTCAACAATATGCAGAAGGTTATGTAACACTTCCATAGAATCCATAGTATAGATTACCAACTTATGCCCTTTGTTAACTATCTTTGATATGTGTAGGCCCCTCACCTTTCTTAGCCTGTTTACAATATCTACATAATCACCAGGTTGTGTTTCCAGGTGGATCTCCTCATTTCTTGAGTATAGATTTCTAATATGATCTGGAGTTCCAATCCGCTCTATTTTGTGGTTGTGGAGTATGCCTATCCTTGTACAAAATGTTTCTATCTCTTGCAGAAAATGCGATGCTACAACAACTGTTGTACCCTTACTGTTTATCCTTTTTATCAAATCCCACATCTGGCCACGAAGTATTGGATCTAAATCAGCAGTTGGCTCATCAAGAATAAGAACCTTAGGGTTGTGTACAAGTGAGCACGCAATATCAAGCCTCTTCTGCATACCACCAGACAAGCGGTCTGAACGCAGGTTTTTAGAATACCCCAATCCAACAAGCTCTAAAACAGTGTTTATGTTCTTGTTTCTCATATCCTTTGGAAGAGAATACATTGAGCTAAAGTATTGTAGGTTCTCTACAACTGTAAGTTGGGGATAAAAGCTCGGCTCTTGTGCTGCAAAACCAAACACCTGTCTAACCTTAAGAAGGTTCTTCATAATCGGGTTAAACTCTGGTTCTTTCTTTTTCCCTTTCTTCTTTTCTGGCTCAATTTTGTATAGAATCTCTCCTGAAACTGGCTCTAAGAAACCAATCAATGTGTTTAGCAAAGTTGTCTTACCAGAACCACTCAAACCCACTATACCAAATACCTCTCCCTTGTTTATCTCAAAGTCTATATTTTTTAGAACAACACTCTTTCCAAAGCTAACTGTTAGATCCTTGACCTTTATCAAAGCTTCTTTAGCCATATTAAACCCACTATCCGCCATTATTATTAAATTTATGGTATTACTTTAGAGAAGTTAATGTTTATTAATTAAAAATTACTCTCTGTTCCTTAACCACTCCACAAACAGATAAACAAACATAACAAACATTGCTCCTATCAAAAACCAAAGCACAAAATTTGTTCCAGCTATTGTTACTGGTGCTTGAGCAACAACCCCTTCTGCTCCTAATACAAGATCCCCTCCAGTCTCTGCTGCCATTGGAGCTTGTGCTGATTTTGATGCAAAATAACCAACCCCTAAATAATATCTTGACAATATTTGCATAACCCCAGCAGTTGCCACTGCTATTAAAGCAACAGGCAGTATGGATTTCAGCCTGTCTTTTATACTGGGTGTTGTTGATTCAGGCGCAATTATTATGTACTTGTTTGTCAAAGAGTAATGATTAACCTCTTTTCCTTTATCACTGTAGTGGAACTCATCAGCCTTCAAAAGCTTTGCTTCCAAAAGGTGCTTTATATTGTAATGCACTGTTGATATAGGCAGAGAGAGCTCTTTTGACAGCTCTGATTCAGTTGCCTTTTTGTTCTCTGCTAAATAATCAAGTATTTTCCTAGAAGTCTCATTGCTTATAACTTGAGCTAGCTTCTTTGCCTTACTTCCCTTTAATGATACCAAGAGAAAAGATTCCTTTGCCATTTTCATATGTAACTTATGTTGATATATAAACCTTGGTTAAGCTTTAATCATGATTGAAGTTATAGAAACTTACTAATTGCCTCATCTACAACATCCTCTTGCCAACCCACATCCAACAGGTTTTGTCTTATATTAGCCATTGTAACTTCCATAGTTAAGCATTCCTTTATATAACTCTCCAATTCTGGATACCTTCTTGCTGATCTCTCAAGCTCAGGTAACTCAATTGTTGGTTGCTCAAAATCCTTCAAGTATTGCTCAACCTTAGTTAGTTCGCGGCTCTTGCTCATCTTCTTATATGATACAAACCCAACACCAGCAACTATAATTGTAACCAACACAATTGTTGCAATCAGTATTATCTTTAGTGTTTCTGCCCCTACCAACGACTCTTTAGGAATAGTTGGCTCTATTGTCTCAACAATAACATCCTCAGGCATCTCTTCTTGCTCTGGTTGTAAAGTGGGTGTTATGGGTTGAGCAACTGCTGTTGAACTAATTGCAAACAAAGAGAATGAAGGCGCAGTTGCCTCATAGTGAACATAATTTGTCTCTGTGTTGAGCTTTTTAGTAGGCAGCTTTACCCATTTATTAGTGTACTTATATAATGCCATGTTGTCTGGATTGATATCATGTTGCTCTAACCATTCCCTCTCAATCCTAAACCTTATCTTAACCGTCTCAATATCCTCTTCTTTTAGGTTATCTTTTGTTATTTGTAAATATTGATAAACTGTTCCAGAATGGCTTGGAATAACCTCTGGCTCATCAAGCAACCTCTCAACAACAATCTCAACATTATACAGCTTTGTATTAACACTAAATATCATCCTTGTGAATGCTATCTCCTCATCAGCAATGTTCATTATTGTAGAACCCTCTTCTAATATTGATGACCAGAAATGCATAACCTTTGGATTCTCTTTAGAAGGTGTTGGTGTATACCCTCCTCCACTCCTATACCAAACAGAAACAGTGAAGCTGAGCTCAAGCTGCTCGCCAGTGTTGTTATGAATATCTCTACACCTAACATAATAAGTCTTGACACCGTTTGCTAATTCACCTATATAATGATCATGATAAGTGCCCTCCCCATATAATGTTAAATTCATCTGGTCATAACTAGTGCCATTTATTGTATCATACCTACAAGTGGCTGCCTCATCTGTCCATATCTCTAGTTTAACAGAGGGATCCTCAAGAGTGCCTTTTGGTTGGTAATCTGTTATATTTGGAGGAGTTAAGTCAGTAGTCTCATTTATAGGTGTGTCTGTTAGCAATGCAATATCTCCTATATCAGTAGAATTTACAACAATATTGTACGTAACATTATAATTTGCATAAGTAAATGTTATATTTGGTTCTATATACCCATTTGTATCAGTTGTTCCGTTCCACAAAACACTAGTGCTATTCTCTATTGTTATTGATATGTTAACATCTGGCAAACTTGACTGGTTGATAATGTAAGTGGGGTAGAATCTTTTTATTGTCAGGTTGCCGCTGTTAAATGATACACTAGAAGGCATATTAACTAAACCATAAATTATTGCATAAGAATTATTGTCCTCTCCCTCTATTATATCTAAAAAATTAGTTATATAAGACTGTGTTGTGAAATTGATTGTTGAAAGACCATCAGATATGTTCAAGATACTTATGTTTGTATAGTTCCCGATTGTTATATCAGAGTGGAATGTTTTTAAAGTTGTTATATCAACTCCATATGAGGTCCATGTACTATTCAAAGCTGTAAAACTCAACTGACTAACATTTGTGTTTGTTAGATTCAGTTGATAACTTGTTGTTGAAGAACTGATGTTTCTGTTAAGTGTTCCTGCTCTTATATCATTTAATGTAATATTGCCATTATCAACCCATATTACTAAAGAATCCATTGTACAATTTATCACACTGCTAGAAGAATTGCCTCTAAAAGTAGCATCACCAAGATTAGAGCTTTGGATTGTATTTGCAGAACTGCTCACCACTGTAGCATCCTGTACTATTATAGTTTGGATATTATTTGATACACTACCTCCACTTATCGACAGATAAGAAATATTAGTGTTGGTAACATATGAATCATTTGAAGTAAGATAAACAGAGATATAATACAAATCACTATTTGTTATGTTCACCTCAAAGTTGTTTGATAAAGAATATATCCTATTTGTCCCAGGCACAACATAGCTTAAATTAGTGATATTTAATCCACCTCCCTCAAAATCAAACTCTTGCGAAAAGTTGGTGTTGGTTAGTCTATTTATAGAATTACCCATAAATTTGCCTCTTGTAATCTGGGAATTATCAAATATATTTGTTGAATCTTCATACACAAATACAGAATATGTAGACGCAACTGTAAAGTCTGAATTGTTGAAATAGGTAGTGGAGTTGGCTCTTGATAATATTGAATAAAACGTGCCATTATTAGCATTAATAGTGGTGTTCTCATCAAATTCAAGAGAATTGCTGAAAATCGAGTTTGTGATTGTTAGTTGAGCATTACCATCAGATTCTGAAGAATCATCAATCATATAAACAACAGAATCTACTATAGAAACATTCGCATTGTTCTGGAAATAAAAGTTTGTTACATTTATAGTACTTCTATTAATTGTAAAATTTACATTGTTTCTTATGTATAAATCACTTGACAAAACACTAATATTTGTGTTATCAACCAAGAAATTCTGCGTACCACCCATTATCAAATTTGATGATGAGTATAAGTTGACTGTATTTGAATACAAACCATAATCTATGTTTGAACTCAAAGTATTATTAACCCAAGTAACATTTGATGAATTAGACAAATAAACTCCATAAGAGAAGTTCACCACATTGCAGTTTTTCAATTTTATATTGCTATAATTTGTAACATTTATTCCGATTCCTGTCTCATTCCCTGTTATAGAATACCCAGCACAATCTAACGTTATTGAGTTATTTAATATTGTGAAACAAGTCCCGTTAACATTCACATCAATAACAAGGGTTGTGTCATTATATATATCTCCGCAGGAGGTTGGTGCAATAATTGTTTTTGTTGCACTTGTGTAATCTGAATAGTACAGACCATCAAAGGTCCTGACTGTGCAGTTCCATGTTTCTCCTACAGTGGTGTTATCAGAACCAAGGGTTGTGATTAATGAGTTTGTTCCATTGGAAACACCAGTAGTATTCCCAGAAACAACAGGTGTTGGATCAGTTCCATTATACCACCAATACTCAACAGTTAGTGTTGTATTCTTAGCATCAGTTGGAGTTGCATTACATGTTAGATTATCTGATGAATATGCAACTGTTGGTAGCATCACTACTCCTGATATAGATGGTTTGTCTTCTGTAGTAAAGCTGTAAGGCCCTAACTCCGCACAATTGCTCTCATTATCACAAGAGCTGATATTATAATAGTACAAGGTGTTTGGTAATAATCCTGTTAAAGGAACATTGTGTCCTTGGGTCACATTAGAGGAATTGTATGTGTAAATACCTAAACCAAGGGTAATATTGTAATTAACACTAGAGTTGCTTGGAGTATCTGTGTCCCATTGTATTACAGCAGACTCGTTTGTGATAGATGTATTTGTTATATTCTCTATTACCATAGTGATGCTTAAATCATCCAAGGTAGAGATATTAAACAAACTAATAGAAGAATTACAAGTAACATTAAATTGGTATGTGCCCAGAGCCAAGAAAGTCCTATTGTACTGATACAATTCTCTGGTTTCATTAAATATCATATCCTCAAATGAACCCCAGCCAGCAACATTGAACTTAATTTGGCATGAACCATTATACTCACTTGAATTGCTTATTATTGTTCCATTGGTTGATGTGTAATTTGCAAAAAAGTACACGCTATTATTAATCCCTCTTGTTTGACTACCCTCTTCTGCATCTGTTGAATCCCAAATTGTTAGATTCGAATCTTCTGTTGCAGCATAACTTGTAAATCCAGTTACACTAAAGGTTATGTTCCCTCCAGAACTTGGTAGTAATGTACACTCGTTTCCACAAAGCAAACCATCTTTTAAAATAACCGGATCATTTATCCCCGTGTTAAACAAGGTGATGTTTGCAGAGCTGTTGAATGATGTATGCAAACCAGAAGAGTTTATTGAAACCAAATTGTTTGAGATATTTATGTTTAAATCAAAGTCTTGGCCAGAAGCATTAACCGTGTTTAACCATACTATTTTACCCACATCTGTGATTTCTATTGTTGCATTAGACACATTTTCTATATTGGGCACAGAATTGAAGTCTGTGGAAGAACCATTAAATTCTGTATAGTTTGATGATGTACCGTTCTTTATTGTTACAGTTGAACTTGCATAGTCTGAATAATAAGTACCATCAAAAGCTCTTACTGTGCAGTTCCATGTCTCACCTGCAGTTGTATTGTCAGAACCAAGGGTTGTTATCAAAGAGTTTGTGCCATTAGCAACGTCAGTTGTATTCCCAGACAACATCAATGTAGAACCATTATACCACCAGTACTCAACTGTCAGAGTTGAGCTCTCAGCATCTGTTGGAGTTGCATTACAAGTTAGATTACTCGATGAGTAAGCAAGTAAAGGTAAAATAGTTGGTGTAGATATACTTGGTGCTGTTATTAATGTTGAAATATTTAATGGTGTATCTGTTACCAGATTAATGTCATAAATATCAGTAGTAGCCACAATATCATAAATAACATTATAATCTGCATAAGTAAAGGTTATATTCGGCTCTATGTAGCCATTTGCATCAGTTGTTCCATTCCACAAAACAGTGCTTCCGTTTTGTATTGTTATTACCTTGTTTATGTCAGGCAAACCTGATTCATTGACCACATAAGTTGGATAAAATCTCGAAAGAGCCCTGGTTGATGAAATAGTTGCTATCGTATCATTATTAATTGTTATATTTCCCCTGATTGTATTCTTTCCAACTGTATTAACATCCCATCCAATAATCTGATTAACACTATTTGAACCAACAAAGGTTACATTAGCATAACTATCGAATGTGCTATTTCCTGTGACATTTGAATTTGTAAAGGTTGTAATAGATGTGCCTAAGAAGTTTGCATTTCCTGTTGTTGTGTTCTCCATAGAATTCACTCCAGTGCCTCCTAAACTCAAAGTGTCAAAGTTAGAATCGGTGATTGTTGCACTAGAACCAGTCTCTGTGTACAATGAGAAATTTAACACATCAACATTTGTTAGATTCACAGAAAAAGCACCTGTTGTGTTAATATGTCTAGTTATACCACTTGAAGGGCTCAAACTGTCAATTGTTATATTTGTATCATATAAATGCATGCTAATGTGAGGCACAGTACTGTTGATTATTGTTGTATCAGAAAGATTCCTAACATTCAAATCTGCACTAAAAACACAATCAGTGAACGTATTGGTTGAATTATGGTCAAGAAGTATAGAGACGGCAGGGGTTTCAGTGTTCACAAACACATTTGCATAGGCTTCTGTAGTAGGATATGTTATTCTGACAGAATATTGACTTCCAGATTTATTATGGATGAGTTTTGTACCAAAAGTGGTGTAATAACCCATCTCACCGCTGTCATTATACTCATAATATGTATCTTTTCCAGGAGCCACATCAAATGCTGTATCAGGGGTTATTGCTTTTATTGTACTTTTACTACTATTAAATCCAGCACTTATGGTAAAGTTGGTTCCACTCTCCAAAACACCATTTTGGTCCTCTTCAACTATTGAAATATTATGCGTCTCTTTATTACTTATTGGCGACCTTAAATCAATTGTTAATCCTTTTTTGGTGTAAATCTTGGCACTTGCATCTGAACTTGCAGATACCACAACACTTGGTTCGATGTAATTAACAGATGTCAAAACCAAGTCAACATCACCTACACTAATAGTACACCCATTTGTGCATGTTGCCTGGTAAGTTGCACCGTCTGCAAGATCTTTTATTCTTGTGACATTTTGTGAGTTTATATTATCAATCTCAACAATATGAGACTTGCGCTCTGTTGCATCTGAAAGCACAAGGTAGTCACCAACCCATATTATACCAGCTGTTGTCCATAACTTACCACTTGCGTTTGTGGCGGCCTTACCAAAATTGGTCCAGTTATCCAAGTTACTTGAATACAAAATATCTAAAGTTGTTGTTCCTGCCTCTAATGGTGCGCTTAACTCTATCTTGTCATCACCGTGTGGTCTAAGGATTATCCCCTCCTCAACCCAGTCATGAGTCATTCCCTCAAACTCAACCTTATACGAGCCTAGCCTAGGGAATAACAACTCATCCCCAACAGCTGCAAAGAGTTCATCAGCTGGTGCCCACCAAAGCACAATCTTATCTATCTGCACATAATTAGCTCCAGTGTTTATAAAAAAGTCAGTGTAAAGCCCTTCTATCTCTATTCCATCAATTGTTACATTTGAGTTAAAATAATCTGATGTATTTGCATCTGTTAATACTATCCTGTGTCCCCCTCCAATCATCTCCCAGATAATTGAATTACCATTCCTTTCTGCTTTAGTTACAGTATACTTGGTACCCATTATTTCCATAGTTGTGCCCTCAAAGTTGCATAACTTGTTTGCATAACCACAAATCTCATCTGCATACCAATAGCTCTCTGCTAAGCCAGGGAAAGTAAGAGTATACCACATAAACTTTGCTTTTGAAGCACCAGTCCCTAATGATTTCGGTCCATAAACCATTAAATAAGGATTGTCTGGGTCTGTATAATCACTATCTCTCAAGAACTGAATACTTGCATTCCTTGACACCCCCCATTCTAATTTTTGAGTGTACGCAAAGCTACTACTCCCAAGATATTCCGCAATTAAATATGTTCTGTTTGATAATAATTGTGGTAAATTACTATCATTTAGCTCTGCCTTGACTGATGCAAATGACTCATTAATTGTTAGCTTATTGCTATCTGTTTCTATTTTAGCACTCTCTCCAGAAAGATCGCCACCTGAGAAACCAACAATACTACAATTCTCAAAGGTGTTTACAGAGTTATCTAGCAGGTACAAAGAATCTGTTATTGTAGAATTTATAAACGTGTTAATTGAGTTATGATAGACTGTAATGTTGCCAAATGAAGTTGTGTTGAAAGTGTTGTTTGTGTTATCATAAATAAACAAATCACCATCTATGGTTGAATTCTCAAAAGTGTTAACTGAGCTATTTTCAAGGTATAGTACACCAGTTAGTTCAAGCCCTTGTATAAAATTTACAGTTGTATCTTGGAAGTATGATACCCCTCCTATAGTTAAATTAATTAAGTTACTATTAGAGCTTGCCCCTATGTTTATCCCTTTTTCTATAGTTATATTAGTCATATTATTTGAAGAGGTGCTTCCCCCTTCAATTGTGACAGACTTGAAGATGGAGTTTGTAATAACATTTGTTGAATTATCATAAAAGTAAAATTCAAAATATGAGATGTTTGAGTTTGTTACGTTGATAGCATAAGAGGTAGTTGCTGATTGAATACTATTTGTGATAGATATGTTTGGTATTAGACCATCTATTGTTAAAGAGGCATCATCCTCTGAGTATATCCTATAATATCCTGTTAAATTACTGTTAATTAATATAACAGACGTATTTTGTCTACTAGTTATTGAGTTTACTGTTGAGTTCTCAAATAACCCTACAGAGTCATTTTTGAAGTAAAAAATAGCACTCATAGAATTTGTAAAGGTTATATCAGCACTATCCGTCATATAAACAATACCACTTACACTGATATTTGTCTTATCCATAAACAAATTTTGAGTACTATTTACTGTCCAGTCCTCTGTTAATGTTACATTGCTCTCTAATGCATAAAATTCATACAAACTGTTTTGACCATATGTATTGTTAGTCAAGGTTAATTCTTGTGAATTAGATACATAAACACCATAAGAAAAGTTCGTAACAGAACAATCTATTAAAGTAATATTCCCATACCCTGTAACATTTATCCCAATCCCTGTCCCATTTCCCGTTATAGAATACCCAGCACAATCTAATGTTATTGAATCATTTAATATTGTAAAACAAGTTCCATTAGAGTTTACATCAATAACAAGGGTTGTGTCATTATATATATCTCCGCAGGAGGTTGGTGCAATAATTGTTTTTGTTGCACTTGTGTAATCTGAATAGTACAGACCATCAAAGGTCCTGACTGTGCAGTTCCATGTTTCTCCTACAGTGGTGTTATCAGAACCAAGGGTTGTGATTAATGAGTTTGTTCCATTGGAAACACCAGTAGTATTCCCAGAAACAACAGGTGTTGGATCAGTTCCATTATACCACCAATACTCAACAGTTAGTGTTGTATTCTTAGCATCAGTTGGAGTTGCATTACAAGTTAGATTATCTGATGAGTATGCAACTGTCGGGTATATCACTGCCCCAGATATTGAGGGATTGTCATCTGTTGTAAAATTATAGGGTCCAGACTCCTCACAAATGCTTTCATTAGTGCAGCTGCTAACATTATAGTAATACAAAGTATTGGGTGTCAAATTTTCTAGATAAACTTGATGGCCTAAGGTAACCTCTGATGAGTTGTAGGCATAAATACCCAAACTAGTAGAAATGTTGTAGTTGACAGTAGCGTTGCTTAGATTTACAGTGTCCCATGTTATTATAGCAGACTCATTTGTTATGGAAGAATTTGTTACGTTTTCTATTGTTAGCTGTGCTCTAACTGAAGTGATCACTAGTAAAAGCACAAGCAACAACAACTCTACCAATCTACTCCTCTTTATCTTCATCACCCTCTTTTATCTTCTCCATAACCAAGCTTTCAAAGCAGTGGCTCTCATTAGCATACACTTTCTCAGCTATCTTCTTGTAAACCCATTTTAGAATATCTTCGTCTATGTTCAGCCACACCCTTTTCTTAGCTGGTTTTGGTCTTTTCATGTGATAATTATCAATTTTTAACAATTTTATATATCATTATTGATTTTTAACAACCAATATTTAATTTTTATGATATTTTTAAATTTTTGTGATTTTCATCACTTTTAAACCTTTCGGTTTTTAACCAAAAATATATATAATTCAAACCCTTAGCCAAGTTTTATGATAAAGGAAATAAGTGTCTCTTCAAGCAAAGAAAACCAGTTACTAGATATTACTTCTCAAGTTGAAGAGGTTGTCAAGCAATCAAAAATCAAGCAAGGACTTTGCATAGTATATGTGCCCCATGCAACTGCTGCTCTAATGATAAATGAGAACTATGACCCGAATGTATGTGATGATATCCTAGACTCTTTAAGAGAAAACATACCAGAAGGCAAGTGGAAGCATGATAGAGTAGACAACAATGCAGCTGCACATATAAAATCTGCAATAATAGGCCCAAATGAATTAATCCCAATAAAAGATGGAAAGCTATTGCTTGGAACATGGCAAAGCTTGATGCTTGCAGACTTTGATGGCCCTAAGAGAAGAAGGATTTATGTACAGATAATTGAGGATAAGTAAAATTTATATATCTCAAACAATTCCCACTCCAAATATGGTTAGAGCAAATAAAATAAAAAACGTATTTTCTCTAGTTACAACTCTAACCACTACAACAACAGCTTAGGCTGTTCATTGTTTCTTTTAAAACTTAAGGAGGTTTTAAAGATATATTTAAATAAAAGCTAGATAAAAATCAAACAAAGGTGAGAAAAATGGAAATCGAATTAAGATTCAAAGATGGTTCAAAAAAGAAAGTTGAGAAAGGTGCAAAGCTAGCAGAAATTGCACCAAAGCAGGCAATAGCTGCTAGACTAGATGATAAATTAGTTGACTTAAGCAGAGCTGTTGACAAAAATGCACAAGTTGAATTCATAAGCGTAGATTCCAAAGAAGGAATAGAAGTTTTACGCCATTCTGCTGCCCATGTTCTAGCACAAGCTGTTGTTAGCCTATTCCCAAAAGCATTGCCAACAATAGGCCCAGTTGTTGAAGAAGGATTTTACTATGATTTTGAACACGAGCCATTCATTCCTGAGGATCTGAAAAAAATAGAAAAAGAAATGCAAAGGATAGTTGCTAGAAACGAAAAATTTGAGAGAATAGAATTAAGCAAGAACGAAGCAAAAGAGATGTTCAAAAAAAATCCTTACAAGCTGGAACTAATTGAGGAGTATGAAAAAGACCTATCAGCTTACAAAAATGGTAAATTCGTTGACTTATGCAGAGGACCTCATGTACCAAGCACAGGCTATGTCAAAGCATTCAAGCTAACAAAAATAGCAGGCGCTTATTGGAGAGCTGACATAACAAACAAGCAATTGCAAAGGATTTATGGAATTGCATTTGCGCAAGAGAAAGAGCTAAAAGAGCATTTAAGGCTTTTAGCGGAAGCAGAAAAGCGTGACCATAGAAAAATAGGCAAAAGGCTTGATCTATTCTCCTTCCATGAAGAAGGCCCTGGCTTTCCATTTTGGTTGCCAAAAGGCATTATACTAAAGAATGCCCTACTTAATTTTTGGAAAGAGAAACACAAAGAAGCAGGATACGAGTTTGTTGAAACACCAGTTATACTAAACAGAGCCCTTTGGGAGCGCTCAGGCCATTGGGTAAACTACAGAGATGCCATGTACACATTGAAGATAGATAACCAAGACTTTGCAATAAAGCCAATGAACTGCCCAGGTGGAATGATTGTCTATAAAGAGAAGATTCATTCCTACAAAGAGTTTCCACTAAGAGTTGCAGAGCTTGGCTTAGTACATAGACACGAGCTCTCTGGAGTATTGGCAGGCCTCTTTAGAGTTAGATGTTTTATTCAAGATGATGCCCACATCTATATGACACCAGAGCAGCTGAGTGATGAGATCATAAATGTTGTAAACCTATGCCTAGAGCTCTACAAACCATTTGGGTTTAGCTACCATGTTGAACTCTCAACAAAGCCAAAAAAACATATTGGAAATGATGAGCAATGGGAGATTTCCACAAATGCCTTAAAAAAAGCACTTGACAAAATGAAAATGGAATACAAGGTAAACGAGGGAGAAGGTGCATTCTATGGCCCAAAGATAGACTTCCATCTTAAAGATGCTATTGGCAGGACATGGCAATGCGGTACAATCCAAGTTGACATGGCACAGCCAGAAAACTTTGACCTAACATATGAAGGTAAAGATGGAAAACGCCATAGGCCAGTTATGATCCACAGAGCCTTGTATGGAAGCATAGAAAGATTCTTAGGAATCCTTATTGAGCACTATGCTGGCAAATTCCCAATGTGGCTAAGCCCAGAGCAAGTGAGAATACTAACAGTCTCAGAAAAGTTTGTGCCTTATGCAAAAAAGATTCTAGAACAATATGAGAAGGCAGGAATAATAGCAACAATTGACCAAAGAGCAGAATCAGTTCCAAAAAAGGTAAGAGACGCACAAGTCATTTATGTCAACTACATGTTTGTTGTAGGAGAACAAGAACAAAAAAACCAAACAGTGAATATTAGAACTCGAGACAACAAAGTTTTAGGAGAGAAGAAGCCAGAGGAATTTTTGAAAGAGTTGTTGAATGAGATTAAGGAGAGGAAATAGTTTTATTTTATTCTTCTTTTTTATTTATTATAATACTTAGCGAGTTGCTTTGTGATTCACTATGTGATATGCAACTCGTGGTAATTCTATTTCTATTTACTTTAGCAAGAAAGAAAAATTAGACAATCACCAGCTGGATGATGGCAAGTGTTGAATTATGCGCTGAGTTATGTCATAAATATTATTTAAAGTATTAAAACTAATCCTTTTTCTAAACCTTTATAAATAAAATAGGGTTTACTATATACATGGTTTTGGACAATTTGGGGAGCTCTTTAAGAGCCACATTAGAGAAGGTAGCAAGGTCTGTTTTTGTGGATGAGAAGCTAGTAAATGAGCTAGTCAAAGACATACAAAGAGCATTGCTCCAAGCAGATGTTGATGTTAAGCTTGTTCTCCAATTAAGTGAGGAAATCAAAAGAAGGGCTTTAAAAGATGAAACCCCAACAGGATTAACAAAAAAAGAGTATCTAATAAAAATAGTGTATGAAGAGCTTGTAAAATTCCTTGGAGAAGAGGAAGGTAAGCTATCAATAACGAAAAAGCCAACAAAAATCATGCTAGTTGGATTGTTTGGCTCTGGTAAAACAACACAGGCAGCAAAGCTTGCAAAATACTTCCAAAAGCTTGGCAACAAGGTTGCACTAATTCAAACAGATTTTTACAGACCAGCTGCTTTTGAGCAATTAACCCAGCTTGGCTCTAAAATAAATGCGCCAGTTTTTGGTAACAAACAAGAGAAAAATGCCATCAAAATTTACAACCAATTTGAAGACTCTCTGAAAAAATTTGATGTTGTTATAATAGACACTGCTGGCAGAGATGCCCTAAGCAAAGATTTGATTAAAGAACTAAATGAATTGTCAAAAGTGGTTAAGCCAGATGAAAATTTACTAGTCTTATCAGCTGACATTGGACAAGCAGCTGAAAAACAAGCCCAAGCATTTCATGAAAGCTGCAAAATAACTGGGATAATAGTAACAAAGCTTGATGGAACCGCAAAAGGAGGTGGAGCATTAATAGCATGCTCCATAACCGGAGCCAAAGTCAAATTCATTGGTGTAGGAGAAAAAATAGATGACTTAGAAAAATTCAAGCCAAAAAACTTTGTAGGCAAGCTACTTGGCATGGGTGATCTAGAAGCATTGCTAGAAAAAGCAAAAGAAGCCATTGATGAGGACAAGGCAGAAGACCTTGGAAAAAGATTCTTAAAAGGAGAATTCAATCTGGTAGATTTATACGAACAAATGGAAGCAATGAATAAGATGGGACCTTTAAGCAAAGTGGTTGAGATGATTCCTGGCTTTAGCCAATTCAAGCTTCCAAAAGATGTTCTACAAGTTCAAGAAGGCAAGCTAAAAAAATGGCGCTATGCAATGGACTCAATGACAAAAACAGAGCTTGAAAACCCTGATATTATAACAGGAGCTAGGGTTGAAAGAATCGCAAAAGGCTCTGGATTACCAGTTTCAGAAGTAAGAGAACTACTCAAACAATACAAGCAAAGCAAGAAATTAGCCAAGATGTTCAAAGGAGGCTCTCCAAAAAACATGGAAAAGATGATGGAAAGGATGCAGAAAGGGGGTATGGGAAAGATAAAGTTTAAATAACTAATTAAGACTCTAAATATTGTCTGAATTGGTCAGCTCTTCTCTTAAAATATTTTTCATCAAAACAATATCTACTAGCAACTTCCGGTAATAATGTTGCTTTTATTACATCAACGAAATTTGAGTGATTACTGGGATCCCCTATATACTCTACAACTCTTTGAATTAAATCTTGTGTAATTATCTCTTCTTCATGATATATTCTAGCTGTTCTTCTAATTGTGTCTAGTGGACATGATAAACCCAAATATTCTGCTAGGTATTCTAAATCAAACAAATACGTCGGGTTGATACATCTTCTGCTTTTCATTTCCAATAATGTTGCAAGTATTTTCTTAGCAAATATCTGCAATGGAGTTTCAACCATTAAAGGTAAAAATTCACCTTCTGTTATTTGATGCAGAAGCCCTTCTACATCTCTAACTTTAATATCAACATCTATTCCTATAGAATTATGATTACCATAAAAATAAGAATATGTAGCTTCAATAAGTCTGTCACTTATGGGTTTAACTGTTGCGAAAAGTATAGAATTGCGGTATTCTACCCCTCTTTTTAAAGCTTCTAAGATCTCCTTATAAGTCCAAGGGGTAGAAGGTAATAGGAAGTCTAGATCTGATGTATGTCTTGGAGAATCATAAACAAAGTGCAATGCACCCCCTCCCTCAAATATCAGATTGTTTGCTAAAGTGGGATCAGCAGCAAAACTCAGTAATACTGCTTCAGATATTTGACTCTTTGTTTTTAATATTTCAGATTGATCCATCTTATTTAGGAGGTAACTGATTTTTCTATAATATTCTTTCTGTACCAAACTATTAGTAAGTGTTATTAAAAATTACAACATCGTGTTATTGTATATAAATTATACTTTAAAAGTATAAAAACAAAACATTTAAATATATAGAGGCAAATGCTATTAATATGGAAGATTCAATCTTTGTCAAAACATTTGGAGCTTCACCCAAAGTTAAAGTTTTAAACTTCTTGTTAGACAATGATATGCTGGACTGGTGTAAGGCAGACATGGCAGAGCAAACAGGAATATCAAGAGCCACTTTAAATAAATTCTTTGATGAGTTAGTTAAGAGTGAAATTATTGTCAAAAGTAGAGATATTGGTAGGGCAAGGCTCTATAAATTGAACAAGAAGCTAACTTTGGTTAGGAAGTTGATAGAACTAGATAATTCCCTTATCAAGCAAAATATTAAACCAAAAGTCATAGCAAATGTTTAGTTGGAAGATATATTCTACAAAATATATTTAACAAAATAGATTTTGTTTTAGTTACTTTATAGAATGTTTATTACCCCTTTGACTATATAAATCAAACCCATATATACCCTCGAAAGCTTTAAATACTTGAACAACCCCCTCCCTATAATATCAAATCAAATTTACCGACGATAAAACAACCTTAAAAAGATTGCTAATATTGGAGGAAACAAAAACCCTACAACAAACTTACGAAGAGAAAAGGGTTAATCAACAATATATCTGTTTCTAATTAAACTATGGAGGTAACACATATTTTAGGTTCATGGTCCTTAGTAAAAAAGTAGTATAAAGGATAAGGAGGCGTAGGAAATAACGCTTAGAAGGAATAAAAAAGCTCCCAGCAAGAATATACCAAACAACCAAAGAGACAACAAGAGATGCTGATGTAAGTAACCAACGCTTCCAACAAGGGAGCTGACACAAAAAAAGCATGCGAGGTAAAAAAATGCCAAAAGGTAAGAAAAAGAAGGAAGAAGACGCATTGGAAGAAAACACAGACTATGAAGAAGAAAGTGATGATGAGCAGTGGGATTAAGACTAAATACCATTAAATAAAAAAAAAACTTTTAACTTTTTTATTTTCTTTTTTTCTTTAAAAAACAAAAAATACCAAAACCTTTATTAAATCCTTTTCTATGGATTGTTTCATGGAATTCACTCATATAATAATCATAGTTGCTCTGATTTTTGTCCTATTAATACTTGCCTTCATCATTGGAAGATTTTTTGAACGCCGCAAACTAGAAGCAAAAATCCAAGAGATAAGGGAGGATGCAATAAAACGATCAAGAGCAGTTTTAACAGGTGCTTTTTCAGAGCAGCTTGCACCATACTTACCTGACTTTAAATACAGCCCAACTGAAGTGAGGTTTATAGGCAAGCCAATTGACTTTGTTGTTTTCAAAGGCCTTGATAACAAAGAGCCAACTGAGGTTGTATTTGTAGAAGTCAAATCAGGAAAATCACAGCTCTCTACACCAGAAAGAAAGCTCAGAGATGTTATTAAAAATAAAAAAGTTAGCTGGGAAATCTACAGAATACCAGAGGATTTAAGTAAGAGAAGGTAATCTTTAACATTGGTTCTAAAAAAGAGGTTCTAAACAATATTTTATAGGTAATTAAATATGGAACTAGAAAGAATATGCTTGATTACATATTGGGAAACCAAATATTGAGGTTGGAATTGCACAAGAAATTAGTATTCGTTCTAAAAGCGAGTTAAATCTTGATGGAGAGCTTGTTGGATTTTCACCAGCAGAAATCGCGGTAATACCGCAAGCACTAAAAATTGTTGTTAAAAATAATTTTCTTCCCTTTGATTTCTAACAACCCCAAGAAGAATTAAACATTATAGCTGCAATAACTGCAAGAACCTGAGTAATCAGCGCTATGTGATAAATCTTGCTTGGTGACAGAACAAACTTCCAAATTTTAAGAGACCTCTTGTATTCCATCACATAAAGCACATCAAGCACCCAAACCATGCCCAGGATTAAAACTATGAAAAAAATATTTACCAGTGTTCTTATTGTTATTCCATCCATTTTAATTTTGGCTTTTGTGGTTATTTAAATACTTTTTGTAATAATAACTTCAACCAAAATCAAACCTAAAAAAAGCTTTATATACTTGCTTATACCCCTCATGTAGATATGTACACAAAAAAAGTGCTGATACTAGTCTTTCTTATAATCTCTTTACTATTCCTAACAAGCTGTGAGCAAAAACAAGAGCCTGAGCTTAATGAAACAGAACCACTATTACCAATGGTTAGGGGTGCAGATTACTACTATTGCACTGGCCTGGGTTATAGATATGAGATGAGGATTGAAAACAATACCCACAATGAATATTGCATGTTTCCAAATGGAGAAGAATGCGATGCATTTAATTTTATAAGTGGGGAGTGTGGTAGAGAGTTGACATTGTGCAATTTAAAAGGATACACTCTAAAAATAGGTGTTGAACAACACGAAGGATTTAACGCAACATATGCAATCTGCATATTCCCTGACAGGAGTTATTGCAAAGAGATAGACTTCTTTAATAAGAAGTGTCATGTTAAGTGGTGAATGAATTTTAAGTGTAGTAAAGCTTATTCTCATTCTTCTGCTTCCTATCCATTACAGAGCCAGGCTTGTTAGCACGAGGCCTTAAGCTTTCTTGGTCTCTCCTGAATGTTATTCCCAAATCCTTTAAGAACATATTCATACCATGCTCCATATCAAATGGGCCATTAACATTGCCTCTAACAGCAGGCTCTCCATCAAACACAATCAGCTGCTCAGACAAATAATCAGCAAACAAAATATCATGGTCAACAACCAAAGCTGTTCTCTCTTTTTGCATCATCAACTCTCGAATAACTTTAGAAACAACCAAGCGCTGCTCAACATCAAGATAAGCAGATGGCTCATCCAGCAAATACAAATCAACATCTTTAGATAAGCAATTACAAATTGCAACTCTTTGCAGCTCTCCACCAGACAACTCTGAAAGTTTTCTCTCAAACAAAGGCTCAATTTGCAAAGGGGTTATGAGTTGTGTTTTATACTTTTTAATAGCATCCTTTAAAACAACTGCTACTATATCATTAGTACTTTTCAAATATTGAGGTTTATAGCTAACCATAACACTATCATTAATCTTACCTTTGTCTTGCTTTAAAACCCCAGCTAGTATCTTAACAAAGCTTGTTTTACCAATTGCATTTTCTCCTAAAACACCCACCACAGAATTCTTATACAGCTCACCAGACTTTGCTCTTAAATCAAACCCACCAAGTCTTTTCTCAACATCTTGCCATGATATAAATGGTAAATGCTTTTTCTTTAAAACAGGAGGTTTTGCAAAAAACTCTATTTTTTTATCCCTAAACCTTATGTTCTCTTCTTTAAGATAACCAGACAGATAAACATTTATTCCTGCTTTTGTTGTTTTTGGCAAACTAACGATTCCATAACACCCAGCCTCTCCATACATCAAGTGCACCAAGTCTGTCATATAATCGAGAATAACCAAATCGTGTTCAACAACAATAACAGCCGTGTTCTCATCCGCAAGGCTTTTGATAAACTTGCTAACCTTTATCCTCTGTTTTATATCAAGATAAGAGGTTGGCTCATCAAAAATATACAAATTTGCCTTTTTCAAAACAGTTGCTGCTATTGCAACCCTTTGTAACTCACCGCCAGAAATATGTTCAATCTCATTATCAAGGACCTTCTCTAGTTCAAGCTCCTTTGCCACTTTATCCAGCTTTTTTTGCTCATCAACATTCTTTAACAGCCCCCTGACACTACCTTGATACATGTTTGGAATAGCATCAACATTCTGCGGCTTATAACTTGCAATTATCCTGCCATCTCGCATGCCCTCAAAGAACTTCTGAGCCTCTGTTCCCTTGAAGTAATCAATTAGTTCCTTGAATTTACACCATTTTCCAAGCTCACCAAGATTTGGCTTCATAACCCCAGCAAGTATCCTAATTGCAGTAGACTTTCCAATACCATTCCTACCAACAATCCCAACAACCTTGCCAAACATAGGTGTTGGCAAGGAATACAATGCAAACTGGTTTTCTCCATACCTATGAATAGGTTTTTTTGTTAGCTCCTCAGGCAAATTAATAATATGAATAGCATTAAAAGGGCACCTCTTTGGACAAATCCCACAACCAGTACAGAGCTTCTCAATAATAGCTGCCTTGCCATTCTCTGCCTTAATTATACAATCACTTCCAGTCCTATTCACAGGACAGAGCTTTATGCAAAGCCAGCCACAGCTAATCGGATTGCACTTCTCCTTTTCAATTATTGCTATGCGAGTCATAGCTCAAATTATTCTTTTGTTTTTTATAATGGTTTTGATTTTAATGTGGAAAAGCTTAAATACAAAACAAGCTTACCCTATTTAGAAAGAGGTTCTTAGATTTTATTAAGGGGGTTTTATGAGCATTTTCAGTGATGAAGAGATTGGTGATTTAAGAACACTTTTGTTTGGAAAAGGATTAACTCTAGCTGATCTGTTGGTAGCTGGTGATTTGATTAAAAAGAAGTATCAAGCAGAGGTAGAGCCAATTAATCTTTTTAAACAATCTGGGAATCATCCACTGGAAGATTATTGTACAGAACTAAATCAGGTTTTTGGGGCACTTACCTTTTCAACCGATTGTTATGGTAGAGCTGGAAAGGACTATGAAATCACCGATGATGGTTTGGCATTATCAATTAAGAGTCTTATTATGGAAAGGGAGGGATTAGGCTATTGTGTCATGGCGATCAGGGATTGAAGCCAATCTACCACCACCAGAGGACCCTCAATTTATTTCTACAGATCAAATAATCCAAGGAACATCTTCAGAAGACCTTATCTTTAATATAAGATTTGTTGTTTATGACCCACAAACAGGAGAAGTGAAGAATAGGGAAGATTTCTAAAACAATTTAATAATCTTTCTAGAAAACAGCTTTTTCCTGCACTAAAAAAAGCACATCATTCCCATCAATAGAAATCGAGTTTACAATCCCTGCTTTCTTAAGCTCATCTATATACCTATAAAAAGTTGCCTTTGAACAATAATTCTTGTCATCAACTATTGCCTCTTTTAGCTCAGCCACAGGCATTTGTCTACCCTTTATTAAACTAAGAATCCTCTGCTTTATTATCTGCTTTTTGTTGCGCTTAAAGCTCCTCAAAAGCTCTGACTTCAAGCCACGATGGCTTTCTAGGCCACTTATTTTTGCCTCTAAGCTTTTGATTTGAGCCTGAAGCTGCTTGTTTATCTCAAGTAATTTGTCTATCTTCTTCTGGTTAGAATGAATATCAAACTTCATCCTAGAAAAAGACACCTTTAGATTATGCCTAAGATCCTCTATCTCATCCCCCATATCTCTTGGTAAAGAAAGGCCCTATATATAGTTTTTGTCTCAAATCTTTGCATATTGAGACTAATATAATAATATAATGAGACTATATTGAGACACCCCATTATTTCTTATGGAGAGCACACCCCCTCATTTCCTATGGAAAAATATGAGACTAAACTAAGACAGTCTCAAAACAACACTGAGACTGCTAAACCCTTAAAATAGCTCCAGAAGGCCCAGGATTAATGATTTTGCAGCTTCCAAGCCTATCCTGCTTTTGCCAATTCTCATGAAAATGCCCACAAATTGCATAGGAAGGCTTGTATTTAATAATCATATCCCTTGTGGTGTTATTCCCATTATTAGAACTATTAATCTTATCAAGCTTTGTCTTGTAAGGAGGTGCATGAAATATAAATACAGCTTCCTTAGCCTTTTTAAGCTCTTTTTCATATTTTTCAAAGAATTTAGCCATCTCTGGGCTCTGCTTTTCAAAACCACCTCCCCCAAAGCCTATAAACAACACATTGTTGATTATTTCAATCTTTTTATGGAAAAAAACAATATTCTCAAACTTAGAACATGCTTTTTTTAATATATCTGGCTCTTCATGGTTGCCATGTATTATCAAAACAAGTTTTTCAAAGCTGTCTAGCTTTGCTAAATGCTTATCCAGATTAAGCTCAAACTGAGAGATATCACCTGCACATATAATCAAATCAACACCCTTTGCCTTTTTCTCAAGCTCTTTCAAAGCCTTTTGAGAGCCATGCACATCAACAAACATTAGGATTCTCATACAAATTAGGAATATATATTAATATTTAAAGTTATATACAAAATATTTATTAGTTATCCCTTGTTCTTTGTTAGATTATGATCAAAGTGATTCTATTTGACATTGGAGGATGTTATTTTCAAGGCAGTATAATTGATTTTGTTAACAAGTCTTACAAAGTTCTAGGAATTAACAAAATATTTCATACTGAAAAAGAGGTTGTATTTGACAAAGCCCTAAACAAGGGTGAAATAACACTAGAGGAATGCTTCAGAAGATACTTTGATACACATATCTCTGATGAGCAAATGAAGAAAATAATTGGTTTTTGGACAACAACATGGAGCCCCAGGGATGAAATGGTAGAACTTGCAAAACGACTAAAGAAAAATTACAAACTTGGTGTTTTTTCAAACTCTGATGCTGTAAATTCTAAAAACTATACCAAAAGAGGGTGGTATGATATTTTCGATATTTTAATACTATCTCATGAAATAGGCATAATAAAACCAGACAAAAGAATATATCAAATCGCAATCCAAAAGTCAAAAGCAAAACCAGGGCAGATTTTATTCATTGATGATGAAGAAGATTGCTTAAAAACAGCAACAGAGCTTGGCATGAAAACAATATTATTCAGATCTGTTTCTCAATTTAAAAAAGAGTTAAAACAAATGGGAATCAAATTTTAAATTAATGTTCTTTAATTCTTATAATCTTAGCAATCTCCTTTGCTTTCTTTATAGTAATCACTTGTCCCTCAATCAAATCAATAACCTCAGGGTTATTGTCACTTGCAAAAACACAATCCCCTCTAACAAGCTCAAACTCAACTATGGAATCCTCTTTTAAAACAAGATGATTTTGGGGCTTTGTTGGGTTGTTAAATGCCACACCTATACCATTATCAAAGCTCTTCCTTGAAATAGAATGATGGTATGCTGTAGAACCAAAAGGTGTGGAAACAACAACACCATCACCAATAACCAGTTCGTTTATTCTTTTTCCATCAACCCTAACATAGAATCTTAAAGCATGTGTTGGAAACTTGTTTCTAAAAACAAAATTGTTGGTGCATAGCCACCTCTTCTTGTTAATAACAGTCTCAAGCTTCATATGCTCTTCAATTTTATAATTATCCCTAATTATTTTTGAGATAAGAGGATAAATATCTCCCTCCTGACATTTTACACAAATCTCTGAATCCTTGACAAGCAGCTTCGGGATATTTGGATAAAGCCTCTCTGCTACAATATAAGTACCATCCCCTCCAAAGCTAACAACAAAATCAGGATTTTTCTCATCATACTCAAAGTCTGTTAGCTCTTTCTTTAGATCAATAACTTTTGATGGGTCACGAGCAACAACTGCCACTTTTTTCAATTTTGCCATGATTCTTTGTAATTATAGTTGTTATATAAATATTTCTGTATATATTGTCTTTTGTTTGCTTAAGAAGATAGAAATAGTATCACTACGAGTTGCCTTTAGTGTGGTTAAGCACTGGCAACTCGCCAAGTATTTTATTAATAATAAAATTTAATATCTCAAAAGCAACCCCTCTAGTTATTATAATAAAAAATATTAATCAAACCAAAAATCAAAACTTATAAAAACCAAGTATAACTACTTATAACCATGAAAACACTATTCATAGAAGCAAGGTCAAACATTGAAATAAAGCTTCCAAAATATGCTTATGCCAAGCTACCAAGAAACATAGCTTTGCTAACAACAGTCCAGCACATCCATAAAATAAAGGAGGTAAAAGAGAAACTAGAAAAAAATGGAAAAAGGGTTTTTCTCCTCAAAGGCAAGCACTCTATGTACAATGGCCAGATTTTAGGTTGCGATGTTTTGCACTTAAAACCAAACAAGGATATACAAGCATTCTTGTATATTGGCACAGGAATCTTTCATCCAAAAGAGCTTTTGCTAACACAAAACAAACCTGTTTTTGTTTACAACCCTGTTTCAAAGAAGTTCTATGAATTAGATAAGAGAGAAATAGAATTAATAAAAAAAAGAAAGAAAGGCGCTTACCTAAAATTCTTAAGCTCAGAAAACATTGGAGTGATAATTACTATAAAGCCAGGACAATACAGTCTAAAGCAAGCACTAAAGCTAAAGCAAAAGTACAAAGACAAAAAGTTCTATTACTTACTCTTTGACACCGTTGACTTAAACGAGCTTGAGAACTTCCCATTCGTAGAATGCTTTGTAAACACAGCCTGCCCAAGAATAGCATATGATGATACTTTCAGAATAAAAAAATCTATTATAAATATTGAAGAAGTTATATAAAATGAAAAAGCTAATCTATGTTGTAAAGGGCCTTGTTGAGCACAATGGCAGATTCTTGCTCCTAAAAAAGGCCAAAGACATTATCCCAGAAAATATAGGTAAATGGGAATGCTCTGGTGGAAGAATAAAAAAGGATGAAGATCCAGCAAAAGCATTACTCAGAGAAATAAAGGAGGAAACAGGTCTTGATTGCAATATAGAAAGAGCCTTACCTCCTGTTCACATGGAAACAAAGGACATCTACAACCTCTGCCATGTTTTTTTGGTTAAAGCACCATCAAAAGAGGTAAAACTCTCAGAAGAGCACTCTGACTTCAGATGGGTAAAGCCAAATGAAGTGAAAAACATACATCTTGTACTATTTGCTGACCTGCTTCTAAACTACTTTGAAATGCTTGAAAAGTAATAATATTTTACCGACGAGGAATTTGATAAACATCGTCTGAAAAAATTTTATAGAAAAATTTAAATACTAAAAATCTGCTTGTTAATAAAATTGTGATGGCTACCAATATTTTTTGTTTAGCGCAGAGCCGCGTTCTCTCTATTAAATAGATTTACTGATACATGCTTAAGAGGGAACTAACAATAACCTTTATGGAGGTAAAACAAATGGCAAAGAAGAAGAAAGCAAAGAAGAAGAAATAAAGCTCATAATTAGCCAAAAAGAGGTGGCTAACTTTGAGAAACAGCATATGCTGTTTCTCTTTTTTTCTAAAAAACAAAACCTTTTTATTCTAATTCTTATCTATATGATTCAATGGCTAAAATAAATAAGGAACAAAAGATTAAAATAAAGAAAATAGAGCAAGAGATCAAGGAAGAAGAATCTCTTTGGGAAAAGATCAAAGCAATGCCCAAAGAAGAAAAATTCTTTTTAAAACAACTGAAGCAACTGCTCAAACCCCACAAAGTAACTAAAAAGCCAAAAGTGTCAAAAGATATCAAAAAAAGGGTTAACAATCTATTCTGGGGCATAGAACCACCACAAAGACCAGTGAAGCCAGTTAAGAACAAACCCAGAAAAAAGCCTAAACGCTAATCACTTTTTTATCTTCATCAATTCTAAACTTAACATCAAGAAACCTCTCAGCAACATAAATATTGGTTGTTGTGTGTTTGCTTATTCTAGTTGTTCTGTAGCTTCCTCCAAGCAAAGCAAGGTAAGGAATCAGTTGATCAACCAAGTGACTGTCAACAGGCGCATTTGCTTTAAGCTCTTCTAATAAACTCTCACCAGCCTCTTTTCCAACAAGCTCAGCCCTTTTCCCCCTTTCACCAAGCGCATCTGCACCAACAATTGCTTTATTCTTACCCACAGCCCACAAGCATATACCAGAACCTGGGCATTGAGAACCTGAATACTCTTTTTTTATGTTAATATTGCAATCAAGCTTGCTCAAAGCTTGCTTTGCGCCCTTAGCCTGTCTCTCTGCAACATCAGCCTTCTGCAACTCAACAGATGCATGAGAAATCCCATCTACACTTTCTATCTTACCAAATTCTAAAATACCAAATTTTTGGTTTTTCTCCCTAAGAACCTCTAAAAACTTATCAAAGCTCTTAAAATCACTGATCTTATATTTTGGAATTATCTTTATATCAACCCTTCCTCCACCCCTTGGATAATAGCCGCGCTGCAAAAGCTCAACATCAAACTCTGCTAAAAAATTGATGTGCGGTAGAAAAACATTGACAAAATAATCATAAGGCATACTCCATTTTGTATCTGTGCCCCCTTTTAGCCTTAATCTGACCTTATTACCAGCAAAAATACAAGGGATTAGTAAGGCTTGTAGCAGTAATGTTATTGAGCCAGCAGTACCAATATCAACAGACAATGTTTTTGCCTCAATCTCTTCTGGACAAAACTCGAGTTCAGTAGAATTCAGTTTAGCACCTACAACTTTGGCATTACATAGATCTTTAACAGCAAGCACTGCATTCAAATGCTGGGCCATAAGTCCAGGCTTACATCTCCCTTTCCTTATATTCTCAACCTTAAATGGTTTTTTTGTAAGTGCAGACAAAGCCAAAGCATTTCTTATTATTGCCCCCCCTCCTTCACCAAAGCTACCATCTAGTTCAATCATAACAAAAAGAATAAGAAAAGATTATATAAAACTTACCACTTAAGATCAGCCAACTCCTCTTCCAAACTGTCGAGCTCACTAAAATCCAAATCCTTCTCTAGTTGATTCATGCCATTCATCTGTTCTGTTATCTCATCCACTGATTCTACTCCGGTTGTATCTTGTGTTTGGGAGGGGATTTCACCTTTTTTTTGGGTATCACACCCCAGAGATAGAATTAGCATGATCATCATAATTATGATTATAGTTCTCTTCACCATTTTCATCCCCCAAAGCTATCCACTTACCCATGTGCACTTACTATCAACACAAGCACAAACAACACCATATTCCTCTGAATCATAACAATCTGTCCATTCACATGTTGTCACAACTGGCTCCTCAGACTTGCTCTGGCAAACTTGACCAGAACAACCACCAGTCATGCAATCTTCATCTGTTTCACAAAAACCAAATGTGGAAGTACCGCAAAACTCTGATACATTTGTACCTTGGCCTCCACCACACTTACACACTTGGCAACCATCCTCATCTTCCTCATCCACTAACACACAAGTCAATAAACAAGGCTCACATTTTCCTTCAACAACATCATAAACCTCATCCTCTTCAAGCTCTGGCTCCTTACAATCAACAATCTCTCCACCAGCTGCTTTTATTTCTCTCACAATCTGCTTTAGTAACTCATGTGCAGCATTCAATTGTCTTTTTGCCTCATCTATCAAATTCTTTGACTCTTCAACCAGTCTTTCTGCTTCTTCTAGCTCTTCATCAGTTGCATTATCTGATTTTATTTCTTTAGCTTGCTCAAGATATGTTCTAGCATCCTTGAACTTTTGCCTTGCCTCACTAACATTCATGCTAAACTCATTAACCATCTCATCAATATTAGTAACATTAATCCCTTGATTTTCCATATTTTGCAATGTGCAATCAAGCTTATCCTCCAAGTGTTCGCTTCTTTGGATTATATCTCCAAACTTTGCATGTATAAGTTTTACAGCATATCTATTGATTTCTATCCTTATTCTTTTCCATGCTTGCAAGATAACCCTTCCAGCCTCTTGTACCTCCTCCTTTGTTTCAGCAGCCTCAACATCTGCTTTTGCTTGCTCCATATCTTGAATATGACTATCAATCTCCTCGATTATTTCCTGAGCCTCTTCTTCATCCAAATCATCAGTAGCCTCAACATTATATTTAATCCTCTCAAGCGCCTTTATCACAAGATCTGCTGTTTTTAACATAAAGTTCTTTGCATGTTCTGTTGCTTGCTCTTCATCCCTACCAAGCCTTGCATTCTCGAACTTCTCCTTTTCATCATCAAGCTCATCCTTTATATCTTCATATTCATGCTTTGTCTCTACAACCCTTTCTTGAGCCTTTACCAAAATAGGAGAGGGGATAACCCTTACTTTATACAACAAGCTCTTATTTACAGCAACAAGCTGGTAATTCATAAGGGTTTCCTCTGCTTGCTCTTGGCTCATGTTTAAAAATCTCTTTTGCTCAGCTCTGGATAAATGTAAGAAAACCAATGTTGAATTATCAGAGAAACTCATTAACATTTCAGTAGCATTTGGATCTTGGCTAATAAACTTGTTAACCCTCCAAACCCTAAAAACAGGTGTAACAGCAACAACTTGTTGTGACAAAATAGCCATTCCATTAAAACTCTTCTCTTTAGTATCATCTTCTTCTGATGGCTCTGTGTCATGCTCTCTTGTTTCAGTAGTTGCTATAATACCTCCACCGCCACCACTTCCAACAACAGTATCTGTGGTATCTCCACTATCATCATCACTTCCTTCACCCTCTTCAGATTCACCAATATCAAAGCTTGGAGTTACACTAGCACCCAAAGGAGTTGGTTTCTCAGCTATTGTAAAAGGGATTATACCCATGATTAGTATTACCAAAATTGCGATTGTTATTGTTCTTCTCATTTTTACCTCCTTCGTACACCTCTTTTAAAATGTCAGGATTTTCCATCCAGTCTGTGACTGGTAACTCATACTTCATGTAAGTGCATCAGGAAAATCCTGATCATGATCAAGAACCACCATTCAATGGTTGAATATATACTTAATTACATTCCACCCATCTTAGATGGGTGGTTCTTGACAAAATGAAGAAAAGGTAGGGGATGTTGAGCAAGAAAACTACCTTTTCTTCTAATAGCAAAAACCAATTTATTTATATACACACTTTTTTTAATCTGAACATTATCATCAAATCATCCTTCTAAAACTTTAAAACCTCCTATTTAACCTTCTTTTACTTTAAAAAGCTTAATTAAAATAAAAAAAACAAAAAAATAACTTTTTAGCTATTTGCCATTTGATGCAACAATATCAACTGGAACTGGTTCAATTGGCAAAGGTTGGATACTTGGGAACAACACGTACCTACCACGGGCTGTTCTCAAACCAAATAGGCCATGTGCCATCCAGCTTCCATTGCTGTACCTTCCATAAAAGAAGGCGTCACCATCATAAAAACCCGCGAAGATTCCATTATGGTATATTCCCCATACCTTCTTTCCTAGGTTGTCAACTCCTCTAAAATAGCCACCACCATAGGTTCCCCACATAATATGCTTTCCATCATTGGTCCAAAGCAAGAACCTGTTTGGAATTGGCATAATCTCTGCTATCTTCTTCTCAACCACATCATAGCTTTCTGGTACATCTTGTTTAAGCTCTGCTATTTCATCTCCTGTCAGCTCATAGTTGATTGATGCTTCTTTCAACCCATTTGTCTCTGTTGTCATGCTTGCTGCATATACACTTATCATTCCTAACAACAGCACAGCCAAAATCACCAAACTCAAAAATGTCTTCTTCATTCTCTTACCTCCTCACATTAGTTGTTGTTTGACCCCTTTTGGAAATACTACAATGATTGGAGAACCTTATTAATAAACAAACTTTCATTTTGCAGAAAAACAAAGCTTTACAAAACTTTAGAATGGTTTACAAAGCATTATTTAGGCCTGATTTGATTTACAAAACCCAAAGAAAATCAAAGATTTTCGAGGATATTTGAAAGCAAAGCTTTCAAAACCTTTTTATATCTGTTAGGATTAATTTGCGCTATGCTCAAAAAAGTGGTGTTTTTGCTAGTTTTGCTCTCTTTAATACAAAGCTGTTACGCAGCCAAACTCCATGGTAATGTGTATGATATATCTCTTGAAAAGGTTTCTGATGTTGTTTTAGAGGTAAACTCCTCACCAACCCAAAGGGTTATATCAAAACAAGGTAGCTATGAATTTGAGTTAGGCATAGGCAGCTATAGGATAACTGCAAAGCAAGTTAAGAATAACATGACACTTGCAACCGCAGAAGAAGAGATTTCTATAGTAAATGATGGTAACTATGTGCTTGACCTCTTCTTATTCCCAAGCTTTGAAGAAGAGGAGTCTTTGCTAAACGAGACAGATATATCAATAGATGACGAGTATTTCAAAACAACCAATTACTTGCTAATCATTGTAATCCTGCTGTTGATATTCCTAATTGGAACCTTATTGTTCTTCTATTTCAAATCCAAAAAAAATCCACCCCTAGTTATTGAAGGAACAGATGATCTCCAAAAAGTCATCAACATAATAAAATCCCAAGGAGGCAGAACAACACAAAAAGAGATTAGAAAGCAGATGCCATTATCAGAAGCTAAAATTAGCTTAATAATAACAGAGTTAGAAGCAAAGGGAATTGTAGAAAAGATAAAGAAAGGAAGAGGCAATATAATTATATTAAAAAGATAATAAAACTATGGAAAAAAAATATCTAATCTTAACAATCGTGTTTATTATACTAGCTTTAATTGTGTTCTTTTACCCTAAAAATGTTGGTGGGCCTTTGTGTGGTCCTGTTTGTCCAAGTGTTGGTCTCCATCACTATGAAAAACCATGTTTTGGGATTAAAGTTAGGAACACGTTTATAGATGGGTATTCAGACACGTGTTATGGATTGTCTATTGGAGAAAAGAAATGTTATGGTGTTCCATATACTAACCCAGGTATGGATAATATAAGACTTGATTGTGATTATCCTTGTAATGATAATGCTGTTAAAGCTATGTGTCAAACTCAAGGGAACATAACTATTGGCACAACCACTTATAGGTGTGTTGCTATTAATAATAGGTGTAACTGGTAATACTTAATACAAATCTATTTAAGCTTATCAAATCACAAATAATTTAAACAAAGTCAGCTTATTCTAACCAGATGGAAAAACAGTTACTAATAGTTGGCATAGACCCTGGCACAACCATTGGTTATGCATTTCTTGATATAAAAGGTGATATTGTTGAAATAAACTCATCCAAGGATATTACTATTACCTACTTGATAAACACAAGCCTAAAGCATGGAAAGGTGGTGGTTGTTGGTACTGACAAGGCAAAGTGCCCAGGCCTTGTGGAGAGTTTTGCAACAAAGCTTGGCGCAAGACTAATTCTTCCAAAGCAAGATCTTCTTGTAAATGAAAAAAAGGTTCTAACTAAAGAGCACAAAACAAAGAATGAGCATGAGCTAGATGCACTTGCATCAGCATTATTTGCATATAAAAGAGTAAGACCCTTGCTAAAAAAAGTGGATTCCAACTTAAAAAATAAAAAGAAGCAGGAAATCTCAATAAAGGTTAAAGACCTGGTTTTAACAAATAAGGGCATTAGTATAAATGATGCCATAAAACTTATTGAGCAACCAAAGGAACAACGAAAAAAACCTGAGACAAAGGTAAAAGAGATTACTCATAAACCAACAGACATCAAACAGCTTGAAGAAATATTAAAAAAACTAGAAACAGAAAACGAACTTTTGAAACAGTACAACAAGAACCTTCTAACAGATATTGAAAAAATAAGAGCAAGGGACGAATACCTTGCCAAAAAGCTTGACCAGATCATGCCAAGTGAAAAGGCAGAAAAGCTGTTAGATCAAAGGGAAAAACTCATAAAAGAGCTGTACAAAGAGATTGACAAAAAAGAGCGACAGATTATACAAACAGAAGAAAAAACAAAATTACTTAGCGAGTTCTTGTTAAACACAAAAAACTTAGTGATATTAAAAAAACTGGAAAACCTTGGACAAAAGGAGTTTGAAGCCAAGCAAAAAATCATAAAAATCCAAGAGGGAGACATTCTATTAGTTGATGACCCAAATATATTCAGCAAAAAAATTGTTGATTCTATTAAAGAAAAGGTTTCAATAATAATCATCAAAAAACCAATAAGCAAGCAGAATGAAAAAGAACTGGACTTTATATTCATGAATGCTCAGAGTTTCAAACTTCAAGAAGACAAGGATTTTGCAGCAATAGATAAAAAGGAGTTTGAGAAAGAGAAAAAAAAGAGTGATGTTTTAATAACAATTATTGATAAATACAAGGCAGGAAGAAAAAAAGACAGGTAATCATAAATCTGGTATGTTTATTCTTTATTCATATCTCAAAGCATACTCACTTTGTTCGTAGCTTTACGCTACTCATAGCGTAAAGCATCTACAGGCTTTAATTTTGAAGCTTGGTAGGCAGGAACAAATCCAGCTATGATTCCAACAAGCATTGAAACAGATAGTGCCAAGACTATTGAATTTATAGAAACAAATGTTCCACCTCTTATCATTCCTGTTTCACCCATAAGCACAGGTAATACCCCTGAAAGTATAATCCCAAACACAACACCCAAAAGTCCACCAAAAAACCCCATAGCTCCTGAGTTGAGCAGGAAAATAACCAAAATATCTTTATTCCTTGCTCCAATAGCCTTCATTATCCCGATCTCTTTAGTTTTTTCAAGCACTGAGGTAAACATGGTGTTGGCCACTCCAACAGTTCCAACAATTAAAGAAACCGCTGCAATTGCAACAAGAAACGAATTCATTGATGACATCATTTCAGATCTTGATTCCTCCATCTGCTTGCTTGACGAAATGCTAAAGTCTTTGTCTTCCTTTGTAACATGCCTTACAAGCATAAGCTTATCTTCAATTTTTTCAATAACTTCATCTAATTGGTCTTCATCCTTTATTTTTATAATAATAGAATCATATACTCCATTTTCCTTGTCATCAAGCACCTGATATGCCATCTGTATGGGCATATAAATACTGGTGCTATCATCATCAAGTATTCCAACAACCCTAAAAACATTTTCTTCAATTGTGAGCATCTGATTTATGCCTACAGGCTTGTCAAAATAAGATTCAGCCAATCTTCCCCCTATCACCACTACATTCTGGTCAGCAGAATCAAGCATTCTGCCTTCACTTATTTCAACGGTTGTTATCCTTGACCAAACTTTTTGGTCAACACCTGTCAACCGGACAGAACCGGATTTCCCAAGATAAGTTACCTCAACATTGCCGCTAATTTGGGTATCAATGGCTTCAATGTCTGGTATTGATTTAAGTGCCTGAACATCATTTCTGTCGATAACAGGCTCTTCATCCGTGGCTGTTGCACTACTTCTTTCACCAGACGACCCCCCAGGCATCATGCCCATGCCCCTTGAAAAGCCTGCGCTCAAAGTCAATATGTCAGAACCAAGCCCCCCTAACTGCTCATTCATTGTCTGCTGCATACCCCCTCCTATAGACATTATGGCTATAACTGCAGCAACACCAATCACAATTCCGAGTATAGTAAGCCAGCTTCTAATCTTGCTGTGTACAACCATATTAAGGGCATGCTTTAAGCATTTAGTAAACTTCATATTCCATTATCACTTCTTTCTTCTAAACAAATTTTTTAAACTAGGCATTTTCAGTAATTTGAATACGTCTTTAAACCTAAATTTAGGATTGGCCTTTTTCTCTTTCTTATACCTGCCATAAATGAAGATTCCCGATACCAATACTATAATCCCGACACCTACTATGATGTACCATTTATACTGTGAAAAAAACTCAGGTCTGTTCCTTCTTGGTCCAAATGAATTGCTTGTTGTATCTGTTGAATCTGAGTTTAAACTACTCGCCATCATAGCTTGTGTGTTTACACTAACATTTTTTTCAACAACTTCCCTTTCTCCCATTGTATTTGTGTAAGCAATTTGAATCTTCACACTATCCTGGTTTTGCATGTTTTGTCTTTGTGCAATCAATTCCTCCATGCTAATGTCCTGGTCTGTTGTCCCTATTCCTGCCTGTGTGGATTGCAAACTGAAACTTGCAACAGTGTAATCTCCTTTGTTTAGATTTCCAATTATCATTGAATTTGAACCAGAAACACTCCAACCCTGCTGCTGAGGTATAATCACTGAAACAGAATATGCTGGATTGCTACCAATATTTGCAATACTAAATGAGGTTTGACCACTAGAGCTTTCAGAAAATGCAATATCAAAATCAGTCCCTCCACCAACATAAACCCCAGCAATTGTTGAGATCTCTTTTTCTTCCCCACTAAGAGTGTCTTCATAAGTCAAATACAAGTCCAATTTATACAATCCAGGGTCTGCGTTTGTGTCTGCAATCACCTGGTATTGGAGTTCAGCACTATCTCCAATCTCGATGTACTTTATATATTTTGTATTATCACTACCAACAGGAAGAATGATTTGATCCTCGTTCTCCCAGTAAAAGGTTAAGTCACGTAAAGGTGCGCTACCAACATTGTTTATCGTAAATCTAAGATCACTTAATTTACCTGGAACGAGATTTGTCTTGTCAATGTATATTACCTCTGCGCTCTCACGATTCCTCACATCCATGGATAAACTCTTTGTGGGTATGACAGCTGACCCCTCTTCGTAATATCTCACTTTCAATTCATAACTACCAGCAGTTGCATCTCTGTCAACTTTTAGGTTATACTTCACAACCTTCATATTCTCACCCTTTTGATAGGCATTAATTGTACCTATCTTTTGGGTAGCATTCTGCCCAGTTACCAGCCCAAACGGATAAGCAGGAACCATCTCAATTATAAGGTTGGTAGCAGAAACTCCACCAATATTCTCCACACCTAAACGCACTTCAACAATATCTCCTGCAATAGCCGGATCTGGGTCTTGGTTTACCAGGCTAATTGAAATTGCAGAAACCGCATCCAACGAACCTGAAGATGAGCTTGAACTTGACACTGCTGCTTGAACAGCAAATAATGAAAGCAGCACAAACAACATCAATATTACTCCAAAAACAATTTTTCTCATTTTATATTCACCTCGCAATATCCTTTGTGTTTATTATTTCACCATCTTTTAATTCTATAATTGTATGAGCATACTTTGCAAGATTTAGGTCATGAGTAACCATAACAATTGTTTTCCCTTCTTCATTTAATCTTTTTAAAAGATCCATAACCCTTTTGCCTGTTTTTGAATCCAAGTTTCCAGTGGGCTCATCAGCCAATATAATCTCAGGATTATGCGCTAATGCCCTGGCAATAGCAACCCTTTGTTGTTCTCCGCCTGAAAGCTGGGTGGGTAAATTATGTATCTTGTCGCCTAACCCAACAGTCTCCATCACCTTTTGGACACTTTCAGTGGCTACTTTGTCATCACACTCTAAAAATTCCAAAGGAAGCATTACATTCTCAAACGCACCTATTGTTGGAATCAGATTGTATTGCTGGAAAATAAATCCAATAATGTTGCCTCTTAAAGATGCCAGATCAGATTCACTTAGGAGGCTGATATCTTTGGATTTAAGATAAATTTTGCCCTTTGTTGGCACGTCCAAGCAACCTATTAGGTTCATCAGGGTTGACTTGCCACTCCCAGAAGCTCCAATAACAGCAACAAAATCTCCTTTTTTGATATCAACTGTTACACCCCTTAATGCAGGTACTTCTACTTCTCCCATTAGGTATATTTTCCATACCTCTTCCAAATGCAAAAGTCTTGAATTGGATTCCATTTTCTTATCTCTGTGGTCTTTCAGGCATACACGACAAATTTGTTTCTCTAATAGCACAAACACCACTGATTTCTCCATTTGGTCCTTCAAAAATACAGCTATCTCCTTCTGCTTTTTCCTGGCAAGCTTCTACTGCTTCTTGCATTCTCTCTTCAAACAATGCTTGCCTTTCTTCTTCGCTCAGATTCCCTGGACCAACAGTAAAATTTTCCATTCTTTGTCCTGCTTGGAATCTTGGTCTTTCTGAAGAACATCCTGAGATTACAATAGTACTTAACATAATAAGTAATAACACACTCAATGTTCTTTTCACAATCAATCACCTGTGTTATCATGGCTAAATTAACTTGTTTATAAAGAAAGTGGATGTTACGTCTATAATTCAAACTCATCAATAAATCCAAGAATCACCTTGTATTTTTCAATATATTCAAAACCTTTGTCTGTCAAAGTAACATATTTTCTTCCCTTTTTATCAATCGCTTCTCTAATAAGACCTTTTTCAATTAATTCTTTATAATACTCTGAGAAGCTCTGAGATGATATATTTGCATATCGTAACAAAGGGGTAGGCTTTATGGAACTGCGATGGTTTTGTACTATCTTGAGAATGCTGAATATGATTTCAAGCCTATCCCTCTTTCTTGACATGCGTTAACCTCTTATGAACTCTATAATAAATCGAAAAGAAAATAGCTATTGAAACCACATAAAGTGGAATTTTATATTCCCAAGGGAATAATCTTTCTGTTAATATAAACAAATTTAGAATCCAAAAAATGAATAACAAGCCAAATGTGAGCTTGTTTTGCGATACAAGTCTTTTATGCTTTCCTTTAATAACAAAGATGATTGAAACAAACAATATTACTATCTGAATTAACATTAATATTGGGTGAGACCTAGTCACAAGAACAATAAAAGAAGATATTAAGGCAATAGTATGAAGAACCAAGTTTAATCTTGATTCTTTTATTTTAAGGTTTTTCATTAATAATGTTGTTATAACAGATAGAATAGCCATGGTACTGAAGTAGCTAAACAAAAACATAGATAAAGGATACAAAGTTCCTGGGCGTGCAATGTTAAAAAATTCTCTTGATGACATCAATAAAATATTGATCAACCGTAACAAATATGCAAATGAAAAATAGAGAAAAATATTTCTGAAATGATATATACCTTTGTGCTTACTGAGATTATAGATGTCTTTTGTCCTGAAATAAATCATAAGACATAAACACGCGATAATCAGAAAATACATAGCTTCAGTGATTAATATCTCCCACGGTGGATTAAATGGAGGCATTTTTTTAGTATTAAAATCCTACACTTTATAAATGATGTGGACACCAAGTGTACATTTTGCCTTCTTCTTGTTTAAATACCACTATGTTCTCTCTAAAAATCAATGATACAAAAACATTTGGAGGTGTAAAAAATGAAGCAAAATACAATATATGTGCTGCTTGCCCTATTTGTTGTAGGGGTTGTAGCAGTTGGTGCTGTGTCTGCTTTTGGAGGGTTTGGCACGCCTGAAGCTAGAGGGGCACTTGAAGCAGGCGATTATCAAGCCTACCTAGAGGCATTTGAAAGCAGAACACCAATGACTGAAGAGGAATTCAAAACCCAAGTTGAAATGTTCCAGAATAGAACTGAACAAAGAACTGAAGAAATGGCTGCTATGCAAGAAGAAAAAGATAAAATACAAGCAGCCATGAATGAGGGATATGATGCGTGGAAAGAGGCAGTCGCAGATACTCCATTTGGAGAAAAGCTGACTGAAGTGATTACAGAGGAGAATTTTGACAAGTATGTTGAGATGCAAAATTCAATGGAACATGCAGAAGAACTAAGGGTAGAACTTGGTTTAGATGGCTTTGGACCGCATGGTGGATTCAAAGGAGGATTTAGGAAATAGTTAGTTGTTAAAACAAGCGTACATACTTCCACTTTTAATCTGAATCATCCCCTTTTTAACACAAAAAATACCCTTGCCTTAAGGCAAGGGATTTTTTCTTTCCTTCCTTTTTCTTTAAACACAAGATTGTAAATAACAAACAATTCAAATCAACCCATAAAAACCCCAAAATTTATAAACTTCGCATTCTTATTCTGGAGGACAATGCTAACACAACACTTCAACAAAATATTCCTAGAACAAGATCCATTAACAGATATATCTGGCCAAGAGCAAGCAAAAACCCAGATAAAATCTGCTCTACTTGTGGCACGCCACATAATAATAGTTGGCCCACCAGGTGTTGGAAAAACAACAATGGCCAAAAACATATCAAAGCTCTTGCCAAGCCTGGAAGTAAATGCCTGTGGCTACAATTGCTTGCCTACAAATCCAATATGCCCAGAATGCCTAACCAAGAAAAACAAAAAAACAAAAACAATCCCTGGAGAAAAAAGGTTTGTTAGGATTCAAGGAAGTCCAGATCTAACAGCAGAAGATCTATTAGGAGACATAGACCCAATAAAGGCAATAAAGTTTGGGGCAATGTCTTTGCAAGCATTTACACCAGGCAAGATATTCAAAGCCAACAATGGAGTTTTGTTCTTTGATGAGCTAAACAGATGCCCTGAAAAACTGCAGAATGCCTTCTTGCAGGTACTAGAGGAAAAGAAGCTAACAATAGCAGGCTATGATGTTGACTTTGACATAGACTTCATCTTCATAGGCACAATGAACCCAGAAGACACCTCTACTGAGCCCATGTCAGATGTTTTTATAGATAGATTTGACATGATCTACATGAGCTATCCAGAAAACATTGAAATCGAGAAAAAGATAGTCAAACAAAAGGGTAAAGAAATCTTAGAATTTCCAGAAAGCTTACTAGATCTAAGCTTAACATTCATAAGAGATCTCAGAAAAGATGAAAACATTGAGAAAAAGCCAAGTGTCAGAGCTTCTCTAGGCATTTATGAGCGTGCTCAGGCAAACGCATACCTTGCAAGAAGGAAAGTAGTTAACTTTGATGATATTAGAGATGCACTCTTATCTGTTTTGTCCCATAGAATAAGGCTAAAACCATCTGTAAAATATCTAACCACGCCAGAAGAGTTCTTGCAACAATCATTCTCAAGGTTCATGGAAAAACACCCTATAGCTAAAAAGGGTGGTGGCCTTTGACAAACAACAACAGGTTTCTAGTTTAGAACCCATCTATGAGCTTTTAGGCAAAGTTGGCTCTAGCTTTGCTGACAAAAAGCTAATGCACTCTGTTCTTGAAGGGGATAAAGAAAAGATAGAAGACGGGAAACTAATCTCAGAATCCATTAACCAGGGCATAGGAAGCTTTACCCCAGAGCTAATGTTTGAAAACCTTGTCAAAGACTATTCTATTGCCAACAAGATCTATGGAGAAGCTATAATTAGAAGAATAGCAGGCTATGACCCAAGATATGTTGAGAAAAACATCAACATACCAGAGTTTAGAAGAGAGCTAAAAGCAGAAATCTACAAGAACATTGAGGATCTGCAAAAAAAAGGAATTATTGATGAACAAGGTCAGGTAACAGAAAAAGGAATAGAGCTTGCCTCAATAACAATGTATGTTGAAGAGCTTGACCACCTTGTTCCAAAAGGATTTGTTGGCACAAAAACAAAAAAAACAGAAGATGTTTACGGTGACAAATTAGAGCTAACAGAATACAAGAAGCAACCATACAGAGATATAGCAACAAAGAGTTCTGTTAAATTAGCAATAAGAAGAGCACACACAGAAATACAACCACGCGACCTAAGAACATTCAAAAGAAAAAGCAAGGGACAAATCTCAATTGTGTATGCATTAGACGCATCTGGCTCAATGAAAGGCAAAAAAATTGAACAATGCAAAAAAGCAGGCATTGCTCTTGCATACAAAGCAATTGATGAAAGAGACAATGTTGGACTAATAGTATTTGGTGATAAGGTAAAAGAAGAAATTAGCCCAACAAAAGACTTTGTAAAGCTAATAAAAACAATAACCTCTATTAGAGCAAATAACCAAACAAATATTGCAGAAACAATACATCATGCAATAATACTGTTTCCAAAGAAAAGAATAACAAAGCATTTAATCCTAATAACAGATGCTTTGCCAACAGTTGGCCATGACCCAGAAAAATCAACTTTGGAAGCTGCTTCACTTGCAAGAGCCAGCAACATAACAATAAGCCTTGTTGGAATAAAGCTTGACGAAAAAGGAGAAAGCTTAGCTAAAAAGATTGTTGCAATAGGAGAAGGAAGATTATATGCAGTTAGAGATTTGGAAAAAATAGACAAGCTTGTTCTTGAGGACTATTACAAAACAGTTGGTTAATCTAAAAAGATTTTTTTGTAATTAAATCTCTTTAAGCCAGTCTCAATATCTTCATACGACTTTCCGCACAACATACCACCTGCAACAAAAACCTTTTTAGTAACATCTGCTAAACAGAACTCAGGCATTTTAAAGGAATCTCTCTCTTCAATTGTCTCAAATTCAAAATCAACAAGAACCAATCCCTTTAATGAACCTTGAAAAACATCAAACTCAGCTGTTCTCCCATTATATTCATAATAATATCTTATCTTATGAACCTTCTTGCCTTCCAGCTTTGTAAACTCATCAAACTCAGCTTTTGTTAGGATAATGGTTTGTTCCATCTGATGAGATGCATCCTTTCCCTCTACAGGTTCTTTCTTAGTTATGAAATACTTACTGCCATGTTTCCTAATCCTCAAAGTTGGATGAACACTTGACTTTGGAACATAAATATCAATAATTTCCATGGATTTGCAATTTTTAAGCCCAGGAGGAAGCCTCTTTGCCAAATATGTCCTTTCTAGCTCTATCATAAAAGAGTTGAAACAGTACAGTGTTTTTAAGCTTTTCTTACCAGCATTTATATATGAAAATAATCTATTAACAGATTATTTAACCACCGACAAGTAATAAAAACCAAAAGATTTATATAGGGGTTTTGCTCACATTATAAATATGAAAAAAAAAGATTTAGAGAAACGTGTTAGAGAGCTTGAATTAGAAAACGCTAGGTTAGAAGAACTTTCATTAAAAGATCCATTGACAGCTCTTTACAATCAGAAGGCTTTTGGGGAATTATTGGAAAAAGAGATAGTAAGATCCCGTAGGTATGGTGGGAATGGGGATTTATCTATAATTTATCTTGATATTGATAATTTTAAAAAATATAATGACACTTTTGGTCATCTTTTTGGTAATAATATCCTTTGTGAATTGGCATCCATGATTGTTGAAGAATGTAGAATAATTGATATTCCAGCTAGATGGGGAGGAGATGAGTTTGTGATTATCTTACCTAATACTAAAGAAGAAGGAGCAAAAAAATTAGCTGATAGAATAAGATGTCAGGTAGAAAATAAATTGGCAAAAAGATACTCCATACCTGACGAAACAGTAAGAAATCTTGGTAATTTAACAGTAAGTGTTGGTGTCGCATATTTGGGTACAGTTGATTCAATTGTTCCCGAGTTCAAATTAATGGAAACAGATAATATTGATGCAGTAGTGACTGTCTTGACGAATTCAGCTGATAAAGCAATGTATATGGCTAAATCTTTAGGAGGTAACCGTGTTTATGTATCCGACCGAGAAACATTATTAGGTACTTAATTTGATTCTTATTTACTTTAAATGCAACTCCACAACATCCTTATCCTTAACTTCGTAATCTAGTCTTTTTATTCTCAACCCAGGATACTTTGTTGAGCCCCATATCCTTACAAATCTAAACCTCTTTACAAAATCTCTATGCAGCTTATCACAAACATCCTTTAATGTTGCGCCTTCTTTGAAGATAATTGGCTCATTCACATCTGCTTTTTTTCCAGGTTGTTTGCAATAAATTCTAATTAAATTCAATCTCGAGAATATCATCTTTTTTAGCTCTTCAACACCACTGCCTTGTTCAGCAGACATCAATAAATCAGGATTTAAAGCAACCTTTAATTGCTCAAGCTTCTTGTCTTTTACCAAGTCAGTCTTATTTAGAATAACAATACTAGGAACATAAACCTTATTGGCTTCAATAACATCAATAAGCTCATCCTCACTTATATCATCCCTAATAACAACATCAGCATTTGTTATTCTAAACTCGTTTAGTATCGCCTTAACAGTCTTCTCTTGTATATTTGTGAGTTTTGTACCAAGAATAAGATTAATACCACCCTTAGCTGTTCTCTTAATCTGAACATCAGGCTTTTTCTTATTAAGCCTAAGCCCAATCTCATAAACCTCATTCTGTATAATTTTCAGATTGCCTGGGTGATTAACCTCAAGCAAAACAACAACCAAGTCTGAAGCCCTTAAAACAGAAAATATTTCTTTTCCTCTACCCTTACCCTCAGCAGCACCTTTAATAACCCCAGGCACGTCCAAAACCTGGATCTTTGCACCACCATACTCAAGCAAACCCGGAATAACAGTTAAAGTTGTAAAATCATAAGCAGCAACCTTTGACTCAGCATTGGTTAGTTTATTCAGCAAAGTAGATTTACCAACAGAAGGAAAACCAATAAGAACAACAGTTGCATCCCCAGACTTTTTAACAGAAAAACCCTCTCCCTTTTTAACACCCTTTTTCTTCTGCTCATCCTTATCCTTAAGCCTAGCAATCTTTGCCTTGACCAATCCAATATGGTGCTGAGTCCTCTTGTTATACTTTGTTTTCTTTAACTCCTCTTCCAGCTCATTTATCTTTTGATCATAATCAGACATACAAAAGAAGGAGAAAAACTTGATTTAAAATACTTTTGGAAATAGATGGGCCCAGAGGGATTTTCGGCAACCTCTCTTTTAAAAGGCTGGTTCGAACCCTCGACCTACTGGTTAAGAGCCAGTTGCTCTGCCGGACTAAGCTATGAGCCCATCAAGCCTAAGGGATAATATTTCATTTAAATATCTTTCTGAGGGCTTTATTCAATAAAAAACTATTTAAGCTCCATTATAATATTACTTGTTTAAAAGATGATAGTTGACACATACAAAAGAGAAAAAGAAAAAAAATCAAAAAGGAAATGGATAATTCTCTTTATTATTCTAATATTTGTTATTTATGTAATCCTAAAATTCATAAGAATACCCATAACTTCAGAAGCAGCAATCAGCGGAAAAGTGCCATATGAAACAGAGCAATTGTCACAACAACCAAAGCTAACAAAAGCACAACAATGCTACATGCAAAAATTCAACTGGGACTATTCATGGCAAGGCTGGGCAGATCTAAGTAGTGATGAAATATCTCCGATTTTTTGGATAATCAACTATGAAGACAGGGCTGGAAGCTTTGATATTAGATTTGCATTCATTGACAACACAGCATATCCATATGATCAATTTAGAGGCAGAGGCTACAATGAATTTAAAGATGAACTATCAGAAGATGCTATTGCAACCCACAGTGAATGGGTAACCATCACTCTTGACCCAAGAGAAAATCAAACAATAGCAATACCCACCAAAGCACCAAATCCAGATCATGCATACTGGGCACTTGCAGATGTGAATGATCCCTTGCCATATGAGGTCTGTACATCTGACACTACAGAAGAAGACTTAACACAGGAAAAGAATGTTACAAAATACAAAAATGTAACTGAGAAAAAGGTTGTGAAAGAATCAATTAGTCTGTGGGATTGGTTGTTTGGAAAAATTTTATAAAAACAGGGATAAGTTATATAAACTTTCAATTAATAGTAAAACCAAACTATTTCATTCGTCAATGAAAACATTTATTAAATTCAAGGTTATTTAAATACTAAAAGAGGTGATTCATATGGGAATTAAAGATCAGTTAATGAAATTAAAAGAAAACTGGCTACTGATTCTGTTGGTTCTGGTTGTAATAATCTTTTCAGGAGGCTTTAATCTCCTTGGTTCCTTGTCCAGTTTAGGTAGTACTGCTGATTTTGCTAATATGGCTGAAGGTGTCTCATATAAAAGCGAGACCTATTACGGTGATGAGTACTATACAACACCATATTCTCCTCCAAGTCAGGATTTCGCTCCTGAAGTAGAAGAGCGCCTTATAGTAAAAACAGCAACCCTCTCCACAGAAATTGAGCGTGGTGAATTTCAAACTGCACAGGATAAACTAAAATCAATAACCACAGCATCAGATGCATACATCCTGAACGAAAATGTTAGAAGATATGGAGAAGGCAGAAAATCTTATTACACAGGAAGTTATCAAATTAAGGTTGATGTCCTCAAATATGATTCAGTTGTCTCACAACTCAAAGATATTGGAGAGGTTCAGAGTTTTGTTGAAGACACACAAGACATAACCGGAAGTTATACCAACCTACAGACAGAAATCGATGTTGAGAAACAGCGCCTTCAGAGATACAAAGAGATGTTTGAAAAGGCCACTATTGTTGAAGACCAAATTGAAATCAATGACAGAATCTTCAACCAGGAGCGCAGTATAAGATATCTTGAAGAGAGATTACGCACTATGGATCAAAGGGTTGAATACTCCACAATTTCCTTTACCATGAATGAAGAGAGATATGAGTATATTGATGTGGCATTGGTAAAACTCTCACAACTGATACAAAATTTGGTAAACAGCTTTAATGCTATGTTACATATTGCAAGCTGGTTGTTACCCTGGGGCATTTTATACCTTGTTGTGAAGATAGTCTTCAATGCAATTAAAAAAAGAAAACTCAAATTAAAATAAAGAGCGGGAGGAAGGCTTTATATCCATAGGGTGTAAAATCCCTTAAACGTTATTGTTTATGACATCTGGCAATAAAATATTTAAGCACAGCCTTTCTTGAGCTATGTCATGGATATTAATCACCTTAGACATATGACACAAGAGATAGTTAATAAGGCTTCTATCCTAAAAAACAAGCATACAGACGAGGCGAAGGCTCCAGTGAATTATGCCTGCATTTTCTCCAAGAGTTGGGAAGAATATGATGAGTTGCTCAAGGCAGCATCAATAATTGGCAAGGTCGTGAAGGAAACACCTAACGGCAAGTTATTCCAAATTCCACCACTGGTTACGAGTTCAGGCAGATTGCAGTTGCTGAGAATAAGGATACCAGACAGCTCAAGGCCCGAAAGGGGTGATGCTGATTTTACTGTCTCTAATTACCTGAGGTTCAAACAGAAATATCTTGCAAAAAGAGGTTTTAAACTTATTCCGCGCGAGAATTTTGAGATGATTGAACTGATGGATGCGGATTTTGACGTCAGAGCCTATTTCTCGCATCCACCTTTAGATGAACAGCTAGGCATCAAGTCGAAATAAGAAAAAAAAGCGGGAGGAGGGACTTTCAGGTTTTCTTCAAACCATTTGAACCCTCAAATGATCGGGATCTACTTTTCATAGCAATTTTGCAATTGCTCATCATCCCTTTGCAGCCGATTGCCTTGAGCCGGATTTGGCGACTCCCGCATGAAATAATGACCATAGGAAGATTAATTTCTTTATAAAGGTTTTTAAACAATCTGCTAACAAGAAACACTAAAAAATGGACCCGGAGGGATTCGAACCCTCGATCTACAGCTTAGAAGGCTATAGCGAACAAACAGACATTATCTGCTTTTTTGTCGCCTTATCCAGACTAGGCTACGAGTCCAACATATAGAAGGTGTTTTTGATTATATATAAATTTTTCTTAATATATTTATGGCAACCAAGTCTTTGGATTCTTCAACTTATCAGGCAGATAATCACTTATTACGTAATTTAGGCCATGTTTAGCAAGGCTTTGTTGCTCACATCTCACCCTCATCTTAACAAGCTGTTGCAAGGCATTTTGCCAAGGCTTATGGTGCCTAACAAAAGGATCATTCTTCATACCATCCTTGACCCTTTTGATATCAATATCTTTCAGAGGATGTGTAGGCAATTTGTAATCAACAATATCCTGAGCAGTTATACCAAAAAAATTTGCTTGAGGAACACAAAAATACTTATTGATATGAGCAGCATTCCCAGAACCAACCTTTAAAGTCCTATAAATATTTAACCATCCATAAGGGTCTCCATCTGTAAAAGCATAAACTGGAATCTTTTTTTCATCACTCAACCTTCTAATAAACCTTCTGCAAGCCCTTGTTGGCACACCATTCATTGAAACAAGAATACAATTTGTCTTCTTCCAGTAATTGTGCTTAACCAACCTCTGGAACATACCAGCAGTTTCAATAGCAAGAATAAATTTTGCATTGGTCTCAAACTTCAAATCCTCAACAGATATTGGAATAGAATAAGCACCAGAACCAAACCTTGTGCAATCAATCCTTAACTCCTTCCCAGTATCAGGATCTTTATCAATAACAACCAGCTTTCCTGCAATATCTCCGCCACGCTCCTCAGGAATAAACCCAATCTGCTCCCTATTAACCATAAGCATAGCCTCAATATCATCCATAACCATGTCTGACTCTGGCTGCTCATTAAATCTTGCATCTTCCCAATTCTTGCTCACATAATACATCTCTCTCTTTGTTGCAATATCATTGCTTTTCAACAACTCCTTTGAAAAAGCCATCATCCTCAATGTTTGTGCAAATGTCTTAATAGTAGAAGCAGTCAAAGTTCTTTGCTTAAACTTATTATTAAGCTCAAAATAACCATCACTCTCATTATAAGTCACATTACTAAGACTTCTCAAAGGCATCTTAACCTGAGGCTTCTTCTTCTTTAGAATAGTACCATAAACATCACTTGCTATTCCCTCTATCTCTTTAAGCACTTTGCTCATCATCAACCTCCTTGCCAATCTTTGCAAACTCCTCATCATACTCCATATTTTTATTCTCATCAAAATCAACAGAATCTAATTTACCTCTGTCCTTCTCTAATATTATTTCCAGCAACTTCTCAACCTCTTTCTCCTTAACATCACTTAAGCCAATAAGCTCTCTCAAAGCCAACCCAATATGTGGAATATACTTCTCAATATAACCCCTCTTCTTAAGCTCATCTTTGACCCTTATCTTCTTCCTAACATAAGAGCTGAGCTTTCTACCAGCCTCTTGTAAAGCCAACTTAGTCTCTTTGATTATCTCAGGATAATGAGCAATTGCCTCCTTACTCTCAGAAGTAAAAGGAACCCAAACAGATGCAATATGTACTAAAACAGTTACTGGACCAATAGGCAAAGAACCAGAGCTCTGGCTTAGACCATAGCTTCGCCAATTAGTTTGTATAACAGACTTTGTTATTGAACATGCACTCTGCTGATACAACAATGGAACCCTATTTGCAAACCTCATCAAAGTAAATGCAGCATCTGCTGATTGATTGCCACCATATGCAATCCCAACCTCAACAGAAAATGGATTCCCTTGATAAACCGCAGGTTGCCTTGAAACAGCACAATAAAACTCTGCATTTATCTCTTTCCTTAAACCCTTTTCCAGAAGCTCTTCACCAATTGGGCTAATACAATCAGTGGGAGGAGCAATCAGCTTTGTCTTTTTAATACCATCCATCAGCTTCTCTGCCATCTCCCTAGAAACCTTCTTAGGGTTTGTATTTGGCAGCAATGCAGCATTCTCACAAATTTGCTTTGCAGTATTATTACCAACCCTCGAAAACTCATTCACCAAAAAGCTCTGCAAAGTTCGTGCCTCACTCACTTGCAGCATCTTTATCATCCTTCCAATCTCAACACCATAAGGATGAGGCAGTATCTCCTCTGGTTTTGGCGGCATCTGATCAGTAACCCTTGGAAAAATTATCTGCTCTGCATTTGGAGTTGTATAAATAATAGTTGCATGCGGATTAACAATTGCCGTGTATTTTAGATAAGAATCAACACTCCTAGTTCCTTTTTGATAAATCGCCTCTATATCAATCTCAACCCTTGTACCATGCTCCTTATCCCACTCAACCTGCTGCTCCTTGAGTATCTCTGGTTTGTTCAGTTGTGTATTTATATGCAGCTCATAATAATTTGCAGGCATATCCTTTGAAATCTTTGATGTTATTTTTGCAGGTCTTCCAGTTGTTAGCTGTCCATACATAACAGAAGCACTAATCCCAATACCCTGCTGGCCTCTAGACTGGGATAACTTAAAAAATTTACTACCATACAAAAGCTTTGCAAAAATCTTCGGGATCTGCTGCTTAACAATCCCAGGACCATTGTCTTCAACAATAACCTTAAAGCGGTCATTACCCATGTCAATAGCCTCGATGCTAATCTCAGGCAATATGTTGGCTTCTTCACATGCATCAAGGCTGTTATCAACAGCCTCCTTAATTGTTGTTAGCAAAGCCTTTTTTGAATTATCAAAACCGAGCAAATGCCTATTCCTGCTAAAAAACTCAGCTATGCTAATCTCCTTCTGCTTCTTTGCAAGCTCGTATGCAATTATCTCCCCACTCCCTTCTGGATTGTTCTCCATCTTAAGATTATATTGCTTCCCTCCTCTTCATTATGCTCCTGTTCTTTTCAAGCCACCTATAAATACTCGCATGCATAGACCCACTAAGCAAAGATTCAATAGCCTTCCTTGCCATGCCAACATTCTCTTGTTCACCAATAACACCAACTGTTTTTCCATAAACGCATATGCTGGTCTCAGTCAAATCCTCAACAGTCTTCCTAGCCTTGCCATTAGAGCCAATAACTCGGCCTCGCACCCTGTTCAGCTGGGCTTTTGATTTTATAAAATCATTGATATTGATAATCTCAAAACAATAATCTGGTTTCAAAAGCAACAAAGCACACTCTGGATTAAACCCGCGACCAATTGCTTTGATAATCTCTCTAGCTGTGTACATCTTTATTGTGTCATCACCTTTAATAACTATATCCCCCTCTAGTGAATCAACCTCTAACCTAGTTTTTGTCTCATCCTCAATCTGCTTTTTTACTTCTCCTTTCTTACCTATAAGAACAGCAATTCTCTCTTTTGGAATCTTTATCTCAAATAAGTATTCTACCATTAGCTCTGCTAATCATACAATTCTTTTAAACTTTGTTATGATTTTACTTCATCATGCTTTTTTTGCTTTGACTCTAACTGAGGGAGAAAATATTTTAGGCAATCCACTCCACAGAAAAAGGCCTTTTTCTTAAAATCACGCCTTCCAAAAGTAAGAACATAATCATCCATAAAATAGGGGTTTATTGTGTTGCCACAGGTTGCGCAAAGCTTGACCTGCTCCTTCTCTATTTCTTCTAACTTACTGTTTATCAAATCTTTAATATGAACCCCACCAGACTCAAGATCCTTTTTTATCTTTATCAAATCCTCATACTCAATATCATCCACTGCTTCCCTAAACCTCTTTTTCATTCTAATATACAAAAATATACACTGATATATAAATTTTATCATTTTAGAGTAATATATGGTTTAAAAAAGAAGCACTACGAGTTGCCTCTATTGCTGTTAAATACTGGCAACTCGCTAAGTATTCTATTAAAATGTCAGAATTTTCTCCATCCGATCTGTGATTGGTGGCAAGCTTTGCTTGCTCTTACTTCTTACAGACAGAAAATTCTGATCATGCTCAAGAACCACTAGCTTTTGTGTCTTAACGTAACGCTTTGCTTCATTCCACTGATCTGTGACCAGTGGTTCTTGACAAATTCTCACAAAACCTTAAATAAAACTCTGAATTCATTTTTTTTATGAAAACAGCAATCATAGTATCAAAAAAAGACATTGCAGGAATTAACATAAAAGAGTCTCTGCTTGATCTGTATGATTTCAACGAAACCGGAGAGAAATTTGATGGTAATTGGACATTTGAACTTAATGAAAAGGTTAGATTATATACCATAGAAAAAGACTCTATTCATTTTGAAAATATTGACAAGGAAATAAAAGCAGATCTCTTCATATTTGCAACAAAGCACAAAGCAGAATCAAAAATCCCAAGCCTTAGTGTGCATACTCAAGGCAATTGGAGCAAGGCAGAGTTTGGTGGAAAAAGTAGAGAGCTTTGCATAGCACCTGCTTGTTATTTGAAGCAAGGTTTGATCAAACTCAACGAGCTAGGCAGCAAAACAAACTTTGAAATAATCCAAGAGTGCACCCATCACGGCCCTTACTTAGAAAAGCCATCAATGTTCATAGAAATAGGTTCTGATGAAGAGCAATGGAAAAGAAAAGATGTGGCTGATATAATAGCACAAACAATCCATCACCTTGTAACTAATAAACCAAAACAATGCAAAGCAGCACTTGGCATAGGCGGCTTACATCACACCCCCAACTTTAAAAAAATAATCTTAAACACAGACATTGCAATAGGCCATGTCTGCCCAAAATACATGCTGGAATTCTTAGACAAAAACTTAATAGAACAAGCAATTCAAAAAACCTATCCAAAGGCAGAAATGATAATCCTTGACTGGAAAGGATTAAGAGAGTTTAAAGAGAGAATAAAAGAGATGGTGAAAGAGTTGGACATAGAAGTGAAGAGGACAAAGGACTTTTAACTTTTCTTCGGCTTCCAAACCCTGTAAACCTTCTCCCTCTTCTCCCAATCTTCTAAATACTTTTTGATATTCTTTGGGAAAATACTCTTTATAACCTCAGCCTTCTTTGTAATCTTTTCAAGCCTATCGTTAACACCCTTGCTCAAATCTTTATACAAGGTCATATCAGAATAATAAACCTTGTTCTCAATCCTCCAATAAGCGTTAGTTCCTTTCTTAGCAAAAACAATATACCCACGCTTGCCTTTGATAAGCTCAGAATAGGTGTTCATTCCGTTAAACACTCTGCCAATCTCAACATAATAAACCCCTCCTGTTTTAAAGCTAGGGTCAACAACCAAAAGCTCTTCTCCCTCAATTCCAAGAATAACAGAGTAATGAGCACGCTGGGCATCTGGAAATAAATAATTCTTTTTATAATCAATTATTATCAATGCATTCTGGTTTAACCAATTAGAAATCTCTTGCTTCAAATCAGTTATGTGATCATAGTCTATCCACATCCCTCTAATCTTTTTTTTAGTCAAGCCCTCAACAACCTTAATCATTGTATCTGGATGAGTACCAACCCCTACTTTAGTATCACAAAGCTCACCAATCTTATCTTGATTAATGTCAAAACCAAAAATACTCAAAACAATCTGAGCACTAGCTGGCCCACAATAGCTTGGCTTTTGCTCAGCAAAATACTTTTTTATAGCATCCAATGTTTTTAGTTCAGGCTTTACTTTCTCAAAAACCAGCTCAGTGGAAGCTAGCAACTTGTTCGGCACCCACAAAACCTTTTTCCCAACATTGATTATTGTTGCAACCCTAGAGATATTGGCTATTTCACCAGAATAGTTTTTGTAGTTTATATACCTCCCAATCCTAAACATGGGCATACCTCTTAAATAAAGCCCTGCATAAAAGTTGTCAACAAAATCCCTGAAACCAAAGAAAGAAAGCACAACAAAAAGAAAAATACTTGCATAAAAAACAATTGTTAAAAAGGTTGTAAAAGGGGCAAACTCTATCCCAACCATTCTTAAGAAAATCTCAAAAAAAACCAAATACAGCAATACTCTTGCTATCCACAATATCGCACCCAATATATGGGTTCTGCTATAAAGCTCTAGATACTCAACCAATCCAACTGCCACTAGCAAAAGTTTGAGCAAATAAACAATAAATTCTATCACTATTATTCCTAGAACCGATGCCAAAACAATTGATACAAGGGTTGGCAAAAGCTCATATGTAAACAAAAGGTTCTCTAAAACCGCAACCCTAAGATAAATCAGGGCAATAATTATTGTAAAACTCATTATCACATACCTAATAATCTTAAACAAGGGTTCGTTCTCCTCATTAAGACTTATGTAATCTCCTTTCTTCAGTTTAGAAGTTCTATACACCATCAAAATTATCCTTGTGCTAAGCTTTGCAAGCAAAAAACCAATTATTAATATCAAGAAAGTGTTAAATAAATCGTAAGTTGTCTCCTTGCTCAATATCTCAAGCACTAAGTTACCTGTTATGCCCAAAGGTCCTCCAGCCCCCATAAGAAAAACATAATGTTAGAGGATATATAAAAGTTTTTATTATTATTTGAGCTTTCTCAATTTGGCCAGTTCTTCCTTAAAGGGATCTGAATATAATCTTCCAAACCATCTTCCCTTATAACTTTGATATGCTTCCTCAAAGCTTGCACAAACAACATCTACTTCTTGATTTGTTGTTGGATATATTGCAAGTAGTTTGTTTTGCCGAAGTAAATCAAAGCTAGGTCTGTGCCAACCACCTCTTGCTGTATAAGCGTGAGGTTCACCAAGAATATCACTAAATAACAATATTTCTGTCAAAGAGAAATCTAAAAGACCCTCATCTGAACCTGAACTACTCGCAGCAATAACATATAAAAGAAACATATCAGGCTCTATCCCATCTGTTCTTAAATAATTAAGAAAACGCTCTTCTGGTACATATGGACATGGTGGTGGTTCTTCAAAAATTTCCATAACATTTACATATCCATCTCTCCTTCCTTCAACATGTATCAGTGGATCTTCTGCACAAACTAATTCCCCTATACTCTTTAATTCAGCTATTGTTTTACATGAATATCTTAGCGTTCTGTATTCTCCTGGCCATGCATACCTATCGACCATTGGAGGCCAAACTTTAGAATCTAATCTGACATTTTTTCTCATTCTCAGAAGAGAGACCCACAAATTAATCGCTTCTTCTAATTTTTCTTTTGTAGCAGGTGTTCCTTGAATATTTAATCCCCCCAAATTATTGGATTTGATATTTGATTATTTAAATCTTTCTGATGTGACTACTCTTAAATAATCCTCTTTGTATGAACAAAAGCTATGTTATGTTTTTAAACCATTTCTGTAAATTCTTTGGTTTTGTAACCAAAATTTTTATATATAGTAAAAATAATATATATAATATGGAAGATAATATGGAAAATAATATGGAAAAAAGAATAAAGGCCTTAGAAGAGCTTGGCTTAAGCAAAAATGAAGCCATAGTATATTTAACCTTACTAGATTTAGGTTCTTCAACTGCAACAAAAATAGCTGACAAATCAAAGCTGCACAGAACAACAGTTTATGATGCTCTAGACAGATTAACAAAAAAAGGGCTTGTTAGTTATATTGAAAAGGAAGAAACAAAATACTTTGAGGCCTGTGACCCTGAAAACCTGATGGCCATAATAAAGCAAAAACAGGATTTGTTAACAGAAATAATCCCTCAGCTAAAACTTAGTAGAAAGCTAGCAGAATCAAAGGCCAAAGCACATATATATGAAGGCATGGAAGGGGTAAAGGCTTCAATGGAAAAAGCATTAGTAGTGCTAAAAGAAGGAGATAAAATCCTTTGTTTTGGTATCCCAAAAAGGGCCCCTGACATGATGAGCCAGTACTTTGACAGGTTTCACAAAAGAAGGATAGAGAAGAAGATAAGCATGATTCACCTTTACAACGAGAATGCAAGAGAAAGGATTGCTTATCTAAAATCATTGCCTTTAACAGAAGCAGGCTATTTGCCAAAAGAGTATGACAGCCCAGCCTCAACATTGATTTATGGCAACATTGTGTGCTTAACCACCTGGTCTGAAATCCCTTTTGTTGTAATGATAGAAAGCCAAAGAGTTGCAGATGCTTACAGCAAGTATTTCTGGCTGCTTTGGAGTTTGGCTAAGAAATAATTTAATGAAGATATTCTACAGTAACTCCTAAAAGATGTATGCAAGGATCTACATTACCTATTGTATCCATTGAGGTATCATATACCTGAATGCTTCTTAATGTTGAATTTTGATAATCATCTGGAATTTCAATAGCTAAAGCATCCATACCTCCAGTAACACCTTGTGCGTCTTCTGCAATTCCTGTATGCCAATCCTGAATAACATATGGTGCAGATAATGTGCTTACTGCATCAGGCTTACTACGAGCCCAGTCCCTAATATTTTCTCCTAAAACCAAAGGAAGCTGAAGATATCTTCCATCTTCAAAGCCTAATAGGATTTTACCGAATTCCTGATTAGCAAACTGGTGGATCCCCCATCCTGCTTGCATAAGTAAGTACACATTTCTTGGATTTGGAAAATTAACATCTATATTAACATTGGTTGGTGAATCTTGGTTATACCTGCATTGAGTATCAACCTGCCAACCTGTTTCAAAAAGAATATTGTAAAAATCATACACACCAGCAGCTAACTTGAGATTGCTTGATCTCCAATATCCATAATCATGCAAAGAAACAAACTGTTGTTCAATAACAGGGCTAGGTTGCTCAGTGACAATTGGAGGAACAGCAGTGTATGTAGGTTGTTCAGTAGCAATAGGTGGAGCAACAGTAGAAGTTTCAACAATAGCAGGATGTGAAATATATTCATTTATTCTTGCAGATAACTCATCTCGGTTTTGGTAAATTAAATATAATGCACCAATACCTGCCAAAGTACTAATACCAATCAAAGCAACAGTAGTAATACTAATGGTAGCACTAGCTATAATAGAACCAATGTTCTCCCTTATTCTATCTGTTAAGCTAGGCTGAGGTGGCATCTCAACAATCTCATCCACCAATTCAAGTAAAGTTTTTTCTTCTGACATTTTGTCCTAGTTAATAGTTGTAGGGATATCTGGAAGTGGTTGCTCTTGTCTATTTACTGCAACTAATCCATCATCAACCAATGAAGTCCAATGAACATAACCATTATTGTTATACCCTAAATTTAATCTTCTTTGTATGTGAGGCTCCATATGCCTAGTCAATATGTCTTCTGCTGTACAATCTGGACCAAGCTCCCACACATAACCCTTTAGATTACCCAACAAAGTATATTCTCCAGGTGGTAGAAGTGTATCACGCTCTGGATTGCCTCCTGTGTAAAACTCAACATGTATAAAATCATCTGATGAAAGTTGAGTAAGCCCTTCTAGATAATATTGATCAATACCCTCACACATCCCTGTAACTACAGACTCAATTGTTGGTCTACTTTCAGGTGTGTAAGTTTTTTCCTCAATTCTACCATCAGCATATTGCATTATTACTTTTACTTCTTTACACCCACTTACACAATTAGAATAATCCCACCAGAATGATTCTCTGTCCATAATTACATCTTGAATTGAAAGCTGGTTAGTAACACCAATCCAAACATGCCCAGGAATGAGATATTCAATCTTTACAGTTTCATCCTGTGCAGTTTCACGAACATAAACACACAAAAAACCTGGTTTAGAATTGTTTTCACAAATCTTATCACCAACCTTGTAATGACTTGCAGACACATAAAGCACTTCTCCTTGCCTTAAAAACTGCTCATCAGCAGAACTTTGTGAAACTCTACTAACTATCCATGGATCTATAACAACAGGAGCTGGTGTCACATAAACAAAAGGTTCAGGTGTCCCAGCAAAAACACTTTCAAGGTCAGATTGTTCTTCTGCAGGAATTGAAGTAGGCTCTATATAAATCAAAGGTTCAGGTGTTTTTTCAAAAACAGCAGCTGGAGTAGGGGTAACCATTGATGCTAAATCATTCTGCATATTTTTGTAAAGACCAATCAAATTATACAATGTTGTTATACCACATAATACAGCCACGCAGGTACTAATTGCAACAACAACATACACAGAATTAGCTCTAATCCTCTCAAGGTAACTAAGCTCTGGTTCAATTGGTTTCTTTTCTAATGCAATCTCCTCAATAAGTTGCAAATGCCTAACATTCTTTAACAAATGATTTCTTCTTTTACCAATACCCACATCAGCAATACCTTTTACAACCCCTCTCTCCTTATCAACTATATCCATCTCTTCTTCTATAAGTCCAGAATATTTCAATCTCTCCTCCAAAAATGCATCTGCATCACCAATCTCAGAATAAACCGGATTCTGTTGATCCAATTCTCCTAATCCCATATTAGGACGCCACTCATATTTTAGCCTTGTTTTTATTCCATCAACCTTATCCTCAAACTCTACTATTACAGTTTCTTCTAGGTTTACATCTATAGCTCCAGCTTGTACAATATCATCCACTGCTTCACTTAGTGATAATGTTTTCTTGTTTTTGTCTGGCATTTTTATCCTTAGTCCTTCCATTGGAATATACTATTATTTGCTGGACTAAGTTCTTTGATTACTTCATCATTCTGAACCTCTACAACCTTTATCTCCCATTTGTAAACATTAGAGAAACTGATTGCACATGCTTGACTAGGCCAATAACCCTCAAAATTTCCTGGTTTAATTATACTACTATCTTTTGTTCTGAGCAAAGTGCAATCTCCTCCCCAACCTAAATATCCTGGATAAGAAACCCAATGGCCTCTACTTATACTCATTTCATAATACTCATTTTCTCCCAAAGTCCCAACAGGTTCCCATTCAAATACAATTCTGTCATGAGGGTCTCTAAAGTACTCCCATGGAGCAGGACTGATGATTTGTGGTGCCGAATATTTATATTCAGACACATCAGTAACTGAAACAACTGTTGGTGTAGGTTGTACTTGGACATAAGTGGGTGATGCTGGGACAAGTGTTGAGGTTGGTAATTCTGGTATACAAGTTAATATTGGTTCTAATGTATAAGTTGATGTTGGCTCTGGAATTTTAGAGGGGGTAGTATTTTGATAAATTGTAGGTGTCGGATTCTCAAAAAATATAGCGAAAGGTGAAGTAAATTGAGCGATTAGGTTTTCCAAATTTTTTTGAGACCTATCAATTAAGATATTGGCATTACAACATACAATAATACTAATACCTAACACTGAAATAACAGTTGCAATAACCTTAGTATAGGATATATTTCCTTTAATTTTATCCATCAAGCTAGGCTGAGGTGGCATCTTAACAATCTCATCCACTAATTCAAGTAAGGTTTTTTCTTCTGACATTTTAATCAATTATAATTAGAGTCATATAATCTCTTCTACTCTTTTAGATATGTACTCTGGCTTTTTTAATACCCATCTTTCTTCACCACTTTAAAACCTCTTATGCTATGGTCTAGGTTTGTAGTCAAAAATGCAAGAGGCATATCTGGCCTTAGAACATCCCAAATAGTTATGCCAGCTTGCCTTGTAGGTGCATACCTATTATTATCAGAAGCAAGCAAGCAATCCTTACCCCCGATTCTAGCAACCTCAACCTGTCCAGTCCCTTTTTTATTACCCTCTTTCTTTTGGTAAACATCCTTTTCTTCAACCTCTCCTGTTGTTAAATTCACCCTATAAACCTGTGGTCCAACAATTCCAACAAAAGCATAATCATTACCCCACAAATTATTGGCTATATCAAAACAACTAATCCCATTCCCAGGAACATCTTCAGATTGCCAAGGAACACTGCTTGGAACACCTGTATTCCAACAAAACATTCTATCTTCAGTGCAACCATAAAGCCTATTCCCACGAACATCTAAATCAATAATATAATCACTATCATCTCTTGTTTGATAAACAATTGGCTCACCAGGATTATTAATATCAAATTGAAAAATACCACGAGCAGCAACAAAAACATATGGGATATCCCTGACATTTTCAACCAAAATCTTGCTTATATCACCAGAAAACCCTTCAAACTCTCTGAAAACCTTTTTTGGTTTTTTCATATCAACCATAAAAGCCCTGTCACCTCTTGCAGCAAACAAATACAAATCATTGTTTATCTGCTTTAAAGCAAGCGATCTAACACTTCTCTCATTATCTTCTTTAATAGAAAACACTTCTTGAGTTAATGGATCCGTTATAAGAAACCCATTGTCATGACCAATTAAGTAAAATACTTTACCATCAATATCCTCAACACAAAAAGTATGGATACCATTCTTGTCTTTAATCTCATCAAATCTTTTAGGTTCTCTTTGGTTAGGGTTGTTAAGATTATCCCATGTAAAAACCTCTTGATAACAACCAGCCACAACCCTTGTTTCTAAATCAAAGGGTTCATACTTAATTCTTGGTAGTGTTTCTTCCTCTTCTTCTTTATAACCAGCAGGCTCTATGATACTTACACTAGGAGAAACAAATTTTTGAAAAACATCGGTTCTTTGCAAGTTCATTATATTTGACTCTAAATCATGCCAACCATCTACAACCTCTGCTCGATCAAAATCATCTTCAACACGAAAGTCTAGCGGAACTGCCTTCAGCCCTTTGAATATGTGAGGCCAACCAAAAAATTGACCATTAAGAGCTCCTTCAACACCAACAAGCTTAGGATTAATGAAAACAGAATTGCACACATAATCAAATTCATCCATCTCGTCTTGATAGTAAATAGCCTCTACAACCTCTGCTATTGATTGAGCAGTACTCCACTCAGTCCCTTTACCTGTAAGCATATATTGTTCTATCCAAAAATCACGCACATCTTTCCTTAGTGTATCATAACTAATATCCCCCAAAGAATTAAACTCTTGTCTTGGAAGCCCTTTAAATCTCTTTTCTCCACCAAATGCCACAATAATTGGAACAACCTTTTCTGAATGAGGCCCAACAGTAACAATCCTGAATTCGTCTAAAAGGTCTGCTCTCAAACCCTTTGGCTCATAGACTTCCCAAAGAAAAGTTCTCCATCTTGCAAGATCTACATGGCTTAATCCAGTGAAGTATTCTGGTTGAATCCCAGAATGGCTGCACATAATATAAGTAGCAATATCCACTGGGTTTGTGGTAACAATAACATGTCCCTTAAAACCCTGAATCATTTGTGCTGTTCTAATCAATATTGGCAAGTTGTCCTGCAAGGCATCTTCTCTTGTTGCAAGAGGTCCTTTGTCAAGATAGCCAGGCTTTGCAGCAGTCATTATAATAACATCCAAATTGTCAAGCTCTTGCGCAAGCTGATTGTAATGTCCTACAACTGGTTTTATTCTAGATCTCTTCCTACTAACAAATTCTCTCCTACGAGCCTTGCCTTTATCTAAATCTGTAGTAAAAAGATAGATCTTTTTTAGTTTATCAATATGACACAATTCTCTATAGGTTGCACTACCAACCCCACCCAATGCAACAATTCCAATTGAATATTTTAGAGGTTGTTCGGTCATGTTTTACGCACCTCGTCTGGATGTTTATACTCCTTTTCCGAAACGGCGCCAGTTTTTTCATCTAACTTAAACTTTAACACTTTATTAGTATGCTCAATCCATGTAGCTAATACCTGTCTATAAACAGTTCCTATTGCTGTTACTTCTTTAGTAATCTTTTTTCTTTTCTTTCCTTCTGGAGAATACTCAATAGCCCAATCGAGTATTGTATCATCATCTCTATCTCTAATCCCAATCACAGTTATCTCAAGCTCACCAATAGGGGTCTTAAAACCCTTAGCTCTCATAGCATCATAGCTACTCCCTAATGTTGCATATAACTCTTCAATATCCTCATGGCTTAAGGTTTTAAACTTATGTCCTTTGTACCTATTACCAATCCCCATCAAAGCTTTCCTAGAATCCTGAATCATCCCATAAAGCACTGGATTCATAAAATCAGGAGGTATTTTTTCTAATCTTTTTCTAACCTCAGCCAGAGAAGGTCTTTTTTTAGGATCACCTAGCAAACAATCTGCAATAACCTGTTTCAAATCTGGGTGGATATCTGGGTAACCACTCATTAGATATTCAGTGGTACCTTGTAAAGCTTCTATCTTAATTGCTGCATACATAAGTGTTGCTCCAACATGCCATACATCTGATTCTTTAGTTGAGATTCCTCCCATCTCTGGCTGTTCTTCAGGTGCTTTTTGAAAAACTTGTCTCATTGTTTTTCCTCTTGTAGATCCAATACCAGCATCAAGCAGAATTTTAGCAATACTAAAATCAGACAACTTTGTTCCTCTTTCGCTGTCCATTAATAAATTATCCAAGCGAAAATCTCTGTGTAATACACCCTGACTGTGAGCAACTTGTAATCCTTTTATTCCATCAATGATACGAGCAACTCTTCCCTCTAATCCAAGACCAGTGTAGTTATCTTGAACACTCCCAAGGTCCATGTATTCCATCATTATATATGGTTGACCATCATAAACAGTCCCAGTATCTTCAATAGTGCCCCAATCCATCACTTCTACAATATGATCTGCACCACGTAACTTCTTTACTGCCTCTGTCTCTCTACCAATTGCTTCTAGAATATAAGGCTCTTGTGCTAAGTTTGGATCAAGTGTTTTAACAGCAACAAATTCTAATTTCTTAACATGTCTTGCTTTAAAAACAGCCCCATAACTTCCTTTCTTCTTAAATTCTTCAACAACATAACGTCCAATTGTCTTACCAATCAAAGAATTTTTTTTCTCTTTTACAATTTTTATCACCTTGTTTGATTTTTGAATGATCTAAATATCTGTATCATATTTCAAACTAGTTCTTGGTAAGTCTTCCAACCTTTGTCTAACTTCAGCCAGAGAAGGTCTTTTTTTAGGATCCCATTGCAAACAACCTTCAATAATCAGTTTCAATCCAGGATAAATGTCTGGATAAGCATTGTTCATATGTTCTATAGACCCCTCTACAGGTTCCATACCAGTTGTTACGAACATAAGTGCTGCTCCAACCTGATAAACATCTGTTTCTTTTCTCACATATGGTTCTGGCATAATTTGTTCAGGCGCTCTGCGTCGACTAGGTCTATCAGTACTTATATGAGTATCCTCAATTCTATCCAGTTGTGTTCCAATACCAAAACCAGACAGCTTTACACCCTTATTGCTATCTATCAAAATATTACCTAGATGAATGTTCAGATGTAATATTCCATAATGATGTGCAACTTCCAAACCTTTAATTGCGTCTGTAATACAAGCAACTCTTTGATCAAGACTCATAGCATCATAATTATCTTGTAAGCTACCTTGATCCATGTATTCCATCAACAAATAAGAACGACCATCATACACAGTATTAGTACCCTCAATAACACCAATATCTAATGATCTTGCAATATGGGATAATTCATTCTCAGGCAAACTGCTTATCAACTCATTTTCTCTCACAAGAGTATCTATTGCACCTTTGTTTTCTGTTAAGTTAAGGTCAATTACTTTAACAGTAGCCAAATCTCCAAGCTCAACATGATGTGCTTTGTAATAGGTTCCATAATAACCTTTACCAATCAATTCCTCAACCACATACCTTCCAATTGTTTTTCCAATTATTGGATCTTTTTCAACCATTTGCATCACCTTTTAGTTTTAATAATATGAACTCATACACATCAAAACAAGAATCAGAAAAGTGAGCATCCCCCCTAGAATCAGTTTTGGTAATAAATTTTTCAAACTCAATTAAACCATCATCTGGCATACATACCCCCCCAAAAGCTCCACCCACCTCAAATATATTGTAAATAAACATTTTGGGTATATATATTTTTCGCTTCTTTAGAGTGATAACTAAAACTTTAAGCACAAAGAGCCTTGTTATAGGCATTTTCATGGCCAAAAACAGCCATATGAGCCTCAATCTGCCTTGAAGAGAGCCCTAGAGCAGACTCAGAGTTACTTATATAGTCAGATAACTCAGAAAGAGTTTGCCTTGCTATTTGAAAGTATTCTCTATTTCTACTAACTAAATGATCCATATTGCCTCTGTTCATGTCCTCAGTTAGTGCATATTGAAAATGATACATATAGTCTAGGTCCTTTTCACAGCTTGCCAAAGGAACATTTTCCAAAATCTCACCAATATCTTGCAAACGCTCCATCCAATGCTTTTTTCCATCCAGCATTGTGTTCATAAGCCTCATATACTTTGCAGGAGGAAAACCAATAACCATTAAGTGCACAATCAAATCAAAGTAATTGCCCTGATTCCTTTTAACAGGCCTAAAACCATCAAAAGCAGAAGGCTTGTAATGATCAGGTTTTGGAATTGGTTCTCTATCAACAATCATAGCCCTTCTCTCTTCAACAGCTTTCTCTTTCTTTTGCTCTGCAATTGCATTTTGGTAAAACTCAATCCTTTCTCCAACATTATCTCTAAGCTCGCTTATCTTTGTTGTTGGCTCTCCAAGATGCTTGTACATTGCTCCAACATCATCTAATGTATCAAAACAAGACTCAAGCTTTGGGATTAACCCAGACATCTCATCAACACCCTTTGCTTTAACACCATAAACCTGTTCAACCTCCCCTACTCTCCCTTCCAAATACTGCTTTATCCTCAAAACCTCATCACCAAGCTTATCAACAACCATGTCACCCATATCAGACAGCTCTTCAGCAACATCAGCCAAATACTTATTCCGCTTCCAAGTATCCACTTGCTTTGGATCAACAACATCAAAAGCTACAACCCTTTGAATATGCTCATTATCTACATCATTTTTTTGAGACAAGTAATTAATAATATCTCTATAACCCTCCATCAATTCCTGTATCCTTTGCTTGGCTTGATTCAACAGCTCTTGATTTTTTGTCTCAATAATTCCTTTTCTTGCATCACCAATCCTTTCCTCAACCTCTTCTCTCAAACCATTGTAAGTATCTATCAATCCCCTAAAACTAGGATAATAACTCAACAAATCATAATCAATCTTTTCAAAAGATATTCTATCCAATCCTTCCAAAGAAACATCTCCTGAGCTTAGGTATTCCAAACCTTTTCTTAAACCATTTATTCTTTTCTGCAAACCTTTCTTTGCTTTCAATGCTTCACCAAGATTGTTTCTTATATATTCCAACTCACTGCTTAATCTTTGCAACTCAGCAAACCTTTGCGGCATGTCAAAAATTGTTCTATTAAAAGAAACCCTTGGCTTAAACCTTGAAACAACCCCTTTATAACCTTGTGTTAATCCTTGCAGATCATGTTTTAAAAGAGCAATCTCAGACTCTGATTTGAGATCAGAACCCTGATAAGCTTGCATAAATCTATCAAACTCAGCATCCATATCTTTAATAGCCTCTGAAAACTCTATGTATTTCTCAATCTTTCCAACACTCCTTGGTGATTCTGAAATAGACAAGCCTTTAATTTTCTTATACATATCAACAATCTCTTCTAACTCTACTCTTCTCGTCTCAAAAACAACACTCTCTGCTCTACAAAGCTCTCTTTGTTTCTCATCAAACTCTTTTGCAACATAAGAAAGCATTGCATCATGGCTTTGTACATAACGATTTCTTAGTTTAGCAATTAATGCAGGTGCTTCAACAATAGCAGTTGCTGTAAAACCCTGCCCTTGCCAATACCTACTAGCACTCTCAGCTTCTTGAATAAGCTCTTGCATCTCACTTAATGCTTCAACAAAATTAGGATTTAGAGGGCCACTTAGTTTATCTTGGTATGAATCATAATTCTTCACCAAATCCTCTAAAACCATTAAGTTATTTCTATTTTCCACGGATTGTCATCTCCTATTTTTATTTCCTCAATCATCACCAAATCATCTGATTGTGAGCTAACCCAGGGATTCAGCAGCTTTGGATGATATTTGTCTAGAAAACCAACACCACTCTCCCAACACGCTTGCCAGTCAAATGAATTAAAGCTTGGAATATCTCTCACCACTTTATACTTAGGATCTCTTGCCTTATAATCATCTTTATCAAGAAAACCTGAATCAACAAGCGCATCAAGGGTTTGCTCAACAATATCAAATGGATAATAAACCTTGTTTTGCCTCAAATCCTTGTAAACAGCTTGAGAGTCCTTTAACTTTCCATCTTCAAAAACATTCATAACCTCTGTTCCCAAAGCAGGCACACCAAGCAAGCCATGTATGAACTGCTCCCAATATGCATTGTAAATATGATAAACATCACCAATACTAACAAACAACAAGCCATCTCCAAACATCCTGCTAGGATAATGAAACTTTGTGCTAGCATTAATCAGATTAAATAGATGGTCATCATAACTTCTTGCTCTTATATTTCTTGGGATTTGTTCACTTATATAATCAGCAAAAGGATTTTCATAGCTGAACTCTTGGTCAAGGCATCTTGCAATATGTGCTCTTAAAGCATCAAAGCTTAGTTCAACATCTGTTTCAAGGCTCTTGTGCCTGCTCCTTGCCTTGTGCTTTAGAATCCTGTCAGTCTGCTCAGGACTAACATCAGTATGCAATACAAAAACCCTACGCGCAAACTCTCTATCATACTTAAAAGGATTCTCTGTTGCCAATGTAAAGACAACACCCTTATCAGCAGATATCACATATTTCATATTTTGCCTAACAGATTGATCACGAACAGTCCTAACAGCGCTCTTGCCCTCTGTCAAATTCTTTAAAATCTCAACAACAAGCTTGCTTGACATTGCCTTCTGAAGCTCAGGAATATAAATTATATCGCATTGATTAATCTGCTCTGCCTGATAAAACTCAGCTGTTTTTGAAGAAAGCTCCATGCTATAAACAGAACCATCTGGAAGCAAATCTATCAATGCATTCACCAAAAAACTCTTGCCACTCCCACTAAGGCTATCTATTCCAAAGCAAAGCTTGTTTATTGCTCCCAATGTCTGCAAAACACAAACATCCTGCTCACCAACAACATTCCTTGAACAATAATAATCAACAACATCATGAAGATCAGGTCTGTAATCAGTGTGTTGGTTCAGCAAGCTTCTGTCCCTTTTTCTTGGAACAGGAATAGAGTGTTCAATAACAGGGCTATCATCAACATCTCTACTAAGATTTTCTCTACTAAAATCTCTACCAACACTTTTTCTACCAAATCCAAACAGCTCTTTAGCTGCATCTGAGAGAAGATCACTTTCTCTCATAACATAATCGTCATTCATTTTCTCTGATTTTGTTTTTTAACTAACTTCTTCTTCTAAGGTAATAACTCACTCCTCTGGCAACTGCATAAGCAACAGTTGCTCCAATTATTACCTTACCTGTGTTTCCCATCACAAATTCAGATGCTCCCTTACTATAATCTGTTGATGCTGTTTTTACCCTATCTAAAGCATCGGAAACATCTATGTCTGGTTTTGCTCTACTTACCAATCCTTCTAAGCTTTCTTTAATGTTCTTCATTTTGGTATTCCTCCATAGCTGTGTTTAATATTCTCAACCTACTTTTCTCTGACTCAACAGCCATTCTTGACTCTGATTGTTTCTGCCTCTCCCTCTCTTCGTGATATTGCATCATTGTTCTCTCAACAACAGAATCATCTACATGCCTAATCAGAGAATCAATTATTTTGTATTTTTGTTCTTCTGAAATGCCACTATAAACCTCTACTGGCATTTCAAAGTCATTAGCATAGCTTATTAGGCTTTTAGAGATATTCTTAACATCCCCTCCATGGAAGCCATACTCCACGCACATACCTCCAAACCTATCCCAATCCTTAACCCTAACATAACCCACCTTAAGACCTTGCCTTAATTTTATTTTAAAGAGCTCTGCAAATTGTTTTGGAGTATGCGCTCCTTTTACTTCGCTTTGATTTTCTTGTAGCCTTCTCGCCATAGCAAAGTCAACACCACTCACTGGCATGTTTGTTAAGGCCACATAGCCAAAATAGTTTTCTGCCATTTCCACAAGTTGGTCAAGTGTTGCCATAATCTCTCCAAGCACTGCCTTATCCTCTGGTCTTTTTTCCAACTCATCCCTTGAAAAAAATACAGTGTCAATATCATCTGTATAGGAAAGATATATTGCCTCTCCTTTCAGAATTTCATCCCTGAGCTTTCGTATATTGTTTGCAGATTGCGCGTAGAACTCTGTCTTAAAGTCAGAGCTGTTTACGGGTCTTACAAAGAATGGCTTGCCAAGCTTATTTGCTTGTTCAACCGCATAGTTAATCACTGCCCTCAGGGTTGTTGTTTTTCCTACCCCTGTTCCGCCCCAGAAGAGAAATGTGTTTGTTACACCATAGCGCTCAGCATAAGGGTTTCTCTTTGTTCTTGGATCATAATGCATGAGAACATCTACAAATCTCTTTAGCGGCGTAATCATCTCTTCATTGCCAACAATATCACTGAAATTAGTCTTTCCAAAAGACCCAATCTCAGGTGCCTTCAGCATGTAACTAAAACCATTAATAGTAACGCCATCTAACTGTATGAAGAACTGCTTTGCCTGCTCATTCAAATCAGAGAACTCTTCTATTTTTGATTCATTCTCAATAACCTGAATTAATGAAGTAAGAAAAGCATTTGTGTAATCAGCGACCTGTGTGCTTCCAGAAACAGATTGAATGCTATCAAGGTAAACATTAACCAGATCATCTAAAATTGTAAATCTTCCTTGACTAAAATCAACTTTATTTCTAAACACAAAGGTTTTTTCAGATCCATCAGTGTATCTGCTTATATGATGTTGTGCTTCCACTGCTCCTGCATAAATGGCATAAAGATTCAAAAAATGATCCCTAGTTGCATAGTTTGCTGATAAATGTCCATTTGTTTTGAATGTTTGTAAAACTGTGTTGTAAATAGACAAAAGCCTCTCTATTGCTGAAGTTGATGCACTTATCTCCTCTGTTGGAACATTGCTTGGCTCTTTGGCTATTAGCTTATCATAAAGCCTAAACCTTGGCTTCTTAAGCTCAGCCCTCGCCTTTGCAAGGTTTTCCTCCAATAAAGTCTCATCTAGACTAAGTTTCTCTACCATAATAAATCACCTTAAAAAAATTAAATACTTGCCTTTAGCCTTCTTTCCATAGCCTTTTTTGCCTGTGCTACTATTTGATCACTTTTGACTGCTGTTACTTCTTTAAGTGCGTAATCATCAAGACTGAACTGGTCTTGCACCAACGTTGGTAAATCATTCATTGCATTATCTATCGCTTCACGCTGAGAGTAAATCACATCCAAGTATTCTTTTATTCCCTGTACAGATTCTGCTGCTCTTTTTAGTGCTGCTAGAGTTTCTAAAGGATTTACCCCATCACCAAAGTCACCCTCTGCTATATCAAGTACATTTTCTAAAGCACTTTCCATTTTGCTAAGAAAACCCACCTGTTGCATTGCTCGTTTCCGTTTATAGTCTATTCTATCTAAACGTCTATCACAACTAACACTCTTACTGGCAGCTCTTTCCATTTTGTAGTCAGTCGTCATAACATCATTTTCAAGTTGCCCTATTTCTTCAATCAATGTAAGATAGCTCTTATCTTTTGGATCACTGGTGCTTTGTGCCCTATTAAGTTCTTCTTTTTTTTGATCAATTGCACTCCTAACTTGCCCTACCCTACTTTCATACCCAAGCATCAATAAGTTTGAATTCATAAACTCTCCGAGACAAGCACCATATTCCCCTGTTCCTCTCTCGACTTGTCCTTGGGCTTTTCTTATAAGCGACTCTATTGCCACTTTATCCCTTGCAATGTTTTTTCTTTTTCCCTTTAACCTTTTTCTACCATCCATAACACCCCAATCTGCTAAATAATTCCTTATTTTCCCTAATAACCCGCTATACTGTTCATACCCAACACTGTTAAGACTCTTGTATGCCTCTTCTAACCTTGCCTGTGTCTCCATAAGAGCAGCTTCAATATCTCCTCTAAAAAGACTCTTCTCAAGTTCCTTAAGCTCATCGTCACTTATTTGTAGACTAATTGGCTGTGTACCAACTTGAACTTCTTCCATAACTTTTTGATCTATTGCCATTTTTACCTCCTCCTTATCTATTATATAGTATTGAAGATAGGGAGTATTGTATCAACTCCCTCACATTAACAGGATAAGCATCTCGCAACTCTCTTGCCTTCTCTACTGCACCTGACAAAACATCAACCACATCTTGAACCTTTGAACCATCTGCTAATGCAAACTGTGCTTGACCCAAAGCAGAATCAACATAATCACTAATCTGCCTAACACCGCCAAGCCTTTCCACAAATTGTGCAGCCTCTTTTGTTGGCAAGCCCTCAATCCTTTTCTCCAAAACAACACTCTCAAAAGCAGAGGTTGCTCCAATAATAACAAGCTCTTTCACAAGCCCTAATCCTGGAATGATTGTTTTATTCATTTTAAACCTCCAATTTTGTTATTCAAACCAAAACATACCTCCTTACATGGTAATTCTCTCTTGGATATCTTCTCAAATCAACATCTTTCAATTGTTCTTCAAGCGTTTTTCTTCTTCCTCTCAACCCTTGCCTTTCCTGATCAAGCATTTTCAAACCCTCACCATCATAAACTTGAATCCTATATTCTTCAGCAAGTCCCTGTGCTTCTCTTGTTAATGAAGAGTTTGTTATCAACAAAGCATTGCTTGGCCTAACCAATCTAACTGTGTCATTAAAATCCTCCACAGCCTGTGCTGACACTCTCCAAACATCATAGTGCTTGCATTCAACAATTGTCTTGCCATACAAGTCATAGTATTGAACATCAACTTGCACCCTTCTAACAACCCTGTCTCGTAGCACACTCCTGAAGCTGTAGTAAACATTCCTCTTGACAAACCACTTTCCAAGATCCTTGAAGAGTTGCTCAACATAAACCTCAAGCTTTCTCCCCTTTGTTGTTGTATTAGTTTTTCTACCATCTCTTGCCATTTCATCTTATCCAACTTTATTGATATTATTCAGATACTTTTCTGAGTTGAGAAAATCCTCCCTCCTCAACTCATCTGTAACATAATACACCTCTTTTTTCACACCCATTTTCTCCAACTGATCCATAAACTCTTTGAGCTCTGACATATACCTAAAAATGCAATCAACCGAATAGTCAAAACCCTCATTAAGCTGAAAAACGGAATTAACATTCCAACTATCAAGCAAAAAATCCCTTAGCTCCTTTTTCTTGCCCTTAACCAAAACATTAGCCCTAATGTTAAAACCAAGAGCAGGAAAATCAAGTATTGATGTGAACTTCTTTATCACCCCATTTTCATGCTGTTTTATTTTATCATAAACCGTGCTAACAGGAACGCTTGTCTCCTTTGAAACATTGGTAAGACTCTGCCTTGAATTCTTCCTCAAACTTGCCAAAATCATCATCTCACTCTTACTTAGCATTGTTTCACCTCTTTAGAGCTCTTGCTAGCTCTAAATAACACTATTTCCCAACATAAGATTTTGGCCCAAAAACAAAGGCTTTGGGCCTCAAACTGCAAAAACTAGACTTTAATGAGTGAATTTTCTATAAATAGTTATGTTGTAGTCGGAATTACAACAAGCTTAGAATCTAGGCTACATTTCTGCACAACTTCATAACTTTCGATTCCATCATAAGGTATGAACATCTTAAAATTGCTCTTTCTGTTATAAAAATAACCTGAACCCACCTTAATCCTCAAAGGCCTACTTTCAGCTGGATGATTACTGCCCAAACGAAGATGATGTGGATACAATTCCCAAATATATCCAACACGTTGCCTTGCCCCTAGATTAATTCTCCTTTTCTTCATTTCAAGCTTGACAATATCTCCTATATTAACCTCACTGAAAAACCTTTTATCAGTCTGCTCCAACATCTCATAATCCTCAATTGATTCATAAAATATAAGCCATCTTCCTGAGAGGAGGATTGAAAGGTGATAAGAAATTGGTCCTGTCTTATACTTAATCAGATCCTTCACAAAAGGATCTTTTTTACCGAAAATTAATCTATCTGGAGTCAATCCTGAAACATACACCTCTTGTTGTTTCGATCCTATATAGAACATCCTTCCTTTCGTTTCAAGCCTAACAAGATTACCTATATGAGCTTCACTCAGAAACTGCCATTTTCTTTCATCATCCATTTGAATACCACCCATTAACTCATTAAAAAAAACTTTGGACCTCAAACTGCAAAAACTAATCCTTAATGAGCAAATTTTCTATAAATAGTTATGTTGTAGTTAGAATTACAACACTGATATTCATATTATAACATAAATCCTTTTCAAATTTAGAAATCACGGGATATATACCAAAAAAATTAAAAGCAACTATAAATATTATATCTACTATGATAAATAAGGAAATCTCCTTCAAAAAAATTATTACTCCAGACAATAAGTCTTTTTACATACCAAGTGATATTAAACTGATATTTCCTAAAAAAAATTTGCCCCCAGGTGTTATAAGAAACTTGGTTTATATCCTATGGGAGCCAAGGTATTTTTCCTTGTGTCCAGAAAAATTTAGGCCCTTTTTCAAGATAGTTCTTCCATATCTTAAGCCTAGAACAACAGATGTTCATACAGTAGTGTGTTTATCTTATATGAACAATTATATTAACAAATTGGAAAAAGAAAAGAGAGTTAAAATTAACAGAAAAATAGTAGCATTTGGATTGATTCTTCATGATTGTGGGTGGAGCAATCTAGGCGAGCTTGAAGTTGCAAACAGCCTCTCTTCATACAAAGGACTAAAAATCAAAGGAGGAGCAATTAAACCAAAAAGAAAACATGCTAAGCAAGGACTAAAAATAGCTCAAAAACTTTTAAACAAATACAAAGCAAAGCCTAAGTTGACCCAAGAAGAAAAAAGGATTATTTGTGATGCTGTTTTCTGGCATGATGGATTAAAAAAAGCAAAACACAGAGAATTCCCTATTGAGATAAAAGCAGTGGTAGACCTTGACAGCCTATGGTCATTCACTCATCTAAATTTCTGGCAAGACACTATCAGAAAAGATGTTACTCCCCAAGATTACTTAGAAAACTTGTCTAATGACTTAGATGATTATTTTATTTTCAAGGTTGGAAAGAACATTGCCAAATCTTTTCTAAACGAGAGAAAGGAAGAAGTGGCCAAACTTCTAGCTATTAACCAATCCAAATTTTCACTTACACGCTATAAAGACAAGAGAATTGTAAAGCTTGTGAGCAAAACTGATCATAAAACATTAGCAGTCTGGGCAATTGATTGTGCTGAGCGTGTCCTACCATACTTTGAGGAAAAATATCCGCAGGATCATCGTCCTCAACAAGCTATAGAAACACTTAAGACATGGATAGATACAGGGGTATTTAAGATGGCAGTTATTCGCAAGGCTTCGCTTGACTCTCATGCAGCTGCCCGTGAAGTAGGAGAAGATAATGCGGCTCGCTCTGCTGCCCGTGCCGCAGGCCAAGCGGTGGCAACTGCACATGTTCCCACTCATTCTATTGGTTCTGCAATTTATGCCTTACAGGCTATATATAGAGCCACAAACACCTCTGATGCCGATACTACCGTAGCCAAAGAACGAGATTGGCAATACCAACACTTGCTCAAGCTTCAGAAAAAAATCGATGATTTTAAGAAAAAGAAATAAAAAGAATTTGCCGCCAAATATAATAGAAGAATTGAAATGGAGAGAAGGGCAAGATTATAAGAAACCTTTTTAAACCCCTATTTTTTTCTTAGCTTAGTGCGTCGGTGGTCTAAACATCTTCGGATGGGACTACGGCTATGACTTCAGCCTTCCATACTTGCTGAAGTGAGCTGAGTATCCGGGTTCGAATCCATCTTTTTAGAAAAAAGCTGGATCAAAAACATAGGCGACATTCAGCCTAAAACACGGCTGAAGTCCCCTCAACTTAACTAAGAAGATGGTGAAAGTCCCGGCCGACGCATACTTTTTTATTCTATTTTTCTTAAGGTAGATAAAAGCAACATCACCACGAGTTGCCTCTCTCGCTGTTAAGCACTGGCAACTCGCTAATTATAATTTTTATAATAAAAATAAATAGTTTAATAACAATCTCACTAAAGACTCAAAGTAACACCAAGAATCTGTATAGCAACCATATTGAACATAATCATAACAATACCAGCAATTATTGTATACAAAAATGTTGATCTTATAAGGTTCTTACCAAGCATATACCTCTCGCTCAGCTTGTCAGAGCCATTCTCAATACCATTTGCCAAAACAGTCAGAATATAAACAATCTGAACAACATAAATCCCAACAACAATCTGAAAAAAATAAGTGGGCATCCCATCCCCAAACAACTGCATATCAAAACCAGTTGCTCCAGCAGGCATCTCTGATGCCAAACTTGATATCTCTCCACTCAAAGCACCAATTATAGTTGAAACCATTGAAGTTATTCCAACAACAATCCCTGCAATTGCAGGTGCAAGAAAGCTTATCTGAGACTTCATAGAAGAAATAATTTCAGCAAGCAAATCTCTAAGCCTCTCATCAACTCTATGGATTTCCTTAATGTATTGAGAAATATCAATCAAAGCTTGAGAGCATATCAAAGGCCCTTTCTTAGCACTCTGTAGCATAACCTCCATCGAGCTCTCAATAACATTGCTTGGAAAAAACAATATTGCACCATTCTTTTTATTAAAAATTGCATTTTTAACATCCATTCCAGACCTTGTAATGTTTGTATTGACTATCTCAAAAAACTCAGCAGACTTTGTGCCTTGCATCACCTCTGCCACCTTCCCAAAGGCCATTTCAACAGGCAAACCATCCGCTATCCTATTCCCAAGCTGGAACAATCCTGAGGCAAACTCCTTCTCAATCTCTTTTGAACGCTCCCTGAGCTTTATAACATTCTTTGACTTGAAATTAAAATATATACCCATGGCAAGCCCAAGGCTCAGAGGCACTGCCAAGCTCAAAACAGATGCGCCCAAACCAAAAGGACCTATGATCTTGCCTGGAAAATCCCTGCTATCTCTATAATCAAGAAACTTAAATGCACCAATTGGCACATCAAACTCAGGATCAAGGACATGCATCCAAATAGGCATTAACCCAATAAGCATAATAATTCCGCCAATGAACAATGCTATCATCAATGGGTTTATCTTAACATCAGCCTTCCCAAATTTAATCAGCAAATTTCTATATTTTCTTAACTCTGGATTATCTTCAGATATATCAGTATCACCATAACCAGTTGGCCTTTGAGACAAAATATTCTTGCCCATGTAAAAAACAACCACTGGCAATATGAAGTTATACAATAAAGCAATGTGATACCATGAGATGCCTTTCATAAAATTAACAGCCAAGGGCAGTATAACCAACCCAAGTATTGGCATTATTATTCCCAGCATATGCAGCATTGTTATTGGATTTGTTAGATTGTGCGCATAATGCAACATCTTCTCATAAGTCTCTTGCAAAATAACCTCAAGCGCCTTGTCTATCAACGCAAGCCTCCTTTCATTAGATGGCTCATACAAAGAGGCCTCTATCAGATGAAAAGACTCGATAAACTCAAGATTCCATTTTCGCCATGTCTCAAGATACGCATCAAGGCTCTCCTTAACAGACTCATGCTCCTCCGTCTCAACATTCCACAAAACCCTCTTCAAATCAAGTGATAGAGGTGGAGCAATATGCTCAGCTGCAAACATGATTGCATTCTCAAGATTAGATGTGTGCCTCATATAGGTTGCAACATAAAATACGCAAACAACCATCTGATTAGAGGCTTTCAAACGCCAGCTATTGGCAATATATTGAGGCAGCTGGTTTAATACCAACATCACGATTGAAGCAAGAATCAGTACAAAAACAACAAAGAACATTGAATGTAATATAACCAATCCAACAAAAGCACCAATCAATGTTATCAGGAGCGGAGCAAGAACAGATAGGCTTATAGCACCAACAGGTGTTATATCCAAATGGCTTATACTTATGCTCTCCTTAAGTGCTTCCTCTTTTTTTGCACCAGCCTTTATCTTTAGAAACCTCTCAGCAGTGTTGCAAAGCGTTTCATAGATTGTCAGATGAGTAGGCATAGCCTCTCTCTTAAATTCCGTATATTCTCTAGAAGAAATCACCTTATCTCTTGGCTTTTCTGCAACCTCTAAATCATGCTCTGCTTGGCCCTCAAACTCTGCTTTATACCTATTTATAATATCCCTAAGCTTATCTTCTTCTGAAGCCATTTTACCCCTTTTTATCTTATCTTCAAGAATGTTGACAACTCAGCCAAAACATTTTCCCTGTTCTTGTGCAAACCAATCCTATTTGATAATTCCCTTTCTTCTAGAACATCACGTATCCAGTTTGCAAAATCATTCTTCTCTTCATTAACATGAAAATAAAAGTGTTGTTCATCCATCAGTTTTAGGGCAAGGTGCAAATCAGCAAGGCTCTTTATTATTTTGCCATCTATTGAATAGAAATACTCCTCCTTTTTATCTATAACCCTTACTCCCTTTCCTCTCATCTTATCTAACAATAGATTTACCTTTATTTATATATAAACCTTTTGAAAACTTCTCTTTTGTATTAATCTTTCTTATTAACTATTTATCATACTATTGTCAATTATTCCAAAATTAATTAAAGAAATATTTATAAAAAATGGATTTAAATACCAATATAACACGGAAACAGGTATTGGAATAAACAATTTATGGAGTAATTAAACCCATACATCTCCAATTTATCTCTGCTGTCTCTGTTTCCTCACTTACAACACACGCAGGATTACAATTCTCTTGCTCAAACTCTGGCTTCATATCCAAATCAATCCACCATGTCTTTGTATTCTCATTATAGAAAGTCTCTTCTGTCAGATCTCCTTTTTCAACACACTCACTACTCTCTGCAATTGTAATAGCCTCCTCAAGGGACATCTCTCCACTAGGGCATGGAGCAAACTCACAATCAGGAGGAACCCTTCCAACAGCACTTCCATCAGGGCAAATCTTAGCATCCTCTGTGCAAGCCACAGGCTTTTCTCCACTACATCCCGCTGCAAAAACACACACTAAAACCAGTCCAAAAATCATATACTTATTCATGTTTATCACCTTCGTATTGAAAAACATATCTTACTTAAATATCTGTTTATAACTTTGATTTATCTTGAAGTCATTTATATAATTATTATAATAAAAATAAATAATTTAATTTAACATCTTCCATTTCAAAACATAAGAAAAGCTATGCTTTTCTGGGCTTTGAAATTTTTACAAATTTCAAAACATATAAATACCTACTTAAAAATCCAGCATACATGCTTTTAGTAGATGTACATGCACACTTAGATCACGTTGATTTTAAAGAAGATCTAGACTTAGTTATACAAAGAGCAAAACAAGCAGGTGTTAAGGCAATAATATCTAATGGCATAAACCCAGAGACAAACCGCTCAACATTAGAAATAGCAAAAAAATATGACATAGTCAAAGCAGCACTTGGAATATATCCAATAGACGCTCTTCAAAAAGAGAGTGAAATAGGAGAATGCCCATTAAAACCAAATGTTTTTGATGTTGATAAGGAAATAAAATTTATTGAAGCCAACAAAAACAAAATCGTTGCAGTGGCAGAAATCGGACTAGACTTTAAATACTCTAAAAAAAAAGATGAACAAAAACAAGTTTTTGAAAAATTGTTAGCACTTGCAGAGAAACTAAACAAACCAGTAATGGTACACTCAAGAGGTGCAGAACAAGACTGTGTTGAAATATTGCAAACAACAAGGCTAAAAAAAATAATATTACACTGCTTTAGCGGTAAACTAACACTTGTTAAAAAAGGGCTGGATAATGGATGGTTCTTCTCAATACCAACAAACATTGTGAGAAGCCAGCAATTTCAAAAAATAGTAGAAATTGCATCACTCTCCCAGATATTCACAGAAACAGACGCCCCTTATCTAAGCCCATTCAGAGGCACAAGAAACGAATCAAGCTTTATAATAGAAACAATAAAAGAGATTGCTAAAATAAAAAACTTAACCCAAGAAGAGGTTGCTAACAACATATACATGAATTACCAAAGAGTATTCGGAAAAATTTAATCAAATGCCAACATCTATTTTGATTTACTTATTTTAAAGTGGTAACCAAATCAAAAAATTTATAAAGTCTGAAAACCTACATCAAAAATAAGGTGTGGTAAATTGTTTAATCACTTAGACTTAAAACTTGAATACATGTACTCTTTGGAGGATGTTGTTCGCGATGTTGCAGAAAAGATATTAAAATATAAAGGACCCGTAAAAGACACCAGACATATCAGAGGTCATGAGCAATCCAATATTGACGTTTCAGCATATGAATGGATGGTTGGTTCTTTAGAAGAACATCTTGGTAAGTTCCCGGATGAAATTAGATTCAGGGGAAAGTATCTGTTTGAATTACATGAACTACAAGATATTGAACCAGAAAATGCAGAAGAAAGTGATAAAATCCCAAGAATGGTTTTAAGAATTGATGAAATTGATGGAACTACTAACACAAAGAGATGCAAAGCCTCTATTTTCTGTTATGCCCCTGATGCTGCTGTTTCCCTAGCCTTATGTCAAGATGAAAGCATGGGCTCAATAATCATTGGTGTTGTTTATGATATGCGTAATGGAAATATTTTTTCTGGTCTTAAAGTAGACGATGGTTATATGGCATTCTGTGATAGGAAGTTACTCAATCCCAAAGACTTTGAAAAAAAACAAGGTGACACAAGCACGAGAATAATGGTTGTGGGTTACTCAAACAGAGAGAGAATAAAAAAGGCTGAAATTGAACAAGCCATATTAGATGCTGATAAAACTAGAAAAGATTTTAGGATATATGATGGTTCAAGATCAACAACAATTGATATTCTAAAAATTTTGGGAAATCAGTTTGACGCTTATACTGATCCAAGGGCACTCTGGCCTAAAAGTGGGGCAATGTTATACCCCTATGATATCGCAGGTGTACTTCCAGTGGCTCTTGGATGTGGTTTAGAGATTTCAGATATCTTTGGAGATCCTATTGAGACACATACTGGGGAGGATAACCCACTTAGTATTATAGTTGCAAGAAAAGGTATGAAAGATAGGTTTGTGGAAATCTTAAAACCAATTGTAAGCAAATAATTTTTATATACTAATTTTCGAAACATAAGAAAACCTATGGTTTTCTGGGCTTCTGAAATTCTTTGAATTTCAGAAACAAAGGAAAAAACTATGTTTTTTCAGAGCTTCGAAAATTCAAATATGAATTTTCGAAACAAAGAAAAAGCTACGCTTTTTCGAGTCTCGAAAATCCATATAGGGATTTTCGAAAGATTTATATAATGCTCCCGTCACATCCTGCTAATATGGCAGAGCCATCAACATTAAGAGGTGTAATAGGCTTTTTTACTGACATTGGCATATACGATGTTATTTTACCATTTCTACTTATTTTCACACTAGTTTATGCAATACTTGAAAAAACAAAAGTTTTTGGCACTGACACAATTGATGGGATGAAATATCCAAAGAAAAACCTGAATGCAATTGCCGCATTTGCAATGGCCTTCTTTGTTATTGCATCAGCACAGCTTGTTGAATTCATATCCAAAGTTTCATCCCAGGTTGTTATACTATTGCTTGCAGTAGTTTTTTTCCTAATGCTTATTGGTACATTCATGAAAGAAACCGAAGAAGGAGTTTACTTAGAGGACCAATACAAGGGAGCCTTTATAGGCGCAATGCTCATTGGCCTTATTTTAATATTCCTAAACGCCCTCAACTGGTTAGACCCACTATATAATTTTTTAAAAGAGAACTGGTCAGAAGAGTGGGTGGCTTCAATATTGTTAATCTTGGGTGTTGTGATATTCATTGGTTGGATATCACGATCACCAGTCAAAAAACAATCAAACAAAAAAGACTAAAAAGAGGAGGATCAAAATGGCAATGGACTTTGTAGGTGCATTCCAAAGATTGGAGGCTTTGGGTTTATCAGATCTTATATTACCATTTTTGCTAATCTTTGCTATTGTTTTTGCAGTTTTAGACAGAGCAAGGATATTTGGGGAAGAGAGAAGAAGAGTAAATGTTGTTGTTGCACTTGTAGTATCCCTTTTAGTGGTTATACCACACATAACAGGGAACTATCCACCAGGAGGAGATGTTGTTGAGATTATGAACACTGCTATTCCAAATGTCTCCCTTGTTATAGTTGCGATAGTCATGCTTTTGATTTTAATAGGTGTGTTTGGTGTTAATGTCAACATTGCAGGACAATCCTTAGGAGGCCTTGTGGCAATGGTATCTGTAGGGCTAATAATATTCATATTTGGTAGATCTGCAGGCTGGTTTGGAACACCACTCCCACCATGGTTAAGCTGGTTGAGTGACTCAGACACTCAGGCATTAATGATTGTGCTCTTGATGTTTGGCGTGATCATCTGGTTTGTCACAAGTGGTGAGGAGAAAGATGGTGGGGCAACGCAAGGCATTAAAAGTCTTTTCGAGACCTTTGGTAGAGCATTAGAAAGATCAAAATAAGATGGCAACTGTATTTGATATAGGACTCTTGAAGCAATTTTCAATCATATTTGGCTGGCTATTTGTTTTTGTTTTGTCATATGCTCTTTTAGAAGTCACAAAAGTGCTTGGAGAAAACAAAGGGCTTCATGCAATTTTGGCAGTTTGCTTTGCAACCCTTTTTGCTTTTTCAGAACGAGCAACAAATATTGTGATTGGCTCAGCACCATGGTTTGTTGTTTTTATGGTTTTGGTAATGTTTCTGCTTATTGGAATAAGGTTTGCATTTGGAGATAAAGGAGATGATATGCTATTAGAAGTTCTTGGTAGAAAAAAGGCAGGGTGGTGGATTTTTTTACCCATTGTGGCCATAGTTGGAATTCTCATAGCCTTCCAGATAGGACCTGAAATGTTACCTAGCGGAGAAGGAACAGGAACAACAGGAAATAATGAAACAAGCACAGCAACATCAAGCTTTTCTCAAAACATAGTTAACACACTCTATCACCCTAAAATCATTGGCATGGTAGCAATCCTAATGATAGCAGTGTTTGCAATATTCACAATCTGTACAGTCCCAGTTAAATTCGATTAAAAAATATTTGAGAATTAGCTCTTAATCCTTTTTTATCTCTTTTGTTATCCTTGACAATTCAGATATATTCTCTGTAAACGTTGGTAACATCTTCTGGAAAACCTTTTCCATTGCCTTTACTTCAATACCAACATTACTCATATTCTTATCATAATCGCTCATCTTTTGAACAAGGCTCCTATTCAATTCATTCAGGCTTGACCTAATCTCATTTATCTCTTCTTCCATTTCACTCATCTTTGATTCAACACGCTCTTTCCACTCAACAATCTTGTTGATGTTTTTCATGAGATCTGACCATTTCTCATCTATTATTGCCTCTGCAACCTCTTCTATTCTATCCATCTCGCTTGTTCCAAATTCCTGCATTTTAGGTTGCAACTCTGTAGATTGCTCAAAGTCTTCAAATTCTTGTGGCTGGGTCTCAAATCCCTGTTCATCATCATCAAATTCCGTATAATCTTGAGTGGGATCTTGTGTTGGTTCTTGTTCAGGCTGCCTTGGTGTCCCAGGAACAAGGTCAGCTTGGTTCATTGCATCAAATACTTGGTATGATTTGTAACCATCTCTCTGCAATGTCTGTACAATCTGATTATCAGACATTCCCTGCTGCTTCATCCTAGTCACTTGTTCAAGAGGAATACCAGAAGGAGCATTACTCTTTTCAAATGGCGCGCCTAATGCAGGAGGCGGTGCTCCAAGAGAATCCTCTTTCTTTCTTTTGTTAAACAATCCCATCTTATACCTCTTTTTTTTATACTCCTTTTTTTAATATACCAAAACAGAAGCAGTTTTTAAACTTTTCGAATTTCCTATATATTTTTTATTCAATCCTCTTTTTTTAGAATCTCTCTAATAATATCCTCCACTTGGTTGCGAGTCACAAACTTCACAGGCTCCCACAAATTTATGTACTTCTCAAGAACCTTTACATCCTCTTTTTTTGAGCACTCCTTAAGCTCTTGTATGACAAGCTTCAATGTTTCTCTTATTGAACTCAACTCTTTTTTCAGCTCATTCACATCTGCAACTGTTGCCTTAAACTCTGTGCTCATACTCTTGTGGCTGCTGAGCATATTCTCCTCAATCAACTGCATCCTTTTATCCATGTTTGAGTAGCGCTCCTCTAAAACCCTCAACCTTCTACTAACTGTGTTTAGCTGCTCCATTAAGCTATTTACATCAACACCCATAACATCACTCTTAACAGCCATTCTCTGGTCTTTGGGAGAAGGACTTTGACCAAAACCAAAAGGTTGTTTCATCATTTTCGTTATATTTTTATATGTGTGGAATATTTAACAATAAAATATATAGCAAAATACTTGAAAATAGAGATTATAATAAATCTTTGTGAGTATTTTCAAGTAGTTTATTTTTTAGAAGGACATATGGCAATTGATGCTACACAAAAAAAAGGGGTATTTAGTTATGAGCTAGTTAGAGAAGGGGAAGACACAATAATCAAGGTGGATTGTTCAGGGTGCAACTTCCTACCCTCTGTTGAAGACTCTGCATTGGTTATGTCAAAGACTATTGAGATCCTTGTTGAAAACAGGGGTATAACCAAGATTGTCTTCTATCAGCAACGTGACTATGAATATGGTTATAATCAAACCCAGCTGTTGCTAGAAATAGCCAGAATATACGATATCCTTGTTAGACAAAAAAACCTTTTAAGCTACCAGGCAATGGGTTTTACTCATGGTTATACCCGCGGCTTTAATCAGCGCTACTCTGAATTACACAACATAATATACAATATACTTAAGAGTGATCCTCTCGGAGCATATGTTGAAATAAAGAGAATCATTAGAGAAGAGAAGATTATTCTAGAAAGCGAGGTTGATGAGCTCTACATACAAAGCATCAACAAATATGTTTCATTGTTAGAATACATTCTCAACATGCTAGAAAAAACCAAGCTAGCACAGATTGCAAAACCATACCTAGCAGGCTATGTTCCAGGAGACAGAACAATATACAGGAAAATATTTAGTCCAATCATAAAACCAGACTTCATGTTCACAAGGCTTATGGCTACCTATCCAAGAGATGCAGAGGAGCTTGACACATACACAGTTGGTGACACAGAAGTTACAATATTCAGGTTGCCTAATTCAATTCAATACCTTTATCATATTATCCCACCAGAGTTTAAACTCTCTGAAGAAAAGTATGAGATACTTGACATGGCTCGTAACATAATTGCAGAACACAAGCCAAAGAAATCTGAGTTTGTTGATCCTGAGCGCATGAGGCAAGTCTTCTTCAATGTTGGCCGTGACCTTATTGAGGAGCTGATTAACTATCGAAACATAAAGATGCGCACAAAAGACATAGAGGAATTAACAAGAATATTGGTTAGATACACAGTTGGCTTTGGTTTGATAGAGGTTTTGCTCCAAGATGAGAAAATACAAGACATAACCATAAACTCGCCAATGGGTAGAATTCCAATGTTCGTTGTGCACCAGAACTTTGATGACTGCAGGACAAACATAATACCTTCTCGCTCAGAATCAGAATCATGGGCCTCAAAACTAAGAATGATATCTGGAAGACCATTGGATGAGGCAAACCCAATACTTGACACAGAACTCACCTTGCCAGGTGCAACAGCAAGAGTTGCAGTTATCTCTGAACCTCTCAACCCATCTGGTTTGGCATACGCATTCAGAAGACATCGTGACAAACCATGGACATTGCCTTTGTTTATAAACAACCACATGATAACACCATTAGCAGCAGGAATTATTAGCTTCTTGGTTGATGGCTCTAGAACAATGCTTGTTGCTGGAACAAGAAGTGCTGGAAAAACCTCTTTCTTGGGCGCGATGATGGTGGAAATAATGAGAAAATACAGGATGATAACAATAGAAGACACCCTAGAACTTCCAACAAATGCATTGAGAAGGCTAGGCTACAACATACAGCCAATGAAGGTTGCAAGCGCAATGACAAAAGGCACATCAGAAGTGCCAGCAGATGAAGGCATAAGAACAACGCTAAGAATGGGAGACTCTAGCCTAATTGTTGGTGAGGTTAGAAGCACAGAAGCCCGGGCATTATATGAGGCAATGCGAATTGGTGCTCTAGCCAATGTTGTTGCAGGCACAATCCATGGCGATTCACCATATGGTGTATATGACAGGGTTGTCAATGACCTGAATGTTCCAAAAACCAGCTTCAAGGCAACTGATGTGATCATAGTTACAAACCCAATAAAGAGTGCAGATGGCCTGCATAGGTGGAGAAGAGTCACCCAAGTAACCGAAGTTAGAAAACACTGGGAACAAGACCCATTACTTGAAAACGGCTTTGTTGACCTTTTAAAATATGAATCAAAAAATGATCAACTAGAACCTACACAAGACCTAATAAACGGAGAGATTGAGGTTCTAAAATCAATAGCAGGCAATGTAAAAGAATGGGCCGGAAACTGGGATGCTGTTTGGGACAACATATTGCTAAGAGCAAAGATAAAACAAACTTTGGTAGAAATTGCAAACAAAATAAACAAACTTGATCTTTTAGAGGCAGGGTTTGTGATACAAGCAAACGACGAATTCCACAGACTATCTGACAAAATCAAGGAAGAGACAGGTGTCTTAGACAGCAACAAGATATTCTTTGAATGGAACGAATGGCTCAAAAGAGAGATAAAGAAGGATAGTATTGTTTAATTATGTGTTTCCTATTCTTTCAAATCAAACAAAACAACTTGCCAACAAAAAACAAAGCGCAAAGAATATACTTATCTGAATCACCCCAAAGATGAAGTTTAGAACACTCTCCTCTGTTTTACTAAAAGGGTGACTCTCAATCTTATGTGAAACCCATCCCCTTTTTCTTTTTTTCATCTTTACTATAAATATCATTAAATGATTTAGAATATAACAAGTTCATCTGGGATTACCTTTATACCTTCTTGGCTTATCTCAGCCATCATTGTTGATTCAGAATGCCGAGTGCCCCTCATTTTCAATATCTCAATTGCTCTAACCCTAGTTGCCTTCTTCTTAACATGATACATTAGTATTATACCATCAACCTCAAACTCTAGAGCAGCAATAATTGTGCCCTCATAAGGAGACTCGTCTTGGGATGTGAGTAAGGCAGTCAAACCCCATTTAGATATTAACTCAAAGAGCTGCAAAGCAGCCTGTTTTTTTGCAAACTCTTCAGTGTATAGCAATGTGAAAGAGGATATTGAGTCAATTACTAATCTTTTGATTTTTGATTCTCTTATTAGTGTATCAATAACTCCTCCACCTTCTACCAAAACCTTCTTAACCTGTGCTGGTTTGTAATTCAGGAAGACAAACTTACCCTCTTTTTCATACTTTGCCAGATCCCATCCGAACTCAAGCATGTCTTTGTAAAGCTTGTTCTTCCTCTCCTCAAATGTGATATACATGCCTGGCTCATTGTATTTCTCAATCCCATTCATTAGGAATTGGACTGCAAATATTGTTTTGCCAGAACCAGCACCCCCTGCAACTAGGTTTATGCTTTCTTTTTGAAACCCACCTTCTATCAACTTATCAAAGTTTGGTATGCCTGTTGGCACCCTTTCACTCTCTCCTTTTTTTGTGGCCACTTGTTCACCCTTTTTTTACAATATGATTATCTAATTGAGTTATATAAAATTTGTGTTTTTAAAATTACCAAACTTTATATATTATTTAAGCTTTTCTTAGTTAAAATGACAATAACATCAAAACAAAAGTATGAACTAAAAAAGTTCATAAAAGAGCTTGAAGTATATAAAGGTAGACATACTGAGCTTGTTTCTGTCTATATACCCTCTGGTTATGATCTAAACAAAATACTCAATCACCTAAACCAAGAGCAGGGCACTGCTTCTAACATTAAAAGCTCTCAAACAAGGAAAAACGTAACAGATTCTCTTGAAAGGATGATACAGCACCTCAAACTCTTTAGACAAACTCCTGAAAATGGTTTGGCAGTATTCTCTGGCAATGTTGCTGAACGCGAGGGCCAGCAGGATATAAAAGTTTGGAGCATTGAGCCCCCAGAACCTCTAAACACAAGAATCTATAGATGTGATAAAGAGTTTACCCTGGACTTGCTCAGAAACATGCTTGAAATAAAAGAGGTATATGGCCTTGTTGTTATGGACAGAAGAGAAGGCAACATTGCATTACTAAAAGGCAAAAGTATAATACCTCTATCAAAGAAAAAGTCAAATGTGCCTGGCAAAACCCGCGCAGGTGGTCAAAGTGCTCAAAGGTTTGAAAGACTCAGAGAAGGAGCTGCAAAAGAATTCTACAAAAAACTTGGAGACCTGATGAAAGAAGAGTTTTTAGACAATCCAAATGTAAAAGGTATAATTGTTGGAGGTCCTGGACCAACAAAGTATGACTTTATTGATGGGAACTTTATAACAAACGAGGTCAAGAAAAAAATCATTGCTATTAAAGACATTACTTACACAGGTGAATATGGATTACAAGAGCTTTTGGATAAGAGCCAGGATGTGCTTGCAAAAGAGGAAATAGCACATGAAAAAAAAATAATGGTAAGGTTTTTTGAGTTGCTATCTAAAAAACCAGGCATGGCTAATTATGGTGAGGCAGAGGTTATGCAAAACCTGAAGGTAGGAGCTGTTGATATACTGCTCATATCTGAAGCACTGGATGAGAAGAAAACTGAAGAGCTTGAAAAAGAGGCAGAGAAGATGGGCACCAGCATTGAGATCATTTCTGTAGAAACTAGAGAGGGTGTGCAACTTCGTGATTTGGGCAAGGTTGCTGCAATTCTAAGGTATGAGGTTAGTGCTTAGATGACCATTATAGAAGAAGCCTTCACAAGACTCTACCCTGATAAAGACTTCAAATACGATGCCAAAATAAAATATTCTAATCATTTTAAAGACTACAATGCAAATGTCAAGTTGTATAAAAACAATCTTGAGTTTGGCTTGAGCAAGAAATGGAAGAGTGTTAGCCAAGAGATTAGAATTGGTTTGTTGCAGGAGTTGATGCTTAATCTTTTCGGTGGGAAAAAAACAACAATGAACATAGATTTGTACAACAAGTTCATAAAAAACCTTCACATCTCTATCAACAAAAGTATTTCAGATCCTATACTAGAGGAGTCTTTTGAAAGAGTTAACAACATCTATTTTAATGGTTTAATAGAACAACCAAACCTTATTTTTGGTAAAAGTTCAAGAAGTAGCTTGGCCAGCTATGAGTACTCAACTGATAAAATTAATTTCAGTACAATCCTTAAAAAAGACTTAGGTGTTCTGGATTATGTTATGTACCATGAGCTTTTGCACAAAAAGCTGAAGTTCAAGCACAAGAATGGCAAAAGCTTCCACCACACTACTGAATTCAAAAAACTGGAAAAGCAATTCAAGAACCAAAAAGAGATGGAACAAAGGCTGAAAAATCTCACAAGGTTTAGGTTCTTTTAGAAAGCTTTAAATTAGGATTTTGGTTTTTTATTATCTATGGATTCTGTTGAAAGCATAATCTGGTTGAAGAAGAACAATCTATTCAAACAGTGTTTGAAATATGCTACTCAACTTAAAGTTGTTTTCAACACCTGTCTTGATGTGAAGGAAGAGGATGTTTTAATAGTGGGGGACACAGGCTACAAAGATCATTATATTGCTCCCTTGTTTGCAGGTTCTTGTTTTTTGGTTGCAAGGAGCTTGAATTTGAATGCAAAGCTTGTTTTGCAAGAAGCTAAAAAAAAGGGAGAGTATGTTAGTGGTGAGGTAAAATCAGCAATAGAGATGATAAGACCAGGCAGTGTTCTATTGCTCAGTTTGAGTGAAAGGCTTGGGAGCTTGTATAGCAGTGGAAAGACTTTTAGAAGGTTTTGTCAAGAGAGAAGATTGAGGTATACTACTACTCCAAGCCTTGGTTCCTTAGATACAAATCTGATGACAATGCTTGTAAAAACAATAAATGTTGATTACAAGAGCATGACTTGGATCCACAAAGAGGTTAAGAAGATGCTCGACTTAGGAGATGTTGTACACATAACAACAAAGGCAGGAACTGATTTGCGGGTTCCAATCAATGGTTGTAGTGCTATTGCATCTGATGGTATCTACACAAAACCAGGTTTGGGAGGTAATTTGCCTGGAGGAGAGGTTTTTATTGCCCCTGCTAAGAAAGGTGTTGAAGGTAAGATTGTTGTTGATGCAAGCTCAAGGAATATGAATACTACGGTGCTTGTTACAAAGCCTTTTACAATCTTTGTTGAAAAAGGAAAGGTTGTTGATATTCAAGGTGGAAAAGAGGCTGATATGCTCAGAGAAAGCATTGAATGGGCTGAGAAAAATGCAAAATATGACTGGGGCATAAAACGCATAGGAGAGCTTGGCATTGGTTTAAACCCAAATGCAAGAATAAGTGGCTCAATGATCATTGATGAAAAGGTCAAGAAAACAGCTCATGTTGCAATTGGCTCCAACTACTGGTTTGGCGGCACAGTCTATGCAATGATACACCTAGACCAAGTATTCAAGAACCCAAAAATAACAGTTGATGGAAGGTTTTTGGAGTTGTGATTGATAACAGAAAGGAATAAAATAAAAGAATTTTCTAAGCAACTTTTTTCTTCTTATATCCAATTCTTTCAGCCATCTGATCTCTTTGTTCTTGACCACTTACAATTGCATCAAGACCCTGAAGATGCTGCTCTGGCCTAGCTGCCAGTTCTGCTCCTATTTTTTCTGGTTCATACCCATAATCCCCCATTTTACTAACTTTATAAACAGCAAATTCATGGTACTTATCTGGAGGGATATGTTTAATCATATGTTGATCTATTAGGTGGCCAACATAACTATCCTTGAGGCTGTTTAAAAATTCCTTCATGCGTTGTTTAAACATTAGTGGATCACCACTCTTAGCTTCAGAAACCAGAGCTAGCCATGCCCGATCTTCTCTCACATCCACACCCAAGTAATCACTAGCTAGCCTAGTTAATTCATTTATTGTCTCTTGCGGTGAATCAAATTCTCTATCTGCTTTTCTTGCCTCAAACAACTCTTTCGCACGTTTACCAATAGGACTTACCTCTAAGGACTTGAGAATTAGATGTTCAAGTTTAGAAGCAGCACCCTTAGCACCCTTTTCCTTCCAACTCTCACGTGCTTTTTCATCCTTGTAAAGAGAATGATAAACCTGATCAAAAAATATTTCTGTACCACCTTCATAATCATGTACTTTTTCGTATCTTATTCTCCTTTGATTCTCAGGAGATCTATATTCAAGATGCTTATCAAAAGCCTCCCTTGTTTCATCATCAAGACTTCTAAGAGCAGCTTCATAAAGTTCATTTACCTTTCCCATGATATATCACTTTTATAATTAACTTGTTATGTGTTAATTGTTACCACTCTAATATAAATCTTTTGTTTTTAGAAAAGCTCAGCCAATATCTTAGCCCCAAGTTTTATTGTCATATCATTTATATCTTTATTAGGGTTTATTTCTACGATATCAAATGCCTTAAGATTTTTGAGGTTTTTAAGCCTGCTCAAAAAATATAGTAATTCTCTGCTTGTCAACCCACCAGGCTCAATAAAATGAGTGCCAGGAGCAAAAGCTGGATCAACAACATCAATATCAATAGAAACATAGCAAGCCTGCCAATGCCTTGCAACTGACATAACCGAGTCACAAACCTCATGCAAGCCCTCTCTTGCGATCTCTGACATTGTAAAATTCTTAATCTTGTATTTTTTCAAAAAATCCTCTTCATTGCTATGCCAATTCCTTGTTCCAACCAAAACAACATTCTCTTTTTTTAAATGTCCTTCCTTGATCAAAACCCTTAAAAAATCCTCATGTGTTGGTGGGTTAAAATCATTCATCAAATCAGGATGAGCATCAAAAACAATTAATCCTGAATTTGGAAACTTTTTTGAAAATGCTTTAAAACAAGCATAGGTAATTGAATGATCTCCACCAATAATTATAGGCACATCATCATTCTGAACAAGATACTTATAGATATTCTCATTTGTCTGCTCAATATTATAATTATCAACAGGTATTGATTCTATTTTAAACTCTGGCTTTACACCAGCCTCGTTTAAATATATCTCTTGCTTGAGCTTCTCAACAATTTTATCAGGAGCAAGTTCTGTTCCCTTTGTATTGCCCAAACCATTTGTTGCTGCAACCTTGATTATTTTCATGATTGTCTTGAATAATGAAAAGTTATATAAATCTTGCTAAGTTTAAGCTTTACCAATGCCAACAACTAAAGATGAAGAACTAAAGCAAGTAATACTTGTCAGGCATGACTTGAAAATGCCAAAGGGAAAGCTAGCAGTACAATGCGCTCATGCAAGCGTAGAAGCAATGCTAAAATCCTCTAAAACCCAAATAAACAAATGGAAAAACCAAGGCTACAAAAAGATTGTTCTAAAAGTAAAAGACGAAAAAGAACTATTAGAATATCAAAAACTAGCAAAAAATGCAAAGCTAACAACAGCCTTGATAAGAGATGCTGGCAGAACTGTTCTAAAACCAGGTACAATAACATGTTTGGGAATTGGCCCTGATTATGAAAAAAAAATAGACAAGGTAACTGGGAACTTAAAGATTCTATAATGAAAAACTCTAATAAGTTACTAATTGTTGGTTTTGTGCTCTTTGTTCTAGACCAACTTAGCAAGTATATTATCAGAACAACAATGCAACCATCTCAATCAATCCCTATAATCAATAATATCTTTCACATAACTTTTGTGCAGAACACAGGCGCTCTGTTTGGAATGCTAAAAGGCTTTAGCTTTGCTTTTATATGGCTAACAATAATAGCATTAGGCTTTATCCTATTCTACTGGGACAAGTTTCCAAAAAGGTTCTTAGCCAGGTTGTTCTTGGTTTTCATTGTTGTTGGCTTGGTTGGTAACTTAATTGATAGGATTATCTTTGGCCATGTTATTGACTTCCTTGATTTTAGAATATGGCCTGTTTTCAACATTGCAGATTCTTTGGTTAGTGCTGGGGTGATAGGGTTGATAGTTAGTTATTTTAAGAAATAGGTTGAGGTTATTTAAAGTACCTTACAACCTCATCATGCAAAAGCTTGTTAGAGGCAATAACTGTTTTTATATTTTTATCAACAGGATTCCCCTTTATGTCAGTCATAAGGCCGCCTGCTTCTTCTACTATTATTTTTAGAGCAGCAATGTCCTGAATTGAAATTGCAGCCTCAACAACTATGTCTGCTCTCCCAGTTGCCAACAAATGATACATGTATAAATCACCAAAACCTCTATCTCTGTAAGCGTTACCTATGGGTTTAGACAGGTTTTTTAGCCACCCTTTTTTGATGAAATGCTTAACACCTCCATAACAAATCATGGCTTTAGATATCTCATCAACTTTAGAGACTCTTATTGGCTTGTTATTGAGAAATGCTCCTTTATCTTTCTCTGCGTACATCAATTCTCTTATTCCAGGAATATTAGAAACGCCAAGTATTACCTCATCATTCTTCATCAAAGCAAGGAGGGTTCCAAACAAAGGGATTTTTCTTATGTAGTTCTTTGTTCCATCTATTGGGTCTATTATCCACACATACTCTGATTCAGATTTGCTTTCTCCTGATTCCTCACCATAAAACCCATGCTCAGGAAATTTTCTTTTAATTGTTTCAATGATTATTTTTTCAGCTTCAATATCTGCAATTGTCACTGGTGATTGATCTGGTTTTAGTTTTGCCCTAATATCCTCAGAATAGTATTTCATAATAATCTTCTCAGCCTTTTTAACAGCTTCCAATGCTACTCTTAAAAACTCACTTCTAGTCATAACTTGTGTTTATTATGTTTAGGTTTAAAATATTTTCTTTTTTAGAAGAAGAGTACTTGATATATTGATTTTTTAAAAAGCCTTTTTACTCAAAATATTTATATACAACATACAAAGTTACTAGTGTATGCACAAAAAAAGGTTTTATCAGTTTTCAGCTTTAGTTATTTTTGCATTTGGTATCCTCTTTGTAATCAATTCTCAGGCAAATATAACTGGTGCTGTTATTGGTTATGGGGTTGTTTTTCCAGAGATAGAGTTTTTTGTTGGTTCGATTTTTATTGTTTTTGCAGGGATCTTGTTGGTTGTTGGAGGGGGTGTGGGTGGCCTTGAGGTTTTGATCTCTGAGAAAGCTTTGGAAAGAGCAAGAAAAGATCCAAGAATTAAAAATAATATTGAGAAATATGTTGATGAAATCAAAATGATAATGAGTGATCCAAGGCAAAGACCACAAGAGATATTGGGTAAATTTCATGTTTCTCCAAGAGGAAAGGGTAAAGGAGGTATAAGGGTCGCTTGGCATTTAGATGGGAATATATTATATGTTGATGATCTCTTGTATCATGAAAGAGGAAACCAATATGTTGATAACTGGGCAAGAAAAGCTGGGAAAAAAAAGGTTGTAATAAGTGATTATGCAGAATCAGGATATGTTGATTATAAGGGTCGAATTTGATTTATTGCTTTTTCTTTAAAAACTTCACAGAAAAAATCTAGGGCTTGTTCAATTTTATCGTAATCTCCTTTTGTTTCTACTCTTTCTGTTACAAAGGTTGATCCTTGCTTAGCAACCCCAGATTCGTATTCTTTTTTTATTTCCCCAACTCTGTTTCTTAGTGTCTTTAACAATTCAGATTTTTCTATATCTTGATCATATCCACTTTCTAAAAAAGTATTAAATGCGAGATTATAAAGCCCACAATACTCCAAATAAACATTTCCTCCTCTAGGGAACACATCTACTCTTTCAAAACCATCAAAACCCTTCTTCAAATCAAGTTTTAACATTAAAACAGTATCTAAAAGCTCCACAGAAATATGAGGTACGCCTTCAACCTCTTCTCTTAGTCTTTCTTCTAACCCTTTTAATTCAGCCAAATGCCTTAAGATAGGTATGCTGTTCAATTTAATTGCCCCTCACTCAATTTTCAGAAATCTCTTTTTATTTGACGCACTCTTAATCTTTAATTTTTAGCTTTCTCTGATTTATTGTTCTCAACGCAATCATGCTTTACATAGCCAAGCTTCTCTGCCTTTTCCCTTGAATTAAACCAAATCCTGTTCTTTTTCTTAATATTGTTTGCCCATTCACACTTTGGAACATGATACACCTTTGCCAGTGCTGAAGCCACGTACTTTCCAGGTTTGTATACCTTCTTGACCTCTTTTACTGCTGCTGGCTTTTTCTTTGCCACCTTTTTTACAGCCTTTTTCTTAACATTTTTCTTTGCAATCTTCTTTGGCCTTTCTTTTACAACCCTTTCCTCTGTTTCTTCCTTAGCAGGCTCTACAACAGGATATTCTTCTATTATAATCCTTGGCTTTTCCTCAGCCAAGCTTATCTCTTCTTCTATTTTAACATACTTTGGCTTTGGTATTACTATAGGTCTATACCTCACCCGAGGCCTTTCTTCAGGGATCTTTGCCAAATTAAGCAAGGAGAAAACAATCCCTAGAATTACTAGAGTTGTTGCCATGTATAATAAATAGCCTCCACCAAACACAATGAACAAATACCCAATATTAATAGTGTTAATAATAAAAACAAGCAATGCCATACCCCAGAAATATTTTTCATCCATCATAAAAAGCATTAAAAACACGATTAACAACAGGAATAATATAACAACAAGCTCAAATTGGAGCAAAGTTGTATTTAGCAAAAGCAGAATTTCCAACACATTAATCAGAGTCAGTAGTATAATTGAAAATAGCTTTTCCATAAAGCATAGGAGAACGTACTAATATATAAATGTTTTTATTTCTTAGTAGTTAAAACTCCTCTAATTCATCAAGCTTTTTAAGATAGCCCTTATGCTTTAAAAAGTCTATTTGAGAATGCCTGTATTTAAATATAATATCCCCTTTTTCATCCCCAGTGAACTCCCATGGCTCTACTAGCAATATATCACCTTCCCTAACCCAGAGCCTTCTCTTTAGCCTGCCTGGTATTCTACAAACCCTTGTTTTGCCATCAAGGCATATAACCTTCATCCTAGAGCCACCAAGCCGTTGCTCAACTATTCCAAAGGTCTGATTGCCCTTTGGCAATCTAACCCTCCTAATCTCTTCTTGGATGCGCTCTTCTTCCTCTTTGGCTTTCTTCTTGCTACCCATTACACAGCTGTAAAAGAAAGCCGTATATAAGTCTTTTGAAAAAACTTTTTAAATCACCTAGAGTTATTTTTTTCCATGCAAAAATGGTATCAAGATCTAAAACAAAAACTAAAAAAGCAGCACTATGGCATTGTTGGCAATCACTCTGCTGTTAAGCTCTGTGGATGGACAAAGAAGAGCCTGCTTAATCAAGGTTTTTGCTACAAACAGAAATTCTATGGCATAAGATCTCATCTATGCTGTCAGATGACCCCAAGCGTAGGCTTTTGCCAAAACAACTGTATATATTGTTGGAGAGAGGTTGAGTATAGCATAGCCAATCAATTCAAGGTTGTTGATGACCCAAAGCTAATATTTGATGAGAGCATAAAAGCTCAGAGAAGGCTGATGAGTGGCTTTGGAGGAACAAGAAGGACAAACATGAAAAAGCTAAGAGAGGCTCAAAACCCAATGCATTATGCAATTTCCTTATCAGGAGAGCCAACTATGTACCCAAGACTAAGCGAGTTAATCAAGCTTCTGCAAAAGAACGATAAAACCACGTTCTTAGTCTCAAATGGCATGTTACCAGAAGTTATTGCAAACCTAGAAATGCCAACCCAGCTTTACATCTCTGTTGATGCACCAAATCAAAATTTATTCAAAAAGATTGACAAACCATTGTACAAAGATGGATGGCAAAGACTAAACAAAACATTAGAGGTTTTAAAGAGACTAAGAAAAAAAACCAGAACAACACTAAGACTAACAATGATAAAAGGCATAAATATAATTGAGCCAGACAAGTGGGCAGAGCTTATTGAAAAAGCAAACCCAAAATTTGTTGAAGTCAAATCCTATATGTTTGTTGGCACCTCAAGACAAAGGATGACTCTAGCTAATATGCCTTATCATAAGGATATTGTTGACTTTGCACAACAAATAGAAGCTAACTCTAGTTACAAATTCATTGATGAGAAAGAGGAAAGCAGGGTTGTTCTGATGATGAAAAAAGACACAAAGGATAGAGTAATGAGGTTTGATTGAGAAAATGCTTAGAGAGATAACTAATAGAGATTTTGGTTTAGAGCCAAAAAAGGATGTAAAGTATAAGATTAGAAAAGCAGCAAGAGCTGTTGTATTTAATAGAGATGAAAAGATTGCTCTTTTGTTTGTTTCTAAGTATAAATACCATAAGTTGCCTGGTGGTGGAGTTAAGCCTGGTGAAGATTTACATTCTGCAATTCATAGAGAGGTTAAGGAAGAAGCTGGCTGTACTATCAATATCAAAAAAGAAGTGGGAACAATTGTTGAGTATCGAGACCAATATATGATAAAGCAATTTTCCTATTGCTTTGTTGCTAAAGTTAAGGAAGACTTGAGGAAGATTTCGTTTACAGATAAAGAGCTGTCAGAAGGTTTTGAATTGAAATGGGTTAGCCTAAATGAGGCTATTAAAATATTACAATCAGACAAACCAAGTAATTATGAAGGCAAGTTTGTTATTATGAGAGATCTTATTTTCTTAAAGAAGGTAAAGGAGATCCTAGAATGAAGATTTGTTTTATTATACAAAGAGTTCTATTTTTTAACTTGTTTTTGATACTCTAAGTAAGAATAAACATATACATAGAAAGTAACAAATATTGCAGGTACTAAAACAAATAATATGGCATATTTCTGGAATAGTATTCCAAGGAAAGCAATTATTCCAGTGATTTTGAAGAGTTTGCCTCCAAGTTTGTGGGTTTTATACCAGACTTTGTCATTGCTTAAAGTCCAAGGAGTTCTGATTCCAATAAACCAATTTCTTTTGGTATTTTCAGTTAGGATACCTATGTAATAGAACAAAATTCCAAAAGGGGGTAATAACATTTGGATCATATTAAACCTAAAATTAAGGTTCCAGAAAATGGTTAACAAATACAGATAGAACAAGAAAGTGATAAAGAGTATTATAAACAAATCATAATATTTTCTAAATTTCTGAATATTTTGTTTTAGAGGGTCAATTTTCGGGACTAGTACAAAGAGTAAAAATAATCCCAGAGAGATTAGTGGCATCAAAAACACACCCCAAAATTTTGACATATATCCATCAACTTGACCCTGAGCATTCCAGTGAGAAGCAATTTTGTCTGGCATTTGGGGGTATACATAAGTTGCTATAATTAAAGAGAATAATATTATTCCCAAAACAATTATTGTGCTTTTTCGCATATTTGTAATCATTTTTTAGCCATTTAATAATGTTTCCATTTTAATAGACAAGATTATTTTTTCACAATAAAAACCGAAACTTTTATATATTAAGCTTGTGGGGTTATAATTAAAAAAAAGAGGTTATTAGTATGGCTGAGGATGATTATGATTTAATGCCTCACAAGGAGATTGAAAAGCTTAGGAGCGAGATACAGGAATTAAGAAAAGAATTGGCACAAAGGCAAGCTCCAAAGCCCATAACAAAGGAAACACCTAAGAAAGAGGCAGATGTTGTAACAAAACAGGATATATCTCCTTCAATAGAAAAGCTGTCAAAGTCTATAGATAGTCTTCTTGAGTTATTTAAACTAGCAGGAGAAGATATCAAAGCAGAGGAACATCATCAACCAGACTATCACTTGAATAATATGAATATTCACTTGGATAATCTGAATAACAAGATGAATACTTTGATAAGGCACAATGAGGAAATGGCCAAAGGCATATTGGTTGTGGCAGAGATGATGAAGGAACACTTGCCTGCAATAAACGACAACACAAAAACAACAATGAGGCAAGTTATGCAGCCACAAATGCCTATGCCTATACAAAGGCCTAGCAGACCTGCGCAAGTTCTAAAACCACCAAGACCAATGTTTGCTGGTCCAGGCCCATTACAATCACCTTCAGATTTTCCTATGCAGGGTTTAGATGATTTTCAAAAACCTGTTCCAAAAAAAAGAGAACTCCTATTTTAGATTTTGAGGCGTAATTATGTTAGATTCTGATTTGGGTTTAGACAAAGCAAGACATATTCTCTATCATCTAGCTCTAGCAGCAAACAAATTAGAAGCCAAAAAAGAGATTGGTGCAGCAATAAGCAAATCATCCAAAGTTGGGAAAAAGAAAAAAAGCAAAACCAAATCTAAGGAAAAAGCCAGGATTATAAAAAAGATTAACAATAGATTAACAAGTATAGAAAAAAAGATTAACAATATTAAAAAAAAGGGCAACTATGATCCCAAGAAATTGTCAAAAGTAGAACTCAAAATTGAGATAATAAAGAGAAAATTAAAACAACAAAATTCCACTCATTTGAGATGAGTGGTTAAAGTAGAATTTTGTGTGCTCAAAAACCACTGTTGTGGGTGGAATTTTGAGCGTCAAAAACCATTTGATGTTGATAGATTAATCATACATGCCACCAGTCTGTAACTGGTGGTTTTTGACAAATTTGGCAAAAAAATAATCTTACAAATCCTTTGCCATAACTGTTTTTCTGTTGTTCGCCTTGGCCCTTTCCACTGCCTTTTGTATGTGGAATCTTACCAATTTGTCTAGAGCATCTGCAAAGTCTCCAGAAACATTAGCTCCCTTCACAACATCTTTAATCTTTGATTTCACAACCAAAAGATCTGCCATTTGTTACCACCTCACTGTTTTTTAGTATTAACGTGTAAGCTAGTGAACTATAAGATTATATATAAATCTTTCGAAAACCTATAAGTTTTCGAAGCCCGGAAAAACTCTGTTTTTCCTATGTTTCTATTGGTTTTTAAAATAGTAAGAAAAAAACCCACCACGAGTTGCCTCTATGGTGGTTAAGCACTGGCAACTCGCTAGTTATTAAAATTATAATATCAAATAAATTGATGGCAACCTCGTGAGTTATTATAATAAAAAGATTACTAATAAATAAAATAAAAATTATTTTTAAGAATAACTCCTTCTCTTTATCAAATACCTCATTGTTAAGTTTATGTTGATTAACACTAACAACAGAACAAGGAACAAAAGGATTGGCATGAGTGCAACACTGGTATTCATCTCGCTAACAACATAACCTGTTATTGCTGTCATGCCTTGTTGTTGCAAAGCAATTGTTTCAGCAGTGTTTGTTTTTGCACCTAGTGTGTTCATCATAAGCATTGCTGCCTTTGTTGTCAAGGGTGTTTTCTGGATTTGAATGCTCTTTGTTAATGTATTGCCTTTTAGGTTTGCAGCATCAATAGGTGTTGCTTCACAAGTTATATAATCCTCTTCTTCAAAACCAGATACTGTTTGTTTGTTCGCATCAAGCAAAGCACCATTCTTATACCATTTGTAATCCACTTTGACCTTATCTAATGCTTCGTCTATGATTTCTGGATTGCACTCTAGAACAGAGTCCTCATAAGCAACCTCTGGTGCTAAAAAAAGAGAAATCAAGCGTGGTGGTTGGTTTATTATATTTATTGTAACATAGCCTTTTGCTGTTACAACCTCATTTTCTGCTTGTACACTAGACAAACTTATAAGAAACAAAATCACAAGCAAAACCATCCTCTTTTTCATAGTTACACCATTGATTCCAACATATTTAAAGCTTTGTAAAAAGGTTTTTAAATGATTACTAAAACCTTAATTGAGATGATAAAGGCAGTCATGTTTGATTATGGTGGTGTTGTGACTAACGAGACATATGCTGAGATAGAAAAGATTACCTCTGATATGTTGGGTGTTAATCTTAATGGTATAAGGAAAAAGATAGGGGAATCATTGTCAAAGTTTGAGAGCGGTACAATAAGTGAACAGGATTTTTGGCAAGAACTCACTGATAAAAAAACAAACCTGCCAAGAGACCTCTTCCATGATTTTTGGATCAGGGAATATTTCAAGAGGGTAAAAATTCATGAAAATGTTCTGCAGCTAGTTGATGAGCTAAAGAAAAATGGTTACAAGGTTGGGCTTATCTCAAACACAATAATGCCCCATGTAAGAGAGATTAGAAAAAGAGGAGGATACAAGCGCTTTGACCCAGTTATCCTCTCCTGCGAAGTTGGTTTTAGAAAACCCAAGAGAGAGATCTATGAGATTGCATTAAAAAAACTTGGATTGAAGCCAGAAGAGTGTGTTTTTGTTGATGACTTACAAGAGAATGTGGAAGGTGCTAAAACAGTTGGTATTAAGGCCTTTTTGTTTGAAGGAGTTAAACAATTTAAAAAAGATTTATTAAGCTGTGGTGTTAAATTATAAACAGGGGGTTTTGATATGATTTCTGAAATCACAAATTGGGTACTTCAAGTTATTAGATCTCATGGTGTTTTGGGTGTTGTGATTGGAGTTTTACTAGAATCAATAATTGCGCCCATTCCGAGCCCATTAGTTATGATGACTGCTGGCTTTGTTTTAATAGAACCCCACTTGGCTTTGTCAGCAGCACTTTTTAAGATATTCTTTGTTATCACTATTCCTGCTAGCATTGCAGGTGTTGTTGGCAATTACTTTGTTTATGGTGTTGCTTATTATGGTGGTAAGCCTTTGGTTAAAAAGTTTAAAAGATTTTTGGGGTTTTCCTGGCATGATGTTGTTAGAATACAGAAAAAATTTGAGATTCATCACAGAGAAGACGTTTCTCTTTTTTTTCTAAGAGCATTGCCAATAGTGCCTTTGAGCATAGTGTCAGCAGGTGCTGGTTTTTTAGAGATGGACTGGCGCAAGTTCGGTGTTTTTAGTTTTTTAGGAATGATCCCAAGAAATTTTGTTTTGGCATTTGTTGGGTGGAAGTTGAGTGAAGTCTATATTGCGATTGCTGATTATATTAATAATATTGAAACAATGTTAACAATAACAATTCTTGGTTTGGTTCTATTTATAATTGTTTTTCACAAATTCAAGATAATAAACAAAATAGAGAGTTGGGTCTTAAAATGAAAATGAATTGGTTGGAGATAAAGAGGCAGCTATTACATGTGTTTACAGGCACATTAGTCCTTTTTCTGATTATTGTTAATGTGCTGACCCCTCTAAGCTTATTCTTGATTATTGTAATAAGCGCAATCCTTTCCCTAATGAGTAAAACTATTAAGGTTCCTATTGTGCAATGGTTTCTGGATAATTTTGAAAGGCAAAAGGATAAAGAGAGTTTTCCTGGAAGAGGATTTATCGCATTTTTTGTCGGGGTTTTGTTAGCAGTAAAACTTTTTGAGCCAAGCATCGCATATGCCTCGATAATGGTTTTGACTTTGGGAGACACTATCTCCCATCTTATTGGAACACATATTGGTAGGATAAGGCATCCTTTGAATAGCTTAAAGTCCTTAGAGGGTAATATTGCTGGGGGGTTTGCTGGTTTTATTGGTGCTATGTTTTTTGTTGATCCATTGCTAGCTTTGCTCGGTTCTTTTGGAGCAATGACAGTAGAAGCAATCCAGATCAGGATGAATAATACAATCATAGATGACAATATAATTGTACCTTTGGCTTGCGGTGTTATAATAATGCTGGCAAAGGTATTTTTGCCGATTTAATCAACAAGAAACAGCTTTTTGTTTGCAATAACAACCCTTATATTTTGTCCTAACTCAAGTTTCTTAGGGTTTTCAATCTTAGTGCTCTGGTATGTTTCAGGATGAATAACCTCTAGGCCTGGATGGATTTTTGAAACACTTGTCTTGTAAACTTCCAGCGCTTTTGGTTTCTGTTTTTTTATGTCAATAGCAATCTGTTTTTTTGAAAGCAAATCTTTTGCCATAATCTTTTTACCCATATTTGTAATCAGAACTGGTTTTGTCTCAACCAAAACAACATCTCCTTTCTTAAAATCAGGCAGTCTTAGCAACGCACTAACCCTGTAAACCTCTCTGCTTGTTTGCTTGTCTCGGGTATGAAGCCTTGGGCTTATCTTTAGCTCACCACCAAACTTTGCTTTTAGCCCTTGTGCAAATCCTTTTGTATAATTGATATCTGTCAAATAATAATCAATGCCTGACTTTGTTTTTTGAGTTTTTGTCACAAATACTCCTTTCTTCTGATGGGTTTTGATGGTTCTTTCTATATACTCAATTACCTCTTGATGGGGGTTTCTTATCTGGAGTATTGCTTCAAAATATTGGGTGCCTGATTTACCGCATTTTGGGCAGTATGAAAAGTTTAGTTTTATTGGAATTATGTATTGCTCTGAGAAATCTTGTTTAAATCCTTGAGCAGATGCTATTATTGTAAGTTTGGCTTCTGCTTGTAGTTTTAAACCAGGGCCTTTTTTAAAATCAGGCAACAATGGCTCTATTTTGATTCTCTTTAGTCTGTAGCTTAAGTTTATCTTTACTTTGTCTTTTATTATTTGGTTTATAGGATCTTTAATATTAGAATAGCTCACCCACTTGTTTTTATATTGGAATTTGTTGCATATAACACATAGAGTTATATCCATGTCTTTGAATCCCTGTATTATTGGATTTTGTTTTAGAAAACACTCTTGGCAGAGTGTTTCAAATTCTCCATATTTACCGCATTTTATGCACTTGTCCATAGTTGGGATTAATTGGAGTTCATTTATATAATTAGTGATTAAAACCTATTGCTCAGATGGTAGTAGAACAGGTATACCTTGCTTTATTGGATACTTGACTTTGCACTTTTCGCATATAAGAGCGGTTTTGTCCTTATTATAATTTAGATCAGCCTTGCAAACAGGGCATGCTAATACCTTTAATATAGGCCTTGAAATTGGTTCTTTCATGGCCTGAAGGGCTTAGAAACTGCTTTTAAATATTTCGGAAAAGAGAAAGATTTATAAATTAGTCAAGCTTCCCATATTTAAACTTATCGTAGTCATTTTAAAAATAATAAATAAGTTTATAATATGGTTTTATGTTGGGGGTTTGGGGTAAAGAATAGAATTATAATTAAAAATTTCTGGGTGATACTATGAGTCCTGCATATATAAAGAAGTGTCCAGAGTGTGGTGGAATAAACCTATTCTGGAACAAGGAAAAAGGAGAAGTGATATGCAAAGATTGTGGCTTAGTTGTAGAAGACAAGATGGTTGACTTTGGTCAAGAGTGGCGCGAGTTTGATTCAGAAGAGGGTGATAAGCGCAGAAGAGCAGGCGCTCCTATGACTTACACCTTGTATGACCAAGGCTTGGGTACAGAGGTTGGAAGAAAAGCAGATTTGAGCAGCCTAGGTAAAAGAGATAGAAACAAGTTCTTTAGATTAAGGAAATGGCAATACAGGATTTCAACTGCTATTGAAAGAAATTTAAAGCTTGCCTTGGCTGAGCTAAAAAGGGTTTCTTCTTATCTAAAGCTTCCAAAATCTGTTGAAGAGGAATCTGCAAGAATTTATACTCTAGCTGTACAGCGTGGCCTTGTAAGAGGAAGGTCTATGGAGAGTGTTGTTGCAGGAGCATTGTATGCTGCTTGCCGCCGTCATGAGGTTCCTAGAACACTAGACGAGTTGAGCGAGGCTTCTGGTATTGAAAAAAAGGAGATTGGAAGAACATATAGATTTGTAACTCGAGAACTAGGAATAAAAATAATGCCTTCTAATCCCAGCGATTATATTGCAAGGTTTGCATCTGCTTTGAAGCTTAGCCCTGAAACACAGAGCAATGCAGTTGAGATTCTTGAAAAAGCACAAGAGGCAGAACTCACCTCAGGAAGAGGACCAACAGGAATAGCAGCTGCTGCATTGTATGTTTCTGCTCTAATACATGGCGAGAAAAGAACTCAGAGAGAAGTGGCAGATGTTGCAGGAGTAACAGAAGTGACTATTAGAAACAGATACAAGGAACTGCTTGATAAATTAGATCTAGAAAAGGAAATAAAGAAAACAAAGAAGAAAAGGAAGGAATAAACTTTTTCTTGTTTTTATTATTAATAAAGCAAATTTTATATTATAGTTAGCTTTCTCACTATAAAAAGGGGTGTTAAAATGACCATTTGTAATATCAGGACTAGGAAAAATGAGTTCAGAAGAAAAACCCCAAATATTGGGAGAGGGTAGATCAGGGATAGTTCTTAGAAGAGGAAATGCTGCAATAAAAATTTTCACTGGTGGAGATTCTTTAACAAAACTAGTAAATTATTTCGTTTTTGGTGCTCCAGGTGCATATATTTGGAATGAAGATGCTGTATGGGCTGCTCATTACAAAAGAGAGATTCTTCCAGTTTTGGTTGAGCATTGGTTTGGTGACAAGCTAAGGGTTGCTAGATCAAAAGGTGTTGAATGGAATGATGACTTTAAAGCCTATGAACTACATACAGAATTTGTTGATGGCAGACCAGCATCATTACACCACCCTTATTCTAAACCAAGAGAAGGAGAGCTTAGTGATTTAGTAGATAATGTTATGAAACCTCTTCAGGAGAGATTAATTGAGGCAGGGTTTGATGGCTCTGTTTGGCAGGCTGGCAAAGGAAATCCAGTGGCTTCTAACAATTTTTTGCTTGAGGATAAAGTTGATGGTGAATGTAAATGGGCTTGGATAGATATTGAATCCGGTGTGCCAGCTTTGTTTCCATTAAATCCAATTAGTTTATTCTCATTTTATATCCCAAAAGCAATAAAACATAGGCATCCTTTATTTGATGATGTGGATATTATCAAATTGAGAGATTATATTGAAGAGGAAAGAGAGATATTAAGTCCTGAAAGATATTCCTCTCTTAGTGAGAATCTAGTGCATTTGGCAGAGCATCAAAAAAGATGGAAATCCATGAGGAGAGTAGATAGAAGCATAGATTACAGGTTCAAAAAAGGAGAGATAAATGAAAGACAAAAGGACTTTTATTCTAGATACCCTTTGATCTGGTATGGAAAAGAAGGTGCAAAAGCATTATGGAAAGGATATGATAAACTTTTGGGTGACTTACCATGGAGAGCTTTTGATAAACTTACTACAATTGATTACAGAAAAAAGATATCAAACTTTGTTAGATTTATTTCATCAGAACAATATAGAGAGGAATTAGCTAGAGACCATGTAAGGGAAAGAATTGATGAGTGGGGAGAAAAAGATATGCTTGATTGTCATGAAGTAGAGCATCTTAGTAAACAATTAGAAGTTGAATCAACAAGCCCTTATCTAACTGACCTATATGTTCATGCATCTCTTAAGGTATTTGATTGGGGTATGTTTCCTTCAATTCTTGGTATATTGTATTTTAATGATATGATTAGTGTTAGTGAATTAGCCGTCCTTGCATATTGGGGAGGTTCAATTACAAGAACAACTTATACAGGAAGTAGAATGTTGTATAGTGTAACAAGTCTAGAAAATTTAAGAAATACGCCAAAAAATATCATCAAGTTCAAAGATTACATATACCAAACAATAGGATTTTATGGTCTTATAACTGGTTTGATGAAAATATCAGATAAAATTTCAAGAAAAATTATCAACTCAGAACGCTCTATTGCTTTTGTAGTGGGTTTGTTCCCACAATTTGGAAACATGGCATATCCTGTTCAAATGATTTATTCTGCAGATACTAGAGATAAAGAGATAGGTAAGTTTATGCTTTATGACCTCTTTTCAAGAATAGGAGAAAAGGTTCCAATATGGGGTGGTGAGAACACCAGAACACAACATTGGTTTAATCATATTCCAGATTTAATTGTTAGGGATAGGAGAATGCCCGATCCATTATAGAAAAGTGATAAAAATGTTAAGTATTGATGATTTTATATATACTGAAGAGAGAATAGGCAAAGACCGAAAGCCTTTCATCATTCATAAGATTAGGTCTATGGAAAAGAATGCCCGTGATAGGCAGGATGATGAGGATATTGCATCTCTTATTAGAACAGAGCATGATCCCAGAATCACAAGGTTTGGTAAATATCTAAGACCTTATGCTATTGATGAACTCCTCCAAATCCCAAATCTGTTAAGAGGAGAGATGGTTTTTATAGGGATCAGGGCTATGCAGCCAGGAATATTTGAGGAATTACCATGGGATATACAAGAATGGGTAGCAGAGCATGGAGCTTCTTTTGCTGATGTGAAGTATGCATATAAGTCTGGATTAACTGATAAAGAAAAGATCGATTTATGGAGGAAATACATAGAAGAAAAAGGAAGACATGCAACTCTCACTGATGTGAAATATTCTTTTATGATATTTTATAATGTTGTGTTTAAAGGCAGGAGAACTGTTTAGGTTTAGTCAAAATGCTATATCCACTAATGAGGTCAACAATATCTCATTTCAATCCGAGTCTAGTTAGTAGAACCTTTAGCCAAGTGAGAATGGGAGCAATTGGAACTTTGGTTTTTAATTATATGTTTCAAGAGTATAGTATAGCAAAACAAAACAGAAGTGGAGTTGTAAAGCCAACTGTCATGCATCTTGAACTGACAACCTATTGTAATTGGGGATGTCCACGTTGTTACATAGAAAAAGAGGAAAGGAAGAGTAAAGAGACTATTGATTCACAAACAGCACATCAAGCTGTTCAAAAAGGGATTTCTTGGGGGATTAGGATTTACAACCTGATTGGTGGAGAGCCTGTAAGTGAAGACACTTTGCAAATTATTGGTGATATGCTTACAGAAAATCCTCGGTTGAATTTCCATTGCTGCACAAATGGGGATCTTTTGTCTTCATCCAATGAAAAACTGGATGAACTTGTTTTGAAAAACAATTTCAACATAGGGTTGAGTATAGATGGCTTTGAAGATACAAATGATACCATAAGAACCAGATATTCATTTGATAAGGTTATGTCTGCTGCAGAATATTTGAGCTCAAAAAGATGCTTTTTTGGAGCTGTTGCAACTATTTGGCCTGAGAACAGTGAGGAGGTAACATCTGAACAATTTATAGATTTTTTAATTGATAATGGATTCGTCTATGTGTTTTACTCTATTCCACTTGGTATTGATCAAAGTGTGTTGGCAGATGCACTTAATAGATTGAAGCTACTAAAACCGAAACCTATATTTTTTTACGTTGAAAAATTTGGACATGTAGATGACTTTGCACGCCTAAAAAGCAATAGAAGTGTGTATGTTAAAAATGATGGTATTGTTCTAAATGACAGGAAGGAGAGAATACCTATTGGTTCTATTGATTGTGATCTTGAATATCTGATTTCACATCAGGATTGGCAAAGAAGGTTTTCTGTTTAGACATGACTCAATATATTGTCTATACAAAAGCTTTATAAATTTCCTCAAGTTCCAAGCCTGTGATGTCAAAAAAGAATGAACATAAAGAAGAAAAAACAGAGACCAAGGAAAAAGGTAAGCTTAGCGATAAGGTTAATAAATTTATTTATAGTTTGGAGAAGTATTATGATGGCCATTACAAGAAGTTGGCTGTAATTCCTGCTATCATTGCGTTATTGGCTTTTTTTGTTATTCTTGGTACCTATTTCCAAACAGGGGATTTTATTCACAAAGGCATCAGCTTGGAAGGAGGCACAACTCTAAGTATTCATACAAATATAGATGTTGATTCTCAAGAACTTGAGAGCGCACTTAGCGAGGAGTTTGAGAATGAGGAGTTTGCTGTTAGGGTCATTGAGAATGAAGGAGTTGTTGAGGAAATAACTATAGAAACAAGCATAGCTGGTGACAAGGTTGAGGAGCTTATCCCTGTTTTAGAGCAAGGGTTAAACACAAAGCTTAGCAAGGATGATTACAGCATTGAGACAATTGGCTCCTCCTTGAGTGAGAGCTTTTTCCAAGAGATATTAAAAATATTATTACTGGCGTTTATATTAATGGGTTTTGTTGTTCTGTTTTACTTTAGAAGCCCTATCCCTAGCATTACAGTTGTTTTGTCCGCATTCTTTAATATGGTCATAACACTTGGTATTGTTAATCTACTTGGTATTAAGTTGTCTACTGCTGGTATTGCAGCTTTTCTAATGCTTATCGGATATTCTGTTGATACTGATACAATGCTTACTGCAAGGATTTTGAAGAGGGATGCTGGTATTAGTATTTTTGAGGCTACAATTGATGCTTTTAAAACAGGGCTAACAATGACTGCTGCTGCCTTGGGAGCTGCAATTGTTGCTTTTATTTTTGCAACCTCTCCTGTTGTTAAACAGATTATGCTTATCCTGATTATTGGTTTGATGATAGATGTAACAACAACCTGGATCCAGAACGCTGCTTTGATTAGATGGTATTTAGAGGCTAGGGGCAAATGATAGCAAAACTAAAAAAAATGATAACTGACGTTAGGGTAATAATTCTATTATGCGTGATAGTACTAGCTGTTTTTGCAATCTATCCAAACCCTTACCACAAGGGTGTCACAATAAGAAGCGTTGCTCGCAACTCAAGTGCAGAACTTGCTGGTATTGAGAGCCCAAAGCCAACTGCAGCACCAATGAGCAAAGAGAGAATAATTGAAATAAACACAATCCCTGTTAACAATATTGATGATTATTATAATATTCTCAAAGGTATTCCTGAAAACAGGACTATAAACATCAAAACAAACAAAGGCTTTTACCAGGTTTTAAGTGGAAAAGAACCAGATGACCTTGGCTTAAATGTTTACAATGCTCCAAAAACAAACATAAGGCTTGGCCTAGACTTACAAGGAGGTACAAGAGTTTTGCTGCAACCAGAAGAGAAGCTGGATAGAGATCAAATGGATTCATTGATATCAAACATGAAGGAGAGGCTTAATGTTTATGGCCTGAGCGATATTGTTGTTAGGTCAACAGGAGATCTGTCTGGCAACCAGTTTATTCTTGTTGAAATTGCAGGAGCAAGTGAAGAAGAGGTTTCTGAGCTTTTGGCAAAGCAAGGAAAGTTTGAGGCAAAGATAGGAAATAAAACAGTGTTTATAGGTGGCAATGACATCACCTATGTTTGTAGAACAGCGGAATGCTCAGGTATTGACTCTAGAGTTGGGTGTCAGCAGATTACAGATGGTTATACATGCAGGTTTATGTTTTCCATATCACTAAGCCCAGATGCTGCTCAGAGACAAGCTGATCTAACTAGCAATTTAGAGGTTATAACAATAAGCCAACAGCCATACTTAAATGAAACCCTTGATTTATATCTAGATGACCAGCTTGTTGACACTTTAAACATTGGTGCTGATCTTAAAGGAAGAGCAACAACTGAGGTTGCGATTTCTGGCTCAGGATCTGGCGTTACTCAGAATGCTGCAGTTGAAGATGCACTTAGCAATATGAAAAGGCTGCAAACAGTTCTGATCACTGGCAGTTTGCCTGTAAAGCTAAAAATTGTTAAGATAGATGCAATCAGCCCTGCTCTGGGCCAAGAGTTTGCTAAGAATACATTGTTTGTCGGTGCTTTGGCAATATTTGCAGTCGCTGCTGTTGTTTTGATTAGATACAGGAAATTGATTATCACAATACCTATTCTTATAATAACATGGCTTGAAATATTTTTATTAATAGCAGTTGCTGCTCTGATTGGTTGGAACCTTGATGTTGCCTCTATTGCTGGAATATTTATTTCAATAGGCACTGGCTTGGATGACCAGATCATTATAACAGACGAGACTTTGAAGGGAAGCCAAGAGGCTTACTCCTGGAAGCAGAAGATCAAGAGAGCATTCTTTATTATTTTTGCTGCTTACTTTACAACAGTTGGTTCAATGATACCCTTGCTATTTGCAGGTGCAGGCTTGCTAAAAGGCTTTGCAGTCACAACCATTATTGGCGTAACACTTGGAGTTTTCATAACAAGACCAGCCTATGCCAATATCATTGAGATTTTGTTAAGGGATTAGATTCTTTGATTTTATTCTTTAAACTTTTAAATTCCTTATTACAATAACTCACGAGTTGCTAGTACCCAATCACAAGAGGGGCAACTCGTGGTGATGTGATTTCTATTCAATTAAGGTGTAAAGAAACAACAGAGTGTACACTCGCTAGATGCAGTATGTGGTGAATCACCGTAAGTGTTATTGATTTTTAGAAATTATATTGTTTTGATAGAAATGTTTAAATATTAACCTTATTTAGGCTAGACCATGAACATCATCACTGTACTACCTCATGAGAGTATGATGAACTTTGTGATAAAAGATGTAAAAGATGTTTACAGAGAAGACCTAAGAAACAAAATCTGCTACATCTCTTTGAACAAATCTCACGCCTCTTTAATAGAGTCTTTGATTGCAGAGGATGTAGATACTGATAGGTTATTTATTATTGATGCAGTTACAAAGAGTGCTGTTAAAAAACCAAAAGCTCAAAGCAACTGTGTTTTTGTAAACTCACCAGTTGATTTTAATGAGCTCTTTACCAAGGTTGATACATTGCTCAAAAAACAAGAAATAGGAGCAGTTGTGTTTGACTCTATTTGCACACTCTCTGCTTACAGAGATAAAAAGGAAGTTGTAGATTTTTTGAGAAAGTTTGCTGCAAGAGTAGCAGTTGCCCAATGTGAGGGAGTGTTTGTTGCAATAAAACATAATATTGAGCCTGAGATGCTAGACAAACTAACCATGGTGGCTGATAGAGTTCTGTATATGGAAAGTACTTGATTTTTATTTTGTCTCCTTCTTTTTCACATAACAATCTAAACAGAATGCTTCTATTCTTCCAGAACCGCTCAGAAGAAGCTTACAATCATCAGTAGATTGTATTTGTTTGTTGCACATCTTGCATCTGTCATACATTATGTATATTAAATTAGTTTATAGAGATATAAATGTTTCGAAAATGCAGAGCATTTTCGAAGCTTGAAAAAAACAAAGTTTTTTTCTATGTTTTGGTTTTTATGAAAGGAATCTTTGTTTGAATGCATAATACCCTAATACAGGAAAGTCTGTGTATCTGCCTCTAATCATTGGATCTTTTATGCCTCTCCACAACCATTCCATGCCTATTCCTGATATCCAATGCGGACATTCTGCTTTAATCCCAGCTGCAACATCCACTGCCTGGCCTAGGTTCACGGCAACATTTACATCCAATCTATCTATATTGTCTGCAATCCATTTGGTTGCATATGGTTCAGGGCCTGCTAAAATAAGTATGCTGGGTTGTTTGGCATTAATACCTTGTATCACTTCATCTAATGAAGGATGAGCTGGATCTTTGAAGAATCCATTAGGTGGGGAATAATGCCCAGCAACATTTGCAATGTCATGTTCTGCTTCAAGGTTTGCAATTGCTTGTTGAGGAATGCCCTCTTGTGCACCAAGAATATAGATTGAAATGCCTTGGTATGCAGACAGGGCATATAGCCTTTTGAATAGCTCTCTGCCAATCACCCTGTTTTTGATTGGGTTTCCAGCAATTATTGAGGCAGCAATTACTCCAGAGCCATCTGCCACTGTTAAGGCTGCACCATTGTATGCTTGTTGGAATTCAGGGTTTGTTGCAGCATTAGCAGCTCCCTGAGCATTTATAGTTGCTATGTATTGGTGCTTTTTTTCAGAAATGATTAGGTCAAAAATAAATCCTGTAGTTTGATCTAGAGTTAGGTCTGATATTTGTGTTCCGATTATGTTAACTTTTTTAGGTGTTCCAAAATCCATAGTAAAAAGGATTAATGGTTGAGGCAATATTTCATACAAGTAATTAAAGCTTCCTCCTGTACTTCTTGTGCTATCACGGAATGTTGGATATGTATAAACATCAAACTTCAAAACATTCAGATCATTAGGTCTAACATGAACTCTTTCTTTTATCTCTTTATCCTGTGGGGAAATTGCATTACCTAAATGTACAAGATATCTAACAGATGGATAATCAAGGATATCTAATGCTATGGAGTTAGGAAGAGGCCAACACAAAAGCACTACATCTGGGTTGTATTTTTCAAGAGCTTTCATATGGTCTACTGGCTTTTCAACAAAATCAGCCTTGGTTATGCCCATGCTGTTGTTGTCTGTTGCTATGATTTCAAGACCACTTTGCTGTAACCAATATGCCAGTTTACCATTGCCTGCAGCTATTTCAACAAGGCAGTTTGTCTTTAACATTGAAAGAAGCTCATAGATTGCATCTACCATCTCTTTGTGGACTATTTGATACATCCCGTGTGCCTGACAAAACATTTCCCAGCCATGTTCTTGTTCTGATTCAACAATTCCTTGTAGGGTTATGCATTCCTGTTGTGTTGGTAATACATCTAATGCTGTTAGTTTTCTTGTGAGTTCTGCTTTTTGGTCCAAATTACTATTTGTTTGATTAGATTTCATTTTAAAGGAATATATCTTTTTTATTAATTTCTTTGAGCTTGCATTTCACTTAGCATATCAACCAATCGTGTACCTTCATCTCCAACCATCTGTTGTATAAGTTGTCTAAGTAAAGGATTCCTTAATTGGTTTGCTAAAGCTTTGTCTTCCACAATATCTTCTATTGGTTTGTTTTCGGCTATTGCATAGACCTCGTTTACTCTCAGCACTAATTCACTTGTAGTTTGTTGGACTTCAGGGCTCCATAATTGCTCTTTCATAGAAAATCCACAGGGGTTATAAACAGCTACTGGCTCACCATGCAAATAAAGCACCTTGCCTTTGCCGTGACTTCTTAGAGAATATCCCTTTTTATCAGCCATCCTCTCTAGCCCTTCTAAACCAGAAATATTGGCTAAACCTGGAATTTGGTGAGAAACGCTTAATTCTTCAGGAGCCAATGCTTTGATAGAGATGGGATGCTTCTCTAAAAACCTGGCAATAACTAAACTCCCTCCACAATTATCAATGCAAGTATATGAAGGCTCTTGTTCTCTCCTACAATCTCCTGGTTTCAGTCTAACATAAACAGTAACTAAAGTGGTGTCTCCATAATTTATTGCCTCCACGGTTCTGCCAAAGATTTCCATAACAGTTAAAGAACAAGTAACCATATTTAAAGTTTTCTACCATTGTCTCTTTAAAGTGGTAAAGAACAAAAGGTTTAAATAAAAGATTGCTTAACCAAGGATTATGAGCAAATGCAGAGATTATATTAAATGTGCAGTAAGAAACAGATGTGTTTTGGCTAGTTATGTTGGTTTTGGTTTAGGGTTGGGTATGTATCCCATAGCCATAATCACACAATCAATAGAGTTGCAGGTAGCTGCGTTGCTTACAAGTTTCGTAAGTGGGACTGGTGGACTATTAGGAACATTTTGTGGAACATCAACCTATGAGGTATATACAAGAACAAAAAACCATATAGAAAAATTCGGAACCATTGACAAAAGGTTTCAGAGGAGAATAGAAAAAGATTACTGCCCTCAAATTGGTCTTAAAATGGCTGCTGAGGAGGCTGGTCTAGAGGATTTGTTGGTTTGAGTTAGGATAATTACTTTGCAAATTATCATCAACCAGCTTTACTAATAGTTTTATTATTCTTTCAATCTTTGTTTCATTCTCTTTGATATAGCTGTTTTTGACATAAAACCCTTCATAGGATATGCGGTTTCTGTACTCGCGTATCTCTTGTAAGAATTTCCTTTGAGCCTCAGAAAGATTGTGTTTTTTGCAGATATAATCTATCAAAATTTGATGAGAACCTTCTCCTTTGATTTTTACACCTTCAAGAGATGTTAATGCTTCCATTAGTTTTCTTATAGAATCATAGTAATCAACTAGAGAGTTTGAAGGATATTTGTTTTTGTTGGTTTCATTTAATCTTTGTAAAGTTATCATGGCTGTTTTTTTTAGTGATATTGCCTTTGCCTTGTCTTTTTGGACGCGGATTATCATCTGAAAAAGCCTCTAAATAACCATATAGCACTGTTCCATTGATTATGCTGTTTTTAAGTTCTTCTGGCAATTCTCTGAAATGTTTTCGGAAGTGTAACTGGATTTTGCGGTTGAGAATCTTTTCATACTTTGATAAGTTCAAGTCTTGTCCTGTACATTCAACAAATAAATCAATGTCACTGTTTTCTATGTCTTCACCATTGTTATAGCTTCCAAAAAGGATTATTGATTTTGGCATTAATCTGTCTGCGAGAAAGTCTATTAATCCTGATTCCTTTATTGAGTAAAGGTTTGCCATACTCTTGTATTGCTTGTAGGCTTTTTCATTTATGTTTGCCTTGTACAAGGGGAATTTTCTGGATGCACGCTTTTCGATATTTCTGATAATAATTGATGATTCCTGTAGTTGGTCTAGATATTTTTTTACAGATGTGTGTGCTATTCCTGCTTTTCTACTTATTTCAATAAGGTAATGATTCTTAGTTGGCTCTGAGAAGAAGACATTTGCAACCCTTAAAATACTACATTTTTGTAACATATCTTACATTTATGTAATATGTTGTATTTATAGTTTGTGGTTTTGGATATTATTTAGACTGAAAAAGGACTTTATAGCCAAGCCATGGAATAGAAAGGTTTAAATAGTAATCAATCTTACATTCTTACTGGTGATAAAAATGGAAGAAGTTGAGTTTACAAAACTAAGTTCAAAAGGACAGATCGTGATACCACAGGTGGTAAGGGAAGATATGGGACTCAAACCAGGGACGCCTTTTGCAGTGATTGAACAGAAAGACGCCATCTTGCTAAAAAAAATAGAAATGCCAAAAATCAAAAGTTGGGCTGAAGTGACAAGACCATTTAGAGAAGCGGCAAAGAGATCTAGATTTACAAGATCAGATTTAGATAGGATTATAAAGCAGGTCAGAAAATCCAGATGAGATTAGTTCTAGATACAAATGTGTGGTTGTCAGGTATATTCTGGGAAGGAGAGGCTTACAAGCTTATAAGAACTATTGGGAGCAAAGAGATAGAGGTTGTTGTTACTAAAAAGATTCTTGTTGAAATTGTTGAGGTTTTAAACCACGAGGCCAAATTCCAAAGATTTGTTAAAGACAAGAAGGTTGCTATAGAAGACTTGGTGAGGACAATTCTTTCAATGAGCAAACTGATTGTTTCCAAAAGCAAATTGAATGTTATTAAAGAACACCCTTCAGACAATAAAATATTAGAGAGTGCGGTTGATGGTAGAGTAAATTATCTAGTTTCTTATGATAAACACTTGTTGAAATTAAAGCAATACAAAAAGATTAAGATTTTGGAGCCAGCAGAGTTTTTCAGAGAATTAGAAAAATTGAATAACTAACATTAAGTTAACATATAATCAAGCTTTGGCTATAGAAGATAGGAATCAAAACCTATTATTCTGTAGGCATTCAGATTAATTTATTCTTTTTGAGTAGTTATAACCCAAAAGATTTTTATATTCAATCAGATATTATATCTTTATGATAATAGAGTTTATGAGATTATTTGACAGGTGGGTTCCTGATTCATTGAAGTTCAACATTAAAGAGTTATATTATGCTCTGGAATATAACAGGCTCAATCTTTTTAGAGAATACGAAACCTTTTCCCAGGTTGAGGTTGAAACAAATGCCCATTGCAATAATAGGTGTAATACATGTCCAAATATAAGTGGTGGAAAACCTGAGGCTTATATGAATGATGAATTGTTTAAAGAGCTTTTAGATCAATTATCAAGTATGGGGTTTAAAGGAAGGTTTTCACCTGTGTTTTACAATGAACCTTTGCTAGATGATAGATTAGTGGAACTGATGAGAGCAACAAGAGAGAGATTACCAGAGGCAGAACTAATTATTTATACAAATGGTTCCTTGCTAACGCAAGAGAGTATAGAGGATCTCATCAATGCTGGTGTTGATGGTATTATTGTGAGTCAATATGAGGGAAACCTAGAAAAAGATGGTCATGTTAGAGGTCTTATAGATCAACTGCCAGAAGAGCTTAGGCAACACATAAGATACAGAGTGGTGACAGATGATTCACCCTTATTCAACCGCGGGGGGCTTGTTGAGGTTAAAAATCCAGTAAGAAAAAGGTTTTGTTTTAAGTCTTCAAACGATGCTATTGTTGATCACTTAGGGAATGTTGTTTTATGTTCTAATGATTATCATTGTGCTGATATATTTGGAAACATTGGAGAAGAACACATAAAAGATATTTGGAACAGACCTGTTTTCAGGGAAGTGAGGGGAAGATTGAGGAAAGGGAAGTTCGGAGAATCATTAGAGTTGTGTCAATATTGCACTGGGATGAAGCAAAGTTTGTTAGTTTAAAGGATTAGATCTCTAAAAGCTTGGCTATAGAGCAAATGCAAAGCCTAAATTTAGAGAAGATATATAAGCAAAGACACCCAGATACTTAATTATGGGCCAACAGGAAGTGTTTGATTTTTTAAGGAAAAATGAAGAGAGATGGTGGACTTCAAAAGAGATTGCGATGAAACTGAATACTTCGGTTGGTTCGGTTACAACCAATTTGAATAAACTGAGAAAAAGAGAAGAGATCCAGTTCAAGAGGTCAAAAGAAAAGCATAATACATATTTATACATGCATAGAATCTAAATAGCTAATTCTCGGGGTTATAGCTAAAGCATATATAACATAATGGTTGAGAAACTGACCCATACGAAGTGGGCCTGAGGCAAGGAGCTAAGCTAAAAAGAGTAATTTTTAGTAGTTCATATTATTTTTAAACAACATTATGCAAAAGGACACAAAACTATGATATGTTGCCATGTTCAAATACATATCTAAATGCCCTAACAATTGCTTTAATCTTTTTTTCAGAATACCGTGGGTGATACTTTCTTATGATATTAATTAATACTTTATCATTATTAACCAAGCGGTGTAGTTTCTGTCCAGCAGACATATCGTTTGCAAAATCAACCATCTCCAATAATTCCTCATAAATGATATAGGCTAGTTGTCTTAAATCATGAGATGATTCTTCACCCATAATTCTTCTAAATAATTCATATAATTTCTGTTCCTCTGATTTGATTTCTTGAGCAATATGTTCCCCTCTGATAATTTTATAAACTAATCCTCGGATGTCCTTAAGTTCATCTCTTTCTAACATGTCCCTAAATAAACTGTTTAGATTGAATTCTACAGTAACAATCAATGTATATAGATAACGCAAGTAATCTTTAATGTTCTTAGGCTTTTGTTTGATTATTTCAATGGTATGTAATTCTGTTTTTAATAATTCAGATAGCCTTTTTAATATTTCAATTATTGACTCCGAATCTTTTTCTTCTTTAATAACCACTTCCAAGTCATAGACCCGGTTAGACCATGTATTTGAAGTTATTTTTATTAGATCTCTTAATAATTCCTTTTCATTTTTTCTTTCCCCTTCAATATCTACTAATTCTCTTGGGATGAAAGTTTCTATTTCCTGTACTAATTCTATTGGATCAGTTGATTCAAGTAAACCCTTTGTAAGTTTATATTTTCTAATATAACTATTAAGATATTCTTCCAAAATTTTGATACGCTTTCCAACATCCAGAGATATCTCTTTCCCTAAATTTTTGTTAGCAAAAGGGTTTAATAAACTCATATATCCCAAATATAATTGGAATATTATAAATGTTTTTCGGTGATTAATATCCAAAAGTCTTAACAGCCCACAAAACCAGGCTTTGGCTATAGAGTGACTGCAAAGCCTGAATTTAGAGAAGATATATAAGCAAAAGCACCCAGATACTTAATTATGGGCCAACAGGAAGTATTTGATTTTTTAAGGAAAAATGAAGAGAGATGGTGGACTTCAAAAGAGATTGCGATGAAACTGAATACTTCGGTTGGTTCGGTTACAACCACTTTGAATAAACTGAGAAAAAGAGAAGAGATTCAGTTCAAAAGATCAAAAGAAAAGCATAACACGTATTTATACATGCATAGGATCTAAATCAACTAACGAAATTGTTGAAAAATAAGATTTACAGAACTGAAGATTTATTCTATTATTTCAATGTCGTCTGGGTCTAGAATTCCCAACCTATCAACAGAAAACAAATCTTTTTCGTCATATCTTAACGGAAATTTAACTTCAGTTCCTTCTTCAATAGCTGCTGCAAGGTTGTATGCAGAGTGAGGTCCACGACTTCCAGACTGATCATTAACATCCACTTCAATTATGTAAATCCCTTGTGGTGTTTCAACTTTCAATCCATAAACAGGATTTCCTAATTTAACTGATTCGTTTCCGAATAATGCACCACTTGATTCAACAATTCTTGCTACATTTCCATATTCTGAAACAACTTTGCCTTCAACATAATTCCCTGGCCCACCAAGAGGAGAAGGAGAACATGCTGCTAAACCAATAGCTGAAGCCAATACAATTGTTACTAATGTCCTTTTGATTGTCATAACATTAGTTATTAATAGCATATTTATAAATCTTTTGTTTTTTACCACTTGAAAGTTAATAATTTATTTTTCAACAACTACGATAACAAAGAATTTTCGGCGAGCCCTAAATTGCGTATAACACCTATTAAACGAGTAATCTCTTTGTTTAACCTATTAGATTTACTGGAAAAGAGAAGTAGGGCTTATACTTTATTTATGTGCAAAGCCCACCAAACCAAGCTTTGGCTATAAAGTGACTTCAAAGCCTAAATTTAGAGAAGATATATAAACAAAGACATCCAGATACTTAATTATGGGCCAACAGGAGGTATTTGATTTTTTAAGGAAAAATGAAGGGAAATGGTGGACTTCAAAAGAAATTCCTAAGGAACTGAATACTTCGGTTGGTTCGGTTACAACCACCTTGACTAAACTGAGAAAAAGAGAAGAGATTCAGTTCAAGAGGTCAAAAGAAAAGCATAACACGTATTTATACATGCATAGGGTTTGAATAGATGATTCTGGGGTTTATAGCCAAAGCATATATAACATAAGGGTTGAGAAACTGACCCATATGAAGTGAGGAAAACTGCGTCCGCAGAGTTGAGTTTGAGTCCGAAAAACTTATATTCTTGAACGTATATCCTTAAAATATGGATAAAATATCAAAATCCAATATTAATTACAAAGATAACAGAAAATTAAATACTGAAAAATCTCATGTTCATGATAATATAGATGTTATTGGGGTAGGTCATACAGTTAATGTTGATAAGTCCAAACCCATAATACTACCTAATGAAGAAGGATGGTTAGATGAATTAATCAGATTTTTTGGAAGATGGTTAGTTGGGAAAGATCGAAAAGTTGGCCTTCCAATTATAGCAATTCCTTCTTTAGCATCTTTGTTTGTGATTATCGATTGGGTGTGGTTAAATCTTATTGAAAGCCTTAATAATAATTTGAAACTGTGGATAAGAATAATATCAATTTTTTGGTGGATTATAATATTTGGCTTATTTATTATGCTAAGAAGGGATACTTGTCCAAAATGTAAACGACCTTTAGCAGTTAGAACTGTAAAAAGGGAATTACTTGGAAACAGAGAATATCAAGGCAAACTAATTCACAATATACGTGAAACGTATAAATGTGATTTTTGCGATTATACTGATTCTAACATTGTAACCGAAGAAGAATAAAGGGCTCAAACTCAATTGAACTTAACCCTATATTATCTAAATAACTTTTGTCATTCATCCAACATAAGAAGGAGGATCTTTTTTATGTTTATATCTCCTGTAAATGTGTATTATAAGTTTAATAAATGCAATTATTGATCCAATTATCGTAATGCCACATAACAATATATCAAACAGGATAGTAATAGGATTTAGAATACTACTTTTATCTGTTATCATTTCCCAGATAAACTCTCTCTTATTTGCAGGAGGTATCCTAACAAAACCCTTTCCTTCTCCTTCCATAGTCACAAATAGCCATAAGGGTATGCTTCTAATCTCTATTCCAACCGACCCATTTTCATTTAGGGGTAATCCTTTGTCATGTAGTTCCATCCCATCACCAAAGTTATAATAAACCTCTACACTGCAATTTGGACATGCCGTACAACCAGTCATGAGAGGTTCACAAAATTCTAATCGCACAGTGACTTGGTCATATAATTCGAAATCTGGCGAGTAATACAGTTTTATATACCTGCTTGGAGAAATACTCATCATACCTTTGATAGGAACAGCTAACCTTTCACCGTTCATCCAGTAAAAGCGATGATTAAATAGAGAATATGCCAAAAAAAGAAATGCTAAAGCAACTATTAATGAACCAATGTGTTCCTTTAATTTATTATCTAGAAGGTCTTTGTTAGAGTGATGAGTAATTTTCTTCTTGTGCTTGATTCTTTTCTTCTTCATTTTTAGTTGCAATACCATAAGATGTACAGAAACTTTTTTCTATCAATTGATGCACTACATTTTTCACAATACTTGGACCCAAATTTAGGCATATCTCCGCAATTAAGACAGCAAATTATATTTAATACCCCTGTGATCAAGAGAAACTTTTAAATATTTAAATCTTTATTTTTAAGTATCTAAAATATCCCCTCGATTCGCCTCTTCTGAAAGGGCTTTTAGATTAAAAAAAACTTCACTATCCAAAAACAGACGTTTACTTAACAGCCCACCAAACCAAAAGCCTTAAATAGAACTGCTCATTTACCTTTTCTCTGGTTTTTAAGCAAAAAAGGGGATTTTAATATATGAAAAAGTAGAAAATCCATCCGTGGCGCAGGCGAGCCGGGGGACGCCCCATCCGGGGTGGCGAGCGAGGACAAAGCAAAGCTTTGGCCGACTGCCGCCATGGAAGGATGGATTTTTGAAGACAAATTAACAAACAAGGGGGTAATACAAAATGTCACAACAAATACAACCAATATTTATCTTGCCTGAGGGCTCTCAGAGAACAACAGGCAGGAATGCTCAGAGAACAAATATTATGGCTGCCCAGCTAGTGGCAGAAACAGTTAGAACAACATTAGGCCCAAAGGGAATGGACAAGATGCTGGTTGATTCTTTGGGAGATGTTGTTGTTACAAATGACGGAGTTACAATCCTAGAGGAGATGAGCATAGAGCATCCCTCTGCAAAGATGATTGTTGAGGTGGCAAAAACACAAGAAGATGAGGTAGGAGACGGAACAACAACAGCAGTAGTACTAGCAGGTGAGCTATTAAAACAAGCAGAAGATCTATTAGACAAAGACATCCATCCTACGGTTATAGTCAAAGGATATACAATGGCTGCTGAAAAGGCTCAATCAATCCTAAACAACATGGCAGAAACTGTTTCTGAAAATGATATTCCAACATTAAAAAAGATTGCAATGACTGCCATGACTGGCAAGGGTGCAGAGTCTAATAAGGACAGGCTGGCAGAATTAATAGTCAGAGCAGTCAAGCAGGTTGTTGACAAAGAGGATGGCAAGAATATTATTGATATTGAGAATATAAAGCTTGAGAAAAAGGTTGGTGCTGGAGTTGAGGATACAGAGCTTGTCCAGGGAGTTATATTGGATAAGGAGAGAATTCATCCTGGCATGCCAAGGATGGTTAAGAATGCTAAGATTGCTTTGGTTGATTCTGCTGTTGAGATCAAAAGCCCAGAGACAGATACAAAGATTCAGATAACTGATCCAAACCAGCTACAAGCATTTATTGACCAAGAGGAAAAGATGTTGAAAAGCATGGTTGAGAAAATAGAAAAGTCAGGGGCAAATGTTGTTTTCTGCCAAAAGGGTATTGATGATATTGCACAGCACTTCTTGGCAAAGAAAGGAATTTATGCTGCTCGCAGAATAAAGAAGAGTGATATGGAGCTTTTGGCTAGAGCTACTAGTGCTACAATAGTTACAAATCTTGATGATTTGAGCAAAGCTGACTTGGGTTTTGCTGGATTGGTTGAGGAAAAGAAGGTAGGGGATGAGGAGATGACTTATGTAAGGGACTGCAAGAATCCAAAGTCTGTTACTGTTTTGGTTAGGGGTGGAACAGAGCATGTTGTTGATGAGATCAAGCGAGCTTTAGAGGATGCTGTTGGCGGAGTTGCTTCTGGTTTAACAGATGGAAAGGTTGTTGCAGGAGCTGGTGCTCCAGAAGTGGAGCTTGCAAGAAATCTAAGAAAGTTTGCAGGCTCTTTGTCAGGCCGCGAACAGCTTGCGGTCATGGCTTTTGCAGAGGCAATGGAAATCATCCCAAGAACACTAGCAGAAAATGCTGGCCTTGACCCAATTGATATTTTAACAGACTTAAAGGCTGCTCATGACAAGGGCATGAAATGGGCTGGTGTTGATGTTTTCAAGGGCAAGGTTGTTGATTCCTGGAAACAGGGTGTTATTGAGCCTTTGAAGATCAAAACCCAGGCAATAAAATCAGCATCAGAAGTGGCAACAATGATCTTGAGAATTGATGATGTAATAGCAAGCTCAGGATCAGGCAAGGATAAGATGCCTTCAATGCCTCCAGGAGGAATGGGTGGTATGCCTGAGTATTAGGTTTTTTTCTTTATTTTTATCAATATGTTCTTCTCACTTTGATATAACCAATATTACTCACAAAACCACAACATTTAAATATTAACACATATTACACGTATTTACAAATAAACACACGGGTGAATAAGCATGACAAACATTACCTTATCTGTACCAGAAGATTTGAAAACAAAGATGGATTCCTTTGCCGAGATCAATTGGAGTGCTGTAGCAAGAGAGGCATTTATTGAAAAAATAAATGACCTTGAATTTATAAAGAAATTCAAGTCAAAGAGTAAACTCACAGAGCAAGATGCCATGAAATTCGGTAGAGAGTTAAACAAGAGATTAGCCAAGAGAAGAAAATAAAATGGATATAGTTATTGATGCCAATGTCTTATTCTCCATATTAATCAAAGAAGGGAAAACTGAAGACCTTATCTTTCAGCAAGATTTGCGTATCTTTGCACCTGAATTCTTGTTTGAGGAATTTGAGAAGTATAGAGATTTAATCTTAGTAAAAACACATAGATCTACAGAGGAATTTGATAGATTGACAAGTATACTAAGAAAGAGAATTAAAACCATCCCAAACAAAGAAACAGAGGAATATATTAGACAAGCTAACAAAATATGCCCTGATAAAAATGATGTTGATTATTTTGCATTGGCTTTGAAACTGAGATGTCCTATATGGAGCAACGATAAGAGATTGAAGGAACAGACTGTCGTAAAGATTTATTCCACAACTGAGTTATTTGATATCTTTTAAGGAAGCGAGGCATGCCTGAGTATTAGATTTTTAATATTTTCTCTTTTTTATCTTCAATGTCTTCTTTTAGAATAAGGGCCATATTTAGGTTTCTCCAACTTAGTGGCAGTAGAAAGGGCCAAACTTCTAACACTTGATTCAGATACTTCTGGTCCTGCTAGGGCTATTGTCTCCTGCGTGCAATCCGCGCCAATCAACAAAGCAACTGACCCAGCACCCTTAACTTTAAAGACAACACAAGCGTAATAGGTGCGACTGTCATAAGGCTCTCCTTCAGGTCTAAGAACACGTACATCAGTCAGAAATTCTTTAGGATTTACTTCTTTTTTATTCATTGCTCTCTCTAGGCCATCTACTGAACCCCACAAACTAGCCACATCTCCAAGAGTTCTTAATTCAGGAATATCAGAAGGAGTGTACAAAGATGCAAAACCACCATGTGAGCCATCTTCATACATAATTTTCCATCTTTCTTTATTTTCAGCCATTTTAAATCAGTATTAGATTGTGAAAGAGTTTTAAAACAAAGGGAGTAATAACAAATATTTAAGCCTTTCTATCATTGTCTCTTTAAAGTAGTAAACAAACAAAAGATTTAAATATTAAGTGATTCTATAATGGATTAACATGTTAGAAATACTAACAACTGTTAGACATGGGGAGGTTTATTCTAATAAATTAAGAATTATACCCTCTGAGAATGAGGCTCTTACACAATTGGGATTAAATCAGGCAAGGGCTGTTGCAGAGGCACTTGAAGATTATGATTTTGACATTGTATATGTCAGCCCTTCAGTAAGAACATTTCGAACTTCTATGGAGATTGGTATATACCATCCTGGAACAGCATTAGTAAAAGAGCCTAGAATAAGAGACCCTGATTTAGGGGACTGTGCTGGGAGCTCTATTGATTATATAAAAGAGATGATGATACCAGACCCAAGTTTCAGACCTCCTAATGGGGAGTCTTTGGATGATTTGGATAGAAGGATTCGTGCTTTTGCTGATGATCTTTTGAGATTAGAAGAGAGAGATGTTCTTGTTGTATCCCATAATGGTCCAATAATCCATTTGTTGGGTTATCTCCTAGGTAAACCAAGGGAACAGTATATGGAACTTTACCAAGCTAATGGTGCAATCAGTGTTGTGGAATTCACAACTGATGGACCAAAAGAAATTCTGTTTAATTCAACTGACCACTTAAGCTAATTTTTACTTTACAAATTCTACATTAGCTAATCCCTCGAACTTATTGTCACCTGTTAAAAACTTAATACCAAACTCTAATGCAATAACATACCCAACACAATCTGCATAACTCAGTTTTGATTTTTTGTGTTTTAGCTTAAAATCCATGCCTCTTTTTATGCTGTTTAAAGTAATTGGAACAACAATCTTAGAATAGAGTTCTAAATACTTGTCAGCAATCTTTTTGCCATGGTCTTTGAGCAGGCAATAGTACAATTCAACAAGGTTGAACCTTGATGTTATTAGTATACAATCTAGATATGGTTTGTAATTCTGATTTCCGCCAAGCAGCTCTATTAAAGCATAGGTATCTGCAAAATAGGCCTTAGTCATATGCTTCATCAATCTCATCCATTATCCTTTGGGTGGGTTTTTTTAGTTCCAATGTCCCAAATGATTTCTTTAGCTGCTTCATATCTGTTTGGCCTATTACTATAAACTTTGCCTTGTTTTTTACGGAAATCTTCTCTTTTTTCACAATATCTTTCGGTATTGTTACACCTATTGAATTCCCCCATTGTTTTGGTATTGCTTCAAAAACTTCCATTTTATATCACAAATTAGATATAATCTAATTATATTTATAAATATTTTGGTTAAGGTGTTGAAAGATTTTCGTGTATGGATGAGGATTTTCCATTAAGCAAATGGTTTTAAGTGGTTTTCCACAATATTTAAATAGTGTTTTTTAATTAGTAACCAATTATGAAACTTGATGATCTAATACTAAAGTATGCTTTGCAGAACGCTATCAGATTTGATGGCAAGGCTCAACCAGGAGCTGTTATTGGCAAGGTTTTTTCTGATGACCCTAAGCTGAAAAAGGATGCTACGCAAGTTAGTAAAAAGGTTCAAGAGATTATTAAGAAAATAAACAAATTGAGTGTAGAAAATCAGAGAAAAGAGTTAGAAAAACTAGCACCAGAATTGTTAGAAAAGAAAAAGATTGAAGAGAGAAAAGATTTGCCAGAATTAAAAGGAGCTGTTATTGGCAAGGTTGTCACAAGGCTTCCCCCAGAACCTTCTAAGTACAATCATGTTGGCCATGCTTTGAGCTTTTTGATTAATTATATGTATGCACAAAAATACAAAGGAAAATGTATTCTAAAGTTTGAAGACACCAATCCTGAGAAGTGCACAAAAGAGTTTGCAAATGCAATGGAAGAGGATATTCTTGGATATCTTAAGATCAAGGTTGATAAGGTGATTTACATTAGTGATGATATGGATGAGATGTATAAACATGCTGAGAAATTGATAAAGATGGGCAAGGCCTATGTTTGCTTTTGTAACAGAGATAAGATGCAGGAATTGAGACATAAAGGTGTTGGTTGTGAACATAGAGAAATCTCCTCTGAGAAAAATATGGATGAATGGAAAAATATGATTTCTAAAAAGTACAAGACAGGAGAGGCTGTTCTTAGACTAAAAGGAGATATTTGTGCAGACAACCATTGCATGAGAGACCCTGTTATTTTTAAGGTTTCATATGCAGAGCATTTTAGGCATGGCAAGAAATATTCGGTTTGGCCATTGTATGATTTTGAAAATGCTGTTGAGGATTGCAGGTATGGTGTCACCCATATTCTTAGAAGCAGCGAGTTTGGTAAGATGAGGAATGAGCTGCAGAATTACATCAAGGATTTATTTGGTTATAAAAAGCAGATAATTGTTCATTATGGCAGGATTAATATTATTGGAGCTGTTGCGCAGGGAAGAGTAATAAGAGAGATGATTTCCAATAAGCAGGTTATTGGCTGGGATGATCCAAGACTGGTAACATTAAGAGCATTGAAGAGAAGAGGTATTGATTACAGAACATTCTATGAGGTGGTATACAAGGTTGGTTTGAGCTTATCAGAGACAAACATTGACTGGAGTGTTATTGCAACAACTAATAGGAAGATTATTGACAAAGAGGTTAATAGGTATTTTTTTGTCAAAGAGCCAAAGCTTGTTAAGATTCAAGGTGCTCCTAAAAAAGAGGTTAGTTTAGATTTGCATCCTGATTTTCCAAAAAGAGGCAAAAGGGTTTTTAAGACAAGTGATGAGTTTTACATAGCAAATGATGATTACAAGGAGTTTAAAGAGGGCAAGCTGTATAGGTTGATGGATTGCTTGAATTTTGCTAAGAAAGGCAACAACCTTGTTTTTGGTTCTTTAGAGTATGAGAAATATAAAGATAAAGGTGAAAAGATAATGCACTGGCTGCCAAAGCAATCTGACTTGGTGAAAGTTGAGGTTATGATGCCAGATGCCAATATTGTTAAAGGTTTTGGAGAGCCTCTTATGAAGAAGTTGAAAGTTGATGATGTCATACAAGCAGAAAGATTTGGTTTTCTAAGATTAGATAAGAAAGAAAAAGAGAAATTGGTTTTCTGGTTTACGCATAAGTGATCTCAAAGTTTTCAATTGAATTATTCTAGATATGTTGGGTTGAAAAAACTGTATTGAATTGTATTTAGTCCTTCAAGTGCTTTAGGATCGTCAAATGAAATTCTGTCAGCAGGTCCAAGAACAACCAAAGCTTTTGGATCTAAGAAATAGTGAATATTGTCTTCTGATGTTCCAATATTAACCCCATTTACGAGTATCATTTTTTGAGATAGTTCTCTATCAATTGCTGAAAATGCTTCTTCAACTGATTTACCGAAAACTGCTTGCATGTAGCTCTCAGAAACTATAATTCTCTGGTTGCCACCCCAATTCATTGGGTTAAAGGCACTGTCATATGCATGTAATTTTACATCAATCCCAATTTGATTCTCACCGTCAGCAGTTCTTCTCATGACATTCATAACCTTTCCATAGCCACTATAGCTTGTGTTGCTTTTATCAGCAACTACACTATCTACACTATCTACTTCATATAAAAAATTAGTCAAGGCAGGTATTCCTGTTAGATAACCAACCACTTTATCATCCAAACCTAACTGATTAGTTTGAGAGGGAATTTTGGCATGGTGTAATTTTGCCAAGTAAATATTATCGCTTACTGGAACACGGCCTGCCACAACATAGTAATCTCCCCAAGCTGCAATAACTTTTGCATCAAGGAGGTTGCCTGGTTTGTCTTGTGTTCCTGGTTGTGGACTTGCTGGTGCTTGACCACAAGCAGCTACAACCAAACCTGCTCCACTAATAACTGCTCCTTTTAAGAATTCTTTCCTTGTTAATCTAGTCATATATATCACTCCTTATTTAAATATGAACCAGAACATACTACTTGTATTTAAATCTTTCTATTATTTTGTCTCTACATAGTGATTACAAAAACAAAAGATTTATATATGGGTTGTGCTATCTATTGGTATATTGGGGATTATATTATAAATGATTATGAGGTGAAAAAATGTCAAATATAACACAAAAAGTTGCCATAGGACTTGGAATCGCAGCAGTAGTAGCACTTACTAGCTGTGGTAATCCTATTCCAATCGAAACACCTGTTCCAACACCTAATGGGCAATACAGCATTGTTCTCCAAGAGGGTTCTGGCATGGGATGTTATGCTTTGTGGAATGAATCAGGTGCATATAGAAATGGTGTTCCTTACGTGGAATTCTTAAGATACCTAGAAGATGATAACCATGATTCTTTAGGGGTTAGAGTAGATGCAGAGAGAAAAAAGTGCTCTTTGGTTGCTTGCCCAACAGAAACTGCAGTAGGAATTGATGGCAGACCACTTGTTGATTGTAAAGACTATGAGATTACTATAAGAACATGGGGTTAATCCTATAACTCTTTTAATTTTATGTTTTTCAATCTTTCTTTCACATATTTATCTTTAAATAAATCATTTATCAAACTCTCTGGTTTTCTGTACTCCCTTTTAACCTTCGCAAACACCCTCTTGTTTTTCACATAAGTTTCCTTGTATTGTTTTTCAAAGGCTTTTACATGCTGCTTTTCTTGTAAAGGCGGACCCATGTGTTCTCTAAACATAGGCAGTATCTCTGGGTCAAGTATATACCAAAATATTGCTTTGCTAGCCTTGTCCCATTCCCATTTGTATTCTATAACTGTGAATTCATTCTTTCTTAGTTGTTTCTCAATATATTTATAGGCTTTTAAGAGCTTTGCTCCAACAACATCCTCTTTGCCTTTTAATGGTGTCACATTTAATACAATTAGCTTGTTCTTTCCAGCCTTTTGTTTGAGTTCAGCAATAGTTATTTTTTGCTTTTCAAAAAATTTGATACAAGGGTTTTTTAAGAATTCTTTTGCTATTCTCTTAAATTCTCCAAAATTTGTAAAGCTAAGAGCAGAAGCAGCATTCCTGTTTGGCTGTACAGGGTCAATTATTATAAGAGGGCCAAGCTTTGATTTGTTTAACTGCTTAGCTGTGTTGTGTTTCTCAGGATCAATAACCTCATTGGGTTTCCATTCTTGTGATGCTTTTAACAATGTCAAAAATCCATTGTAATTAATTGTTAATATGTCAACAACATGGCCTGAAAATCCTCTTATGTAGGATTCTGCTCCATACAATTTGTTTGCTTTGAGAAAAACTTTTGTTAATATTATTTGGTCAAGTAGTTTTGGATCTTTTCTTAGATACCTTTTTACCCAATCAACATGCAGAGGAGATGCGTCTGTTACATTAACAGCTTGTTTGTGGTCTTTTATATCCAATACAGGAACAACCTCATAATTTATCTTTTTGAGAGTAAATTGGAAATAATCTCGAGAGCCTTGCACCCTTTTTGGTTTAAAATATTTTAATGCTTTTTCTAATAAGTCAGATAGGTTCCTTTCCTTATAACTATAATCAAACTTAACAAACAAATCAACATCAAAGTCTCCTCTGAGCATAGTGCCTTTTGCAGCAGACCCTCCTAAAACTGCTTTTGCTTTTATCCTCTTTTTGCTTAATTCTGAGTTTATTTTTTTTAGAACTGTATCTATCTCTCCTCTAAGTAACTTCTGCTCTTTAACACCCAGCTTGTGTTTTTTGATAACTTGTGATAGGAATTTCATAAAAAGAATAAGAACAAAGGGTTATAAAAAGGTTTTGTTAAATCCCAGTATAATCCCTTGCTATCCTATCATCAATCTTGAGAATATTCTTCTTTGCTTGCAACTCTTTAAAGCGGGATTCAAGCTTCACATATGCAACCTTGTTCATATACTTCTTAATCAGAGGTATGCCCTTCTCTATAAGAGAGGTTATATAGTTGCCAACTAATGATTCAGTTAACCCCTTTCTCTTTGCAATATCCTTGTAGCTCAAAAAATCTGATGCTGTGTATAAAACAAGAAAAACCTCTTGCTCATGGATAGTAAGCTTAGTTGCTTCAAATTTTTGCTCTGCCTTAGAAACATCCTCCTTAATCATACCTAAATGAATTTTTATCTCTTCCAGCTTCTCATTAAGCTTTTCCATCTTTTGATCAATCTTTTCTAAGTACTCATAATTTGCCTGGATCTCATTTGTGTTCTGGTTTATTGTTTCTAAATGCTCTTCTAGCTCCTCCTTTATTTTATTGAAAGACTCTCTTAAGGCTGCTTCCTTAGAATTCTCTGTTTTTGGCTTAAAGGGGTTTTTCATAGTAGATGGGAAATAAAATAAACTTATATATGTTTCTGAATGATTAAAAGGAAATAGGTATTGAGTCTTTGATTCTGGCTGTCAAGGGATGATGGGTTACATAATCCAAACAATCTAAATAATATTTTGTGTCACATAGTGCTCTAAGACTTCCCCAAGTACCCATAATCAAATCAAACACTGTGTCTTTAGGTATTGGCGGACCAGAGAATAGTGAGATCTTCTCAAATCCTTCCCACCCAAATGCAAATCCCAGGAAAATCCCTAGTGAGCGCCATTTCACCTTTGCTTTAAATTTTTCATCATAAACTTGGTTGGCTTTGGCCCAATAAAGTTGAGCGTTTTCAATAAGCTTGGTTAGACCAATTCCCATTGCATAGTGCTGTAGCATGGTTGGACCAACTCCAACTGCAGCTTCCCATTTAACAAATTCATGGCCATATGGCAGATATAAGATTTTATATCCTGTTTCAATAAGCCAGGGTAGCATAAAAAGCCCAACCACTGCTTTGTCCTCAATGATTTGGTCAGCTATGAACATAGTCCTTTGTTTTTTGCTAAGTTCTTTTTCTTGCTCAAGTTGTTGGTATAGCTCTTTAATGTAATTGTCAAATTCTTGGAATTTGTTTTTTATTCCAGCATAGAAGTGAGGGATTGAGACTGCTGCCCAAAATCCAAGGTTGCGGAAGGCATATGCTGCATCAACAGAACGACCAGCGCTTGCATATTCAACTAATTCTACTCCACCCAAAGCAACGCACCCAATTTTGAGTAAATCTAAGAATAGATCGTATCTTGTATAATTTTTTGGTCTCCTTAAAAAAGAGGGCAAAAGAGAATAACCAAATTCTTTGGCAACTGTTCCTGTATCTCTTAGTATTGACCCTAATCTTGCTTTTTCTTCTAATTCAGAAATTTGAGTTCCTGTTTCTATTGTATCTTCAAGACCCATTAGGTTCCACCTTTGTTGGTGGTTTTGGGAACATGTCAAGTTTTTAAGCTTTTCTTATTTTTACTACTCTCAAATGGTTTTTAATACCAAAAATTCTTTCAAAAGCAAATATATAAAAAAAAGAGATTATTGCTCTAGATTATGATTACAAAGTCACAACTTGCAATTGTTTTGTCAAAGCTAGAGCAGTTTAAAGAGCCTAATGCAGCAATGGAGCAGTACACAACAGATGCTGAAATTGCTTCTCAGGTTTTGTGGAATGCTTATATGCTCGGTGATATTAAAGATAAAATTATTGCAGACCTTGGCTGCGGAACTGGAACCTTAGGAATAGGGGCTTTGTTACTAGAAGCAAAGTGGGTTCTTTTCATTGATATTGATAGCAAAGCTATTGAGGTTGCAAAGAGGAATCTCGAGAATATAAAAAAACAATTTAAGATAAAAGCCAATGCAAATTTTATGGTTGATGATATAGGTAATTTTAACAAAAAGGTTGAGGTTGTTATTCAAAACCCACCTTTTGGTGTGCAGCAAGAGCATGCTGACAAGCTTTTCCTAGAAAAAGGCTTTGAGGTTGCTGATATTATCTACTCCTTTCACAAAATAGAAAGCAAAGGATTTATAGAGAAAATTAGCAAAGACAACAATTTCAAAGTGACTCATTTCTTTGCCTTTAATTTCCCTTTAAAGATGACAATGGAGTATCATACAAGAAGGATTCAAAGGATTAGGGTTGGATGTTGGCGCTTGGAAAAGGTTACCTAGCTACTATTTTCTTCTCTTGATTCAAAGGTTCAACAACCACCTCATCAAACAACTCAACCACTTTTTTTACAAAAGGGTTTTGCAAGTTTAGTTTGTATAGCTTTGCATTGCCTATGTTGCGAGTGTGCTTTATTATTTGTGCTTCTATCAGATCATCCCATATTCTAAATAAGGTTGTTCTTCCTATGTCCGCACCTTGTGCAATGTCTGTTATTGAGTAATCAAGCTCACGGCCTTCTATTAAGAATTCTAATACTTTGATTTTTGGGGAATTACCAACAGCTTTTCGAAATATTGTTTGAGTCATCTGATTTTGAGATTAACTTATATATTTAAATGTTTCTATTTTGAAACGAATAACTTCCTATTTTGGAACTAATGTCTCTGAATTTCCTGAAAAGCTTTCGGAATTTATTGATCAAATTATAAGAAACCGAGCTTCAGAAAAATCATTAATGGAAAAAGAGCACATTATGATGAGGTTGTTAAGAAAGCTAATAAACTCAAATATGTGGCTGCATAAACATACTGAGGAAATCAATCTGCTAAAATTTATCCCAAAACATTTGAGAGGAGAAAAGGTAACAAGAGATGCTGTAAAAGAATTGGTTAAACAAGATTTTATTTTATACAAGATTTCTACAGGAGAAAGACATGTTTCTTTAAATCTTATGAAACAAAGAGAGATATACAACTTCTTGAAAAACAGAAAGTAATTTAAATATAGCCAATTTACTTTGCAAAAGGTGTTTTCCATGGAGATAAATATTATTGAAGAATCAAAAAATAAGATGATTTTTGAGATTAAGGGAGAGAGCCATACTTTGGCAAACCTGCTTAAGAAAGAGTTGTGGAATGACAAGAATGTCACTGCAGCTGGTTATCATATCAAGCACCCTTTGATTAGCACTCCAAAGATGGTTGTTGAGACCTCTGGCACAACACCTATTAATGCTTTGGAAGGTGCTATAAACAGACTTAAGAAGAAGAACAAGGATTTTGCAGGTGTTTTTAAGAGAAAGGTAAAATGATCTCATTGCAAGACGCTGAGAAAATCATTAAGCTTGCAAGAGATGCGATTTCTTCTGTATTTGAGGCAAAGCAGGTAGAAGTAAGTAAAGAGCTGATGGAAAAGTTCTCAAAACCACAAGGAGTTTTTGTTACAATAACTATTGACAAGCAGCTTCGAGGCTGTATTGGTTTTGTAGAGCCTGTTTTTCCATTGTATGATGCTATTGTTAAAGCTGCTAAGTCTGCAGCTTTTGAAGACCCCAGGTTTCCAAGGCTGCAAAAACAGGAATTTAAAAATATTGAAGTTGAAATCAGTGTTTTAACAGTGCCACAACTCATCAAGGTTGTAAAACCAGATGATTACATAAAAAGAATAAATATTGGCAAAGATGGGCTTATTATTAGGAGCAGCTTTGGTTCTGGGCTTTTGCTTCCCCAGGTTTTTAATAGATATGATTGCAATCCAAAGCAAGCCTTGCAAATGACCTGCCACAAAGCAGGCCTAGATGAAGATGCTTGGAGAGATTTAAAGAACAAGATCTACAAATTCCAGGCTCAGATATTTAAGGAAGAGAATGGAAAGGTTGTAGAAGAGGACTAATTATTACTTAGAAGCTTTCTAGTGGTCAAATTTTAACACTTGAAGTGCTAGAATTTTGGGGTTTCAAGGCTTATTTCGTCACTTTATAGTAATTAAAAATAGAAAGATTTATATAGTTGAAATACTTATTAGGTAATATATAAGATAATATTAGGAGGTGAATAATATGTCTGAAATGCAATATCTTAATTCAAATGATCTTGGAAGAGGAATGGTTGTATTGTATGATACTGGTTTCAGAGACAAGAAAGGTCAACCTAGAATATATTCTCTACGTTTTGGACAAGTTGGGTATGGAAGTACTATTCTTGGAGCTTGTGTTAAACAAAGTGATGACAGATCTGCACCACTTGGAGCATCAAGACACGTATATGGTAATCGCCTTGTTGCTTTTGTAGATGACATTGTAACAGAGCAGGGTGAACCTTTGTTACCAGAGTCTATAAGTAGCTTAATACCTATTGAGCATGAGAGAGAAAGAGCTTATGTGCCTGTTGATTATGTTACTCAAGATATGTGGACAAAGCTTAGACAACACTTTATACCAACAGTGTCTCAATAAGATTAGAAATTGAAATTAATCTAAAATTTTTTTATTTTTGTTAACCATTCAACTCCACAAACCTCTCAAACATTCTTGGTTATCAAAAAATTTATATATTTCTACACTTCTTGTGAGTATTAAAAAGTAATATCATCTTTGTGGGGGGTATAAAATGAAGAATTATGTTGGTATTAAGTTGATCAGGTTTGCTATTGAGCATGAACTATTTGGCAGGGCCAGAGCTTGGAGGGAAAAATTTGGTCCATGGGAATTGGATTATTGGGGACAAATTGAGGTGGCAGTGACACAAAAGCTTGAAGAAATGGTGTTGCATGGCTCAATTTTAGATATCCCCAGCTTGTTGGATATTATATATCATAGAGAAGATGGTAAGTATGATCTCAGCTTAATGAGAGCTGAAGATGTCAAGGCAATATACAGTGGTATTATGGATCTTCTTGAATCAGGAGATTCTTGGTTGACACGTGTTCTTACTTTGGCCCATTATCTAAATCCAATAAACAGTACGCTTGACTTCTACTTGCATAAAGATTTTGATGGTGTTGAGATAGAATCAGCTATTGCAAAAGCTGCTTACGACCTTATGAAAACAAACAATGTCAATAGGTTTTCTGATGCCTTACAAGCCTTTATCCTAGCTGGAGCCCATCCCAAAGACATTGAATATTTATTAGAAAAAGCATATACTGATGAAAGTGGTATACAACATTTAGTTGCGTTGAAGGCTGCCAATATTTCGTTTGATCCTAATGATAGAAACAAGCTTGATTTTTTTGCACAAGTTGCATTTGATGCTTATAAAAAGCAAGACTTTACAGGGGTTATGGATATGATCCGCGATAATAGAGATTATGTTGCTGCCTTTGCAAACAAGTTGTTGGAAGAAGGGAGAGAAGATTATGCGATTTCCTGTTACCGCCAAGTCTTTTCTATGCTAAAAGATGAAATAGAATCAGCCACAAACCAAGAAGATGTTGCCAGGCTAAATGCTCTTAAGACAGAGGCTGAAAATCGTGCTGGGTTTTTGATGGAAACAGCTAGTAGATTAATTAAAGGTGAAAAGCCTCAAAAAGCCTATGAACTTTTAGACACAATGAGTGATATAGAGTTTGAACCTCATGCTCGGGAACAGATTGAAGGGAAATATTTAGAGGTTATTAGCTCGTCATTAAGTGCAGGATCAGTAGAAGACTATGCAAGAGCATACAAGATATATAAGGACAACCTTAATGTAGGTGTTGGTACTTTTGATGTTGTAAAATTGCTGGCTTCTCAAGGTCGGATGCATGATATTGGAAAGATGTTGGTAATGCTTGGATTAGATGATGATGAAAAACTGGGTGTTTGGACTTTTGTTTTGGAAGAAGAGACACCTGATACCCATACTGCACTGGCATCAGCATATTCGCTTGCAGAAAAACTTAATAAAGAAGAAACAATGAAGGAATTGATGTCCAAAGTAAGGGAGAGAATTCCAAAACTTGCAGAAAAGGGGTGGTTTATAAGAGACTATCACCATAGCAGTGTTGCGTACTTGAGTGATTTAGTTGGAATCACACCAGCTGAAGATGAATTGATCAAACAAAAAGTTGAAAGCATGGCAGATGAGTGTGCAAAGATTGGGGATGTTCTTAAAGGAATGGAGGGTTGGAGATTGATTGGCTATTCAGACTATGACATAAGAACAAGGAAAGCAGATATTGTCAGTGCTGGAAGATCAAAATATATAGAAGATGCTTTAGCAGATGGCGGGCTTACTCGAGCTGAATTTGAGTATGTGCTTGAGGTTGACCAACTCATGCTTTCCAGAAGTCTGGATCTTGAGAGCATTGCTGAGGACAAAGGATTACTTCCACAATTGGCTATGGCCCATGAAATCATGGATAGACCAAAAACCAAACAGATCATTGCCACGAGATATAGTCTTAATAAGGGTTAATAATAATCCATTTTTTGATTTTTTGCTTAACTATGCAATTTAACAAACCTCTCAAAGCTTCTGTCATATGTTTTCTCAACATCATCTGGGAAGCAGCATGCTGGTAGTTCTTTACTCTTTAGATGATACCTGATGCACTCGCAGCACTTGCCTTTTCTTGGGCAACCAGGATAAGAGCAGTTGCATTGACTTTTGTTTTTTGATATATTGCATTCAACCATAATTATCACCCCTTATTTGGTAAATATATTCTGTTTATAAATGTTGTATATTTCTGTTAAATTGTTATTAACTATTGTGTATAATTGAAAAGGATAATATTTTTAAATTACAAAGGCTTTCTAAGAAGAGCAAGTAGGGGGTAAAGAGCTTATTTTTTAGAGTGCTCTAAACATGAGTTTAACAGGCTTAATAAGAGGAAATGGGCATATCCGAGGTTTGATTAGGGATCATCTCAGAGAGATGCAGGATTATTTTACTGATCCTGAAGAAAAGGCTCAATTTCAAGAGGCTTGTGATTTTGCATATGAAAAACTAAAGGATGTTTTAAGGGATAATGGGGATTCGTTCTTGGCACATATGGTTGAGTCAACTTATATTTTGCATACAGAAATCAGGCCTATTTGTGAGGAAGCAGGGATTAAGCTCAGTGTTTTGGATTATGTGGCTTTGATGATCCATGATGTGCATGAGGAATGTAAAGATGTTTACTTGCGTGATATTGGAGAGATGTTTGGTAAGGAGGTTTACAGGAGGATAGATGCTATGAGCACAGAAGCTGCTGGTATATATAGGCATCGGGATAGCTTTAGTAAACTCATTGGTATTTCCATGGAGATTCCTAGTGTTTTGCTATTAAAGCTAGCAGATAGGCTTCACAACATGCGAACCTTGTCTGGAAAAGAAGAAGCAAAGCAAGGTGGGATAGCTACAGAAACAAGAATGCGTTTTGTTCCATTGGCAAGGTATCTTGGGTTTGAGGCAATTGCACAAGATTTAGATGGTTTATGTGGGATTTATATACGAGTGGACGAGGATAAATACAGAGAAAGTGATGCAAAGATAATGGATATGTTAGGAAGAATGAGTGTTAAAAGAGTTGTTCCTCAATATGCTTTAGAAGCTAGCCCTGCAATGGTTTCTTATTAGTTGAGATAATATTTTAGCCCTTTATCATTTCAACTAACTTTTGTCCAAATTGGTCTGCTGCTCCTGGACCATTTGCAGTAACAAGCTTGCCATCAACAACAATGCTTTGATCAACAAACACTGCCCCTCCATCTTCAAGGGTTGCCAAAGAATCATCAGTTTTGAAAACAGTTGCCCTTTTGCCTTCTAACACTCCTGCTTTTGCCAATACCATTGGGCCTAAGCAGATAGCTGCTGTGTTTTTAGCCTTGCTAACCAAATCTAAAACCTCTGGATAATCAAGCAAAGTTGGAGAGCCAGAACCCCCCACCACAACAATGTATTCATACTCTTCAGCATCTGCATCTTTGACTGCTAAGTCTGGCATAACCTCTGCTCCAAGAACACCTCTAGCAAGCTCTTTTGTTATGCTTGCAACCTCTACATCTATGCCAGCATTTTCTAGTATCCTTTTTGGTTTTAGAAGCTCCTCATCCCTAAAGTCTTTTTGAGCAATTATAAACAAAACCTTTGACATTTTCATTACCTCTTCTTGCAAAGGTTGTTCTTCTTGCTCAACAACCTCTTGTGTAGAACATCCTACTAATAATATTAAAACAACAAGAACAAGTAATAGATTAAGCCTCATTTTTGTCCCCTAAATAAAAATTGTTTTCAAAGTATAAAAACTTTTTGTTTAAACACATTATTCCAAAAAGAATAAATACAAGCTAAGATTATTAACGATAATGATAACCAACTTAGAGGAAATCAAAAAAATCAGAAAAAAGCTAGGTCTAACTCAATCAGAGTTAGCCAAGTTATCAGGGGTTTCTCAAAGTTTAATAGCTAAGCTTGAGAGTGGAAGGATCGACCCTAGTTTTACAAAAGTGAGTAAGATTCTTGAAGCTTTGGAAAGCATAGACAAGAAGAGTGAACAAAAAACCGCTGAAATAATGACGAAAAAGATAATTTATTGTGATAGTACAGATATTGTTTCAGATGTTGTCAAGAAGATGAGAAAACACAACATATCACAATTACCTGTTTTTGAAAAAAATCAAGCAATTGGAATGGTCTCAGAAAGAATAATCTTAGAGGCAGCATCAGAAGGCAAAAAAGATGTTAGTAAGCTCAAGATCAAAGATATCATGGATGAACCATCCCCAATTGTCTCTAAAAACACCTCTAGTAAAATTGTCTCTCATCTGCTAAAGCACTTCCCCCTTGTTATGGTAACAGAAAAAGGCAAATTTGTTGGTGTTGTCACAAAAACAGATATACTAAAAACTGTTTCTAAAGTTGATTAAGCAATTCTTTCACTTTCCCAAACCTATAAACTTTATCAGCAGCTATGTAAACCTCATAGTTATCAATCTTTGTTAGAAATGGGCTAAGCAATTGCTCTTGTAATATATCTGTGCCTTCCACAATTAGATTAAAGGATGGCTGAACAATCATGTTCTTTCTCTTCCACTTGCCAAGTAAAAAGCATTTGAACATTTCTGTTCTTTGACCTTTTCTCAAGCCAACTGCAGGGTGCTCATGGCCAATGATTATTGTTTTTGATTTTGTAAAATCAATATTCTCTGGAATCCTATGACCATGAGTTACATAGATATCACCTATTTTATAGCCATTAACAACCTCAACATCCCTTTTATCTGCTATAGGCCCAAGTATAGTATCATGATTGCCTTTTGTTAAGATTATTTTCTTGCAATGTTTTGATAAGAAGTCTAATACCTTTAGTGTGTCTCTCCACTCTTGGTTAGACACCTCTCCAAATTCATGCTTTACATCACCGTTTATTATTATTGTATCTGGCTTAGCCTTTGATAATATCCTCTCTAACCTTTCAATAACCTCCCTCAACTGTAACCTAGGCACAAGAAGCCCTTGTTTGTTGAGAGCCTCTTCATACCCAATATGAATATCTGATATAATCAAGGTTTTGTGTTTTCTAATATATAAACCCAGATCTATTATTTCAATATCATCTAGAATATTCATACTGTAAAAAGAATATAGCCTTATTTAAATTGTTTTTGAAAGTTAACTATTCATCTTCATCTGACTCATTACCCATCTCCTCACTGTATTCATCCTCTTCTAAGTTTGTTCCACACTCAGGGCAACGAGTTTTCTCATCATTCTCAATTATATGACCACAAACAGGGCACTTACGCTCCATTTTAACCTCCTAGAAACTCGCCACTCATACATGTTATATATAAATTTTTTGCTATTGATTAGCCAGGATTAACTTTTTATAAAAACCTAGGCAATAGCCCTAACCTCTCTAAAAAGAACCAGGCAGATAACAGCATCATCACTATAACCAAAAAACCAAGATAGTTCGTGAATGGTGCTTTGAATATCCAAACTTTTAGAAGCAGGAAACCAAGATAGACTAAAAAGATATCTCTTATAATTCCTCTAAAACCCATTTTAACCTAGCCCTTCAGCTAGTTCTCTTAAAATTTTTTCTGGATCTTGAGCTTTGACGACATGTGATGAAGGTAGGACCCCTACTGCTCCTAATTTTATTGCTATGATAACATCTTTTTTGTCCTTTATTCCTGCACCACAAATCACTGGTATTTTCTTGATGTTATGGACTTTATCTATTGTTTTTGAGATTATTTCTGGTTTAGCAGTGCTTACACTAGTTTCTCCACCAATTAGCTCTGGTGGCTCTATTGCAATCATATCTGGCTCAAGCTTTGCGATTTTTGTTGCAATTTGTGGAGTCGAAGCACAAACAATTGTTTGCAAGCCAACTTTTTTTGCTCTTTCAATTGCTGCTTTTATTTGTTGTAAGTCAAATTGGTCTTCTGAATGATTAATCAAAGTCCCTTGAGCTCCAGCTTCTTTGATTGTCTCTGGCAATGTATGGCCAGTGTGAGCTCCAGCTGTTATTGGATCAATGTGTTGTGCAAAAACAGGTATAGAAACAGCTTGTGAAACTCTATAGATATCAACTTCTTGAACTGCAACAACTATGCTCTTTTTTGTTAAATTAGCAACTTTCTCACAAATCTTTGCCAGCTTTACTGCGTTTTTGCCAGAGCCTTGTTCATAGGTCTTGAAGTTGACAACCACAACAGGGAGTCTTATCATATCTGCAAAAAAATATTTCAAGTATTTAAAGTTAATTGGTTTTTAAAGGATTTCTTGATTGTTAAAATTGGGATGCATACCCCTGATTTTAAGCAGAATAACCCTAATTTTAACACAAAAAATACCCTTGCCTTTAGGTAGGGGATTTTTTATTAAGTTTGATAAAATTAACGAGTGATACACCCCTTGCTTGTATCAAGCGTGTAATTATCTGCGGTTTCTTGCTTCCCTAAGTGGAAAGAAACAGAAGCACCACGAGTTGCCTCTTATGTGATTGAACACTGGCAACTCGCTAAGGTTATTTTCAATAAAAATAATATAAATAGTTTTAGAACAACCTCGCGAGTTTTTATATTAATAAAAAAGACAAAAACACCAAACTTAAAAGCATCAAAATTTCTATTTCGAAACATAGGAAAAGCAAAGCTTTTCCGGGCTTCTAAAATCTAAAAGTGATTTTAGAAAGATTTAAATATTTGTTACCAATATACTAATAGAATAGTGTCAAAGGAGGGGAAAAATGAATAGATTCTTTTCCAAGATTAAAAAAGGGTTAGGTTTTGAGTCTGAACCATCAATATTTGAAGAGGCTGAAAAGGATTATGTTGAAATTGAGACAGAGCCAGATGATTCAAAAGCTCAGGTAATTGTCAGACCATTTGTCATAGAAGACTTTTCTGATATTAAGCAGATTCTAGATGTTTTGAGGGAGGGCCACACCATTGCTTTAGTTAATATAAGGCCAATAAAGGACAAAGACTTAATAGAGCTCAAAAGGGCAATAAACAAACTTAAGAAAACATGTGATGCAATTGATGGAGACATTGCTGGTTTTGGTGATGATTATATTGTTGTTACTCCCACCTTTGCAAGAGTTTATAGAGAGAGAAAACCAACTGCTAAGGATAAGAAAACAGAAGAAGAAGACGACGAGTTCTAACTATCCAAAGCCTTGTCTATTTGTTCTGCAACCTCTCTTAGATCACTCATAGTCCTCTTGATATCTTTTTGCACCTCATCCACCAAGCTTTCTAGGTTTTCCACCCTGAGAAGGTATTTGTTCTTGTGGTTCACAACTAACCCAGAACGCATCATATTGTTTAAGTGATGCACAATCGTGCCTCTTGTTAGGTTTGAACGAGCCGCAATCTCATCACTTGACAATGGCCTTTTTTCCTTGGATGCTTTTATGAGCTCAATAAAGATTCTAAAACAAGACTTGTCCTTATCCCTTAGACCAAACAAACCAAAAGAGCTACCCAGCCATTGGAGCTGCTTATTAAGATCTTTTTCAGAAGGCTTTTGATACTTTATTATTGTGATGCGCTGGTGATGGATGAACATATCATATTTAGAAAAATAAGGGTGTTTATAAATATTATCCGAAAAGCTTATATATTAGATGTTCATTCTAAATCAACGTTGTTGATTTAAAATCAACAAGAGATATATGAAAACTTCAAAATTAGGAGGCGGTCATATGTACATGGAACCATTTGATGAGCTTGAGAAAATGCACAGGGACATGGATAGGCTATTTTCAGGACTTTTTAGCAAAAGGCCTTTGATCGAGCAAGGCAAGAAAAAGGGCAAAGAGATAGCAAAATGGCTTGATTTTAGGCCAGCAATATCAGATTGCTATGAAACAGAAAATAGTGTCATTGCGAGCTTTGAGCTTCCAGGTGCTAATAAAGATGACATTGAGATAAATGTAACAGATGACAATGTTGAGGTCAAGGTTGAGCACAAAACAGAGAGCAAACAAGAAGACAAGGAGAAAGGCTATTATGCCTATGAGGCCAGGGCTTCTCAGTTTTATAGAAGAATTCCATTGCCAGCAGATGTTGACGCAGACAAGGCAAAGGCAGAATATAAGACTGGTATGTTGAGGGTGGAAATTCCAAAGAAGAAAGAGGCAAAAAAAGAAAAAAAGAGAAAGATTGAAATAAAATAAGCCTTTTTGTTTGTCAAAAACCACCCCTCATAGATTGGTGGCATTTTTGTGACATTATCTATTAAATCCAGGTGGTTTTTGATCATGATCAGAATTTTCCTGATACGCACACATGATGTGTGGACCACCAGTTAAAGACTGGATGGAAAATTCTGACATTTTCATTTACTATCTTTAGAGGTGAAGGCAGTGAAGAAAAAAGAGAAGCAAGCAGAAAAGGAAAAGAAAAAACCAGATCTACTTAAGGAAAAAGAAGAAAAAATAACCGAATTAACAAATCTGGTTAAAAGAGTACAAGCTGATTTTGAGAATTACAAAAAAAGGGTTGAAAAGGAGCAAAAGGAGTTTGTCACATTAGGCAAAATATTGGTTATTAAGAGATTGCTCACTTTAATAGACAGCTTTGATGAAGCTATGAAGGACGAAGAGAGTGCGGAAATTGTTGAACCACTCTATAAACAATTACTAACAACTTTGAGTGATTTTGGATGTAGCTGTATGAATGTTGTTGGAAAAAAGTTTGATCCATACATACACGAGTGTATTTGTGAAGAAGCCTCAGACAAGCCAAAAGGCACAATCTTAGATGAAATCCAAAAAGGCTACACGGTTAATGATTTTATTGTTAGGCATGCTAAAGTAAAGGTCAGCAAAGGCAAGGAGGCTTAAAAAAGAGGATGATAATATCAAAGAAAACACCTAAAGACAAGGTTTTGGAGCTTGGAAAACACTGTGATCGTAGCAACCATTGTTGTCAATTCACAACAGGGTTTTTAGCAGAGGATGATTTGCAAAACATATCAAGATTTTTAAACATCTCTGAAAAGGAGCTTAGAGACAATTTTTTGGAAGAGGTGAAGATTTTCAACACAAATGCCCTAAGGCCCAAATCTTTGAAAGACAAGAAGCCTTATGGGCCTTGTGTTTTTTTTGATGAAACAGATGGTTGTAAGATCCATGCAGTTAAGCCATTGCATTGTAAGCTATATATATGCAAGTCTTATGGCTTTGATTTAACTCAGTGGTTTTATCTAAATTACCTCATTAATCCAAAAGACCCAAAATCAATAAGAGAGTATGCTGAGTTTTTAAAATCAAATGAGCCAATCCCAGGTGGAAGATTAGAGGAATTGGTGCCTGATAAAAGGATGTTGAAAAAAATGTTGAATTATGAAATCTTTAGGGAGGAAGAATGAAAACAGATGTTGATGAAAACACAGGAAAGCAAAGGAATATAGTTCTAAAAGCCAGTGCCATATTAAAGTATTTCTTGGGAACAGATGACGAGATTGACACCCTAATTAAATGCAAGCCAAGCAATGTCGAGCTTAGCTGTTTTGATCAGAGCTTATATGAAGCATTGGGCTCTTTAAAGAATTACGATGATTTTGATTTTCGCAAACTAGTCAAGTTTTTAGAGTCTGTTGACATTGTATCGTACAAAAGCAATGTTCAAGAAAGACCAATATTGACAGAGGAAAGAGTGGAAGAGCTAAGACAAGAAGCACTCAAGAAGAAATAATGTTTTAAGGGAGGTGGTATAATGGAAGTTGTTGTGTTAATGGAGGGCATACATAACAATAAAGGACCAATTGAGAAGAAAAATATAATAAAAGTTATTGATCCTATTTGCTCATCTGTAATTCTGCTCAAAGGAGAAAAGAATCTTCTTATTGATACTGGCTATTATGGTTTTGAGGATAAGCTGTTGAACGCCCTCAAAAAACAAGGACTTAAACCAGAGGAGATTGATATAGTGGTTAATACCCACAGACATTTTGATCATACTGCAAACAATTACCTGTTTAAAAAAGCATTCCAAGTTTCTGAGATGGGTTTTTGGTTCCCGAAAAAAAGGATAGATGTTTACAAAAGCGTTGAGGATATTAAAATACCAGGTATTAAGTTAATAGCAACACCAGGCCACACCAAAGATAGTTGCTCAGCTATTGTGGAAAACAATAAAAAAACATATGTTATGTCTGGCGACGCAGTGGATGAGATAATTATAAAAGCTGGAAAAGATGCCATACAAGGTGACAAAGAAGCATACATAAAAAGTGCAAAAAAGATTTTTGAAATTGCTGATGTAATCATTCCTGGTCATGGTAGAGTTATAGAGGGTAATTTGTTAAAAGAATTAAAGGGAATTGTAGATAAGTGGTAGTTAAATATGGAAAGACCAAATGCAGGGGTTAGTGGTTTTATTAAAAGGGATAATAAGTACTTGGTGGTTTATGATCCAAGGTGGAACGAGAATGGTTTTTGGAGAGTACCTGGTGGAAGGTTAGAGTCGGAGGAGAAAGCAGAGGATGCGTTAAAAAGAGAAATCAAAGAGGAATTGGGGTTAGATATCAATGTTAAAAGATTCTTGGGTTTCGGCCAAGATAACTTATTAATTAAAAAAGATAAACAAAAGGCCTCAAGGATGATACTTTTTTTTGAGTGCGGATGTATATCTGGTGAGCCAAAGGTAGACAATTATGAGGCAACAGAGTTGAGATGGGTCACATTAGAGGAGATGAAGAGGTTGGAGCCTTTGGAGCCTGCACTGATTGATTTTTTTAAAAGGTTTAAAGTTAAATAATTAAGTTCAATGGAGGTAATTAAAATGACAAAAATTATTGGTATTGATCTGGGAACAAGCAATTCAGCTGCTGCTTTTCTAGAGGCAGGCAAGCCAAAGATAGTTCCAAGTGAAGAGGGTGTTACCTTGTATGGTAAGGCATTCCCAAGCTGGGTTGCTTTTACAGAGGATGGCCAGCTGATAGTAGGAGAACCTGCTAAAAGGCAAGCAGTTAGCAATCCAGAAAGAACAATAACTGCTACCAAGAGAAAGATGGGCACAAATCATAGGTATAAGATAAATAACAAAAGCTATACACCACAGCAGATCTCTGCTTTTATCCTGCAAAAAATAAAAAGAGACGCAGAAAAGTTTTTAGGAGAAAAAGTGGAGAAAGCGGTTATTACTGTTCCTGCTTATTTTGATGACAATCAGAGGCAGGCAACAAAGGATGCTGGCGCAATTGCTGGCTTAGAGGTTATTAGGATTATTAATGAGCCAACAGCAGCTTCTTTGGCTTATGGTCTAGATAAGTCACATAAAGAGCATACAGTTATGGTCTTTGACTTTGGTGGAGGAACATTGGACGTTACAATAATGGAATTTGGTGAAGGAGTATTTGAAGTTAAGTCTACAAGCGGAGACACCCAATTAGGAGGAACAGACATGGACAAGGTCTTGATGGACCACATTGTTGCTGAATTTAAGAAAAAAGAGGGTGTTGATATAACAAAAGATGCCAAAGCAATGCAAAGGGTCAGAGATGCAGCAGAGATTGCAAAGATTGAACTTTCAAATGTGCTGGAGACAGAGATCAACTTACCTTACATAACCGCAACAAAAGAAGGGCCCAAGCATTTGGTTATGAAGATAAAAAGAGCAAAATTAGAAGAATTGATCAAGCCAATTGTGGATAAATGCAGAAAACCAATGGAACAAGCAATCAAAGACGCTAAGCTTAGTCCTAAAGATATTAACAAGGTTATTCTTGTTGGTGGTCCAACAAGGATGCCTATTGTTCAAAAGTTTGTTGAGGACTATGTTGGTAAAAAAATAGAGCGTGGTGTTGATCCAATGGAATGTGTGGCAATGGGCGCTGCTATTCAAGGCGGTGTTTTAGCAGGTGAGGTAAAAGATGTTTTGTTGTTGGATGTTACACCCCTAAGCTTGGGTATTGAAACATTGGGAGGTGTTTTTACTAGGCTAATAGAGCGCAATACAACTATTCCAGCAAAGAAAAGCCAAAATTTCAGCACTGCCTCAGATAACCAACCTGCAGTAAGTATTAGAGTATTCCAAGGTGAAAGACCAATGGCAGAAGACAATAAACTGCTTGGCCAATTTGATTTGTTAGGGATACCACCAGCACCTCGTGGCATACCTCAAATAGAGGTTTCATTTGATATTGATGCAAATGGTATTGTCAATGTTTCTGCTAAGGATTTAGGTACTGGCAAGCAACAGAGCATAAAGATTACTGCAACTCAAAAATTGAATGACGCAGAGATTGATAGAATGAGAAAAGATGCTGAGATGCATGCAGATGAGGATACGAAGAGGAGAGAGGAGGTAGAGACAATTAATCAAGCTGATGCCCTTGTTTATTCTACTGAAAAGCTATTTGACGACTTCAAGGACAAAATAGCAGACGCAAAGCTTGATGAAGTTAAAGGGATGATCGGTGAATTAAAAGAGCTTTTGAAGCCAGAGGAAAAGGATGTTGCTGCTATTAAGGAGAAGATGGACGACATCAACAAAAAAGTGCAGGCAATGAGCACAGAGCTCTATCAAAAAGTCTCACAAGAGCAAGCATCTAGGCAGCAGCAAGACTATCAAGAGAAAGATGGTGGTGAGAAAAAGAGCAAGAAGAAAAAGAAAGACGAGAAAGTATTTGATGCAGATTACAAAGAAGAGGATGAAGAGGAATAAATTGGTCTAGTAATGAATAAAAACATAAAAGCTATAATCTGGGACTTTGATGGGACTATTGCAAACACTAACGAGAAGAATCTTAATATAACTAAAAAGATAATCAAGAGAGTGACAGGTAAGAGTGCTGATCAGTTTCCTGTACTAAAAAACACAAGCAATTATATTTTGGCACGTAGAAACAGGAAAAACAAATGGAGAGATTTCTATGAACATGACTTGGGCTTGAAAGGAGAAAAAGTAGATGAAGCAGGAGCACTTTGGTCAGAGTATCAGTTAAAAGACAAAACACCAATGCCCATCTATGATGACATTACTAAAGTCATCAGTATTTTAAAAGACTTCCCTCAATACATTGTCTCTGAAAATGCAAAAGGTAAAATAGAGGATGTACTGAAACAAGCTAAGTTGTTAAAATACTTTGATACTATTGTCGGCTATGAAGAAGTCGGTTTAAAAAAACCAAAGCCAGATCCTATTGGTTTGTTAATGTGCATAAACAAATTATCAAAGTCAAAGCAGGGGTACATTATTTACATTGGTGATTTGGAAATAGATGTTGAAATGGTCATTAAGGCAAATAGAATTATCAAACAAAAAGGCTTAGACACAAAAATCATAATAATAGCCACAACACACGGCTCTTATTCTGATGATATAAAAAAATGGTCTTCTAAACCAGACTATATTGCAAACAAACCATTGGAGATTATTAATATAATACAAAGCTTTAATCCAAGTTATAAGATGAAAGGTGGTGTTCTTGTCAAAAGCTAAGCTCCCAACAAGAGAGGAGTGTTTTGATCTGTTGAAAGAATATAAAGTTCCAGAGAACATAATCCAACACACCTTGCTTGTAACCAAAATAGCTGTTTTTCTTGCAAAAAAGTTAAAAGAAACAGGACTAGATATTGATGTTGATTTAGTTGATAGAGCCTCTTTGGTACATGATCTGGATAAAATACAAACATTAAACACAGGTCAGCATGGGATTATGACTGAAGAGATCCTAACAAAAAGAGATTATTCTTTAGTTGGCAAGATTGCAATGCAGCACAAGTTTGGCACTATCCATGATCCAACCCTGAGTTGGGAAGCAAAGATAGTTAATTATGCTGACAAAAGAGTTGCACATGATAAACTTGTATCTTTAAAAGAAAGAATAGATGAGGCATGGGAAAGATACAAGCACAAGTACAAAAAAAGAGATTTAGAAGCATTGAGATTATTCATAAAATTAGAAGAAGATATCTTTTCAAGGATTAAACTAAAGCCAGAGGATTTGGAGAAGTATTTGAAATGATTAAAGCAATTGTTTTTGATTGGGGTGGTGTTTTAGCTATGCATGCCAGGTTTGGTCATTTTGCTAAGATGTATGCGCCCAAATTTGGAAAAGATCCTGATAAATTCAAAAAAATATTCCTCGAAAATTGGACAAAGGCAAGGGTAAATGAGATGGATTCACAGTTGTTTTGGTATAATACTGCAAAATTTCTTGGGATAGATAAAAACATTTTTAGAAAAGACTTGAAAGAATATTTTGCTCTAAATAAAGATATCTTAAATTTACTTAAAAGTCTTAAAAAGGATTACAAATTAGGATTACTAACAAATCAAATACAAGATTGGCTGGAAGAGATTATCAAACTGCACAACCTACATAAAATCTTTGATGTGATTGTGAGTTCATATGAGAGCAAAGTTGCAAAGCCAGACATTTTAATTTACAAACAAATTATTGAAAAGTTGGCAGTAAACGCAAATGAATGTTTGTACATTGATGATTTTGAAGAAAATCTTCCTCCTGCTGAAAAATTAGGAATGAGAACCATCTTGTTTAAAGATCTGCAACAATTAAAAGACGAATTAATAAAGCTTGGAGTTGAATTTTGATGATCAAGGCTATTGTTTTTGACTTGTGGAATACTTTGGCATATATAAAAGAAGGAGTTACCATAAATGAATTAAAAAAAGAACTAAAATTAGAGGATGTAAAGCCAATAGAAGTTGGTCTTATGATGAGAAAGTTTGAGAATGTTGAAGAAGCAATGATTAATTTGTGTAATTATCTGAAGATAAAACCTAAAAAAAAGCTTTTGAAACGACTTGAGGATTTGTGGGAAGATACTAGAGTTATGCTAAGTTTGTTTGATGATGTTATTCCTGTGTTACAAGATTTAAAAAAGAGATATAAGTTAGGGCTGATCTCAAACACTGATTACTTTGCTATCAAGGAGTTTGAAAAATCTGGGTTTTTTGAAGTCTTTGATGTGAAATTATTTTCCTTTGATACAGGTTTGTTAAAACCAGATCCAAAAGTTTTTAGAATTATGGTTGACAAGCTTGGTATCAAGCCTGAAGAAGCACTGATGGTGGGAGATAGTTTGAATGATGATGTTCTAGCTGCTAAGAAAATAGGTATGGATGCAATACTTATAAAAAGGATTGGTGGTTATTCATTAAGCTGGGAAGAGAAGCATACTTATAAAAAAACAATAAAAGATTTATATGAATTAAGAGATTATCTAAGAAAAAATGGCTAAAGACTATTACAAGATACTTGGTGTGTCAAGGAATGCAACAAAGGATGAGGTTAAAAAGGCTTATAAAAATCTGGCAAAGAAGTATCATCCTGATTTGAATAAAGATAGTGATGCTGCTGAGAAGTTCAAGGAAATAAACGAAGCAGCAAGCATTTTGGCAGATGATCAAAAGCGTGCCAATTATGACAGGTTTGGAACTGCTGAAGCAACCTTTGGACCTGGTTTTGATTTTTCAAAGTTTGATTTTTCTGATTTTGGTTTTGGTAGGTTTGATTTTGAAAGTATTTTTGATGAGCTTTTTGGAGGTGGTTTTAGCTTTGTTAGGCCAGAAAGGAGTAGAAGAGGGGTTGATTTAAGGTATGATTTAGAAGTCACATTAGAAGAGGCTGCAACAGGTGTAACAAATAAGATAACATTCCCAAGAACAGAAATTTGCAAAGAGTGCAATGGTCATGGTGCAAGATCAAGCTCTGATATAGAGACATGTGATGTTTGCAATGGTACAGGAATGCAGCGCACAACAAGGAGGACTACTTTTGGTATATTTAGCACATCAACAACATGCAGAAAGTGTAATGGCGAAGGAAGAGTAATTAAAAAACCTTGTTCCAATTGCAATGGTTCTGGATTTGAGAGAAAAAGCAAGAAGGTTGAGGTCAAAATACCACCAGGGATTGAGGATGGCTCTAGCCTAAGATTACAAGGCCTTGGCCAAGTAGGAGATCGTGGCGGGCCTGCTGGTAATTTATACGTTGTGATCCACATCAAACCACATGAAATATTCGAAAGAGTCGGTGATGATATCTATTTAGAGGTTCCAATTAGCTTTACTCAAGCTGTTTTTGGTGATGAGATAACAGTACCAACATTAAAAGGCAAGGCAAAGTTGAAGATCCCTGCTTCTACACAAACAAACACGATTTTTAGAATGAGTGGCAAAGGCATTCCCCATCTAAATGGAATCGGCTCTGGTTCTCAAATGGTTAAGGTTATTATACAAACCCCTCAAAAATTAAATAAAAAACAAAAAGAGCTGTTAAAAGAATTTGCAGAAGAGAGTGGTGAAGAAGCACAACCATACAAGAACTTTTTGGATAGGTTAAAAGGTGCTTTTTAAGAATAATCTATCCATCCTAAACCAAATCACATCCTGTTAAACCAGCCAATCTCTCCAAGCTTTGCTCTCCAGGATATTGTTCTCCGGCAATTACCCAAGTTGGATAACCTCTTATTCCTGCTGTTAGGCACTCGTCCTTGTTTTTATCACAATCAACATAGTCTATGTATTGAAAATAATCACCAAACATACTCTTCTGATTTTTGCAATGAGAGCACCACTCAGTTCCATACATCTTTGCTCCCTTATCTGTTAAGCATTGGGCAAGAGATGTGTTCTTAGCAGGTTTTTGTGGAATAGAATCTTGGGAGCATCCAGTTAACACTAATGAAACAACAAGAATAAATAAAAAACAAAAAAAAATTTTAGGTTCATTTTTATATCCCTAAATTAGTAAAGGTAAATAAATGCTTTGTTTATCTACCACATCCGCATGTTGGGATTCCACAATTTCCACCACATTGCCCATTACAAGTCCCAGGACCACATGTTGGCTGTGGCTGTTTAACCACCAGTGTTTCGCTTCCTTCTAGTTCGCCTTCTTGTAGGAATGCAGCTGAAGCCAATACAACGCCCCCAATCAAGAGAGTTGCTAGCACAACTGCAATCAAGGTTGTTTTTTCCATTCTGACTACCTCCTAAGTTTCAGGATAGGAAATGAACTAACTGATATATATTTTAGCCCTGAAACTGATGTTGTAAAAAAGGCTGAAATGCCAGAATTCTTGGTCCTTATCGTTTATAACACGATTTTGAGAAATACCTGATTGGTCTTTCCTTTTTGGGCTTTTTTGATCAATCCTTTCTTCTCTAAGCCATCAAGGATTATACTTAGTTTTGACTTATGTATATCTGTCCTTAATCTTAATGTTTGCTGTGTTATTCCATCTTGCTCTTTAACAGCTTTTATTACTTTTTGCTCATCTTTATTAAGACCTTTGAGCAATATTTCAAATCTCTCCTCTGCTGTCTGAATTTTCTTTTGTTTTTCTAGTGTTGAGATAATCTCTTTTTGTGATTTTTCAAAGAAGATAAGGTAAACGCCTAATGCAGCCAGGGCTGTTGTTAAAATTATTCCCAGATATGTTTGCCAAGGTGTGGATCTGTCCATAGGACAAAAACCACCCTCCTGCATCTCTTCACATTCACAACTAGCTTCTGCTTGAGTTTTTATTGTACTATTAAATGCAAAAACAATAAAGCCCAAACATATACAAGCTACTATTAGCATTATTCCAAGCTTTTTATTATCCATTTTATTATAGAAGAATCCTATCTTTTATTAATCTTATCTTTAATAATAACAAATAAAACAAATGAAAAACTATTTGTTAAACCAGGCTATGGCAATTCCTCCTAGCAGTTTAAGCTTTTCCTTATTTCCCCCTCTTAACATAAACAGTTCTCACAGGGTAGGGTATCTTTATCCTATTCTTCTCATAGGCCTTTTTCAGGGCTTTGATAAACTCATGCCTTAGTGTAAACCTGTCTGAATAATTCTTAACCATGAGTACAACATCTAAGTTTATTGATGACCTACCAAATTCTTTGTATCTGATGAATGGCTCAAACTCTTCAGGAGCCACTTTGAGCTTTTTAACAACATCATTTGCAACCTTTAAAGTTACGCTCTCTACTTTCTCTAGGTCACTGTCATATGAGATCCTAACAGGAAAGTGGATCTTCATCTGCATATCTGGTGCATTATAATTCACTGTCACACTCTTTGCTAATATTGAGTTTGGTACTATCACCATCAAATTGTCTGGTGTTTTGAGCCTTGTTGCTCGCCAGCTTATGTCATCAACATAACCCTTTAAACCGCTCTCCAACTCGATATAGTCACCCACTTGAACAGATTTGTCTGATATCAAGTAGAACCCAGAGAAAAAATTTGTAAGAGTGTCTTGCAAAGCAAGTGCTACTGCCAAGCCACCAATGCCAAGGCTTGCAATTATAGGTGTTATTTCAATATCAAAGTACCTAAGTATGAATATCAATGCTATAACATAAACCAGAACACTAAACAGCTTCTCAAATATTCCAGTGTATCTGGCTCGAACCTGTCTTTCTTTAGAGGTTATATGTTTGAAATACAACATGAAAAACACATCAATGAATTTAGTGGTAATATAAGAGATCCAGAGTATGCCAAACACAAAACAAAACCTCATTATGTTTTTTTTGTAAGGATCAAAATAATGTATAGAAGTGATTGCTAAAAATGCTCCAAGTATTATGATGCCGAAAAGCACAGGCTTTCTTATCTCATGGATTAATTCATCATCATACTTTGTTTTTGTTTTGCTTACAAAGCGAGTAAAGTATGTTTTTATTATGAAATTTAGGATTTCCGCAATAACAATTGAACTTAAGAATATCACAATAGCCCAAAGAATATCAAACTTTTGAAAAGCAAGAAGCACCTCTTTTAAACCTATTTCTATCACCTCTGCTCTTATTTGTTTTAACTAGTATAAATAGGTTTTGGAATGTATAAAAAAAATTAAAAATATTTACTCAATCAGCTCCATATCCTCTCCACAACAAACAAGAGTTCCGCCACCTGCTTTTGTTACCTTAACCTCATTTCCACAGATATTGCATCTGTATCTTTCTCCTGCTTTTTCTACTGCCATTCATATCACCTTAATAGTTCTCGCAATAAAGCTCATAATAATCTCTTGCATGACCACAATTTGGGCACTCTTTTGGTGGCTCTTTGCCCTCCCAGATATAGCCGCACACCCTGCATTTCCACTTTACAACTTTTTCACGTTTGAAAACTTTTCCCTCTTCAATGTTTTTTAGCAATTTATTATATCTCTCTTCGTGGTGCTTCTCCACTTTTTGCACTTCTCTAAAATATTTCTCTGCTTCTTTAAAACCCTCTTGCTTTGCAACCTTCTCAAACTCAGGATACATCTCTGTCCACTCATAGTTCTCTCCCTTTGCTGCCTCTTTTAGGTTTTGCTTTGTGTTCCCAAGATACTTCAATAGTTTAATTATCGTATCTGCATGCTCCTTCTCATTGTCTGCTGTTTCTTGAAACAAACCAGCAATTTGCTCATAGCCCTCTTTTTTAGCAACTTTTGCAAAGAACTCATACTTGTTTCTGGCCTGGCTTTCACCAGCAAATGCCTTCCATAGATTATCTTGTGTTTTAGACATTCAATCACCCCCTCAAAATATAATCAAATTTAATAATAGAAAAGGAAGTATTATTTTTAAATTTTTGGTTTAATATTAGATTTGGTTCTGAATAAATCACATTTGCATGAAAAACCAAAAAATATTTATTGTTGAATTTTGGAATCTTGTTGATAGGAGGTTAAAATGAAAGATAAGAAAATAAAAGAAATTGTAAAGGAGAGATACTCTCAATTTGCCAAAAAGAGTACTAGTTGTTGCTCAACTTGTAGCCCCTGTGGGTATGATGCGGTGAAACAGGCAAAAAAAATTGGTTATTCTGAAGAGGAACTAGGAAAGATACCAGAAGAGGCAATTATGGGTTTGGGCTGTGGAAATCCAGCTGCATTGGCAGATTTGAAACAAGGAGAAACAGTTTTAGACCTAGGAGCAGGTGCTGGAATTGATGTATTTCTAGCTGCAGATAAAGTGGGGCCAAATGGTTTTGTAATTGGAGTTGATATGACTAAAGAGATGGTCAAAAAAGCGAGTGCAATAGCAAAGAAAGAAGGATACAAAAATGTAGAATTCAAGCTTGGAGAGATTGAAAACTTACCTGTTGAAGACAACTCGGTTAATGTAATTATTAGTAATTGTGTGATTAATCTTTCTTCAGACAAATTAAAAACATTCAAAGAGGCATTTAGAGTTCTAAAACCAGGTGGAAGAATTTTGATTTCTGATTTGGTTACAGAAGGAGAACTGCCAGAAGAGATTAAGAAGAGCTTTGATGCATGGGCTGAATGTATTAGTGGGGCATTAGAGAAGAAAGAGTATTTAGATACAATAAGAAAAGCTGGGTTTAAGAATGTTAGTATTGTTTCTCAGAATACCTACTATGAACCTGGGCTGGATGATACCTTGACTGGAAAAATTACAAGCGTTAAAGTTAAGGCCCTCAAGTAATTTACCCACCACAACTTTTATAAACATTATAATATTCCTCGCTTGATATGAAAGTTGCTATCCTTTTTTCAGGAGGTAAGGACTCTACTTATGCAGTAGAATATGCTCTGAGTAGAGGCTGGGATATACAATACCTACTCTCAGTAAAACCAACAAGAAAGGATTGCTATTTGTTCCATTATGCCACTGTTGAGCACACACCAAAACAGGCTCAAATATTAGGCTTAAAACAAATTATGGTCAAATGCAATGTTGCCAATCCAAAGAAAGAGGCTCAAATTGTAAAAGATGTTGTAGAGAAAAACAAGGTTGATGCTTTGATTTTAGGAGGAGTTGGATTACAAGTCACGCAGCTAAAAAGCATTCAGGATGCTCTTTTACCATTAGGAGTAGAGGTTTTTGCAACTCATGCTGGCTTTGACCATGACAAAATTATTGAAGAGATGCTTGATAAGGGATACAAATTTATGATAACTCAGGTTGCTTCAGATGGGTTGATGAAATGGCTTGGAATAGAAATAACAAAAGAGAACTTCAATGATCTGGAAAGGGATGCTTTTGAGTATGGCTTCCACATTGGCTTTGAAGGGGGTTACGCAGACACCTTTGTGCTTGATGGCCCTATATTCAAAAAGAGCATAGAGGTTATGGAATCAAGAAAAATAATTGATGATGACTACTGCGGTCACATTGTATTCAAGAGATTAAGGCTAGTAGACAAGGCCAAGAAGAGGACTTTTTCTTTAGGTTAATTTTCTATTTTAAAGTGGTTACTAAACAAAAGATTTATAAAGTTTAGACATAATTTTATAATACAACAAACTGAGGGGGTGTTAAGATGTCTGAAGTAATTGATTCTTTAATTGGGCAATCATTAGATTATATATTCCAAAATCCAGATGTATTAAAACCAAATCAGGATGAGGGATTGGGAGAGGTAGTTAGTATTACTCTAAGAGGTGCTTATAAACATGAAGGAACAATTTACTTAATGTTGGGAGAATTTCTTGAATTGGAGAGACGATACAGGGAAGCTAGGCATATGCAAATAAAAATAGTTCCTGATGATGATAGGAAATTTTTACGAAAAGAATTGATTAGGAAATGTCCTTTTCTAGAATTAGCTTCAGGTTATACTGGTGACCTTTATAATTGTGATGAGTATATTGTTGAGGGTGTAGAAAGAGAATGAAGGGACCACCAGTATCACCTTGGTGATTCCACAATAAATCTGTCTATTTCTAGAGGTTATTCGATAAATTTAAATATAAATAGAGCATTCAAAATAAGAGGGAGAAAAGGGAGAGGATGTGCTTAAAGGCTTTTTTCTCTGCTAATAAAGATTGAAATTAAAAATAAAGCACAAAAAGAGCCATGAAACGGATTTTACCAAGTTTAAGGCAAAAAAAACGTTATTTGGTCTTTGAAATTGTCTCAAACAAGAAAATAAGCAATTTTGAGCCTGTTTCCAAGGCAATTTGGCAAAAAATCTTGGCCTTTTTAGGAGAGCTAGGAGCATCCAAAGCAGGCATATGGATCCTAAAAGAGAAATTCAATCCAAGTATGCAAAGAGGTATTATAAAAGTGAACCATTTATATTTGGCGCACCTAAAGAGCGTTCTGCTCATGGTAGATAAGATAGGCAATCAAAAAGCTATCTTAAAATCAGTTGGAGTAAGTGGAATACTAAAAAAGGCTGAAAACAAATATTTATCAGGTTAAATCGTGAGGTGAAAAAATGGTAGAACCAATGCCACATCAACTAATGGGTTATGATAGGGCTATAACAATGTTTAGCCCTGATGGTAGGCTATTGCAGGTTGAATATGCAAAGAAAACTGTTAGACAAGGAAGCACAGCTATTGGTTTTGCTTGCAAAGACGGAGTCCTATTAGTAACAGACAAGAGGATAGTTGACAAGCTTGTTGTTCCAGAGGCTGTTGAAAAAATCTTTCAAATAGATGATCATATTATTGCAACTGCTTCAGGAATCTTATCAGACGCAAGGATTCTGGTTGAGAGGGCCCAGTTAAGAGCTCAGCAAAACCAGGTCACTTATGACACACCCATTGATACACTAAGTATTGTTAAGGACATTGCAAACCTAAAGCAGCTTGTAACACAATCTGGAGGCTTTAGACCATTTGGTGTCTCTTTGTTAATTGCAGGAATTGATGAAGATGGCCCAAAGGTTTTTGAAACAGATCCAACAGGGATTTTTTTCCAATACTGGGCTTGTGCTATTGGTGAAGGTGAAATAGAAGTAGAGGAAGTCTTGCACAAAGAATACAAACAAGACATGACAGTTGAAGAATGCCTCAAATTGGCTATAAAGGCTCTAACAAAGTTCCTTGACAAGAAGTTTGATGTTGATAGAATAGATGCCGCTTATGTTAAAATCAAGGACCCAAAGATGAAGAGATTCACCAAAGAAATTATAAGTAAAATACACAAAGAAACAAAGAAGTGATAAAAATGCCAGGACAAGCAATCTATGACAGAGACGACAAACAACTACAATTCAATCTTGCCAGATTAAAGAAAGGAGGCAAGAGCTTTGAGATTGTTATTGATGCTGACCAAGCAGTTGATTTCAAAGAAGGCAAAGTTGTTGATATAAAGGATGTTCTAAAAAGTGAAAACATTTTTAATGACGCAAAAAAGGGCTTACTTGCTTCTGAAAACGACATAAAAAAGATATTTGAAACAGATAATCTGCTCAACGTTGCTGAATTTATAATAAAACACGGTGAAATACAGCTCACAGCAGAACACAGAAAAAAGCTACGTGAGCAAAAGAGAAACAAGATTATTGAGATTATTCATAAAAACGGTGTTGATCCAAGAACACACTTACCACACCCCACAGCAAGAATAGAGGCTGCAATGGAAGAAGCAAAAGTCAACATCGAAGAGTTCAAGCGAGCAGAAGAGCAAGTTGATGATGTTCTTGACAAACTAAGGCCAATATTACCAATAAGGTTTGAAGTTGATGAAATAGCAATAAAGATACCATCAGAGTATGCCACAAAGACATACTCTGTTGTCAAATCCTCTGCAAAAATAATTAGAGAGGAATGGCTCAACAGCGGAGATTGGGTCTGTGTTGTTGAGATGCCTGCTGGCATAAGAGAGGATTTTTTTAATCGAATAAACAAAGCAACAAAAGGAAATGTTGAAACAAAGATAATAAAAACAAGGTGAGAAACTTGACAGGATTAATTATAAATGAAAAAGATATTGTTGTTCCAGGAGAAGTGCTTGCAAAGGGTATGGATTATCTGCCTGCACACGGAACATACAGAAAGGATGATGAGATTATTGCTTCTAGACTTGGATTGGTTACTGTTGATAAGAGGCTTATAAAGATAATCCCTCTTTCTGGAAGATACCTTCCAAAGCAAGACGACACAATAATTGGAGAAATCATAGACATAACAATAAATGGTTGGAGATTGAACATAAACTCTGCTTACACTGCAATGCTCTCAATGAAAGATGCAACACAAGATTTCATAAGAAAGGGAGCAGATCTAACAAGGTGGTTTGACATAGGAGACTATGTTGTGACAAGTATAAGAAATGTGACAAGCCAAAACCTTGTTGACCTAACCATGAGAGGACCTGGGCTGAGAAAGCTCAGGGGTGGTAGAATCACAAAGGTCAATTGCAACAAGGTGCCAAGGATAATTGGCAAGGGCGGTTCCATGGTTGGTATGGTAAAGAAGGCAACCAATTGCAACATAATTGTTGGCCAGAACGGCTTTGTTTGGGTTCAGGGCAATCCCCAAGATGAGGTTTTGGCTATTGAGACTATAAAGATGATAGAATCAAACTCTCATGTTAGTGGTCTTACAGAAAACATTAAAGCTTTTTTAGAGAAGAAAACAGGTAATAAGCTTGATTTTGGAGGAAAATAAAAATGGCTTACTCAAAAAGATTAGATGGTAGAAAACCTGATGAGCTAAGACCTATAGAGGCAAAGACAGGAGTAATTAGCCGGGCTGATGGCTCTGGTTATTTTAAGATTGGAAATACAATTGCTTATGCTGCTGTGTATGGTCCTCGCGACTTACACCCAAGGTTTTTGCAAAACCCTCAAAAAGGTATTCTTAGGTGCAATTACAACATGATGCCCTTTTCAGGGGTAGGAGAAAGGGTTAGACCAGGACCAAGCAGGCGTTCAAAAGAAATCTCAATGGTAACAGAAAATGCTCTGATGCCTGTTATAGACCTTAATGAGTTCCCTAACACAGTGGTTGATGTTTTTATTGAGTTTCCTCAAACAGATGCTGGTTCAAGGTGTGCTGGTATATGTGCTGCTTCAATTGCTTTGGCTGATGCAGGCATCCCCATGAAGGATATGGTTACAGCAGTTGCTGCAGGAAAGGTTGATAAGATGCTGCTGGTTGATCCAAATTATGAAGAGGAGAGCCAGGAGGGAGAAGTTGCTGATGTTCCAATAGCAATAATCCCATCAACAGGTGAGATAACCCTTTTGCAGATGGATGGAATTATATCAAAAGAAGATTTGGTGAAGGTTTTAGAGATCGGCAAAGAGGCATGTCAGAAAATCTATGATATCCAGAAAAAGGTATTAAAAGAGCGTTATGTTGGTGAGAAAAAATGAATGAAGACCTAAAATTGAACATAATAAACTCCTTAGATAAAGGTATAAGGCTTGACGGAAGAAAGCTTGATGAGTACCGCAAGATTGAAATCCAAACAGGGGTTTACAAAACAGCAGAGGGCTCAGCAAAGGTAAATATAGGTGGTACTGAGGTGCTTGCTGGAGTAAAGCTTGCAGTGGATGTTCCATATCCAGACATACCAGATCAGGGCACAATATTAGTAAATGCAGAGCTCTTGCCATTATCTAACCCAAATTTTGAATCTGGACCACCAGATATATGGAGTATTGAAATTGCAAGGGTTGTTGACCGCGGAATAAGAGAGAGCAAGACAATAGATATGAACAAGCTTTGTATTGAAAAGGGTAAAAAATGTTGGATGGTTAGTATTGATGTTGTGCCAGTTAATGACAATGGTAATCTACTTGACGTATCCTCTCTGGCTGCGCTTGCTGCTCTAAGAGATGCAAGATTTCCAACATATAAGGATGAGGCAGTTGATTACAAAAAGCTAACAAACAAACACCTAGATATAATCAAACTACCAATTGGAGTAACTGTTCTAAAAATTGGAAAAAACTTTGTTGTTGATCCAACTTATGATGAAGAGAAGGTGCTTGATGCAAGGTTAACTGTTGCAACAACTGATGATGGTAAGCTTTGTGCTTTGCAAAAGGGTGGAGAAAAACCACTCTCAACTGACGATATCAAGAACATGATTGATATTGGAATAAAAAAAGGGAAAGAGCTGAGGGCTCTCTTTAAGTAGGTGATTGCAATGGCAAAGAGTAAAAAAGTTGAAGAAGAGATAAAGTACACAAAATATGAAAAGGCAAGAATGATTGGCTCAAGGGCTTTGCAGATTGCAATGGGCGCTCCATTTTTGGTTAAGCTATCAAAAAAGGAATTAGAAGATTTAGGCTACAACACTGTTGAAATAGCAAAGCTAGAGTTTGAGAAAGGGGTATTACCAATAACTGTTAAAAGACCCTTGCCAGAGAAGAGAGAGTGAATTGATCCTTTGTTAATTATTTTAAATAAAATTTTTTATACATATCTCTAATTATTAAAAATTATCTTAGCGAGTTGCCAGTGTTTAACCACGATAGAGGCAACTCGTAGTGCTTTTATTTCTCTACACTCAGGGAATAAAGAAACAGAATAACAAACGAGTTTGCATATCACTTAATTGTGCAGGAGCAAACTCGCTAATTTTTATAATCTTAAGATTAAATCATTTCATAGCAACCTCGCAAGTTTTAATAATAAAAGTTAAAATCATAAATATAGAAAATAGAATTCTTTTTCAACACTTCTTTGTTAAGTACTCTGATTCTGGTGTTAGTAAATCAATAACATGTTCATTAGAATATTCTATTCTGCCATACAATTCTCTTCTATCAAATTTTATCCTTAACAAATACCTCTTATTATATTCAAGAGAAAAATCACCCTTCTTTGGACAATCTGGGTCACATATCACAAAGTATTGGTAGGATTTTAAGAGACCGTCTACTTCCAGCATATCTTGGTAATCACCCCCTTCAGGTTTTACTTGATAAATAACCTTCTCTGCAGGAGATAAAACATCATAATAAACATAACCTCCTATGTACCCCCCAACACATCCAGGCTCAACCATAACCACTCTTACAAGAGAACCATTCTCATTTGTGAGTACTGGCTTTAGCTCTGGCAACTCCACAGCTTCATCCTTCTCACAACCCTTTGCAGTGTCAACAACTGTTCCATCTTGGCAAACATACTTTGTTAGCTCTTCCTTTATATCTCTGTAGATGATCTTCTCTGGGCATTCATCACAACTTGTATTGCATAGACACTCTAGACACTCTCCTTGTGTAGTCTTTGGTTTGCAGGTTAACATTGATTTGACAAGCATAAAAACCACAAATATAACAAAGATTATCAAGAAAATATTTAGGGCACGCTTAAGTAGAGTTATTCTATCTCCTTTTGGAATACTATTATTTATCTTGATTTCAACCATGTTTTGTTTAGAATGGTAAGTATGGACCAATTATCCCTGCCAACAAGTATTCCCAAATATAAGGTGCTGCAAACACAAGTGCTCCAACCATCAAAGTGTGGGGTATCTTTTCACCAACCCCTCTTACACCAGGAGCTATTGCTGCTGCTCCTGCTATTTTGAGCATTGCTATTATTGCAATTACTATTCTAATACCCAGATCAATTGCAAAGCTTTCTGTTATCGCGAGATTTAGTAAACCAAAAACAAAGCTTATGTTCATACTAACAAAAACAAACAATATTGTAAACGGCAATGCGTGCAAACCATGTGCTACCCAAGTCATGCCCATTGCACCCTCATCAGAGTGTACAAAGAAAACCTCAACCAATCCAATCAAAGCACCCATAACAATTGCGGGTAATATGACCAATCCTTCCACCATGCTAGCACCTTTTTAGTAGATTATAATATGGCAAATATATAAATGTTTTTGTTTTGTTCAATAGCAAAATTTATAAACTTAAAGTGAGTTTGCTTGATAAAAGAGGATACATCATGGACATTCTAAAAAAACTAATGTTTTGGAAAAGGGATGATTTGGGTTTAGGCAATTTAGACAAATCTCCTTTGCCTGATACAGGTTTGGGTTTAGAGCCAAACCTTGGTTTTGGACAGCAATCTGGCTTTGGCCAGCAACAGACACAACCATCAATGCATCCAACTTATCCTACTTTCCAAACAACACCTTCAACTTATGGACCTCAACAACAATCATTTGAATCAATAAGACAAGATCAACAAGGCTATACAATCTCAAAAGAGATTGAGCTCATCTCTAGCAAGCTTGATGCTTTAAGAGTTGCAATTGATAACCTCAATCAAAGGCTGGCAAATATAGAAAGGTTGGCATATGCTGAATACCAGCAATCCCAACAGAGTTATCAGCAACCTATGCCTAGGCAGCAACAAGTTAGAGAGATGCCAACAAGACCATATTAAAAGGGATAAAAAACCTTTGTTTTCTTAAATAAGCCCATTCAAAAGTTTTTAAACAAAAACAAGCTATAATTTTCCTTATAAACCAAATCAGAGACCAATCTTATGCTAAAAAACAACAAAACTCCAACATTTATGTTGGAGATATGCTGTTTTTGGCATGCTCAAAAATGCTTTGCATTTTTGACATATTATGGTTTTAAAGATTAAATATATATATTAAATGTTACTCCCAATTAGTTGAAGTTATAAAAAAGATTTATAAATAAAGCAAGCTTACCAAATCAAGTATAGGGTGGTAGTTTAATACTTAAAACAATTAGAGAGGTTAATAAAATGAAGGAAGAAACCAAGAAAAGGGATATGAAGATAAAGGTCAAGAAAAAAACCTTGAAAACAGGAGTTTATGTTATAGGAGCAATACTCTTGTTGATAATTGCTGTTTTTGCAATCAAGAGCCTTGTTCCATCTGGTGGAGAAGTTTCTGAAAAGGTAAAGCTAGATTTTTATGTTATGAGCCAATGTCCTTATGGAACACAGGTTGAGGATGCTGTAGCACCTGTTTTGGAGAAAATAGGAGGTAATGTTGATTTTAACCTGAATTTCATTGCAAATCAAAACTCTAATGGAAGCTTTGCTAGCTTACATGGCCAAAATGAGGTTAATGGAGATATTGTTCAGCTCTGTGCAATTAAATATGAGCCTGAAAAATATATGGATATGGTTATCTGCATGAACAAAGATGCAAGCTCTATTCCAGGAAATTGGGAAAATTGTGCTCAAGAAGCTGGATTAAATGTTGAAAAAATAAGGACATGTTATGAAAGTGAAGAAGGTAAGCAGCTTTTGTCTGAATCAATAAAAAACACCCAAGTTGTTGGTGCAACTGGCAGCCCAACAATCTACCTTAATAATAAATCTTATGCTGGTGGCAGGACAGAGACTGACTTTTTAAGAGCAATATGTAATGCTTTTGAAGGAGAAAAGCCAGAGGCTTGTGCAGATATACCTAAACCTGTGGAAGTCAATATGATTGTTCTAAATGACAAAAGATGCGAAGAGTGTGATGTGTCAAGGCTTGTTTCACAGCTTGAATCACTTTTCCCTGGATTAAAGGTTGAATACCTTGATTATACGGACAAAGATGGTAAAAAGCTCTTTGAGGAATCTGGTTTAGAGTTTTTGCCTGTAATTTTATTTGATGAGAGTGTTGAGAAAGGCGAGGGTTATGCCAATGTACAGAACTACCTTGAGGATGCTGGTGAATATAAGAGCTTGAATATAGGTGCAAGCTTTGATCCAACTGCAGAGATTTGTGATAATGAGATTGATGATGATAAAGATGGTCAAGTAGATTGCAAGGATTCTGATTGTGATGGAGAGTTTGTTTGCATGGACAAGATGGAAGTGCCTCAAGTGGAGTTGTTTGTTATGAGCCATTGTCCTTATGGTACACAAACAGAGAAAGGGTTTATTCCTGTTGTAGAGTTGCTTGGAGACAAGATTGATTTTGAGATTAAGTTTGTTAGCTATGCAATGCATGGAAAAAAAGAGATAGATGAGGAAACATTGCAATACTGTGTACAAAAAGAACAAAATGACAAGTTCATACCCTACTTGAAATGTTTCTTAAAGGAAGGAAACACAACAGAATGTGTTGATGAAGTTGGATTGAATAAAGGAATGCTAGATGCATGCATAAAAGCAACTGATGAGGAGTTTAAGATAACAGAGCTTTACAATGACAAATCAACATGGTCTGGTGGAAGCTACCCACAGTTTAATACCCACAAAGCTGAAAACGAGAAATATGGCGTAAAAGGCTCACCTAGCTTGGTTGTAAATGGAGTAACAATTGAATCTTTTAACAGAGACCCAGCAAGCTTACTACAGATTGTATGTCTTGGTTTTGAGGATAAACCAGCAGAGTGTGATGAAGAATTGTCCTCAGCAATACCTTCAGCAGGTTTTGGATTTGAAACAACAAGCAGCACTACAAGTCAGGGTACGTGTTGAGTCATTTCAAAATGAGAAAGCAAATAATCTATTTTGTTTTTTTAATAATTATTCTTTCTGCATTTGTTCAGGGTGTAGAATATTGTAACACTGGAGAGGTTTGTAGCCCTGAATCTGGAACAGACTCTCTTAATGATTCTGAAGTCCACGTACATGAAGAAGGTGTTATATGTGTTATTTATTTCTATGGAGAAGGTTGTTCAAACTGTGCACAAGTAAAACCTTACCTAGATGAATTGGAACAAAAATATAACACAGAGATTTCTATTACTAAATACGAGATTTACCACAACCTGAAGAACTATCAACTGTACAACGATTTCTGCAATGTGCAGAGCATCCCCATTGAAGAGAGGGGTGTTCCTTTTATTGCAATTGATGATGAGTATTACATGGGTGTTAGCCAGATTAAACAAAATTTAGAGCCAAAGATAAAAGAGATGATTGCTGCTAGTGACTATGTTTGTCCATTTGAGGGGCAGATGGCTTGTCACCCTATACAGTCTAACCAGTCTAACACAACTGATATCAATCATATAATCCAGAACTTCAAGCCAAGCTTTTCAACACTCTCTTTGCCTTTGATTATTCTTACAGGGCTTATTGATGGTATTAACCCTTGTGCTTTTGCAGTGTTGATATTTTTATTAACTTTCCTGCTTCAGATATCCAGCAACAGGAGGAGGATGATCAAAGCAGGCATAGTCTACATTATTGCTGTTTACATAACATATTTTCTTGCAGGCATAGGACTGTTGAGTGTTATACAAATCAGTGGTTTTTCTGGAATCATTGTTAAATTAGCTGCAATTTTGGCAATAGTTGCAGGCTTGATAAACATAAAAGATTACTTTTGGTATGGAAAAGGTATAAGCTTGAGTATCCCAAAATCAAGGAAAGGGATTATAGAAAAATGGATACACAGGGCAAACATTCCTGCTGCTCTTGTTTTAGGCTTCTTGGTTTCAATGTTTGAGCTGCCCTGCACAGGAGGAGTTTATCTGGCTATACTAGCAATGCTTGCTAATAATGTTACAAGAATGAAGGCAGTATACTATCTGCTAATTTACAATATAATGTTTGTGCTTCCATTGCTTGTGATATTGCTATTAGTGGTAAAAGGGATGAGCGCAGAGCAAATTGAGAGCTGGCGCGAGTCAAAAAAGACATGGATGAGGCTTGTTTTGGGAATACTTCTTGTTTTGTTAGGGTTAATAATGCTTGTTGGGTGGATTTAGATGTTTAAAGAACTCTTGAAAAAACTAACTGTTAGAAATACCTTGTATTATCCTGGTTGCTTAACAAAGTATTCTCTACCACAAATCAAAGATAATTATGAGAAAATTCTAAAAAAAATAGGTATAGACTATATAATGCTCAAAGAATTAGAGCTTTGTTGCGGCAGTCCTGCTATAAGAGGAGGGTATAGTAAAGACTTCAAGGATATAAAGAAAAAAAACCTAGAGCTTTTTGACAGGTATGGTGTTGCAAAGATTGTGACAAATTGTCCAGCTTGTTACCATGTTTTCAAAGAGGAGTATGGTTTGGATGTAGAGCATATAACAACTCTTATCTTGAAGAACATTAACAAGTTTGACAAAATCAAAGAGAGTGAAAAGATAAGCTACCATGACCCTTGCCATTTGGGTAGATATTCAAACATATATGAAGAGCCAAGAGAGATACTCAAGCAGCTAGGCTTTGAGGTTATTGAGTTACGCAACCACCATGAGGAAAGCTTATGTTGTGGAGGAGGTGGTGGACTTAAATCAAACAAACCTGAAATCTCAAACAAGATTGCAAAACTAAGGCTTAACCAAGTAAAAACAAAGAGACTAATAACACCCTGTCCAATGTGCTATGCTCATTTAAAGGAGAACGCCAAAGGTGTAAAGATCTTAGAGTTTAGTGAGGTGCTGGTATGAGCAAAGAGAGCTTTGCTAAGATTGTTGGAGAAGAGAATGTTTTAAGCAAAAGTATTGATAAAGAGGTTTATGCAGCTGACGCATCTCAAGTTGAGGGTAAAGCAAATATTATTGTTCTGCCTGAAACAATCGAACAAGTGCACAAAGTTGTAAGATATGCCATTAGAACAAATGCAAACATTGTTATTAGAGGTGGTGGCAGTGGCTTGGCAGGAGGAGCTGTTCCTCAAGATTCAATTGTTTTGGATTTGTCAAAACTAAATAAGATTGTGGAGATAAATAAAAAAGAAAATTATGCTATTGTTGAAGCAGGTGTTATCTTAGATGATTTAAACTATGAGTTAGAGCCAGAGCTTGTTTTTCCTATAAGACCAAGCAGCCATTCAATCTGCACAATAGGAGGCATGATTGCAACAAATGCTGCTGGCAACAATGCAATAAAGTATGGTAAAGTCTGCAAATGGGTTGATGAGCTAGAGATCATTGATGGCACTGGAAAGCTCTTCAAAATAAAGAGACAAGATATTAACAATTTCTGTGGCAGAGAGGGTGTAACAGGGATTGTTGTCAAGGCAAAACTCAACCTAAAAAAACCATCTGACAAAAAGAGTATGGAACTTCTAAAGTTTGGAGACATAAAAAAGTTAATTGAGTCTGTGAACAAGTTTAAGGAAAACAAGAATGTGGCTGGAATAGAATTCTTTAATGATGTTGCTGCAGAACTTGCTCAAATTGAACCAAAGCATCACTTAATAGTTGAGTTTGAATCTGATGAGGGCTCTATAAAAGATGCTAAAAATATTGAAAAACTTTGGGATTTGAGAGAGGGCATGGGCCCAGTTAGCTCTTCAGCTGGTTTTATAATTATGGAAGACCCAAAGATCCCTGAGGAAAGGATTATTGAGTTCTTGGATTGGATTGAAGCCAACAAGCTTCCCTGCTTTGGCCATATTGGCTTAGGAATATTCCATCCAAGATTCAAAACATCTCAAAAAGATCTGATAAAAAAGATGTTCAAATTTGTTAAAGAGATAGATGGAGAGGTTAGTGGAGAGCATGGCATTGGCCTAAATAAAAAGGAGTATGTGAGCAAAGAGGTTGTTGATGAAATCAAAGCCCTGAAAAAAGAGTATGACCCAAACAATCTTATTAACAGAGGTAAGATAATATGAAATTAGAAAAATGTTCTAATTGTGGGTTGTGTAAGAGCATTTGTCCTGTTTTCAAGGCATTGCTTGAGGAAACAAATAGTGCTAGAGGCAGGGCTAATCTTATTAAGAAAGAGGTTTTGGATGAGGTTTACTATGTTTGCAGCTTGTGTGGAGCTTGTAAGATAAATTGTCCTGCTGGGATTGATCTACCAGAAGAAATAAAAAAGATGAGAGAGAAGATGGTTGAGATTAAGGCTGAGACAAATGCTAACAAAAAGATGATAAAAAACATCAGAGAGCATGGAAACCCTTTTGGAAAAGTTGAAGAAGGCAAGATTCCAAAGGAGTTGTACTGTTGTTAGAAAGTTTTATATTAATTAAATAATAAAAATATTATGAGGTGATAACATGTCTTGTGGATGTTGTGGTTCAAGCAAAAAATCTACAAAAAAGAAGAGATAGGACTTTTATTTTTATTTTTTATTGTTTTTATCCAAAATGCTACCATACAAATCTTTTATTTCTTGGAAAATAGGACCTTTAACTATTCAGAGCTTTGGAGTTATGTTTGCTATTGCAATTGCAGTTGGTGTTTATCTTGCAATTAAACAATTGAAAACAAAAGAAGAAAAAGAGCATGGATATAACATTGCTTTGTTGGCTGTTGTTTTTGGCTTGATTGGCTCAAGGCTGTTGCATGTTCTACAGTATTGGGATTCATATAAAGGAAATTGGTTTTCTATTATCAATTTTATTGAAGGCGGCCTCATATGGTATGGTGGCCTAATTGGAGGATTGCTTGCATCAATAGTTTATATCAAAATTAAAAAACTTGATTTTTGGAAATTAGCAGATATTATTGCTCCTAGCTTAGCAATAGGCCAAGCAATAGGAAGAATAGGTTGCATTCTAGGAGATGGTGGTCATGTTGGCAAGCTAACAACAATGCCCTGGGGCTTTAATGTTAATGGAGAGATAAGGCATGTTACTGCTTGGTATTCTATGATCAATTTGTTTGTTTTATTTTTTATCCTGATAAAGCTAAGGAAGAGAAAGCCATTTACAGGGTTTTTGTTTTTGTTCTATATGTTTTATTATAGCATAACAAGGTTTGTTATTGATTTTTATAGGATTGATCTAACTTATTATGGCTTGACATTGACACAGTATATTTGTGTTTTAATGTTTATAATTAGTGGGTGTTTGCTGTTCTTGAAATTAAGGTCTAGCAAAAAAACTAATGAGACTAAGAAGAAAAAGACTAAAGAGAAAAAATCAAATAAATCAGTGAAAACAAAAAAGCTATGCCCAAGCTGTAGATCAAAAAATATAACCCTCTACATGGGGGGGCAGTTTGGGAAATACAAATGTAAGGATTGTGGTTATGTAGGGCCATTGATTATTGAAAAGAAAGAGAGTTAAAAACCTTCCATTCTTTTAGTATTCTAAAGTGATAAAATTTATATAGTTGGATTTATCCCAATAGAGAATGGGGGTTTTAGATGTTGAGGGAATAAAGGAATTAAATCTAGAGTCCAGAATACACGGTTTTCTTGAAGAGACTAGACCAGAAAGAATAGTAAGATTTGAAGCATTAGAAAAAGCTCTTGAACAAGAGATACTTGAGGTTGCAGAAGAGACTGGGCTGAATCCAACCCTTCCTGATTATTTGGCATATTTGTATCATGTTGAAAAGATGAGTTATTCTGAAATTCCAGATTATCTACAAGAGAAATCAAATGTTGAAATCAAACAGATCCATCATGGCACTTTGAATTTATGGATGAGATGTTTTGGAATTCCATCTAGGAATGGAACTGAAGCATCAAGGATTAGATATATCAAAAAAGGGAGCTATACAGACATTGGATTGCTCAAAAGTGAATTTAGGGTTTTAGTTTATGCAGCCAGAGGTTATAGTGTTCAAGAAACAGCTGATTTGTTAGAAATCAGTGTAAATACTGTCAAATTTTATCGGAAAAGAGTTCTTACAAAGTTAGGTGTTAATGGTTGTTCTCTTTATGACATTGCCCAGGCAATAATTTATGGATATGAACTTGGTTGGTTTGGAAAGGAAAAAGTGGAATCTATTTTAAGAGAAGATATAGATTTTCACCCATTTTTGGCTCGTGTAATGAACTCTTATAAATGATCAAAGAAAACCTTTTTATATAAATTGTTTATTCTGCTAATTGAGGGGGTGTTATCATGGCTGATGATGTTTTCAAGAATGCTGAGAAGCAGATTGACAAGATAGCTAGTATTATGAAGTTAAGCAAGGCTGAAGTTGATCTATTAAAAAAACCAAAAAAGATTATTGAGGTTAAAGTTCCTGTAAAGCTAGATTCTGGCAAAACAAAAGAATTTGATGGTTTCAGGGTTCAGTTTAATGATGCTCGCGGTCCTACTAAAGGAGGTATTAGGTATCACCCTGATGTGAATTTATCAGAGGTTAAAGCCTTGGCATTTTGGATGGCTATGAAGTGTGCTGTTGTTAATATTCCTTATGGTGGTGCAAAAGGAGGGATTAAAGTAAATCCAAAAGAGCTAAGCCAGGCAGAGCTTGAAAGACTAAGCAGAGGTTATATTCAAAAAATTCATAATTATATAGGGCCTTACAAAGATATACCTGCTCCTGATGTTTATACAAATGCCCAGATAATGGCATGGATGCTTGATGAGTATGAGAAGCTTGAAAAAGGACATTTCCCTGCAGTTATAACTGGCAAGCCTATTGAATTTGGTGGCAGCTTAGGAAGGGAATATGCAACCTCTCAGGGAGGTGCATTTGTTTTGAGAGAGTTTGTTAAAATATTAAAATTCAATCCTTCTAAAACAAGAGTAGTTGTGCAAGGCTTTGGAAATGCTGGCTCTCATATTGCTAGAATATTAGATGAATGGGGTTATAAGATAATAGCTGTAAGCGATTCAAAAGGAGGAATACTTGACCAAAAAGGATTAGATATTAACAATGTTATAAAACAAAAGCAAGAGAAAGAAACAGTTGTTGGCTTTAGGAATACAAAAACACTTACAAATGAGGAATTGCTAGAACTTGATTGTGATGTTCTAGTGCCTGCTGCTTTAGAAAACCAGATAACAAAGGATAATGCTAGCAGAATAAAGGCAAAAGTTGTTTTAGAGCTGGCAAATGGCCCAACAACACCTGAGGCAGATGAGATCTTGTTTAAAAGAAACATCCCTGTTATTCCTGATATCCTTGCAAATGCAGGAGGTGTTACTGTTAGCTATTTTGAATGGGTTCAGAACTTGTATGGCTATTATTGGAAAGAGGAAGAAGTTTTGCAAAAGCTAGAAGAAATTATGGTAAAATCATTCAAAGATGTTTACAACACTTCTAAAAAGTATAAAGTGGATATGAGAAAGAGTGCTCAAATATTGGCAGTAAAAAGAATCTTAGACGCTGAAAAACTAAGAGGAAATCTTAAATAATTCTTATTTCACATACCCTCTAACCAACAACCTTCCCTGCAAGGTTAACTTTACACTAATTCTGCCTTTTTGTTCCTCTGTTTCTATTAATCCCATTTCTCTTAGGCCTTTGGATTTTAGGTTACCATGTATGTGATAAGATATCAATGGTAAACTCATTTTAGTTCCTTTGCTAAGTTCATCTAACGAAGCTGTGTGGTCTTTCTTGGAATAGAGGAACTTTAGTAAAGACATCTTTTTATCAGATATCATAGAGTAATAGCTAAATTTCATTATTGGCAGCATGTTTACTTGGTTGTCTCTGACAGAGATTGCTTTTAAACCATTTACAAATGCTGCTGAGCACGCTGCACACCCAGAGCCACCAACATCACCTGTTGATGTATTAATTATGACCTCTTTGTCCTTTTCAAGGTTTTTTATATCAGCAATCGCCTCAAAGGTTCCCTCCCAAATATCGCCTTTTATCTCTTTGATGTAGGTTGGGATCTTAAATCTCTCTAGCTCTTGCTTTGCCCTTTCAGCATCCTTTATTCTATCCTTTGGAGTTATTAGAATAACCTTCTCTGTAGGAAACTCTCGTATACCAACAAATAAAGCATCTATGTTTTTTCCAACTGGTGCTACAACAATATTCTTCATATTTACCACCTTAATTGTTATATATCCAACTTTATATTTAAATATTGTGGTTAAGTATTAAACAATATATTTAATAATAAAAGATAGTTTTAATATATTTATATATCTTAACTATTGTTAACAAGGAAAGCAAGTGGAGGGGGTGGTTGAAATCAAAATCAAAAGAAAAGGGCATAAGCACAATTACAAAGACATATCTCCTGGACTTTTTAAGAGAATAATTAGGGGTTACAAAACAAAAGAATTGGAGGATCAGATTGAGTTGGATTTGCTTGAGAAGCAACTAAATGTTGTTGAGATGAATGAATAAATCATTTGGAAGATAAATATGGAGGTGGAAAACATGTGCAAATGTGGTTGTGAGGATTAGGCTTAGAAAGTTTTAAATAGTTTTTATTTTTATTCTTTTTTAGTAAAATCTCAATAAGGAGTTAATTGATATGGTAAGAAACAAACACAGAGTGGTTGTATATAGTACTAGTACCTGTCCATGGTGCAATGTTGCAAAGGATTTTCTTAGAAAACACAACATAGTGTTTGAGGACATCAATGTTGGAGAGGATAGCAAAGCAGCTCAGGAAATGGTCAAGAAATCAGGGCAGAGGGGAGTTCCTGTTATAGACATAGATGGAACAATAATTATTGGCTTTAATGAGCAGGCAATAAAAAAGGCCTTAAAGATAAATTAATATATTAAAACACTTTCTGCATTTTTTATAGAATCATCAACAATCTTTTGTATATTTAATTTTTCTTCTTGTACCTTTACCTTCTCCAACTTGGCCTTTGTCAATGGTCTTTTTGGTACAAAAGCACAAGTGTCTTTGTGTTCAATAGATATATCATAAGTCCCGATCTGTCTTGCAATCTTTATTGTATCATTCTTGTCATTACACAACAAAGGCCTTAAAACAATCATCTCTGTTGCGTCATCTAGCACTTTTAGATTATCCAATGTCTGAGAAGCAACTTGACCTAGATTTTCACCTGTTATCAAGAAATCACATTTCTCTTTCTTGGCAATTCTATCAGCTATCCTATACATCAACCTTTTACAAAGTACGCATTGAAATCTTCTATTCGTGCTATTTATCATCAGTTCTTGATTCCCATAGTTCTGTATAATATATAATTTGATTTTTTTATTAATTATTTGAGACAGCTTTTTTATTAGTTTCTTTGTTGTTTTCAATGATTGACTTTCTTTTTCTCTCATGTTGTTAAAATGTATCCCAACTATCTCTACACCCTTCCTTGTCATAATATAGCCTGCAACAGGGCTGTCAATACCACTAGAAATCAACAAAAGGCCTTTCATTTTTAGCTTACTCTTCAAACTGACCCTTTACCTTGTATTCCTCAGATGTCAGTATTTCTTTGTAATAATCATCTAGTTCAGAGCTTGATTTATTAAGGCTCTTATACATTAAATATCCAATTAAGAATGCACCAAGCGCAGCCAAGCCAATTAGCATTTCTCTTTCCATAAAAGATGAAGAAGGTTTATTTATTTATAAATCTTTATATTTGTTCCTTAGCCTCTTTTGCACAGCCTCGCTCTGCAACTCTCTCAAGGTATCAGCTGCAATCCACTTGGCAGCCTTTGAATCAATCCTCTGTATTTCCTTTGCTGTTTTGATTGCCTCTTTGTTCAAGTTAAGGTTTCTTTTTCCTATTTGCCTTAAAGCCCAATTAACTGCTTTTTTCACAAAGTTTCTTTGATCTGTGGATTCTTTTTTGATTATTGGTAAGAATTTGATAAAAACCTCATCTTTTGCCTTTTTATCATGAAAAGCTAAAACCGCCATTAGTGCAAACCCTGCTCTTTTAACAAACTCTTCTTTTCTTTTGCTCCATTCACTTGCTTTTTTATACGCAAGAGGCGTTCTGTCAAATAGATTCATACAGCATTGGTCACACAAATCCCATGAATTAAACTCACTAACCCAAGACTCCATTTGTTTTTCAGTGACTAATTTAGGATCATCAATCATACCAGCAAGAATCCTTGCCTCATGTATCTTTGTTCCCCACAACTCCTGAGCCAGTTTATGATCTTTTCCAATCTCTTTTGCTGTTTTTCTTAAATTTGGAACAGACACACCAAGCGCATACTTTACCTCTATTCCAAACCTTGCCATGCCTTCTCTGTTTTTTGGTACTGAATATTTCTTCAACCTGTTAATAATTTGATCTTTTGTTGGCATTTTATGTTACAGTGCTTGTATGCTCATGCTTGTTAACCCTTATCACATTCTCAACAAAGCTCTCTATCTTGGATTCATGGCTCACAATTATTGTTTGTTTTGTGTTCAGGGCATCCAAAACATCTCTAATCTTGTCAAGCTGCTGTGTTGAAAACCCGTCTGTTGGCTCATCCAATATTATCAAATCCTTGGTTTTTATATTTTCAATTAAATCATTTATCACTTTGTTCAAGGCAAGCCTATAAGCAAGTGCAATGCTTGTTTTTTCTCCACCAGAGAGGTACTCATAATCCACCTCATAACCATTCTGCTCAATAACTGGTGAAAACTCCTCATCAATCCTTATTGTCATCACCTCTGTTTCAACCAGCACATCAAAGAATTGTTGCAATATCTCATTAAACTCATTATAAACACGCATCATAACATGGTGTTCTATAACAGTCATAAGATTTATGAAAAGCTCTTGTAGCCAGTTTTGAATCTGCTTTAATTTTTGCAGCCTTTTCTTTGCCTCCAGTTTTTTATGAACCTCTTCTTCCACTGCTTTAAGATTCTCTTGCTTTGAAAATAGCTCTGTTTTTATTTTGGTCACAACCACTGCAATCTCTTTCTCTTTAACAAACAATCCTTCTAACTCCCCTTTGAGTTTTTCATATTCTCCCTCAAGGTTTTTATAGTCCTCCACCCTTTTATGCATCTCAACCTTTGCAGTATTTATGCTCCCAACCTCTTGTTTTAGTTTCTTAATCTCCTCTTCAAGTGATTTCATACGTTTTTGTTTTTCATGCATCAGATTCTGCAGGTTTTGTTTCTCCTTCGCCATTATTCTAAGCTCTATTAATTTTTTGTGCTGCTCTCTTAACCTTTGAAAATCCCCCTTTGTCTTGGTTAAAACCTCTTTTACATATTCTAAATCAGATTGAGATTTTTGTATTAATTTTTCTGCTGCCTCTATCTTATTGTCCTGGGATTCTTTTATGTGTGCCACATGCTCCTCTTTTACATCTTGCCGACAAACAGGACATTTTTTTAAGCTAGATATATCATCAACAACCTTCTTCTCTTGCTTTATTATAAACTCTTGTTGCTTGATGTCTTTCTCCAGCTCTGCTTGCTTTTTTAAAGCCTCCTCATGCTCTTGTTGCGCCTTCTCTAATTCTGTTTGTATTCTTTTCTCATCTTTTGCGGTTTCAACAACCTTGATCTCCTCTGATTTTTCTAACAAGTCGTTAATCTCTTTTTCTAGTTGGTTTATCTCTTTACCATCCCTTTGTATTAAACTCACCTTGTTTCTGAGTTTTGTTTCCTCAATCTCTAGATTGCTTTTTAGTTGGTTTAGCTCTTTAATCTGTTTCTCATTCTTTTTAATCTGTTCTTGTTTGTTTCTCAGCTCTGTTTGTGCTTTTTTTAGCTTCATCTCAGATTGTTCAAGGCTTTGCTCTGCTTGTTTTAACCCATCCTTTGTTTGTTTTAATTGCTCCTGCTTCTCCTTCAAATCCTGAACAATGCCCTCTACTAAGTTTTGTTGCTGTTTTATCGCTCTCAACACAATCTGAGTGTTTTCTCTTATTCTTCTGTACTTATCAATCTGAAAAACCTTTCTTAGGGTATCCACCCTATACTCGCTCTTTTCCAGGAGGATCTGCTTCATCTCTTCTTGTGGAGTATAAACTGTGTACCTATATATCAGAGACTTTGATTTTGTTAAAAGCTGTGGAGGATACCCAAGAAGCTCTAATACCATGCTTTTAAGTTCAACAGGGGTTGCCTCTTTTTTTAAACCATCTACAATAATGTAGCCAGAATCCTGCCTAACATCCTCTTCTTGCCTTTTTAAAAACCTCTTTATAACAACATCCTTATTTTGTATTTTAAAGTGCAGCTCAACACTACCCTGCTTTTTGCCTGTTCTTAGCAAAGAAGCCCCTGAAACCACCCCTCTAGTTATACCAAACAATGCAAACTCTATAGCCAACAATATTGATGACTTGCCAGAGCCAATCTCTCCTGCCAGCAGAGTTGAACCCTCTGGGAACTCTATGGATTCATCTATATAGCTCCTAATATTTTGCAACTTCACCCCCTTGATAATCATGCTTTGCTAGATAGCTTTGAGGGTTTAAAAAGGTTTTTATGCCAAACCCAAAATATTTATATAAGATAATGAATACCCAAAAAAGGGGATGGATTATGGAAGTAGAAGAGGCTGAGCTTAAGGTAAGATTGCTTGCCCACACACCCAATCCAGAGCAGGTGGTGGCAAAGGCTGCAAAACTTTGTTATTCTGATAGTGATATTGATGAGCTTTTTAAGAAGATTGGAAAAGAAGACCAAGGCAAGTTTATTGATATGCTTGTTAGTCGTGGGCATTTAAGCCCAATTGAGCATGCAAGTTATACAATAGCTGTAGAAGGTATTTCAAGGGCTTGTAGCCATGAGCTTGTTAGACATCGCCTCGCAAGTTATTCTCAACAAAGCCAAAGATATGTTAAATATAAAAACCCAAGATTTGTTGTTCCACCTGATATTGGAAAAGATACAAAATCTAAAAAAATGTTTTTAGAGGATTGCTTATTACAATACAAAAAGTATAAAAGTCATCTTGAAGAAGGGAAAAAAGCAGAGGATGCTAGGTTTTTGTTGCCAAATGCTATGGAAACAAAGATTATTATTACAATGAATGCTCGTGAGCTTCTTCATGTGTTTAGATTGAGGTGTTGTGAGCGTGCTCAGTGGGAGATTAGGAGTATGGCAAAAGAGATCCTAAAGCTTGTTTACCCAACCGCTCCCAATATTTTCAAGTATGCTGGGCCTTCTTGTTTGAGAGGGGCATGTTCTGAGCTGGATCACAAGTGTCCAAGACCTATTCCAGAGATCAGAGAAGAGTTTAAGAAAATTCTCAAGTCTTAATAATCATGTCCAGGGCATAAAATTTTATAATTATAATTCAACAGCTTTATCATACTCTCCTTCTGTTTTTTTGGATCAGATGTTGGCAAATCTGTCCTACCACTACCTTTTTTAAATATTGTATCTCCAGAAAAAAGAAGCTTCTCTTTCTCATACCACAAACAAATTGAGCCACGGGTGTGGCCTGGTGTGTTTATTATTTCCAAATTATTTAAATAACGGATGGGGTGGAGTTCAACTGTAAACATCTTTGCTATATCTTCTCTTAATACTGTACCAAGAGGGTCTTTCTTGAAATCATCTATCTCTTGTTGTGAGGCATAAAACTTTGCATTTGGGAAAAGGTCAAAGTTTCCTATGTGGTCATAATGCAAGTGGGTAAAAACAACCTTCTGAACCTTATCAAAATCAACAACTTTGCTCAGAAATTGTTCTATGATGTTACGCTGTGCCCTATTTCCAGTATCTATAACTATTTTTTCATCAAAATCTAAAAAATAAACATTAGAGTCTGCACTAACTTTCCATATTTTTTCACAAACCTTTTTTATCATTTGATATAACCCTTCTTATAGATAAAGTAACTAATAATATTGAACAAAACAAAGAACATTAAAATAAGCTTCTTGTTGCCGTAATAGCTACCAAGCAAATAACCAAGCAAGAACCCTATTATTATAACATAAAAAGTGAATTGCGGCTTATTCCTAATCCTATAAAAAATTCTACCACTCATTAGCCCACACAAGGAGATTATTATATAGGCCATAACAGCACTCCCCACTTTAAGAGCTAGGATAAAACCAATAATCAAAAGAACGATAAATAGGTACTCAACCCAGTTGTATGCAAAGTCTGCTTTTTTGTTTTTCATTTGCTTTCCCAAAATATTTGGAACAAAAAAATGAATACAATTGCGATAACTATTGATCCAACAGCTGCTACGATAATAGGTGTGAAAAGTAACAAAGCTGATGCTGCTAATATCAAACCAAATGTGAAAACATAAATTGACCTAGAGGCATAGAGCACAAGGCTACCATCCAAAGGAGGAATAGGAATCATATTCATACATGCCATCAGAATATTAATCAGTATTGCCTTTTCTATCAAAGCAGTATTTGGTAAAAACATAAATAACTTAAAGAAAAATGCTAAAACAAGGTTAGCAATATTACCCAACAAAGCTATAAGCCCCATATCATTGTAGCTAAGCTCATACCTAAAATAACCAATTCTATGCCTGGGCATAAAATGCACTATAATACCCCCATAAATAAGCAAGGTCACTTTTCCAAAAGAGATTATTGCCAAGATCAAGGCAGTTATCAACCCAAACCACCAAAGCCTTAGCTCAGCCCTATGCCCTGTTTGAAGCGCATATATCCTATGACCAGCCTCTCTAACAATTATCGCAAGAGCAACTATTAATATACAACTGAACATGTTCCTCATCCAATAAAAAAACACAAATGTTTCTTGACCATCATCAAACCCAACAACAAACCCAAGAATAAGGATCGCTATCACAAGGCTTTTTAGCTCTTCTTTGCTAAACACAAAGTACCTTCTCACCTTATCAAAGAGATTAAATAAGCCCCACATAACCATTACCTTCCAAGTTTGGTTTATATATTTTTCTTAAAATGTCGGAATTTTCTATTAATCTTTGACTGATGGCTTGCACTTTGTGTAGGTGCATCAAGAAAATTCCGATCATGCTCAAGAACCACTGGCTTTTGTGTCTTAACGTAGCACTTCGCTTCATTCCACTGGTCTGTGACCAGTGGTTCTCTTGACATTTTATCAAATCTCCAATCTTTGTCTTAGTTCTTTTTATTGTGCCATTGGGCAACTCTACAACCCACCTTATTCTTTTTCTTGATTTAACAAAAGGGGTAAATGGCTTAACACCCTCTCTTAACTCTAACACCCTTTGTTTCTCATCTAAAAACATTATATCAATAGGAAAAAACACAAACAACATATGTAATGCAACCCTCTTCTCTTTTCTGAAAACAAAGATCAAGGCCCTGTTTTTGAGTGGTTTTGAAAACATCAAACCCCTTGCTTTTGCCATCTGTGATGAACACATCTTGGCAGACCCTGCAATTGTTTTCCTACTTGTCTTATTTATCACCTTCATTTTACTATCTGCATATGTCTAGCTTTATGAGCATTGTTCCCTCATCTGTTGGTATTGGATATATCTCTGATTCCAAGAAAGCATACTTTGAGCCAATGTTAGCAGCTGTGCAATCCTTGTTTGATATAAGTGTTTTTACAGAATCAGGCCCAGTGCCAATTGTTGCATTAAAAGTATAACTCTTCCCCCATTTTTTGAGGGTATTGTTTAAAATGTCTTCAACAACCACACTTGCCTTATGGCACGGATCATCATCCCCGCAATAATCAATATTGGTTATGCCCTCAGCACAATCTTGGTAAAGGTTCTTTATTTCAATATCCTTACAATCTAAGGTTGTTTTTAATATAACATTCAGCATGTTAGATGCTAACTTTGTGTCAACAAACTCTTGTTTTAACTCATCCTTAGGCTTAGAACCCATAAACTTGAAAACAAACAGCAACCCTATTACAATAAGTAGGATAATTATCGCAAGCCCCATTATCTCCATCTGTGCCCTTTTTTGGTTATTATAAAATAGCCTAATCATTTGTATACCTCAACATGAAGCACACCTGTATTATATCTTCTATTAATTGAGTCATATAACAATATTGGTATATGGGTTTTGCTCATGTCATTCCACTCTTTTGGAATGTTTGAGTAAATGTGCCAAGATTTTGCTCCAGGATATATTTGCTCAACAGTTATATTGCTGTAATAAAAGAGATTGTGGTAGAACAGCTTATTATCTTCGGAAACCTCTTCAAAAGCCTCTAGCTTTACTATATCAAAACAATTGTCTGTTACTATATTCTCAGAGCTGCACTGTATCTCTGGAAGATAATTTACAAGCTGAACAGTGTTCATTGACCTTAATTCATATATCTCTTCAAACTCGCTCTTCATACCACTCTTCTGCATTTGAGAATAAAACACCATGCCAAATGCAACCAAAAAAAAGAAAACAATGAGTATTGCAATAGTTTCAAACATCTTTATCTGAGCTTTTCTATTTGTTTTCATCTTAGTAAATCAAAGGACAGGAATATATCTTTAGGTTATGGTTGTCCTCTTTGATTGCTTTTGCATTGTTATAGATTGTATCTGCTTGTCCAAGCTCTAAGTCTTTTGTTGCTCTTCCAATTTCTGAAACAAGGTTTGTGTTATAGTAGTTCTTGCATACATCTGGTTGATTAGAGTTGAGAGTTTTAATGACTGAATAATACACCTTTGTTGCCATGTGAAGCCTAAGCAAAGCCTTTTTCATGTTGCACTCGTAATTTGCCCTGTCCTCGCTAAAAATTGCACCATAAAGAGAAGGTTTTCCTAAGTAAGGTACATTACCCTCTTCGACAAATCTATCTACTTGCTTTTTGTAAAATGTTATATTACCTGTCTCATCATCCTTTTTTTCTATCTTTATAGCCACAACATCTTTGTCTGGCATTGATTTTAATGCAGGTGGCAATGTTGGAACTGAATTAGAGATTATTTTAACCTTGTAGTTGTTTTTGTCTAAAATTGTAGAAGGGTTTAACTCTTTGTTTACTGTTGCTGGAAGCCCATTATATAATTCACTAATAAGATCACCACTACCTACAAAAATATACCTCACCTGGGGGCTTGTCAAGTAAAGAAAATTTGTTGCATGATATGGCATACTCCACTCAAGCGACCAGCTAAGCAAAGACATGCCCTCAACCAAATCAGGAGAAAATATCGGCTGAACTGGTGTATCCCAACCAACATTTGTATTAGAGATTGTAAAACCTGATGTACAACCATGTGGACCACATCCCTCTGGGTCACAATTAAATTCAATTGCCTTATTTGGAATATTTACAACATCAGCCCTGCCAGTTGAAACACTTGTCTGGGTTATTATTGTGTTGAGATCCTTTGCTATCTTTTCCCCAAGGCTTTGTTCTGACTGCTGTTTTTGGGTTGTCACAAAACCAACAAAGAACAAGAGGATCAATGCACCTATAACAAAAACAAAAATCCAATTGAATTGGGACTCTATCACCCCTTTTTTGTCCATCATTCCAAAAACCCGAATGTTAAAGTTATTGCTATGTTACTGAAGAGATCTTTGCCCTATTGCCAAGCCCCTCTAACCTCACCCTTATCCTACCTTGAGACGCATCAAAGCAAAGAAAGCCATTTTCAATGGTTATGTTGCCAACATAATCTGATTCTGTTCCTGATGGTATTAAGAAAACATTTTTTGGTTCAGCATTCTCCCTTTCAATACTATTAATATAGTTTTTTACAATAGGATATGAATCTATTTCTGTTCCTGCAAGGACTGCATTAATTTTGGACAAATCAACAAAACACACTTCCTGAAAACTAGTTGGCACAATGAACTCCTCATTTTTCACAGAACCATAGTCATGGCTTATTGAGGTTATAGATGTTTTTAGCTCTGTTTTGAATTTCACCAACGATGTAAATTCACCTTTATTAAGTATGTCCTTGATAGCATTGTATCCATAAGCAAGAATTAGTGCCATTATAATCATGGCTAGTATGTACACAAGAACTTGGGCATGTATTTGAGACCTTCTCATTTTTTATTTAGATCTATATAAGAGAGAATATCAGGTACATCACTCTTCGATATTGCCTTTTTTTCAAGAAGATGGTCTAGTATGTCCTTTACCTCTGCCTTTGTAATCCTCTTTTTCTGCACCATCTTTGATAGAACATTCTTTAGCACACCCTTGCTAAGGTTCTTTTCCCTTGCCAATTCAGTAAACACATTAACAATATTTGATTTTGTTATCAACTCTTTGTCAACAAAATTCGATAATTTAACTACAGAATCATCGCTTAATCGTTTGCCATACATGGCTGCTAGCTGGGCATGCACATCTTGATCAGATTTACCCATCCTAGTCAATTCCTGTTTGGTGACCTTTGATAAGCGCTCCCAAACATCACCCCTCTCCTCTTCTTTGGATGGTTTCTCAATTATGACTATCTTCTCAAGCCCTTTTTGGGGTTCTTTTGGTTTCTCCTCTAATTGTGTCTTTTCTTTTTGTTTCTTTTCTTCAAATGCTTCAAACATCTTTTCTCTCTCCTTCTCTTTTTCTTCTCTTCTCTTCTTAATAACATCTGGTCTTGCTATGGTCTCAAGCCTTGTCAGAGGCTTTCCCTCTCTTATTGGTTGTGCTCCTTTAAACCCTGTCTCTCTTACTGAAACAACTGGTTGTTTTCCAGAAACCGTAGGCATTGCTCCTTTTGGTTTTGAAGGCTTTTTAGATCTGTATTTTTTATAACCCACATACAAACCAACTAAAATCAAGATTATAATTAATAACATAATAAACCATGTAAACCAGCTTGATTTAGGATAATCACTTGGATCAAGAGGGTCTGTACCCTTTTTGGTTTCTTCATAATCACTATGACCATCACCATCTGTATCTGCATTGTAAGGATCTGTTCCCCAATATTGCTCTTCAAGATTGATTAATTTATCATCATCAGGATCTGCATTTGGATCACAGTCTCCTTCACAATATTGCTGCTCCCAATCGTCTGGCAAGCCATCATTGTCCTCGTCAGATGAACCTGAACAAACATTAAACAAACAATTGCCAGATTCGCAATCATCATTTGTTATGCATGCCTTGTCATTGTCACACTTCTCACCACAAGCACCTCCACAATCAACATCTGTTTCATATCCATTCTTGATCCCATCATCACAACTTGGAGCTTCACATTTATTATCCAGACCGCATTTACCACTCTCGCAATCAGTATTAGAGTCGCAATCCTTGTCTGTGCCACATTTAGAGCATTCTTTACCACAATCAACATCTGTTTCTAGATCTTGATCAAAAACACCATTTGAACAGTGATCCTCAACACCCATGCACAGATGTGTTTGTTCATCACACTGCCCAGATGTACAATCATCATTATTATAACAATCAGTATCAATATCCCCACACTTCTTTGTACAGTTTCCACCACAATCCTTACCAGACTCATTCCCATCTCTATACCCATCAAAGCATGTTGGAACCATGCAAGTATAATTTCTTGGGTTGCAGAAATTAGTCAAGCAGTCGCTGTTTGATGAACAGTTTCCACTTTGGTTACATGGTAGACATTCTATACCTCCACAATCAATCCCAGTCTCACCTAGGTTTTTTATACCATCATTACAATGAGGGGCTATTTTTGAGGTATCTATTGTTATGCCATTACTAAATCCAATAGGACCTTCTAAACCTGCTCTGTCAACAGCTTTAACATCAAAGTAGTATGTTGTGCCGTTTTGTAGATTGAGCTCTTCAAACCAAATCCACTCATTCTCTTCATCCTCTTCTGTCCAATTAACCGCAATTGTTAGGTTATCCCTTGACCTTAATCTAACCCAGTAATAGTCAACACCAGATTGGTTGTCAGTTGCATTGAACTTAACCCTTAACTTGTTTTTCATGAAGTAATATTCAGAATAATTGCTAACCGGGCTTGTGTCATCAACATTTGGCTTTGAGGGAGGTGTTGAATCTACCCTAACTGTATCACAATGGGTTGTCTCTTTGTTTCCACCAAGGTCTTGGGTATAATAGCAGTAGGTTTTTGTGCTTGGCACAATAATGTACTCTCCAACTTGCCCACTTGTTTGTGGATTACAGGTTTGAGTACTGCCTTGTGCCTCGCAATACCTGGTGGTTATGTTACATCCAAATCCATCTGGGTATGCTGGTAAGTCTGTACAGTCGAACTCAAATCTTGAGAAGTTTCCGTACCATCTGCTTGAGGAGAATTCCTCTTTATATCCATCTGAAGGGGCATATATCAATTTTGTTTGTGGCCCAAGAATATCAATTGTGAAGTAAATCTGAGTTGTGTCTTCCCAACCAGCTCCCTCACATCTTATCATGTATGTGTATTTTCCGCTTATTCCAAAGGTTAATATTTTCTCAAATTTGTAGTATGTAAATGGTGTTGTTCCTTGGCCAACCTTGGACAAGTTTTCAAAAGCAATAGGGTGTCCATTAGATACGGGTGAATACATACAAGTGCCCTGTTCTGTTGTGCTAACACCCAAGGTGATTTGGTTTTTTGCAAATTTGCTCCCAGATATGGGAGTCTCATCAAATATAAATTTTACTCTATCAATGTATATATCAAAGTTTTTGCTTATGAAGTTGACAGAAATGTCTGTGCAGTTAACTTGATAAGAGTAATGTCCATCATATAAGTCAAAGTATTTTGCATAGAACTTATTTTTGTAATCGTTGCTAATGTTTATTGTTTTGTTTCTACTATATAACCCATCTGTTAATGACCCTTTACAGTATGCATACTCATTCAAAGAGATATTTATATCAAGGTTTGATTGGAAGGTGCTTGTTTGGCTCTCTTCAGCGCTATAATCAATAGTAATATCTGGTGATTTGATATCAACATAAATCATTGCGCTCTTGGCCTTTTCTAGATTATTATAACCATCTTTAGAATAATACCTTAGGTAATACCAGCCCTCTTTTAATTCAATATTTGGAGGAGGGATTGTGATATTATCTCCAATATAAGTTATAGGACAACACGTATCTGTTGTGTCAATACAAAAAAAGGTTTGATGCAAGGTTTCATCTACAGTAAATCTTATCACATCTCCTTTTTCTAGTGGACCATATGGTATGTTGATTGTTGTGACTGGTGGTCTATAGTCATTATAATTACTGTCTTGGATACCATCGTCATTTGCATCTTTAATACAAACGCCACTAACCCATTTACAGTATTTTAGGTTGCAAACATCTTTACTATAAACCCTTGTTCCAGCTGGCTTACAACTTGAGCTAATTTCGAAATTTTGGCCACCATTACAATCTGTTTGGTTTGTGTAGTCACTGCATCTTATGCCACTACAATTGTTACACTTTCCATCTGCATAAAAACATCTTCCAAGATTTGAGCAATCATATTCATCGCAATTCATAAAAAACTCATTACACATATAACACTTATCTGTGCCTGTGTAATTCTCTTCATAACATATACCCTTGCCAAATTCAATGTTTGTGTAATCATATATACAATTTGATTTCTCGCCAGCATAGCAATTGTCAACATCACATGCATCCTCACTACTATAATTAAAGCATGTTGTTTGAGGGGTGCAATCATAACACTTGTCAACTGTTGTGTCAGAATAATCATAGTAGCATGAATTCTCATAATCAGTTTCATAACAATCTTGTCTTGCATAGAAAACACCTAAAGGATTTCCAAGGCCTGCACATTGTGCTTCTTGCTTGCATACTGTTTGTCCAAGGCTATTAGGACCAAGGCATATTGTGTTTACACCACAAGGAGGCAGTATTGGAGACTTAGCATTACAACTACTACAATTATATCTATCATCTTCATAACAGATCTGCTCTCCTGTATGTCCAAGGCATTGTGGCACACCAGTATTGAATTCTGCTGTTGTGAAATTGTATGTTTTGCCAAATTTGTATTTGGCACCAACTTTGTATTTAATAAGTGTGTTCCATGGGAAGGTTGTGTCAGCATAATAAGTATTGTTTGTATATGTTAATATAACCCTATTTCCATTAACAATTCTATAAACATAGAATCCCTCAATGCTATTTGGGCATGGATTGTTCCATCTTACTGTTAACTCCTGTGTTGTGTTAGAACATTCTATATATGGGCTGAGGTTGTATGGAACTGCATTTGGATTATCGCACCTTGTTAATTTTGGTATTAAGCTAAAGTTTACTATTACTGTTTCTCCGTCTCTAACCAATTCAGCATTCTTAACCTGTTCAAAATAGTCTGGGTGAGAAACCCTTATAGAATAATTACCTAATTTTTTATCTATAATAATATAATGACCATCCTCTAATTGAGTGAATGGCGGCAATTCTTGCCCAATAAAGATTTGTGCATCCACTGGATTATCAAAATCATCATCCTTAACATAGACCTCTATATTGCCAGTGTCAAAACACTTCTTATTTCTGTACGATATATTTCCACCACCATAATCACAGCACCATCCACCAGTGTCATCAATAGAAATCAAATTCCCTATAACCAAATCTTGTCCACAAATACAATATCTATAAGTATTACCATATCTTCCCTTTGTTATATTTATTGACGAATCTAAACTACAAAAGGGATTACATTGAGTTTCACATTCTATTTCATCTGTAAATGTTTTGCTATGTAACCAACAACAGTATTCATCTTTTTTGGCAAGACTATCCCCACATTTACATGATTGTTGAGCAGTTGTTTCACAGATTGTTGAAGGACATGGGTTGTAATAACTAACATCAGAATCACAAACACCATTACCACTAAGGTCTGTTGAATATCCACCACACTTTTTGTCACATTGGGTGAAACACTGGCCATTGCCATAGGTTGGGCCTTGTTCAGGACAGAACAAACAGCTTGCCCCTAAATATTTTTTTGCATTACATTCTGTCTCATTTTCTGGCCCATAGCAAGGGTCTCTATCTGGGCACTGGTTTAATGCTTTTTCATAGGATCCATCAGCATCAGTCTCATTTTTGTAGCATGGGTTTTCTGGAAAAGCCATTTCTAATGCTGGAAAACCTGGTGCCCAAGCATTTGATGAGCTCCCTGGTAAGCATTCAGCTTGGGTTTGACCTTCGCATTTTTGTATTTCAGTTCTGTTGTCAAAACAACACCCCTTATCACAAGGACTTACAGTCAAGCATACTTCCTTCCAATAATTAAGCTGACAATCTGTCTGGTTTTTTGGAAAAAAAGGATCAGATTCATTGTATTTTCCAATTGTATCATTATCTGGGCAACATTCGTCTTGTGTTAATTTCGCCGCCATAATATCATTACAATAAAAGAGGTTAGTATAATTACCAAATATTGTTGTACCAGGGTTTGCACAACAACCTAGATTTTGACTTTGAGCAACTACCTGCTTTGGTAGGATTACAATGTTTGAGAAAAGGAATAAACTAAGAAATAAGAAGAATATTAAAACCACTAATATAAACCCTTTTTTCCTCATTGCTTCACTACTCTTTTTTGTGTTTTCTGAATCACAAAAACAATATAGATAATATAGCACTAATATATATATAGTTTATTTAAAAATCTTTCTATTAATTCATATATGAATTTTATATTTTTATATATCCATTACAATGATTTTAATGTCTTGGTAATCATATAAGCCCTCATTGTCATACACAGTTATCCTAATCCAATGATCGCCAATATCACTAGCGTTTGTGAAAACAAATGCATCCTTTTTTGTGTCTCTATATTTGTCTGATGCTTCCCACTCATTATAGGAACCACCACCATAATAATTACCCCCAATCTGGATTGGGATAGGGGTTTTCCAACCAGTGTAATGGTAAGTCAGATCATCTCCATCAGGATCAATTGCATAGGGATAGATAACAATCATATTATATAGATTTTCGTTAACAAAGATGTTGTAGGATTCTGGTGGAGTATTTGGGATTCCTTGTTTGTATAACTCACTAGGTGTCATTCCATAAGTGTTTTCCAAGTAGTGATAGTATAACTGAGTATTGTCAACAGATTCATCTATAAAATCCAAAGCAGGAGCTCTGTTTTTAACACCAAACTGAAAAACATAAGGTTTGCCATTTATCAATGATGCGTTGTCTTGAATCCTTATTATGTCAGAGTACTTAGAAACAACACAATTGGAGTTTGAAAGGCATGCATCTCTAATTTGCTCAACACTCATATTTGAAAGGAGACATGGTTGGTCAAAATTTTTTCTGCTTTTGTCAGGGCATCTCTTAAGGTTACTCAACGATTCATTATTGTTAATATTGAAAAATATGTTATCTGTCTCTTCCTCTATTAGATAATAAGCAAGCTCATATATCTTCTTTAATCTCACCCTTGGATTTACACTAAATCTCTCTATCTTGGTTATTGATTCACCATCCACACTAATAGTGATATCATAATCTGCTGTCACCAAAACATCATCATCCCCAAACAAAACTCTAGTGGTTATGTTGCCTTCCTCTACATTATAACCAAGATTCTTTGTCAGTGTTTCCATATCAATGCACTCTTTTGTTTTGTTGGCTATATACAGCTCAAGATACTCTTGTATTGAATTTTTGCTTCCCAATACATCATATTGAATGCATGAATATTGAGCACCAGGCAGATCCCATGCATTCAAGCCTTGGTTATCGCACAAATCCAAAAGCCCTGAACTACCAAAAGCCCTTGTTAAGTCATTCGGGTCAAGGCTACCTTCATATGGATAATCAGGTGGTGATTTCTCGGTAGAAAATATAGCGTAACTAACATTACTTCCACTGTAAGGTATTAGATTAAGAGCATATGCTCTTGTTGGTGGCCCCATAAAAGCAGCAGCTCCTTTAACCTGGGTATTGTATATTTTACCACCTTGCAAACCCGCAATAACCAATGCATCTTTTGTTGCCTTGTCAAGGCAACTCTCAACATAAACCTTCACTGGCGTGTTTATCAATATTGAATCTACTGTTTGTTTTACATTGCCTTTTGAAACAGCGCTTACTGTTTGTGATCTAATATAGAATAAGAAAACTAAAACCATTAGAATAACAATCCCCAACAAGATAAAGACTGTTATCTGAGATTTTTTTGACATTTTCACCTCTTTTTATATTATCTGTTGTGTAAAGAATATATAATTTTTGGTTTTTTACCACAAGTTTTATATATTAAGTGTATCAATTTTTGAATATGAATAATGTAAGACAAAAAGGAGCATAAGTTGTCTTCTTCTTAATATTTTTCATTTAAGATAAAATATTTGAGGTGGTAAAATGAAAGGTTCAAGATTAAAAAAACGGGCTGATGTTAAGCCAAACATGACTGTTAGTGAATTTGTTAACGAAATGGGAGGAGCAGGCTTTACTGCAAAGCGTCTTAGTGAGGCAGTTGAAATCTACAAGATGATGATTGATGATAATAATTGTATAAAGGTTCTAACAGCAGCTGGCGCATTAGTTGCAGGAGGTATGAGAAATGTATTTGTTAGGATGATCAGGGCAGGCCTTGTTGATGTTTTTATAACAACAGGTGGTTCTGTTTTAACACACGATTTGATAGAGGCTTTTGGTGTTGAACACAAACAAGGTAGTGCTTTTACAGATGATGTTAAGTTGGCAAAAGAGAACGTTGTTAGGATTTATGATATCTTTTTAGAAAAAAGAGGTTACTCTGTTTTAGAAGATGAAGTACAAAAAATATTACCAAATCTGCCCCAAGAGGAGATATCCCCAAGTGGTTTACTCAGAGAACTGGGCAAGTACATCAAGGATGAGAATTGTATTATTAAGGCCTGCGCTGATATGAATGTTCCAATATTCTGCCCAAGCATTACTGATTCGATGCTCGGTTTCCAGATATGGATGTACTCCCAAAACCACAAACTCAAGATGAACCCTCAACTTGATATTAGAGACATTATGGACATAGTTTGGCAAGATAAGAGATTTGGTGCTATGATACTTGGTGGAGGAGTTCCAAAGCACTTTATTGCAGGCATGATGCAAGCTTCAGGAAAAGAGTTGAATTATGCAATACAAATCACATTAGATAGAGCTGAACACGGTGGTGTATCTGGAGCTCATCTAAAAGAGGCAAAGAGCTGGAGAAAGGTTGCTGCAGACGCGCCTGTAACAGATGTGATTTGTGATGTAACATTGGCTTTTCCACTAATAGTTGCAAGCTTGTTAGATTATGTAGAAAACAAGAAAAAGGATTAAACTATGTTTTTTCCGAGTCTCGAAAATGTCAAGCATTTTCGAAACATAGAAAAAACTTTGTTTTTTCTGGCTTCGGAAAATCTTTTATTTTCCGAAAGATTTATATATTTACTAGCTGATAGTTGATAGAGTAATAATTATAAAATCAAACTATAAAAAAGGTGTTTGGTATGCTAAACAAAAAGGGTGAAAAATCTCTACAAATGATATTTGGGCTGTTCATTCTGTTGATCATCTCATTGGTTGTGCTGAGCTTGTTTTTCAAGTTCACATAAAAGTCTTCTGGTGTTATGACAGAGACCCAATAACACAGCCACTAGTCCAAACTGAGTTCTTAGATATGGTTATTATCAAGGTGCAACTTAGTTTTTGAATTATTTTAAATACTTTTTCTAATAAAATATTTAGTAATTAATATTCAAAAAACTATTTATAGTAGCTTCTTTTTGTATATATAAAATGCCAAAAAGAGGTGGGGTTAGGGGTAGCTATAAAGTAGAAACAATCCTACCTTTTAAAACAAGATCTCAGATTGCTGTTGAGTTTATAGTGATTCTTGCATTTGTTCTGATTATATTCATAACCCTAATTGCAATAGACCAGGACTTGATGAACTCTGTTGGTGGCCAATACAGGGCAGAAAAAGCCAAAATCGTGATTAATGAATTGGGAGACGCTGCACAACAAGTTTACCAACAAGGAGTTGGTGCTCAGACACGAATCTTTGTCTCTATACCAAAAGGGGTTTATAGCACACAAGTCTCTGGTCAAACACTTCGAATAAGCCTCACCAGTACTTCTCAGCAAACAAGAGATGTTTACAAGAACCTAAACTTTCAAGTTATTGGGTACATACCAACTGAAGAAGGCAACTATTGGATAACAGTCAAATCAAGACCAGGTTATGTTGTAGTAGGCTATTCACTGCTTGAGATAATCCCAAGCGGTTTTAGTAAGACCCTCACACCTGGCAACTCAAGCTCTGAAAAAATATCATTGAGAAACATAATAGACACTGATGTTGGTGTGCAGCTCTCATACTCTGGTGATGCAAACATAGATGTTGACCTTGATCAAACAAATTTGCTCCTCTCACCAGACCAAACAAAAAATGTCTCACTAACAATCTCTGCTCAGGATGCAGCACAACCAGGTGTTTACACTGGTATTATAGAAGTGGATGCCAACTCTTCGACTGAATCACAAACAACATCGATAATTGTGATGGTAACTGTTCCGAGCATTGGGCCCTGTGAGGCATGGCCTGCAATTGTGCTCTATCCAGAACTCTGGGATGAGGGTAATATAGGTATTGATGAAGTGTACTCTAGCCTATTCTATGTTTGTAACAACCTTGAAAACTCTCAATCAGTTGGTATGAGCTTCACAAACACCAATTATCTAGGCTTCAACCCAGGAGTAAGCTCAAAACTCACAATAGTGAATGTTCCAGCACAATCCTGTAACACCACATATGTTTACATAAACACAACAAATGCTACCAATGAAGATTACACCTCTCAGCTTCTAGCAATTGCAGGAGAGAACTCAGACACATCCACAATTACATTCAACATAACAGAAGACACATTCCCACCTCAAGTCAATCTAATGTTCCCACAAGACAACTACACAAGCTTGTTGGGTAACTTAATATTCAAATATAATGTTACAGATATTGACTCAGCTATTGCATATTGTGAGTTAATAATCAACAACTCTGTTAAGCAAACAGACAACACAATTCAAGAGGGTGTTGAACAAAGCTTCACCTTACTAGGCCTTGGTAATGGAAACTATACCTGGACTGTAAATTGCACAGATGACTCACCAGCTGCAAATGAGGGAACAGGTGGAACTAGAAAATTGATAATAAACTTCACAACAGTTTACGCAACCCCAACTCTAGCATTTGAGGAAGACAATGATCCGCAATGGACAACAGAAGTACAGTATATTGGTGATGGGCTTTATGCAACTGCAGTAGACGAGGGCTCACCAGATCATGCAAATTATCCTCCACCAGACTATGTTGAGTTTGACTTCCCCAATCTAGGGATAAGTGGGGATTATGGTATAAACACAGTAATACTAACAATTAGACATTATGAGGATATCCAAGGAGGTTGGTTTGATGAGGATGAAAGGCACCAGATAGAATGCTACAATAATGTTGAGTGGATTTCAATAGGAACATGGCAGTGGACACCTGAAGACAACATGACTTGGATATATTATATCAGCCCAGATTTGAGTAATTGTATAAGCACAGTTGCATTAGCAAATGACATTCATGTTAGAATAACATATGACCCAGCAGACGACACAGATGCTGTGCAGTATATTGACTGGGCTCAAGTTGAGGTTAACATATCAACAGCTTATTACCCTAATCTATGGGAGCTATTTGTAGATGGGCCACAACCATTAGACTTTAGCTCTGGTTTGAATACAACCGCAAACACATTTGGAAGATTAGCAGGTAATGATGGTTGGGACTGGCAAGAGGACACATATGGAGGCGCTGATTCTTCTGCAGAGTTTAATGTTGACCCAAATATGGATGGAAACAAAGCAGATTCAACTGTTGCAACTAATAATAGAATAGAAGTTAAAGTTGGAGGTAGTGCTCCTGGTGCTCCAGCAAATGCTGATGATGACAGCTATAATGGCCCAGCATCAAGTGGTGCCTATGGTGTTGAGTTTAACATAACAGACCAGTTGTATGGAACTATATCTGGTGGAGGCAAAGCCTTGCTCTCATTTGACTGGGTTGCTGACCAAGATGCTGGTTGGGGTAATGACCTTGACAGCGGTGATGAGGCATGGATAAAAGCAAGGCTAATAACACCCACACAAACAATATGGCTCGGCTCTGATTTAGACACTGGTGACAATGATGAAGACACATACAACGAAATATGGTTTATGGATAATCCTGTTGATGATTATGGGTCTGAAAACATTGATATAACAAGCTATATAACCCAACAAGGTATATATTATATAGACCTTGGTGTAGCTGTTGGAGATTGGGATCAAAGTCAGGAAGGTTTTGGTGCATACTTTGACAATATACAACTTATAATAATACAATAAGGTGAAAAAATGGAAAAAAAGATAACAATTGCGATTGTTGTTGTAATACTATCCCTAATAATGTTTATTATGTTAATTACCCTTCTGAAGAAAACAGACATTACACAGTTTCTAACACAACAAACACAACCCATAAACAAATGGAATGATAATTTAACAAAATGCCCACAAAAATTCTGGGTCTATTGGTTTGTTGACATAAAACAAACCAGAACAAATGTAAAGGATGATGATGTTTACATTACTATCTCCAATAAAGAGCAAGATGATTATCTTATAGATGTTTTTGTTAATGGAATCTTCCAAGGCAAAGTACTAGCAAGAGGTAATAGCACATCACAACTGATCTCAGGGCTTGTGACAGAATGGTGGAGGCAAGGCTTTGACCAACCACTACAAGCAGAAGAGGAAACAGAGGACTCATCAAAAGATGAAGAGGATTTACTCAATCAGCGCATATTTGAAATAACCATATTTGTTGAAGGATGCGACATTATTGAGCAGGAAGCACTAACAAAAACTCAAGGACCCTCTATAGTCACAGGAGGTGGAGGAGGTTCTGGTGATCCCAGTGGATCACGATATTCTATAAGCATCACAAAACCTCAAGGCAAAATACTTGATGATTAAATATGAAGAAATCCCAACTAAGCACAGAGTTAATAATAACATTGTCAGCTTTGCTAATAATGTTCTTAATAATTATCTCTATAATGAACAAAAGATCTGACGACTATTTCTATAACAAAAGGCTAATGGACGCAAAAGAATACTCTGAAAAAATCTCATCCCAGATTAACATATTATTTTTAGCAGGCCCTGGCACCAAAGCACATGTAGAGCTACCACAAACACTTAGAGACAACACACCCTATTCAATAAACATTTACCCCCAGCACCACATTGTTGAGATAACTTGGATGTCTAAGAACAATATAAGACATTACTCCACTCAGATTTTAACATCCAACATAAGCGGCAAACTTTCTAATATCAGCAACGATGTTAACATAACAAACACAGACGGAGGCATTTTTGTTGAGGGCTAAAAACAAACCATCTAAAAAAAAGTCCCAGATGTTTTCTATAGATTTAATACTGGCTTTAATGATCTTTATATTCATATTGATGGCCATTGCCTGGGTCTGGGATTTTAGCACACAGAAGATGAGCCTAAGTGAAAGCAGAAACAACATGAACCTACTCTCAACATACACCCTATCATCACTCATAGAAACACCAGGCAGCCCAACAAATTGGCATCTTCTCTCAGATGAGGATTTTAATGAAACCAATGTTGAATCACTTGGGTTTACTAAAACCTCTTTGTCTGCATGGGAGCTTGATAAAAAGAAGATACAAAGATTATATGAGCTCAATCAGTCAAATTATGAAACAATAAAAAAGCTACTAGGCTTAAGAGGCCCTGGCTATGATTTCTGCCTAAAAATAGAAAAAGTTGGTGGTTTTGTACTACCAGGATTCCTAGACGGAGAGAACATTGCTTACACATATGCTAATGGAGACCCACAAGAAGGCAATGAATCTCACTTTGGTCTAAGACAATATCTAATAGACAATGATGTTCCTTTCACTGACTATGAAGAAGAGTGGGAAGCTCTTATTGAAAATATAGATGATTATGATGTATTAATATTTGAAGACCCACAGCTCAGAGTCAGTGATCTAACACAAGAACAACAAGACGCATTAGAGAATTGGGTTATAGGTGGTGGAATCTACTTCCAAAAACAGTTTGGAAGAATTATAGAGCTGTTTAATGTGACGATTAATAATCTTGGAGCATCTGAGGTGGGTACAGTTATTGCCTTAAATGGAATGCTTGCAAATGTTGAGGTAGGGGATAAGGTTGATATAAGTGCAGGATACAGGATTAATAAACAAGGCCCTATAACAAAGCTTGTGCAACACGACTCATCTGAACACATGCTCATAGGCTATTGGGATTATGGAGAAGGAAGGGTGTATTATCTTCCAGATACCGAGGGAGAAGTATATAATCTTACAGGTGGATTAATGTACAACAACACAAGAATTCTGTTAGACCTACCCCAAAACAAAGCTCAACTAATAATAGGTTTAGAACCAGAGTCAAACGCCTCCAACATTGTGGTGGTTAGTAGATTAGGATTAATAGACAACGATTACATGAACATAAGCTTAACCCTATGGGAACACTGCACAGGTGTTTGTACATGAAAAAAGGGATAATCTTCACATTGGATGTTACACTTGCAGTTATTATGGCTCTAAGCATAATAATAATCTCTCTATTTTACCTTTCCCAAAGCAATGTCTCATTTGAAAAAGAGAACCTATACAAGATGACAATGGACAGCCTGTCAATCCTAGAAAAAAACAATGTGCTTAGAGCAGCAGCCTCAACCAACACAACAACCGCTTTGCAAAATTTTCTAAATATGCTCCCTTACAACACCTGTGGTAAAGTTGAGATACTTGACAAAAACAATGAGCGTCTTCTAACAGCAATAAAAACTGGTTGCACATACTCAGACGATTACCTTATCTCAAGAAGAGTCTTCATTGCAAACAACGCCATATTCATTGCAAAAATGGAGGCTTGGTTTAAATGAACAAAAAAGGAGTCCTATTCACAATAACAACCTTTCTTTTACTTTGGTCTCTGTTTATGCTAACCCAATCATACATGAACAGGAACAGTGTCCTACAAGAGCTGGTCATCACATCAACAAGTGGAGACAAGATAAGGTTTTTAGAAGACGACATAACCAACAATATTTATTATGACTTAGTAGACTTTAGCATAAATTCTGTCACCAGAGATTCTGAGAATATCACAATCACTTTCAAAGGACCACTCCTATCAAAATACAAAGACCACCATGCATTGATGCAGGAATATGAAGCATTTATTGAAGACACCTACTCAAACCTAAACAACATAAATGTAGAATTGACAAACTTTACTCCCACATTAACCATAACTCCCTACTCAACAAACCTCTTGATAAACAAAACAGAGCTTAGAGTAACAACACAACCGCAATATCAAACAAAATCTATACAAATAGAGATTGTCCTAAACACAAGCATTGCCAATCTAACAACCAATTCAACACCAGCTGATTCAGGAGAAAAAATAATATCTGTGCAGATACTTGACAAAAATAAAAACCACCTACTTGATGATGAGGTTGCTTACCTAGACAGCAACACCTCAAACCAATCATTTTATGTTAAATTCTCTGACAACTCAAGTTTGCAAGTCCAGTTTGGCAATATCTTTGATATGAATGGCTCACTTGCAATAACTGCTAAAAACCTAATAGCCAATATCACAGACCTCAAACTCACTTATAACTCAACCACACAACTGGTGGAAATAAAATCTGGTGAGATACAGATTGATATTCCTAATAGAAACTTATCAAAACAAGCACAGATTATGCTATTTGTAGAATAACCAACAAAAGATATATAAATATGAGTTAGATATAGTTTATTCAAAAAGGGGTAAAATGGCAAAGCGTTCAAAAACCGCAATGAAGAGTAAGAGTTCTAAAACCAAATATTCCAAATCCAAATCACAACCAAAAGCAACACCAATACAAAAATCTAAACAAAAACTCCAGCCAGAATCAAAATCAAATATCGTCACAAAAACCACAGCAAAGGAGAAAGACATCCTTAACTGGATTCAAGAAAGAAAACAAGAGGGACATTCTGATGATTCTATTAAACAAGCCATGCTAAAAAGAGGCTACTCACCTGCTTCTATTGAAGAAGCACTAAATAAAGGAACTGTTGAAAAAGAAGAGCAGAAGGAAAAGAAAGTTGAACCCTTGTCTCCACAGAAAAACTATGAAACAAACATTGACCAATTACATGAAATAGTTGAAAATCAGGGCAAGATATCTCTGAAGCAACTCTCTGAAAAGCTCAAACTTCCAATAAAGCAAGTTGAGGAATGGGCAAAGATTTTGAATAAGCAAGAGATGATAAATATAAACTATCCATTGGTTGGTAGCATAATCTTAACTAAAAAGGGATTTGTTGAAAAAACAAAGGATAAAAAAATTAAAGAAACCACCAAAGAGATTAGTGAAAAACCAAAGAAAAAATCAAAAAAGAAACTAATCATCCTTATTTTAATATTCGCTGTGGTACTTATATTTATACTCTTATCCGTGATCCTAATTAAAGGAGGGTACCTTGTAATAGAATAAAAATGGTTGACAAAACAAACAGAAAACTCATTGACGCATATGTGGTCATATCAGACAAAGTGCCTGCTCAAATACATATATGGGACGATAAAGCAGAGGCTGTTCCAATTTACGAGATATCATTCCCCCATGTAGGAAAGGCAACACTGGCATTACTCGAAAACTTGAGAGATGAGCTTGCATTAAAAATTCCTGTTGAGGTTGAAAACATAATCGACGCCAACAAAGCAGAAGAGCTCAAACAAGAATTCTTCCAAAGGATCAAAGAAGTAGTTAAGCAAAAGCTGGGCACTTCAGAAGAAGAGACAGATGTTCTTGCAGGAGTTCTGTTGCATGAGATGTATGGCCTGGGAGATGTTGAGGTAATGATGGCAGACAACATGCTTGAAGAGCTAGCAATAAATGGGAGCAAAGAGCCCATAACAGTTTACCACAAAAAGCATGGTTGGTGCAAAACCAACAAATTTGTTAAAGATGAAACAGAGGTTTATAACCTCTCATCCCAAATAGGTAGGAAGGTTGGCAACGAAATCAATACCCTAAACCCCATAATGGACGCCCACCTATTATCAGGAGACAGAGTTGCCTCAACCATATTCCCTATATCAACCCTTGGTAACACAATCACAATAAGGCGCTTTGCGCGCAATCCATGGACAGCAGTTCATTTTCTTGATCCAAAAATAAAAACACTCTCAATAGACATTGCTGCCTTTTTATGGTTGGCGATGCAATATGAACTAAACATCCTTGTAGCAGGTGGAACTGCATCAGGAAAAACATCCATGCTCAACTCTTTATGCACATTCATACCTCCCACTCAAAGAATAATAAGCATTGAAGACACCAGAGAAATATTCCTACCAAAAGAACTCCACTGGAACTGGGTGCCATTAACAAGCCGCTTACCAAATCCAGAAGGTGAGGGTGAAGTCACAATGCTAGATTTAATGGTAGCAAGCCTTAGAATGAGACCTGACAGAATTGTTGTTGGTGAAGTCAGAAGAAGAAAGCAGGCAGAGGCAATGTTTGAGGCAATGCACACAGGCCACAGTGTTTATGCAACTATTCATGCAGATACAGTCCAGCAAGTTAAGAGAAGGCTAATAGAACCCCCAATTGAAATACCAAAAGCAGAGATTGAAGCACTACAACTCATTCTTATCCAATACAGGGACAGAAGGCGTGGATTAAGAAGAACCCTTGAGCTAGCAGAGGTTTTGGTAGGTGAAGGTGCAGACCTTGGACTAAACTATCTCTATAGATGGGATCCAAGAACAGACACCTTTTCAAAAATTAGCGAAAGCATACGCGTTTTTGATGATCTAAACCTCCATACAGGCATGACACCAAAAGAGATAAACCATGATTTAGAAGAAAAGAGAAAAATATTGGAATGGATGTTAAAGAACAACATCAAAGATGTGGATGAGGTAGGACCAATAATGAGGTGTTATTACAAAACCCCAGACATTCTTTTGGATGCTATAAACAAAAACAAGAAGGCAGACGCACTTTTACAATAATAAAAATGGCACAAAAACCATCATTGATGATACTTCCTCTGAATATTGGTAAAAAGCTTGCCAGCCCATTTACTGGAATAAGTTACCTATTGGCCAAGAAATTTCCTAATATGAAAGAGGATTTGCAGGCCTCAGACTTAGAGATGGAAGACTTTGAATACATATCTATTGCCATAGTAAACATAATCTTTATGTTTTTACTTTTTTTCCTCCTACTCTTTGTTTTAAATTATAGAGTACAACTAAAACCATTAAACGAGGCATTAAGATCAAGCCTACTATATAGTCTTTGTGTAGGAGCATTAATCAGCTTTGCCCTGCTTCGCTATCCAAAAATAATCGCAGGAAAAAAAGCAGAACAGATTGACAGAAATCTTGTGTTTGCTCTAAAAGATCTTCTGCTCCAAATAAGCTCAGATGTTTCTCTATACAATGGTTTTGTAAACGTCTCAAAAGCAGGCTATGGAGAGGTATCTGTTGAGTTTGGCAAAGTTGCACAAGCAATAAACACAGGCACACCAATGGCTGAAGCTTTAGAGAGACTAGCTTTAAACACAAAATCAGAGTTCCTAAAAAGAACCACCTGGCAACTAATAAACACCATAAAAGCAGGAGCAAGCCTTAAAGGAGCACTAAAGGCAATTGTTAATGATCTCACAATAGATCAGCGCTCCAAGATAAGAGACTATGCCCACGAATTAAATTTATGGAGCCTAATCTATATGCTCTTTGCAGTCGCTGTTCCAACAATAGGAGCAGTTATGCTGGTTATACTATCAAGCTTTGGAGGAATGGGAGTGAGCAAGAACATGTTCATTGCATTTGTTGTTGTGTGCTTTTTCATTCAGTATGTGCTTATAGGTTTTGTAAAAGCAAGGAGACCAGTAGTCCAATTTTAAAAGGAAATAAAGCAAGATGGAAATCGAACAACGCATCTATATAAACTTTGCAAAAATTCTACCAAGAAAGTATAAGAACAGTTTTCAACAACTCCTTATCTATGCGGGTATGAAGCAAAGCGCAGAGGTGTGGCTTGGAAACACACTATTTATAGGTTTACTGCTTGCAACACTTGTTTTTTGGATACCAAAGGCATTGTACGGCAAATTTATGATAAATTATGTAATCATCGCAATAGGCTTGTTCATATTTGCACAGATCATCGGATACCTTATTGTTTACTTCAAATCAGAAGAACGCACAAGGCAAGTAGAAGACTCACTACCAGACGCATTTCAGATAATTGCAGCCAATCTACGCTCTGGTATGACGCCTTACAAAGCTCTCAAGCTAACAGCAAGAAAAGAGTTTGGACCTTTGCAAGGAGAGATAAAATACGCAACATCTCGAGCATTAGGCACAGAATCATTTTCCGATACTTTACTCAGAATGTCAGAAAGAATAAAGTCAGACATGCTTGACCGTTCTTTAAAGCTCTTCACAACAGCCATGAGAAGCGGTGGTCATCTAGCCCCATTATTAGAAGAGCTCGCAGCAGACATTGCTGAGACAAAGGCCATCAAAAATGAGCTGCGTACCAACACAAAAACCTACACAGCCTTTATCATGTTTACCATCATTATTGGTACACCTTTGCTCCTCGCAATATCCATAAACTTTGTTAAGATGGTTGCAGATATGCAAACAAAAATAGGCCCCGCTACAGCTGGATTTGGCATGGGATTCTTAGCTGGAGAAGTAACCATTACTCCAGACTTTCTAACAAAAATGTCTATGATAATGTTGATTATGACAGCACTGCTAGCTTCAATGCTAATGGGTGTTATAAACGAAGGCAAACCAAAATATGGCCTAAAATATGCACCAACCATAATAATAGGTTGTATAATCGTATTCTTTATATCAAACTATTTTGTGGGTAAATATATTATCGGGCTATCTTAAATATATAAAAGGATATATAAAAAAACAAAAAATTTATAAACTATCTACAAAATAGTTATATTAACTAACAATAATATATATGTAAAATAAAAACGAGGTGATAAAATGCATAGAAAAGCACAAACAGCGACAGAGTATCTGATCATTCTAGCAGTGGTTATTATCATAGCATTGATCGTTGTTGGTGTGATGGGTGGCATTCCAGGGATTGGTGGCGGAGCCAAGGGAAGGGCTTCACAAGCATACTGGAGCACAGCAGACATAGCTTTCCCATCTTATTCAGTGGATACTACTGATGGCACATTGAATGTCAGAAACAATCTAGTAAACACAATACGAATAACTGATGTTGACCTTGGTGGTAATTTAGACCCTCTTACTGATTGGACACCACCCCTACCAATAACATTGACGTCTGGACAATCACAACAGATAGTAACAGCAAATGCTAATGTTGTATGTGATAATGCAGGAGATTCTTTCTCATACACGATTAGCATTGCATACACAGACACAGCAACAGGCACAGACTACACATTCACTGGAGAAGGTACCTTACTAGAAGGGACTTGTGGAAGTTAAGCAATCTTTTTCTTTTATTTTATTTTAATATTTGATTTCAATGATTTTTGTTTAATATTTTATTAATAATACTCAGCGCATTATGTAGGCGAGTTTCCATCCAGCGGGTGATTGTCTGAGATTTCTCAATTCCTTGAATAGATAGAAACACAAGCACCACGAGTTGCCTCTATTGCTGTTAAGCACTGGCAACTCGCTAAGTTTAATAATTAGTAATAGTTATAATAAATCTTTGATTAATATACCCTTTATCGAAACGTTTATAAATACTCTCCCTTCCCCAAGACTAAAAAACAGGGGCTGTGGGGTAGCTTGGTTCAGCGGATCCAGGCTTTGGATTCCCTGCAAGAATTATCCTTTCTGGTTTGGGTCTTTAGCAGAAAACCAGACGACCCCGGTTCAAAAAGACTTGCCTGCAAGTCCTGAATATCCGGGCAGCCCCATATCCTAAAAATGGCAAAAAAGAAACTCAAAAGTGTTAAAAGATTTGGACCAAGGTATGGATTAACAATAAGGTTAAGGCTAGCAAAGGTTGAGGCCGAGCAAAAAAAGCTCCACAAATGCCCTTATTGTAATGCCAATAGAGTAAAGAGGCTATCATTAGGAATATGGCAATGCAAGAAATGCAAAGCCAAATTCACTGGCAAAGCATACACAATCTCACAACAAAAAACCAGTGAAGGACCAAAAAAAACAGGTGATGGAAGTGGTTGAGTACAGATGTTTCAACTGTAATAAAAAACTCTCTTCAGAGATATTAAGAAAAAAGGTTAGATGCCCCTACTGTGGCTCCAAGATGTTGTTCAAGCCTCGCTCAACAATCACCAAAGTCAAGGCCAGATGAATTACTCACTAAAACTAGCGATAAAAGATCCAAAAATTTTTGACCTCATAAAAACAGAGATAAAAGACTTGGAAAAAACAAGATCAAAAATCGCTCTAAAAAAAACAAAAAATGGCCTTGAGATTGATTTGCAAGCAAGAGATGCTGTTGCCTTACGAGCATCAATAAACTCAATAACACAATTACTAAAAGTGTATGAAAAGGTGCAAGCAATAAAATGAACATGAATCAAGAAACAGAACACAAGATACAACAACTCACTCTCTTAGAGCAAAACCTCCAGAATCTAATAATGCAGAAACAGAGCTTTCAGATACAACTCCTTGAAATTGAATCTGCGCTAAAAGAGCTAGAAAAAACTCAGGAAGCATACAAGATAGTTGCCAACATTATGGTTAAGGGTGACAAAGAGCAACTCAAAAAAGAGCTCAACGAGAAAAAAGAGATATTGGAACTAAGAATATCCACAATTGAAAAACAGGAAAAAAAGCTGAAACAAAAGGCATCTGCTCTACAAGAAGAGGTTCTTGGCAAGATAAAAGAAAACTAAAAATGACACAGATTCAAGAACAAATAAATCAGATAATAGAAACATTAATCCAACTAAGTGAAGACACCACTGTACCAAAAAATGTTAGATCTAAAATAGAAAAGGCAGTTCAAGTGCTTAATGAAGACACAGAATTATCCTTAAAAATTGACAAAGCACTACAGCTTATGGATGATATATCAAATGACACAAACATCCAACCCTACACAAGAACTCAGATATGGAACGTTGTCTCTTTGTTAGAAGCAACCCATCTACTTTTTTAGCTTTATAACCTCTTTCTTTGTTAGTATAGAATTGGGCATATAAATCATATCATCACTCTTGGTCCTTATCATAGTCTCAGTTAAACTAACTTTAACTATCTCCCCCTCAACATCTCCTATCTTAACCTTGTCCCCCTCTTTCAAAAACCTCTTTTGGCAAATAAAAACACCTGAGATTATATTGGGGATAAAATCCCTAACTCCAAGCAAAATCGATAGCACAATTATCAACAAGATTATGATAACTATTATCTCCAAAACAGTTGTTGTTATACCCAGTTGGTTGAGCGCCATAATGATTGTAACAAAATATATAGAATAAGTGAAGAAGCTACTTATCACCTCCTCAACAGAAAACTTTATTACAGTTGTCTTCTTAATTATCCGATCTATCTCTAACTCATTTAAAATCCTATGTAGCAGCTTTCCAGCAAACCTCCCAATAATAACACCAAAAAAAAGGGTTATTATTGCAAGTATAAATTTAGTGTAAAAACTAGAGAAAACACTTTTAAACCACTCAACAATGCCCCCAACATCCATATATACTACCAATATTGATCTATTTATAAATGTTTTTAGAATTTCTATTGACAAGAACCAATCTCTTCTAACTCAAGTTTTACCTCATCACAAAGCACAATTGAATCACCATGCTCCACTTTGGGTGTTATAACAACCTTTTCTATATTACCATAAACTGAGTTGTCATACTTTATCTTTATTCTTCTACCCTCACCCCTCTTCATAACCTCTTTTAGAATGGAATCCATGTTGAAAACATCATTAGAACCATATATCGTGACCTGCAGATCATCAATATTAACAGATACACCATTGTGTATTGTAAAATCAACATAAGAGTCTTTGCCCATCTCAGCAAAACAAATCTTGTATTCACCACCAATCTCTTCTATCTCTAATTTACCACTAACACCACAACCTCCTTCTCCATTAAATGACACCCCTACATCCCCCATTGTCCTCCCAAGATTCATAACAACAGCACCAAGCGCAACAGCAAAAGCTATTAATAGGATGGTTGCAATTAGTGGAGACAACCCCTTCTTGTTATTTATTATTAATCTAACACGCATTTTTCCACCAAGGGCTTCTTCTAATTATGCTAAAAAACGGCAAAACTCCAACATTTATGTTGGAGATAAGCCGTTTTTGGCATGCCAAAAAATGCAAAAGCATTTTTGGCATATAAAACTTGTGTAGCATCATTTCCTCCTATACTTGATTTCCTCAACCAAAACAACCAAAAAATAGATAGGCATAACTACTGCAATAAGTACAAGTCCAAGCAACAAAAATAGTTTTCTCAAACCCATCACCCCTCCAAGATAACCTCCAATAGGAATTATTATAAGATAAGGTAAGGTTACAAATATACTGTTCATATTAAAGTAGCTCTCCCTGAGCCTGCTTGGCAAAAGCTCCATAGCCAAAAAACCATGTGCTATTCCAACAATCGCAGCTCCCATAACACCAAGCAAGGTTCCTACAGTTATTGACACAAGATTTGGATTATAGTAAAAAGTTAATGGAGTTATTGCCATCAACATTGTCCCAAAAACAAGCATTGGAAACTTACCATACTCCTTCACATTCTGTTTTGTAATTACAGGAGTTAACAAAGAGGTCACAAGTGCGATAAACGATATAATTGCCACATTCATAAAACCCCCAAACCCAACATACTTAAAACTCTCATAAATAAAAATACCATAAAACGAATTACCAAGAATCTGAACAACACCAGTTATTGTCGCAGTAACTAGCATTAGGAACACTAAGTTTATCTTTAAAATCTCATCTGCATCCCTTTTCACCCGCAAGAAATATTCCTTAACATACCTTACTATTTTTTTAATACCTCCCTCTTTCTCTTCTCTCCCTTTTATTAATGTGAGTACATATCCAGAGATTATAAAGCAAATAGCTGCTACCTCAAAAACAATCAAGTATCCGGAAACATCTATTGAAAAAATACTAATCTTTGGTAACCTGTCCAATATATAAGATGCTATCAACAGACCAACACCTGTTATCATCAAACCATAACTGTACACCTTTTGTAGTGCACCCCTCTTCTCTCCCTTTAGAACATCAAAAAAAAGCTTTGTGTAAAATTCACCATATGAAACCACTCCAAGTGCACCCACAATTATTGCAATTGCAAACAACCAAACAAGGCTGAAAAACCTTGCAATAGCCATCACAATAAAACAAAAACCAAACAATATCCCCAAGTAACCAATACTTCTATTATTAACAACATTCTCCCTTGAGTACTCCTTTAAAACAGATGAAAAAAGTGTACCTATCACAGCCCTTATCCCATTTATCAAACCTATAATAAACAATGATGCGCCAGTATGAAAAAATAGTATGTTAACAAACTGCTGACTTCCAAAACCATAGCCAACCCTATCAAAAATCTCCTTTAAAAAAAACCTCTTAACACCCTTATTCTTTTCCTCATTCTGATCTTGTTGAAGAGAACTAGAAACATTGTCTATTGCTTTACTAATGTCTGATTCTAAATAACCCTTCTCAATTAGCTGCATCTCTATAAACTCAATACTCTTTTTCTCCTCTAATGCCTGCTTCACCTCTTTTAGAAGAGCATCATCCATAATCTGATTCATAACTGGGAAATATATAAATTTATCGTATAAATCAACTGAAGCATTAAAATTTTTTACTCTTGTGTAGTTTAAATTTTTTTGTTTATATTTTTAGTTTCCGAAACATAGGAAAAAACTATGTTTTTTCCGAGCTTCGAAAACCGCTGGTTTTCGAAACCTTTATACAACAGAAATCGAAGATTTCTGAGTATAAAGGTTGAAAATCTTTGATTTTCGAAACCTTTATATAATTAAACTAGGTGAGTTACTAATAATAATATGGGATTTAAAGATATTGTTAAGAAGATAAGCGGTCAAAAAAGAGGTAAAATAGAAAAAAAATGGGAGTTTCAAGCAGACTCCTCGCTACTCTCTACTCCTACCTCTGATGAAATTGAGCACGGCAAAAAGGTTATCGTCTTTGGCACAAAGGACGGCAAGATATACACCCTTGACAATGAGGCAAGAGTGAAATGGCTTTTTGATATACAAGAAAAAAGAGGAGAAGTAGAACTCCTATTCTTAGATGAAGAAACAGTAAAAAGCATAAGATGTGCACCAACTCTTGCAGATATAAACGATGATGGCAAAAAAGAGGTAATAGTTGGTTCTGATGTTGGTTTGCTCCACGTTATTAGCTCAGCTGGCAAACAGATTTGGGATTTCAAAACACAAGCACCAATAAGATCATCAGCAATTGCTATAGATATAAACAATGACGGAAAATCAGAAATAATCTTTGGCTCAAATGATCATTATCTTTATACTCTAACAAATAATGGAAATTTGTTATGGAAATTCAAGGCAGACTCTGCCATAGAATCACAACCAGCTGTTCTTATTTCAAAAAACTTGCAGATTATCTTTGGTTGTGACAGCGGAACCATATACTCACTAAACCCAGATGGTTCTATGAGATGGAGCTTTAAAACAAATGCCAAGATAACTGCACAACCTGCTATAGGAGATTTGTGCAATGATGGGAAAATAAACATTGTAATTGGTTCAATAGACACCAACTTGTATGTCATAGATGAATTAGGTCATCTTGTCTGGAAATACAAAACAGAAGGCTCAATATACTCAAAAGCATGTTTGTATGATATAAACAAAGACGGTAAATTAGAAATTGTGTTTGGCTCTTGTGACAACAATGTTTATGCCCTAACCTGCAATGGAGAAAAAATATGGAGCTATGAAACAGACTTTTGGGTTGTTGCAAGCCCTATAGTAACAGACATTGACAATGATGGCAAGCTAGAGGTAATAGCAGGAAGCTATGACCATTCATTGTATGTTCTGGATGCAGAAGGTACATTTATACTCAACTACATGCCTGGCATCTCAGGCATAACCCAACAATCTGGCCATTATTCAGAGCTAATGACCTCACAACCAGGCCATTACCAAGGCAAGAAGATATGGCAATACAAAACAGATAGTTTTATTGTTGGTTCAGCAGTTATAGACAATGATAATGGAAAAAAGGACATTGTTGTTGGTACAAAAGGGGGTAAGCTAAAACTTTTTAGGCACGAAGAAGATTAAAGGTGATCAAATTGGGAGAAGAGGTACTCAAAGATAAAAAACAGATAAAAAGAATCAAAACATATATTAGGGGCTTTGATGAACACCTGCAAGGAGGAATCCCTGAAGGCCACCTTGTGCTTGTAACAGGAGTTGCAGGCACAATGAAATCATCTGTCATATTCAACATATTATACAATGAGGCCCTAAATGGAAAAGTGGGATTATACATCTCATTAGAACAATCATACGCATCTTTGCTAAACCACATGGTAAACATGGACTTTGACCTTGATAAGATAAACCTAATTATTATCTCGGATATATCAAATCTGAATGAGACAATATCAAAGATCGTGCCAGGCAAGGGTGCATTAGTCATAACAGACCTTGGATCCATAAGAAAACAGGTTAGTACAATGCAGATCAACTCTAGCAAGGACTGGCTAAACATGATAAAGAACATTATCAAAAAAGTGAAGACAAAGTCACAATGTGATTTATTCTGCTTAGACTCATTATCTGCTTTATATGAGCTTTCAGACTTTGAACAAGCAAGAACAAAACTCTTCCAAATATTTGAATTCTTAAGAGACATGGATGTTACATCTTTCTTAATATCAGAGATGCCACTAAGCAAAACAAAATACTCTGCATTTGAGGTTGAAGATTACCTGGCAGATGGAATAATCATGCTGGACTTGGCAAGACACCAAAGAAAGGTAACAAGAGAGATATCAGTTGTTAAAATGAGGGCAACAGACAGCAACAATGATGTGTTTAGTCTAGAATTCAAAAATGGTAAATTCGAAGCCTTGTATGGTGGTAAGATACCTTTAATCTAAACCTATTTTTTAATAGAATTCAAATCCTCTAGCCTTTTAGTTGCAGGGATACCACTCTGAAATTTCTTGAAGAAAACATTCTTCAGCCACTGTATCCAATATTTGTCATGGATCTCGTAATAGGTTGTAATATCCTCTTGTATCTCATTTACTTTATTGCTTGCCATCAGAACATCTTTGAATATCCCTATCTTTTCATCAATTATAACGCCTCTCAAAGGCTGCCTAACATGCCTCACCTCTATAAAGTCCTTCTTCATTCTATCATTAATTGTAAGCAACCTCTCAATATTCTTTATCCCTACCAAATCAATTCTGACCAAAACCCTTATTGTACAATTCTTTGTTGACAAACTCTCCAATGTCTTTACAACACCCTTACGATTTACCCATGAGCCATTACCGGAAAAAAGTAAGATCTCATTCTGTGCCTTATTAAGCATTGGAGCAAGCCAATCGTAGTTGTCCCTCTTCTCTACATAAGCACGCCTCTTTTTGCTATCGACATATTGGTATATATCAGAAAAATAAAAATCCGTTTTTTCTAAACCCCTCTCAATAATCTTAAGTATCTGTTCCTGCAGCCTTGTTGAATATATCCTCTCAATGTTATCCCAATACACTATTTTTAATGCGCCTCTAGTTCCACCCCTAAACACCCTAATACCAATATTACCCTCCTGCTCAATTACATCACCAACATACCTATCAGCTGTTTTCCAGCTCTTACCAAGCATCTGAGCTATCTCTAGTATTGTCCTAGGCTTTTGATAAACAAACGCCTTAATCTTATCTGCAGTCTTGGAATCTAAAACCATAATATGTAATACATTAATTTTATATATAAATCTTTGTAAAAATCCAACACTATAGACATATTTTAGGTAGAAATAACTAAATAAAATAAAACACTTTTAGAGATATATGTCTGGGAAACCTCTTGAAGAATGCCTGGATAATGAATTAATCTTGAATTTTGGGTATATTACTAAGGAAGACCTATGTGATTACAACTCAATACCATATCAAATGTTAGAACACAACAATAAAGCCAACCAAAAGGATGTTAAATTGTTTAGTATGAAAGAGAAATAAAGCTCACAAAAGATACAACACTCGTACATTACTTTATTCAGAAATGTTCTTATTAAATACAACTACACATAAGGCTCGAAAAAAGAGGTTCTACAAAACAAACCAGAACATTTTGATTTACAGGTTAAAGTATTTGGAGGTGGTTCAAAATCGGCTCAAATAATAAAATTGTGCGTACTCCTGGTCATTGTAAAGATTTGTGGGAGATGGTGAGATTCTTCCAAGGATTAATCAGAGAGGGAGAATTGTTGGTATATCTGGTTCAATTTGATAGAGAAGTAACTTTAGAAGATACAGAAGATGCAACAGTTGTTAAGACCATCAAAGGTGCCACTCTAACACTAATAACTGATAAATTACATTACCATAGTTGTCCATTCTCAACTCTCGAAAACTATATTTTTGAAGATCCAAATTCAGGAACAAAATATTGCGTTGATATAAATTATCATGATTGCAGTTCAGACTTTGAACCTCTTGAGATACATTCTGGTTGGTGGGATATTGCAAAGTTAGTTGATGATCCAGATCTTAGAAGATTTAGTAAACATTATGGAGTAATTCCTGTTCCCAAAAACATGATTACTGCTAGGCTTCACTACTATTGGGAGGATGATATCTGGTATGACTCTCCCCAAGACAAACGTCATGAAAGATCTGCACATTTTACATTTGAAGGAGAAATAGATGATCTCTACACTAGGATCTGTGAATTTGTAACAGAGGAAAAATGAATGAGCAAGGGGTACTAACTGTACGACAACTATTAAAAGCAACATATGATAACTTAGCAGAGAGACAACCCAATGAAGAGGTGGCTTTACCTGAGCAGACATTAGCAGAAATTGCCAATGATTCTGATTATCACAGAACTAGGATTGGATATATGCGTTATGAAAGTGCCAAATTATTTCAATTTGGTGATAAGACTTGGGCAATCACCATAGGAAAAAAATATGGCTCATACCCGGCTGAGCCCTATGACAGTGATCTTTCAGCTTTGGAATTATCAATTGAAAATAAAACACAAGAACAAATTATAGAGGGATTGGGAAAAAAGATTGATAGAAGTATATACTTCAGAAATTCCTTAATCCATGGAATGGCAGATGGGAATTTGGCTGCGGGCACAAGCCATCATTGGCTAAATAACCCTTTTCAAGGAAGAATTCTGGAATTGTTAAAACCAAAAATTAAGGATTACATTGCCCAAAAACCAGAATATGATACAACCATGCTTTTGGCATCAACATTACAACATCCAACTAATAAAGTAATGTTATACAAACCAGAATTTGTTGATTTTTTGGTTGACACTATTGAAACTGTGCTTAAAGAACAATAACCAAATTTTGTTTTAACACCAAAAACATTTATATATACTAATTCAACTAATTCTATTTATGACAGAAGTAACTCTTACCATCAACAAATCAATAGAGCAAAATGCAGCCATCTACTATGAAAAGGCCAAGAAGGCAAAAAAGAAGCTAAAAGGCACAAAAGAAGCTTTAGAAAGAAGCAAAAAGAAACTAGAAGAACTAGAAAAAAAGAAAGCACAAGAGCAAGAAAAAATCGAAAAAGAGACAGCCAAAAAACCTAAGCCAGAAAAAAAGCAATGGTATGAAAACTTCAGGTGGTTCTATTCCTCAGAAGGATTTCTATGCATAGGTGGCAGAGACGCAACAACAAACGATATAATAATCAAAAAACACACTGAGAAAGATGATTTGATATTCCACACTGATATAGCGGGTTCTCCTTTTTTTGTTATTAAAAGCAATGGCAAAGAACCAGGCAAAGCAACAATAGAGGAAACAGCTCAAGCAACAGCTTCCTATTCAAAAGCTTGGAAAATGAGGATATCACTAACAGAAGTGTATTACATAAGGCCAGAACAAGTAAAAAAAGACTTTGGCTTACCAAAAGGAAGCTTTATGATCCATGGCAAAAGAACCTATTTAAGACCAGAACTAAAGCTTGCAATAGGCATCAAAAACAACAAGGTAATTGGTGGCCCAATAAATGCAATAAAGAAAAACGCAGAAAAATATGTAATAATCGTCCAAGGTGAGGAAAAAACAAGCTCAACAGCAAAGAAGATTCAGAAGAAGATTGGCGGCAGCTTGGATGAGATAATCAGGTTTGTGCCAGGTGGTGGGGCAGAGGTGAAACAGTAGCACCACTTAAAATTAAATATCCGTTCTTATCATACACACTCTTCTCAAAAACATCGAAATGATCCCCCTGCAATAACAAGATCACTTTTCTGTCCAAGGATTCAGGCTCAAAGCCCATATAACCCAAAAAGTCTGGATAACTCCTTTTCACAGGAATTCTTAATGTTACATAGCGCCTATTCGATGATCTTCCTATAGTACAATCCATGCACGCACTGTAAATACCAATAAGCTTTCTGTCCTTTTCAATTGCTCTTCCATCATCCTGGATTATGGAATCCTCTCTTAATTTTAGCACACCTTTAAAGATTTCCATTGGGTAAACACATAGAAATTGTACTCTACCCTCAAGAGATCGGATAAAAGACATTACAATAACCACATCATCAGATTCCCCCAAAAGTTCATTGAGTGAGTTACTAATCTCTGCCCCTTGTGTAATACTGGAATCTAATGTTATCCTACTTACATAAGCGTTACTTATATTATTATACAATCAAACCACCCAAAACATAGGAATTCAGCAAAATATATATTTTTTTTGTTTATTTTCCAAAACATAAGAGAACCTATGGTTTTCTGGGCTTCTGAAATTCAAAGAATTTCAGAAACAAAGGAAAAAGCTATGCTTTTTCCGAGCTTTGAAAAATCGAAGATTTTCCAAAAGATTTAAATTCTGTATATATACAGCACCAATTATGGAAAAATTCAAGCAAGAGCTGGTAAAGATACTAGTAAAAGAAACCAAGCTAGACAAAGCTCAAATAGAATTAATAATAGAAATACCCCCTGACCCAAAGCTTGGAGACTTTGCATTTCCAACATTCTCTCTAGCAAAAACATACAAAAAAACCCCAAATGAAATAGCCCAAGAACTAGCAAAAAAATTTGAAATAAACAAAAACATCACAAAAATAGAAGTAAAAGGCCCATACTTAAACTTCTTCATAAACAAAAAAGAGCTTGCAGAACAAACACTAACAAAAATCATAAAAGAAAAACAAAAATACGGCTCTGACAAAAAAAACAAGGCCCAAATCATGGTCGAGTTCTGCTCACCAAATACCAATAAGCCATTACATCTTGGCCATCTGAGAAACATCTTCATTGGCCAAAGCATCTCAAGCATCTATGAATTCCTTGGCCATGGTGTTAAAAGAACATGCCTTGTCAATGATCGGGGCATCCACATATCAAAATCAATGCTCGCTTATCAAAAATTTGGCAAAGGAAAAAAGCCAGACAAAAAGCCAGACAAGTTTGTTGGCGAATTTTATGTGAAATACAATCAAGCTGCAAACCAAAACCCCTCAATAGAGCAAGAAGCCCAAGCCCTGCTTCAAAAGTGGGAGCAAGGCGACAAACAAACAATAAGACTCTGGAAAACAATGAACAGCTGGGTCTACAAAGGCTTTGAACAAACATACAAAGAGCTAGGAGTCAAATTTGACAAGTATTACTATGAATCTCACATGTATACAAAGGGTCGAGACATAGTAATGAAAGGCCTCAAAAAAGGGACATTCAAGAAAGAGGAAGGAGCAATAGTGGCAGAGCTGGAAAACCATAATCTACCAAACAAGGTTTTGATTAGAGCAGATGGCACCAGCATCTACATGACCCAGGACATTTACCTTGCAAAGAAAAAGTTTACAGATTTTCCAATTAAAAAGTCAGTTTATGTTGTTGGTAATGAGCAGAATCTGCATTTCAGACAGCTTTTCAAGATTCTAGAGCTTCTTGGCTTTAAATGGGCAAAAGATTGTTATCATCTCAATTATGGTATGGTTTATTTGCCAGAGGGAAGGATGAAATCCAGAGAAGGAACTATTGTGGACGCTGATGATTTAATAGCAGAAATTAGGAATCTGGCAGAAAAGGAGATTAAGAAAAGACATAAAAAAATAACCGAAAAGGAGATTGACAAAAGGGCAAAGGCAATTGGAGATGGCGCTTTGAGATTTTTTATACTAAAGATGGATCCATACAAGGACATGGTTTATAACCCTGAGGAATCAATATCCTTTGAGGGTGAGACAGGGCCTTATGTGCAATACACACATGCAAGGATATCTTCAATACTAAGAAAGTATAAAGGCAAAACAAAGAAGAATGTTGACTATTCTCTTTTGAAAGAGGAGATAGAACAAAATCTAGTAAGGCAACTCTCATTATTTTCAGACATTATCAAGCAAACAGCTTTGCATTACAAACCAAGCATTTTATGTAGATACCTCATAGATCTTGCTCAACTATTTAACGAGTTCTACCACAAGTTACCAGTACTCAAGGCAGATGATGAGCTCAGAGAGGCTAGAATTACCCTTATCCTCGCCACCAAACAAGTTATTAAAAATGGGCTAAACCTACTAGAAATCCAAGCCCCAGAACAAATGTAAAAACCAGGCTTAGGCTATAAAGTGGCTATAAACTTGTAAGATTAAATCATTGAGTGCTTATTCTTCATTAGTAAGCTCTGTGTTACTCAAATAATTTAAGATAGTCAAAATTTTTCATTTCTTTATTAAGCTCTTTGACGCTAATTTTGTTCTTATTTCCAAGCATCTCCCAGATCATCATAATTGTCCATTTCCAGTCATGACCTAATTGTCCTAAAATAAATCTCATTGTAAATTCAGAAATTTCTTGCTCAGTACCAACAAAATCAATTTTTTTTCTTGCAAGTCCATCAATAAAACCAGATACAATTTTATCTTCTTTGTAAGTAACCCAAGTAGGGGTGCCTTTTTTTACGCTTTCCGATGGATATTTTTTATTGAGAAACTTTGTATCTATAACACCAATTTTTTTAACTTGATCCATTGTATCCACTAAAAATTGTCGCCAATCATGCATTGCTTTTTGTGTTCTGATTAGCATTATTAAAAACTGATTTTTATCTTCTTTGGTACCAAGAATTCTTGGATAATTCCTTGTTCGTGCAATTTCTTTTATTAGTGTGAAAGCCTCTTTATCCCAGGGTTTAAAAAGGGAATATCTATACTGTGGAGGAGAGTGTATTGTCATATTTGTTTAGTTAAGGAACGTTTTTATAAAGATTCTGGTTTTGTCCTGCGTTTTATATAATTAAGGCCCTTCCTTAATTTTGTTGGATTACCAGTCAAGAGAAGTTGTAAGTCCTTTGATTTAAGTGTGAACTCTTACTTTATAGCTAATTTTAGAGTTTATAGCCAAAGCCTAAAAACAACAAGATTTATATACCCAGATTATATATTTCTACTAGGGGGTTAAGGTGTATTCAGAGAAAAAGATTGTTAATATCTGGCTCCAGCAAAATGGATTCTCTGTTATAAACAATATCAATGCTGGTAGAAATAGGGTTATAGACACATTAGCCATAAAGCTTGAGAAAGACAAACCAATTAGGGTACAACACATTGAGGTAAGCTGCTCTGTAACAAAAACCACTGAAAAAAAAGCCGATATATTGGAAAAATTCACCAACAAATTTGTAATTAAAATCATTAATCAATACCTGCAAGAACACATAGGAATAACCCCTGATTATGAAAAAGTGCTGGTTGCCACATCTGACTACGATATTGAAGGCATAAAAGTATACAGGTTTGAAGACATATTCCTTGAGGTTATGGACAAACTTGACAAACAAAACTACAATGACCCTATAGTCAGAACATTGCAACTTGTTAAATACCTTTCAATTGCAGAGCCACAAACCCTTGCAAAACTCCTCAAAAAAGAAAAAGGAGAAAAGGTTTTAAAACAACCAAGCAGAGAGCAATTCTTAAAAAGCCTTTTACAACAAAAAGAAACCCAGAGAGTACTAGCAAAGAAATCCTTTGAACCAATCCTTATTGAAATAATAAAACAATCATCACTTAACAAACCAGAGAATCTAGCCAAAGAACTCCATGAAAACATCCTAAAAAAGCGCTCAAAAAAGAGATTTTTAAAAAGCTTTATGGAACACAAAGATGCAAAAACAATAATTCCAAAGCCAAAGAGGATGCACAGACCACTGCAGTACTATCTTAAAAAAAAGGATTAAATAGAACTACCACAAGGAATAACAACCTTTTCTTCTGTCTCATTAACCAATGTTATATTGAGCTTAGGATGGCCTATGCTATACTGAGTTCTATCTGGTCTATCATCAAGATCAATGATATTACCCTCTTCATCCTCAAAATGTATACAAAAGTCACTCCTAATACCAAGCTTGCTCTTGAGTTGATCATAACTCATATTAATCAGCACTTTTAATCTTTCACTATCCACCCTATTTCCAATAACTAGAGTAATATCACCAGCACCACTCTCATCTCCTGATATTAGATGCTCTGGTATTAACTCTGACTCCGTAGTTAGCATATCTGTAACCCCCTTGTCTCCAGAGGTTGTAATTATATAAAAGAAGATGATTATCCCAACAATAAAAACGCTAGCAGCTATTAAAACATCCAATGACCAAGTTTGAGATTTTGATGTAACCCTGAACACCTCTTTTTTTCTTAAACATTTTCTTAGATTTTCTTCTCTTTTTAGTAAATCACCATGATATTTATATATCTTTCCTTAAGATTACGTACTTACAATCACAACATTTCCTTGTTTCAAAACCTTGACAGTTGTGTTCTTGCTTTTGTCTATGCTACCAATCACATCTCCTATAGGAATCACATATTCATAATCTATGCTATAGTTAACATATTCTATTACAAGATCAGTATGTCCAATATCCTCATATGTTATTATACTAATATTATAATCTCTACCAGACAAGCTGTTTGGAATATTGAATTCACTATAATACCCCTCCTCTGCAATACTAGCTAGCCTTAGCTCATTTTGCAAAAAGGTTCCAAAGTCTTCTAATGAAGCAACATCATTATCCCTTTGAATATCAATTAGCTTTGTGCTAACAGCAAAGAAAAAAACAGTGAATATTAAAAACATTAAAGTTATTAATGCAGCAAACTCCACCGCTGATTGCGCTTTTTTATTTCTCATAAACTCACCAAACTAATAAATATCAATTGACACATAATCATATCTTGAGTCATTTTTAGCCTCAACTCTTACACGCTTTAAACCAGCTGAAAAGTCAGATGTATCAAAACTACCATCTATATTTACATTGCAGAAAAACGCAATTGTGTTATTATTTCTTAGCTCAAAAACAACCTCATTTATACCCTTATCCCAATCACGAGTTAAGGTTATATTCTTTATACCTTCTGGCATAGTTTCATCTAATGTTAGCCTCGAATCACTACCCATGTAATAAACACTCTCAGCAGCATTAACAATATCGTTCCCAATAACAGCTATATTGCTAGTTACAATCTGCTCACTCGACTTTGTTGAATAGCCTTGGAACATATAAATCATTGGCAGCAAAACAATAAATGCTAATGAGAAAACAATTATGTACTCTATTGATGCCTGTACCCTCTTATTCCCTTTTTTTGACAAGAGCATCATAAAATTAAACAGAAAAAATCATGGTTGCCATGTGGTGAAGAGCTCTCCTGAAGCAATCTTTGCATAATCTGATGAAGTATCAGTGTAATACCACTCCAATCCAATATCCCATCTCAATTTCTGGTCAACATCCCCTGGTGGTGTTGAACCACCATCAAATGTACAATCAGTAAGATTAACATCACCCTCTTCTCCGTTTTTAATTGTGACGCTGAAATCAGAAGTCGTATTACAACTTAATACAGGGTTGCCTTGAGCTCCTGTTGCAATACTACCATTTGTTATTCTTATATCCCTTCCCAAACCATTTAAGATTCTAAGTTGAATACCAGGATTTCCTCCAAATGCGGTTAATGATGCCAAATGATCCCTGCAATTAATTCCTGTTTGAAAAATACACCTCTCTGGCAAAAGCCTCTGTGGATTTAACACCCCAAAATAAGCCAATGCACCAATAACTATAAGAACAACTAAAATAGCCCATCCATAGGTCATCAAGAATTCCATGGCAGCCTGTGCCTTCCCCTTTTTTAGCATGATATCATCCCTCCTTTTTGATATTTAAAATAATAAATAGTTAATATTACCCACCGCTCTTTTGTATATAAACCTTTCGCTTTTTATATACAGAAAAATTTATAACTGTATATATGTACACCATATGAAATTGAGGGTAGTTATAGACGCACATATACATGGTAGATTCTCTAGAGCAACCTCTAAAGAGCTGACTATACCTATTCTAGAAAAATACGCCTGCATTAAAGGCCTAAATATATTGGGAACAGGTGACTTCACTCATCCTGTTTGGCTAAATGAGCTAAAACAAAACCTAACTGAAGATGGCACTGGAATCCTAAAAACAAAAACAGGCTTTAACTTTGTCTTGCAAAGCGAAATATCATTAATCTACAATCAAAACAAAAGCCTAAGAAAAATTCACAATATAATCCTAGCACCAAGTTTTGAGATAGTTGAACAAATAAACTCAGCACTGCTCAAATGGGGAAGGCTTGACTATGATGGTAGACCAATGTTTGGCAGAAATTGCATAGAGCTTGTTGAGCTAATGAAAAATATATCAGATGAGGTAGAGATAATACCTGCTCATATCTGGACACCTTGGTTTAGCCTATTTGGCTCAAAATCAGGCTTTGATTCAATAAAAGAGTGCTTCCAAGACCAAACAAAACACATCCATGCTCTAGAAACAGGGCTGAGCTCTGACCCTGCAATGAACTGGCGCTTATCAGCCTTAGACAAATATACTCTAATAAGCAACTCAGATTCACACTCTCACTGGCCATGGCGAATAGGCAGGGAGTGTAACATATTTGAACTGAAGAAACTAACTTATGATGAAATCATCAATGTGCTAAAAACAAAACAAAACTTTATTGAAACAATAGAGTTCTGGCCCCATGAAGGAAAGTATCATTATGATGGCCATAGAAATTGCAATGTTGTGATGAGTCCAAAACAAGCAATGCAGCACAACAACATCTGTCCTGTTTGTAGAAAACCATTAACAATAGGTGTTTTGCACCGCGTAGAAGAGCTTGCTGACCGCGAAGAAGGCTTTAAACCAAAAGAGATTGTACCATTTCGCAATCTGATACCATTATCAGAGCTAATTGCAGGAGTATTACAATCAGGAGTATCCTCTCAAAAGGTTTGGGCAGAATACAATAAGCTAATCAAAGAGTTTGGAAACGAGTTCAATGTTTTGTTAGATGCTAAAGAAGAAGAACTAAAAAAAGTCACATATCCTAACATTGTGGACATAATAATAAAAAACCGTGAACAAAAAATAGAGGTAACGCCAGGCTATGATGGGGTTTATGGCAAGCCAGTATTTGATGAATCTCAGAAGCAAAAGTATGAAACAAAACCTCAACCCCAAAAAGGTTTGAAAGAATTTTTCTAAATACAATTAAATATTTATTTTAATATAATTCACGGGTGGTTCACTACAAACTTGCATCAAGCGTGTACTTATCTGCAGTTTCTTGCTTTCCTAAATGGAAAGAAACAGAAGCACCACGAGTTGCCTCTCTCGCTGTTAAGCACTAGCAACTCGCTAATTATAATTTTCATAATAAAAATAAATAATTTAATAGCAATCTCGCGAGTTTAATAAAAAACAATTGATAATTTAAAAACAATTATAAAAATCAAATTTTAGTAATATCAACAATATCATAGTGTCTTTTTAGTTTGCAGTCATTCATTCCTGGTGGAATACAAACATATTCGCGGCAAACCTTTGGTCTGTGATCATATATTGTGCAAGTTGCAATTCCTTCTTTGATAACCAAAAATCTACAATACCCATTGATCCTTTTTAAAGCTTTTTTGTTGTTTTCAATATTTTCAACAAAGAAATCTCTTTTGTGACCAAGGTTTTCAATCCTTTTTATGTCATCTTCAAATATTTTGACAACAAGGCTACAGCATAATCCGCACCTTCCTTTGTCTAGTTTACCCATAAATTTAACTAAATTAGAACTAGTTTTTATAATTTTTTATTTCAAAAGCTATTAAAATGTCGGAATTTTCCATCAGTTCTCTGACTGGTGGTTTGCACTTCGTGTAGGTACATCAAGAAAATTCCGATCATGCTCAAGAACCACCGGCTTTTACGTCTTAACTTGACGCTTCGCTTCATTCCACTGGTCTATGACCAGTGGTTCTTGACATGTTCAAAAATAAAAGAAACTGCCCCAATAACGGGACAGCTTTTATCGCCTCTTCTTTCTTCTGGCAGGCTTTCTTCTCTTAACACGTCTCTTTGCTTTTCTCTTTGCAACTCTTCTCTTGGGTCTTCTCTTTGAAGCTCTTCTCTTTGCTTTCTTTTTCTTTACCTTCATTCCAAACTTTCTGTGTCTCCTGCCAATCTTTGTTGAGGCGAAGTGCATCACTTTACACCTACTACACCTGTATTGCATTCTTGCCATCATGTCACCTCTTTAGATTGGTTTTTGTTTGAAAATCATCAAACAATAATTTTTTTGTTAGTTTCATTTAAATATTTTTTGCTTTTTTTGATAAAATTTCAGAATTTTCTTCTTATTTTTGATTGTAATTGATGAACTGATTAGTAATAACACAAAAGATTGAATCAAACTAAGGATTATAACTACAACAAACCCGTCGAAGAAAAAAGACTTTGGAAAAAGCTTGATTAAGTTGTACTCTGTAGGAAACATCCAGTTGCCCTGTGGAAAAAAAACAAGATGAAACTGCGTAAACATAAAATCAAACTTCAAAATTGATATAACTAATACAATTGTAAATATAATTGTCAACAATCCACCGAACAACAAAGAATAACTAACCCTCTTGATAAAATTCTTCTTATCCACAAAATACAACAACAAAACACAAAGCATAGATACAATCAAAAAAAAGAAGTATTTATCTAAACTCCAATCAATCAAAAGCTTAACATCCAGCAAATGCTCTTTCTCTTTTTGGTTGAATAGGTCAATACCTGGCAACTCCAAACTATCACTCTTAAAATATTCAATGAGTTGTTTAGCAGTTACATCAGGAACACTCTTATCAGCAAAATTATTATAGACTCCATTCCTCTCAAAACCCAATTTATAAAAATATTGATTGAACAACAATAAGTAAAGACTATTTAAATATAAAATGAAAGGTATATTCAAGACAATTATGAAAATCAAGAACACTGAGAGAGCTTTGTTAATTCTCATACATTAAATTAAAACTAACGATTATTAATAACTTTTGATATTTTCATAAATTCTAGATTTCTATTACAATAACCACTGGACATTTATGCGTGAAGTATTTAAATAGAGAGTATTCAAAAAATTAGTATGCAAAGAACAGGAATAGCTAATCTGCCATTACACCCAGGCAAATGCCCAAAATGGTTGTTTGAAAGAATGATTAAGCTATCCAGGGAGATAACAAATGCCATACTATTAGAATACAACCAGGAAGAGTTTTTGACAAGGCTTGCTGATCCATACTTCTTCCAAGCATTTGGATGTACAGTGGGATTTGACTGGCATTCATCAGGTGTTACAACAACATTGTGTGGAGCATTAAAACTAGCAATAGACCCACAGCAAACAGGCATCAAAGTTGCAGGCGGAAAAAGAGAATCAAGAAAAGCACCAACTGAGATTGAACAAGCTAGTGAGCTGTTTTCTTTATCAACAAACAAAGTAGAAAAACTCAAATACTCTTCTAAAATGGCTGCCAAAGTAGATACAACAGTTTTGCAAGACAACTACAACCTATACCAGCACTCATTCATCTTTACAGAAAAATCTCAATGGGTTGTTATCCAGCAAGGCCTCAACCCTCAAAGCAATTATGCAAGAAGATATCACTGGCTCTCTGACAATGTAAAAAGTTTTGTTGAGGAGCCTCACAATGCAATATGCTGTGATGAAATGCAGGAATATTGCCTAGACTTAACATCAAATGAAAACAAACAAACAAGAGAGGTTTCCTTGGATATAGTGAATGACAACCCCCAACACATAGAAAAATACTTTACAAAGCAAAGAATGTTAACAGATTTCATCAAAAAACCCCAAACAATTACACTTAATCCTAATCATAATATCACAAACATGAAAAAAAGAGACATCGCAACCCTAGAAAAAGCCTATGAACTCCAACCTAAAACCTATGAAGAGCTAGTTTCTATAAAAGGTGTTGGACCAAAAACAATAAGGTCATTAGCCTTGATTTCAGACCTTGTATATGGCTCAAAGTTAAGCTGGAAAGATCCAACAAAATATGCGTTTGCCCATGGCGGCAAAGATGGAATCCCTTATCCAGTTAACCGCAAACTAATGGATCAAACAACATCTATACTAAAAAATGCTGTTTACCAGGCAAAGCTAGGAGAAAGTGACAAGCTAAAAGCAATAAGAAGATTAAAGGGATTTTACTAAACAATTTCTCTCCTTTAAGTTTACCATTCCCCTAACGTTTCCTCCAAAGGTTTAACTTTACAATCATTTACTTGGTCTTCATCAATTTTCAGATCAAACCAATGATTTATTTGATTTATATTTTCTAAAATTTTTCTTCTTGCATCGTTCTCGTCTGAAGCTCGGACACCCAGATCATACCACGTTGCAAAGTAAGGCTTATCATAGACAAACAACCTAAAATCCATAAGTCCAGCTCTATGATAACACTTCCAAACTTGGTAATAGTCTTTGTATTCAGAATAAAGATTGTGTTCTATCATACAATCTCCATCTTTTATCATATAATCTCTCACGCTCCTAACGTTCCAAAGCAAGAGATCCGAAAGCGAGAGACCATTTCTACTGAATGGCATCTTTCCAAGTTCTTTAGATATCTCTAAATCCCATACACTTTTATGATGAAATCCAGGAAACGAAGCACTTAACATGGACAAAGATGTCCAATACCATTCTTCTTGTTTATCCAACCATTCCCTGTATTCGTGATTGAATCTTCCTGGATGCTCTTCAATTGCTATACATATTGAGTCATATATATCACCAAATGTTCCAATTACATCAAAAAATAAGAAAACCGCCCCACCTAATGTGCCTAAACACATTAAACACTGAATACAATCATTTAGTTGAGACTCGTCCATAATACCACCAATCAATAAAAACCAAAACATATTTATATCAATTATCCACCCCTTGTAAAGGTGGTGATTTTATGGAGGCTTTGTTGAAGGAATTTGGGCTTAATCAATATGAAATAAATGCCTATTTAGCACTGCTTATATCAGAGCCAGTTACAGGTTACAAATTGGGAAGGTTGAGTGGTGTACCTTCAGGAAGAATATATGATGTTTTGGATAGTTTAACATTAAAAGGATTAGTAGAGGTTGAACTTGGCAGACCAAAAAGATTCAAGGCAATTGATCCAAACATTGCACTGAAAAGTTTGATAACAAAAAAGGATAGGGAATGGCAATACACAAAAGATCAGATGACTGATTTTATCTCAAAATTAAGAAAGAAAGAATTGATAGAAGAACAGATTTCTGTGGTAAAAGAAAGGGATGTCTATTATCATAAGGTCCTGGATTCATATATTAAGGCAAACAAAGAAGTTCTTGTTATAGCAGGTGAGCTAGAAGCAACAAAAAGAGGTATTGATATTTTAGTGGAATCAAGGAAAGCAGTGAAGAGAGGGGTCAAAGTCAGGATGGTAGTGCCATTGTCTAAAAAAAATCAAGAGCTGGTAAAAAAGATAAAAAGAGCAGGTATCAATATCAAAAATTATCCAATAAAAGACTTGAGGCTAAATCTAAGAGATAACAAGGTTGGGATGATAGCATTTGTTGACCCTTCTTTGTCATACAACAGAGCAACAATCACAATCCAAAGCCCTATATTCTGTAAAGCGATGAAGCAACTGTTTGAGACATTATGGAAAGAAGCAAAGCCAATCAACCCTTAACAGGCACAACCTTAAAACCAACCTTCTCTTCAATAATCTCAACCTCTTTTGCTTTATGTAGTCTATTTCTCTTTACCACTTCTTTTGGTATTCTCAGACCAAGACTAAGCCCCCAATTAGATAATTTAACCCTATACTTCCTCATATCCCGATATTTTTCAGCAACATCATGGAGTTGCTTCATATCCAGAACCTCTTCCCCACAAGAGTTGCATCTATAGTATTTGTAAACAACACCCTCTGGTGTTTTACCAGTTTTTTCAACCATTCCTTTCTTACAATTTGAACAAACTCTCATCTTCTTTTCTTTTCAATTGTTATTATTTTAATTATATCTCCTACGATTTGTCCAACACAAATAATATCAACACTCTTATAAGCCTTGATGAACTTAACATAATTCTTACCAAACCTTTTGACTTTACCTCCTTTGATTGTGGCCTCAACAAAATCAGGATGAATACCTCTTTTCAATGCTTGCAGAAACGCACGCCTTTTTATTTCTATATCGCACTTTGAAATATCTATTTTCATGTTTTGATATCATATAATATTAATTAATATCTATAATATATATAAATCTTGTGTTTTTTAGACATTAAAAAAGCTTTACCAACAAAATCCGAAAACTTTCTGGTTTACAAATAAATTTATATACTTGTTAGTATTTTATATATAGAATAAGCACTTGGAGGTGGATGATCTTGGCTGAGAAAAAAGTTGGAATTATGAGACACTACTATAGTAATATAAATGTGGCTGTTGTTGACCTGACAGGTACTTTGAAAGTTGGCGATGAAATCCACGTTAAGGGTGGCACAACAGACTTTACAGTTAAGGTTGATTCTATGCAAATAGAACACGAGAACGTCAAAGAAGCTAAGAAAGGACAATCAATTGGTTTGAAAGTACCTGATAAGATTAGAGATGGCGACATTGTCTATAAAATTTAATAAACATAAAATCTTTTTTTCTTAATTATAAACTATTACATAGCACTCAAACCAATTTTTTAGAAACTTTTATAAATAATTATAGGGTAAACAAACAAAAAAGAGGTTGAAATGAAAGATATATATGAGATTACAATTATTGGCCGAGGCGGACAAGGAGCAAAAACAGCTTCTGAAGTGTTGGCAGGTGCTGCATTACACCTAGGCAAATACATCCAAGCCTTTTCTGAGTATGGTGCTGAGCGCTCTGGTGCACCTGTACTTAGCTATATAAGAATAAGTGACAAACCCATCACAATCCACTCTGGTATCACAAACCCTGACTTAATCATTGTTATGGATTCTACTCTTATTGATATGGCCTGCCCACCCAAGGATAGTAAACTAATTGTAAACACAGTACAATCTCCACAGCAGGTTCGTGAAAAGCTTAATTTCAAAACTGGCAAGGTTTATACAGTTGACCTTACTGGAATATCGGTTCAGGTTCTTGGAATGAATATTCCAAATACCCCTACACTTGGTGCAATTGTAAAGGTGGAGAATATAGTTCCAAAAGATAAGGTGGAAGAAGAGCTCAGACAAAAGCTAGAGCAAAAAATAGGAAAAACAGCAATGGATAAAAACATACAGTGCTTAGAGAGAGCCTTTAATGAGGTAAAAGAGGGTTAAAATGCCAGAAAAGAAAAAGGTTTGTGGGTTTCTAGCAGTAAGCGGAGATATAAAAGGCTGGAAGGATATACCCATTGGTGGGCTAATAACAAAAGCAGGCAATGCTGAGGAGTATTATACAGGAGGTTGGAGAACATTTATGCCTCTTGTTGATAAAAAAAAGTGCACAAACTGCATGATATGCTGGATCATGTGCCCTGACTCTTCTATCATTGCTGAAAATGGAAACATGGAAGGCTTTGACTACGATCATTGTAAAGGTTGTGGTATATGCCAGGAGACATGCCCAATCAAATGTATCATCCAAATAAGAGAAGGTGATCTTGGAGAATTTAACAAGAACAAGGATTTTGACAATAGAGGCAGAACAACAACAAAAGAACTCAAATACGAGAAAAAATGAAAACAAAAGCCCTTACAGGTGCTGAGGCAGCTGCAGAAGCAATGAAGCAGATAAACCCAGATGTTGTTGCAGCTTACCCAATAACACCCCAAACACCAGTTATGCACGCATTTGCACAGTTTGTTGCAGACGGCGATGTAAAATCAGAACTCATTAGAGTGGAATCAGAGCACTCTGCAATGTCAGCCTCTGTTGGAGCAAGCGCTGCAGGCGGAAGGGCAATGACAGCAACTGCTTCTCAAGGCTTGGCATTGATGGCAGAGATTGTTTATATTGCTTCCTCATTAAGACTTCCAATAGTCATGAATGTTGCTAATCGCGCACTAAGTGCACCAATAAACATACACTGCGACCACTCAGATTCTATGCTTGTTAGAGACTCTGGCTGGGTACAGCTATATTCAGAGGATCCACAAGATGTTTATGATAATATGATAATAGCACCAAAGATAGCAGAACATGATAAAGTCAAGCTACCAGTAATGGTTTGCCAAGATGGATTTATAACAAGCCATGAGGTTATGAGGGTAGATGTTCTAGAAGACGACCAAGTAAAAAACTATGTTGGTGAATTTAAACCCGCATTTCCACTATTAGATGTTGATAATCCAGTCACATACGGAGCATTAGATCTCTTTGACTACTACTTTGAACACAAACGCCAGCAAAGCGAGGCAATAAAATATGTTTTTGAAGCATTTAACCAAACCTCAGAAAACTATGTGAAAATAAGTGGTCGCAAACTAAACCTTATTGAACCATACAAGCTAGCAGATGCAGAGTTAGCCATATGCTGCTTAAACTCAAGTGCAGGCACTGCTAAATTTGTTGTAGACGAGCTTCGCAACCAAGGGAAAAAGGTGGGTTTGCTAAAAATCAGAATGTTCAGGCCATTCCCAGCAAAACAAATTGTAGACGCATTAAAAAACGTAAAAGCATTTGCTGTTTTAGACAGATCAGAGTCATTCAGCTTGCAAGGCGGCCCTGTTTTTATTGATTTAAGATCAGCATTTTATGAGCTAAACAAAAAACCAAAAGCAATCAATTATGTTTATGGTTTGGGAGGACGCGAATTAAACCCAGATCATATTAAAAAGGTATTCAATGAATTAGCTCAGATTAAAAATAAGAAAGAGTATGAGCTTGTTAGATTCCTAGGAGTGAGAGAATAATGCCAGACCTAAAAGAGCTAAGCAAACAACCAGAAAGGTTATCTGGTGGACATAGAATGTGCATAGGTTGTGGTGTAACAATAGGTATAAGACAAATCCTGCACGCAACCACTAAACCAATTGTTGTTGGCGTGGCAACAGGATGCTTGGAAGTATGCACAACCATCTACCCATACTCTGCTTGGAGAGTTCCTTGGATTCACAACGCATTTGAAAACGTTGCAGCAACAATGAGCGGGGTTGAAACCGCTTACAAAGTTCTGAAAAAACAAGGCAAAGTAAACAAGGAGATAAAATTTTTGGCATTAGGTGGAGACGGAGGAACATATGACATTGGCTTGCAAAGCCTATCTGGAACATTAGAAAGAGGCCACAACATATTCTATGTTTGTTATGATAATGAGGCTTACATGAACACTGGAATTCAGCGAAGCTCTGCAACCCCTTATGGAGCAGACACAAAAACAGACCCTGCTGGAAAAGTAAAGCCAGGAAAGCAAGAGTTCAAAAAAGACTTGACAAAGATTGTTGCTGCCCACAACATACCTTATGTTTGTCAAGCTGCCATACATAACTATAATGATGTTATAACAAAAGCACAAAAGGCATTTGAAACAAAAGGCCCTGCATTCATGAACCTTCTAACACCATGCACTGCTGGCTGGGTATATCCACAAGAAAAAACAGTTGAAATATCCAAGTTAGCAACGCAAACATGCTTCTGGCCATTGTATGAGATAGAAAATGGAAAATACACCTTGAATTACAATCCAGGCGAGAGAAAGCTCCCAATAACAGATTGGCTCAAAACCCAAAGAAGATTCAACCATCTCTTCAAGCCAGGCAATGAGCAAATACTAGCAAAGATACAGCAGAATGTTGACCAAGAGTGGGAGAATCTGAAGAAGCTGTGTGGGGTTAGTTAATTCTAAAAACCTATAAAAAATACAAACATTTATATATAAGTTATGAATATATATTCATTATAGATTAAACAAAATATATGGAGGTGGGAAAAATGCCAGGTTTTGATGGAACAGGACCCCAAGGATTTGGGCCAAGAACAGGCCGAGGATTAGGGCCATGTGGAAGTGGTTTTGGCAGAGGCTTTGGTCGTGGCTATAAATCTGCACAACCAATAACACTAACAGAGGATGAACAAAAAAAATTCCTAGAAGCAGAGAAAGAGCAACTAGAACTTGAGCTAAAGCAACTCAAGAAAAGACTAGAAGAGTTGAAATAAATGCCAAGGCCAAGATGCTATAGAAGGGTTTGGTTTGAACCAAATGTAACCTATTTCAAACCAGCTGGGATTAGAAAATCAGAGCTAGCTCAAACAACACTAACAGTAGATGAATTTGAAGCAGTTAGATTAAAAGATTTGGAAGGAATAGACCAGATAGAAGCAGCAAAGAAAATGCAAATATCACAACCAACATTTCACAGAACTCTAATCTCAGCAAGAAAAAAGATAGCAGATGCCTTGGTAAATGGAAAAGCAATAAGAATCTTTGGAGGTAATTATAAAATGATAAGAGGACCAGGAAGAGGTCGTGGTTTTGGAAGAGGAATGCCCACTAGTTGTATTTGTCCTAGCTGTGGCTATGAACAAGAAAAACAAAGAGGAATTCCATGCTTACAAATCAAATGTCCAAAATGTGGCACACCATTAGTAGGTAAACCTTAATGAGAATAGCGATTGTATCAGATGGAAAAACATTGAATGCTAATGTTAATTTGCTCTTTGCTAGAAGCCATTATTTTATTTTTTTTGATATTGTTGACAACAAAATAAAAACATCTGAAGCAATTGAGAATCTGTTCAAAGACGATCCAAGAGATGTGGCCACAGCAGTTGTGAATTTTTTAAATAGCAAAAAAGTTGATGTTACTATTTTGGATGAAATTGCACCCAAAGCTTTGAACATATTACATCAATCAAAAATCAAGATTTATAGAAGCAAGGGTATTATCAAAGACGCGATAGATGATTACCTAAAAGGAGAATTAAAACAAATATAATTACAACAAATATTGCTTATCTCAATTGTTATTTAATTGCAAAATTGCAAGAGTCATTTGTTGTTTTTGGTTACGTCTTGAGAATAGTAACAAACAGAAATGTTTATAAAGGTGTGCTATACCTTTGATTTTTATGAGGGGTTTAGAAGCTGTCTTAAGATTAGATGTTCCATTGATCAAATTCAATGAAAATTATTCATCTATTAACAGATCTTGTATGTTTGATAATTTGCCAGAAACTGTTATTGATAAGCAAACTCTACTTTTAATTCAAATTTACGATTTATATAAAGCAGTTGACCATAGCACAACAGCAACTGGTTCTGCAACTTTATTCAGATCTCTTATTCAACCTCCAACATCCCTTGAATTGATATTGGCAAAACAAGAGGCTGTTCAAGAATTACAAAGTGATGATAGATTAAGAAATGCTGTTGCTGAATATCTAGGTGTATTTCAAAATGGAGAGAATATTTTATTTTATTTTATAAATAACCAAATTGATAGTTTTTCGCCTTATTGGCATTTCAAAGCAGCTAGGAGTGCTGGAAGAAGAATTTTTGAAGCAGTCCAAAACATTCCAAATCCAGAATCAGAATATTTACAATGTCTTGTTAATGATATCAAAGCTTTTGAAGATTCTCAAGTGTATAGATTAATGAGAGGTCCTATTTACAGAACCATTAGAGATATAAAATCCAAAGAAGATATTGGTTTTTTTACACCTGCTTTTAGATTTATATCTAGTCGTTTAGGTTTTGGAACATTGATACTAATAGGTGTAGGAATAGATTCATTATTACTAAAGGGACAAGATCCAGTAGTATCTGCAATTGGACCTATGTCTTTGATGTATGGTTTACTTTATGGACTCATGATGAAACCCATGACGGATCATGATACAATTATTCAACCATTGAGAAAGAAAACTGTGAATGATAAATCATTTGTTTTGGCTGTTGATTCAGTTGGAAGACTGGATGAATTAATGTCTTTTATAGCATTTTCTAAGGCAATGCCTCATGATACCATGCTTCCAACAATAACTGATGGAGAATACCATTACTTTGTAGCTGAGAATTTGAGGAACCCTATACTAGCAAAAGATGATCCTAATTATATCCCCAATCATGTTAATTTAGATGGAGCAAGGCTAACCTTTATCACAGGTCCAAACAGTGGTGGAAAGACAACTTATAGTAAAAGTATTTTTCAAAATCAGCTTTTGGGACAAATTGGAGGTTATGTTGTTGCTTCGAAGGCAAGTATGAATGTTGCAGACAGAATGGCATATCAGTATTATGTCCCAGATGTACTACAAAGTGAAGAAGGAGACTTTGGAGAGAACTTAAAAAGAACCAAGAACATATTTCTTAGAATCTCACCGAGAAGTTTAGTAATCATGAATACTCTAGCATCTGGAACAACATCTGAAGAAGAGATGTATGTTTCTACCTATATATTAAATGGGTTTTATGATATAGGTAATAATACAATTCTTGTTACTCATAAACACGAATTAGTTTCTAGGTTTATGGATATGGGTAGAGGACAATTTCTTCAATTTGAGTTTGACAGAGATCCAACTTTTAGGTGGGATTATGGCATATCTAAAACAAGCCATGCTGGAAGAGTTGCTAAAAAAATTGGTTTTTCAGAAGAGGATATTGAAGCTCATTTATTGAGAAAAGGTTATCTTAAACCTTAATTAGAATAAATATGTTTTATAATAACAAGATTTAAATAATAAAAACAAATCTGTTTGTATATGTATTTACTGATATTGATACTAATCGCTGTCTTCATTGTCAGCCTAATGTCCCTAACAGGAATACTCTTTATCTCACTAAAAAAGAAAATACTAGATAAAATATTGCTAATCCTAGTTGCATTTGCATCTGGCGCTTTGCTAGGAGGAGCATTCTTGCATCTATTGCCAGAAGCATATGAAGAGTGTGCATGCCAGCTAGTGTTTGTTATGGTCTTGTTTGGAATACTCTTCTTCTTTCTAATGGAAAAACTACTCTACTGGCGCCATTGCCATGAAGGCAAATGCGATGTGCATGCTTTCACTTACCTAAACCTTATTGGAGATGGATTCCACAACTTCATAGATGGCTTGATAATAGCAGCAGGTTTTTTAGCAAGCATACCATTAGGAATAACAACCACTTTAGCAATATTATTTCATGAGATTCCACAGGAGATTGGAGACTTTGGAGTTTTGATATATGGCGGATTCTCAAAGAAAAAGGCATTATTATTTAACTTCTTATCAGCATTAATAGCTGTGCTAGGTGCAATTGTTGGTTACTTTTTATCATCACTAATACAAAACATAACACCCTATCTATTGGCATTTGCAGCAGGAGGCTTTATCTACATAGCAAGCTCTGACTTGATTCCTGAATTGCACAAAACAAAAGAAATCAGAAGATCAATGGTGCAGTTTGTGTTTTTGTTTATAGGAATAGTATTGATGTGGGTGTTGGGTAATTTGTCTGGGTAAACACATATTGTTTAAGTATTATTATTTTATTCCAAAATGGTAAAGACAACAACTTTATATATTACATCGCTTTTTCAATACCCAAGGTGGTATAAATAGTTAGTTTAGAATCAATCTTATCTGTTGAAGACATAAGAGAAAAATTATCTTCAATTAAGAGTATGAATTTTAGAAGAGAGACAAAAATCGCAATTGTTTCTTTATTTTTTGCTGCTATAACAGTATGTGGTGCTGCATATATTGGAAACTTACCCTCTGCCCAGGCTTATCCTAATTTAAACGGTGGCAGTCCAGATGCAGAATGTCAGGCAGTTAATCCTGCTGCTTATGCTGTTGACAAAATGGAATGCAGTTGCCCAGAGGCTTCTGCTGAATGTGTGGATGATTGCTGGGATTATAGTGATGATTTTGGTCCTGATCATGTTATTGAAATTTATGATGGAGAGGACTGCAAAAACTTTTGCGTGCGTGCAGAAGAAGGCGCAGTGAGTTTTTGGATTTTAAAATATGGATTGAATAGAGATGAATATTATGTCCCTCCAACAGAACAGTGTATCTCAGACCTTCTTCAAGATGCAAGCCATATTACTGCTTGCTATATCCCAAGTACACCCACTAATACATCAACATCAACCGCAACTGAGACATCAACATCAACTGCAACCGAGACATCAACATCAACCGCAACTGAGACATCAACCTCAACTGCAACCGAGACATCAACCTCAACTGCAACCGAGACAT
>CAYHAM010000002.1:0-260289 GCA_964354685.1 uncultured Methanosarcinales archaeon
ATTAAGTAATATGCAACCTCGTGGTGATAGGGTTTCTATATCCCCTGGGAAAATAGAAACAGAAGAACCACGAGTTGCCTATATTGTGATTAAACATTAGCAACTCGCTAGTTATAATAATTATAATATCTTTTATGCTAAAAAACGGCAAAACCCCATCATTTATTTTGACATTTTTACAAAAATATTTAAACCAATTAAACAAAAGCAGGTATTATGGTAAAATATGTTGTTGGTGTTGATCTTGGTGGCACCAATATAAAAGCAGGCCTTGTCAGAAACGGAAAGATTCTAAGCAAAGTAACAATCAAGACTCAGGCAAACAAAGGAGAAAAAGCTGTAATTAACAACATTGTCAAAGCAATAAACAGTGTCAAAACAAACAAGGTCAAAGCAGTTGGAATAGGATGCCCAGGCCCGTTGAACTACAAGACAGGTGTCATTCTCAAAACACCAAATTTACCATTTAGGAACACCCACTTAAAAACAATCCTACAAAAGAGATTAAAACTAAAAGTAAAAATAAATAATGATGCCAAATGCTTTGTTCTTAGCGAAGCATTATACGGAGCTGGCAAAGGTTGTAATACAGTTGTTGGCTTAACACTAGGCACCGGTGTTGGAGGAGGTATAGTCATTAACAAAAAGATATTCTACGGAAGATTAAATGCAGGTGAATATGGCCATGCCACAATAAACTTTGATGGCTATAAAAGCAGATGTGGTAACAATGGGTGTTTAGAAACATATGTGAATGCAAGAGGTATCCTAAGAAAAGCTGGTTTGAAAGGTATAAGGATAAAATCACCATTAGAGTTATACGAATTGGCAAACAAGGGCAACAAGAAAGCAATAGAAACTTTTGAAGAGATTGGTTTTTATCTAGGAGTTGGTGTAACAAATATTATCTTATCATTTGATCCAGATATTGTTGTGTTGGGCGGAAACATATCCAACTCTTGGAAGTTCTTCTCAAAAACAATGAAGAGCACAATCAAACAAAGATCTATACTCAAAGGAACAAATGTTGTAAAATCAAAGATGAAAAACGGAGCAATAATAGGTGCAGCATCTCTTGTTAGCTAATAATCTTTTGCTAGGAATATCTTAATTAATTTTAAAATAATTCACGAGTGATACACCTCTTGCTTGTGCTAAAAAACAGCAAAGCCGTTTTTGGCATGCTCAGAATACCCTTGGTATTCTGACATATCAAGCGTGTAATTATCTGAAGTTTCTTGTTTCCCTAAGTGGAAAGAAACAGAAGAACCACGAGTTGCCTCTTATGCGATTGAACACTGGCAACTCGCTAATTATAATTTTTATAATAAAAATGAGTATTTTAATAGCAACCTCGCGAATTATTATAATTATAATAGAATAATAATCAAAAACAAAAAGATATTTAAATCCGTATTCTAAAGAATAACCAAAAAGATGGTGAAAAAAGCACAGTTTGCAACAGAGTACATGATTGTATCAGCCTTTGCATTGATTGTGATATCATTCACTGTATATGCCATCTACTCTCAACTAGGTCATCAGACCAAAGCATTGGAATCAGCTGAGCTGAGCAAATTCGGAAACTCAATCATTAACGCAGCAAACAAGCTTGGTTACATGGGTGAGCAATCAAGAACCACATTAAACCTTGTTCTACCACAAAATGTTAAAAATGTTTATGTTGAAAACGGAAAAGATATTGTGTTTGAATATGAAGGCAGCGGTGGAAGCGGGGATATGGTTTTTCACTCAAATATAAATCTGGCATTAGATTTTGATGACCTAAACCCTGGTTTGAAAAACATTGTTCTTGAATCAAAAAAAGATTATATATTAATCTGCTCTAAAACAGATGATTTAAGCTGTGATAATATCTGTGAAACAGAAGAAGGAGAAAACACATATACCAGCCCAAGTGATTGTTGTAAAAGAGACTGCACAGGATGTTCTCTATCAGGCGACTTTAATTTCTGCGAAACTGACAACAAATGCCATGCAGCTTGTGCCAACCACAATGAGTGCAATGCCCAGTGTGATTGGAACGCTTCACTTTTGTATGAAGAGATATGTTACAACTGCACATTAAGCTGCTTATGGGGCAATCAAAAATCTTGCCCTGGATTTTGTGTAAATGGGACTCAATCTGTGTGCGGAAGCAGCTCAACAAATCATACCCTTGATTTGGATGAATACTGTAACTATGGTGCAAATTGCTTACTCACTGGATGCTTATATACCTCATCAGCAAACCTAACCATAAACTATTGTTATTCTTGCACATCTTCTGGAGCAATACAAGGCGATTATTGCCCTGTGTCAGGTACTTATAATAACACGCTCTGTTATTATGGCAATAACTGGAATTGCACAGGACAAAATTTATTAAATTGTACTCTTAACATAACAAATCTAACAACTGGCTATCCCTATTACAGCCTTGTTAATGGAAACCCCTCTTGGAGGCTTAATGCAACAATAGAACCATATTGTGAATGGGGCTCTACGCCATGCAATTCAAGCGGTGTTGCTCTAAACAACTCAGAATTGTGTTATCCAGCAGGACAAGCTGATAATTACAACACATGCTATTATGACGCAAGTGGTGATACTGACAGAAGCAATGATTGTAGCACCACTGGTTGTACACTTAGTAGAGTGCCTTGCTCTGATTGTTGCAATGCAACAGCTGGCTGCGTATCCTGCCCATAAAAAGATCTATTCAAACTTCAACCCTTTTCTATCTCTTATCTGCTTTACAATTTTCTGCTGCAGCTCTTCAGGCAGCTTTTCAAATGTTTGGTCAACCAAGAAATAATTTCCACGGCCACTTGTTATGCTCCTCAAATCAGATGCCAAGCCAAACATCTCAGCAACAGGCAATTTGCCCCTTATTATACACAAAACACCTTGCTGATCAACTGAAATAAGCTGTCCCCTCTTACTATTTATCAACTTTGTGACATCACCCATAAACTCATTTGGTGCCTCGAACTGCAAGATCTGCTTTGGTTCAAAAAGAACTGAGCCGGATATATTAAATGCTCCCCTTAAACCCTCCCTTACTGCTGGGTATAACTGAGCAGGCCCACGATGAATAGCATCCTCATGAAGCTTTGCATCATCTAGGTAAACCATGATATTGACACAAGGCTCATTTGCAATAGGTCCGATACCCATCACATTCTCAAACATGTCAAGCACCATCTCCATTATCTCCAATATGTGAACAATACCCCTTGTGTTATCAATAAAAACATTCCCATTGTAAATATCCTTAACCTTTCTAGCAGTCTTTGTATCCATACCACAACGCACAAACACCTCAACAAGTTCTTTGTCATATTTTTTAATACGGCCACTAGGAATTTCGCCCTTTTTGATTGCCTCTCTCAGCTTTTCATTCAATGGTTCAACTCTGAAATACAGCTTATTATGCTTGTTTGGTGATTTGCCCTCGACAGCCTCTGGAGTTGCCTTAGTAACAGTTTCTCTGTAAACAACAACAGGCTTTGAGGTTTTTATCTGAAAATTCTTTTCTGTTTTTATTCTGTTCTCAATAATCTCAAGATGTAGCTCCCCCATCCCTGATATAAGGTACTCTCCACTCTCTTCATTAATAGTCACTTGAATGCTTGGATCCTCTTTTTCAACAATTTTTAGGATTTCTATGAGCCTTGGAAGCTCAGCAGCCTTTGCAGGCTCAATTGCTTTTGTTATAACAGGCTCAAACAAGTGCTTTATTGACTCAAATGCATCCATTTCCTTATTACTTGAAACAGTCTCTCCAGCAAAAACATCCTTTAGTCCAATAAGACCTATAATGTTTCCAGCAGTTGCGTGTTCTGCCAAGTCACGCTTTGCGCCATTAAAAATACAAACCTGCTGAAGCCTAACCTCTTTCTTCTTACCAACCATGTACACATTGTCACCTTGTTTAACAGTACCTGCAAACAACCTCCCGGCTGCCACTTCTCCAACATGCTTATCCACCACAATCTTTGTACAAACAAAAGCCACTTGGCCATTAGGATCACAATTCAAAAGAGATTTACCAATTTCACTCTCTAAATCACCCTTCCATATCTTTGGGATTCTATACTTCTGTGCATCTAATGGATTTGGATGGTGATGAATAACGCTATCCAAAATAATCTCATGAATAGGAGCCTTCTTTGCCAACTCCTTTATCTTAGCAGGATCATTACTCTCATAAGTTTCTATAACATCCTTAAAAGAGATGCCCTTCTTCTTCATATAAGGCACTGACAATGCCCAGTTATGGAATGCACTACCAAAAGCAACACTACCATCATTAACATTAACCTGCCATTTCTTCCTATACTCCTCCTCTGCAATAGAAAAAATCAGCTCATTTACTGTTGTTATGACCTTAATAAAACGCTCTTGCATCTGTTCTGGAGTAAGCTTAAGCTCTTTGAGCAACCTATCAACCTTGTTAATAAATAAGATAGGTTTTACCCTTTCCCTCAAGCACTGCTTTAGCACAGTTTCTGTTTGGGGCATAACACCCTCTACTGCGCAAACCAAAACAATAGCACCATCAACTGCTCGCATTGCTCTAGTAACATCACCACTAAAATCAATATGGCCTGGAGTATCAATAAGATTAATAAGGTACTCTTTACCCTCTAATTGATGTACCATACTAACATTGGCAGAGTCAATTGTTATACCCCTCTGTGCCTCATCTTCATGAAAGTCAAGCACAAGTGCTTTGCCAGCAAGCTCATGTGACATCATACCTGAACCAGCAAGCAAGTTATCAGAGAACGTTGTTTTGCCATGATCAATATGTGCAACAGTACCGATATTTCTGATATTCTCTGGTTGTTTCATAATCCTCATAACCTTATCTATCATCTTCTCAGCCATATTATCACCTAAACTTGTTTTTCTTTACCCCCTGTTGTAATTCTACCACCCTGCCACTGCCCTTCATAAGCACGGTGTATGCCACCTTTTATAGGAGAAAATAATACATGAACAATCCTTGAACCCAACTCAAATTTAAAATCCTTATCAGACATGTTATGCATTGCAAACATTAATGTTCCTCTGTAACCAGGATTGCATGCAGCAGTGTGTATTGAAGCACCACATCTAAACAGAGTTGTGCGTGGTCTAAACAATGCAACCAAATCATTTGGCATATTCACCTTTTCAATAGTCTCAACCAAAATATGCTCTCCTGGCTTTAACACAAAACTTCTTGTTTCGCCCTCTTTATGGCTTGCCAAAAGCTTAACATCAGGTGTTTTGCGCTCATTCACACCCAAAAAACCATCTTCCAAAATTTTATACACCTTTCCAACCCTTAAATCAAAACCAGCTCCCTCAGGGTTGTTTAGCTCACGCTCACTCAAATCTTCTAACAAATTTTCTTCCTTTACCCTTTTCAAAAGCTCTTTTGTTCCAATTATCATCTTACATCAAATCTTGTATTGCCTTTTTTGTATTGCCCATTATCTCATCTCTTGCAATCCTAATTGATTTATTAGCATCAATAACCCTCAGCAAACCACTTTTCTTGTAATATTCTATCAAAGGCCCTAACTGCTTTTCATATTCCTTGAAGCGTTGCTTAAGCACCTTTGGTTTCTGATCAGCCCTTTGGTAAAGCTCTCCTCCACAAGTATCACATATACCCTTTTTCTTAGAAGGAACCTCAACCTTGTGATATATCTGGCCACACTTTCTGCAAGTTAGCCTTCCTGATATTCTATGAATCCTCACATCCTCTGATGTTTCATAGTAAAGCACTCTGTCAATCCTTATCCTGCCTTCAATAGCCTTTGCTTGTGAAACATTTCCAGGAAAGTTATCTAAAATAAAACCATTTTTGCAATCCGCTTCCTTCAATCTTTTTTCAAAAATCCCAACAACTATCTCATCTGGAACATAAATCCCCTTTTCCTGAAACTCTGTAGCCTTTACTCCCAATGGATCACCATTTGCAGCTGATACCCTTATAATCTCACCAGTTGACAAATGTGGTATGTCAGTTTCCTCTGCCAGAATGTCTGCATATGTTCCTTTCCCAGCCCCTGGCATGCCTAAAAAAACTAAGTTCATATCACTACCTCTTTTAATGCATTATTCTCCATTCATGCAAATCATAATCATGAATCTCTTTCTTAGAAAACCAAAGCTTAATCTCATTGTTTGACTCTTCTTTGTTACCAGAGGCGTGTACAATGTTCCTTAATGGCCTCTGTTTTGCATCAGCAAGCTGATATGACTCTGTACTAAAATCCCCTCTTATAGTACCAACCTCTGCCTGCCTTGCCTCTGCATGACCAACAATCTTTCTTCCAATCTCTATTGCATGATAACCCTCAAAAACCATGGCAACAATAGGCCCCTCACAAAGATACTTCATAAGCCATTTCTGGACACGCTCAGCAATCTGTCTGTTAGTCTCTGTCATCTTTATTCCTCTCTCCTCTGACTCTCTTCTTGTGTTGTCACCAAGCTTCTTTATCCATGCTGGTGTCAGTTTGTACTGCCTTTTGGCCATAGCCTTTGTTGGTTGAACCATCTTCATTGCTGCAATTCTCAAGCCACGCTGTTCAAACCTCTTTATGATTTCTCCAACTAGGCCGCGTTGCACACCATCATGCTTAACCAAAATAACAGTCTTTTCCATCATTTTTTACCCTCTTTCTCATTCTCAAACTCTCGAGTCCACCTTGTTGTTCTAGGCTTTCTATTGAGTTTTAGCAGGTTTTTCTCACACTTTGTTGAACAAAAATAAAGTATCTTACCAGATGTTCTAACAAACATCTTACCTGTACCCTTTTCAATATTTTCACCACAAAAGCTGCATCTCATTTTTACCTTCTACTCTGTGTTAGTTTTCTTGCCTCGATCTCTGTTTCACGAAGCATTAACATGTCTCCCTTTCTAACAGGGCCTTTTACATTCCTTCTCAAAATCTTGTTTGCATCTCTGCCTTCCAACACCTTACACCTAACCTGAATTGCCTCTCCTCTTGTACCTGTTCTGCCCATAATCTCCTCCACCCTTGCAGGAATTCCCTCACTAAACTGTACAGCACCTTTTTTAGTAGGAGCTTCTTCCTTTGCTTCTCTTTTATGCATCTTTTTGAAAACCATTTTAATCCTTCTTCTTTAACTCAGCAGCAATCTCTTTCAAAAGCTTTGTTGCTTCTCCCTCTTGGATTATTGCAACAGCTGATGTTGGCACCCCAATTCCGGCTGCAGCCCCCAATTCTTCTCTGCTGGGTACCTCCACAAAAAGAATGTTCTTCTCCTTTGCTAGCAAAGGCAAATGCATTGTAACCTCAGGTGGGCTAACATCCTTTGCTGCAACAGCAAGCTTTGCAGTCTGTCTCTCAATAGCTTTTGTAACCTCATTAGTGCCTTTCTTAATCCTGCCTGTAGCTCTTGCAATCTCAATTGCTTCTAATGCTTTTTCTGAAAGCTCTTTTGATACCTCGGCCATTTTTCATAACCTCCATTCCAAATTATCCTTGAGGTAAAACAAATATGAGAATTTGTTACCTCTCTCCAGCATTTAGCTGTCATCAATCATAGGTAAGCATAGGGAGAAAATCATCATTTATAAAGGTTTTGGTTAGAAATTTTGAATTAAGAAGATTTTTCTTTTGCTTTAAGAATATATACCATAACTCTCTCAGTTCCTTCACCAGCTTTACTTTCAATTATTACAGGACCACTTCTAGTATATACTAATGGGTGACGCTCATATCTTGGATCATCAATTCTCACTTCACCAACACCAAAAGTAAATAAGTCACGATGCTCTCCACATATTGAATCCAGACTTATATCAGGATTGCCGTTAAAAACAAAAGTTGGACTTTTATCTGTGTTAAGAGGTACTCTAACATCAACCTGAACAGGAGGATATGTTATTTGATTTACCATATAAATTAAAAGCAAACCCAAATATATAAACTTTTCTGTAGTAACATATTTTAATTAATGTTTAACTTTAACAAAACTTCGTTTACTTAACTCCTTCTCAACCATAACCTCAGACACTTTACGATCCAGTTCTATTAATTCTTTTACAAGAGAATTCTTTTCATCAAGCTTGTATAAAGTTGCCCTCCCTATATTCCTTGTTCTTTTAACCAACCCCAACTTAACAAACCCTGGCCAGAATTGATGCAAAGTTGACCAACCCACATCTGAATTTCTTGCTATCTCTGTCAACGAGTAATCAAACTCTCTATGATCTAACAAAAAATCTAGTACTTTAACTGTTGGTGTGTTCCCAAAAACAATTCTGAATGAAGACAATTGCTCAGGCATAATATTCAGAAATAATAACTTGTTTATATATCTTTTGTAATTTGAATATCTTTTTTTATGAACAATACCCTTGATTTTACATCTCATCCAAAGACTTTTCGGAAATTCTTGGTAAGTATATATTAATCATATCCTTAAAAACCCCTTTATGATAGATAAAACTCTAATCGTCTTTGTTTTGAGGAAATTATTTAGACACAGATATATTGGAGCCAAACACACAGATATTGATAATATTGTTAAAGGGTTACCATCTCATCTAAGAGGCAGATGTAAAAAGATAGTTCAATATCTTATTAGAACCGAATTCTTACTAACAAAACCAACAATGTATGGTCTGCATATCTCTTTAAATCCAGAAAAGTTAGAAGAAATAAAAGAAATAATAAAACCAAAATAAAAAAACATTTATAAACCCTCTTCTAATTCAAATATAACATGCCAATTACAATTGATGATATAGCAAGATTCTGCAAGAAAAAGGGTTTAGTTTACCCTAGTTCTGAAATATATGGGGGAATGACTGGCTTCTTTGACTTTGGGCCATTAGGAGTAGAGCTAAAAAACAACATCAGGCAAGAGTGGTGGAAGTCCCATGTGCAGCAAAGAGAAGATGTTGTTGGAATAGAAGGAAGTGTTATAACCCACCCAATGGTATGGAAAGCCTCTGGCCATGTAGACCAATTCACAGATATAATGGTTGAATGTGAGAAATGCGGCAACAAGATCAGAGCAGACCACCTCATAGAAGATAAACTCAAAATAGCAGCAGACGGTATGAGCTTAGATGAAGTAAAAGCCACCATAAAAAAGCATAAACTTGTTTGTCCTAAGTGTGGCTCTGGACTAAAAGATCCAACTGTTTTCAACCTAATGTTCAGAACAAATGTTGGCCCAATAACAGGAGAGCAATCAACTGCTTATCTAAGACCAGAAACAGCTCAGCAAATGTTCACAAACTTCAAGCTAGTTCAAGAAAACGCAAGATTAAAACTCCCATTTGGTATTGCTCAAATAGGTAGATGCTTTAGAAATGAGATCTCTCCAAGAGACTTCTTGTTTAGATGCCGAGAATTTGAGATAATGGAATTTGAGTATTTTATACACCCAAAAGATGAGGACAAATGTCCATACATTAATGAAGTGATGGAGTACGAACTCAATGTTTACTCTGCAGACATGCAGAAGAAGAAACAAAAGCCTGTAAAAATGAAAATAAAGGATGCTTTAAAAAAAGGCATCATAAAAACACAATGGCATGCTTATTGGCTGGCAATTGAACAAAAATGGTTTGTTGATTTAGGAGTAAACCCAGACAACTTTAAAATCAGACAGCACTTGGCAGATGAGAAAAGCCATTATGCACTAGATACTTGGGATTTGGATTACAACTTCCCTTTTGGTTGGAAAGAGCTTGAAGGAATGGCTAACAGAACTGACTTTGACCTAAAGCAGCACATGAAATTCTCAAAAAAGGATTTGTCATTGTTCTTGGAAAAGGAAAAAAAGAGATTAATCCCTTATGTTGTTGCAGAACCATCACTTGGATTAGAAAGAGCATTCCTTGTTTTCATATGCGATGCTTACAATGATGACAAGCAAAGAGGCAACATTGTTTTAAAGCTTAACCCAAGATTGGCACCAATAAAGGCTGCAGTATTCCCATTAATAAACAAAGAGGGCTTACCAGAAAAAGCAAAACAAGTATTTGATGAACTAAAAAAACACTTCAATGCATTCTATGACCAATCTGGAAGCATAGGAAGAAGGTATGCAAGACAAGACGAGATTGGAACACCATTCTGCATAACAATAGACTTTGACACCCTTAAGGATAATACTGTTACAATCAGAGACCGTGATACAACAAAACAGAAGAGAGTAAAAATAGAACACTTAAAAGATGTTCTTTGGAAATTAATACATGGCATCTCTAAATTTGAAGAGTAATTTTTGTTTCTATTTACTTTAGAATGAAAGAAACAACATTACCACGAGTTGTTTATCTTGTAATTAGGCACTAGCAACTCGCTAAGTTTATTCTTTTATAATATATCCATTGTTAAAACAAAAAGATATTTAAACGAAACCAGGTTTTATACTCAAAAATCGAGAGGTAAATCATGAAACTAAGCGAATTACAACCAAGGCAATCTGGAATTGAGGTTACAGCTGATGTAATCGACAAAGGCGAAGTACGCGAGTTTACAAAGTTTGGCAGAGCTGGAAGGGTATGCACAGCTACTGTTAAAGATGACTCTGCACAGGTAAACATGACACTATGGAATGAAGATGTTGACAAGGTTAAAGTTGGTGACAGAATAAAGCTAACAAACGGCTTTGTAAATGAGTGGCAAGGAGAGATGCAACTAACAACAGGCCGAGCAGGAAAAATAGAGGTTCTAGAAGCTCAAAAAGGCTTATCATCAGAAAAAAAGCCAAAAGCAGCAAAAAAATCTGCTAAAAAAGAAGCTGAGGAAGAGCCTGAAGAAGTTGAAGAAAATTTTGATGAAGAGCCAGAAAAGCATGAGGAAGTAAAAGAAGACTATGACTCTGATGAGGACCAGGATTTTGATGTAGACGAAGAGTATATTGAATAAATTGCTTTATCTTTAGGGTGGTAAACAGCAAAAAGATTATATATTGCTAGTTCTTATTATTAAGATAGGGGGTAAAGTTGGATATTATGAAAGCAAAAGCAGGAGACTTGGTTACAAAATATTTGGAATTCAGAGATGAAACAGTGCTCCAAGACATAAGGGATACTCTTTCTTTGTTTGAAAAGCTTTATGATAGCTTGGAGAATGTAGTCAATCTATACCTTCGTGCAGAGACAGCAATACCAGAAAAAACCTTAGATGTTCTATGGCTATTAAGGATGTACATAAAGCAATTTGGTGGAGACATCAATCCAAAACAAAGCATAAAAAGGGTACTCGCTGGAGGGGTGAATGTTGAAGTTGCACTTGATTTGTTTCAGGATCCAGGATTTAGATATTATATGGAACATGAATTACCAGAAGAGGAGGTCTATACTGACTTTAGGTCTAAATTAGAAAAAGGCCGAAGAAAAATCAGGCGAATACAAAATAGATTTGATCTCAATTATTGGAGGGAAAACAGAAAAAACCTATTGATATGGCTGGATTTTATATATCCTGTTTTTAATTTGTTTCCAAACTTTGATAACCTTCCAGAAGATGAAATTGAGTTTGACAGAAAAGATCCAGATAACATGTATCTCTTGCAAATGATTGTATTTAATGTTGGAAATGCATTCACTAGAGAACTCTATAATGTGAGGAGTTTTGCTTCTCAAGATTTGGCAACTATTTGTAATATGGATTTTGTTGCTTATGCAGAAGTAGGTGATAGTAACCATCAAATGATAGAGCTTTCTATGAGACAAGCCAAAAGAATTGATTCCTCATATCCCTTGGAAAGGCCAAAACCAGTAGACCCATTCATAGACTTTTTTCAGAGAGCAAAAACCGCATATCAAGACCCAAAAAGAGGGTTTAGAGTTGGTGAGCAACCACTTGTTTTTAGCAGTTATCGCATATACGGAACTTCTCTGCAAGAAGTAAGAGACTTCTTCGCTAAATGTAGAAGTAACATTGCACATATTGATGATGAGCCTGGCATGAGAAACTTATATGAGTTAATTGCTACAAGGATGTCAATTGCTTGATTATTTTAGAAGCTTTCTAAAACTCTCCAAAAACCTGTCCCAATCCTTCTTCTTTATACAAGCACCACATGCATAATCATGTCCACCACCATAGCCATCTATACCTTCCAAAGCTTTTTGCAATACAGGTAAAATCTTGACCTTAGAAGATCTCAGGCTGCACTTCATCTCACCTGATTTTAATCTGCCAACAATTATAACCTTTTTTGGATACAGATACAACAACTCATTAGAAAGATCCCCTGTAAAGCTCATCTTAACATCAGTGTAAGTATAAACCAATAACTTATCCCTTTTCTTACCCTCTTTCTTTGCCTCTTCTAGTAGCTCATCATAAATCTGTTTTATCCTCAAATATCGCTTGTAAATATAATTACCCTGAGCACTTGTTTGGTCAAGAATCTCATATGGTGAGTTTATTCTTGTAAGCACCTTTATAGCCTGCATTGCCTCTATTGTTTTACCTTTCATGATAAAAGAGAAAACCCTTGCCAAATCTCCAATCCTTGCTTTGTACAAGGCCTCCTCAGGCTTTTTTATATTTTTTGGCAGTAAATCAGGAAATTGCTCACAAAACTTTGTTCTAAACTTTGGAATATACCAATCACCAATAATGCCAGCCATTGCAATCCACAAATCTTTGTTAACAACCTTGTAGCACCAATAGCTTGTTGGCTTGTAATCAGCTTTGCTTTTACACCTTGGGTTATAATACCTTACACCTTGCCTCTTAACAGGATAGTGGTGGTCAATCCAAATTATATTCACTTTTACTTTGTCAATAAAATCCTGGCTAACATCCGGCTTGTCCAGAATAAAAACCTTGTCAGGCATATACTCCTCAACCTTTCTCGCAAATTCTTCTCTCAAATCAGGAGTTGCCTTAACAACAATGCCATGCCCTTCTCTGACATATCTATACAACAATAGAAAGCTAGACAAACCATCTGGGTCATCATCAAAAAAGAATAATGGGTTAAAGCTTGTGTCAAGCTCTTTCCTTATTTCATCAATCTGTTTCTTAGTTAGCCCCATTTTACATCACATAAAAAAATATATATTTTAAAAACTAATTTGGAGATGTATTTAAACTTTGCTTAAGAATATAATTGATGTATAAAAATGATATATTAATATAGTTATTAGTACACTATTATACATTAACTTAATTTTCATACAATAAAAGTCTATTAAAATACTTTTTAGTATACTAAAATACTATTAATTTCATAAATAATTATAAAAGTATGTTAATATAATAATTTGTATATCAGTATAGAATTAAAGTTAAAAATTATTTGTCAATAATAATCCTGTCTTTTTCTGGGTGTACATACACAGCAGTACCTTCTCTTATCTTCATGTAGTTCACAATCTTCTTTGGGATCCTAACTGCAAGTGAGTTTCCGGTTCTAGTCACATTTGTTTTTACACCCAATCCCCAAACCCCCTTTTCTTTTGCTTTATCTTCGATTTTCTGCATTGTCTTTGAATCTACAAATGATTCTCCACACTTATTGCATAACTCTGCAGGATATTCTCCTAAATACTCCCCAAAAATATACTCCTTAATCTTACCCTTTTTCAACACACCCTTACCACACATAGGACACTTCATTTTTTATCACCTTGGTTTTACAGTTACAACATAATATGTATCCCCCACCTTTCTGTACACAGCACAAAAATACTTGTAATAAGACAATATCTTATCTGGCTTTTGTAATTCTTTGCTTCCTTTTTGAATGCACTCTTCAACATCTTTAATTGCAATTCCTCTTAAAAACATCCTCTCTTTAGCATGTTTGCTATACTTGATTTTCACAAGTAACACCTGTAAGTACAGTAAGTACAATATATATTTAAATCTTGTGTTTTCATCCTATATTCCATACATACTCAAATTCCTCTAAATACTCCTGCACAATGCCTTCATCCTCAATTACCAAAACATTCTCATCATTCCTCTTATCAGCATTCTCGCTTGGATTAAAAGAGCCAGTTATAACAGTTTGATTGTCTATTATAAACACCTTATGGTGCATTGTATATTTATTATTATCTTTAATCACATCCATTCCTTGATATTCCAACAAATGATATTTTGAATACTGGCTAATCCTTGTCTTCTCAAAAACACCTCTAACATCAACACCCTCATAATGCTTTAGCACCAAATCAGTTGCAATTGCATCATGGGTAAAAGAAAAAGCAAGGAAATATATACTCTTGTTTGCCTTTTGAATCTGTTTTTGAACTTGCAAAGCGCAATCATCCTCTGGGCAAAAATAATTCTCAATTCTCTTGTTGTTTAAGTAAATAATAGGGTCCTCAACTCTATTCCCTTTTCCAAAAACACCATTCCACAGCTCATTAAACTCTTGCTCATAGTTTTCAGCCAAATATTTTGATTCTATTATTATCATATTGTTGTTGTTCTTATAAGCACAGTTCTCAGTTGGATTAAAACTCCCTGTAAAGATTCTTTTATTATCCACAATACAAAATTTGTTGTGCATCAAGGCACTCCTATTATCCTGCTTTACAAAACTAAGATTATCAATATTTCTGTAATTATCACCATCTGTCACTATTTTGACTTCAACTGTTTTGCTCTTTTTCTCTAACAAATCAATTATTTTCTGTAAATCCAAATCAAACAAGGCACAATGGATAGAAACTTCAGCTTCGTTAAGAAAATCAAATAAATGCTGCTCACAATCCTCCCTTGGACAGAAATAAACCTCTAGATCAGAATTGGTTGTTTCTATTAGAATCGGTTGTTTTATAACCTGTGCTGTTGGTGTAGAGCAGCCGCTAATAAATACAATTAATATCAAAATAAATATTCCTCTTTTAATATCTATCACAAATAGGGATATAATATTATAGATTAATAAACCTTTTCAAGAATAAACAGAAATGTTTACGATAATATTAAATTATCTTTAGAATAGTTTTATTATAATATGTTTTTTGTCTGGAACAGAAACTTTTATCTCTTCACCTCCCTTTAAATTCAAACTTTTGATTATATTTTTGTTGAAATATGTGCCCAATCTGTTATGAGATAATTTTACAATTTTCTGATAAATCATAAGTGGGCTTTCCTCTTTGTGTTTTAGCTCTTCTACAACCTTTATACCGCTTTCTTTATCAAATTCAAGATTGCCACATTTTGGGCAGTCATAGGCTAAGGCTTTTGATCTAGCACCTTCTACCTTAACTTTTACATGCCTCATCTTGGCCCCACAATCTTGACAGATATTATTCCTCTTCATCTTCTGATCCTCTTGGCATTTATTACCTTTAATACATCTCCTTCTCTAATGCACAAAACATAAAAATTCTCTGATTTATATTCAAATATATCCTTGCCTTTTCTTTTTGGTTTTATAGTAAATATTGTATTTATAACTACTGACCAAGGCACATCCTTTTGATGATATCTCTTGTAATGCTCTGTTTTTCTTATAATTATCATTTGTATACATTTCTATAGTCAAAAAGACTATAATATTTATAAATTTTTTGTTTTTTATTATAAAAACTAGAAATAGACCTTAATAAAATTTAGCAAGAATAAACAAAAAGATTTACGACAAAGTTAAAATACTTTTATTCTATTTATCAGCAATCTTTGCTTCTGACTTAGGCACCTCAACAACAAGTCTTTCTTTACTTTCTGGGTAAACAATCACTTCTTTGCCTTTCTTAAATTTGAAAAAATCTATTAGCTTTTTGTTCAGCCTGATCGCCAATGAATTACCAACCTCACTAAGCTTTGTTTGGCTCTCAAGCCCCCACAAACCACGCTTCTTTGCTTCTATATCTATCTCATCCAAAGCTTTCTCATCATAAAATCTCTCTTTACATTTCTGGCATACCATTGTGTCAAATTTACCAAGGTTCTCTCCAAACAAAATGAAATCTAATTTTTTCTTAATTATTCTCCCCCCGCACTCCGGGCATTTTTTGAGTTCCATATTAATCACCTTTTGATGTAGATTGTTTTTACATAATACAGGTTTTTACCTATCTTTTTGTAGGCCACCTTTAGATAAGTATAAGATGCCAAATATCCATTGGCCTGCTTTATCTTACCACCTCTTAGTATGCATCTCTTGATATGCTCTTTAGATAACCCATACAAGATCCTTTTGTCATTTGCATGCTTGCTGAGTACAATCCTAATACTTGGCATTATTATAACCTGTTATAACTAATAATAACTTACTTATATATTTTGTGTTTTTGGTAATACATCACAGGATAAGCGCTTAATAAACCTTATCTAGAGAAAACCACAAATGTTTTGGGGTTTGTGGAAAAACTACTCAGAAAAAACCACAATATTTAAATATAAATCAATACTATCATTTATACATGAGTGAGGCAATATCTGTAAGGGTTGTTGATGAATTAAAAGCTATAAAAAAGGATTTGGACTATATAAAAAAGAATATGGTTGATGTTGATAATCTGCTGACAAAAGAAGAAGAGAAAAGGCTAGAAAAGAGCCTAAAAGAATACAAGAAAGGAAAAGCAACACCACTTCATGATTTTAAGAAAGAAGTGAGTAGCTAAGATGTTCTCAGTGTTGTTAGGGTCACACGCAAAAAGATTTCTTAAAAAGGCTGAGAAACAGGTTTACAACCGTTTGTTGAGCAGAATAGAGGAGTTGGCCAAAAAACCTTTTCCACCCGATGTTAAGCGAGTGATTGGCAGAAAGGAAAAGGTTTTTAGAGTCAGGGTTGGTGATTACAGAATCCAATATGTTGTATTCTATAACAAGAAAGAGATTCTTATCTCAGATATTGACAAAAGGGAAAAAGCATACTGATAGCATTTGAATGATCAGCAGCATCTTCTGAAATACACATTAATAAACCTTACCTATAAAAAACCAGAAATGTTTTGGGAGTGGTGGAAATGTGGATGGGTTAGTATTGAGTGTACTTTAAATATTATTCTCAAAAAATTTTTTCACATTGGAATGTATTATACATAATATCCTGGCTCGCACGTATCTCCTACTCCATTTATATCCCTATCAGTTTGCCTAGAATTTTTTATATATTTACAGTTGTCAACATCATCAAATACACCATCTCCATCTGTATCTGGACACCCCTTATGGTCAGAAGAACCCGCTTCTTGTGGGCAATGGTCATCATCATGTACACCATCACCATCTGCATCTGGGCCAACATCTACACCACCACAAAGCTCATTCTGACAAATTCCATTGCAGCACTCAGAATCAACATGGCATGGAGTCCCATCTATCTTACAACCACCACAATCAGCATCATCAATATTTGTACACCAATTTGGACAACATTCATCATTAAACTTAATATTACATTCTTGTCCAGGAGAACATCCTTTATTATAATCACCAGGATAGCATCCAAATCCAGTTGGAGTCTCTAACCAGTATCCTCCAGAACCTTTTTCTTCACAACAATCCTTATCGTTAACAGTATCACATCCTTCAGAACATTCCCCATCATTATCTGAACACACAGCTAAATCATCACAATCAATATCATTACTCTCATAACATCCCACAGGACAAACATTATCCCTTTCTGTTCCTGAACATGTACCTTCTGGTAAAGGTGGTAAATCTATATTAAGATTTTCACACTCATTGTTAGTGTCCCATTTCAAACAACAATCTTCAACAGTATTATAATCTATACTTGGGTCAGCTTTACTTGCATATCTACATTGTGTTAAGAAACTCAATAAATCTCCTACTTCATAATTTGAAAACATCTCACTGCAACCTGGATACTCCTCATTAACACACCCCTCATTACTACCAAGTTTGGGATTACAACTATCAGGATCACTAAGTGCACCACCTCCACAACAACAAAGCTTGTTTATCCATGTCTGAAGGTCTCCTGTCAAGATGTTAGCAGGAATTACATCCCCTTGTTTATTAATCCAAGTAAGCCCTGTTCCAACTATCCAAATGGTTGCTTCTATCTGGGCGCAGCCGTCACCATTATCATTCTTAACACCTGTCCAGTAAGAATTGGTACCTTTAACCAATTCTGTATCTGTCCAATATTTGTCATAACCATGACTAGTTGTAATGTCAATTATAGTTACTGGTTCTGTAGGAATAGTTGGTGTACTAATAGGTGGATTAAATACACCACCAGTCTCAAAATCCTCATAACAAGTGTCCCCAAAACAATTAGTATCCACTCTATAAACTAGTTCACCTGCTGCATCTGTCATCACACAAGCATCTCCATCAGTATCAACATTAAATGTGATGGATCCAATACCACCAGCACCAAGTGTACCACCATAACCATATGTCATAGGAGTTGCAGGCTCTGGATTTATACAAACAGGTTCATCATTCTCTTGTTGTGGTGGTTGACACGTAATACCCATAAAATCATTAAGACCATCCCCACTTTCAAATCCCTCAACACGACAAGTAACCTCCTCATAACAAGCATCAAGACAATTAGAACTAACCTCATGAATATCATCTTTATCCCAATCTTCTAATTTACAAATTTCATAAGGTATTTTACCTGCAGGAGTGTCTGTATTTATCTCTTGGATCACTGGTTCTTGACACTCAACCTCAACCTCGTGAAAACCATTACCAGATTCCCAACCACGCAACTGGGTAGCTTCCATACAATTCTCATAATCAGTTCCACAAGTCTGCATATAAATTATCTCAGGTCCAATCTTTTGCCAGTTAACAACTGACACCTTTCTCTCTGAATTAGTGCAGTCAGCAACAGGTGCTACAGTTGTAAAGTGTGACAAACTTCCACTAACCTTATTATTTACAGTATCCACATCACTTGGCACAGACTTCCACAATCCATTTTCTTTATCATACCAGGCAATAGAAAGCTCTTCTTCACTAACTCCTGGAGGTATATCCTCTTCTCTGTAATTAACGATAATAGTAACTGGTGGACTAAACCTAGCACCATCTGGAATTCCATCATAAACAACCATCCCAACAACAACACCATTGTTCAAGCCATCAAAGTTCTTATCCAAAACCTTTAACGTAACCTCATCAAGAAGATTTCCATCCTTATCATAAACCTTGGTTCCTTGAGGAACAATAAGCTCAGCATCACCATCCTCTGTTACTATTCTTTGAGGCTCTGTTGTTGTATCATCTGCATTAAAAGTAAACTCAGCACTCCTCTCCCTCTTCAAATAATAATTGAAATCTTCAACAACAGAAGTTGCACCCTGTTTTTCAAGTGTTATTGGCCAATCAACATCAACCAAAACAGATTTGTCAGTTATCAAAACACTTGGCTTTACTTGCTCAGGTGTTATCACCATTCCAAACTCTTCAAAAGCCTGCACATCAACACACTCTGGAAGCTCTGCTTTGATATACTGCTCTATCAAGGGTTGTGAACTCTCCTTAACACCAAAATAATCAAGGCCTTCCCTGGTTGTCTCTTCCAAACAGCTCTGCACATAATTCTTAAAAGAAGCGCTTTCAGAAGTCAGGCTTAGCTGAGAAAACAAGCCAGGCTTAAACTCCTTGCCAGACTGTATATACCCAATATAATACAAAAATGCAAAAGAAGCCACAACAGCAATTGAAATCAATACAAATGCAAATATAAACTGCCCTTTTTTATTCATATTCATCTCCTCTTTTGAATATATATTGCTTTTTTTAATATGTAGATATATAAATTTTTGTGTTTTTATCTTGTCAAACTGAATGTATCAAGAACTTCTCCGCCAGGAGTCTGCCAGTTTCTACCTATCCCTCTAGTAGAGATTGCTGTTCCAGATAGGCTATTCTCATCAATAGTAATTTTAACAATATGATTCCTCCCCAATAATTTCTTGCTCTTAGCAATAGGGTTTGGTGTGTCCCAAACATTGTTACCACCCCCAGAAACAACATAGACAATTCCATCAGCCTCTACTCTTTCATAATAATGGTCATGGCCGCTTAGAACAAGATCAATACCATACTGCTTAAACAATGGATGCAGAACCTGCCTTATCTCCTTACGGTCATCTAACTCTGAAAGTGAACTATAAAAAGAGACATGAAAAAAAACAATTGTCCAAGGCTTGGTATTTCTGCTCAAATCATTCACAAGCCATTCATATTGCTCACTTCCTGGTTCACAAGCCTCTCCATAAATATTGTGTATAGGATCATAATCTAGCCTCAAACTCACAAAATGAGCATACCCCCAATCAAAGGAATACCAAGGCTTATTCTCATCTGTCAACAGATCATCCAGATGATCAAATTGTCTAAATTTGTAGTAATAACTATGATCCACATTATACCTTTCATGGTTTCCAATAGTGGGGAAGATTGGCAAATCAGTCATAATTGGTGTTTCAATAGAAAAAAAGCTGTTCCAATTGCTGGGCGTAGACTCTTGTACCATATCACCCACATGAATGTAAAAATCAGGATTAAGCCTTTTTATCTCATTAACAGCTACTGCATGGTTTGCATCAGCCCATTGACGATAATTTGGAAACTCGTCTCGATCTATACCAGCATGAGTATCACCTATCACAGCAAAGGTGATTGGGGTATTGTCCTCAAACAAATTACTATAGGAAGTGCTAAAAAAAGATAAACTATTTTGATTTAAACTGTTACAATTTGAATTCCAATCCCAATTGCTAGTCCCAGTGTCTAATGCAAGCTTCTTACATTCATACTTATTCATAAGATACTTTTGCTCAACACCATCAATATAGCAACAAAGGGGTTTGCAATTAGGAACATTGCCACAAAAATCATCTGAAATCCATTCATATTCACCACAGACATCATCATCTGACTCAAACAAATCAAGACAATACCCATCAGCATTAACACAGCATGCAGAGTATCTGCCTCTAGCAGCATTCTCATCCCATTCTTGATCAATAGGCCCCCCTATTTGATCAATAATACCTTGTACTATTTGTGAATATTGTTGTGAATACACAACTACAACAAAAACACTAATAACAATCAAAAGGATTGCCAAAGTTTTGATTAATTGTTTAGTTTTCATTTACGGACACGGCTCACAAAGATTTTCATCTTCTAATATTTCCCCTTTAACATTACATTCTCCACATTTAGGCTCACAATACATTTGATAAAGTCTATGCGCACGACAACAATCAACTGGTCGATATATATCATCACCTGCAAGAGTGGTTCTTACAAAACTTTGACATGTTGAAGGGTTATCACAAAACCACTTTTCACCGCAATATTCGTCAGATATATCTCTCCAACACTCATCCTCATCACAACATTTCCCTGTCCCTTCTGCATCTGGAGGCCTACATCGCACTATTTTTCCACTAAATGGTTTTAGGTCAAGCGCTTCTCCATAGTCTGTTATGAATGCTACCATTGGCCTGCCAGGTGCACAACAGACCTGGCATTCCACTATTGGAGTAAGTGCTGGTGAGATAATATTACCGCACTCTTCGTTATAGAGTGGCGGACTACAATAACCACTAAATTCATACCAACCCAAGTCAGTTATTCCTTGCTGTTTTGCATAAAGGTCATCCTCATCAGGGTCAACAAGCTTATGCGCTGTTAGATAGTTGGGACATCCTAGTACTATATCAGAGTCTTCATATATATAAAATGGACGTTTTACAAATTTGACAGTGTTGGAATCAGGAGCCCTATTCTCCCGAATAAACCTGAAAACAAAATGCTTGTTATCCAGCTCAAAGTAATTGTCAGTCACATTTATAACATCATATTTCAATCCAGTGTATGGATCAACATTTATTGCCTCTTCTCTTGATATGTTGTAATCGCCATTGGTTAACTCTACAATATTCACATCCAGATCATACATATCTCTCTTGATAATATCCCTAACAAAACCATACAAAGCCCTGAAGTTAAAATTAAGTTTGTAATAATAATCCTTCACAATAATCTCAGTATCACCAGTGCTAATCTTAACAGGGAAAAATGTTTCAACACTAATATCTTCAATATTAATTTTTACAGTAACATTCGGCTCTGGCTGCAAAACCTCAATCTTGTAATTCATATCTAAAAAAGGTTTTATATCAAAACTGTTAACAAACCTTCTTCTTGTGCAATCACTAAGCTGCTGCTCAATTGACTCATTTCCTCCTGCTGAGTCCATTGGAGGCAAAGGGGCATTCAATCCATATATGTACCCACCACTATTATACCAATCCTCCTGGACTATTGTATTACCATCTCTTGCCCTATACAAAGCTATGCCATTATTCCCTACAACCACACCACTCTTTATCCCAACACCAATCCTCTCATGCAGTTCATAATTAATGTAAGAAGGTTTATTAAAAACACTATTCCCCTCTTGATCTGTATAAATCCTGCCGCCCTGCTCACCAACCAGATGCAAGCACTCCTTAAATGACTTCACAATCAAGCTATCAATATAAAACGAAACAGATGTTTTCTCTGTTTCAGAAATCTGGCCCCTTTTAATATCTGTTCCCATTGAACCTTGCATAATATCACGTGCATAAAACACAAACCCAAAAGCTGCAAGAACAACAATACCTAGGATAATAAAAATAGTTATCTGACCCCTCTTTTTCATATATTTTTTTTCTACATCAATTCAATTATATATATCTTTTTGTTTTTAAAAAATATTTAGAAATTCTGATACAGAGTAGTCAAATCTTTCGATCCGCAACTATCACATGATAAAGGTATTTTTTTGGGTTTATCACTAGTCCTTGGTTGTGAATATAACATCCCAGTATTACAATAACCACAAGAAAGAACCATCAAATAATCATCTGCATCATTAATTGGATGCTCTGCTGGATCCAAATGTGCTTGAAGCATATAATAACCTACGCCTCTGTCAACCTCAACAGGAGGTAACTTGGCTCTTGGCTGTATTCCTTCAAGCCCCATACCATTATCTTTACCAAGATAATATTCAAAAGTTGTGTTTATTCTTTTAATCTCTTTACCTGTCTTCCTGTCTTCAACAATAATCTCTCCTCTAAATGAATCATATATCCCACTTATGTGAGCGAGAATAGAATATACTCTCATAAAAATAAGAATAGGATCATCCACCCACTCTAAACTATATTCTCCTCTAAATCTGATTTTATGGCATTGTTTCCATGCTTCTACTAATAATTCAGTGAAAGGATGAAATGGTAACTTAACATAAGATAAATATTCTGGAGCCATGCAAGTTCCATCTTGTCTGTTAACAAATAAATCGTGGGAAGTAACAGTAGGGATTCTCTCCCCAACGCTTTTAACCACTTTATCAATAGTAAAATCAAATTTTTGAGGACCTTCTCTTCTATCCTCTAAAATCCTATTAACCTTTGCAGTTAGTTCTTCAAAAACCATCCACATCACCAATATTAATCATATTTTGATTATTCATTTACTCCTGAGCTCTCAAACTTTATATTATTTTCTTTGTCACCATGGAATTATGATTGTATCTACATTAAAAATAACCAAAAAATATATATACTAGTAGCTATTTTTATATACTTTAAAATATATATATCATATATGAAAATGATAAAGCTCCAATTTGCCAATGAAAAGCAGTACAAAATCACACTTCCAAAGCAGATAGTTGAAGCCAAGGGCTGGAAAAAGGGGGACAAGATAAAGGTGAAAATAAACGACAAAGGAGAGATTGTTCTAACGAGGTGATACAATGCAAAAGAATGCAACACTAACAGACTTTGTTGAGTTAAAACCAATAGTCATTGACCACAACAAACGCATGAAAACAAAACCCATTGAAAACAATACAAAGGAGGCGCAAGACAAAGTTCTAACTTGGTTCTTTTAAAATGTACATAAAAAAGAGTAATATAAAACTCAAAAAACACAAAAAGAGCTCTCACAAAGGAGACAATGGTAGATTGTTAATAATCGGAGGCTCTATTGACTATGTTGGAGCCATAATCCTAGCAGGCTCAGCAGCATTTGCAACAGGCGTTGACATTGTAACAATAGCAGCTCCAAGCAAGGTTGCATGGGCAATCAACTGCTTTGACCCGAACTTCATAACAAAGAAGTTCAAAGGAGATTATTTTAAATCAATCCAAGCAAAAGAAGTAATAAAACTTTCAGAAAAGTTTGATGCAGTTCTAATTGGCAATGGCTTGGGAGAAAGAAAAACAACACTAAGCTTTACAAAAAAGATCTGCAAAATACAAAAACCAAAAGTAATAGATGCAGATGCACTAAAGGCAATAAAATTACAAGATGTTAGCAATACAATCCTAACACCCCACAAAAAAGAGCTTGAAATATTGCTAAAAAACTCAAAACTAAAACAAAACCAAATAAAAAAACATATTGGTTCTAATGCTCTCTTAATAAAAGACAAAACAGACAAGATAATCTCAAAGCATAAAACATATCTAAACAAAACAGGCAATGAAGGAATGACAGTTGCAGGAACAGGAGATGTTCTAGCAGGCTTATGTGCTGGTTTTTTAGCTCAAGGATATCCCCTAATCAAGGCTGCTTGTTATTCGGCATTCATAAATGGGTATGTTGGTGATTTGATCTATAAAGAGAAGGGAGTGGCACTTAAAGCAAGCGATATTATTGAAACACTACCATATGTTATAAGGGGGTTCTACTAATGCAAAATATCTTTCTAGAAATCAGTATAATAATAATCTTTGCAACAGCCCTCGGCTATTTACTAAAAACACTAAAACAACCAATGATTCCAGCGTATGTGCTTGCTGGCCTTATCATTGGTCCAATTCTAGGGATAATAACAAATCAGGAAGTCATATTAACAATGTCAGAAATAGGAATCGCATTCTTATTATTTATTGTTGGATTAGAAATAGATCTCAAAAAACTAAAAGATGTTGGCTTAGTTGCAAGCCTAGGAGGCTTTACAAAAAGTGTTGTGTTGTTTGCCATAGGCTTCTTATTAGCCATCCTACTAAAATTTCAAACAGTAGAAGCAGCATATCTTGGATTGGTTGTGGCATTTGGATCAACAATGGTTGTGATAAAGTTGCTTGCAGACAAAAAAGAGCTTGACACCTTGCATGGAAGAATCTTGGTTGGAATACTTTTGATGGAAGATCTCCTGGCAATAACCATCCTTTCAATAATATCAAATTCCAACATTGTGCTTTCATTATTAAGAGGCTCTGCCTTGATAATCTCTGCAGTTGCATTGGCAAAATTTGTTTTACCAACACTTTTTAGGTTTGGTGCAAAGCACCAAGAGCTCTTATTCTTGCTCTCCTTATCAACATGCTTTGTTTTTTCTATGCTTGCTATTTTCCTCGGCTTGTCAGTAGTCATAGGAGCATTTCTAGCAGGTGTAAGCCTGGCTAATCTGCCGTATAGAATCGAAATAATCTCAAGAATAAGGCCATTAAGGGACTTTTTCTCAACAATATTCTTTGTTGCGTTGGGAATGCGAATAGTATTAAACAACATAGTCTCTCTATTAGTTCCATTCTTGATCTTTTTCTCATTCGTCATTTTAATGAAACCATTAATTGTAATGACTGTTGTAAAGATATTCAAATACCGCAAAAGAACATCATTCTTAATAGGAGCATCACTAGCACAGGTAAGCGAGTTCTCACTAATAATTGTTGCCCTTGGCTATAACTTAGGGAATGTTTCACAAAATGTTCTTACCTTAACAATACTGCTTGCGATCTCAACAATAATTGCTAGCTCTTACATCTTAAAATATGACAACAAGCTATATCAAAAGCTTTCTAACAAACTCTCTTTCCTAGACAAAGGACCAAAGGCAGAAGACAAATATGAGCACAAAACAGAACACAAACAACATGATGTTTTGTTGTGCGGTTATGATAGGATTGGTTATAGTATATTGGATAAACTAAATAAACTAAACAAAAACACACTAGTTGTAGACTACAACCCAGAGATTATTAAAGAACTGGTAAAAAAAAGAATACCCTGCGTTTATGGTGATGTTGGTGACACAGAAATTTTAGAAAGAATGGATCTGGGAAATGTGAGCATGGTAATAAGCACTGCGCCAGACTCTGCTGATAATCTATTACTATTACAAAAAACACGCGAGCTAAACAACAAGGCAGCGGTTGTTGTAACAGCATCCCAACTTGATGAGGCACTAGCTTTATACAAAGCAGGCGCAGACTATGTCATATTACCACACTTCTTAGGGGGAGAATATGTATCTCATCTAATAGAGCAATTTAACCAAGACCAGGGCAACATAATGCACACAAGACTAAAGCATATAGAAGAACTCCAAACAAGAAAGGAGCTAGGCCATGAGCATCCAAAGCATGATTAAGAAACAGGACAATAGAATTAAGGAAAAAGCCAAGGCTATAAAGCCACAAGTATGGATAGGCAAAAATGGCTTAACTGAGCAGGTCATAGAGCAAATAAAAAAACTACTCAAAAAAAGAAGAATATTAAAGATCAAGCTCCTAAAATCATTCTTGGAGAAAAATAACAAAAAACATGCAGCAAAAAAGCTTGCTGAATTGACAGAATCAGAGGTTGTTGATTCAACAGGGTTTGTGGTGGTGTTGTATAAAAGGTAAATAATTGAGTATATACAAAAAGAAGCACCACGAGTTGCCTTTTATGTGGTTGAGCACTGGCAACTCGCTAGTTATTAGTATTGTAATTAAATTAATCCAAAGAAAACCTTTATAAACCATATATAATTCCCAATCCCTATGGCAAAACTAAGAAAGGGTATATCTTACAGAGCCTTAGAAAGGCCCTACACTCGCTACTCAAAATTCAGGAAAAAGTCTTATATCAGGGTTAGCCCTAATCTCAAAATTGTCAAGTTTGATATGGGCAATTTAACGAAGAAATTTGAATACCAGGTTGATTTAATCACAAAAGACTCTTTGCAAATAAGACAAGAGGCAATTGAGGCTGCAAGAAGAACATGCAATCGCCATCTTGAAAAAAGGATTGGAAAGCAGAACTTCCACTTACAGATCAGGATGTTCCCATTTCATGTTCTAAGAGAAAACCCTCTGGCTAAGGGTGCTGGTGCAGACAGGTTCTCAACAGGAATGAGCCATGCCTTTGGAAAGCCTATTGGAATAGCAGCGCAGGTTAAGAAAGGCAAAGCCATATTCACAATATACACAGACAAGATTTATACAACTGCTGCAAGAGAAGCCATGAAAAAAGCCAAAAACAAGCTACCATGCAAGTGCTCAACTCAGGTTAAGGAAAACAAGTGATCTTCCAGCTTTTTCGCATCAGTAAAAACATCTGTTTCTTTCTTAAAATCCTCAACAATCGCTTTTTCTAAAATATCAGACTTGCTCAGATAAACAACCACTCGTTTATTCATCTTCTTTATTTTTTCAAACAACCTTTTCTGCTCTTCCAAAGAATAAGGCTCTGTCAAATCAAACACATAAACAACTGCATTAGCAACATGCTTTAATGCAAGATGCGCCTGCTTCTCAATATTGTTCATCTTATCAAACCTATTAAGACTTCCTGGGGTATCTAACAGTTGTATCTTCTTTGAGCCCTGCTTTGCATAACCAACATTAATCCCTTTAGTTGTAAAAGGATAAATTGCTATCTCAGGCTTAGAAGTGCTCAACTTAGACAACAAAGTAGATTTCCCAACATTTGGAAAGCCGAATATAGCAACTGTGAATATATCTGTTTTTATAGTGGGGTATTCTCTTATCACCCTTCTTGATTTCTCCAATATCTCTAGCTCTTGCTTTATCTGTTTCATTATTGAAGAAACCCTGCCATAAAACTCTCTCCTATAATTGTTTATTGAGCTAATATCCCTTGCCCTCTTTATCTTTGTTGAATATATCCTGAAAAACTTGTCAATATTCTCCATTGCCCATTTTACACCACCAAGAGATCTCTTTGTTTCTCCATAATCAATAGTACACTTTACAAGCTCTTTATAAAAATCAGGCATTGTATCAAGACTTGGAAATGATTTCAAAATCTTATCAAGGAAATTAAACAAAGAATTTCTAACTGCTCTCAACCTATCAAGCTCTATTGTCTTTGACCTTTCTATATTAGGGCCTTTGGCTTTCTGCCTACTCAAAGCTATTTTATCACGCCCCCTCCTAAAAGCAATATCTAAGTAAGTGTCTGGTTTCTCTATCTTAATAATATTCTGGAATGCCATAATCAAAGTTATAATCAATTACTTTAAATATGTTTTCAAAAATAGGTAAAAGATCTAAAGAGTTACTTCATTCACAATCTCTATTCTCTTAAACTCCTTGTTCTCCATGTAGCGATTCATCTCAACAATAGAAAACCCTTTCCTCTGAGCCATCTCAATGAGCTTAGGCATATCTGGGAAGATCTTTAGCTTTGGCACATCCAAAATCTTAAACCACTTGTTCTTTCCCTCTTTTATCTCTGTTTTCAATTTACCCTTCAAATTAAAGGCCTTTGCAAGAATATGGTAATGAGTGTAAGCAAGCCTTTGCTTTTCAAAGGTTTTTACAACAAAAAGTCCTTTTACTTTAAACTCTCCCTCCAAGCCTACCTCCTCTTCTAGTTCATGCTCCAAGGTCTCTGTTAAGTTTCTGCCTGATTCAATCCTTCCACCAATAATCCCCCAATACCCGTATATAGGTTCTCTTAGTCTCTCTTGAAGTAAAACCTTATCACCTTGTATAGGCATTATCAAAACACAAAAGATCGGATACTCTTTCTCCTTACCAGTTTCACCATCAAGCATCCCCACCTTTTGCCTTCCCTTAAGCGTTAACTCATACTTATTGTCAACCTTTCTTATCATTCCCTGCTCTTCCAAGCTCTTCAAATGGTATGCAAACTTGTTAGAGTCAACACTCTTGTCCCAGAGCTCTGAAAACCCAAGCCTAGGTTCATGCATTAATTTTAGTAAAATCTTCTCTCTTACCTCTCCCATAAAATCAAGAAAAAGCAAACTAATATTTAAATTAATATCTCAAAACAAATTGACAAACTCAAAATAGAAAGTTTTTTATATGGTTTTAATAGAGTTGCTTTTATGACAATAAGCAATGAGGAGATCTACAAAAAACTAGAAGAGATCCATAAATCAGTTAATGAGCTGAAAACAGAAGAAGAACAAGTTATTACAGGAGAACACAGAATTGAAATGGAAGAGGAAAAGCTCATGGAACTTCTTGGCAAACAAGTGAACAGAGAATTTGACAATATTATGGATTGGAAAAGATATATCTGGGAAAATTGTGGGTATAAAAAATCAGTAATAAAGGATAACAAGATTGAATTCGTATGCAAGAAAACAAACAAGAGCTGTAGATTCATTGACTGTTTTAAAAACAAGGTTGACTAGTTCTGTTACTATTTTAAAATAGAAAAATATTTAAGCACAATATATTTCTCATTATTCCAATTAATCTTTGAGGGATACTATGGATGAGGAATTGAATTTGAATACAATACTTGAAGTAGCGGAAGGTAGAGCGGGAGTTAAAAAAGCTTATAAACCATTAGGAATTAATAGAGGTATTGATTTAGAGGTTGATGAAATACTTTTTGATGTAGTAAGAACGTTTGTTGAGAATCTTAAATTACCACAAGGATATTCCCGTAGATATGATGATGATAGTAATATTTATATATGGAAAGAACCAAATTTGTGGGCACGTTTAAGAGGTAGTGGTTTAGCTTGTGTGTTTTCTGTTGCAAAAGGTTATTCTACAAAAGGTTCAAAAGGTTACAAGGTTGACTTTATTGACCTTTCAGATCCTGAAGTAAGTGAAATTTATAAAAAAACTATAAAAATAGGGCCACTAAAATAAAGGACTAGTAATCTATTTTACTTTTCTATTTTTGGATAAGTTCCTGGCAGCATAAACACCTTGTTAGACTTAACTGCCAAACCCTTTTCTTCTAGCATTTGGTTTGAATCAGCAGCTGCATTACCATAACAAACAAGCTCTCCCTTTAGTGTTAGTACAGCAACAATATCTTCCTTTTTTATTCCAGACTCTAACCTAACAATACCAGGGTTTTTCAAAGAAGCACCATGGCACAAAGAATCAACAGCAGAATCCATAACCCAAATCTTGGGAATATGAACAATTGCTTTTTCAATAGGCTGAATGCAACACCTTAAAAACCTTTCATTCTCCTCTTTCTTATAATAATAAAACGCATCTATCAAATCCTGTAAAGTAACCAAACTAGACTCATCAAAAGGCCCAACCCTTGTACGCCTAAGCTCTGACATATGTGCTCCTTTCCCAAATTTTTTACCAAGATCATGAACAAGCTTTCTTATATAAGTACCTGCTTGGCAACCAACTCTAAACAGAACATCTTTTTCCTCAATTTCCAGAATATTGAAATAATAAACACTCCTTTCTCTTTTCCTCCTCTTAACACTTGACCTCAAAGGAGGAACCTGCTCAATCTTACCCACAAACTTAGAAACAACATTATTTAGCTCTTCCTCCTCAAACTCTTTGTGCAGATGCATAACCCCAACATACTCCTTGCCAGCTTTTAGCAAAAGCTGCACTATTCTAGTTGCTCTCCCCAAAGCAATAGGCAAAGAGCCAGTCACTTTTGGATCCAATGTTCCTGAATGCCCTGCCTTATCAATATCTAATATCTTTTGAACATAATCAGAGATCTGATGACTTGTAGGTCCAGAAGGCTTGTCAATGTTAACAACCCCATAATTAATCAAATCACGCGTCTTTCTATTCTCTGGATTACACCCATATTTGGGATTGGTTTCAGACTCTTTTCTAATAATGATTCCTCTTTTAATCTTTTCATATGGGAATTGATCCTTCATAAATCTAAGAACTTAAATATTGTTTATTAACCTTTTGTTAAATACCCTTACCCAGATAAAAATAATACTTAGCGAGTTGCCAGTGCTTAACCACACTAAAGGCAACTCGTGGTGCTTCTGTTTCTATTCCCATAAGGAATAAAAAACAACATCACCACGAGGTTGCATATCTCCTGTTTGTGCACAAGCAACCTCGCGAATATTAAAAATAGAATTATTATTAATTAAGTTTATAGCAACCCCGCGAGTTATTAAAATATTAAAAAAATAATTTAAAAACTCAACTAATCAAAGGAAAAACATAAACCTCCAAGAAAGCAGCTAATATAACCAACACAACTGCCAACCCAAAGAATATCAAACCATCTGTTAAAACATGCTTGAACTTCTTTGAGCCAATCTTCTCTCTTAATACAGCTTTAGAAACAACACCACCAACAATTGCAGCTGACAAATAGCTAACTGCTTCTGTTATCATATGAGGAAGTATTGGCAAAAGCATCATTCCAAAATATACAAAAGGGTTTTGATCCAAGGTAACAGCAGCATCTCTTGCCAAAAAACCAAAAATAACACCCCAAACAGAAGCATTCCATGTTATAAAAAGAATAGCACCAGCACCATAAACCAAAGAGAGCAACAAGCAAACAACCAAAATAACAATGTTGTTAGACAAAATAGATAAAAACTCAGCTTGCAGATATGAAGAGCCTGTTAATCCTGCAACCGCTAACTGGCTTTCAAAAACATGCTCTGCAGAAGAGGAAGTTAATAATATTGCAACAATAGCAAAGGTAAAAAATATCCCAAGAAACAAGAAAATATAAATCTCAAAAATATCTCTATGATCCTTTAACAACTGCTTTATTGACAGCTTTTTCTCCCTAATCTCAACATTCTCTTCATGACGCAAAAGAGCATTCAATGAAGGTATCAACAAAATAGAAGTAAAAGCAACTGCCATCAACCCAGGATTAGCGCCAAAAACAATCTTTGCACTAACAATCCCTATCAAAGAATAAACAAACCCGAGCAAAAAGGCATGCTGCGGCTTCTTCTCTATCCATCTCTCCTTGAACAATTGCTCGAAGACCATCTTAAAAATCTTTTCTATCTTATACAAGTCCCATTTATGCAACTAGTTGGACAGAAATATTTCTCATCCCGATCAAAATAAGTCCATGCCAAACCAGGTGTTGGTAGTAAAGAAACACCATAACATTGACGAGGTAGTTTGTCACAGTATTCTACACTATTATATTGTTTGCAATGCTCAACCATCTCATCAGTCAAACAAAACACTTCATAAACATAGGCACCATCTTCCTCAGATTTGGCTCCATCTTGTGTTAAACAGCTATCATAAAAGGTTCCCCTACTGTCAGTACAAAATCCTCCAACATAAGGGTTTACTCCTCCATCAGAATCAGTGCATTCAATTTGTGGCTCTTTGATACAAGCACCATCTTGACAGCCATTTGGGCAATCATACTCAGCATTTGTATATGACCAATCGCCTATCTCTAAAGGACCATCTTTGCAAATACCCTCTCTAATTTTTGTTCCTTCATCTACACAGCTACCTCCCCATTGGTTTATACAACAATCTCCTTGGCCAGTACCAAGTTCAGTCTGGGCACTCCCTTTAGTGTAAATATTGTTTCCATCAGAATCAGTACATTTAGGTACACTGATGTCACCATAGCAGACTCCGTCTTTACATCCTTCGGAACACATCACAGCTACCCAATCTGGGAATGTAGAGGAGTAACAAAAGTATTCTCCAATCCCAGGATCCAAACCATTTGGAAGTGGGGACCCTCCAATACAGATATCAGTAAAGGTATATTTCCCATCTTTATACCCACTTACAGATCCTTTCTTTCTGTAGTCTTTTCCTCCATCACTGTCATAACATCCTATTGTTTGATTTGCTGGGCATTCTGTTGCACTGTTGGTACAAACACAGTTTGCTGGGCATATACAAACACCATCTTGACAGCCATTTGGGCAAGTATATGCAACAGTGTCGTACTTCCCGTCTCTGCAAACCCTCTCTTCCAAGTACCCATTAATTTTTGGATCTGTTATATTCCAATATATACAATTATCATAAACTGTTTCACTAATACCATTCCAAACATAATTAACATACCCTAAGGTGTAATAATCTTCACCATCAGAATCAGTGCATGTGATTTGTTCTTGAATACAAGCACCATCCTGACATCCATATGGGCAATTCCATTCTGTGTCAACAACAATATTGGTAGTAATATTGTAGTAACAATAATACTCATGTAGTATTAAATCACTTGAGCAAAAATCAGTTTTATTAACAATTGTGCCTGATGGATATGACATCCCTATTGTTGTTCCCTTGGTATAATATGCTTTACCACTATCAGAGTCAGTGCATTCAATTTGTGGCTCTTTGATGCAAGCACCATTACTACACCCATACTCACAAACATGCGTCTCTGACTGAATATCATTATTATAACAATAGTATTCTACAACAGCACCACAAGTCACAGGCTCTGGAGCAAGCCCAGTACAATAAGCACATTCATCCTTTTTCAGAACAATACTGGAAGTTGCATCAGGTCCTTTACACTCTTTTGTAGCACTACCTAATGTATAATAATCCTTACCACCATCAGAATCAGTGCATGTGCACACCTCTTTTGGCGCTGGTTTGCAGGCATTATCCGCACACCCATAAGGGCATTTTTTAAACACAGATTTGGGGGTATTTCCATCACAATACCACTCTCTTAATTCGCCCTTGTGTGTACCACTAGTTATACAATTATCAGGATATTTGTATGCTTTGCGCATCCCACTTATCCAGCGATACCCACTTACATAACCAACCTGATAATATTTTTTTCCGCCATCACTATCACTACAAGTCATTCTACCAATAAAAGCCTCTCCAGCAAGGTTTTGGGCTTCTTGTGGAGATGATAAAACATCAACCTCAACACTCCCCTCTCCTTCAACTTTAGCACCCCCATGAAAATTAGGGCTAAAAACAACTGCAGCAACAATAATCAAACCCAATATTGCAAAGAAATAAACAGCATTCTCATGTTTTCCTCTCATAATATCACCTTTTTATAAGTATATTAAATATTAAAACGATTCTTTAAGAAAGAGATTTATAAATCTTTTGTAAAATGATTCACTTTCACCAAATTTGGGAATAATATAAAAAACAAAATTATGGAACAAACAAGGATTCCCCAGCAAAAGGAGGATTAACATTCTTATCCATACCATAAATGTCAAAGATTGTTGGAACAATTGATGTTTGTTTAGCTACTACACCTTGCCTGTTAATCACATTCTTTCTATTGCTTACTATCCATATTTGTTTGGTTTCAGGAACACAAGGGTGATGGCCTGTGCCTCCTTCAACAAAACCATGATCGGTGGTAACTAAGATTATGGTTCCATTATAAATGCCTAGGTCTTTTAATTTTTGAATAATCTTTCCAGTTTCTGTATCATCTTCAATAATAGCATTACTATATTCTACAGAATTCTCTCCAGATTCATGTCCTACAGCATCAGGATATTTATAATGGGCAAAAAGGAAAAAAGAGGAATCTTTATTTTCTTCTATAAACTCTAAAAACCTAGGTGTAGTCAATATTGGTTCTTGAGAACGAGGTATACAGGTGTCAATAGCATTACCATCACCACAAACTTCCCCATAACAACAGGAAGGTGGAGCAGCATGTATAAATGCTGGAAAAGGAAAGAAATGAAGGTTTTTTCCAGTAATCATACCTGTTTTGATGTCAGGGTTGAATTCTTTTATCCTTTCAAATATGGAGTAACCTTTGGGAAGAGAATTTGGTCCTAGTTGCTCAATACACGTCTCAGGGCTACCTCTTGGGCAATATTCAGGACAATTCTTATTCCCTCCCTCTCCTTCTTTTTTATTAGCGTGATTTTTCGTTTCAGGAAAACCATAACCAGTGAGCATAGCTACATGACCTGGCCCGGTTTCAGTGTGGTAATTATCGCCGTCATTGGCACAACCGCAATTCTCTGTAAAGATGCTCATATCCCTTTTTCGCCCTTCATTTATGAGTTCCTGGAGATTGGGCAGTTTTCCAGCATCAAGAAGTTCGTTCAAATGGTTCCTTTGGGCCCCGTCCCACACTAAAAGAATCACATTTTCTGGCTCGCAGGCACCATTCTCGCATCCATGTGGGCAATCAAATTCTTCTCCTACTACAATATTTTCATAACAATAATATTCATTGATTTTATTAGTGTCCACACAAAAGTCGGTTTGTTCTATGGTTTGATTTTCAGCTCCTAACCCATCTAAACCTATAGTTGTTCCACTTCTATGATAATCTTTTCCATCATCAGACTCAACACATCCTCCACACCATTCATCTATAAATCCATTACAATCATTGTCAATTTTATCATCACAAATTTCAGTTGTAACTTTCCTGTCCTGGCATTTTCCATTCAGCACGCATTCTTTAAGCCCTATTATGTTGCCTTGTGCATCCATACCATCACAGCAAGCCCATGTCCCATCAGTACCACCACTGTATTTTTCACCACCATCATCACCACAACATTGCTCAGTATTTTGATCTGGATACTCACCAACACCTTGCTCACCAGAATCAATCCAGCATTTGTTGTCAGGACAATTGCCAATAACACCACCGCAATAAGCATTGGTACATCTCCAAGAGATACCATCGCAATCAACCCAAGTACCTTTCTGGTTACAAAAAGCAATCATATCCGTATATCTACCCTTTACATGATAAATATCACTCACTGGATAACACTCTGCACTTGTAGGATTAACACAGCTTGCCTCAGAACAACATGCCTTATCATCTGAAGTACACATACTCTTCCAGTTGATCTCCTCAGAAGCAACACAAGTTTCAGAAACACCATTACAAGTATTTGTTGCTTCTCCAACTAAATTTCCATCTATTTTTGAAGAATTTGGGCTAAAACCAACTGCAGCAACAATAACAATCCCAAGCATTAAGAAAAAATAAACAGCATTTTTATCATTTTTTTTCATAATATCACCTTTTTTACAAGATTGAAAATACCCTTTATTGTAATGATTTATAAAGATTTTGGAAAAACATAGAATTATTTTTTCTTAGCTTGCTTCTTTTTCTCTTTCAAAGTCTTTGTTTCTTTTGGCTTTGCCACCTCTTTCTTCTTTGCCAACTCATGAGTACTTGGCACTTTCTCAAGCTTCTTCTTGCCCTTTAACTCAGCATCCTCTTCTCTAACTTCCTGAGGAACTTTTTCCTCAACTGTTAACTCTTTAGCTAACCTCTCTGCCTTTTCCTCTTCTCTTAATGTTTCAGGTTTTTTCTTGACCTTTTCCTTCTCTTTCTTTTCTTCCTTCTTCTCTTTTTTCTCTTCTTCCTTCATCCTCTCTTCCAACTCTGCTTTGGTTAGTTCCTCATATTTAAACCCAAAAAGCTCTGCCTTAACAACACCATCATCATCTTTAACAACATTAACTTTAACATGATGTGGTGGGTTTTTTATACCCTTAGCCCAAATATGCTCATTCAAATGTCTGCCAAGCTTTACCTCATCAGACTTCATATGCTTTGCAAGAAATTGTTTTAGAGCCAAAACAGCCTTCTTTGACCTTTTGTATTTAGGTGATTTATGGAATTCCTTCCTCAGTGGAACATTATAGGTTCTCTCAAGTGCCATTTTACGCCTTTATCTTTGTTCTTCTCCAATGTCTTTTTACAGCAGTGTGCCTACCAGGATGCACTCTTCTACCAGGGCCATATTTTTTGAACACTGTCCAAAAAGGAGCCCATCTAGTTTGCAAGTGCTTTTTTGCTAGCCTAAGTTTCTTGCTCAAGTGTTTGTATCTTGCCATGTTTAAACATCTCTGATTTTTTATGTTCTTATTTTCTTTGAACCTTAAACCTGTGCTTTTTTGGCTCCATCCTTTCTAGCAGATCCTTTAACTGTTCATCACTAATCTGTTGAATATTTTGACTTTGTATTGCTTGTGCCAAAATCGCAAGCAACTGCACAGCCTTTTCAGGGTGCGCTGTTTTCAAGTTTCCATATCTCTCAAGAGCCTTTTTGGTTAGCTTTGTTTTAACAAAGTTTTCTAAAGCTTGTACCTGTTGCTGAATCTCTGCTTGTTGCTTCAACTGCTCACTATAAGCACTCTGTATCTCCTCTATTCTCCTCCTCTTTATCTCCTCAATATCATCTCCATTCATTTGCTTTTTTTCTTTGCGGCAAGCTCATGTGTTGTCGGAATTTTTTCTTCTGATTTTTTCTTTTTTGTCTCTTCTCTGAGCGTGCCCTTCTTTTTTAACTCCTCTGAGAGCTGTTCAACCCTTTTGATCTCTTGTTGATCAATATCCTTTTTCTTTTTTAATTCCTCTTGTTTTTTTATTTGCTCAACCTTTATCATTATTTCTTCATCTTGCATTTTTTTAGGTTCACTTTGTATTGGTTGTTGTTCCTCTTTCTTTGCAGCAACCTTTTCTTGTTTAACTTGTTTTGGTTTCTCTACCTTTTTTGGTTTTTCCTTTTCTGGTTGAGGTGTTTCTTTTATTTCTGGTGTAACCTCTGGCTTCTCCTTTTTTGGCTTTGCAACAACAGGCTCCAAAGGCTCAACAGGTTTGCCCAATATTTGAGAAGCAATCTTGTCAAGCAATGATTGACCCTTTGGTGTTACAACCCTCCCTTTATGCACACCAATCTTTGTTTGTTTAATAAGCTCTGCGCTCTCAAGCTGCTGACAAATCTTTCTTATAATAGCTCCTGATCCCTTATAAAAATGCTCTGGTTTATGGCCTCTACCTTTTTTACCACCATATTTTGTCCTGAGCTTGGAAACACCTATTGGCCCTTGTTTGTAGATTGATCTTAGTACTGCAGCTGTTCTTATATACCACCAATCTTCCTTAATAGGAGGCCTCTCCTTATGCATCCCTGTTTTAACAAAGCTAGCCCATTGCGGGGGTTTAACTTGTGAAATCTTCTTTAGCTCAACTGCTGATTTCTCTATCAATTCTGTTGGATTAACATCATATATGCTTGCCATAGGGTTTCCACCTCTGCTTATCTTTGTTTAGAACCTACAAACCCTTTAGCAGTGGAATAGGGGGTTATTTAAAAATGTTTCTTAAAATTCATATATTATTTTAGTATTATCTCTTCCCACACGCATTACATTTAGGGTTTTTCCTAACTTTTATTAGCTTCAACTCTGGTTTCCAAATATTTATCCTAATTAAATTCATGCAATACTCTTTGCCTAATAAAATTTTTAATGCCTCGTTAACCTGGATTGCACTTGTCATTGTAACAATAGTATTCAAAACACCAACACTATTGCAACTTTCTAAGCTCTGTGCATCCCCATAAACGCATCTGTAACATGCTTTGCCTGGCATAACACTAAAAACCTCTCCCAAATCCTTAACACAAGTTGCATGAACCCATGGGATCTTTGCTTTAATTGCATACTCATTTATCAAATACCTTGTATTAAGATTGTCTGTGCAATCTAGAATCAAATCTGTTTTTATCTTTTTGACATTGTCTTTTGTTAAATCAATTGAATAAACCTTTATCTCAACTTCCGGGTTTATCTCCTTCAAATGCTTCTCAACCTGCACTGCCTTTGGTTTTCCAATGTCATCTTCTGTAAACAAGGTTTGTCTTTGCAAGTTGCTAAGCTCAACAACATCCCTATCAACAAGAATAAGCCCACCTATACCAGCTCTTGCCAACAAATTAGCAGAATTAGTACCTAAGCCGCCCAAACCAATAATTGCAACCTTGCTCTTCCTAATTGTTTTTTGGCCTTTATCGCCAATCTTTTTGAAAACCACTTGCCTTGAATATCTCATTAAGAAATCAATAAAGTTCCATATTTATAATATTTTCTATTAAGGGACAAAGTCAACTTTAATGTGTTTGTGGATTTTTGTTTAAATATGATTTATAAATAAAATTGAGTTTACCCCATAACTTGACTTTGCCATTTAAAGTATTTTGAAATATATATCTGGTTGTATATAATTGATGATAACTTATTATTATTTTTAAATAGTCAAAACAAAAACATTTTTATATATTAGATGTATAATATCAACCTATGGAAGTAAATCAAAGTTTAGTCGAACCTGAAAATAGAGGATTGGTTGTTCCTCATATTGAAATAGGTGATATAACAGCATTGATAAGCTCTCAGAGATATTTGAAAAATCTATTAGTTGATCTACCAGATACATACGAGACTAAATATTCAAATATAGTTTTAGCAGCTATTGAAAAAGAAGTTAAAAGGAAAAGAATGAGGCGATTTCTTTCAATTAGAAGTAGAGAATATGATTCATTGGACCCTGAATTTTTTGACAGACGAGTTGAAGACAGTGATAGACTACGAGAAGAATTATTGCCTCCTGAAATAAGTTATATTATAAGTAAAGAGGATGGTTTGTTTAATTTGTGTAGAAAACTAGAGGATATAATAAAAGAGATCGGGATTTTTTCAAGATATTTTTTTGTTACACCTGTAAATCAAGTAGATTGGCAAAGATTTATAGTGGGTTTTCTCCCTTTTCCTGAGGAAACTTCTATTTTAGGGGGTGCTTACCATCAAACAAGGGTAAGACAATCTGAACTAGCAATCTATGAACAAGGAAAAGGTGCTATAGAAAATATACAAATGGTACCATTTGCATTAGAAGAAGAACACATTGATTTTTATGTAGGTAGAATATTAATGGCTGTGATAAATTACAATGCAGAGATGAAAAGATCAGTTGATATGTTATCTGGATTAAAAGGAGAAGAAGTAGAGCCACCAGCTCATTTGGGAATGGATACAACTATTATGAATTATTGTTTGGATAATTTGGTAATAAAACCATATACTCCAGCAACTGGTATTTTTGCAATTCAAATGAATACAGCGGTGTCACGGATAGAAGAAAGACTTAAAAAAATAACAGAGTCCTTAGTAAAAAATGCAGAAGCCTTACATTCTAGATTAGGTGAAAAACCTTACTCTGATGCTGTACGCCTGGTAAGGAAGCAAGATTTTGATATTTCTCATTATCGTGGGTATTCTTCACGTGAGGGTTATGTAGATTATGCTTTGAAAGAAGTAAAAGATTTTTAAAATAACAATTATTAGTTATTATAAAAAAGAATATAAAAATATCAATAATTCAACCAGCGTCTTGCTATCTCCCTTGCTGTCTCCACATTCCTTACTCTGCCAACAGTTATGATATTTCTCGTTAGGTCATCTAACAAATGCATTCTGTCTTTAAACTCCATTTTACCCCCCCAATAATGAATAGAATGGGAGAATTATCAAATATAAAAAGGTTTCGATTAACTAAAGCCTTTGGAAATCTTCTAGGAACCTTTTCAGTGTGACATAACTTCTGAAGAAATGTCTGAGATTAGGAGGAAGGCTTGTTCTGATATCAATCCTTCGCCCCCTTTTTGAATCAGCATATTGATCTAAGCTTGGTACTTTTTCCAAGCCTAACGATTCAACAGCATCATAATATTGGTGATTTAGCCTACTCATTTCCTCATACATCCAATCAATCTTTGAATCTATTTTTGATTTTGTTTTTCTAAGTGTGTCTTCATTCCCCTCTCTCTTTGCAATGTCAAGAGAATCAGAGTACTCTTTGAAAGCATCACTAAGATCTTTCTCTAATCTAAATGTTGAATCTCCATGACTAATTTCCAAGACTGTTGTTCCCAGCACTTTATCCCCCTCTTTTACATTTCCTCTAAGCAGCGCTCTACCTAAACTGATCGGTTCACCAAGATAATTATAACCTCCAATCATCCTCTTACCATCTGACAAACCAGACACATAAAGCTTTTGGATTTCCCCATCACTAAATCTAAGAACAACATAAGTGCCTAATTGAATCTCTGTTAAAAGTTGTGACTCATCAATTTCATTATATTCCTTAAGTCTTTCACGAGTTGACTGATAATTTGACAAACGTGATACTAAATTCTCAATCTCCCTTTCTAAAGCAGGGACTATATTAAGGGATTCATCATCTGGGAACTGATTTTTGCTTGATTCTATCTTCTCTTGTTGTTTTATTAAAATTAATCCCTTATAGCTTGCTATCTTGTCTTCAAGCATCTCTATTCCAACACCTGTCACAAGAATTGGTTCTTCCATTTTAGAATGGAATATATCTTTATTATTAAATCTTTCTATACTCGAAAATAGTAAAACGCCGAGGCTGGGACTTTCAACGCTCCTAGCGTTGTAAGCTACGAACGCCAGTGAGTATGTTTGAACCCAGATATCCTTTCGGAAACTGGCTTGCTTGCCTTGACTCAAGGCCAGCGCAATATTTCCCAACGAGGGAAACCAGGAAATGGCTCCCATTTCCGTTGCCAGGTTATGCGACCTCGGCTTATGGAAGATTAATTTTAAGTAATATTTAAATCTTGTTTTATTAATATTATCAAAACTTAGCGAGTTGCCAGTGCTTAACTACAAGAGAGGTAACTCGTGGTGATGAATCTTATTATGAAATAACTAAAAATCAATAATAAAAACAAAAAATCAATTCATATATGACACAACAAAAAGATTTATATACAAGTTATTCTAAAACCATACTAGACCATATAATAATGTTGAATTCAACAAAAGAGGTGAAAATATATGGCAAAAGAATTAAAAAAGTGCTGTGAATGGCACAAATGGTTTGCCCTTGCAGTTCTATTAGTTGGTTTATGGTATCTGCTAGCAGACCTAGGTTATGACTACACCTATGGAATCAACTGGTGGAGTGCTGTTCTTGTTCTTGTGGGAGCAAAGATGGTTTATTACAAGTGGTTTGCTTAAGAACAAGCAATTTCTTTTTTCTCTTTATGTCAAGAACCACTAGTCACGAACCAGTAGAATGAAGCAAAGCGTGACTTGAATACACAGAAGCCAGTGGTTCTTGATCATAATCGGAATTTTCTGTTTGTAAAAAGTAAGAACAAGCAAAGCTTACAACCAATCACAGATTAAATGGAAAATTCCGACATTTTACCAAAAGTATTTAAACGAAAAATCATTAATTATTAGCTATGCCTGCAGAAAAGTGTAACCTTTGCAAAAAAGGTATGATGATCAAGATCAACTCAACAGAAATAGGAGGCACCCTATATAATATTCTAAAATGCAACAAATGCAACCATGAGGTTGCGAGGAGTCAATATTGAGTTATATTTTTGAGTGGTTCTCAGATGTTATTAATCAAATAAAACCTCAATGAAAATCATATAAAATTACTTTAGATGTTTGCTAAGGTTAAGACCTTGTTCCCCTTGCCAAGTTCCCTTGCAGTGATTTCATAAGATTCTGCATATCCAGAAGCCAGTTTAAAATCTCTTGAATTTGGATTTGATTGCCTTGCATATTCACTTTGCTCTTTGGCTCTTCTCAAATTGTGTTGAATAGCCTCTTGTGTTATTTCACAACCCAAAACATATTCTTTAAATCTGTCCACTAGAGATACATCTCCATAAATTACATCCCCACAAAACAATGGATCAGTAACAGAGATGTCCAACAAACCAACAAGATTCTCAAAATCTTCCATACTTAACTCATAAATATCAAGCCAACCATTAAAATAATTTGTTGATGGTCTATTAGAAACAACAAAAAGATCGATATCAGACTCTGGTTTTTGAGAGCCATAAAGAATAATAAAATTTACATGATCAATATTACTATTTAACAAATGCTTCAACGTATCAACAAGTCTTTTAGGATTGTAATGTTTTGGAAAACCAAGCTGTGCCATAAAACCGAATCTGGTTAACTTTTGTTCAGTATCTTTGAAAAATTCAAACAAACCAACATACTCCTCCGAGATTTTATCCCTCTTCATTTTCCAAACATCTTCATTACCTGTTTGTTCGCAGAGCAAAGCCTCAAGCCAAAGAGCAAAACCCTCGTAATTCCCAATATTTCTTGTTGTTAATCCCAAAGGTTGAACATTTGGATCAATAGGAGAATAAAGAAAACCATTAGCATCACCACCTTCCTGAATAATCTCCACTAGACTTTTACCAATACTTGAATGCTCACAAAACAAACCATGTCCAAAAAATTCATGAAAAACATTTGGCACCAACACAGGACTATCTTCGTGAACATAAGCACAATAAGATTTAGGAACATACAACCCTTCATCATATCCCTGAAAACCGATTATTGAATCTTTGTTAGCCTCATAGAATAGTCTCCAATCAGCAGCAGAATAAACTTTCAATTGAGAAACTTCAGGAACAAATCCAAACTCCGAGTTTACAAAATTTAAAGAATCACTGACAAATTGATATAGAAACATATTCATTTTACTGTTTTGGAAATTCACAATATTTCTTCATTAAAATATTTATATCTTCTCTCTTTTTATGAGAATCAATTACAATATGAACATAATTATCACTTGTGAAAATATGTAATTTGGTTTCTTTGTTCCCAAGAAAAGCATAACCATCACTAAACTCTTCGTACATCAAATCCACGTCTGTTATTTCATCGCTTGAAAACCCCATATTATATGCTAATTCAACAACAGCTCTATTCATATTGGGTCTTTTTTCTACCTGAAAATAGTTTATTCCATTATAATTTGCAATTTTTGTAATTTTGAGTTTTTCCATTTTAAAAATAAAAAATAAAAAATATTAATGTTTAGTAGGGGAGATGATTGTTTATTAAAGGTTTTGTTCCACCAATCGGATAAATTTCATTGTTTAAATGACTTCCGATTCCAATATCCCGATCATCTCTAAACCTTTCTATAACAGGCAATAAATAGTCTGTTGTGTTTATTATCCCTAGTCCTGGTCCATTGATTCCAAACTGCTCTATTGGTCTAATCGCATCAAATGGGCCTCCATGAATTAAAGCTGGTCCGTATAGTTGAGGTGGCCCCATTGGTGGAGTAAACAATGCTATTGTCTCTGTCGTATATAAATCTATTGTCTCAGATATTTCTTGTTGCTCGAATCTTGGAGCAGATTTTAACATCTGTTCTAATATTAGTGTAGCCATTTTTCATTACCTCCTTCTTGTTTTTAGATTAAATTAAATCATCCTGTCAGCATATGTTCTACTAGGAAATTGTGGTAAATCATGTGGATTTGTCGCACCAGGAATGTCACCAAAAATCCTCTCTCCTCAGCTCATTTGTAACATAATACACCTATTTAGAGCTCTCTCTAGCTCCAAATAACACTACTTCCCAACATAAGATTTTGGCCCAAAAACAAAGGCTTTGAGCCTTAAACTGCAAAAACTAGTCTTTAATAAGTGGATTTTCTATAAATAGTTATGTTGTAGTCAAAATTACAACACCTAATTCAACCACCACTCTTTACATTAGAAATAATTTACTCCAAATCTACCCCGCTCCACATATTCTCATCAATAAACCCTAATCCTGTCTTATACTTAGAACTCTTTGTTTTACCAGCATAATTCAATTCAATACTTTTCCAATACGCATACTGGCTGTAATCCATCTTACTCTAGTGGCATCTGTGTCCAAAGTGTAAAATCCTGGCTAGGTGCATAATCTCCAAAAATAAAGTAAGGCCTTCTTGTCTGACCAAAGTAGCTGTACTCAATATCACTCCACTTTGTTGCAGGAGGAGGTGCTCCATAAACAGGTGCTCCAAATGTGCGCCACCCACCAAGCAATGCCTTGTAATCTTGATGAGCAGGCTCAACAATAACATCCTTTATCCCAGCCTTTGCCATTGCGTCGATAAACTCCTTTATTGGGGCTCTACCAAAACCAGGTGTGATATGCTCATCCTCCCAACCCAAGTTGTCAGAAACATGAACATGGCCGATGATACCTTTTTTATTTAAATCCTTAACCTGATCAATCAACCAAACCTTAAAATCCTTGTCATTCTGCTCAATGCTCTTCTTAGAGTCACCAACAAAATACTTTCTCCAAGTAAAAGCATGGCCAATATCAAATGTTGCTTTGATATGCTTCTCTGCTAATTCGCGAGCCTGTGACTCGCCAAAGCGCTGCTTGTTGTTCTCAACAAACGAATCTCTTGCATTTAATATTAATTGTTTTAACTCGTTTGGATGAGCACCAAACATCTTTGGATCAATGTTCTCAGGAGCAACAAAAATCGGCTCTTTAAGCTGGCCCTTCTGCTCCAACCACTTTGTTTTTTGGTAAGCAAACTCTGCTGCCCTTGCAATAGTTTCTGCAGCTTTCTTAACACCATAATCCTCAACAGTTCTGATGTTATTTAATAGCTCTATCTGAGTCTGTGCTTGCGCATCCGCAGCTGAAGATGCCTCGTGAATATGTCTCATATTATTTTCTTGGTCTTTAAGTACTTCTTTCAACCATTCAGAGGGTAGCTTATTCTCAGGTGGAATTAAGTCTCCTAGACCTTGACCATAACCTCTTTGCTTCATAATCTTCCACTTCTCTTCCTCAGGAATTGTGTCTTCTAATTTTTCATAAAAATTTAAGGCTTCTTTTGCAGCATCTCTCAACTTTTTCGAATCCTCATAATTTCTTGCATAAAAAAGTGAATGCCCTTTTGACTGCAAAATCTGATTTTCAACCTGGGTTCTCACCCACATCTCCTCTGGTGTCCTTGTCTCGTCAGAATGCTTTTTGTTCCAATCCTCTGCCCTTTTTTCAAAATCCTTCCACTTAACACCCCTTACTTCAAAATTTGTTTTCTCTGCATTCCAAACAGGCACTCTGTCAAAAAGCCTTTCAGTATCAGTTGGATTAATCCATTTGTTATCCATATCAACCCAATCATTTGCCTCAAAAACATGACCTGTATCTGGATCTTGTTGTCCAACAACCCCTTTATCTTTTGCAGTAATATAAACAGGCTCAAACAAGTCTTGATCCTTTCTAATACTACTAACAAACCTGCCACTCCTCTGGTCAACAAGGTATTTTATTGCATGCTCCTCTTCTTCAGGGTACCCAACAAAACCCTGCTCTTTGTAATAATCAGTAATAGCCCTTGGAAACTCTCCAGTATGAACAACAACTGCCCCCCCTCTAGCAGTGTCCGCTGCAAAATCAATTGCACGCTGTATCTCATGCAAAGCCATCTGCCTTTGCTCATCACTAAATTCGCCCTGTCTCATATCCAATCCTGACAAAGGAGGGATACTATAAGAGGCATGCGTTGATAACTTAATCTCATTTATCTTAGCTAGATCCCTCATAGCCTCCCTGTCCTCCTCACCATACATCTCAGGAGTTGTTCTTTGGCCTTGCATAGAACCCTTGCCAGAACCAGTAAAACCAAGCTCAACCCTAGAAGCACCCTGGAATATCTTTGACTTCAAACCTTGAAGCTGGTCACTCATTGGTGGCGCAGAAATGCCAATATCCTTTATACTAATCTCTGCCAAAGGCCTCTCATCAGTCGCCTCTGTCTTATACCCATGATCTAAAGCATGATAATAATCAGTATCAAATATCATCTTATGTATACCTCAAAGTGCTCTCTCCCTTTAATTGTTTCATAGCAGTGTAAATCAACTCATCTGTTGCATCAACAACCTTCATAGGATCCTCACCTGGCTTAACACCAGCTGCATACAGTAATTCAGCTGCCTTTTCAGCAGCCTCTTTGTATGATTCAAGTCTAGCAGCATTCTCCTGTGATAAAGTTCCTTGGTATGCTTCACCAACCATCTCTTTTATTGCTCCATATGCTTGACTTAAAGTATCAACAAGCTGCTTTGCCTCTTCTAAGGCAGACTCATATTGTTTAGGCAATTCAATCCCGCGCTGCTCTGCCTCCTCTGCAACCGCATGCTCCAAAGTTTTTTTTTCTTCAGGTGCAAACAATTTTCTAACATCAACCTCTCGTGCCTCTGGAACAGGAATCTCACTAAGCTCATCCAACCTAGCTATCTCAACCTCAGACTCTCTCATGAGTTTTTGAGCCTTTTCTATTTCATCCTTGTTCTTCTGCTCTATATCTCTTAACTTCCTAAGTCGCTCCCTTGGGCCAAGCCTTCTCAATTCATCCAGATCATCCTTATCTACCATGTTATTATCTTATGAGCCTTTCTGTAATTCTTGAAACCTCTCCAAACACCAGTCCTTGCCTCTGTTTCTGCAAGCTTTTTTTGTTTTTTCTCTTTAAAAAGATCAATCTTAGGTTTTTTAGCTTTGTCAGAACCACCACCTGTAAAAGCACCAGCCAACTCACCAAAACCCTTGAATATTGATATAAATGGATCTGCTGCTCCAGCCATGGAAGGCTTTTTCTTCGCTGCCTCTTTCTTCTTTTTCTCTGCCTCATCCTTAAAGAGCTTCTCACCAGCCTCTGCTAGATAAGCCTTCATATCATCCCCTAATGCATCCATGGCCTCTTTTAAAGAGCTGTCAATTGTTGCAATAAGCTCAAGGTCTTCTTCTTGTCGCATCTTGATGTAATCCTCAAGCTGCTCCTTTGTCCAAACATAAGCCCTCATTGTCATAGTACACTTACCAGAATGCTTTGGACCGCGCTGATAATCTTGTTGGTAATTCATCATTGCCCTTGTTCTATACAAGAAGTTCATAAGCCCAACAGCATACCACCTCCCCATGTTGATTCTGGTTTTGCTAGCCAAGAACTCCACTTCAATCATAGAGCCTTCAAATGCACCAACCATGTCAACACTGTCCATCTTCTTTTGGTCAAACTGCATCCTTCTTATGTTCCTTAGATAAGGCTTTATCCAGCTCATGTACAATCTAATAATATCATAATGCTGTCTAAAATATTGTAATGTAAATCGTCTTCTTGTCAAAAGCTCATTAAAGGTCATCTTCTTCCACTCCAAAAACTCTCTGAGCTTTCTCTTCAAAACCTCTCTGACCTTTCTATTAAACTCAAGCCTGTCAACAGTCTCATCAAGCTTGTTAACCTCTCCCTGAAAAAGATTCTTCAGATCAGAGTCTTTTATATCTGACAACTTCTTCTCCAATTTTATAGATGACTGTGGCCTAACAGAAAAAAACAGATCAGGCAATATTGTAAACCCCACTTCCCTAGCTAAACCATAAACAGAGGCAGGGTTTTTAGCACCACCCTGCACCATATCAATCCATATCCCTTTCAATGTGATATCAGCAGACTCTGCCCTTCTTAAGTCAGACGAGTATGTATCTCGATAAAACTCAAGCCTCTCATCAATTATCCTAAGCTCTCTAACAAATTGGAATATCTCCTTAATCATCTTGCCAGCAGCCTGCAAGAACTGGCTAACCTTGTCTTGTTGCAACCCCAATCTTTGTTGAGAAACACCAAAAAAAGAGGATTGCTCAGAAGCAGCAAAAACATCAATAACCTTATCAAACCTTGTGAAACCCCAGTCTTGCCTATAAGAGGTAAGCATCCAATAATACATCCCCTCCAAGCTCTCCTCATGCTCCTCAAGAATCATCCTATACTTTTTTATTGGCGCTGGATAAGGCTCAAAACCCCATGTATCAATCTGTACCTCATCATACTCTGTCTTCATCTCATGCTTTTCTAAGAACTTTTTAAGAGCCTTATTGTCTTCTAGAAATTCCTTCTCCTTTTCTGCAACTGTCTCTTCCTCTATCATTTTCACTCTCTTTTAAAGATTTCGGGTATATTCTTTAATATATTGGTATATGGCATATAAATAATTTGCTATTTGAGATATAATTACCACTCTTGAATTGTGTAATATCTATAAAGTGGTAAAAACCAAAACTTAATAATCTTGTTTGTTTTACTCAAATACATGAAATCTCTTAGTAAACATGCTGAGAAGATGAGGTATCATGTAGGTGTTGTGGTTACTGATTTAATGGCATTTACAGGCTTAACAAGTTTGGAGATGGCAAGATTCTATACCATAAATGAAGCTGGCCGTGAATTTTTTTCTGAATTAAATCAAACTCCAATACCACCTCCTAATTATGATTCTCCTTTAGTTCAAGTATTACAATACTCAGGTGATCTTTGGGATGGTTACGTGTTATCATTAGGAATATATTATTTGTTATCTGCTGTGTCGCTAGGAAAAATACCAGAACATTATAGAGTGAGTGCAGCTTTTTTTACAAGTAGTTTAGTTGTGATAGGAACTGAAACAGGATTATTATATCATGGTGGATCCCCAGATTATTATGATATTCCAGCAGGAATTATGGGTGCAGCAGCTTTTATAGGTGTTCATTTTTTAGCTAGAAGACTTGCTTCAAGAGCAAGACAAGATCCTAATACATCAAGTACTGATCAAGAAGATAACATTGAACAAAGAGTCTTAGATGGAGAATATTGAATCCTATATGCTTAAATGGGGCTGGGAGGACTTTCACCACCAAATTGGTTGTTAGGGGACTTAAATGCGAAGCATTTAATGTCGCCTGGAATTTTGGTCCAGCTTTTTGCTTGCCAAAAAGGTGGCTTTGAACCCCCGATTACACGCACCCCAAGCGCGCATCATAACCAAACTAGATCACAGCCCCATGCTAAACAAATCTATGTTTATCTCTAACATTACTTTTCTTTAGAGTTTTATCATAGGCAGATTCTAAATCAATTTTAAATGCATTAGCCATGCAGATTATTGTGAATAATAGATCTCCAAGTTCGCCTTCTAAATTGTGAAGCTCTTCTGGTTTTTTCTTCTTTTCACCATAAGCACTATTTAACACCCTAGCAGTTTCTCCGACCTCCTCAGTAAGCCTAGCCATCATTGACAAAGGTGACCAATATCCACCACCTTTGGCTTTAATCCATGAATCTACTTCATTTTGCATTTGTTTTATATCCATGATTATCACCCCAGCTATGTTTTCTTAACAGAGTATTTAAATTTTGTCAAAATATATTTTATTATTAAAATAATAATTAGCGAGTTGCTAGTGCTCAATCACAAGAGGGGCAACTCGTGGTGATTCTGTTTCTATCCAACTAATGTTATAAAGAAAAAAATCAAATAAACAACGGCGCCAAAACTAGTGTTAATGTTCCAAGCAACTTAATCAACACATGCAAGCTAGGCCCTGCTGTGTCCTTAAAAGGATCACCAACAGTGTCACCAGTAACAGCTGCTCTGTGCGCATCTGCACCCTTGCCACCATGCTCTCCACTCTCAATATACTTCTTTGCATTGTCCCAAGCAGCTCCGCCAGTATTGAAAACCTGTGCCAACAAGATTCCTGCAATTGTTGCTATCATCAAAAATGCAGCAACCGCCTCTGCTTTAAGCAAAACACCAACAACAACAGTCATGCCAACAACAAGTATCCCGGGAAGAATCATCTCCTTTAATGCAGACTTGGCACATATATCAACACAAGTAGCATAATCTGGCTTCTTCTTCCCCTTCAAAATTTTACCATCCTTGAACTGCCTTCTAACCTCTTCCACAACACTGCCAGCAGTCTTTCCAACAGCCTTGATTGCAAACGCACTAAACAAGAAAACAAGCATTGCTCCCAAAAACCCACCAACAAAAACATCCACCTTTGACAAATCTGTTACAATCTGCCCGCTTGTTGGAGAAACAAAAACATTAACAGCATACTTTTTTACCTCATCAAGATATGCTGTAAACAACAGGAAAGCAGCCAATGCAGCAGACCCAATAGCATACCCTTTGGTCAAGGCCTTTGTTGTATTACCAGCAGCATCAAGCTTATCAGTTATCTTTCTAATCTCTTTAGGAGCACCACTCATCTCAATAATACCACCAGCATTATCTGCAATAGGACCAAATGTGTCCATTGCCAAGACAAAAGCACAAGTTGACAACATCCCCATTGTTGCTGCAGCAGTTCCATACAAGCCACCATGCGCAACCCCACTCATCTCACCAAGCTTAAATGACAATATTAATGCAATTGACAAAACAACAACTGGAAGAGCAGTGCACTCTAATGCAATCCCAAACCCAGAAATAATATTTGTTGCATGCCCTGTTTCAGAATGCTTTGCTATTGTTTTTACTGGTCTAAACCTGCTCTCTGTATAATACATTGTGATCAAAACAATTATGAAACTTGTAATTATACCCACAAGCCCTGCATAAAAATACCACACGTTACCAAGCATCTTCATAGTTACAAAATAAAATCCTAAAGCTGCTAAAAAACTTGTAACAATAAATCCTCTATTCAAAGCAGTCATTGGCATATCAGTCTCCTTTGCCCTAACAGCAAGTATTCCAATCATTGATGCTATCAAACCAAACGCCCTAACAACCAATGGAAACAAAATACCTGCAACACCAAACTGAGGATACAAAGCGACACCAATAATCATTGCTCCAATATTCTCAGCAGCTGTGCTCTCAAACAAATCAGCACCTCTTCCAGCACAATCACCAACATTGTCTCCAACCAAATCAGCAATCACTGCTGGATTTCTAGGATCATCCTCAGGAATCCTTGCTTCAACCTTTCCAACAAGATCAGCGCCAACATCTGCTGCTTTTGTATAAATGCCTCCGCCTAATTGAGCAAACAAAGCAACAAAGCTTGCCCCAAAACCAAACCCAACAATAAGGAATGGAACCTCAGTTGGATTCTGCAACCCACCAAACGCATAATAAATCAAAGAGATTCCAAGCAATGACATTGAAACTATAATCAAACCAGAAACAGCTCCACCTCGGAAAGCAGTAACAAGCGCCTCTCTAAAGCTTCGCTTTGCAGCACTCGCAACCCTAATATTTGTTCTAACTGAAATCCACATTCCAATAATCCCAGACAATGCTGAGCACAAAGCACCAAAGATAAAAGCTATACTTGTTTTCATACCAATATCTGTTTTACCAAGAAAACTATAAACACCAAAAATAAGTGCAGCTAAAACCAAAGACAGGATTGCAATTGTTGTGTACTGCCTTTTTATAAAAGCATTAGCACCCTCTCTTATAGCATTGGCAATATCCTGCATCTCCTTTGTGCCTTGGTCTTTCTTCAAAACATTCCAAGCTAAATAACCAGCAAAAACAAGAGATATTAAACTTATAACAAAAACCCACTCTATCATCAACTATCACCCCATTAATTTTTAATCTGTTGTGAGAAAACAAATCGTATATAAACTTTTTGTTAGAATCTTGTTTTTATTTAACTAAATGTGCTTCTATTGCTATTCCCCTAATAAAGAAAACAACAAATCTAATCCCAATGCTTTTTCATTTCTGAAAGCATATCATTTGGGAGCTTTCTCTTTGATATCTTGGGTTCAAGCTTTGAGAAATAACCATGTTTTTTTGGGTCTTTATTACCAAGATTTTTTGATTCAGATGGTTTTATCAGCGCCTTTTTAACAACAGCTATTGTCCCTTGTCTTGAGCCTGCCTTCTGTATGCTCATAGCAAGACTCTTTTTGTTAAAAACATCTCTAACCCAATTGGCAAAATCATTCTTAAACTCATTTGCATGAAAAGAAAAGGTCCCATCCTGCATCTGCTCCAATGCCTCTGGAAGCTCTTCCAAGCTTTTAATAACCTTGCCATCACTTACATAAAAATAATGCTCTGGTTTGATTTCTTTCATGAAAACAAAGGTAATGGTTTTTACTATAAAAAGTTTGTGTAATAATTATATAGTGATTATCAATTGCTTAACTTTCCACCAATACAAAAACTATATAAAAACAGAGACTTTATTTGATGATATGTCAGGGCCATTACCAACAAAAAAGGAGCTGAAAGGAGCAAAAGTTTACATCCACGACAAGGATGAGTTTGCAAAGGTTGTGCATATTGACATAGAACACCCAGAGATAAATAAAATAATAAAAACAGGTGAAGCAACATATGCTGCTGGCAAAGAGGGTGGTTGTTTCATTGGTCTGAAAAAAGAGATGATCAAAAGAGCAGAAACTTTTCTCAAGAAAAAATGAAACTAATCTACAACAAAATCTTTTTAGAGCATGACACTGGCAATCATCCAGAAAACAAGGACAGGCTAAAAAACTTCTTTAAGCTCCCAGATACAAAGCTAGAAAATGGAGAAAAATATCTCAAACTTGTCCATCCACAGAAATATATTGAAATTGTCAAAGCCGCCAGCAAAAACCAATGGTTTCTAGATGCAGACACACCATTGAGCAAAAATTCATATGAAGTTGCTTGCTATGCAGTTGGTGCGACAATAAAAGCTGCTGAGCAAAACGCATTTGCATTAGTAAGGCCTCCTGGACATCATGCAATGCCCTCGCAAGCAATGGGATTCTGCATATTTAATAACATAGCTATAGCAACCTTGCATCTATTAAAAAACAAAAAAAGGATATTTATACTGGACATTGACGTGCACCATGGAAATGGCACTGAAGAGATCTTATTAAACAAGAAGAATGCAATGTACTGTTCTTTACATCAGGTTTATGCTTATCCAGGCAGTGGCTCCAAAAGTCATGATAACTGCATTAATATACCCTTACCATTAGGCACAAAAGATGAGGAGTATATCAAAAACCTAAACAAATTTGTAAAACCAGAACTTGAAAAGTTTGATCCAGATACTGTTGGAATAAGTGCAGGCTTTGACTCTTATTACAAAGACTTCAGATACATGAATTCAACACTTGGCTTTAAACTAACAGCAAAAAGCTACAAGGCTATAAAACAGATGATAAAAGGCTATGACCATTTTTGTGTTTTAGAAGGAGGCTATAATCCAAAAAGCATAAAAGAGGGTGTAGAGGCATTCACCAAATGATCAGGAATAACTAATTTTATATATTTTATAGTATTATCTAAGGAATATGCAATCTGATTTTGAAATCATAAACACAGGCATAGAAGTTCTAGAGCTATGTAGAAAGCCAAGCAAAGAGCAAGAGCTAATTGGAGACATAATCCAACAACTAGTGCAGCAACTAGAATCAAAACACTCTTCTATTGATAAAATCCAAATTGAAGCAGATATTGAACAGCATAATTTAGAAGAAATATTAAGAAAAGACAACCCGCTATTAGCACAACTCTGGAAAGATAATACATTTTTTAATACAAAAATCACTGATCAAAATCCAAGAATCTTTGAAGCTTATTATATAATAAAGGCAGAGGAAGAAGAAAACAAGAAAAGAATAATCTTCTACTATGTTGAGCCAAGACCTGCTTTGCAAAGAACTGATTATTACATCTTCACCCCAGACTGGGTAACAATACTAAGAGTACCACAATCAGAGCTAGGGCCAGGAGTTTTAGGAGTAGCATACATCGGATTAGGCTTAGTAAAAATCCTAAACACATTATACGGCGATGACTTTGTTGAAGTTCAGAAACACGAACTCCTGCACATTAAATACCCTAACAAATCAGAAGGGGAAATAAGGCAACAAACAAAGCAAGAACTGGGGTACGCTACGAAGTATCAATAATATTTTAGTTAGTAAAACAAAGTCAAAACTTCACCAAACCCGATATTAAATGCCATTCTATCACCCCTCTACAAAGAAGTAATGCTTTTCTTTTCCTTCAAGCTCTTTTAATATTCTTTTTATAATAACTGTTTTAGGATCAGGCATTAGCTTAACCCTCTTCTTCAAATCCTCAAAGTTCTTAAATGACTCTCCTTTTCTTTCCTCTAATATCTCCCACATCCTCTTCTTGCCCAAACCAGGAAGCAACTCCAAAGAGTGCATTCTTGTGCTCAAAGGAGGAGCTTTGTTAAAAAATTCAACAAACTTTGCTTCATCCTTCTCAACAAGCTCTTTCACAATATATTCTAGCTCAGACTTTGCAGTTCTTGTGAGTTTATCATAATCAAGCTTACCAATAATGTGATGGATCTTCTCTCTCTTGCCATCTCCAATATAAACCTCGTCATGAGGTTGCAGACTTATCCCTTTTCTTGGAACTAACTCTAGCAAAACAAAGTGCTCCTTCCCTATTGCTTGCACAATTGGGGTTTTAATATGACTCGGCCTTGTGTCAAATGGGTAACCATTGGGCAAAAAGTCAAGCACCACCCCGTGCTCTTCCTTGGCTTTATCCATCTTTATCAACCTTTGTGCTTTGATTTTATAAATCTTTTGCTAAGAAATAGCAAATCACTTTTTCTTCGGAATATACTCAGAAACAACTGCCACAATCTTCTTCATATTTTCTTGTGTTACAGTTAAAGTGTAGCCCTGTAGAACAATCTTGAGCTGATCAACATTCACTGGCAAAACATCCACAATCTTCTTTATGTGATCATTTTTAAGCCTTGGAACATTTAGCTTCTTTATCTTCTCCTCCAACTCCTCAGCTTGTTTAGGATTAAGATCAACAAAAATATTCAAATACTCCTCCACCTTACCAACCCTAAAGCTTGGCTCTTTATCTCTTTTTTTAATTCTCTTGATCTCCTCTTTAAGCTCAACCATACCCATTGGCTCCTCTGAAATAATTTTTGGATCTCCCATTTTATACCTTCCTTATGTGTATAGGGTGCACTAATATTGTTTTTTGCTTTTTGAGATCCTTTATCAAAACCTCATAGCAGCTGCCCTTTTTTCCTTTGATAACACCTGCTTTGCCATGAAACCTTGGATGAAAAACACCTTTTTGGACAGATGGATCAATCTTAATCACCACTTTGTCACCATCCTTAAACTTTTGAAAATACCTTGAAATACTTATCTTTCCTTTCTCACGCTTATGCTTTTGCAATTCATACCTTGTTTTTCTCCTTGAACCCATATAAAACACCCAATTCAAAAAAGTAAGGGTGGTATATTTAAAAAGGTTGCGAAATTGGACTTAGAAAGTAAGTAATAAAAAAATAATCAAAAAATATTCTAAAGATCATCTAAAATTTTAACTGGTGTCAAATCAATAGGACGTTTATCTTGCTCTGCAAATCTTTTTTGAGCTGCTCTAAGCGCTTCAATTGTACCATAATATTTACCATCTGGTCCTTTATATGGCATCATTTCTTGCATATATTGTCTGTTTGCAGCTTCAAGTGTAGGGTAATCTCTACCGTCTTTCCCTATATACGGTTTTTCCATATAATCAAGTGGTCTTCGAGCATATATGTCCATTTTGAATCACTGATATTTAATAATGTAAACCACTATATAAAACTTTCTATTATTGTCTCTTTAAAGTGGTTACCTAACAAAAGATTTAAATATAAATGAGTGCAGACCTAATTCGTGGTGATTGTATGGAGAATGATTTGGTATACAGGCTACTTCAAAAATGCAAAGAATACAGTCAAAATAGCTCTTGCAATAGAAGGCAAACAGGTGCAGCATTGGTTTTGCAAACAGGTGAGATTTACATTGCAACCAATGGTAGACAAAGTGATTCATGTAAAGAGAAAGGACCTGATTATTGCCAAAGAGATGATAACATAGATACATTGGAATACATCACATGTCCATCACTCTGTGCAGAAGGCAATGTGATGCTTGGCGCATTATCAGAAAACAAAGATTTAACAGATAGCACACTTGTCACCACTGATTTTCCTTGCCAACGTTGTAAAGATCTTATAATCCATTTCCATATAGGTGAGCTTTATTTTGCAGCTTATAAAGAAGGAGTACCAAGACTTTATGAAGTGTTTTATTCTGCACAGATGACTAGTCGCGGAGTTTCTGTGAATGAAATAATTGAATTAGTATCTGAAGAAGGAGATTCCGAATGTGTCATCAGAACTCATAAACATGATCCAGGTGTTGAGGAATTTGCATTGTGGTCAACGGGCACTTCAGGTGAATCTTGGCTAAGATTAATGTTTGATAAAAAATATAAAAACCGGATTAGACAAAGACAACTACAGATGCAAGCTCGGTGTGAACCTGTCCCCGATAATTTTGATGGGATTCTTATGAAAGTTCGACTATAATCAAAGAAATCTAAAATGTCGGAATTTTCCGTCCAGTCCTTACAGCTTACTGCAAGTCCCGAATGCTAATGAGGACATGTGACCAGAGGTTCTTGACAAATCACAATCTTTAAATACAACCTTTCTCTAAGTTAGATCATGCTTAGTTCATGCTTTGTTGGATTAGACCCTTGGGCTGTTATAATTCTAACAATAGTTTTTACAATAATTGCAATTTATCTTATTCTAATAAGCCATCAGGCTGAGAAAAAAGCAACCTACCTCTCAATTGGATTTATTGTAATCACCATCTTCAGTTTAATATTCTTTACTTGCTGGGCAGTTGTTGTTGGATTATTAGTACTAATCCTTGCTTTTCTAATCAACCGCGACAAACTAAGAATTCTTAGGTTGAGCTAGGTTTTTGCCTCTAGCTTTTTTATCCTCTGCCTTATGTGTTCTATTGTTTTAGAATTATCTTGATGCTTTAACAAAGCACCACACTCAGGGCACTTGTAATCAAAATCAATTGCACCCTCAAAATCAAGCCTTGCGCACAGGTTTGGGCAAATAAAATATGAATTTCTATTGCTCTCCTCAGTCTCAAGCCTGCCCCTTAGCCTGTCTATTTCACTCCTTTTAGAATTGAGTATCAAATCCTTAACTCTTCTCTTGTTAAATGTCCAATAGCTTATGTACCAACCCTTTTGCCTGTCCTTTTTTCTATGATAACTAACAAGATTACAACCATGAAGCCTATAAAGCATATTTCTTGTCCTATTCACTTCCTCATTTATCTTTTCAGCAATCTTAAACTCAGAAATATTCCTGCGATCCTTCAAATACTTAACCAAAGGAATAACATCATCCCCAACTGCCTGGCCTATTGCCTCATATATCTTATCGTTTGTGAGCCTCATATCCTATTTTCTGGGAGAACAAGTATATAAATCTTTTGGTTTTTAATTACTATTAAGTAATGAACTTCAGTCTAATCACTCACCCTTCCTATATATGATTCAAACCTTTTTTCAACACTTGCTCTTTCGTTTTCATTCAAGTTAAGCTTTTTTAGATGCACCCCTATATTAATTTTTTGGTGCTTGATTAAAGAGCCAATAAAGCGCCTCTTGGCTAAGATTGCTTGCTCATGTATAATATTTGCTTCATGACTATTAAAAAGCTTTATAGCAGGAAATTTAGTTACTGCATTTGAGCCTGCTTTAAGCAGAAGTGCAACCTCTTTAACCCTATTTGGCCAAGTACCTGATATAACAACTAGTTTAGGAAAATATATTCTAGTATATGCTATCCATCTACTATAATACTCAGAATCAGGACCTTTCTCAAACCTTGTTCCCTTATGTGGAATCAAAGCATAAAAAGTAACTCTATCAATATTGTGCTTTTGAATAAAATCCTTTAACAAAGGCATATCCTCCTCTGTTTCACCCAATCCAATAATCAGAGTGATTGACTTCTTTAATCCAAGCTCATCACAATGCTTAAACATCTCTTCAATATCTTTTAAATTTTTAGAAGGACAAACCTTTTTTCTAACCTCTGGATTAACACACTCAACAGAACCATTAACCCCAGCAATAAATGGTTTTAATCTTTTTAGTTGAGTTTTGCTTAGCACACCAACATTCAACCACAACTCATCTTTGTAAAGCTGCTTTACTGTCTTAACAATCTTTAACAACCTTTCAAAACCAATCACATCATAACCACCAGTAAGAAACTCAATCTTCCATCCCTGAGCATTGCAGATCAAAACCTCTGCAATAATAGAACCAAAACTTCTTACTGCCATCTCTGGCTTTTTTATCTTGTTTTTCTGAGTAGACATATAGCAAAACTCACAATCACCAAGCGAGCAATACCATCCAAGAAAAACAGCACGCTCAAACCAAGTCACTGGCTCAAAGTTTTGTAAATAGGTTCTGTTTGCTTTATTTAGAAGTTTGTCTAATTCTGGCATGGTGAATAATCAGAATAATTTTGTAAAAGTGCAATCATATCCCAATGTTGCTCAAAAGCTACCCCGCTAGTTGTTTGGGAGGAATTATAAGGGACTTGGGATTGTGCATAAAGATTTCGCATTCTTTTCCAGAGTTTTTCATCTGGATACTCCTCGCTGTCTCCCTCCACCTTTGTCTCAATCCAACACTCTCTAAGATCTTGATGATCAATAATTTCTGTAATAACCCTAAGATTTTTGAACTCAATACCATTCACTTCAAGCCTTTCTTCAAAACACCTTGTTTCATACCCATCTTTATTATCTAATAAGTGTAAACCTGGCATATGCCTAATCCCAGCAAGCAACATAAATTCTAGCATAACATTAGATTATCTCTTAAATATAAAAAGGTTTTGAGCTAGGGTTGATAATTTTGTAAATTAAAGCCCCGGAAGGGAGTTGAACCCTCAACCTTTTGCTTGCCCTAGGATACGGGGCAAACGCTCTAGCCATTGAGCTACCGGGGCATTATTATATACTCTCAAGAATTTCTTGCCTTGTCTTAAACTTCTTCTGGCACTCAAAGCATATTGAATGCTTCTTCCCCTTATCATCCTTAACAATAGTACCCAGTATCTTTTTCAAGAAAGTCTCTTGAATATTCTTATTACAAATCTCGCACTTCATGAATTGAATTATTCTTTATTTGTTTATAAAACTTATTGTAAATAATAAAAAATCCAGCCATGGCCAGATGAGACATACCATGTTCCCACACTGAGCGTTAGCGAAGTGGGGGGTTATGGTATGGCAAATAGGATTTGCGTAGCAAATCCGTCTGTGCCTTGGATGGCTGGATTTTTTTAGAATAAAACATAAAATAATTTTAGAATTATTTAATACAAGCTTTAACAAGACCATAAAACAAAGGAGCAGGCCATTCTAACCTAGACTTCAGCTCTGGATGGCCCTGGGTTGCAACAAAGTATTTGTGTTTGGGTAATTCAATAAACTCAACTAGTTGCTTATCTGGACTCATCCCAGAAAAAATCATCCTGTTTTTTTGCAACATATCATGATACTTAGGATTCACCTCATACCTATGCCTATGTCTTTCAAAAGCAACATCAGATTTGTACAGCTTTTGTACTAATGAACCTTTTTTCAACATAGCTTTCTGAGAACCAAGACGCATAGTCGCACCCTTGTTAGTTACCTTCTCTTGTTCAGGCATAATAAAAATAACAGGATGAGCAGTTTTAGCATCAACCTCTGTTGAATTTGCATCTTCAATACCACAAACATTCCTGGCAAACTCAACAACCGCTAACTGCAAACCAAAACATAATCCTAAAAATGGGACATTATTCTCCCTCAAATATTTTATAACCTCAATCTTGCCTTCTGCTCCACGATGCCCAAAACCACCAGGAATAATAACACCATCTACTCCAATAAGAGCATCACTAACCTTTATTTTGCCTTGCTCAATCTCAGTTGTCTCAATCCAGCTAAGATTAACCTTTGTTCCTAAATTAGCACCAGCATGAATTAAAGACTCAAGAATACTAACATAAGAATCATGCAAGTCAGTGTACTTACCACAAATTGCAATATTAATTTTATGCTTAGGATGTTTTATCTTCTCAACCAGCATATTCCATTTTTTAAGATCTCTTGTTCTTTTTAGATTAAGCTTTTTCAGGATTGCTTTTGTTAAGCCCTCTTTTTCAAATATCAACGGGAGTTCATAAACAGTTTCAGTATTAGGATCACTTATCACATCTACCTCATTTATGTTGCAGAAGAGCGCTATCTTTTGTTTTGACTTCTTTGTCAAAGGATTATTAGACCTTCCTATAATCACATCTGGCTGTATTCCGGCTTCTCTAAGCAGGGCTGTGCTCTGCTGTGTTGGCTTTGTCTTTTGCTCTCCAACAGAATGCAAAACAGGCACATAAGTCAGATGAACATAAATCAAGTTGTTAGGGCCAACCTCTAGCTTTAGTTGCCTAGCAGCCTCATAAAAGATCATATTCTCAATATCACCAACAGTACCACCAAGCTCAATTAGCATAATCTCTGCCTTTTCTTTTCTTGCAATCTCATAAAACTCGTGTTTTACTTGGTTAACTACATGAGGAATAATCTGAACTGTTTTCCCCAAATAATCTCCCCTACGCTCCTTTTCAATAACTGATGAAAAAACCTTGCCAGAAGTCAAATTCCAATCAAACTTGCAATTTATATTAAGAAATCTTTCATAATGGCCAAAATCCATATCAACCTCGCCACCATCCTCTAAAACAAAAACCTCTCCATGCTCAAAAGGGTTCATTGTTCCTGGATCTACATTCAAGTAGCCATCACACTTGACAGGAACAACATTGTAATCAGAGCTTAGCAGCTTTCCTATAGATGCTGTGACAATACCTTTTCCAAGGCCAGAAAGAACCCCACCAGAAATTATTATCCATTTAGAAGATTTTTTCGCTGGCATAATTGGATAAGACAATAGTTGTATTTATATTTTATGTAATTTTATTATTTACAGAAGAACTTTAATTATTTGCCACAACCCTGAAAACACCTTAGAACCATCAAAACCAGGAATAGGAATCATGTTGAATATAAACAAGAACTTGTTGATCTCTTTTGTTAGAAATGCAAGCTTGTAATATTTCTTTGGAATAACCTTCTTTTTCATAGCAAACCATATTCCCAGCCATAAAATTAGATTCATAGCAGGCCCTGCAAATGCAATGATTGAAAACTGCAACGGAGTTCCTTGACCAGAAATGCTAACAAAAGCAGGAACAAAGATTATAAAAGGAAAGCTTAGAAGCTTTAGTATTAAACCAAGAAAAAGCCAGGCATAAGCAGCATGAAACATTGCCTGCATACCAAAGCTCAGGGCAACAAACTTGTGAGCAAGCTCGTGCATGATTAAACCAGGAGCTGTTACCAAAGCAGCAAACTTGAAAGCATCCCAGTCAATACCCTTTGGTTTAAATGTAAAAACATCTAGTTGAGGTTCCCTAAACCTTGAAAAAACATCTGAGAAAATATAACCAACAAACAAGGTCATAATTGCCATGTCTATTATTTCCATTAAGGAGATCATTGTTAAAGGTGAAATATAAAGGGTTTAAATATTTTTGGCTTGTCGTATTATAATTTAAGCGACTCAAGGAATTCAGCAGCAGTTAATATCCTTATCCCCTTGTACTCTTTAAGATTTAACAAATGTTTGTCTCCTGTTATGATAAAATCTGTATCTCCATATAAAGCTGCTTCAAGAAAACGATTGTCAGAGGAATCATCTTTTATGATATCACTCTGGGTTTCAGTTGTTACAATAGTTGATATTTCCAAGATTAAATTTGTAATCCTCTTTTTCAATTGATTAGAAAAGCTAAATTTTGGATATTCTGAAACTCTTTTCAATTCTAATATTAGTTGTGGAGATGTTATCAACTCTATTTGGTTATCGAGGACTAATTCAAAAATCTTCCTTGACTTACCACTCCAACCAAAAACTGAGATAATAATATTTGTATCTAAGACGACTTTTGTTTTGCCCATCTAACTGCCTCTACCACATCTCTACGCCTAATTTTCTGCTTTCTGAACTGTTTAACGACCTCTTTTGAAATCTTCTCGAACTCTGCTCTCATGTTGGGCAGATCTATTCTTTTGAAAACCACACCACCCTTTATTCTCATAGCTACAAACCTTTCTCCAGGTATAAACTTTTCTATTTCCCTGATATCTTGAGGCACAACCAATTGCCCCTTTGCAGACATTTTAATCAACTCAATGTCATTCATTTTACATCACTAGTTCAACAGTTAAACAGTTCAACTATTTAAACCTTTTTGTTATAATAAAATATATGAAATAGAGATTAATATGTCTTGCTCCTGATTTTCCAGAGATTTTTTGGATAAAGCAGAAATCCTTGACATTTAAATTTACAATCAATAAACTTAGCGAGTTGCCAGTGCCTAACCACATGAGAGGCAACTCGTGGTGAGTGTTTTTCTATAGTTATATCCCTTGTTTCAAAAAAATATTTACAAATGTGCTACATCCATCTTTTTAAGTAATGCCTGCTTCTTTAGCTTAAACTCTCTTGGATTTAGGTTTAGGTATTTTATATCTTTGAATGTTTTTATGATTGTTTTAAGCCTCTTTAGATATCCCTCTAGTCCATATTTCTCTAACAATTTTTTATAAGCCGCGAAATCGATCTCAGAATAGAACAAAAGGGTTAATATATCAATCTGGTCTTTCTTCCCTTTGATGGTATCACTTCTGCTTAATTCTGCTGTCTGCTTCAGTATTAAAAGCACATCAGGATTTGGTAATTCGATCCCATTGATGCTAGAAGTTTTGTCGCATATCTCTTTTATGGGTATGCCCAATTGTGAATAGTGGATTAAATAAACATCTACGTCAATGTTTTCTATCATCATCTCATATTTCCTGAGCTTATTGTTCTTGTTTAGGGTGTATCTTTGTTTTATGTAACTCAAATCATCAAAATTTGCGATTATTATATCAATGTCCTTTGATTTTATCTGTCCTGTCCATAAAAACACAGCCCAACCGCCTATAAGGATAAATTTGATTGGCTCTTTTTTTAGCTTTAACAATGTGTTCCAGCTCTTATCTGTCAACAAACTATTCCAATATTGCATCTATCTTCTCCTCCATTATCTTTAAAAATTCATTTGCATACCAAGTTTTTATGTTCCACAGATCAACAAAAGTTTGTGCAATTGTTGTTGCCTTCCCATATTTTTGTACTGAGCTGTCTTTTTTTAGAACAAACAGATTTGGGTTATTGTCAGATTTTGGGAACCTGTCTTTGATGTCATCTTGTCCATAAACATATACCTCTAAATAATCTGCTGGCACATCATTGAAAATGAATTTGTATGCTGTGTAAGCCCCATAAACAATACTGTCAGGCATCTCTTTTTCTATCTGCAAAATTGGTTTTTCAACTCTTGTTTGAAAGATTATATCTTTCTCCAATTCTCTTATGCTTGCCCAGTAATACAATACCTTCTTCGGATCCAAAACCACGAAGCTCTTTGTTCTTGTTTCTACTGCTTGCATTTTCTTCAGATGCTTTATGGCGTGGTTTACTGTGCTTAAAGATATCTTCAGAGTTCTAGCTAGTTCTAGCTGGGTAAGCCTTCTGTTTTTCTTCTCAATAGCATTATACAATATCTCTCTGTAAACATATTCTATTTTCTTCATGTTTCGATTTTAATGCCGACTTCTATTTAAATGTTTCGATAATCTTAGAAAGATTTATAAGCATCTGATATGTTGTTTATTATATATTTTTGTATATTATTATATTTTTATTCACTTTTTATGTAACAATAGTACTTTAATATGGTTTTTTGTAAACTAATATGGTTTTTACTTCGATTCAAATTTTCATTAGATTCTCCAGATCCGAAAATCTTCCGGAAATGTTTGGTAAACATATATTAATAACATTAAGTCGGGGGTAACCACTATCGAGAGACTACAAATCAAAGAGATAAGGATTCATACACATAACAAGTCAAATGATACAAATAGCTGATTTAAGTGGGATTCCTGAAGCCAAAAGAAGACAGGCAATTGAATGCTTAGATGACTTGCTAACCTTCAAAGACCTCCAAGGTATATTGTCTCCAATTATCACTGGTTATAATTTGTACACAATTCTTCCAAACTTTGATAGTGTAATCGCTTTTTCTAATATTCATGGAACAGAAACTTATAAGCAAGACATGCTAATAGATTTAGTAAAACTTGGATATGCCCCCAAAGTCATTTTGAGTTACATAAGAGAAAAAGCAGGAGTCTATTTATGGGAACTTTATTTTGAAATTAGGGATGAAAAAGGAATTATTTTGCCAGGATTGAAAATAAAAGATGTAAGGACAAAACAACATACCAATTTAGAACTTTTTACAAAACCTTTAGAAAAATATGAACAATTCTCAAGTTCTGAAGGTTATTTATTAGGTGAAGATCAAGGATGGGAATTAGATATGCCATTCTACAACAAAGAAGAATCAATTGTCCTACTAGATTTGTTTTTAAAGAAATCTGGAAAGCATATTCACGACGAGGAAGGAGGAATAATTCCAGAAACTGATGAAGAAAGAGAGTTAAGGTCTCCTTGGACAGATGCTTATGAAACTCCTGTCTTACTTTTAGGAGAGACTGCTTTAAGATATGCTGACAAGTTGCCACATTTTGCTCTTGCTACTAAAATAGCTCTAAAAGAAAACTCTAATGAAATAAGTTTTGTTATTCACAAAAATCTGAAACAATTAAGAGATTTGTCCCATTATGAGCAGCTATTGCATTTAGGATTTTGTGAAGAATTGTGTCTTGGGAACAAACCATTTATAGCAAGGTATGTGGACAAAAAGCGACAGGTATAAATATAATAAAGCACTCATATTTGGATATGGGGCTTGATATTATTGTAGATACTTATCCAGAACAAATTATACATCTTGGACAAGAAGAGGCGATAAACAAAGTAGATGAAATTTTATCTAAAATTGACAGATATGGGAAGGAAATGGATTGTGAAGCTGGTGTTATTCGGGTGCAAAACAAACACCTTGGTGGTAGTTGTAGGGTGGTTTGTGAAAAAGAAGCAATCAATGGAATAGACTCGCCCAGAACATCTGAATGGTATGTTGAGCCTTTTTATCCACGCTTTTATTTTGCAGAGTTAAGAGAAAGATTGAGTGGACAAGAGGATTATTCATAGTGCTCTGCCTCTTTTGTTGGTTAATCCAAATAATTGTTTTTAAAGAGAATTTGTAATTTAATATTGATAGGTTTGTTTATATTTCTTAAACAAACCGTTCATGATTTATAAACTATTTAGTTAAAGATTTGCCTAACCCAACGGTATCTGGCTGAAATTACGAAAATCTTATATACTTCTGAATATTATCTTTTCCCATGGCAAAAAAATATTTTGTGGACATTGTGATCAATAAGGAAAAGCTAAGCACTGGAGAACCGGTTTATGTGGCTCATTGTACAACCTTAGGCATAGCATCTCAAGGCAAAGACACAGAGGAGGCTATGAAAAATATAAAAGAGGCTATTAATCTTTATCTAGAAGAGCAACCTGAAAAATATGAGGAACTAAGGTTAGAACAACCTCCAATGTTTTCTGTGATTGAGGTAACTAAGAATGCCAAAGCTGCCGGTGTTGTCAGGTAAAGACACCATTAAAGCTCTTTCTAAAATTGGATTTAAGCTTGTAAGAACAAAAGGCAGTCATGCAATTCTGAACAAATATGATGAAGAAAAGGGGAAGATTACTATTCCAATTCCACTACACAAGGAATTAGCAAAGGGAACACTAAAAAGCATTATGAAACAGGCAAATATAACTCTGGAAGAGCTTTTAAGATTGATTAAATGATACCTATTTAATATACATTTTTGTATATCAATATATCTTTATTCACTTTTTATATGACAATTGTATTTTAATATAGTTTTTTGTATATTGTTATAATGTTTTGTATTATTTTAAACAACATTTTTACAAAATAAATAGACATTTGTCCTTTATATATATAATAATAACATTTATAAACCCATTAATATTGCATTTGTTTTGGTGATTAGGATGAGATTTAGGGTTATCATAGAACAAGATGAGGATAAGGTTTTTGTAGCTGAATGTCCTTCCTTGCCTGGATGTATATCACAAGGTAAAACCAGGTCAGAGGCCATAGAAAATATTAAGGATGCTGTAGAAGGTTACCTTGAAAGCCTAAAAAAACATAACGAGCCAATACCTCCATCAATAGAAGAGGAGGTTGTTGAGGTTTATGCCTAAACTCTCAATTATTTCTGGACAAAAATTGGTTAAGATTCTTATTGGTTTGGGATATAAAGTTGATCATCAAACAGGCAGCCACATAATCCTCAGGTACAAAAACCCACCATACAGAAGGCTTACTGTTCCAAAGCATAAAGAGATTGCAAAAGGAACATTGAGAGCAATAATAAGACAGGCAGGTTTAACAAGAGATGAGTTTTTGGGATTGGTGAAATAATTCTGAATTTATCCTTCAAAGTTATTTGTTATCTACACGTAGTAACAATAGAAAGATTTATATATGGGTGATTATATAATAAACAAATATGAGCAGAAGAAGCCGCAGGATAAATAGGAACGAGAAAAGAGCAGAGAACCCTGAAAAATGGGAAGATACAGGTAGTGGGTGGAGCAGAAAAGAAGGGATTCCTTATTCTTGGACCAGAAGAGCATCTTCTCAAACAATTGATGATCATGTAGATAATTCTCAAGATGTTTCTGAAGAATCAAGAGGTTTGTGGCAAAGAGTTAAAGAAAATGCCAGTTACTTTGGGCATGCAACATTAAACCCAATAAAACAAGCTCTTGGCAAAGGATGGAGCTATGATTCAAAAAAATTGAAATATGTTTTTGCAACTTGTTTATTAACATTAACATTGGCTGCTTGTAATGGAACTGCAACACCAATAGCTACTCCAACACAAGCAGGTGAATCTCCAACACCATCTGCTGTGTATTCTCCAACTCCAGAAGCAAGTGCTACTGCTGAGCCAACTGCAGTGGCTCCAGAACCAATAGCACTAGACGCAATAATTGATAGTTGTGAAGGTTATGAAAACACCATATCAGTTGATGTAGAATTACTTGAAGGAGGAAACGTTGCATCAATAGTAGAAGGTGGTTTTGCCTCTGATTGTTATGGTCAAGATTATAATGCTAAGATACATGGTTTGTGGAGTCACATAATTCATCAAGGTGGAGGGATCACAGACGAGCAAGGAAATTTGACTAATCATAACCTTGTAAAACCTGGAACTTACTCAATGTATTCACTTGAAGGAGTGGGTGGTGGGGGTGATGGTTTTAGAATAATCGTCCCTGAGCCTACGCCAACAACATTACCAAAAATAATTGCTTCTTGTTATCCTAATGCTTCAGCACCACTTGAAGATTTGGTTATTTTAAGAGGAACAGATCATTTGTTTGATCCTTCGTGCCAGGTTTCTGGAGGTGTTGGACAAATAAGTGCTTCATGGGACATAAACAAGGATGGGACTCCTGAATCAAACCAGGTAGACCCAGCACCAATGAGCTTGCAACCAGGAGAATACACTCCAAGGGTCACTTTTACTGATGGAGCTGGTCAGGTTTTAACAGTAGAGCTGCCGAGGATTGTGAAGGTCGGGGAACCTAATTATCCTCAGGATTATGGTAAACATGGTGTAAATATTGGAGACCCTCTTGTTATTGGCATAATTCAATCGGTTAGTTATATAAATGAATTACAAAATGCAGATCCTAACGTGATTATAAGATTAGGAATCCATCCTAGTGTTATAAGCAAAGGAAGGGGCGTTAACAATTTTGCAGAATATGATAGAATAATAAAACAAATTAATCACCCTTTACCAATTATATTAGAACCTCCAAAATGGATGGGGGGTACAGAATTGCCCGTTGACCCTTTAGACCCAGATCATTTTGCTGATATGTCTAGATTTGCGTATGAATTTTTAAAACACTACCCTCATATTAAAATAATTGAAGTTGGTAATGAAGTTGATGATCCTCAATTTTACAATATGACTGCAGAAGAGTATGTCTTTTTTCTGAATTCAATAGCTTATGGCACTTATTATGATGACCCTGAGAACATTGTTGCTATAACTGCACCCAGAAACATTTATGAAAATTGGTTATCTCAAGTGATCCAAGCAGGTGGTTGTAATTTATCAAATGCTACTACACTTCATTATTATACCGAACCAGAAAAATTACAGGACGTTCTTAATACAATTTCCTACTTTGAGAATTTAAGTGGTCAATGTGGTAAACACATTAATCTTATAACAGAAGCAGGTACGGATTTAACTTGGTTTTTAGATCAAGGTATTATAGACGAAAGTAGAGGAAAAGAATGGTATGCAACTTTGTACAGAATACTAAATTCAGATACTAATCTAAGTTTGTTAGCACTAAATTTATGGAATGAAAAACACGTCCCCTTTGTTAAATATGCTCTTCAGAGTACCATACAAAATTGATAATAATTACATTTGACTTATCTATAAGAATTTAAATTAAAAAAAGGTACAATATCTTTTTCTATTTGTTCATTTGTTTGAACATGACAGCACCTTGCACACCAATCAATAATTAAGTCTTTTTTTTTGTTTTGATTTATTATTTTTTTTCTTAGACTTTCATACGCTTCTGATTCCCAGATTTCTTCAAAAGATTGACTATATATATTCCCTAAGATTATAGGACAACTACAACAGTAATTGATATCCCCATTTGGTGCTACTCTACAAAAATACCATCCAAAATAGCAAGAAGGAAATTTGCTAAGTTGTTTTGTGTATTCTCCAAATTGAGTGGGGTTATTTTTAATTGCTTTTTTATATAGTTGTACTAAATTATTAATTTCAACTTGACAACTTTTTAATTTGTATATAGTTTGATCCAATTTTAATATGTTCTTTTTTTTAATGAGAAATGCTTCAGCTCCTTTGAATGAATAATACATTGGGCAAAAAGTCACCATATCCGCATTCACTTTAACTGCAAACTTTATCATATCCTCATAATTTTTGTTTTTATTAGTTAAAACATTCATTAGATTAATGTAAGGTTTATTACTATTATTTTTTCTCTTTAAAACACTAATACACTTTAAATTTTTTTCAATTAAATTTAAAATATTTGATTTTTGATCTGGACGGATTGTTTTAAAATCATTTTCATTACCTGCAGATATATTAACAATAAGCTCATCAACACCAGACTTAACTAATTTTAGTATTAAATTTTTATTAAAAAGGCTTCCATTTGTGAACACTGTTAATGTCATCTTATTTTTTTTTACATATTTAATTATCTTTTCGATGTCTGGATGCATAAATGGTTCACCACAACCAGCTATACTGATCCTTTCTGTATTTAATTTTTTAAGTTCATCAATTAAACTTTTAAATTTAGAAAAAGGCATATAAAGTTTAATCCAATCCTTATATGTTTCATCTCTTTTTGCATAAGTTGAATGGTAAACACAGAATAAACAATTATAATTACATTTATTAATTATGTCTATTTGCACAAGTTTGGGACCTGAAAATATATTACTTGTTAAGATTCCAAGTTCTCTTTGATATTTATTAAAATATATTTTAATGTCCTTTTTGTCTCTTAATTTTAAAATCTCAAAAATGTAAGGAATGATTGCCTCTAAATGTGGACTATTCTCTTTTTTTGGGAACCAAAATATTATCTCCTTAGTACCTTGATTAATTAAATTTTGTGTTATTACAGATATCTCCTTAAAATTATTCTCTTTTATTAGAACATGTTTGATTTCGTGAAAGCCAAATATTTTACTATATGCATCTAATAATCTTACTGAGTGATTTATTATGTTAAAATCTTTTTCAACTCTTTCTCTTCCGTTTAGACCCAAATTTGCTCTTAACTGCGGGCGTTCGATTAGAAATTCAATTGCTTTAGATAGTTCTACTGGATCATCAGGATTGATTAAATAACCATTTCTTCCAGGTGTAATGGCTTCAGGTATACCACCTACGTTTGAAGCGATTACTGGTACTCCACACGCCATTGCTTCTAAGCTTATCAAGCCAAAAGGTTCCTGCCATGTTGATGGAAAAATTACTGTGTCCATATATTGATATGCTTCAGGCATTTTATTATAAGGGATTGCCCCTGTTATTTTTATAGATTTTAGATTTTTTACTTTTTCGAGAACTTCTTTTTCCATTTGTTTTTGGTGTGTGTTTTGACTTCCAAAATCATATAGATATGGTGATCCTCCAAGATAAACTTCAAAATCGTTCCTTTCTTTTTCTAGTATCCTTATTGCATCGAGTAAAACAAAAATTCCTTTGTGTCTGTTCCAGCTTGATCCATAATATACTCTAAATCTTTGATTGGGTGTTTTTTTATTAGGGTAAAACTTTTTTGTGTTTATACCATAATAAACTACAAAACAATTTTTTTCAGGAATCTGGGGATAGTTTTTTAAGAACCAATTCTTCATAAATTTAGAATTGAAAATATAGTTGCCTTTAACGTAACCTTCTTTTAATTCATTATAATCTGGAACTGCACAATAATTATGAATGTAAACCACAGATTTTTTTGGAGACAAAACATTTAAAACAGGTGTGTTGTTTCCATGGTAAATATTATATTCTTCTGTTTTACTTACAAATTTAATGAAATATGAACTGTTTTTCTGAGTAAAGTTACTGAAATCTTCAAATGTTTCCTTAACTTTTTCTGGGATTTTAACATTTATATTAACAATTCTTGAATCATCCTTAATAACACTTCTCCCAAAAAGCTTTGCATCAACCCCAATCTCAGTTAAATAATCTAATGTCAGCAAAGTCGCCCTTTCAGCTCCTCCTACATAGTCACTCCTCAAAACGCTTAATGGATAATTCAGCAAAGCTACTTTTAATTCTCTGTAAGGGGTCCATTCTTTGAATTCTTCATCAGAGTACTTGTTAGGATCAAAGGTTCTGTTTTTTATGTCCTTGATTAGTTCTTCTGGCAGTCCTTTTATCTCAAAATTAAACTTTTTATTTTTGGATATGGTTTCGTTTAAACATTTACCAACTTCCCTTAAACTTGGTGAATACTTATTATCCAAAAAAGTGTACTGTATATTCCTTATCCCAGGATAAAGCAAGAATTTAGTTATTTTATTAAGAAAAACCACGTTTTGCTTAACAATCAAGACATTTGCTTTTATATTAACATTATATTTAAATAAATTTTTTATTCCCTTAACTGTCTGCTTAAAACTTCCTTCTCTCCTTGTCAAGAAATCATGCAATAATTGATTATGTGACCATATCTTAACAATAAAAGATTTAACCCCTGCCTTAATTACTTTTTTTGTAAAATCTTTGTAACAAAATATTTTAGCATTTGTTTCTAAAGTAACATTTATTCCTAATATATTGGCATAATCTAATAATTCAAAGAAGTCTTCTCTTATTGCTGGCTCTCCTCCTGCAAAAATTACTTTGTCAATAAATTTTTGTTTGCAATCTTCTAGTTCTTTCTTGATTTCTTCTGTAGTCTTTTCTTTTAAAATATCTTCATAAACTTCATAAAAAGGATTGTCGTTTGAAAGAGTTCCTAAAAGTATCTGTTTACATGGTTTAAATATGTTCGGCATCCCCCAGTACTCTCTCCAACAATATTCTTTGATATTTTCAGAAGAGTGCTTTTTAGCTAATCTTTTTATATTCTCTAAGGTTTTTTCAAACTTATCTTTCTGAGGATCAAACATAGGACAAGGATGAGATTCCTTTCTATCTAGGGAATAACCCAAAGCATTCCTATTCAACTTGAAACCTAACTTCTTTTTAAATAATCTATAACCTAAATCAATATCCTCATACCCCCACCCAATAAAGTTTTCATCAAACTTCTCTAAATCCTTTTTCAAAATAGAAACATTATTGGTGTAGAAAACTTCCCATGGGTTTCTGTACTTATGTAAATTATCATTACACTTATGATAAATCTTATCTCTGTACTCTGGTATTATTTCTAATTGTGTAATCTGATTTGGGTTATTATCAATAATCTTTTTAACTTCTTCATAATCATAGTTCTTATTCTGCAAAGTTCCAGTAATATGCCCACTCACATAACCAATACAAACAGCTTTCTTACTCCTTTTATGGACTTCTACATGCTCATTTATGAAATCAGGAACAACAATAACATCACTATCTAGGAATATTATTAATTCTCCTTTAGCATGTTTTACCCCCAAATTCCTTGCCTGTCCTGCCCTAAACCCTTTCCTCTCCTGCCAATAATACCTCAACTCATAAGGCACTTCCTTAGTCATCTTCTTAACCATCTTATCAGTGCCATCATCTCCACCATCATCCACCACAATAACCTCATACTTCTTGGGATCATAGCTCTGATATGCCAAGGATTTGAGAACTAACTCTAAGACCTCCTTTCTGTTATAGGTTGGTATAATAACGCTTACCCTCATCTATCCCCTCAAGTATTAGAATGGCTTCAAATATATTTAAGATTTGTGTTTGGTTGTTGTGTTAGACTAATGCCATCTGCAAGTTTTTCAGCTTTTATGAAAGTTTCCACAGGACATTGGACATATGCACATAAAATATATAAAAAGATTTTTGTAATAAAATCAGTACTAATGGGCATGCAATAAGCCAGCACTTCAATTAATGAATGATATTATATTACTACAAAAGTAGTACAAAAAACACTACAAAAATAGTAAAATTTATAAATAAATTAGTATTTTACACTACAAAAATGGTAAAATCACTCCAAGGCTATAGGGAACAAGGCACAGTAAGAGATCTAACCCCACAAGAAAAGGGTTATTACCAAACCTTTCTTGAAACAACTTATAAGGATAATCTAAAAGCTTCAGATTTTCTCCTTGTGAAGTTTCCTAGATGGAGTATCATTTCTGGTTACTATACAATGCACGATATTTCCAAGCTTTATCTTGCAAAACAGTTTAACCTAAAGTTTTCTCAGCCAGAGGTACATGGAGCTGTGATTCAAGCCTTGAGAGAACTGGTAAAAAGAAAAGATATCTTAGAGTTAATAGAAGAGGCTAATGAAGAGTATGAAAATATAATCTCCTTGCATTTAAGTTTGAAACAAGGCAAAGAAGAGCGAGAGAAAACCCAATATTACACATCAGAAACAATCAAAGCAGAGGTAAACCTACAAAAGGGCTCTTACTTCCTAGAAAGGCTGGTGAAACCCTACATCAAACTAGTAGAAAAACTAATGAAGCCTGAAAAACAAAGTGGTTTTTGAGATGATAGCAAACGTATTAAACAACAAGAGTGTCTGGAAACTTTTGTTTCTTATCTCGTACTCACCTGGCTCTGGTTATACAAGGGGAGAATTACTAAAGTTAACAAAATGGAACAATCTTTCACTTGACAGGGTGCTAAAAAAATTGTTGTTTTACAATATAATCCAAAAAGAGGGGAGAATTATAAAATTGAACTTTGAGGACATTAAAACAAAAGTTATAGTAAATCTAATAGAACAAGAAAAAAAAAGATTAAACTATCCCTCATACGAACTATATTTAATTATCACTGAATTTTTGCGGTTAGTGGAAAATAAACCAATATTTGCGATTTATCTTTTTGGGAGCTGGGCAAAAAAAACAGCTTCAAAAAGTTCTGATATTGATTTGGCAATCTTTTCTAAAGATGAGCTCAATTTAATAAAGGTTCAGGACAAAATAGAGCAGAGATTTGAAGTGAAGTTACAATTGCATTATTTCGAGGAAGATACACTCAAAAATAAAAGAGATCCTTTGATAAAAAACATTCTAAAAGATGGAATAAAAATAAAATAAGAGAAAGCTCAAGAACAGCTCTGATCACTCAAAGATTTCAGAACTAGTTCCAAAATCTCTTTTCTATTGTAAGTATGTATAATAACACTTACTCTCATCTATCCCCCCAGATATTACAATAATACCAATCCTTATATATTTTTATGTTTTATAACCTCTCCAAAATAGCAAAAATTATATATCCTCATATATATTATTTGAGTATATGAAGATACTCTTCTATGCCATAAACGGGGTGGGTTTAGGCCATGTGAACAGAACCCTAGCAATAGCCAAAGAGATAAGAAAACTAAGCCCAAAAGCCCATATAATGTTTGTCACCAATTCTCAATTTCCTGATTTAATTGAAAAAGCTAACTTCCCTTACATAAAGCTGCCAATCTTTGAAGGAGACCCTCTTACAAAGGATATGACAAGATACATACCTTATTTAGTAAATGAAAAGCTGATAGAAGCAACCTTGTATGACTATGAGCCAGATGCTGTTGTTTATGACACCCATTTTCCATTTGGAACTGTTAAAAAAGCAAGTGAATTCAATGTTAAAAACATACTAATACTTAGAAAGCTGAAAAACAAGGTTCTTGATGATTACATAAAACAGTTTAAGCATTTTGATCTAATAGTCTTGGCCCACTCTGAACAAGAGTTTTTAGATATGAAAGTTTCAAAACAATTAATACAAAAGATAAAGAATAAAGGCATTGTGTTTGTTGGTCCAATCATAAGAAAACCAGAAAATATAGAACCAAATTACAACTTAAACAAATTTAACATCCTTGTAACAGCTGGTGGAGGAGGTTGGAATGATTCCAAGAAGTTTGTTGAAATTTGTCTAAAAGTTTGCAAAAAAATTGTTAATAAAAACAAAAACATCAATTGCTACATCATAACAGGCCCTTTATACAGATGGAATATTAATCATATCAAAAATAACAACATTATAATCAAAAGCTTTGAACCCAAACTGATAGATCTAATGCAAAAATGTGATTTGGTTGTTTCTCAAGCAGGGTATAATGTATGCAATGAAATCATGCTAACAAAAACACCAGCAATAATTATCTCAAGAAAAGACCCACTTGAAGACCAAAGAGAAAGGGCAAAATGGCTTTCAGAAAAAGGTGTTGCAATAACAATCAACACCTTAAATGAAAAAACATTAACAGAAGCTATTGAAAAGTTTTACCAAAATAAAGTTCTACAAACAAAGATGAAGAGAGCATTTTCTAATATTAAACTTGATATAGGTAATGAAAGATTATCAAAGATGATAATAAATTTGATACCAAAAAGAATAGAAAAACAGGTGAAGCTTTCAAGAAAAAAACATAAACTCCTGGATTCAAAATATAGGCAAACCCAACAAATAGAAAAAAACCAAACAAATCTGTTGGAAGAAAAAGGCATACAGGAACAATGGGATACTCTACTAAAAAAAGAAACAAACCTTAGACAAAAACAAGGCGATATCTATTCCAAATTAGAACCATTATATAAAAAAATAAGAGAGTTAAAAAAACAAACACCACAACAAGAATACATTAAACAACTCAATCCATTAGAAAAACAAAAACAACAACTCTTAAAACAAAACAAAAAACTAGAAGAACAAACTAAAAAACTAAAAGAACAAAACAAAACACTAAAAAACAAAGAGCCCTTTAAAACACTACTAGAACTACAAAAAGAACTCGATCAAAAATATGAAGAACTCTTTGAGCCATACAACATCCAGATTGGAGAAGTAATACAGAAACAAGAGCTTGTTCTTGAGGGAAAATACACTGAAAAGACTTGGAATGCACTTGAAAAACAAAAACAAAGTTTGGAATCAGAAAAACACCAATTCTGGCAAAAAGAGTTAAAACCAATAGAAGACAAAGTTAACCTATCCAAAGCCAAAGTTAAAACATACACTAAAGAACATGGCATCTTAGATATTAAAGAGATTGACAAAGATATTGAATCTCTATGGCAAGAAATCAACAAAAACAACAAAGAGCTACAACTTATAGACAACGACATAGAAAATCTCAACAAAGAAACTAATAAAATCCAAAAATTAGTTGACAAAAAATACAACAAACAACTCCTTCCTCTAGATTACAAGCTAGACAAAATACTCAACGAAAAACAAGACTTCCTAAAAAAGCACAAACTATTTAAAGATTTCAAAAGACTGGACAAGGAAAGGGAAAGATTAAATAAAGAGATTTCAGAGCTGCAGGATTAATATGCGGAGGATAAAAGGGGTGGATAAAAACACCATTATAAAGTATTCTTTATTAGTACTAACCTTATTTTTAATACCTTTATTATCACTCTTTTTTATAGAGGGCACAACCCTTGCTTCAAAACTTGATTTCCTCTTTCAAATCCAAAAACCATTTTTAGTGTTGGGAGTTATGTTTGTGATATTGTTTTATCTAACAAAAGATAAAAAGATCATAAAAAAACCTAAGCTAAATTATTACTTTTTGATATCATCAATAATCCTTTTTCTCATATTGTCTGCACTTCAAATACCTTTTTTTGATGCCTTGCAATCTGGTTTAATACAAGTAACAGATCACGGGATAAAATATGACAAGGTTGGTTTTCTTGGTAATACTTTTTACAAAGGAGAAACAACGCTAAATCAAAACATAAGTTTGATGAAAAGGATTTACTTAAACGAAATACCAGAAAGCCCTAAACTAAAATGGTATGGTTCATGGTTAGATGGCGACAATGATGGTGTTTTTGGACGGGATTTTAAGATTTTTTTAAACATTAACAATCATGGGTATGATATAACTCAACAATTTTCTTCCCTTGACCAAGGAAGTACAGGATTGATGGAAACAACCATTGATCCACAAGACCTAAAAATAGGTGAGAACACATTGAGTTTTTGGATTCAATCCAACAAAAGCTTTGAAGCCATAACATTGATAAAACATATTTACTATCATGAAAACTCTTTCATAACCTATGATAATGGAAAAACATGGCTGCAAGATGATGGAATGTTGCTAGCATTCCTTGAAAAAGATATCAAAATACATCCAATAAAGAGAATAATCTTCTCCTACAAACCTTTGTTTGTTCTAATATCCTCTATATTGTTATTCATAGGCTTTTTTGGTTTAAACTATTCAAAAGACTTGTTCAAAAAAGCAGATCTTGAGATATATGCTTCTGCTTTTGCAAGCATAGGTTTTTTCTATGGCACAGCTTTCATTAAACAAAACTGGCGACCAATAGCAAACATTGTTGTAAGCCTAGTGTATGCACTTAGCTCTATATTTTTTAAAAATGTAATTGTTGATATAACCAATCCACACTGTCCATTCCTTGTTGTTAAAGATTTTTCATCAAGAATCTGTGAATCATCTTCTGGAGTTGAGTCAATAGGATATTTTACCTTGTTATTTTTCCTAATATTAATAACAAACTGGAAATCAATTGACAAGAAAAAAACATTGATCTTTTACTTCATTGGACTAGTAGGTAGTGTTATTGTAAACACCTTAAGGATATTCTCAATAATAATGGTAGGAATCTACATAGATCCTGAGTTTGCCCAAGGAATATTCCATACAAATGTTGGTTGGATACTGTTTTTAATATACGCTGCTGCTTATTGGTTTTTATTATTACCTTACATTAAGAAAAAGAAAAAATGAAAGCATACTTAATACCACTTTTAACATATATCCTAACCCCCTTAATATTAAATTTCTTTATTAAAAATATTTATATCTCGTATTTTGTTGGTATTATTCTGACAGGAATTCTGCTTTTTTATTTCAGAAAACACTACAAAATAAAATTAAGAATAAAACTCTTACCTTTTGTTATTGGAATTATCATTTTCCTTGTTTGGATATTTATCCCAAATATTTATCCTTTTTTCATTAGCACACAATTTGTTCCAACAAACACTTCTTTTTTATTATTCAAATTGCTTGCAATGATAAGTGTTGTTCCCTTGACAGAAGAGCTCTTTACTCGTGGTTTCTTGATAAGATACTTTGCTACAAAAGATTGGAAAAAGGTTCAAATAGGCAAGTTTACCTGGCTTTCCTTTATTATTACAGTTCTGTTCTTTGGCTTTTCTCACAACAGGTGGTTATCAGGACTAATTGTAGGAGTATTACTCAATCTTTTGTTATATAAAACAAAGAATTTGGGAGATTGTATTATTGCTCATAGCTTTGCAAACCTGTTGGTAGGAGTCTATGTTATATACACAAACTCTTGGTTTTTGTGGTGATTTATCACTCTAAAATCCTCAAAAACTAATTTAAACTACTTATATTTAAACAGTAATATGGGGGTTAGTACAGAGCTAAAAGAGTGGGTTAACAAGGGATTAAAAAAAGGCTACTCAAAGGACAAGCTTAGACAGGAGCTTACAAAGGCAGGTTATTCTGATAAGGACATAACTTCTGCTTTAAAGGAAACAGGATCTAGCCCAAAGCGTAATCCTCTAGTTATTGGTATTGTTTTGATTGCAGTTATTATTGGATCTATTTACTTGTTTAATGCATTGCAGACAAAGGTCATTGTTCTTGAGGCTGAAAAGGACTTTAATTTGGGAGAGTGGGTGAGGGTAGAGCCGGAAGGCGACTATGTTGTTATAAACAACGAGACTGAAATTTGGAGTAGACCTTTCAACCTAAAAAAACTTTCCAATTTTCGCGAAGCACAAAAAATAAATGTCAGGGTTATTGCCAAAGGCGGTGAGGGGGAGGAGGAAAACCTGATTCTCATTTTAGAGGTTGTTAATCAGAGCCATTATGGAAATTTTGAGAACTCAACAATTTATCCTTCAATAGTCACTGTCATTTCAGACGTAAGCGGCAATAAGACAATAGAGACCCGCTTCTCTGGCAAATATTTGAACGGAGTGATGAATGACAAATTGGTTCAGAAAAAAGGCACTTTTGATACGTCCAACGCAGTCTTTATGAATAGCAGATTCCAAGATATGGTTATCGAGGGCAACAAAACAATCTTTTATTACAGAAAGGATAAATGGCCTGTGCTTTCTGTTGTCTTTGGAGAGGACCTCAACAACTGGAAGTTGCTGGAGATATCCTCAACAGAGTGGCAAAGTTTTCTGATTCAGTTTGACATGAATAGGTTTTCAGACTTTGAAAATGCGGAATTAATATTCGAGTTAAGCACAGACACTTTAAACCCTATACCTACATACATTGATAAAGTTTATGTCACTTTAGAATAAATTTCAAGTAAATACTATCTCAATTTTTTCTTTATTATTATAGACAAACAGATGACGGCTAAAAGTGCTAAGACAGACGTGGCACCAGAAAATTCTGGTACGCAGTTACAACTCGCGTCGCAAACTTTTGTACCTGGGCAACCGCCGTCACACCCATTGCCTGCAAAACACGCCCCGAAAGCAACCGAAGAACTAAGTAGGATGAGAACAAACATGGTTAAAACCAAGGCACCTCTTTTCATCTTAACAATTCTTTATAGATTTCTAATATATAAAGTTTTTGTTTTTCTGTTTTATTATTCACAAATAGTCAAAAACTAATTTAAACTACTTATATTTAAGCAGTAATATGGGGGTTAGCAAAGAGCTAAAAGAGTGGGTTAACAAGGGATTAAAAAAAGGTTACTCAAAGGACAAGCTTAGGCAGGAGCTTACAAAGGTAGGTTATTCTGATAAGGACATAACTTCTGCTTTAAAGGAAACAGGATCTAGCCCAAAGCGTAATCCTCTAGTTATTGGTATTGTTTTGATTGCAGTTATTATTGGATCTATTTACTTGTTTAATGCATTGCAGACAAAGGGAATTGTGCTAGAGGCAGAGAAAGATTTTAAGTCTGGTGACTTTGGTGTGGAGTTCGAGCCCTTTACTGATTACATCAGACTCAGCAGTAATGGCTATATCACAACCGAATCTCTGAATCTTAAGGAACTTAAAAACTTTGAAAAAGCAGACAAGATCAATGTTGAATTTATTGCCAGAGGAGAAACAGGCAAGGCAGAAAACATAGTCTACACATACGAGCTTCTTGATGGTGAGACATTTGACAATTTGGAGGATTCAATGAATTACTCAACCAGGATAACTTTGCTCTGTGATATAACTTGTGACAAGACTCTTGAGAAAAGCCTGAGCGGACAATGGCTGAACAGAGTCATGAATGAGAGACTTAACCAGGAAGAAGACACATTTGACCAGGGTGAAATCTTTGTTTCACACGCCAAGTTCAAGGACATAACTGTTGAAGGGAACAAAATGGTTATACGATATGAGAGGAGTATCTGGCCTGTTGTTTATGTATCAACCTGGTCCACAGAATGCTTCTCCTGCAAAAAGCCTGCTGCGGTGGAAATATCTTCACAGGAATGGGAAACCTACACTGTACAGTTTGATTTGGCTGACCCGAAATCAGATTATTCCTACCTGGGTATAGAATTGTCAACTGATGAAGAAAACCCAAAGCCGGTCTACATAGACCAAGTAATTGTCAGCTTAAAATAAGCCTTACCTTAATCTTTTCTTTATTATCACAGCCAAGACAAAAACACACAGCATGGCTAGGATAGCAGTCACGCTTGAGAATTCAGGAACACACCCACAAGGAGGACCATCACACGTCTGAGTGGGAGGAACGCATCCACCGTTACAGCCTCCATATCCGTCATTAACGCACGCACCAAAAACATTTGACGCACTTAACAATAAAACAGTTACAAGAATTATTAAAACCAAAGCACCTCTTTTCATCTTAATGCCTCTTTAAAAGCTTTTATATATAAATCTTTTGAATTTTCAAGCAATATTTAAATATGTAACTCCAATATTAAAAAAATATGAGAGTGGCACTATTTGCCCCAGAATTCCCTCCTAAGATTGGAGGCATGGAGAGATATGCATTTGAGCTAGCAAAAAGTCTCTCTAAAAACAACAAGGTTGGTGTTATAACAAGAGAAGATCATAAAAATATTGATTACAAAAAGCTTGGTTTAGCAAGTGTTAATGTTAAATGTTTACTAACTTTAGATTTTGACCAAGATTTAGAGCTTGTTCTAGATTATTTAAAAAACAACAAAGCAGACATTTTACATATCAACAATGCAGGATTTTCTCCTGCCATACCCAAGATAAAATCAAGACTTGATATCCCAGTTGTTGTTACAGTGCATGGAAAGGACTTCCTAAACTCTTTTATCTACACTAAACAAAATAAGAACATAAGTAAAGATATACTGAATGCTGACAAAATAATAGCAGTTAGTAACTATGTAAAAAGCAGGATCATTAGACAAGATTTTGAGCCAGACAAGGTTGCTATTATCTTACATGGCACAGATATTACCTTATTTAAACCCGAGAAAAAAGACACCAAATTGCTAAAAAAGCTTGGAATATCAGAACAAGACTTTGTTCTTTTAACAGTTTCTAGGATTACAAAAAGAAAGGGGATAATACAAGTAATAAAACTCTTGCCAAACCTAATCAAAGAGACACCAAACCTAACATACCTTGTTATTGGTCCAACAAGAGAAACTGATTATTACAACACAGTAAAATTACTTGTTAAAAAATTAGGGTTAGAGAGGAATGTTATATTTACTGGTTATGTAAAAAATAAGGAGCTTCCCAAGTATTATAACCTATGTGATATATTTTTAATGCCAACCACAGAACCTTCTGAGGGAGACATAGAAGGCTTCGGGATTGTTTTTTTAGAGGCAAACTCTTGTGCAAAGCCTGTAATTGGCTCAAAAAATTCAGGTGCTGAAGATGCAATCATCAACGGAAAAACAGGTTTTTTAGTTAATATTAATAATGAAAAAGAAATAGAAAAAGTAATTATTAGATTATTAAAAAATAAAGAGCTAAGAGAAAAACTAGGAAAAGCAGGAAGAGCAAGGGTTATCAAAGAACTCAATTGGAACAATGTGACTAAAAAAGTTTTAAATGTTTATAACAGTGTTATAAAACCCACCATCTACTTCAACAACTACATAATTCACAATGAACACTTTATTGGTGGTGCAAACCTCTACTACAACGAAGTCTCTCAAATTTTGAATAAACAAGGTTTTAATCACCTTAATTTTCATGATGTTCTAAACAATCCTGACATTATTAAAAAGATAAAAAACAAAGACACAGTCATCACAAACTGCGGTCCTTATGCTTACATCTACCATTACTTAAGAAAAAAACACAATCTAAACTTTAGAATTGTCAGAGATGTTCAGGCAGCACTGTGGTCCGGTTATTTGCTCCAAGAAACTTTATGCTCAAAGATGCAGCAAGATAATGATATTATCTTATTCCCTTCAGAATACGCAAGACAGCTCTATATCAAGCTATTCCCACACATAAACAAAAACAACTCCTTTGTCTGCTACCCCTGCATGAAATTTTTTCCTAAAATTAAAAGGGTTAAAAAACCTTCTGATGGCTTGACTATTGGTTATCTTGGAAGAGTAAGTTATGAAAAAAACTTCAAACAATTGTTAGAGGCATTTGTTAATGTTTCTAAAAAAATAAACACAAAACTCTTAGTCGCAGGAAGAGTGGAAGACACAAGATTTATGCCAAACAATATCAAAAAAATGCTAAATGACAAAGGTATCAAACCCAACAACTACACCCATATCAACAATGGGGGATATCTCTCATACAACAAGGTCTGGGAATTGCTACAAAAGATTGATTTACTAATCTTTCCATCAACAGCAAACGTAGAAACACTCGGACGGGTTATATTAGAAGCTGCTCATCTTAATATCCCAATTATAGCTGCTGAGCATGCTGCTTCTCCCGAACTTTCAGATAAAAAAAATCTTCTTAAAGTCAATTACTTTAAAAAAGCCAACAGTTTGGTGGGAACCTGTGCTCTTGGAAGTATTGATGTTGATGAGCTATGCAATAAAATAACAAATCACAAAAAACTATCAAAAAACACCAATATTAACCAATACAAGGATCATGATAAAAAACTATTAAAGATAATTGATGGAAAACAAAAAACAGAGGCTTTTAAAAAATTAGATCCAAACATAGCTAACTTCATCACAAAACTCAATGTTGTTGGACTAGATGCAAGTGAAAACCTTATTGAAAAAACCATTCCCATCATAAAAAACTTTGATTACAGAAGATTAAGCTATGCCAGAGTTGTGTGCAAAAAGATAAATTTCAAGCCTTATCTCTATTAATAGGTACCATGAATTGTAACAGGTCTACCTTCTTCTGGATCTAGCCAAGCTGTTAAACCCTTTGCACTCTTTGATGCAACAATGCTTGCAACAGCAGCTGTACCAACAATTGCTCCAACTGTTAGAACTGATTTTTTAGAGATCCTACCATTCTCTCTTTTCAAGAACAAACCTAGTTTTTCCTTTATACCCATTTGGTAACCTCTTTTTATACACTAAAAAACCTTTTATTAATAAAAGTTTCGATTTTTAACTCAATGTTTAAACTCCTTAATAGCACTATTAATGACTCCAAGCATATAATTATGGAAAGCATATCCCAACTCTTTATTCACAATCCCTTTCTTTGGCTTTAAACTCACAATTACCTTGTCAAAAGGGTCTCCATCCAAAAAAACCCAGTTCTTTTTTGTAAAAACCCTGACTGTTTGAAGTATTGCCAAGTAACCATAAAAGTGCGTATCTATAATAATCCTCACTTCACCATCTTTTATCTCAAGGCTCATCTGTCTCCTCCCATGGCTTGTTTATACCATAAGGATCATCTAAATAGCCCTCTTCTAACTCAGGCTCCTGCTTTTTTAAGGCTCTTGAAACAATCTGCTTTTTGAGTTCTAAACCCCCTTCTGATTCCACCTTGTGTGTCAATAAAACTATCAACAAATTGTCAAAGCTCCTCCCCAGCAGCTCAAGATCTAATTGCATTTTTGGCCTGAACTCGACAATTATCTCTTCTTCAGGGTCACCTCTTATCATGATAAATGACTGCTTCATAAAAGGCTCACAAGCCTTATAAACAACATCAAGAGGATAAACCCTTGGATTAAGAGAAACGAGAATACTCTCTTGCTGAATCTCTAAATTATTAACTATTGTAACCTTAAAGGTCATATAAATCCACTCCCCAGTCGTAAAAGAAAGTTTTGTTTTATATAAATCTTTCTATGAGTGTTCTTAGAAAAACAAAGAGGTTACCTTGGCACACAATGGTTATCAAAACGCCCATAAATATAATCACAGCAAAAGGCAATGTTTCATGGATAATTACCCTTTTATCCTCTTTTATAATCTTTTTTATTTTATTAGGTGTAAGTGTAACTAGACCTTCCTTTGTCTGCATAGCCATTCCAGGCTCAAGGTCTTTCGCATTCACTCTTCTTGTAAGAACCATGTCTCCAAACTCTTTTAAAACAATTATGCCAAGCAATATCACAAATATAGCGACAAAATCCTTCCAAAAGCCTATTGTAAAAACATTACTGTAATCAAAAATCAGCCTAAACAATGAAAAGAGTAAACCGATTTTCAACTTGTCCCAACCAAACCTTTCGATCACATAAAAAAGCAGAAAAATTGCAATTATACTTATAAAAAAATAGTTTGGAATTTTAATCAATGCAAGCAAGTTTCTAACCAACCAAGAAAACCCAAAAACCAGGAGAACTAGACCAATTAATGCCTTTGTTTCAAAAGCCTTCCTAAAACAATCTTTCTTCTGCTTTGTATTTGATTTTAACAAAACATAAAAAGCATAATAAACAAAAACAGGTGTAAATGTATTTATAAGAATAACAAAAGAAGGAAAATAATCAATATTCCCAAATTGATAAATTGACAATGGAACAAGAGCTGAGAATGCAATAAACAGCTTTGCATCTGCAGGGCTCCAAAGATTCAACTCAAAAAATAAATATCCAAGCAATATGGCAAACAGAATATTTGTAAAAAGAGTTGTATAATAAATAGGGTTTGGCAAAAGCCCAAGATAATTACCCAATAAAAACCTTATCAAGATTATTATCAAAGAAACAACTATTGCTGAAAAAACCCACTTGTTTCTTATCTTGCTAAACTTTATATCTTCATAAGTTGTTATTGCACCAAGCAATACAACAAAAATTATTGACAAAGCATCTACCACCCATAGCATAAGCAAAAAAAGAAAGTTATAGATTTTTTAAATCTTTGCTTTTGGAGTATTTAACTATTTTATTATTAGATTAAACACTCGCGAGGTTGCTACAAATTATTAAAATTTTATTACTAAAAATAACCTTCGCGGGGTTGCTTGTTATAACCTCATTATACGCAACCCCGTGGTGATAGGGTTCCTATCCTCTTCAGGAAGCAAGGAACCTCAGATAAGTACACGCTTGATATGTCAGAATACCAGAGGTATTCTGAGCATGATCAAAAACAATCTTTGTTGTTTTTGACATAAGCAAGAGATATATCACTCGTGAATTATTTTAAAATTAAAAAGAAGATTGTTATTGAAAATATTAATAAAGTAGAATTATAAAACATCACTTACAATCAATATCAATCCTGAAGTCTATGTTTCGTTCGGGGAAATACAGTTCTAAGCTTTTTGACACCACTTGGTTTGGTTGGATGTAACCAAGGCTTACAACATCATAACTTATACCATCATTGCCTTTAAATAGTAATACCTCTGCATAACACTCTTTTTCAGTGGAAAATGTATGTTTAATATCAAAATTAATGAGAGTCTTTTCTCCCTCCTCCAACTCTAAGTTGGTAACAATTATCTTACCTAAGGGTCTGTTTTTGCACAGCAGAAGAATAATTATTATAAATCCGACAACAAAAACAATTGGAACAAATTTTTTATTAGAACTCTTGCTTTTCTTTACTATTTTTTTCCTAATGGTTTTTTTAATAGGCCTTTTACTTCTAGCTTTGTACCTCTTTTTTGCCATACTAAATCTACCCAATATTTAAACTATTTAAAACTTTTTATTTTTGAAAACAAAAACTATATAAATCAAAAGCATATGAAACTTATTTAAATATAAAAAAGAGGGATTTGATGAAAAATTTTTTTATATTAATGGTTATTTTCCTTGCAATAATTTCAACTGCTTCTTATGCAGCATTCTGGTGTCAATATAGAGTAAATGATGGAGAATGGGTTACAGGGCATAGTAGTAATACTGAATGTATTTATGAATTATACTGTGCCGAGGGGGATAAATATGACACAAGGATAAGGGACACAGGTACTACTCCTGACACATATCAAAGACTTGGCACACTATGGGGTGTAGCCAGAAGAGTAGGTACTGATGGCACTTGGGGTAATCAGACAGTACCCTCTTGCTGTAATGATGCAAATGATTGCTTATACGCAAGCAAGTGTTGGGATAATGGTTTAATTGCTGGAAGTATTCCTAACAGACACTACTGTAACAATGGAATATGGCAAGGAGGTGATGCTGGCTCTACTCGGTGCACAGCTATCAAAGGTTCTGGATATTGGGCTTTAGGAGGAGAGGTTGCTGCTAGCAACTGTTGTGGAGATGATACTAATGAGTTTCGTATAAGTGGAAGTGGCTACATAAGATGTTGTAATGCTTCCATTGATTGTGTTGATTCTACTGGGACTTGCAGGGATGGCACAGAGCTGTGTGGAGCTGATGGCAAGGGAGATGGTATTGACAATGATTGCAATGGACAAACAGATGAGATCTGCGAATGCAACCCAAGTGATACAAGACAATGCGGCCCAAACACAGAAGATGGTCCATGCGAGTATGGCACACAAACCTGCCAGCCAGATGAGACATGGGGTGATTGCATAGGAGGAGTCTACCCTATTAATGAGCTTTGTGTTAATGGAATTGATGATGATTGTGACAACTCCACAGACGAAGTAGAATGCTGTGGAAACGGAGATGATACAGACCCAGGTGAGGAGTGTGAACCTCCAAGCACATATTTATCATCATGTGACCAATATGGAGCAACATACTTACAAGATTCTTGTGACTATAAATGTGAATTACAGGATGGCAGCACTTGTGAATCTGGTTATGCTGGCTGCACATCATATTCTGGATGTGATGGAATAGCTCCTGAGACTTGTATAGACACTAAAACCATTTGCACAAGCGACTGCCAATATGAAGAAAGGGATAACAACCAAAACTATTGTACTGACTCCACTGGATGTGTTCCTTTCAGTTGGATCCCATCTGGTGAAGATGGTGTTGGTGAATATGACTTTGTTGGAGATGTTGAATGCTGTGGAGATGACTTTGATGAATTTTCCACATATTACAATATGGGAGCAACTGGTGGTTGTAATGACATCACAATTGAAGAATGCATAGGACTGCCAGATAACACAAGTGATATTGCTTGCTGTAATAATCAAACAGACTGTGTTTTCCAAAAAACTTGTTACCCAATTAGTAGTCTGCTTGATATTGATGGTGATCTTATAAATGGAGAGTTTTGTAGTCAAGTTGATGATACAGAATGGAAAGATTGTGATATAAGCCAAAACGCATGTGAAAACACTTGTGGTTATACTTATGTAATGGGAGGAGAAAATAACACTTTTGGTGAATATGATGAAGGAAGTTCAACAGAGTGCTGTGGTGATGATGCTGATGAAAGTGTTAATTGGAGACAAGTAAGTAGCCAAACAAAATTCTCTGGTTATGAGGAGATCTACTCTAACCCAAGCGATAGAGCATGCTGCCAAAGCCCAAATAGCTGTGTTTTTAATGGAAAATGCTATATGGATGTAGATGATGTCAAAACCCTTTATGGAGTAACAGATGTATACGACTCTCCTTATAGAAACTTATCTTACTTTGATTTAAATAATGATAGTGCGCTAGAAATGTGTGACCCTGGCAATTGGACAGATCCTTATGAATCTGAGGAAGGATGTGAAGATATGGGTGGTGTATGGATAAAAATTAATGGAGAAGATGTTTGCTATATTTATATCCCACCTGGACCTCCTAGCCCTCCTGAACCACCTGCACCCCAAGAGCCACCTGATCCTAATAAACCCCAATACCCTGATCCACCCCCATCAGAGATTGCTGCAACATTCTATGGAAAAGTGGATAATATTGATGGCTTTAACATTAGTGGTGCTCTAGTTGAGTTTATAGGTACTTCTAAAATAATACCAGGAACAACAATCTGGTATTACACATATACAAATTCATCTGGTAATTACCTAATCTATGTTTTGGGTAATGCAACCTATGATATACTTGTTTCAAAGCAAGATTACCAATCTTCCTCAAAGATAATCCAATATATAAAAATACAAGATACAAAACAAGTAAACTTCACATTAATTAGCTCTTATGAACAATGCACACAAGACTGCACATTCCAAGATGATGAGTATTGTCATGCAAGCTGTGATGGAAGGGTTGGTTGCCAATTTAATAGCACTCAAACAAAGAACATCTGTAATGGAAAAGTGAGTGGATGGGTTGTTGACTATAATACAACCCATGAGATTATCTGTTGTGAAAGCTCACCTCATGAAAAGAGATATTTACGAGTTGTGAAGATACAAACAGGTATTGATATTAAGAATATTGTGAGAATAATTAGATTGGTTATTCTAAGAGGCAAGCCAGCTAAGATGATAGTAGATACCTTTGGATAAGGACTTTTTCTAAAATATCAATTAACACAAAATTTATAAACCAACATATATATGAAAAGCATTATGAAAAAGGGGTACTTCTTTATGCTGGATGCATTTATATCAATGAGTATTATAGTTCTCAGCCTTATATTAATTTTATCATTCCACTCTTCAAAGCCATACCAAATGCAGGGGATATTCCTAGCACAAGACACCATGGACTTATTGGCCAAAACAAAAATATATGAGCTTGACAATGATTTTGTAATTAATCTCACCCTGGAAGGCAATATAACCAACACTGATTATTCATTGCTTGAACAAACAGCAGAGTTCTTTGTTACTAACCAAACAGAGCTTGCTCAAGATTTTATAATAAATGTCACTCAAAATATGGTGTCTGACAAATACGGATTCGAGCTCAGAATTTACAATGACACAAATTTGTTTAATATAACAGTCACCCCTGGAATAAATCTACAAAATGAATCAAACATACTCTTAATCTCAAAAGAGATTGTTTCTGGTATGTTGGAAGATTACTCAACATGGGGACCAATGACAGCTGAGGTGAGAGTGTGGCAATAAAGAACAAGAAAGGAATGTTTTTTACACTAATCGCGATCATAATGGTTATTGCAATAATCCTATTCTTCACCCCTAATTATGAGTATCTGCCACAAATGAGTCAAATCCCAACAAAAAAGGTTAGGGTAACAAAAGCCAACAATCTAATGAGTAACTTTAAAACAACACTAATTGAAAGAGAATTAAAAAGCTCTAGTTATTATGCTGTTAAGCAATTGATACAATGCATTAACAATCAAAGCGAGTTCTCAGAGGATTTGCAAGCAGATTTTGCTGAGATCCTTCTAAATGGCACATTTAAAGGAAATGTTCTAGCAACAGAGTGTGGCAATGACCAGATGACTGGTAGAACACTACCCCCTAAGTTAGAACAACTAAGTAATGTTTCTGAAGAAGAATTTCACCTACCAACAAACTTCACTATCCTTAATGTCACAATATACCAATCAAACCTTACAAGCTATGACTCCTTTGCTGTTGACCTAAGCCTTAATATCAAAATGGATGCAGGAATAGCAGGATGGGACACAAATACCATCATAACAACAATACTTGATGTTGAAGATTTTGATGATCCTTATTATTTGGCAAATGCCAATTTCACAAATAAGATAAACTTTTCGAATATCACCAACTGGACAACAAGCCTTGTCTTTGATCACATTGATGCTATGCACTATGTATTTGAAGAGCAGGCCCCAAGCTTTTTGATGAGGTTTGAGAACAACAGTGCTGCATCTTCTTGCTGCGGAATAGAATCTTTAGTAAATCCAAATGAGTTAAACATAAGTGATGAGCCATGGAGCTATGTTGATTATTGCTTTTATGGTCATGGGTGCAATGATTCAAGATCAGGAAACAAAAGTTTGTGGAACATAACAGGCATAAGCAGTGGAGATGAAACAGAGAAGTTTTATATGTTCAAGCTAGAGATATACCACATTGATAAATACGACCTTGCTGCTGATGACAGGGTTGTTTGCGAAGGTTCTTGTCCATGAGCTACTACGATTCAATCTCAAAAGGCTATGAAGAGCTTTATGGAGAAGAACAACTAAGCAAAGCAAGGATTATTTTGGAGAATATTAAGCCTAATAAAAAACAATATTTATTAGATATTGGATGTGGCTCAGGAGCTTTCTTAGAGCTTTGTGAATGTAAAAAAGTAGGAATAGACACAAGCTTAGGATTATTAAAAAAAGCAAAAAACTTTGTTGTGCAAGGCAAGGCAGAGTCTCTGCCATTCAAAGACAAAAGCTTTGACTATGTTGTTTCTATCACCTCAATCCACAACTTTGATGACATTGACAAAGCTATCAAAGAGATAAAAAGAGTTGCAAAAGGTAAAGTGATAATAAGCCTGCTTAGAAAAACAAATGATTTTGACAAAATCAGTAAAAAGCTTGAAAAAAATTTTCTTTTAAAAAAAGTAATACTTGAGAAAAAGGATGCTATATTCTTTCTCAACAATAAAATTTAAATACTAGACTTTATTGTTAATATTTGGGGAATATGAAAGAACAAGATACAAAAGAGGGGATAAATCTAGCCCATGTTGAGAAGGACGTTAAAAGGCAATTACCACTAGAGTTTTTCTTTACAATTGCAAAAGTTTTTAATCCAAATTCTTATGAAGAGCTAAGCCATAGAACAATGAAGGATGTTGTTTCTTATTTTATTTCAATACTATTTGTAAGCTATGTAGCAATGGTTTTAGTCAGCTTACCAGTGCTAGTGTCTCTAGAATCACAACTCAGCACAGAGCTCTCAAAGTTTGATGAGCTCATTGTTGATTTAAAGATAAGCATGAACCAGCCAATCTACATTAGACAGCTAAATCTGGGCATAGATGCAACTGGAGACAAAGAGTTAACACAAGAAAACATATTAATAACAAAGAACTATATACAAACAAAACCTTTGATATGTTTCTTCAAGCCATTTTGTTGGCTCAAAAATGGTAATGTAAGCAAGATTAGTTTGGACGAATACAAAGACCTTGTTGTGAAAAAGCAAGAGTTTGTTGAGTGGCTATACCTTCTAGCATTGTTCCTGTTGCCATGGCTCCTTATCAACCTATACTTTCTGCTACTATTAAAATTTTTGTTAGTAGCACTAATGTTTACAGTAATTGGCGCAATTCTCGTAAGAATAGTAAATCGTAGAGTCAGGGTTAATAGGATCTTCAAAATAGGTATTTACTCTTTAACACCAATGATAATATTAGACACATTAAACATACCTGTTGGTTTAAACCTGATTTACATCCCTTTTGTAATATCCTTTTTCTATTTTATTGTTGGCGTGGTATTAGCAAGTGAAAGAGGATACAAAAGATGACTATTATTACAAATCCAAGACAAACAGTTCTTGTAACATGCAGAAGTCAAGTTAAGGTTTTAAACAAGGAGATAGTAAAAGACAACATAATAACACTAGATTGGCACATGCCAACAAGCTTTAAACCTGAGATATATGCAATCTCTGTTGGCAAAACAAGATTTTCTATGGAACTAATAAGAAAGTCAAAGGTATTTGTTGTTAATTTTATGCCATACTCATTCAAAGATGCTGTTCTAAGGTGCGGCAGAGTCTCAGGAAAGCATGTTGACAAGTTTGAGGATACAGGGCTAACAAAAGTAGAAACAGAAAAACTGGATTGCCCAAGGATCAAGGAAGCAGTTGCCTGGCTTGAATGTGAGGTTATAGGCGAGCTGGAAACAGGTGACCACATCATCTTCATAGGTAAAGTTGTCAACTCTGAGCTCATGAAAAAAGAGAAGAGAGTATTCCATCTTGATGGAGATAACTTTACCACAACTCTAGATTAAAAAGAGGTGATAAGGTGGCAAGAAAAGAGAATAAGGTGATGAACGAGATTACCCTTCTAATAGTAATAACCATTGTACTCTTTGTTTTTGAGGGCATGCACTGGATATCAAAAGGGAGTGCTCTCAGCCCAACAAATGCTTACATTGCATTTGGCGCTTTAGCGCAGATAATGACACTGGTATTTGTGATGTATATAGCGTTTATGATGGCTAAGAAGTAGATTTGATTTTGTTGTTTCAAATTCTTTGTTGAGAATCTTGGTTACTGCTAAGTAGCAAAAAGAGAAAACTTTATATATGCTTAACAACTATATCAGATATACAAGCTACTACGGGTGGTTCTATTGGGAATCTCAATAGGTGGAATAGTACAGCAATTATGGGAAGAAGGTAGAGTAGAGCCAGGTCAAGTCATATTAGGCACCAGAAGAAAAACAAGAGAACTTCATACTGTCTGTTGGAATCATGAAAAGGGCTGGATAATAGTTCAGTACAATCCAGAAGAACAAATTGGTGTAGATTTTGCATTATATCCAGAATTGCGTCATGCAGAGGCATTCAGTAGAGCCCATGAATATTTAAAACCAGGATATTTAAGAGACGTATTCAAAGGTGCAGTTGCAGGTATTGGTGTATTAACATATAGTGAACTATGGGTTGTTGATCACATGCAATGTCTCTACAGACAAGAGGAAACTCCTGGACTATCTCGAGCTTTAGTTTCAAAATACGGAGGAGCTCGATATCATTTGTTAGAATATTTGTTGGGATTATCTGAACAAGAAAAGATTACAGAGTTGCAGTATCTTTGTGATACAAAACAAAAGGGAGGGAGAAAAAATCCCCAGATATTCCAAGAAGTCTGCCTAAAACATGGATATATCATTCCAAAGACTGACGGATATTTAATTGCAAAAAGGTAGAAAATTAAAAAGTTTAATTACAAAAACTTTAAAAACACTCTCAATATTAATACTTTCTATGCCCAAGAAATCCAGGGAAAAGTTCAAAGTCTATAAAAATGTCTTTGACGAGTTCGCCCTAAGAACACTGTTTGAACTAGAATCAAAGGGCCATTTCCTAGAAGAAGGCTTGGTTCCAATAAGCATAGGTAAAGAATCTAATGTTTTCTGGGGGCAAGGCAAAGCAGGAGAAGTTATTGTTAAAATCTACAGGCTAGAGAGTTGTGATTTCAACAGGATGTATGACTATATTAAGTTTGATCCAAGATTCCTAAAGCTCAAAAAACATCGCAGAAAGATTATTCTAGCATGGGCTCAAAGAGAGTATAGAAACCTGTTAAAAGCCAGAGAAGCAAATGTGAATGCACCTCTACCTCATGCTATATTAAACAATGTTTTGGTTATGGAACTTATTGGAAAGCATGCACCTGCTGCAAAAATCAAAGATGTTTTGCCAAAAAACCCTAAGATGTTCTTTGATGAGATTGTTAAAAACATAGAAAAATTCTACAAAGCAGGCTATGTACACGGAGACCTATCCAAATTTAATATTCTAAATGATGATGAAAGACCAGTTCTAATTGACTTCTCCCAAGCAACTCCTCTAAAAAACCCAAATGCAACTGATTATCTGAAAAGAGACATTAAAAATGTTGCTGACTTTTTTAGAAAGCTTGGTGTTAAGATAGATGATGAAAAAATATTCAAAAAAATCATATCATGAGCTTTTTGTTTTATACCTGCCTCTCATCTCCACTTTCTCAAACCTTTCCAGAATCTGCTCAGCATGCTTTACCTTCTTCTTATATGCTCCAATTACTTCCTTAAAGGCTTGCTCAAAAATAGAATAATGCTTTGACTCCAAAGCCTGCTTTAACAAATGCAAATCAACTGCCTTGTCTTCTATCTTGCTTGATTCAAAGCTCAACCCAAAATCAATAAAATAAATCTGCTCTTTTAACACCATGTTAGAGGTTGTCAAATCAGAATGAATAACATCATTGTTATGCAAAATAGCAACCTTCTCCCCAATCTCCTTGCAATATTTTTTATAATTCTTATTGTTCAAAACATCCCTTAACCTAGGCCCATCAATAAGCTCCATCTCAACAATCATCTTCCTGTCATCAGAACTCAAAAGCTTTGGAGTAAAACCGAGCTTAGCCAATTTATCAAGCAACTTTGACTCTCGCCTTGTCCTAAACCTTCTCAGCTTCTCATCTATTTGTTCTATTCTATAGCCCTTCTTGATTCTATCTTTGATTACTTTACTCTTATCCAGGTATATTATAGCCTCTGCTCCGTCTCCAATTTGTTTCATAGAGATGTTTAATTGGTTGCTCTTTATAAATATTATTTATATTATTATAACTAGCGAGTTGCCAGTGCTTAACCGCAAGAAAGGCAACTCGTTGTGTTTTTGTTCCTATATTCTCAAGGAAACAAGGAACCTCAGATAATTACACGCTTGATAGAGGCATGTGGAAAATCACTCGCTAAAGAATTTTAATTTTAAATAATTATTATGCAACTCGTGAATTGTTTCAAATTTTTTAAAAAACATAGTATTTAGAATAAACTATTTAAACAAAACCAAATTAACACAGCACATAGCCCCGTGGTCTAGTGGTCAAGGATAACCGGCTCTGGACCGGTTGGCGGCAGTTCGAATCTGCCCGGGGCTATCTTTTAATGTTTATACGATAATTTGCTCTGAATTTTCTCTTTCATAAGCAAGCATTCCATCAATGTAATCATCGATCCCCTCTATTTTTCCCTCCTCTATTTTTCGTATACTTTCCCCAGGATTCCTAAGAATATCACGAATAAGTTTATATAGATCATCCTCTATAACTGGTTCACTCTTCTCAGATCTTTCTGCTACATAACTATTAATAATACCAAGAACAAAAGATCTAACCTCTCTTTCTAGAGCCGACTCTTGTTCCTGACCATTTGAACGACCTGCTTTCTTTATTTCTATTCCTCTTTCTCTGTAATAACCATCCATCATTCTATTCCAATACCTTATAACATTAGTTGGTTCATTAAACACAGGTTTAGGCTCCTCTGGTTCACCAAGAGAGTTCCAAGTATCTTTAATAGCAAACCAAAAATCATCTGCCCAGGCACCCACATCTTCTAACCGTTTATATGCTCTTCTTAGATAATTAACCATAATCAAAGGGAAAAAACCACCTTATATAAAACTTTCTATCCTTCGATACTCTTCAGTAACTACAAACAACAAGATTTAAATAACTATTCCCAGCCCCAAAGTTTGCAATGGAAAAAGCAACACAACCAAATTTTGTCCCAATCTGTGCAGTTGTTTATGTAGAAGACAAAGGTTTAGAAGTTGTTCCTGCTGGTGATGTTATTTGTGATCTTGATTCTCTGCTAAAAGCTTATAGTTTACCCTATGATGATACAGGAGGAGCAATGTATCCTACAATGGGTAAAGGCCTAAAAGCGCCTGCAAAACTATCAATATTTGGTTTAACAGAAACAAGCCTTACACAAGATACCCAAAAAGTTGTTAGAGGTAGACACTCTGGTAGACCTCATATTTTTGTATTTAGTGAGAGGTTTAAGACAATTGATGAATTAATGCAAAGTATAAGTGGATTCTTAGAAAACCAAAGTGAATTAGAACAAAAAGCCTGGATGGGTAACTGGGAGCCATTGAAAATTGCACTTATGGCAAAATATAATGTAAGAGATGGAATTGACCAAGGAATTTATTAATATAAACCACAAAAACTATATTTTCTTCCACCTAACCCCTTGCGGAGTATCCTCAAGAATTATTCCACTATTCTTCAAATCTTTTCTTATCTTGTCTGCTAATTCAAAGTTTTTATCTTTTCTTGCTTGCTCTCTTTTTTCTACCAATAGCTTTATCTCTTTATCAAGCTCTTCTTCCTCAAACTTCATAACACCCAAAACACTATCCAGGCCCATCATTGTTTCTAAAACTTTTTGAGCATCTGCTTTGCTTATCTGATTTTTAACAATAAGCTTGTTTATTTGCCTCATAAATTCAAAGATATTGCCTAAAGCATCAGATAAATTAAAATCGTCATCCACAGCCTTTTCAAACTTTGTTTTAACATCTTTGATCAGCTTTTGAACATCCTTGTTCTGCTTTCCATCCTTTACCTCTCTTAGTTTTATAATAAAATCATTAAATCTTTCAACAGAGTTTTTTGCACCATCTAATGCCTTTTCAGTGAAGTTTATTGGAGCCATGTAATGAGATGATATAAAGAAATACCTCAATGCCATTGCATCCCATTTTTTGAGAGCATCCTTTATTGTTATGAAATTGCCAAGAGATTTTGACATTTTTTCTCCTTTTACTTTGAGGAATCCGTTATGCATCCAATACCTTACCAAAGGCTTTTTGCCAGACACTGCCTCAATCTGAGCTATCTCTGATTCATGATGTGGGAATATAAGATCAATTCCGCCGCCGTGTATATCATATTGCGGTCCAAAAACTGTTTCTGTTATTGCAGTATCCTCAATATGCCAACCAGGCCTGCCTTTACCCCATGGGCTTTGCCAATAAGGCTCTCCAGGCTTTTGCTTCTTCCACAAAGAGAAATCACCAGGGTTGCGCTTCTGTGGATTTGGCTCAACTCTACGAACCTTTAATTCGTCAAGATTCTGATGAGATAACTTCCCATACTCTTTAAACTTTGAAATATCATAATAAATTCCATCATCAATCTCATAAGCATACCCTCTCTCAAACAGTCTTTTGATCTGACTAATTATCTGTGGAATAAAATCTGTTGCATTTGCATATTGATTAATAGATTTAACATTCAATGCTTCCATATCCTCATAGTAAGACTTTGTGAACTCCTCAGCCACTTTTTTTGGATCTTGTTTTGTCTCATTTGCCCTATTTATAATTTTATCATCTATATCTGTTATGTTTTGTAAGTAGAAAAGCTTATACCCTTTGTATCCTAGATAGCGTGCAATCATATCAAACTGTACATAACTCTTTGCATGACCAATATGACTGTGGTCATATACTGTTGGACCACAAACAAACATCTCAACCTTATCTTTATGTCTAGGTTTGAATACCTCTTTTTTCCTCGACATTGTGTTATAAATCCTTAATGTCATTTTTGCAAAATACCTTTAACTACACTCTTGTGCTTTTTATTGAACTCCTTTGCTAAGATATCCATATAAATATCATTCATAAACTTCCCTGCAATAAGCCTTGCTTCTCTCCTCATCCCAATTTTCCTAAAACCAACCTTTTCATAAACCCTTTGTGCCCTTTTGTTCTCCTCATAAACCCAAAGCACTATACTGTTCAAACTTAACACATTAAAACCATAATCTAACATCAAGGTTACTGCCTCTGTTCCATAACCCTTGTTCCAATATCTCTTATCCATTATTGCTATTCCAAACTCTGCTGTTCTATTTATATGATTGATATTATGCAACCCAGTGTTCCCTATCAGCTTCTCTGTTTTCAGCTCAATAATAGAGAAAACCAAATCATCCTTTTTCTTCCTATGCTCCTCATACCACTCTACCTCATCCTCATATCTTATGTTTCTTGTAAATAAGACTAAGAACTGAGTTACCTCTAAATCATTAACCCATTTGTAAAAGTTTTTTATATCTCTCTTTTCCAATACAGCTAATCCAACCCTTCTTCCCTTGAGTTTAAACACACGTGTCATTTTACTCAGCCATACAAACCAATACTTAAATATCTTTCGCCTCTGTCTGGCAACACAGTAACAACATTCTTGCATTTCTTTGCAATCTTTAAAGCTGCCAAAACATTTGCACCAGAGCTTATCCCAGCCATTAAACCATATTGCTTTGCAAGCTTCTTGCTCATCTCAATTGCATCATCACTCTTGATTGCAATCACCTCATCAATCAGATGCATATTCTCTTTAACCAGCTTTGGAACAAAACCCTCACCAATACCCTGTATCTTGTGCAAGCCAGGCTTACCACCTGTTAAAACAGCTGACTCTGCTGGCTCAACACCAACAATTTTAATATTTGGGTTTTTTGCTTTTAATGCCTGAGCAACCCCAATCAAAGTTCCACCAGTTCCTATGCCTGCAACAAAAGCATCTATTTTACCATCTGTTTGCTCAATAATCTCTTTGCCTAAACCTTCTCTATGAGCAGCAGCATTATCAGGATTCTCAAACTGCCTTGGCAGCCAGGCATCTGGGTTTTTTCTAACAATATCTTCATATTTTTTAATAGCTCCCTTAATATCATCTTCAGCAGGTGTTAGCACAATCTCTGCTCCCAATGCCTTCATCATGCCAACTCTTTCCATGCTCATTGACTCTGCCATTATTGCAACAAACTTATAGCCTCTAACAGCAGCAACCATTGCAAAGCCTATTCCTGTGTTTCCACTTGTAACCTCAATTATCTTTGAACCTGGCTTAAGCTCGCCTCTTTCCTCTGCCTTTTTCACCATATACCAAGCCATCCTATCCTTTATGCTCCCTGTTGGATTCAAGCTCTCAAGCTTTGCATAAATATTGCCAATCTTAACCAAAGGTGTTTTCCCTATTGTATCTAGTACACCCTCTTTTCCATCACCTCTTCCCTTGTTTTTATAGCTCTTTATCATCTTTAATAACCTCCTTATAGCGATTAGAATATTGCTTTAACAAACCATTAAAGCTATGGAGAATTTAGACAATGAAGCTGTGACTAACAACAGTCACACTTGCAACAACAACAGCATTCGCATTTTTGTTTCTTTGTCGCCTTCTTCATTTTAAAGTAGGGAATATAAACCTATATTTAAAGATTCTGTTTTTATATATGATTATATTTAAAAACCTCTTTAGCAGAAAACATCTTCTTGCACTTGTGGCACTGGAAGATCATCTCTCCAGTTGGCATGGGAAAGTCTGAGTGAGATATTATATGGTAATTACACTTAGGGCAATTCAAGAACTCCTCCTTTATTGAGAAAAACTTAGAGCACTCCCTGCAATACTTTAGCTCCTCGTTTATATTCATTATCTTATGGCTAGGAGCATCACAAAAAGGGCAAAACTCGATGTCAACCATATTCAGAGAATTTTTAAGAGGTGTTTATAAAGATTTTGTAAAAAATTTTATTTTATTACAATTCTAGAACAGAGGTAAATATTCATCCTTCAAGAAGTCTCTGACTCAAACTACCATCAGGTAAATTTTGTATGCGTAGAGTACATCTGTAAGTACGGTTTTCTAATACACCATGTTTTTTATCTAGATGCCAATCGCTGACACCCCTGCTAGTTGGAGAGTATCCCAATTGTTCATTGCCTTCAAGATATCTTGTATCCAGGAGAATTGCTAGAACTGCATTTCTCAAAGGTTGTGTTCGATAACCTATTTTATTAAGAACTAAATTGATCTGGAGTCTAGTGAGTGGTGGTAATTTTTCATAATCTATTGCTTTAGCATCAGATCCTCTTATTTCACTATAAAATTTATTTAGTCCCTCATATAACCCCAAAATATCAATAGGCCCACAATCCATCTCTCCATAATTAGTCAAATATCCATTAACCACTGTGCCTTTTGGAGGTTCTCTTGCAACTTCTGGCCTTGGTGTTAAAATAACATTCTCAACATAGAGAATATGGTTTTCTGGTCTAGCTATCCTACTCCCCTTTGGACATGACTTAACCAAGTCAACTAAGCTCCTTGCTTCTTTTTTTGAAACAATAACACCATCTCCATTTACAATAACCCCCTCTCCTTTTGATTTCCCAAAACTCAAATAATCAGGCATTCCATCACCATATTTATCAGCATACCATAATGTTATCTCAACCTCACGGTTAAACTCAGGAAATCCTCCTCTGTAATTCCGAGATAATCGCATAAGGTGTAGCATCTCCATACCAAATTCTTTTTTCCAGTCTGTAAATGTTATTAACACTTCTCCTGCAGATTGACGGCCTCTTAGTGTTCGTAATAATTCGCCAGATTCATCTCTTACTCTTTCAAATATATCAAGAATTCCTCTACGATTAACTGGATTGATATAACCAAATGGAACAAACCATTGTGCATCGGTGTTTACAATTTCAATCCCAACCCTTTGACAAATTCCGCCCATTTTAGATTTATAGTGAAATTTTATTTTCCTCCTGTCATATTAAACATCCCACTAATTAATAATCAATCAGAACCATTTTTATAATTCAAAATCCTTATTTATATATAAATCTTTTGGTTATTTACCACCAAACAGTACTAATTATCGCCCCAATCTACAAACTCTGCTTCACTTACATCCATCTGACAAGTAGTGCGCCATGGGATCCTCTCAGAATAATCCACACAACCTCTAGCATACAAATCTCCGATAACCTCCTGCTCTTTTCCCACTGGAACAATCAACTTGTATATGTTATCAAGACTAGCTTCTCTCCGTAGTTCCTCATCAACACCAGTAAACAACTCGAATCCTTGATACTCACTAACTATCCCTTTCACAACCTCCTCATCAGCCTCTGGTTTAAATCTCACAATTATTTTACCAGGCACATAATCATCAAGTTTTTCTTCCAACACCATTTTGATTACCTCTATAATCTTGACTAATAAATCATGTTTCTCCTTTCTTTCATTGCCTCAATAAATTTTTGTGGAAGTGTCTCATGCGAATGTATCATATAAGCAGTATGCCATACAATCATCTTAGTATAATCTATACACTCACGATGCTTGGCATACAAATCCCTGATGGTTTCCTGCTCCTTACCAACAGGCACTGCTAACACATAGGTTTTATCAAGACCTGTTTTTTTACGCAATTCCTCATCAGCTCCCTTAACCATTAGTTCCGCTTGATACTCACCAATTGCTTCTATTATCTCCTCCTCTGTTGCTTCTGGCCTAAAAATCAAAATTATTTTACCAGGAGTGTAACAGTTGACTAATTTATCCAACTCCATTTTTATACCTCCATAAAAAATTAAAAAAAGAGGACAAAATGTCCCCTATTTCTTGGCTTTGCCCTCTCCAACTGGCTTCAGCTTTGCAAACACATCAGAACCCTCTGAATCCTTAAGATTCTGGTCGTGCAACTCAAACCATGGCAGACCATACTGCTGGTACTTCTCATACGTCACTGGTGTTGGTGGTGCTTCATACCCTGTAACCTGTTTGAAGTCCTCACTGCTCACCAAATAGATAACATCAACCGCTGTAGGCTTCTCTTGCCACACATCAAATCCATAAGGATCTGGGTAGATCTTCTGCATGATCTCCCCTCCTCTGCCAAACCCCATACTCTGCACGCTTGCAACATTAACACTCTTGACTGCTCCTCTGGTTGTACCTAATGTGTCACCTAATGTAGATGCTGATTCCATTGCATACATCATTGAGTGTTTTCCAGTATTGTAAACTTCATAGATTGTGGGTTCGTAGATAGTGGGTTGGGGGTGGAGCCATTGATCATTTATTTTTATCCCTGGCTTGCTTCCTGGTATATAGACCCCTGGCTCAAATAATAATCCAGAATTTAACCAAGAACCACCAACAATATACTCATGAGGTCTTGTTGCATGCACCAATTTCTCGCCCTCTTTTGGATCAAACACAATTAGCTGAATCCCTCCAACTGTCTCCTCACCAGTTATCTGGCCCTCAACTGTTTCACCTGAACCCATCTCAGCAGCAACAAACTGGTAAATCTTGCCATCAGTGTCTTTCCATCCATCAAGCCAAGGCTGTGGTGGAACAACAAGATAATTCTGGTTTCCTTCCAGTTTAATCACTAATCCATCTTCTCCTTTCTTCTTTCTCCTCTTCTTTTCTGCAAACTTGTTCTTGCTTGGGTCAAATGGAACCCCAGAAACAGCATTAATATTACCTGCTCCAACAATCAATGCTTTGGGATTATCCATATAGCCTCGAGCAAAATTCATCCACATTGCCTCCTGCCTGTACATTGGCATAAAAAAACCATCTTCTCTCCATTCCTCTGGAGTTCCGGACTTGAAATCGCTCACCTTATACACAGGGAATGAGCCAAGCCCAGCAGGCAGGCTATTTATTTGGCTCTCAGGCACTCTACAGGTTCGCTGGAAATTCAAGCGCAAACCCCCAACAACAATATACTCGTGTTTCAACTTCTCAACCAAGTTGTTTCCATCTGGTATTCTAACCATTTTATTTACCTCCTGATTCATCTTTTATACTATCAAAATTTATACTATCAAAAGGCGAAACCATTACTATTATATTATAAGAAGTCGCATACTCTGCAACCAATGCCCAATAACACTTGTCATTATTTTTAACCTCTACAATCTCTCCAGGCAACGTAATAGAATACTTTATTCCTTTTTGCTTGTGTTCATCAACTGTATAGCCCTCGTCTTTGTAGAATTCTCTCACCAAATCTGATATTGCTGATACTGAGCCTCTAAAAAAAGATGTGTTGATCAAATCAATGCTTCCTGTGTTTGGCTCCTCATACTTTTTCACTATCCAATCTACTCCTTCACCATCATGGTCATGATTAAGTCCTAAATGAGAGCAAAGCTTGTCCTTTAGCCTTTCCAAAACAGAATTTGGAAAATACCCTCTGCAAAACTCATCCACTGATGTAAAAACCCTTCCTTTTGTTTCTTCCATTTTTTCTCTCTAAATCCTCTTGTCTTTTGAATAAGGGATATTGTGGAGAAATATGTATTTAACCAGTGTAATAACCACATCAATACACAATTGTGTACTTTTTAAAAAAATAGTTATTTTAAAAAAATTTAAATACTTGAAATGCTTCTCTATTTCCATGAAACGAAAAATCGTGCAACACGGGAGCTGCTCCTTGACAGTAACCCTCCCTATAAAATGGGCAACCAAATTCAACCTACAAAAAGGGGATTTGCTAAATGTTGAGGAATCAGGGCCCTCGCTGATAGTATCAACACAGCAGGAGACAGCCGCACCAAAAAAGGTGCTCTCAGTGCCAGAAACAGGAATATTCACAAAAAACAACCTGAGCCACCTTTACCAATTAGGCTATGATGAGATTGAGATAAGGTTTGACAACAACCAAACCATCGAACAGATTAACCAGAGGTTGCCAAGCTGCATTGGCTTTGAGATAATTGACCAAAAGCAAAACAAGGTCCTTATCAAGAGCATTGCAACAACAATAGAGTCAGAATTTGACACCTTGCTCAGAAAATCATTTCTCATAACAAATGAAATGGCAAAGAGTATTCTAGAAATCCTTGAGAAAGGAGAGTATCATAGGTTAAATGAATTAAGAAACATGGAGTCTTTGAACAACAAATTCACTGATATCTGCATTCGCATTCTCAACAAAAGAGGCTACAAAAACCAAAAGAGAACAATGCAGATGTATGAGATGGTCAAAAACATTGAGAGAATAGCAGACGAATTCAAATACATCTGTAACTTGTTTGCAGGCTATGACAAAAAGATTGAAAAAGAGGTAATTGCATCTTTCAAAGAGGCTGTTGACTACTACTTAACCTTCTATAGCATGTTCTACAAATTTGATCCAAAGCTCAAAGAGAAGATATTTCTTGATAGGAAAAAATTAATTGATAAATACTTATCACAAATAGAAAAATCAAAAGGGAAAACATCAATATTCCTCCATAACATGATCAACATTGTTCAGAAAACCTATGAAGGAGCAGGCGGATATTTTGCTTTAGTATTATGAATTGAATATTGGTAACAAATAAGACTGGTTTTCAAGCAATACTCTCAATTCATCTTTAATTGTATTTGTTTGCTCTCTATAACCATAATACTCTAGTTGCTTCAAATCACTCCATAACAATTTACAATGAATTAGTGCTTTTTCTCTAATATCATCAGGATCATCCCTCACTGGATCATACATCTCATAGATATTCCACAACACAGACTGTATCAAAGCATCCCTCTCTTGGCTAACAACCTTAAACTCTAACCCATGTCTTTTACCATTTGACTCAAACTGCTGTTTATAGGCTTGAGCCAATCCTTCAAAACCATAATCATATTTACCACATACACTTGAAGCCTTTCTAAAGTGATGTAGCCAAAAATCTGTTGGGTCGCCGAAATGCCTATCAAGCATGAGAGACCCCCAATCAATAACCCCAAACTCTTTTATGCTGGGTATTCTCTTATAAGTGATTGGATCCATCTTTGTTAGCAAAGTAACCAAATTACCTGTGTGGATATCACCATGCGAAACAACACTCATACCACTCTGCTCATTGTAAAGCTCCTCGCAAACCTTGATAAGACCATCTGCACACCCCCCCTCAATTCCCAATGCTGCTAATAGCCTCTCTTTTATTTCTCTTCTTGGGCTTGCATTCTCGATCTCAATCCCATATTTTTCAAATTCACCATTGTTTCTGGCACAGGTTAATTTCACGTGGCAATCTGCCAGCAACCTTGCCACAGCAAGCGCAGTCTCATACACCATATCTGGTCTCTCAACCATATTTGCAATTAGATTATCGTAAGGATCACCAGCGTGTGCCACAATCCCACCTAAAATAGCAACATCATAAGGGTACTCCTTCATTGAATTCTTTGGATCAAACCCAATAGGCCTTCCTGTTGGAATCCCTTGCTCATAAGCTATATGGTAAATAGCAAGCTCTTTTGCAGTCTCATCAGGGTCAGCCTTAAACACCCAGACTCTAGAAAGTCCACCATCAACCAAATAAGAAACATCCTTTACCTCCCACTTTCTTGTTGTTTGCAAACCTCTAACTCTTGTAACAACAACATCAACATCAATACCCTGGCTCTTGTAATCCAGGGATATGAGCTGCTCCAATATCTTAATCTCATTTGGCTTGGTTTTCTCAACCTCATCCTCAAAAGTGTGTGGAATTTTAAGATATGTCATATCATCCATCACATGGTCGTGTAACGTTTCCTCTGATGCTCTATTCATAGAGGTTACAAACGCTTGTACATCTCTTAAACCTTCAGCTTGATAAACCTCTTCTTCATCCACGGTCCAATCTTTGGCTGTTCCCATAGTTGTAGCCAGATCCTCTGCGCTTGTTTTTCTACTTCGATCTCGATCTAATAGATAAACTGTCTTAACTGATCTTAAAGCAGCCTTAACTGCTGGGTCACCCCCAAACCAATAGGTTCCAACTTGGATTTTTTCAAACTCCAACCTTCCTAGTAAATCTTCCATTTTCATAAACACTTATTAAGTTATAGTGTAATAATAAGCTTATGTGTGTATTTTGTGTATTTATTTTATTCCCAAACTTTGGTATTTAATTATAGTATATCCAATTGTATTTAAATTTTTTGATTTTTGACCACTCTAAAGATGTTACATTATTTACCAATCACCAGCACAAACTCTCCCTTAACCTTCTTTTTTTCAAAATACCCCAAAACCTCATTCGGCTTGCCTATAACAAACTCCTCAAATATTTTTGTTAGTTCTCGAGCAACAACTATATTATAATCTGGGATAATCTTAACCATCAACTCTAATGTTTTTATTATCCTGTACGGAGATTCATAAACAACTATTGTCTCCTTCCTATTCTTAATCTCCTCAAAAAACTCTTTTTTCTTCTTCTCTTTTTTTGACAAAAACCCATAAAAACTAAACTTATCAGTTGGCAAGCCAGAGGAAACCAAAGCTGCTAGAAATGAGCTTGGACCAGGAACTGGAACAACCGTTATATTTTGTTTTACACACTCTCTAACCAAATAGAACCCAGGATCACTAATCCCAGGAGTGCCAGCATCAGAAACAATTGCTATGCTCTGGCCCTGTTTCAATATTTTGATAAACAAAGGTGTTCTCCTCTCCTTTTTGTTATCATCAAAGCTTATTATTTTGTTTCTTATCTTGTAATGACTCAAAAGTTTTTTTGTCTGCCTTGTATCTTCTGCTGCTATCAAATCAACTTCTCTCAAAACCCTCAAAGCTCTAAAAGTTATGTCTTCTAAATTACCAATCGGTGTGGCAATAAGGTACAATGGCATATTATTAAAATAAATAAAAACATTTATAAATTGTTCTGTGTTACGGCTGTATATAAAGAGGGGTGATCTTTTGGCAAAAGAAAAAGAGGGTTCAAAAGCAAACTGGATAATAATCATTATTTCTATTCTTGTGTTGATGGTCATAGGCTTTTTTGTTACTATTATTATAGCAATGTTTATGGATTCGAGTGAAATTGTGCTAGGAAACGTGGCTTTAATACCAATAAAGGGAGTGATTGTAACCTCTGGAACAGACTCTATCTTCTCCAGTGGGATAGTATCATCAGAAGAAACAGTTGAACTAATAGAAAAAGCAGATGAAAACCCCTCAATAAAGGCGATACTATTTGAAATAGACTCTCCAGGAGGAGGTGCGGTTGCCTCAGATGAGATCGGCAATGCGATAAAGGCTGTTAACAAAACAACAGTAGCCTGGATAAGGGATGTTGGAGCAAGCGGTGGCTATTGGGTTGCATCTGCTTGCGATAAGATTGTTGCCAACAGAATGTCAATAACAGGCAGCATAGGAGTAACCTCTAGCTATCTTGAATTCTCTGGCTTACTTGATGATTACAATGTGACCTATGAGAGATTGGTTTCAGGCGAATACAAAGACATGGGCTCGCCATTCAGAAGCCTAACACAAAATGAGAGGGCAATACTCCAATCAAAAATAAACACAATCCATGATATGTTTGTTGAGGAGGTCTCAAAAAACCGCAACTTAGATGAAGAAACAGTAAGAGGCTTATCAACAGGAATGTTTTACCTGGGTGTAGAAGCAAAAGAGCTCGGTTTAATAGACGAGCTTGGTGGCAAAAAAGAGGCTGAGGAATTAATAAAAAAAGAGGCTGGTTTAGATGAGATCGAGATTGTTGAGTTCAAGAGAAAACCAACTGTATTAGAAAGCCTAAGCCAGATAATATCAAAATCCTTTTTCAGTATTATGTCCTCAAACTTAAATTTCTTAGAGAGTAATACCCAACCCAAATTAGAATTGAGATGAACAACAAAAAAGCAGACATAACCAAATATGTTTTCATATCCGTATTCTTAATACTATTAATTTTCTCATTGCTTATAATAAAACCATACCTCAATGCAATTTTAGGAGGGATTGTGCTGGCAATAATTTTTTACCCACTCCATAGTTTGATATATCGCAAGACAAAGAAGAAAAACTTGAGTGCAATGATTATCACAATAATTGCAATTTTAATTGTTTTTCTACCAATACTCTTTGTTTTTCAGCAGGTAACTTACCAGGCAAAGGTTGCTTATGTTCTAACAAAACAAAAACTTGTTAGCGGTCAACTAATAGCAGACAATCTTTGTGTGGATCAGCAAAACCTAATGTGTAATATCAATGATAAGTTTAAGAGCATTGTGTTAGAACCTAAATTTGCCTACTATAGAGACAATGCATTGCAAAAAATAGAAGGTTTTCTATGGGAATTAACACCAAACCTTCTCATGGCCATACCAAAGATAATCATAAATCTTTTCATCCTTGTTTTTGTGTTGTTTTATGCATTAAGAGATGGTGAGAGCCTATTCAGAAGGATTGGAAGAATGTTGCCTTTGAAGAGCTCACACAAGGAGAAGATATTTGCAAAGATTAAAGATGTAAACTATGCTATTGTGTATGGTCATGTAATCACAGGTCTTGTTCAAGGTGCTATTGGAACAATAGGGTTTTATATTTTTGGCGTAACCTCACCTCTTATCCTAGGCATTGTAATGACCATCGCAGCCTTAATACCTTTTGTTGGAGCATCCATAGTGTGGTTTCCAATTGCCTTGCTAAAAATATTTGATGGCCTAGCTGTGGGTGACCAAACTATCTTCTGGAAAGGATTAGGCCTTATGCTCTATGGTATATTTATTGTGAGCACAATCGATAATATTATAAAGCCAAAAATAACTGCAGACAAAGCAAAGGTCAGTCCAGTGATAATCCTGCTGGGCCTGATTGGTGGAGTAACCCTTTTTGGAATTGTTGGCATCATTGTTGGCCCACTTGTATTAGCACTGACAAAAACCTTCATAGAAATATACGAGAAGGAAAGACATGAAATTACAGGTTAAGGATGTGGACATCGCAACTGGTGGCCCTTTAATTGTTATTCTTAATGAGATTGATGCCCATAAGCTTGATCTCCACTATGAAGACAGAATCAAAATAAAAAAGAATAGAAAAGAAATCATCGCAATCATTGACCTTGCTGAGGCTGGTAGCAGAACTGTTCCAAAAGGGAAGATAGGGTTTATGGAAGAGGCATTGAAAAAGCTTGGTGTAAAGCACAATGACTATGTGGTAATAGACTATGAGCAAAAACCTATTTCTATACAATACATAAAACAAAAGCTCGAGGGAAAAGAGCTAAACAAACAAGAGATGAGAACCATTGTTAGTGATATTGTTAATAATCGTTTGAGTGAGGTGGAGATGACATACTTTGTTTCAGCATGCTACTCAAATAAACTGAGTAAAAAAGAGACTATATACTTAACAAAGGCAATGGTTGAAACAGGAGATGTTTTGAAATTAAAAGACAAGATCATTGTTGACAAGCACTGTGTTGGTGGTGTGCCTGGCAACAGGACAACAATGGTTATTGTCCCAATTATAGCAGCTGCTGGTCTGAAGATGCCAAAAACATCATCAAGATCAATAACAAGCCCTGCTGGAACAGCTGACACAATGGAAGTCCTGGCAGATGTATCCATACCTGTTGAGAAGATGAAGAAGATTGTTGATAAAACAAATGCATGCATTGCATGGGGCGGTGCTTTTAACCTAGCAGCAGCTGATGACAAACTGATTTACTTGAGACATCCACTGAGCTTAGATCCAGAAGGAATGGTGCTTGCTAGTGTATTAGCAAAAAAACACTCTGTTGGCTCAACCCATGTTTTGATAGACATTCCAATTGGCCGCGGAGCTAAGATAAGCAAGGAAAAAGAGGCAATCAGATACAAAAGAGAGTTTGAAAAGATCGGAAAAGAGCTTGGAATGAAAGTAAAGGTTATGATAACAGATGGTTCCCAACCAATTGGAAATGGTATAGGTCCTTCATTAGAAGCAAGGGATGTTCTCTGGGTTTTGATGAATCACAAAAAAGCACCATCTGATTTAAGGGACAAATCATTGCAAATGGCTGGCACAATCTTTGAGATGGTTGGTAAGGCCCCTAAAGCAAGCGGCAAGAGGCTTGCAGGCTATACCTTGAAATCAGGAAGAGCTTACACAAAAATGAAGGAGATTATCAAAGCACAAGGTGGCAATGTATTTGAACCATCAAAGATAAAGCTTGGAAAGTACACACTTAATATAAAGGCAAAAAGAAATGGCAGAGTAAAGCACATAGATAACAAGACAATTGCAAGAATTGCTCGCATAGCAGGTGCTCCACGCGACCAAGGAGCTGGGTTATATCTGTACAGACATAATGGAGATTATGTTAAAAAAGGAGATAAGCTATATACAATCTATTCTGACAGCACACAAAGACTAAGGTTTGCAAAAAAGATTGCTGAAAAAGATTCTGGATTCTTGGTTAATTAATAAAGAGTATATTAATATACAAATATCTATATTAAAATATGATTATTGTCTTAAAAGTTGTTAAAAATATATTAATATACAAAAAAATATATTAGTTTACTATTAAGTACATATAAACCAATCCGAAATATTTATAAATGATACTATAATCCTCTTGCCTATAAAAATATATAGTTTATACTAAAATACCTTAAGGAGGGGTGTTAAAATGGCTGAAAAAAAGGAACATATGAACCTCGTGTTTATTGGACACGTTGATCACGGTAAGTCAACCAGTCTAGGTAGACTTATGTTTGACTCAAAGAATATTGATGAGCAAGCAATGAGAAAGTTAACCGAGCTAGCTAAAAATCTTGGAAAGCCAGGGTTTGAGTTTGCATATGTAATGGACAATTTGAAAGAAGAGCGTGAGAGAGGACTAACAATTGACCTAGCTCACAGGAGATTTGAAACTCCAAAATATTACTTCACAATTATAGACGCACCAGGACACAGAGATTTTGTCAAGAACATGATCACAGGAGCATCTCAAGCAGATGCTGCTGTTCTAGTTGTTTCTGCTAACCCAGGAGATGGTGTCCAGCAGCAAACAAAAGAGCACGTATTCTTGGCTCGAACTCTAGGAGTGTCACAACTAATTGTTGAAGTCAACAAGATGGACATGGCAAAGTATGACCAAAAGAGATATGAAGAGGTAAAGAAACAGGTTAGTGATTTGTTGAAAACAGTCGGCTATGATCCAAACAAAGTGCTATTCATTCCAACATCTGGATTAAAAGGAGACAATATTTTCAATAAGAGCACAAACATGGATTGGTACAAAGGACCAACATTGTATGGAGCTTTGGATACATTCACACTACCAGAAAAACCAACACAGCTTCCTTTAAGGCTGCCAATACAAGACCTCTACAACATAAAGGGTATTGGTGTTGTTGGTGTTGGTAGAGTTGAAACAGGAATGATGAAGGTTAATGATAAGGTAATTGCAGTACCAGGCAGAGAAGGCAAAGGTGTACACGGTGAGGTTAAGAGTATTGAAATGCACCACGAAGCAATGCAAAAAGCAATGCCTGGTGACAATGTTGGTTTTAACATCAGAGGCTTTGGTAAAAAGGATATTACAAGAGGAGATGTTATAGGCCATGAGGACAATGTGCCATCAATAGCAATAGAGTTTACTGCCCAGATTGTTGTTTTAAACCATCCAACTGTTGTCACTGTTGGCTACACACCAGTGTTCCACATACACACTGCACAGGTGGCTTGTCAGATAACCTCAATTGAGAAGAAGATTGATGCAAGGACTGGTGCAACTATCCAAGAAAAACCAGACTTCATCAAAAATGGAGATGCTGCCATTATCAAAGTAAAACCAGTTCAACCAGTGGTTATAGAAAAGCAAAAAGACATACCTCAGTTGGCAAGGTTTGCCATTAGGGATTCTGGGCAAACTGTTGCTGCAGGAATCTGCATTGACTTGATTAAGAAGAACTAAAGAGAGGTGCTTTTTGGTTTGTCAAAAACCAAAGGTTTTTGAGCATGCTCAGAAACTTTTGAAAAGTTTTTGACATTTTATCTTTTTTTCACATGCATGGTGAACTTGGTTTATCATGTGGTAATGGAATAGGTGAGTAATATGCAACGCGCAAGAATAAAGCTAGCAAGCACAGACATTGACAAAATAAATCAGACTTGTGAGAGAATCAAAGAGATAGCAGAAAAAACAGGAGTAGAGATGCGCGGTCCAATACCATTACCAACTAAGAAGTTGAAGGTCACAACTCGAAAAAGCCCATGTGGAGAGGGCAAGGCTTCTTTTGACAGATTTGAGATGAGAATACATAAAAGACTAATAGACTTAGGAATAGATGAAAGGGCTTTACGCTTAGTTATGAGGGTTCCTATACCTGAAGGATTGAACATTGAGATAGAGATGGTTGAGAAATAGCAAAAGATTTTTATTCTGATACTATTCTTTAATAGGAATAATTAAATTAATATGCTAAATGGAGGTGGATTATATGACATGTTCGAAGTCTCTTGATCAAGTAGTAGACGAAAACAATATGCCTGGTAATTTTAGGGTTACACTTAGAGAAGGTTATGAGCTTCCTCCAGAATGGGTAGAAAAATACAATGCTCAAAGATATTACGATGATGAGGAAATTGCTCTTTTACAAAAGTGTGCAGAGGATACAACAGATCCTAAATCCAAGGAAATACTTAGTCTAGCAAATGACAGGATGTATCTTTTAAGAGGTATTCCTCCTTATTTGGCAAAGAAGGTCATGGACGAGTTGCGTAAGCATGAAGCTGTTGAAATGGTTGTGAGAATAGATCCTAGATACGCTCTCTCTGGTTCACCACAACACTGATAATCACTTCAATTACTTACTTTGTTTTTGATTTGATAGTTCTATTAATTGTTTTATTATAAATATTTAACAAACAAGATAAAAAATTATCTTTTTATAGCATCTTCATACATTTTACTACACTCTTCATCTTTAAAGAGGGTAGCAACAAGATCTGAGCCAGTTGGCATAAATTCCATAAAAGGTTCTTCAACACTTCCTTCTCTAAGATATATTCTACCATCACGCATGAAAACAGCCCTAGTAGTATCCAAAACAACATTAGTAAAAGAAGGTTCAAGTCTTCTTTGATCACCTTTACGTTCAATTAAAAGGAGGCCTGGACAATAACCTAATGAACCTATTTCTGATTCCAAATCATCCATTCCCTGACCTTCAACTCTCTTAAATACTCTAGATGTTTTATAATCAACCAGACCATATAACAAAAATCTCTCCTTCCCCTCATAATCCAGAACTGTTACTTCTTCAGGAATATCCAGCTTTGCTAATTTACATGCTAAGTCACAATCCCGATTCCCCCCAAAGATAACCGCATTAAATCCATTTCCATTATCTTTTAATAAATCAACCATTTAACAACACCCCCTTAAAAGTATATTTTTAAAGACGTAATTGAATTATATAAACTTTTCGAGTATTAACCAAAAACTTTATAAACCATAAAAACATTCTAATTCAAGTGATAAAAATGGCAAATGGTGGTTTAGTTCATCTCGGGAAAAAGTAATTCTGTTTTAATTAGATTAACCACTATTGTTGTTTCTTCATTGTTCCATAGGTAGCTCTATGCTACCTTGAATTCTAAAACCAATCATCAACAAACCCTTTTTTGTGAGATAAGCCTTTATCGGGCTTATTGATTATCGACTGTATTTTTGTAGTCATAAGTACAATTTATCGACGATAAATAGCAAAAGCTATAACCATGGTTGCAGTGGTGTAATGGCAGCACAAGAGATTGTGGCTCTCTAGGACCGGGTTCAACTCCCGGCTGCAGCCCTCAAGTCATGTGGACTATAAACACGGAGGAAAAGAAAATGAAATGGAAACAAAAAATAATACAGGAGGCTCAGGCGCTACCAGGCGCTGAGTGTGTTCACACCTATTAGAAGATCTACCCTAGAGAGATCTCTTGAATATTTGGTGTGTCCAGCAGATCAAGGAGAACTAGAGTTAGATGTTGCAAACAGAGACTGGATATCTGAAGGTAAATTTCAGTGCACAGAATGTGATGCAACATACAACATAAGAAATGGTGTGCCATATTTCTTTGATGACGGCAATGGATATGAATGGGACAAAGACATCTCTGAAGAAAAAATTTTAGCCAGTATTATAGATTCAATAGGCAAAGATAGTATCACGTGGACACAAATAATTGCATTGAGTAACCTATTTTTAGATAGGTTTAGAGATAGAAAACAAGCAATTGATGCAATCTTTAAGGTTGTTGAAAGAGTTGTGGCAACCATTGATGCTAACAGTCAACTACAAGCATATCTAACACAAGCAGCAACTGCAGCAAGATACAATTTAGAGAACTACAGAGGGACCTTCACTCTCCCAAATGACATCTTGAAGTTTGTAATAGGAAACTATCAGCCAAGTTCAGGAATTGTTGTTGAGGGGGCATGCGCAACAGGGGAATGTTTGTTACAACTAACTGAAGCCATAGGTTCTGACTTTTACTTGGGTTTAGACATTGCAGGTGCCATGGTAAGAAATGCCCAGCAACAGGCATTGGAAAACATGCTTTTTGTGCAAGCAGACATTTGTTCTCTACCAATTAGAACAAACTCAGCAGGAATCTATGTTTTAAACAATGTCTTTGACAGAGTCATGGACCCGCAGAAGGCATGCGAACAAGCTAATAGGATTCTCAACAAAGAGCAGAGTGAACTTGTTTTAAGCAACTGTGATCCATTACAGTACGGTTATGTAACTGAAGAGGGTCTAGAAGTTACTTTTGTACCAGAAGAAAAGCAAATCAGTCTTGAGAAAGGTTTTGAGCTAGCAGGATTCAGAGTGGTTGTGGAACAAAAAGGCATATGGCCAATATATACTGTGGCCTATGATCAAGAATTCTTACCCTACAAAAGCTTGGGTGGGAGGAGGTAAACAAAATGACCGCAGTACCAATAAACGAACAAGTACCCGTGATAAAGGGTCTAAACTTGTCAAACAAGGAGCTTAGAAAAGCAGAGCTCAATAACAAGATGCTTCTCATAGACATAGAAACAAGCAACAAGTGCAACCTAAACTGCCAGTATTGCTTTAGAGACATCTATGGAACAAAAGAGGCTTTAGAAAAAGAGCTAAAGCTTGACAAGAGACTAGACTTAATTAAACAAGCAAAAGAGCTAGGATGTGAAACAATAAAGATAACAGGAGCAGGAGAGCCATTTGCAGACAAGGAATTTTGGCCAATGATAGAATATGCCAACAAGCTTGGAATGTGGGTTTTGATCTTTACCAATGGCTCCTTGATTGATAAGAATGTGGTAAAGAGACTTGCAAAGATGAATGTGTCAATCATAGTCAAATGCAACTCTTTTAACGAAGAAAAAGAAGACACAATGGTTGGCAGAAAAGGATATGCAGAAAGGAGAAACAAGGCAATCCAATTCCTAATAGAAGAAGGATTCAACAAAACAAACCCAACAAGATTAGGAAGAGACTTAGTAATCACAAACATAAACAAGGATGAGCTTTATGACTCTTTGAGATGGTGCAGAAAAAACAATGTTTTCCCTTTGTTCAGGCCTTTAATGCCAATTGGAGCAGCAAGGAAGCTAACTGATTGGATGATAAGCAAAGAAGAGACAAAAGCGATGTATGAGAAAGCAAGAGAAGTTGACAGCAAAGAGTTTGGCATAAACTACAATCTAACCCTGCCTTACATGGGAGGGGTATGGTGTAGGCAACTCCACTATGCTATCTATGTTAACATACTAGGAGAAGTCTATGCATGCACTGGTTCAAAGAAACTATTCGGCAACTTCAACAAACAAAGTTTAAAAGAGATTTGGAATAGCGAAGAGGCAAGGATAATAAGGAAAACACCTTATGAAAGCTGTCCACTCAGAGAATCCTATTGGAGAGGAGACAAAGACTATGACTGCATTTAATTTTTTTTATTTTTTCGATAAGTTTAAATACAAACCAAAATTTGGATGATTAAGATGAAACTCGAAACAGCAAAAGGAGTCCGCGACTTCCCACCAGAAGAGAAAATCATAAGACAGCAGATTACAGATAGACTTAAAACTATTTTTGAGATATATGGCTATTCTCCATTGGAAACTCCAATTATTGAGAGATACGAGGTTTTAACTGCAAAGTTTGCAGCAGGAGAAGAATCAGATGCTCTAAAAGAGACATTCAAGTTTGAAGACCAGGGCAAGCGCAAGTTGGGGCTAAGGTTTGATCTAACAGTTCCTCTTTCTAGGTTTGTTAGCATGAACCCAAAAATAAAAATGCCATTTAAAAGATATGAAATAGGAAGAACTTATAGAGATGGCCCAATAAAACTAGGGCGATATAGAGAATTCTGGCAATGTGATGTTGATGTGGTTGGATGCAAAGACATGCTAGCAGATGCAGAGATAATAAAGCTCAGCTTAGATGTTTTCAAAGAGCTTGGCTTTGATGCTTACATTGAACTAAACAATAGAAAACTATTAAATGGAATTTTGGAATATGCAAATGTTCCAAAACAAAAAAAAGAGCAGGCAATAATAGCAATAGACAAACTAAAAAAGCTTGGCTTAGCAAAGGTAAAAAAAGAATTAAAAGAAAAAGGCATAAGTGATGACTCAATCAAAAAAGTAGTAGATGTCCTAGAAACCAAAGGCACAAATGAACAGATTCTAAGCAAACTCAAAAAAACAATTGACAACAAAATAGGTTTAGAAGGAATTGAAGAGCTGGAACAAATCTTTAATTATTTAACACCTATTGAAGCAAAGGATGTAAAACTAAACATCTCTTTAGCACGAGGCCTAGCTTATTACACAGGCCCTGTTTATGAGGGCTTTCTAAGAAAATCAAAAATATCAAGCTCAATATGTGGTGGTGGAAGATATGACGACTTGATTGGCTTATACATTGGAGGAAAAGAACAATACCCAGCAACAGGAATAAGCTTTGGCCTAGAACCAATCACAGAAGCAATAAAGCTAACAAAAAAGGAAATTGTAAAAACAGTTTCTCAGGTTTACATCATCCCGATTAAAACAAATAAAGAGGCTTTAGAAATTGCCCAAAAACTAAGAAAAGCAGGAATCAAAACAGACATTGATTTGTTAGGCCGTGGATTAAGCAAAAACCTAGACTATGCAAACAAGCTCAATATCCCTTATGTTGTTATAGTAGGCCCAAAAGACCTAGAGAAAAACCAGGCAACAATAAGAAACATGAAAACAGGCAAAGAAGAAAAGGTTTTGATAAAAGACATTGCTGAATATAAATTCTAATCTCGCTTATTTAGCCTTCTTTTTCAATTTAAAATAGATTTTTAGGCTTATTTTAACAGTTTTGACCATTATTTGTTATCCAAAAGTAAAAAGCGAAACATTTATATATGTGGATTAAATCTCTAAAATCAAGGCTATCTTTACAGAAGCGTAAGTGTTTTTTTATTGTCAAGAACCACCAGTCATGGACTAATAGCCTGTTGCTTATCGCAATACTACACAGTGGTTCTTGAGCATGATCGGAATTTTCATTATGCACCGACACGAAGTGTAAGCCACCAGTCAGAGGCTGGATGGAAAATTCCGACATTTTAATGTAAAAGCAAGCGTTTTCTTAAATAAAAGGGTTTGTGATAAATATGGAAAAAGAGTTGTTCAAAAGCTATACTTTACAAGTTTGCTACAGTATTGCTCAACTCCTTGGCTGGAGCTTTGTAATATTTTACCTTGTTGTAAATGGTTTCACAAAGCTAGAGATTGTTATTTACTTCACCACAGTTTATCTAACAGCATATATAACAACATATTTTATGGAAGGGTTAGAGCTAAGAAAAGCAATAATCTACTCACTATTTTTAAGAATCATTTCATTCCTTCTCCTAGCAAGATTTTTCTTCAGATCACAATTATATTTGGTAGCAGTGGCATGGGGAATGTTCATACCCTTATTCTGGATCCCTCAGAGGATAAACTATTATAACCATTCAAAAAAACACAACACAGCAACACTAGCAGGATTATTTAATTCCATTGAACCACTGCTGAGCTTGCTGTTACCAGTCCTAGGTGGACTAACCATAAAATATTTTGGTTATAATATATTATTCTTAATAGCAGTAATCATCTTAATAATCACTTTAATCCCTGCCTCGCACCAAAAACCAAGAAGTGTTTGCTTTAATTACAAAGATGCTATAAGAAAAACAAAAGGTATTAGGACACTTGTCTTTCTTGAGGGTTTAGACACAATAACCAGTATTATCCTTATTCCACTGATAAGCATAAGTTTTATCCAGAAAGAAACGAGTTATGGTATCTTCTTATCAATTGTTAGTTTGTTTGGGGTAATTGCCTCTTTTATAACAGCAAGAAACTCTGACAAAGTAAATGAGAGAGCAGCTTACATCTATCCCACCACTATTCTATTAACCCTATTTACAATATTCGCAGCCCTATCTAATTCATTGCTTTTGTGGGGTCTATTTATTGGTCTAATGACATTCCTAACACGAATCTTAGCACCATTATATGAAACAGTTGTTATAGACACCAAACAGAGTTTAATAGATAGTATGCACGCAAGAGAGATATTCCTCAACCTTGGTAGGATCGCTGGTTGTTTCATAGTACTCACCAGTCTTTTGCTTTTTGATAGCCTAAGGATCCCAATGATAATAATAACAACAATAACTCTAGCTTACCCTATTATGCTAAGCAAGAAACAAATATACAAACACAGTGATACAATCTCTGATTATTTTGCAAATAACACAGCAAACATGTCAAGAACATTTGCTGCTCAAAGTTTGCTTTTAGTTCCAAAAACAATTATCCCTAAGATAGCACCAAAACACAATGATAAGCTATATTACAATTGGAAATATAAGCACAAGAGCATAAGATAAAGGGCGGTAGCCGGGACTTTCAAAGACAAGTATTCTTGTGCTTATTTGAACCCGGGCCGGAGGATCCACAGTCCTCAATGCTGCCAGGCTACACTACTACCGCCATAGCAGTATGGGTAACAGAATGGTTTATAAATATTTTGAATTTAAAAGAGTTATAAAATGCAGATTGAACCAATAACCAGTGTTTTGATATTGCTTTTAGTAGTATCGATTGTTTCAATAATAGTTAGAAGAATAAAACTCCCATACAGTATTGCACTTGTTCTCACGGGGCTTGCTATGAGTTTCCTAGCAGTTTATCATGGAATAAAGCTAACACCAACACTACTATTCACAATATTCCTACCACCTCTCTTGTTTGAGGCTGCAATCAACATGAATGTTGAGCTAATGATTCGCTACAGAAAGTCAATCTCTATCCTCTCCTTTGCAGGAACCACACTCATCATTCTAATTGTTGGCGGATTGCTCCATCAATTATTGCATATTCCACTTGCCATTGCGCTTTTGTTTGGAGCATTGATAAGCCCAACAGATCCAATATCTGTTCTCTCAATATTCAAAGAGTCAAGAATTAACCAAAGGCTAACCACAATTATAAGCTCTGAAGCTTTATTTAATAATGGAGTTGGTGTAGTTTTCTTTAAGATTATATTGGCATTAGTTCTTGCTAACACACTTAATGTTGTTAATGGGTTATACATGTTTTTAACCTACACTTTTGGGGGGGTAATAATTGGGTTATTACTTGGTTATATTCTCTCAAAAATCATGGAAAAAATAGAAGATCACTTGGTTGAGATAGTACTAACAACAATAATTGCATATGGTAGTTATATTTTGGCAGAGAATCTACAAACATCAGGAGTCATGGCAGTTGTGGCTTCAGGGCTTGTGATAAGCTACTACAGCCCAAAGATATTCAATCCAACTGAAAAGGTTTCCATTATTGACTTCTGGAGTTATATAGCCTTTATACTCAACTCAATAATATTTTTATTAATAGGCCTTGAGATAAAAATAACAACATTAATAAAATATTCAATCCCAATATTGATGGTAATAGCCATTGTCTTACTAAGCAGGGCAATTGTTGTTTATTTACTCTCAATAATTATCAATAAAGTGGGAAGGCACTTAAGCCTTTCATGGCAAACCATTATAGTCTGGTCAGGGATTTATGGCTCTCTCTCCATGGTACTTGCACTCGCACTACCAGAAAGCATTGCTGAGAGAGAATTATTATTAGCACTAACATTTGGAGTTGTTTTGTTCTCCATTGTTGTACAAGGGATGACATTAAAACCATTAATCAACTTTTTGAAACTAGGTAGCAAGCAAAAGCATGAGGAGTATGAGACCTATATTGGCCAGCTATTGGCAAACAAGGCAGCAACTGAAGAGCTTGACAGGCTTTATAAAAAAGGTTTAATAACAAAGGGGATATACAAAGATGCCAAGGGAGTATATGACAAGATTGATAGAAACACTGAATTCAGGATAAAAGATCTGCTTCAAAAACACAAGTATCTTGAAAAAGATCAACTAAGGATTGTTCAGAGTGTTACCCTAGATGCAGGCAAGAACGCAATAAGACAAGCACACATGAATGATCTAATATCAGAAGATGTTATGAAGAAACTCATTGCCAAAATAGATGAAAAAATAACAGAACTAAGGAAATATGAGAATGGTAACGGAGAAGAAATCAAAGAAGAGATTAATAATGAAAAAACTAGTGATTAAACCTTTGTCAGAATCCTAGCTTTATCCTTTTCTACAATTAAAGTATGCTCTGCCTGGCTAACAATGCCCTTAGCCTTATCTGCCAAAGGTGGAAAGTCTCTAATAACATCATTGTTTAGCAACCTTTTCAAGGCAAAGTTAACCTTTAACGTGGTAAACTTTTTTAGTAACCAGCGCCTTGCAAAAGGCAAATGCTCATACTCTTCGATAAAAGCTAAAACCTCTCTTGTCACGTTATCTCTAACAGGCTTGTGCTCAATCATTTGAAATAGGGTTGCATTAGAAGTCTCAACTACAATGCCAGCTCCTGTTGATGCAAAAGGCTCTATTGCTATAATCTGGCCTTCTTCTAACCTGGTTTTGTCATTAGTTGCTGTGTTAGGGATTGTGGGAGGGCTATGAACATCATACTCATCCAAGCCATGACCACTAAGATTCCTAATTGGTGCAAACCCATACCCTGAAATTGTTTCTTGAATTATTTTACCTATCTCACCAAGTGTAACACCAGCCTTAACAATCTTTATTGCATTATTCAAAGCATCTCTTGACGCTTTCACCAATTCAGAATAATTGCCAGACAAATCAACAGTGCAAGCAGTGTCACCAATAAACCCATCCACATGCACTCCAACATCAAGCTTAACAACCTGGTCCTCAAAAATAATCTTATCATCAGCATCTGGATAAAAATGGGCGGCAACATGATTCAAAGACATCTGAGTGGGAAAAGCAAGTTTGCCTCCATTTTTAATAATAAACCCCTCAATCTTGTCAGTAACTTCAAGCAAAGAATTCCCTTTTTTAATCAAACCCTTGCCATAATCAATAGCGCTTGCTGCTATTTGCCCAGCCTTTTCATACTTCTCAAGCTCTTTTTTCTCCATTTTAGCTCTAGAAAACACAAAATTATATATAGTTATCGAAAATTTTATTAGTTAGAAGCAAATATGTATATGAAAAAGGGGTGAAACATGGAGTTTAAGATAGAGAAACACGAACTCAAGAAGAAAAAGGAACAAAAAAAGGATGACCTTGACATTGCATATAAATTTACAAACAAAATCTACACAGAGTTTGGTGAGTTTGTAAAAGGTGTTGTTTTGTTTGGAAGCTCTGCAAGAAAAGATATAAATCCAGGAGATATTGATATTCTGATAATAGTTGATGATGTTAGCCTAAATCTAACAGAAGATGTTGCTGAAACCTATAGAATCATTGTTGAAAAATGTATTGCAGACACTTCCTTAAAGCTCCATGTAACAACATTGAAGTTCAGCTCTTTTTGGGAATACATGCGTGCAGGAGACCCTGTTGGGGTTAATATCTTAAGAGAAGGCATTCCCTTAGTAGATTCAGGCTTTTTCAGGCCAATGCAGCTTTTGCTTCAACAAGGCAGGATAAGGCCAACACCAGAATCAATATGGACATACTTCTCAAAAGCACCAGTCACCTTGCACAACTCAAAATGGCATTTATTGCAGGCAACCCTTGATTTGTACTGGGCTGTAATTGATTCTGCTCATGCAGCCTTAATGAGTCTAGATGAGATCCCACCAAGCCCAGACCATGTTGCTGACCTAATAGAGCAAAGAATGGTAAAACCAGGGCTAATAGATAAAAAATACGCAACAACAATGAGAAATTTTTATAATATATCAAAGATGATTTTGCATCGCGAGATAAAAGAGATTGAAGGAGCAGAGTTTGATGGCTATTTTAAAGAAGCCTTTGAGTTTGTGAAAGTGATGAAGGAGTTTATTGAAAAAAAGAAATAGATTTATACTAATTCTGGTTTTAATGCTTTAATGACCTTTGACAACCAAAAAAAACTAGCTTTGGGCAAAAAAGACAAATCTGACAAAGGCCAAATTGACAAAAGAATAAAACCCTTCGTGGATTTGATTAACTCTAAAAGGGATTACTACACAACAAGCTCATGCTCTGGCCGCATAGGAATATTAACAGAAGGCTCCAAAGGCCAAGCTAAGTGGATATTCAAAAGCCATGAGCCAGTAAAGTTAGAGCAAATAAAAGGGAGTTTAGAAAATCAAAACAACCAAAAGCTCTGGTTCAGGCAAGAGTCACTTATACTCCATGTATGTTGTAGGGATATTAAATCAGCACAAAAGCTTCTTAAAACAACACAGAAAGCAGGCTTCAAAAGAACAGGGATAATAGGCATAGACAAAAGAGTAATAGTTGAAGTAAAAAGCGATGAAACTATTAATACAATCCTCTACAACAACACATCGCTAATGCCACAAGAATACATGAAAGTTATGATAAAAGAGGCTAACAAAAAACTAAAAAACAATTTTAAGAGAATAAAAAAATTAGAAAAAGAGATTAAAAAAATTACTTTCTAGTCACCAACTTCACTATCAAAAACACTATTCCCAAAATCAACAGTACATTAACCAAGACTAATCCAACAAGGTAAACATTATCAAGACTTAGCAAAGGTTTCTCCTCCTCTTCTACTGGAATAACAACTCCACCTTCTGAAGGAGGCACAACAATAACCTCACCCTCTGCTTCAGCTTCTGCCTCGGCCTCTGCTTCTCCCTCTCCGCTCACACACTTCTGAACAATTAAGTTCACACTTCCAGTGTTTGAAACATCTTGGTCATCAAAGTTATCCATATCAAAGTAGGTGTTTAACCTTATTGAATATGTTCCAGGCGCAACATCACTCATTATATGCAATGGGTACTCTAGGCTTTTACTATCTCCATCATTAAGATCGATATCATAATCCTGGATTGATATGCCCAATGTGGTTTGCTTTGCCTCAAACACAATCTTATTAGATTTTTTAGAGCCAGAATTTGTTACCTTAACCCTCAACACAGAATCCCTCTCACAACTAATAGTAGAAGGCTCCATTGAAAAACTTGAAATCCTTATATCTTCTCTTTCCTTCTCAACATCCAAGAAAACTGTCCATGTAACCTCGTGATTATTATTATTCTCATCCTCACCCTTAACCTCTATTATAACATCGTGCTTACCTTCCTCAATCTCTGTTGGAATTGTTCCTAAATCCACTGTTACTATTTCCTCATCATCATAGTTAATATCAAATGAGTCACTATCCCAAGATTCATCACCATCATCATCCCAATCCTTAACAGTTATTGTTATCTCATCCTGAATATCAACCTCTTCCTCATCAGTATCCCCAGAGTATAGGTTTTTAACCGTGATCTCAAACTTTAATGACTCATCAGGCTTTGCATTAAAAGTGTCTCTATCATCAAGTCTATCACTATTATCCTCTACAAAGACCTCAACCTTGTTAATATCTAACATCGATTTCATATTAACATTTATGCTGAAAACAGCACTAGCTATTGCATTGCTTGAATCCTTAACTTCTACAGTACAATGGGTTACTCCATCCCAAGACTCATCAGAACCACGGCTTGCAGTTAAAGTATTACCAGATATACTACACTCTGCCCTTGAAGAATTTTCACTTGTAGCAGAGGTAGGAGTTGGAATCTCTCCATCAGGATCAGAAGCAGATATTGTAATACTAGCTTCATCCTCATCAGAATTAATTGTTATTGTCCCTGGAGTTACTGTAGGTGGAGAATTTAGTATAGTTACTGTTGTATTCGTCCATAAGGTATAATTGGCTCCGTCAAAACATCTCACAGACCCTTTCCAAACCTCTCCTTTAGCTGTTAAAGTATCATCAACAGTGGTAATTAATGTATTTACACCACTTGAAACAGAATTACTTCCAGATGTTTGTGAAACATCATTTTTGTAAATTACATATTCTGCTGTTAATGTGCTATTATCAGAGTCTGTACATATAGCATTAAGACTTAAATCTACTGTTGTATTTGCAACAGCTGGTGTTAAACTTACACCACTTATTGTTGGTGGAACTGCGTATACAGTCAAAGCCAAAATCAAAAACACTAACACCCCTAACAAGATCTTGTTTATCTTCATTTTTTAACCCCCGTATTTATGTTGTACAACATATATGATTGAGTATATATTTTCTATTAATTAGTTACTATACTAAGTTAGTTCTCTAAAGTAGTATATAAATTTTTCGGTAGTTGCAATATATATTAAGCCAAATATATGAAAAAACCCAACAAAAGATATAAGCAAAGCTCAAAACTAAACAATAGGGGATTATGCCAAAAAAAAACTCTTTTAGGATATTTGCAAACCGCTCAGGCATATATATGGGAAACAGGATTTGCAAAGCCCTAGCAAAAAGAAGAGAAAAAACCATACTCGAGCTTCCACAAGTTCAAGATTTTGCAGTTGGTGAATCAAAGGTTGTTCTAAAAAACTCTGTCAGAGCAAGCAATATATTCCTTATCCAAAGCCCAATAAACAAATTTACAACAAGAAGCATACATGATGAATTGTTTGAAACCCTTATGACTATAGATACAATGAAAGGCTGCGGTGCATCAAAGATTGTTCTAATAATGCCTTGCTTGCCATACACAAGGCAGGACAAGCGCTTTGGAAGAGAGCCTTGCACAGCATCTATAATTGCCCAATTGCTTAGCAATGCAGGCATTGACCATATAATAACAGTTGACATCCATGCAGACCAAATATTAGAATACTTCAAAATACTCGGAGTACAAGCAGATGGATTATATGCATCTCCTATATTAATTAGTTACATAAAAAGAAACTTCAAAAAAGAAAACCTATGGATATTAAGCCCTGATGCAGGTGGCTTGAAAAGGGCAATGTTCTATGCAAACAAGCTCGGAGCAAAGGTAGCAGTAGCTGCAAAATCAAGATCATATGAAAAGAGCAATTTTATAGATGAAGTCCACATCCTTGGAGATCTGCACGGAGGTGATGTTATAATAGTAGATGACATGGTGGACACAGGAGGAACTGTTTGCAAGGTTATTGAAAAACTACATAAGCAAGGTGTCAATAGTGTCAGTATTTGCACTGCACACCCATTGCTCAGCCCTCCAGCAGTACCAAGGCTAGACAAACTACACAGCGAGGGAAAACTAGACAAACTCATTGCAACTGATTCCATCTTTTACCCAATTGCCTTCCACAATTTACATCCATGGTTTGTACAACTACCACTAGCACCATTGCTGGCAGATGTGATATTAGCAATACATAAAGGAGAATCAATAAGTAAGTTCTATTTGTAATTTAAAGGTAATGTCTATGGAGCTAAGTATTTTTACAAAACAAAGAGAATTGGTAAGAGCAACAGTTGACTCTTTCGATGATTGGAACAACATAGAGGTTGCCACACTTCTTGAACCAAGTAAAGATCTCCTTGAATTGTTTAAAAGAAATGGTCAATCATTTGAGATTGTTGACTATCATGGTATCTCTTGTTGTGTTATGCATCGAGACCTATATTTTTATCATCCACCATTATCAGCAAAATCATCAGGGTCTAAGGCTATATACTATGCGCGAAGCATGGTTAAGATGGATGGTCTTCTACTACAATACCTTCCTCCACAAACAATCACATCAAAACATTATCATACAGCAAAAATCGAAACTTATCACAATCTTGAAGGTCGTTGTTTGATTGAGGTTGATGGTGAAGACATCTTGCTTGAACAATCTAGTCACAAAATACCACCAAATGTTGTCCATCAAGTAAGAACAGAAGATGATGCATCCTTAACACTCTTGGAAATCATTGGTGATCCAAATGGCCTTAGCATGGATGACCACCATTATGTAGAATAATTAATTTTGGTCATTTATCCCAACCAAACTATCAAAACTCTTCAAAACAGAAAACTTAATCTCAGGATGTTTTTTCTCCAATTTGTTTAACATTTCTCTTATATCCTTATTGTAAGGCTTTGATTTTTTGTATTTGAATCCCTTTATTTTTGCAAAGATCTCTATCTCTTTATCTGACACATTCCTCAAAAGTTTTATTCTCAATGGCTTCTTTGGTTTTTCAAACTCAAGCTTGCCAAACATCTTGCTCAGAAAATACTCAACCTCATCCTCAAGACTCCATGGCAAAACAATTTTATTAACAGCATCTGTTTTTACAATTGTTTTTAGCTTTTTCTCACTAATGTTAAATCTATTTTCAACCTCAAAAACAAGAAATGTAACAGGCAAGTGCTTCAAAATACTTCTTAACAAGTATTGGCTAACAAGGCTCTCCTTTGTTTTATCATTCAATATCAAGATGTGATCCTTTCTTGAAAAGAGCTTTCTTAGCCTTACCTCCTTTCTAACCCTTTTCTCTATAAGCTTTAGAAAGCAGCCATCACAAAGCCTGCCTGGGACATGACCCAGTCTGATGCTTGCAGCCTTTTTCTTACATTTAAAACAATTCATGGTTTTTATATATAAAAGCCCACATGTTAAAGGTATGTTACCACTCTACAACACTCAAAAACGAAAAGTATTTATATAAGTTATATCTACTAACAAGTAGAAATTAAAAATTTCATTTCAAAGTAACAATGGATTAAGGGGGTGGTTCGTTTCTCAGCCCGTTTATAATCTATCACCTCTTTTTCCTGGGAAAAACTCTTCGGAGTTTTTCCTGGGTTTTAAATCCTGATCACCTCTTTTTCCCGCGAAGGTTCTCAGCAATGGGAACCTTCAAGGGTTTTAAACAAAATTCTATGAATCTCTTTTTTTTGTACAATCTTTAAAAGGATTCAATTATGCTAAGTTTTTCAATTATTATAATATATATTCTCAAGAAAAAATCCAGCCAACCATGGCTTCGACGGCCAACTTTTCTCCTTTATACAAAACGAGATTGTCGAAAAGCTTGTCCTATTCCACAAAATTTGCTTCAGGCTTTTATTCTCAGATTAACTAAGCCTTTGCAAATTTTGCTCCATCTCGCCATGGCTGGATTTTTTATTAAATGAGGCAACAACAATGGCGGTCGGCGAGCCGGGGGTTGTCCCTTACGGGGCACTTGGAAACACGGAGTGTTTCCGGTGTGCTCAGAAATCTCCGATTTCTGACATGGCGAGTAGGACAAATCGTAGCGAAGCGAAGATTTGGCCGTCGACCCGCCATTATTGTTGTTGCCGAATTAATCTTTAGTTTATATTATTTAATCATCAACACAAGAATAAGCTAAATCATCGCGAATATTATTAATAATCAAATAAAATCTAACCAAACAGCTCATTTACCAACTCAATATACATTGCCAAGCTCCATGCTTGACTCAAGCAACCCCTGCTCTCTTGCCTAAAGGCTGAGCTCACCTCTGCATGATTAGCAATAGCACCCATCCAAAGAATCTCTTTTGTTGATGCCTCTAATATTCTATCAATATACTTCTTAAAATAATCTCTGTCTAACCTAAACATACAAATAGCTGCCAAATTGTTAATCCAATACCAAGAATCACCTCTATGATAACTTATGTTATCCTCGCCAGTGTGCTTTGGCTTAAACAGAGGATTATTCCTATCAATTGTTGTTAATCCACCCCACTCAAGCCAGAGCTTTTGCAATGCATTATCAAAGCATTTCTTCCACTCATCTTCTGCAAGCAATTCAGGATAAACATAGTATGCAATAAATACATTTGGTCTTATGGTAAAATCATGCAAACCATCTGCAAGCATATCTCCATTCCAAAAACCAACCTTAACCCTCTCCTTAAGGCTTTTAGCCAAATCAATAAACTGTTCTTGGTTAGAGAATTGATAAACAAACTTGTACAAAGCAAGCTGCAAAGCCTGTATTTCTATCCTTGCACCATCTCTCCTGTCTTGGCCATTAACCATTGTGTCCATCCAAGTCTCTTTCTGGTTGTTGTAAACCAAATTATCTCTAATATAGTGTTGTAAAGTCTTATCCAAAATATATTCTAGCTTTGCCTTTAGAAATGTTAGCTCTACCTTGTCTATCTTTTTTAGATTGTAAAGTTGAGAAAGCCTGTACAAACACCAACCAGTTGTATCAGCAGATTCCAAATTTTCATGGTGTAAATTGGAAATACGGTTTGGAAGCCTTCCATTTTGTTGAACATTATTCAGCTCTTTCAAGAGTATCTCCTTTGCCTCATCATAGCGCTTTTGTTTTATCAAAGCACCAACTGCTATAGCCTCATCCCTTGTCCAGAACTGGAAAAACCAAGGCAAGCCTGCAAATATCCGATCATTCACAATCAAATTATCCAGGGCTATTAAAGCAGAGTTATAAGCAAGATTTATTTCGTCATCTTTTGATATCTTCTTTGTTTTGAGCTTTTTTGGTTTATATTTCTTGAATAGCTCCTCTGCTTCTGTTTCAGCCTCAACAGTGTCTTTTGAAGCTGCTATCACTATTTTTTTTGCGTCAATACTCAAAGCCTGCAAAACATACCTTGCAAAAGGAAAAGAATTACGCTCTTTATCAGATAAATAATCTACCTTAATCCAATTATTCAATATGTTATGATTACCATCATGCCTTATAACAATAAAGAATCTAAACTCGTTCACCTCATGGCTTTGGTCTTCTCTTGAGTCTGTTTTTTTTGTGAATTCTATGATCACCTCATTACCATCAGCAGTTATCTCATAATACCTCCCCCATTCTCTTAAATCATAACTCTTCCTCACATCAAGGTTTAGACTTATTGGTCGGTTTGGTTGTAGTATTATGCAACTCTTTTTTTCTGGCAAGGTTATTTTTGTTCCATTCAACTCAACACAATCAAAATTATTGACAACACTATCAAAACCAAATCCAAAAGAATCAATAATCTTGTACATCTCCAACTCTTTTTTATCAAAAACAAAAAACCCGTCATACCTTGAAGGATTAGCAGAAGAAAGCATCAGATAAGAGCCATCACTATTTGTCAATAAAGCTCTAACATCTCCCTGCACCTCTTTTTTCAAGGCTTTTCTATCAAGCCTATGCTCCACCCCAACCATTAAAAAGAGAGTAGAAAGAGGAAATATATAAATTTATCTCAACAAATCTGGTTTATTAGTGCAAATCCCATCAACCTCTTTTTATTCTCTCTAGAACTAAGAAGAATAAATTCCCACATCCGGTTTTTTCATTCCTCTTCCATTTTTATTCATATTTATTTTTGATATGATTTACTAGGGAGATTACTCCCTCCTAAACCAAGAGACCATAAAGGCGAAAGTGTTTGAACATGAGCCTGTGGCTCAAATTGATCTCCTAAGTTATGTTTCAGATCTATCCTTCTTCCATTTAGGTAAGATTGGGCTCCTTCATTACCAATACAAGCTCCTAAAACTCTCCTCCTATTACCTTTAGAAACAGAGTAAGCTGACAAAGTTCTCAAATCTGGGAATCTTATACCATAGCTCCTTGCACCATTAACAAAAAGTTTTGCACCCTCAATTTCTCCATCCAAACCAACAAATGATGCGCCATCCTTTCGTGCTATAACAGTTTCTAATTCCATGATATCATCTATAGTAGCATCTATTAGATTTGGTGTTTTACCTTTATAATAATCCTCAACTGGGTTGCCATCCAATGGTGTTGTTAATATGTCTTTTAATCTCTTATCTCCAACAACAATTAACAACTTACCATCATATTTATTTGCAAACTCCTCTGTACTCTCAATAACCTTTGCAGCCAACCCTTCTGGAACAGGACTGTAACGTCCATAATTCAATCCATCAAAGCTGGGTATAACAGGCAACTCTGGCCTGTAGGCAAAAATAGGCAATTCTGCTCTTTCCACAAATTGTTTTTTATTAAGCTCTTCCCCTTTAACTAAGCCATCAACCGTCTCAATATCTTGTGTGGTTGTGTAAACTCTCCCATTAACATAGAATGTAAGTCTGTCCTTTTCTTTACTCAAAACCCCAATCATACCATTTGTCAAATGAGACCAGAAAGCAGTTGTGGTGCCTCTTGCATTGTTGTCTAGGATATATTGTACTCCAGGCAAACCTCTGTGAACACTTTCTATAGCAACACCTTCTTTAATTAAAATTCCATTAGGACTAAATATAAATGCACCTTTTTTCTGGCTGATGCTATTAAGGTAATCTCCTACATTATAATCACCATTTCCTCTCAAAGCAGGTAATGATTCAAAATGACTAAAATTCCTCATTCCTTCAAGATCAGCTTCAAATCCACCCATCTCTTTTCGGTCACACAAACCACCTATTAAGCCAGCATGCTTACCATCTGTGTGATTTTTCTTCATTAGATCCAACATACTACTATATAGGAAGAAACCTATTTCAGGATCAAACCTTTTACCACCCTTTCTGATCTGATTTTGTTTTCTCATTTTAAAAACCATATTTTTTAAGAGAAAGGAGTTTTAGCCTCCTTTTTTCAAAAGCATAGCTAATTTTGTGTTTTATTTCTAAATTCTAATTATCTATTCTCCTTTTTCTTATAGAGAAACTCTTTTTCTTTCTTTTCTTTGGAGGAGAGCATCTCTAATTACTAGTTAAAGAGTATTTTAATTATATAAATCTTTCTATTTTCTATAAAGAATCCATTAAATAGCCTTCTTTTGCTTAAAATAAGCCTATAATAACCTTTTTGTCAAAGAAAAAGTAGCACCACGAGTTGCCTTTTATGTGATTGAACACTGGCAACTCGCTAATTATTATTTTAATAATTTTATATATGTTATAGCAACTCGCGAGTATTAATAATTATAAAAACCAAAGAAAAGAAATTATCCTTCTCTATAGAACTTAGCAGCATCCTCTGGCATTACCTGGTTAACAATAATCCCAGAGCTAAACTCAAAACCACCATATTTGGCCAATCTTGGGAGAATCTCCATATGAAAGTGCAAATCCTTGCCCTTTGGAGCATAGTGCAAAACAAAGTTGTAAGCAGCATTCAGCTTTGCAAGCTTTGTCAAAATATTTTTAAGCATCCCTGCCAAATCAGTTAGTTGTTTTTCATCCATATCATTCAAACCCTTTAAATGCTGCTTTGGTAAAATCCATATCTCAAAATTAAACCTGGATGCATAAGGGCAAAAGCTAACAAAGCTCTGATTCTCTAAAGCCCTTCTATCTAAATACTTCTCAACATTCAAAACATCACAATACAGGCATCTCTTTTTATCATGACTATTCTCAACCTCCTCCTGAACAGTAGTTGGCACCATGCTTATTGCTGCTATTTGAGTATGAGAATGAACAAGAGAAGTAGCACCCTCTCTCCCTTGGTTTTTGAAAACAACAACATAAACATTCCTCTTTTCAAGATCCTTTATTCTAGCAGCATAAAAACCAAGAATATCTCTTATATCATCCACAGATAAATCATGCAAACTCTTATTATGATCAGGAGTTTCAACAACAATCTCATGTTCCCCAAAGGCACTTGAATATGTAAAAAAGCCATTGCTCTTAACCAATGGATCGCCCTCGCGAGCAACAAAAGAAAACTTGTTTGGAAAACATCTAACATACCAATTGCCATCCCTCTCAAGCCTGCCAATCTCAGGTGGTGTTCTATCTTCCATGCCAGGACAAAACTCACAATCTTTAATCTCAGGCACATCTTCTGGTTGCTTAAACTCGTAAGGCCTTTTACCCCTTCTCCTTGATACAATAACCCACCTATTAAGAAAATAGTCCTTCCTCAGCTCCATGTTTTCTCAACTGCTAGATTGTGTGCTCTTATATAATTTTCAATCAAAATTTTCCAATCAGCAAGTGCTGCTAACTTTTGTGCCTCAATCTTGTTTTCAATCCTCTCTTGCTTTGTTAGTTTTGCATAATCATAAAATATCTGGGCAAGTTGATCAACAACCTCATCATCACTTTTACCCAGTCTATCCAGCACAAATATTCCAGGGTATTGAGTAACTCCTGTCTTGCTTCTTATATATCTACCAAAACCTGCTAAGTCTGTTGTAACAGAAACAACACCTAATGCACCTGCTTCTAGAGGTGTATAACCCCAAGGCTCATAATAGGATGGAAAAACCCCTAAATGAGAGCCCTGCATACTTTCATAAGGAGTTGTGTCCAAAAGCCTGTCAGCGCCTGTTAAATAAATTGGATAAAAAACAACCTTCACATTATCCTCTTTTTTATTTGAAAGATTATACTGTTTAAAATATTGCAATATAAGGTCCTTATCCTCATTATACAAATCATGAGTGCTTAATGGTGGATCACCTGTTTTTTTTAGAAAACTCAATATCTTCTTCTTATTCTCTTGAACAACCTCTGGCCCAAGCAAGAACTCATCAGACATCTTCTTTTGTCCAATCGAAGCATACAAAATACGCTCTCCAATTTGCTGTATGGAATCACTAACAGAATCCTTCACATCTTCAAATAGGGTCTTGCTCTCTAGTAGTTCTGGTTTTATTCCACGAATATTCCCTGGAATCCAGAAAAATGCAATAACTGTTTTATCTGATCTCTCTTTTTTCAACCTCTCATTCAGCTTTCCAAGTGACTTTATGAATATGTCAATACCCTTGTCACGGAACTCATACCTACCAGCGATGAAATAAATTATGGCCTCGTCAATATCAAACGTGTAGTATGGAAAGAAATAGTACATCAAGAACTCTCTAATCTTTCCCCTAAATAGCCTATGCTTAATAGAAGCCTCTTCAAATGTTGGGAATTTATCAATATCAAGACCATTTGGAAGCAACACATCTGGCTTTTTTCCAAGCAACGCCTCTGCCTCTATTCCAGTAATCTCAGAAACTGTTGTGAAAACATCAGCATTTTTTGCGCATTGAGTTTCCATCTGGTGCTTTGTCTGTATCCCAAACTCATAGGCAACCTTGTCTGGATCAATCTTTCCCAAGAGAGAATAAAGGTTACCATTGTTACCTGTAATGGTTCTACCAAGCGTTGTTGCATGTGTTGTAAAAACTGTACCAACCCGAATGTTTTTTGATTTTAAGTATAACAACCCTGCTCCACTCAGCCACTCATGGAAGTGTGCAACCATCTTTTTGTCAGAAAGCTTTGACATCTCTTCCAAAAGCTTGCCAACACAATAAGACCAAACAACAGGCTCATCAAAATCATGATAAACAGTGCCCAATGAATCAATCTTAAACCTCTCCCAAAACTCCTTTTTTATGAGATTGTTGTTCTTTGCATAGCCACTAAAATCTATCAATATTGTCTGCGGCTCTCCAGAAACAAGCCACACCCCATAATGGCAGATTATACCTTGATTTTTTAGATTGTCAAAAACACTTTTTAAACCAATTGGAGGTATCATCTCCTGGAACTCTCCTGTTGCTTTATCCACAAAGTAAGGCCCAACAGCATAATAGTTTTGCTTGTAATACCCTAATGTGGGAGCTATTTTTGACCTGACAACAGTGTATATGCCCCCAACCTTGTTGCAAATCTCCCAAGAGACCTCAAACAAGAAATCTGCCTCTTTTTTTATCATAAAGTTGTAGCATTTGCTTTTCTTTAAAAACTTTTTATACTACTTAAAAGTTTAGTCATAAAAATTGGTACAACAAGACCAAATCTCCATATATTTACCAAAAAATATTTAAATAAAGCCTATAAATTCTGGTTTAATGCCAGATGAAGAGATAGTTGCTGAAGATGAAGAGATAGTTGCTGAAGAGACTTTGGAGCTTGGGGGCAATATTGAGCTTTCTGGTTTCCATACTCTAGATAGAGACACTATGATAGTTCTAAAGAAGATGGTAGGCAACTATGCAAAGAAGTTTTCTGAAACATGCAAGAAGTTTGAGAAGCTTAGCTTGAAAATGAAGCTTGTGCATGAAAGGGAAAGATCTGAGAAATATGAGCTGAAGGGCATGGTTGTTGATGGAGGCAAGCAGTACAACTCAGATATAACAGAAAGAAACTTGTTCTTTGGAGTTGACAAGATTTTCAAGAAAATAGAAGCAATGATAAAATAAGCAAAGATTTTTATATATAAATAAAACAGAACTAGTTAAAAGAGGTGGTTGATATGGTAAGAGTATCTATCAACGGTTCTCAAAAATCAAAGATTTTTGGAACCCTGATAGCCACTGACGTATTGTATATTCATACTATCAATAAAAAGAGGTGTTTAATATGATAAGGGTGGCTATCAACGGATTTGGAAGAATTGGTAGGCAGGTTTTCCAAGCAGGACATGATGATCCATCAATTGATTTTGTTGCATTAAATGACCTAACTGATACCAAAACATTGGCTCATCTTCTAAAATATGACTCTGTGCATGGTAGGTTTAAAGGCAGTGTAGAAGCAAAGCCAGATGGCCTTATTGTTAATGGTAAGTTTATCAAAGTTTTTTCTGAAAAGGATCCTGGAAACTTGCCATGGAAGGATTTAAAGATTGATGTGGCAGTTGAAAGCACAGGCTTTTTCACAGACAGAGCAGGTGCCTCTAAACATCTGCAAGCAGGTGCAAAAAAGGTTTTGATATCAGCCCCTGCAAAAGACCCGGATATTACGATTGTTAAAGGCGTCAATGAACATCTTTATAATAAAAACAAACACAACATTATTTCTAACGCTAGTTGTACAACTAATTGTCTAGCACCTGTTGCTAAGGTTTTGCATGACAATTTCAGAATAGTTAGGGGTTTTATGACAACAGCACATGCTTACACTGCTGACCAAAAGCTTGTGGATGCTCCGCACAAAGATTTGAGAAGGGCAAGGCATGCTACTATGAGCATAGTCCCAACAACAACAGGAGCAGCCATCTCTGTTGCAGAGGTGGTCCCAGATTTAAAAGGCAAATTGGATGGTATTGCACTTAGGGTGCCAGTCCCTGATGGCAGCATAACTGATTTTGTTTGTGAGGTACAAAAGCAGGTAACTAAAGATGATATCAACAACCTCTTCAAGAGCGTGTCCCAGCACGAATTGAAAGGTGTGGTTGAATACACAGAAGATCCTATTGTTTCAGCTGACATTATCCACAACTCACACTCAGCAATCTTTGACAGCTTGATGACAAATGTTATAGGAGGCAACTTTGTTAAAGTTGTTGCATGGTATGACAATGAGTGGGGCTACTCCTGCAGGATGATTGATGTGATAAAATTATTGTTATGAGCATTTTTACTTTAAAGGATTTTAAGTTTAAGAACAAAAGGGTTCTTGTTAGAGCAGACTTTGATGTCCCTCTTGATAATAACACGATAACAGATGACACAAGGATTAGAGAATCATTACCCACTATCAATTTCATCCTCAAGCAGATGCCAAAGCAGCTCGTTCTTATGGCCCATTTGGACAGACCAGATGGCAAGGTTGTTGAGAATCTAAGATTTACAATCGTTGCAAAAAGACTTTCAGAGCTTATAGATATGCCTATTTTTAAAACCGATGATTGCATAACAGAATTACCAGATAATTGCATTGTTTTGTTAGAAAATTTGAGGTTTCATAAAGAAGAAGAGCAGAATAATGAGGAATTTGCAAAAAAGCTATCAAATTATGCAGATTATTATGTTAATGAGGCATTTGCAACTGCCCACAGAGCCCATGCATCCAACAATGCAATAACAAGCTTTTTGCCAAGCTGTACAGGCCTTTTGTTTGAGAAAGAGATAAACAACCTTGGCAAGATACTAAAACCAAAGAGGCCTTACATGGCTATTGTTGGTGGTGCAAAGATGGACAAGATCAATGTTATTGAGAACATGATCAATAAGGCGGATAAGCTACTTTTCGGAGGTGTTTTGGCTAATACGATTTTGATGGCCTCTGGTAAAAAAATAGGTGCCTCTATTTTTGACAAAAACTCAATAGACTTTGCAAAGGGTTTATTACAAAAAAACCCTAAAAAGATTTTAGTGCCAATAGATGCTGTTGTTGGTAATAGATTTAACCAGGATACAGAATCAAAGATTGTTGATATTGAAAAAATTCCAGAAAACTGGCTTATTCTTGACATCGGGCCAAAGACAATACAACTATACAAAGATCAGCTTTCTAAAGCAAAGACAGTAAGCTGGAATGGTCCAATTGGAGTGTTTGAATTTGAGCAGTTTGCAAATGGAACAAAACAATTGGCAGAATTCCTTGCTAAATCAAAAGCAACAACAATAATTGGAGGAGGAGATTCAGCAGCAGCTGTTGCAAAATTTGGATTTGCAGACAAAATGACACATGTAAGCACAGGTGGTGGTGCTAGCCTTGAATTCTTAGGTGGAAAAAAACTTCCAGCAATTCAAGCATTGGAAGAGAATTATGAAAGGTATAAGAAAGAAATCTAGTTAATACATTTACAAAAAATTTATAATCAGAGTTCTATCCACAAATAACTATGTATACGGCTATAATGCATAAGATGAGGAGAAGCATCCTTAGAAAGCTTATTTCTGAATCTAACCTAACCTTTTCTGAGCTTTTTAATAATGAGTTTAGGTCTTCCAGTCAGTTTAACTACCACCTATCATGGCTTATCAAGAATGGTTATGTGACAAAGTCTAAATCCACCTATAAATTAAGTAGAAAGGGAAAAGAGCTTGCAAATTATCTTGATACATACAACATCTCATTGGTGAAGCAACCATTGGTTGTGTTAGCAGTTTTGTTAAAATCCAAAGATAGAATTATTATATCCAAATCTCTTAAAGAACCCATAAAGAATCTGTGGGGATTGAGCTGTTTTTCAAAAGCACACCATGGAGAATCTACTAAAGAGTCTTTGTCAAAAGAAGTTTACGAAAAAACTGGTCTTAGTGCTGAGCAATTCACATTTCGAGGACTATTCTCAATAAAGACAGTTGATAATAATACATTAATTCATCATCATCTGTTGCAGGTTTTCCTGTGTGACAATTTTTCTGGTAAGTTGATTAGAAAAACGAAATACAGGGAAAACAAGCTCATCAAAATAAAGTTCATCAAAAATTACAACATGTACCCTGACAACGAGTTCATAATCAAACATGTTTTTTCTAAAAAACCTGCTAATTTTTTTGAATTAGAACGAGATCTTAATAAAGGTTTGCTCAAATTGATTTGAGAAAAAGCTTTTGTAAAAGTATTGTTTTCTTAATTAAAAAATTGGTGGTTCTTGATTAATTGGAATAGAATATTGTAATAGTTGAGGTAAATAAAATGGAAAGTATTATGTCAGGCATATCTAGTTTACTACAAATATTAAAAAGAGACAGACATAGTACAAGTGTTCAGGCAGAAGCCGAAACACAAGAGCTATATTATTCTGGTCAAATGATGTTTAGAATTTGCGATTTTGACAATGATATGAGACCACATGATGAAGCTATGTTCATAGTTGACTTCCAATACCCAATTCCTGTCTGCTTACAATGCTATGAAGAGCACTACAGAGGTATGTTTGAAGGATCTCATTATGATGGAGAGAGTGGTCCAACCCTACAAGATCTAGCAACAAAAGAACATATAGAGCCTTGGAGAAACCCTGATGGTTACCAGAGGTTTTTCCCAGATTACCAGCCGTAGGTAGAAGATTGATTTTTATATAATGATATACTTAAAAATATATTAATATATAATTATGGTAAATAATATTCCTTTATCTTGATATGGTAATCAGTATTCTAATATATAAATATGGTAAATAATATATTATTAGCCTATTTTATACCAAAAAATAATATTGGAACATATATTAGTTTATCACTTTTTTAGTACCAATAAGCTTAAATACAACCATATATTAGTATAGGAAAATGCAACAAAAGATATTTCAGCTTCTGTTTGAAGAAGATGAGATTACATGGCAGTCTATTATTTACCGCTTAATAAAAGAGGAGAATATGAATCCATGGGATATTGATATTTCTCTGCTAACCAAAAAATACATCAAAATGCTACAAAAATTAAAAGAAATGGACTTTCGCATATCTGGAAAAGTGCTTTTAGCAGCTGCTATTCTTCTAAAGATAAAATCAGATCGCTTGGTAGGAGAAGACTTAGGAGAACTAGACAGGCTAATAGCAAGCGCAGAGGCATATGGAGATGAGTTTGGAGACGAGTTCTATGAACAACTAGAAAGAGAGTTTGATGAGCTATCCTCAGGAGCAGAGGTTGTTAGGCCTAAGCTTATACCAAAAACACCACAGCCAAGAACTAGGAAGGTAAGCATATATGACTTGGTTGAAGCATTGAACGTTGCTTTAGAGGTTAAGAGAAGAAGAGTGCTAAGAACAATGCCTGCCAAGAAGATAGAGATACCTGAAAAATCAAGGGACGTAACAGAAGTAATTAAAGAGGTCTATGAAAAGATTGTTAATCTTTTTTCAAATGGAACAAAAAAGCTATTTTTCACTCAACTAATACCCTCTGAGTCAAAAGAAGACAAAGTAATGACATTCATTCCTCTGCTACACCTAACAAATCAGCATAAGATTGACCTAAACCAAACACAACACTTTGGCCCAATAGAGATTGCATTAAGGGAAAGCAAAGAGGCTGCTGAAACATGATAAAAGCAAATATAAGACTTGATGATGACTATGGTGTGGTTGAGAATGTTAGTCCTAGCTACAAAAAAAGAGAAGTCACATGCGGGTATTGCAAATTCAAATTCAAAGCTGATTTTGAAACAAAAACACCAAAGAGCTGCCCTTATTGTGCAAAGGCTTATTTTGTAAATTATTGATTTAAATCTAAAAGGGGGTAAACAATGTTTTTAGATACATTAGTTAGAAGACTTTGGAATGTGGACGAAAGAGTAAGCTCTTTTGGAGAGATAGACATAGATAATTTATATCATAAGCTAGGCATAAAAGTTTTAGTTATAGACGTTGATGGCACATTAACAGCATATCATGAAATAAAAATAATTGAAGAATATATTAAGTTGATTAAACATGCAAAGACTTTAGAAATGGCAGTTGGTCTTCTCTCAAACTGCACCCAAGAGAGAGAATTTGAATTAAGACAGTATCTCATTAGATATTTTGATTTTATTATTGGCAAAGCAAGAAAGCCTTTCTCTGGTAGATTAAGAAACTTAATGGATGAATATGATGTTGAGCCTAGTCAGGTGGCTGTTATAGGAGACCAATATTTTGCAGATATTATGCTCGGAAACTGGGTTGGAACCTATACAATAAAAGTAGATGACCAAGAGCTCATAAAAACAGAACCAAGAGAAAAACAGATACAAAGAAGAGTTGAAGAATTTATTTATGGAATGATTTTTGAGAGATATGAGAGGATCTCTTAATTAGAATTCTATTTTTGTCTCTAAAAAGTGGTAACTAACCAAAAATTAATATAAATATCTTATAAAAAATAAATAAAAAACAAAACTTCAATCTTCCCTACATCCAAAGAATCAGAATCTTCTTTTCTTTCTGTAGCATTCCTTGCAATAAACAGGCCTGTCAGCGCTTGGCGTGAATGGAACTTCGCACTCTTCGCCACACTCAGCACAGGTTGCTTTATGCATCTCTTTTGGTCCAAAATCTCTTCTTGGACCTTTGCCGAATTCTCTCATATTTTTTTCCTCCGTATTAATAACATAAAAGAAAACTTTTCAGGCTTCCAGTATGTTATTCTAAAGCTAGAAATCTGTGAGGGTTTATAAAGCTTGTTACTTTTTGATAAAAAAGTGTTAAATAGGATATATTGGTTATCTATTATCTTTTTAGTTATTATTAGGTAGTATCTAATTTCACAAGCTTTATAAATAAGAGCTTGTTACTACCACCACTTGTGGTTTAAGATGACAAAAAACTGTATAATACTAGGATTAATAGCCCTTTTATTGGTTCTATCAGTATGTGCAATAGCAGATGACAATGTTTCTATAAACATTGATATAGATAACACCACACCATCAAATGAAACTGTTACTGAAAACACAAATGATACTCTTCCTGAGAATGAAACCCAACCAGAAGAGATTATTGATTTTGAAGTGGTTGACTTTGTTCCAAAGGAATTCAAAACAGGAGACACCCAATTTAATATCAAAGTGAGAAACACAGGAAATACTGAACTCAAAAACTTAATAGCCTTTGTTTCTGGAAGTGGTGTATCCACCTATGATGTTGTGGCAATAGACTCTTTAAAACCTGATGGAGAATCATACATAATTGTCATGGGAAGTTTAGAAGAAAGAGGAAACATAACACTAAATATAAGAATGGGGGAGAAGATATTCTATCAAGATATAGTTGTGATAGATCCAGATTATGAAGCTGACCAACAAAATTTGTTAAAATTACAAAAAGAAGAAGAGGCAGAGAAAGAGTTGATTGAAACCCTCTCAGTACAATTAGATGAGTTAGAAGATGATTTTAAATTACTAGAATCTGAATTTCAGACCAAAAAAGCACAGCATTATGATGTGTCAGAGGTCAATCTAAATGATTTAAGAGATTTTCTAATAGATACTCACTCTAGTATTGTGGTTTTTGATGTAACTAGTGCGAAAGCAAGTATAATCCGTGCATCAGACGAGTACACCTATCAGAAAGAGAAGTTGGATAATGCAACTTTAATAAAAAAATCTATTGTTGAGAATGTTAGAGCTAATCTAATACTAATCTCCTCAATAGCAGCATCAATAATCACTTTATTTACATTTTATGAAGTTATGAAAAAGAAAAAGGAAGGCCTAAGCAAAAAGATGATGGAAGTTAAAGTCACATTTGACAACAAGAATAACTCAAAATCAAAAAAAAGTAAAGAGAGTAAGAAGAAAAAGGATCTTAAGAAGGAGTGATTGTCTAATTCTTTGTCAACAAAAAATATATAAACATCCACAGTATAACCACTTTGATGAAAACCTATGCTACGGTGGTTGGTGTTGTTAAGTATAAGGATAAGATTCTGCTTTTTAAAAGACACTCAAAAAGAAGCTGCTCTCCAGACAAATGGCAACCTGTATCTGGATATTTTAAAGAAAAAGAATCAGCAGAAGATGCAGTTCTAAGAGAAGTAAAAGAAGAAACAGGCCTAGATGGAAAGATTGTCAAAGTGGGCAAGGTATTTGAAAATGAAGACAAGTGGGGAACATGGATCACAAAGCCTTTTCTAGTTGAAGTTAATTCTAATAAAGTGAAGCTAGACCCAAAAGAACACTCAGAATACAAATGGATAAAACCAGAAGAATTTTCCAAATTTGATTGTATTAAAGATATAAAAAAAGACTTGAAAGCAGTGGGGCTTTTGTAAACTAATTATTATAATCAAAAAATATTTAAAAGCTTAGTAATTCATAATGTTCCAAAACAACAATGGAACCAAAAAACTTTCTTTTTGTAACTATTGATTCTCTTATTACTGACACTGCCTGGCAGATTGTAAAAGAGGGGCACAATGTAAAATACTTTATAGAAGACCCAACCCAAAAGGATATTGGAGATGGCTTTGTTCCAAAAACAGAAGACTGGCAAAAAGAAGTGGATTGGGCAGATGTTATAATATTTGATGATGTTCTTGGCCAAGGCAAAAAGGCTAAAAAACTTGCAGATGAAGGAAAATCAGTAATTGGCGGGACTCCATACACTGATCAATTAGAAGATGACAGGGGTTTTGGTCAAGAAGAATTGAAAAAAGCAGGTGTTTCGACAATCCCATCATGGGACTTTACTTCTTTTGATGAAGCAATAACATTTGTGCAACAAAACCCTGGTAAGTATGTTATCAAGCCAAGCGGAGAAGCCCAAAACATAAAGCAATTGCTCTTTGTTGGAGAGGATGATGATGGCAAAGATGTTATCAGAGTGCTAGAAGACTACAAAAGGTTTTGGTCAAAGAAGATCAAAACATTTCAGATACAGAAAAAGATAGTTGGAGTAGAGGTTGCAGTTGGTGCTTTCTTTAATGGGAATGAATTTATTTATCCAATAAACGTGAACTTTGAAAACAAAAAGCTCTTCCCAGGCAACATTGGCCCTTCCACTGGAGAGATGGGCACCCATATGTTTTGGAGCATGCCAAACAAGCTGTTTAATGCAAGTCTCAAAAGAATGGAGCCAAAGTTAAAAGAAGAAAAATACAAAGGGTATATTGACATCAACTTTATTGTAAACAACTATGGCATTTACCCACTTGAATTCACATCCAGATTTGGTTACCCAACCATAAGTATACAACAAGAGGGAATGCTGAATCCCATTGGAGAGTTTTTCTATGACATTGCAAAAGGCAACACACCAAAGCTCAAAACAAAAAGTGGCTTCCAGCTTGGTTTTAGGGTGGTTGTGCCGCCATTTCCATTCAAAGACAAAATAACATTTGAAACCTATGCAAAGGATGCAATGATTGTTTTCAAGAAGCCTGGCCTAGAGGGAATACATATTGAGGATGTTAAGAAAGTTGATGGAGATTGGATTGTTACCGGCACTGCAGGTGTTGTGCTGATTATTTGCGGAACAGGCCAAACAATGAAGCTGGCACAAAGCCAAGCTTACAGCAGGATAAACAACATCATGATCCCAAACATGTACTACAGAAAAGACATAGGTGACAGATGGTATGAGGATAGTGACAAGCTCCACAATTGGGGGTATTTGAGAGAAGTATGATTAATTAATCCACTTCAAAACCTTAGGTTTCCTTTTTGGAATCTTTTCTGTTTTTTTCTTAGGATAGCCAAAAATCAAAGGAGCAACAATCTCAAAATCATTTGGAATTCCAAGCTTTTTTCTTGCCTCTTTGTCTTTGTCCAAAGGCTTTGCAAAACCAATCCAGCAGCTTCCCAAGCCAAGAGAGTGTGCTGTCAAAAACATGTTCTGCGCTGCTAGGCCAACATCATTCTTTAGCCATTCATCCCCCTTCTTGCCAGAGATAACAATTAGTAAGGGTGCATTGTAAAAAATAGAACCAATGCTTTGTAACCTTAAAGCAAGCTTTGCTCCTATGCCAATAATCTTCCACTGCTTCAAAGCGCGCTCATTAAAATAATCAAGATTCTCTTTACCCACAACAACAGAAAAGTGCCAAGGTTGCCTGTTCATAGCAGAAGGAGCCATAACAGCAGCTCCTAGCAACTCATCAATAATCCTCTTAGGAACAGGTTTATCCTTATAATCTCTAACAGAACGCCTTGTGTAGATGTTTTCTATGACCTTGTTTTTCATAACACCAACTAATACGTGCTAATATATAAAAATTGTTATATACCATGCTAAGCAGTTGATTAGTTGTAAAACAAAATAAGCTTTAAAATCTGATTATTTCCTTGGCTCAAAAAAATGACACTTTTTCATGTTTTTAATATCACAAACGTACCAAACACCATTGTTGTTCTGGGATTCTAAAGACTGCCTTTTGGTACAAATCCTTTTTTTGCCCTTTTTCCATACTCCCCTTTTATTAACAGGGTCAAAACCATCATGTTCAAATATACCATCATAAACACAGTATTTGCATTTAAGCCTTTCCGCTTCTGTTGGTTCATTCATTGAAGATTGCTCTTTAAGAATCTCAGGAACAGACCCTAGTTTTTCATCAAAGCTGCTTGTCATTGAAATCCTAGGCTCTTTTTCAAGAAGCTCTATTTCATCTTGAATCATATCACTATATTTGACATTTGCAGACCCTATATTGTTTTCTATTCTGAACCTTTTATTATTCATAAATCCACCCCAACAAACAAGTACTACTTAGAAGTAGAATAAAATATATAAATCTTTTGTTTTAAAGCCAAAAAATTTTAACAGAAAAACAATCCATACGCTTTTCTTTACTATACTCTTTTATTTAACAATATCATAACCTCTAACCCTTGCAGAGCCAGATGTTGAATTAAGAATAGTAACTAACATAGAGATAGTGGTTGTTTTGATTGCTCCATTAGGCACTAATAAAACATAGAACTAATTCTATATATAAATGCAAATCACAAAAACAAAATAAAAAAAATAAAATTTCTAGTCTTTGGTTAAGTAGTACAGAGCCATTATTGCAACAACTGCTGCAGCTGGTCCAACAAATGTGACAACATTACCTAGGAATTTTGCAATAAAGTCTCCAACAACTGGAAGACCTCCTAAGATTCCTTGCAAGAATTGCCCTGCTGCCATCCATGCAATGCTAGCTACCAAGAATGGTGTTGACTCTTTCTGTGAGATATTTAGTATTCCCACAAGCAGACCAAGAATTGCTAAGACCCACACTGCCCATTCAAATTCCACAAATGCTAGAATCACTGCAACGACCAATGCTAAATAAAAAGCCCATGGCCCATATTTCTTTAATTCAAATCCTTTGGCGATCTCTTTCACCCCCTTTGTTTTAAATTAAGGTTAAATGTGTGTATTTTCAAGGATTTATTTAAAACTATCGTTTTCATTTTTAAATAGAACGGATAAACCACTCTAGAGTTATGATTATACTAAAAGTTTATCATATGTTGCCAAGCAATGCTGGCAAGGATGCTTGTTCCAAGAACACTTATTTACACAACAGCCCAAGTGAATCATACCATTGTGATGGTTACACAGAATAAGTGAGTCTGGAGAATCTCTAAAGTGACCGTTGCACAACTTACAATTTTGAGTCAATACAATCCCTCTTTTGAAAGTGTTTTGTGTCTAGGCTTAGATTTTATAATCTTTTTTTGGAGATTATTTCTATAATAACTTTTTAGGGTTATTATTTATCTAAGTTACCTCAAAAACACTTGTTTTGTATTCAATGGGTAATTAAATATTTAAATCTTTTGTAAAATCACCCTACATTAACATAGAGCTTCTGCATTGTTCCGTAAGGAACATTATTCGTGTTTATAACAACATTAAACACATAAGTGCAAGGCTTTGCATCATCAGGAACAGCAACACCAATTGCAAATATGTCTTGGGTATTAGCCTCAATTGTCCTTGTTGGCCTGGCTATTCTCAGCCAGTCATTTAATGCATTACAACCACTAACATTTTGTGGTGAAACTTTAATCTTAAATTCCTGAGTATTCTGAATATTCCTAACACCAACACCAAATTTAGCAACTTCTCCTCGAGGAACTGTCTGTGTGTTCAGAGGTGCTACAACAAGCCCTCCTGAATCCAGCAAACGCCAGATCTCATCTTTGTACTGCTGGTTTAACTCAACATCAGCCTCTTGCACTTTGAAAAAAACATCTGAAAACAGCACCATTGACAAAGCAAGTATAACTATAGCTATTATAATAACAACTAAGAAGTTTACTGACAGATCTATTGCCCCTTTTTTCATTGCTATTTCAAAAACTCGTACTCTTTCACTATGAGCCACATGAACAATAGCAGCAAGACACTACCAACAACAATCCATGCAAACCCCTGGAAAAAATCTGCACTCACTATGATCCTGTACAAACCAAAAACCATAACACCTGCTCCTAGCCATAAGTACTTGTCTAAAACCAGCTTTAAAATCTCAAACTCTTGCTGAACTGTTAGCCTTTTCTTCATTTTTTAACCACCTCTTTATTCAACATTAATATAAAGATCCTCATAGAGTTTATCTCCATCTTCTCCCTCTATCATAAAAGTACAAACATGTGTGCCAATATCTGCTGTAGGATCTGCTTTTTTTGCTTTAACAATTATTGAATAAACAATATCCTTGTTAACAGGAACTTCTCTTGCTGCAGGGATTGTGAACTCAAATTGACCTTCTGTTTTCTTTTCAATTAGGTAGCAACCCACAACCTGCACTTGTGCTGTAACAGGAGCTGTGTATTTGTTAAAGAAACCTATCTTTAGCCTCACATCACTACCAAGCCTAACATCAACATCTGTTCTAGACAAAGTCATAGGATCATCATAGGTTGGTGGAACCTCAAGCAATGAGCCCTGACCAATTGCAGCCACATTCTCTCCAAGTGTACCAAATATATTCCTTGTAAAAGCCAATGCCAAACCAAGAATAGTAATGGCAATGATCAACACAACTATTGCGTTTGTAGAAAGCGCCAAATCACCTTTTTTATTCCTCATACTAAGCACCTCTTTTGAATGTTATTCAACTTCCTTAATATAGTTTATTTATATATTTTTCTATTGGTTTAATGGGAGAACCTCACTTTTCACACTTTTGTATATTTTGTTTTCCTTTTTCACCAATATTCTACCAAAAATCAATCAAAAAATTTTTTGGGATAATATCCTTCTCTAAAATATATTTTATTAAATAATCTTTGTTTTCTATATTTTATAAATATTAATATAACTTTTAATCAATGATTAAAGATTTTGATTGGTATTAAGATTAAATAATTCAATCAATAACTATAATTTTTAATCATCATTTTAAATAAATCTTTTTATCAAAACTTAAAGCTTTTAATAAGAATTGCTAAATATTGTCCAAGGGACTCTTAATCTTCTTGATCTCCTCTGTAGAAACCTTGGTATATATTTGGGTGGTCTGCAGATTGGCATGCCCCAAAAGCTCTTGAATCTGCCTAATTCCTACCCCAGACTCAAGCAAATGCGTTGCAAAGCAATGCCTCAAAGTATGAGGGCTAACCCTTTTCTTAATACCAGCCTCTCTGGCAGCTCTTTCAACGATTTTTTGCACATTCCTTGCACTAAGAGGCTCTCCCTTAATATTAGAAAACAAATACTTCGTTATCTTATTTTTTGCAGTATACTTCTCTAAATCCTTTATTAAAGCCTCTGAAAGAATAAACATCCTATCCTTGCCACCCTTGCCAGCCCTTACCCAACCCATTTTCTCACCCAATTCTAGGTCGTCTAGGCGCAAATTTAGTGCCTCTGAAAGCCTTAAACCAGAAGAATATAGCAACATAAGCATAAGCCTGCTCTTCTTGCTCCCAGCAGCCTCTATAAGCCTCTTAACCTCTTGCCTTGTCAAAACAACAGGAATCTTCTTATACCCCTTTGGAGTTTTAATATTAACAATATTCCTCCCAAAAACCTCATCATAATAAAACTTCAAAGCAGATCTTGTTAGGGCAACACTACCAGGAGAAAGCTTTTTCTCTGTCATAAGATAGGCTATATAAACCTTAACATCATCCTCAACTACAAGACTAGGATCTTTGTTAACAAATTCAAGAAACTTAGAATTATGAAACAAATAAGCCTTAAGGGTTTTATCACTAAAGCCTCTGAGCTTTAGCTCTGTTTCCAGCTTTTTCAGCATGATATCACCTCTTTTTATTGAAGACAGTTATTACAAGACCCTCTTAAAATCTCTTAGGGTCAAAAAAGTTGAATAAACATAATATTCAGTAGCACCACAAGCCATACAATTCTGCTTCTGAGCCTCATTTAAACCAATGGCAACAATTGGGGTTTGGGGATATGCAACACAGGCAGCCCTAACCCATTCATAAATCTTTGGCATTGCTGTCTGATATGCTTCTCTAATTATAACAACAGATGGAGATTTATTACCACAGCTATCAATTGCCTCATCAATGTTACTAGCTTGAATCACTTCACGGCCATTACCACTAATGGCCTTGGCTATTTCTTTTCTAGCCTTCTTGCATGGATCTACCATCAAAACCAGATGCGACATCTCATGAGTTGCCATTTTTTGCTCTAAGACCCTTGGTTTTTGGCTATTTTTTAGCCTTTTTGAGCTTCATATATGGAAAACTACGTCTAATGTACCTTATACGAACCTATATATTAACCTTTTGAAAAAGAAATTTACAAACAAATTTTTGAAACAAATGGCAAATCATCACTTAAAACTATTTCTACTGGAACACCACGATTTTCATAAAACTCTTTTAGCTCTTCTGGTTTCTTTGTAGGAACCTCACTTTGCAAGGTTTGATCATAAACCAGATACAAAGCAATATTCTTCCACTTTTTTCTTAAAATCTTTGCTACAACACGCATATCCTCATCAGGATTTGTTCCAATGATATAAGCCTGTCTCACATCTTTGAGAGGAAATTTGCCACTTTGTCTATAGGTGACGTTTGCCATTGGAGCTTCTGGAGCAATGATTAAGCTATATTTAATGACATTACCTCCAAAAAGGTTCCTAATGCGCTGAAATCTATCACGCTGCTCAGTTGAGTATGGCAAATCAGCACTTATTTCAGGCTCCATTAAAATTGGCCTCACACGGTTTCTGTCAGATTGACCAAGCACAAACTCAAGCCCATTGAGGTATTCCTTAACATATTCTGCTTGTGCTACTCCCTCTTGCAAAGCCTCTGGAGGAAAACCAAAAGGGTCTATAGCAATAAGAGCATAATCAATACCTTTCTCTTCAGGAATACTGGCTCCATATAATTTAAAAGTCCCTTGATTTAATTGAGACACTAACTCCTTAATCCCATTACTTACCTTTCTTTTATCCATCCAGGCCATAAGCACTCTTGGTAGATTTCTCAACCTTCCATCATGTATTGGGATTCGATTATAACTTGGAAAATCAAGAATTAATAACACATGCTCTCCATCTGCAGGATCAAACTCTGTATATGCTGCTTCTTGTCTATAGCTTTGGCTCAAAAGGCTATTGGCTGCCACTAACCTAATCTTTGTACCACCTCTTTCAATAAATGCAAGCATACCATTATCAGCAAAACGATATTTTGTTTCATCTCCTTCTCCAACAACTGTAATAGAAAATGCTTCTCTCAATCGTCTTTCATCAGGTCCCAATGGGTAGGTCATAGGGTGGTATACACCACTCCTATCAAAAATTATATGTTGATCCCAAACTTTATCTTCTAAACTCAAACTAACCACCCTTACTTCACTAGAAAAACACAGAAATATATAAACCTTTTGCAGGTTCGTTTAATAATTCTTAGACGTAGTTTTTTATATATTATATAATATAATATTTCAAAAAGAGATTTTTATAATAATTATCATCGATAAAAATAAAAAAATTAAGCTCTTAGAAGAGCTTCACTTTCAAGCTTTCTGACACGCTGTTTTAGCTCTAAAATCTCTAATTTCATCTCTCTCTGGTTCTTGTTGAAGTATATTACCCAGTCTGAAACATTTGCTTTTAGTGCATTCATGTCTCTTTTTACTGCTTTGAAGCTTTTTTTTATCTTGTCAAAGATCATTTTTTTCACCCCAAATTTGTTATTACTAGTTAGTAAGTTATATGTTATTTATAAAGATTTGTGTTTTGTAGAATATAATAAAACTTTTTATTAATGATTAAAGGTTTTAAGCTTATTGTTATAGATTAAAATACATATTTTGTTGATGTTTTATTAAAGATTTTTTTATAAAATATATGTTGTAGAATATATTGGTGTATTAGATTATTTTCAATATTGAAAGACTAAAAAGTGAGGGTTGGTATAGAAAGGGTTAAATAGAAATAAATAAAAAAATATTTGAAATGTATCCAAAAGAGGTTTTGACCAAAAACAAGGCTGGAAAAGAAGAGGCAAGAGTGTTGGTAGATCAAGGCAAATATATACGCTACAAGTATGAGGACATTAAAACAGGTAAAGCAGATAATAAAGTGAGGCTTATCCTTGATTCAAATGGTAAGAAAGAGCATTATTTTTTAATACCTATAAAGCAGGATAGAAGGCTTATGATACATGCTAAGAAGGCTGAGTGTAAAGAGGTATATGACGAGAAGAGCAAGAAGATAGTGAAGTTCTGATATAGTTAATATATAGAAAAGTAATGAAAAGTGAGGGTTAGCTAATTTTTAGGGTATGGTAGACTATAGATCACTTAATTCGGCAACAACAATAATGGCTTCGGACGGCCTTCGGCCTACTCGCCACCCCGGATGGGGCATCCCCTGGCTCGCCCTCGCCATTGTTGTTGCCTCATTGGCGGTGATGATGTTGGCCAGGCAAGACATACCATATATCTATATAAACTGAGTTTTCACTGGTCTTCAAAAAAGCAAGTTTTATATATTTTATCCACTTAACGATTTGCTAATAATGACTAAGAATTACAAGCTGTTCAGAGAGTGTAAGGGTTGCAACAAGAAGTTTGTTGTTAAGCACAAGCTTAGGCTTTACTGTGATGAATGCAGGCATAAAGCCAAGAAAAAAAAGAAGAAATAGTTCTTTAGAATGATTCTAACTATAGAGAAGGGTTGTCTTATTTGTGGAGGGGATTTAAAGGGAAGTAAGGCTGCCAAGTATTATTGCAAGAGGTGTAATGTTCTGTTTTCTCATGATGATTTGATTAGAGCTGGAAAATATAAAATAAAGAGGCCCCCTGAGCTTGTAAAACCTGTTAAAAAGGCTGAGGCAAGGCTTGTTGGCAGCTCTGAGGCTGATAAATACCATGGCTTAGATTGCAGGTTTGCAAAGTTAATAAAGGAAGAGAATAGGGTTTATTTTAAAGACGAGAAAGAGGCTAAGAATAAGGGGTATAAGGGTTGTAAGAAGTGTGTCAAAAAGTAATTTCTTATTCTTTTTGCATTATTAAAAATGAATAATGAGGTTTATAACCATCTCTTTGAGATAAACTTGTCCATTTTTGACCTAAAATACTATTTGCCAAAGCATAGAGTTCAGCCTCATTCATAGAATATTTTCTTAAACCTATCGCTTGTGTTTGAAAACCTCTTCCCCTGAATTCTCTCTCCAAACTTTGATGCAAGTATTGATGAGATTGTATTGGATCTTGTCCAGGGAATTGAACATGTGTTACTCCGCCCTCTCCGTCCACTCTTAAATCATAAAATACAACATCTTCTTTCTCTGGTAATTGAGGATCATTTGCTAACAAACAAACCAGTGTTGTATGACAAGGAGGTAAGTCCTGAACGTGGATAAGGTATCCACCGGGTTTAAGTACTCTATAAATTTCACTAATCACTTTTTCAAAATCAATGATAGAATCCAAAGAACACATCCCACATACAACGTCAAATTTATCTTCTTCAAAGTGAATTTCTCTTGCTGTTCCTAGAATTGGCTTAAACTTCTCAGAAGAAGCATATTTTTTTGATGTTGCCTGAATCACTTGTGGGTTTACATCCAATGCATACCATAATGGTAGCTGACCATCTAATGATGGTAATAATATTTCGTATAAGATATCTTCTGCACCAGGACCAATCTCCAAAACATCTTTTCCAGCAAAAAAGGAACTCAAATGTCTTCTTAAAGTAGAACTTAAGTCACTTAATGTAAAGTCTCTGGATATGACTAACTCCTTGGTATAATCTAATTTTTTAGAGGCTTGGTCTTCATCATGTTCTTCAACTGTTAACCTATTTAATTCTCTATATATCTCTTCTTTGTTCCACGCGAATCTGGTTCCAGTTATATTTCCAAGCATCATTTATTCCTAGACTGATCTTTGATATCTAATTATCTCAAAAAGAATTGATTATAGTATTTAAATATTACTACTATCTTGTGGTAATTATCAAACGTCAACCAACATAACTCATCTGCTTCTTGTCTCTCATCTGGGTGGCTGTTTGACCTTGGGTTAGTATTTTTCTTATTTTTTCTTCGAACTGTTCTGCTGTTTTTAGCAATGGTTTTGGGTCAACCTTTAATCCAAGATAACCATCAAGAACTTCTATTACTTTTGATGCTGCTTTTGAGTCTGGCAAGTTTGTATGGGTTTCTGCAAACACACAGCTTATTGGTATGTCCTCTACTTTTAATAGCAAAGCAGATGTTACTCCTATTATTATGCCCTCTTTTAGAGCCGCTACCTTCATGCTTTTGAATGTTTCTTCCTTTTTCTTGTTGTTTGTGTAGTAGAATGTTCTTGAAGTGTCTGATGGCTCTGAAGAGCCAACTCCTTCTATACAAATTATCTCTTTTGCTTGTAATTCTTTTGCTAAATCAGCAACTACTTCTGCTATTTTCCACTCTGTTCCTTGGGCTGCGTTTATTGCATGTACAATAAGTAGGTTGTATTTTTTATTGTAGAATAACCCTAATGGTTCAACAAGCTTGTTATCATGTATTGCCACCATTGGTGGCTGCTCGTCCAGGATTATTTTTCCAATTTGTTCTGTTTGCAAGTGGTCCAGCAAGAATTCTGTTGAGATAGTTCCAACCAGTCCAAAGCCTGGAAATCCTTCTATAATAATTGGGTTTTTAGGCCTCTTTTTTAGCTGTATTTTTGTCATATTATAATACTTCTTAGGCTTTTATTTATATATCTTTCTAAAGCTGCTTTTTTATCATCTCCACATACGTCTTCATCTCTCCTTCTTCGTATTTTCCTTGTGGCCAGTGCTTGAAGCCGTCTCCTTGATATCGGGGGATTAGATGAATATGAGCATGTGGCACTAGTTGACCTGCTGCTTTTCTATTGCTCATCATTATGTTAACTCCATCTGCTTTGAGTGCTTTTTCTATTGCTTTTGATATCTCCTTGGATTTTATCATCATTGCTCCCAAAACCTTATCTGGCACATCCCAGATTGTTTCATAATGTTTTTTAGGAATAACTAAAGTATGGCCTTTGTTTACAGGACCAATATCGAGAAAAGCCAAAACATCTTTGTCTTCATAAACTTTAGAGCTTGGTATTTCTCCTTTTACTAATTTGCAGAATATGCAGTCTGACATTGTATCGCCTCATTTTAAGAATTTGTCTAGCTCTTTTAGGCTTGTGACTCTGTCAGCAAAATCCCTTTTATCATACCTGTCTATTAGGATTGGTTTTATTCCAGCGTTTTCTGCTCCTCTCATATCTGATTCTATAGAGTCGCCAACCATTATTGCGTCTCCTTTTTTTACTTTCATTTTTTTTAGAGCCTTTTCAAACATCTCTGGATTGGTTTTAAGCATTCCAACATCGTAGCTCAAAACAAGTTCATCAAAAAGCTTCTTCATGTCATATTTTTCCATAACAGCCTCTACTGAGAAGCAGTCTGTGTTTGATACTAGAACAAGTTTGTAATCTTTTTTTAGCTTTTCTAAAGCAGGTATTGTGTCTGGGTATGGTTTTGCTAAAAGCTTGTTCTTGTTCCACATCCCGACAAGATTGTCCAAAAGGCCTTGGTTTGGTTGTATTTTAAACTCTTTACAAACATTCTCAAATGCCTTGTACAGGTCATCAAATTTCTGGGTCATGAATGAGCGCTCAAATTGGATTATGTATAATGGGAAGGGTAGTGTTCTAAGGTTTAGAATATACTTTACTTGCCTTACAGGGCTAGGATATACTCCATTCTCTACAAGAGTTCCCCAAAAGTCAAACAATATAGCTTTAACCATTCCCTTCAACATGAGAATAAGGCAATCTATTATTTAAATGTTGTTGTGGAGGAAAACTCATAGATAAATAGCGAGATGGGTTGCTTAGCAAACCTCTCCAGTTAGAGTTGGATTTTATAGCTGATTTTAATTCTACTTCATATTTTTGTGTTAATATGCTAAACAGGAAATCTATCATATCTGTTTCAGAATACTCGCCTTGCTCAAATTTGGCCCTAAAATCTTCACTGCCAAGGATCTCATTTATCTCCTTATTAATTATAATTTGAATACCATTTAGAATGTAGGTCAAACCAGAGTAATTCTCTAATTTTCTGGGGTCACTTATTTGATCACCCTCTTGTTCAAGAACCTTTTGCAGGTGTTCACCATCTCTTTCTATTAGCTCTTCAAGCAAACCAGCTTCTTCTAGTTTTCTTAACAATTGGTCTGCAAGCTCGTCCCTCTTTTGTTTAATAGTTTCTAGATAAGGTTGGTACAGTTCATCATTTGTATAATCATATCCACCCATAGGGGAGTAGGGGGTGAGAAAGTGTATAAAAATCTTTGTTTATTAATTACCTAAAAGTAAGGACTAGAATAAGCAATTTAGAACACCTAGAGTTTTAATATCAACCTTTTATTAAACCCGCCCCTTTTCTTGGCCTTTTGATTTCTCATATCCTCAAGTTTTGGTTTTGGTATTTTTTTGAATTCAGCCAGTGCATAGATTATTTCCATTATGTCTGCCAGCTCTTCTGGGTTGTTGTCTTGCAAGAACTCTGCTACTTCTTCTTTTAGTTTTTGTTTTAAGGATTCATAATACTCTTCTTCATTTGCTTTTCTAAGCTTTGGCTTTTTGCCTGTTGCCTTTTCAATGATTTCTGGAATTCTGTCTCGAATTAGTTTTTCTTTCATTTTAGTATTTCCTCCAAAACTTGTTCATGGTTCTTAAGGCTTGGAAAAGCATAGTCTGGGTTGTGTCTTTGGAGTCGCCAAATGGGATTTTGTGGAGCTCCTGTTGCAACTGCAACTGTTTTGACTTTCAAATCTGTGCTATCCAAAGCCTTGCCTGCCTTGATATCTGCAGGTGTGTCTCCAATAACATAAACTCTTTTTGGTTTACCATAATCTCTTATTGCTTCTACAATCGCTCTTGTAATTATTATTTCTCTTGTATCATCTGCACTCTTTGCGCAGGAGAGAATATTAAAGTAGGTTCTGATTCCATGTGCTATTAACAATTTTTGAGCTATTGGTATTGCGTTGCCTGTGTAATGCCCAATAACATGAAACTCTGGTATTGCATCTAGAAAATCTTTAACACCTGGAAGAAGGTTGGTGTTACCATTGTCTGCAAAGAAGTCTTCCATGACTAAGGCCATGTGCTCTATTGCTATTTCTATGTTTTGATCAATTGTTGTTTCATCTATGCCATGTGCTTTGAGTGATTCTCTGATTAAGGAATAGATTTGATCATGACTTTTGAAGCCATCCAAGCTTGGCCTTTCAATTCCAAAAATATCTCTCATCATACTTTCATATGCGATTACATGCGCTTTTGGAACACTGTGTAATGTTCCATTCCCATCAAACAAAAAAAGATTGTAAACTTTAATCACCTTTTATTTTATGCCTAAAGACTTCAAAAGCCTTTTTTATGTTTTCAACATTGTCGTGTGTGTTTGAGATTATGCTTATCATTTTGACTTCCTTTTTATTGTGTTTTTGAAGAAGACCATTACTGCTACACCTATGAGAATTAAGGCTCCTCCAAGTATTTGTAGTGTGGTGAGTGTTTCTCTTAGTAAGAACCATGCTAGAATCCACACCATTATTGGGGTCAAGCTTTGTATAATTGTGGATTTGCTTATTTCAATATATTGAAATGCTTTGTAGATCACTAAAAACTGTAGCACTGAGACGATCAGAGGTATTGTTATTAAGATGATTGTTTCCTTGGTTCCTGGAATAGTTGGCCTAGACACAGCGAACACATAAGCTGTGAAAAACATAAAGGTCAAGAGTGATCTCACAAACACAAAAACAAGTGGTTCTATCTTTTTTATCTCTTTTTTTGCAATAAATTGGCCAAGTGAATATGCAAGTGTACCAATAATTCCATAGAGTGACACAATTTCAAATATTTTTGTTGGTGAGTAGGTGAATGCGAGCACACCTATTATTGCCATAAGCATACCTACTAACTCTAATTTGTTGAATTTTTCTTTTAAGAATAAAATTCCTAGTAACACAAGGAAGATTGTACCTGTTCTTTGTAGGAATGATGTTGATGATGCTCCTACTGCTTGGATGGAATACCATATCAGGAGGAGTCCAACACCATGGAGTATTCCAAATATAGATAGTTTTTTCCAGTATTTTTTGATTGATATTAAGGATTGCTTTTGCTTTCCCGCAATGATCAAGAGCAGGGTTGACCATAAGAAAGTGGACATGAACCAGTAAAAGCTCCCACTCTCAATTGACATTGTTTGCTGGATTATTTTTGTGAATACATTACCAGATGATGCAAATATCACTGACACAAACATGAGTATGTATCCAATTAGTTTTTTATCCATCTTCAAACCTCAACTCTGTTATCTTGTTTAGATCAATGCCTATGTCTCTGTAGATTTCTTCTGTTGTTTTTGTTGTTGTTTGGTTCATTGTAAATCCAAGTAAAGAAACACCTTTTTTGAGTTTTTGTTTTGAATTTGCTTCTATTTCCAAGAAAGGCTTTAGTTTTGGCCAGAAGTCAATGTCAAATTCTATGTCATCTAGTTTGTATCTGATTCTTTTGCTTTTTTGGAAGAGGAGTTGTACTAAGCCTAGGCTTCTTAATATTGCGGCTGCTGTTTCAAAATTGTCAACCTCTACTTCTGTTTCATGTATTCCGTCAATATCTTTGCTTTCTACTTTTTTGTATGCTATTGTTGTTTTTTTACCATCGGTTCTTAGCCTGACCCATTCTTGGACTGGTGTTTTATGTCCTGGCTTTGTGAAGATTATTCTTGTGTATGTTTTTTCTGCTACCTTTTTTGCTTTTATTTTTTTTAGTTTTTTGATTACTTCATCCACATCAATGTCCAGGATTTTGACTTCGATTTCTTTGGGCATTGTCAAAAACCACCAATTAAAGATTGGTGGTGTGTGTTATTGAACTGTCCACATCAAAGTGGTTTTTGACACTCAAAATTCCACTCACATCAGTGGTTTTTGAGCACAACAAAATTCCAGCCGACTACAACAAATGAGGGGAATTTTGTTGTTTATAAGGAATATTCTTTGTATTTATTTTCGCAAGGTTTACCTAAGCAATGAAGTATTTTTCTGTTTTTTAGGTCTAAAATATAAGATGAGCCGGTTGGTGCAAAGCTGCCGTGGTTGCATATTGAGTATTCTGGATAATCTTTGTGATCAGCTAATAGTTTTTTTATGTTTTCTATTGTTTTTACTTGCTTTATTAGTTGATTGGCTCTTTCATATCTTTTGAAGTTCCATGGCAGGTTTTCTGGTTTTCTTGGATCCTCTAAAAAAGAGAAGTGGTTTGTTTTTATAATCTCGTTTTTCACTTCTTTTAGTGCTTTTTTGTTGGGTAAGTATTCAATGAAGTAGCACTGTTTTGGATTCGCAACAATGAAGTTTGCGCCAAAATATTTGTTGATTTCTTTGATTTTATCTATTGCTTGGTTGAGGGTTTTTGTTTCTAAAACATCTGGTAGGATATTCAAGAAAACCCTTGCTTGTTCAACGCTCTCGCCTTCTAAAACCTCGACAAAGCTGCATACTACACCAATTTTATATTCATTCAATCCTGCGTATGAGCCATCATTATTTGATATTATTAGCCTTTTTACTTTACCTTTGAATATGTTTGGCTTATCATTGGCTAGCATTGGTTTTACTGGGTCACGGTTCTTGAAAAGAACAAAGCTTCCATTTATTTTAACAGCTCCTGTTGTGCACATTTTAAATCTAAAATTGTAAATTTGGATTAATTTAAATATGTGTTTATTTTTCGGCTTTTTTCCCACACAAGAAAAGAGGATTTATAAATGTGACTATATTTCTTCCAAGTGAGGAGATGAGGAAATCAAAATGGCATCCACACAACAATTATATGAACAACATGATATTATTAAACATATATTAATGAAAATTGCATCATTGGATGATGCAGGTAATTTAGAATTTAGAACCGGTGTTATTGGTGGTGAGCCTGAACAATTAAGAATAGATTTCTCACGTAGAAATGGAGATAAGCAAAGTGAGCCTTTGATTAGAGTACAGTATGATCCATTACATTATGGATATAACAATGTGGGAGAGATTCTGGGGATTGTTCTAACATATTTTATGAATGAGGGGTATAATTACAGAGGGCACGCTTTGGAGAAAATATAGAATTCTGGACTCGGGGGGAATTGAACCCCCAGCCTTTTCCTTGCGAAGGAAACGTCATGCCGTTAGACCACGAGCCCTTAAAGATATGAAAAAGCAGTTATTAATATATTTTTGTGATTTTACATGATTAATACTTGAATATTTTATCATATTCTTTGTGTGGCATCCACTCAAGGATAATTGCCAAAACTATGACTTCACCTTCTCTTTCTGGTGGTGCTATTGTGTAAATTATTCTCCATCCTCCTGGCAGATTGTACTTCCATAGGTTTGTGTAGAGTCTCCATTTTTTTGGAAATAATCTTTTGGGTATTTGTATCCCAGAAAATGCGTTCTGTTCAATCTTATCTAATGCATGATTAACTTGCTTGAAAAGGTAGGGATTTATTTTTTGTAGTTTATAGAAAGCTTGCCTTAACTTATAATCTTCAAATCGTATTATTGATTTCATCTGCCCAGGTCTTTTCTGGGCTTGAATCTCCTATAAATATTTGGCTGAAAAATCCACGCAATCTTTCCGTATTTGTCGAAAGCTATCTTGTTGCTATATTGAAGGTAATCTAGAACTAATAAATATGTTTGATATTGAATACCTCTTGGCAGTTTTCTCCATAGCTGAAATTTTCCGAATTCTCCGCTGTTTTTTTCGATGGTTTCTTCTATCATAACAACAGTGTCTAATCTTGGTTGGTGCAAGGCTTGTTGTTTTTCTTTAAGTATCATTTTGTTATACCAATTTGTATAATACATAGATATATAATAAAACTATTTAAATCTTTTGGTTTTATTTGTAGAAAAATTATGGACAGGCCGGGACTTTCAAAGTATTACTTATTTGAACCCGGGGCCTGCCGCTAGCCAAGCGGCCATTCTACCAGGCTGAACTACCTGCCCATTGGGGCAGATGATAAGTAAGAAGTATTTAAATTTTTGTTAATAAAGAGGGTATTAAAAAAAATTTTATAATAATTTTAGAGTACATAAAAGCTTATAAACAACTTGTGAAAACCTAATTACCCAAAAATATTAGAGGTGGTAAAAACATGAAAAAAGATTTGAAGAAACTAGCCTGTGTTCTGGCATTGTTGTTGATGTCTGTTTTTGTGTATGCCAGTATTTCAGGCCCAATAGATGAGTTGGAGTTTGATACAAGCCAAGGCCAATACCCTGATTTGGTTAATTTGGGTTTTGCTGATGATTATATGGGTGATGCTGATGCATTTTTGGTTGCTTACACTGGGCCTGATAACGACGGTTGGTTGAAAACAGTGGCGATTAATAGCAGTGGTGAAATTAATCCTATTGATAGTTATGAATTCGCTTCTTATAGGGCACTTTACCCTAACTTGGTTCATGTAAGTTCATTGTATTACGGTATTCCATACCATATATATGCAATAGCTTATACTGGTTTTGATGATGATGGTTGGTTGAAAACATTTGAGTTTTTAGGTGATGGTACAGTGTTGGGAAACTTGGATGTACATGAGTTTGATACAGATAGGGCGCTTTACCCTGACATAATCAAACTTAATTGCGATTCAGAAGACTATTACGCAATAGTTTATACTGGGCTTGATGACGACGGTTGGTTGAAAACAGTGGCGATTAATAGCAGTGGTGAAATTAATCCTATTGATAGTTATGAATTTGCCTCGAATAGAGGACTCTACCCAGAGATAATACCCATTTATAACAATGTGTATGCCATAGTTTACACTGGCTACCATGATGATGGGTATGTAAGAACATTGAGAATTCCATGTAATGGCAGCATCAGGTACATTGATGGCTATGAGTTTGATACAGATAAGGCTCTTAATCCTGACATTATCTCTGTCTCTTTATCAGGTAATCCAATATATTATGCAATAGCTTACACTGGGGTTGATGATGATGGTTGGGTGAAAACAGTAAAGATTTTTACAAATGGCACTATTGTTGAAAATGTGGTTGACAGTTACGAGTTTGATACAGTCAATGGTGTTAATCCTAAAATAACAAATGTTCCTAGATCTAGTAGTGAGTATGGGATAGTTTACACTGGTAAAGACGATGATGGTTATCTGAAATTGGTTAGGATTCTAACTAATGGTAGTATCACAGGCACAACTGAGAACTTGGAGTTTGACACATCTAATGGGCTCACTCCAGATGGACTAACTTATGTCGCAGATTTTAGAATGCATGCAATAGCTTACACTACAGATGACAGTGATGGTAATATAGTGACCATAGATATACCCCATTAGTTTAATAGCTTGGTAAATTTTTGTTTTTTTCTTCTTTTATTTTAAATTGGGATTGCTATTCTGGAATTCTCTTTTATTAATCTTAAGAAATTCAGCGCATTATCCCTTATTTTTCTCATTCAGCGGGTGTTTATTCGTTGTTCCCATATTCCTTGGGTATATAAGAACAGAAGCACCAGGAGCCTGACATAACGGAGTTAGGCGCTTAACAGGCAACCCTAATTTTTATAATAATAATTAATCAATAGAACAAGCAGCGACCTGAGTTGTTATGTTAATATCAAAAAACAATTTATTGTTTAGCCGCAAGCTTAATATCTCCTTCATGTATTGTTTTTCTTCCTGAGTGTAATGCTATTTTGTTGGCCTGGGTTGCGATATCTTCTGCAATGTCTGTTAGGATGTCTGCAAAGGCTTCAACAGCATCTGATGAGACTCTTTTTGCACCAGCCTTTTGTAATATGCGAGCAACAGGTGCTCTTGGAATAAGTTGGGTTCTTCTGGCCATTAAACCACCTCCAATTGATTTAAAGATTAAACAAAGCTTTGTTTAAATAGTTTTTGGTTTTTAGAAGGTTATGAAAGAAATAAAGGAGATATAGGTTTCTGTTATTAAAAAAGGATTAAAATCTCTAGGTTTGTAAGAGAGATTATTTACTACTTATCAATTGTAAAAATAGATAAATTTAAATATTATTTGATTTTCCACTTATAATAAGATGCCTACGATAAATTTTCCTTTTAGTAGTGTAAGAGATTACATAGACAGACCAGGATATTTAGTCATTTCAGCTAATCATTCTCAAAGACTTCTTGAATCTGAAATCCCAGAGTTCCTAGAAAGAGTTAAAGATTTAAAAGGTATGAAGATTGAGGGTGCTCCTGTTCCCGATTATGTTCCAAAGGATGTGATTGAAGTATTTGCACGGGAGTCTATGAAAGGAAAACCAGTTGAATATGTAGCAAACACAAGACTAAACGGTGATTTGTTAGGTCAAGTATATGAAGAATATGGTTTTCCAATAGAATTAGCTGAACAATACTATTGTTTTAAGCCTGCTGTTATGACTGATATGAGACCTATCAGATCTTTTGAAGAGTTATCTGAGGCAATGACTGACTCTTTATTAGCAGGGAAAGAGCGATGTCCAAATATTGACTATGAAAGAGCAATAGATAGGTTTTTTGTAATTAATCAAATCTTGAGAGGTCATCATATTCCTAGTTTTTGTAATGAGTATCTTGCGTATCATGGTCTTTTGATAGAATATGAATTTATTCAACCAGATATTTTAGATTTTAGAGAAAGAATTGAAGGTAAGATAGGAGTGTTAATAGGATGGTGACATGCTGAAAGAATTTCAGGTATGCTTGATGGGGAAGAGATACCAAAACCTCCAATGTGGGAAGATTATAAGAAAAAGCTTGAACCAGATTCGATTTTGTTAACCATGGAAGAAATTTTGTTACATCTAAAGGATTTTTCATAAAAATCTTCTAATTAAAACATATAACAGTTAAATATAAATACACTTCTTTATAACTTTTTTCTATGATCAGTTTAGGTATAGAATCCACAGCCCACACTTTTGGCGTGGGGATTGTCAAGGATAAGAAGGTTTTGGCTAATGTTATTGATGCTTATTCTACTAAGAAAGGAGGGATTATTCCTTTTCAGGCTTCTGAGCATCATGTTGAGGTTTGTGATAGGGTTATAATGGAAGCTTTGAAGAAAGCAAAGCTTAGCATGAAAGATGTTGATGTTATCAGTTTTTCTCAAGGTCCTGGCTTGGGGAATTGTTTGAGGATTGGGGCAATGGCTGCAAGGACTTTGGCTGCTGCAAATAAAAAACCAATTGTTGGTGTTAATCATTGCATTGCTCATTTAGAGGTTGGTAGTTTGTTGACTAAATGCAAGGACCCTGTTTTGCTTTATGTTTCTGGTGCTAACACTCAGGTTATTGCATATGAAGCTGGGAAGTATAGGATTTTTGGAGAGACTTTAGATATTGGTGTTGGTAATTTACTGGATTCTTTTGCTCGTTACATTGATATTGGTTTTCCAGGCGGTCCAAAGATTGAGAGATTGGCTTCAGAGAGTAGAAACTACATAGAGCTTCCTTATGCTGTTAAGGGGATGGATGTTAGTTTTGGTGGAATTTTAACAAACCTTAAGAACAAAATTAATTCAAAAAAATACAAAAAAGAGGATTTGGCTTATTCATTGCAAGAAACAATTTTTGCAATGTTGTTAGAGGTTTCTGAGAGGGCAATGGCTCATTGCAAAAAGCAAGAGCTGTTGCTTGGTGGAGGGGTTGCTTGCAACAAGCGCTTGCAAGAAATGGCTGAGATTATGTGTAAAGAGAGAAATGCAGAATGCTTTATTCCTGAGAACCAGTTTCTTGTGGATAATGGGGCAATGATCGCATGGCTTGGTTTGGTGATGTACAAGTCTGGGATTAGGATGAGAATTAATGAGACTACAATTAAGCCATATGAGAGGACTGATGATGTAAGAGTTAGTTGGAGGTAATTATGCTAAAAAATATTGAATTAATAATCTTTGACCTTGATGGTGTTTTGCTAGATTCTTCTGATGCAATAGTCATTACTTTTAACAAAGTGTTAGAGGATAATGGTTTTCCTAAACAATCAGCTAAATTTATTAAAAGCATGATAGGCATGCATTTGCATGATATGTTCAAAAGAGTGGACCCAAAATTGGACAATAAAACTCTTAAGAAATTGTTTGATGAGTATATTAATAGTTTTCCAAAGATTTGTTTGCCTTATTGTAAGTTGTTGCCACATGCAAAAGAGATTCTTAGATTTTATAATGGAAAAAAGAAGATTTCACTTGCAACAACAAAAGATGCTGATGTTACAAGAATCATCCTTAAAGAATTAGATGTTTTACAATACTTTGATTTGATTATGGGATTCTATGAGGTTAGTAATCAAAAGTCAAACCCTGAGATAATAAACAAAACCCTTACTAGGTTAAAGATAAAGTCAGAGAATACTGTTGTTGTTGGCGATACAACATTAGATATTGAGGCAGGGAAAAACGCAGGGGCTTATACAATAGGGATTACAACAGGGACTCATTCTAGAGAACAATTAGAAGCTGCTAAGCCAGATTATATTGTGGATGATCTGAATCAGATTAAAAGAATAATTGAAAAATAAAAATGTTTATTTCTTTGTGACCTTCTTTTCTTTCATTGCACTCTTTGCAATAAAGAACACCACAACTGCAATGATCACAAAGTTTATTAGTGCTGCTAAGAATGCTCCCCATCCAATCACTATTGGTCCTAAGCTAAAGGTTGCTGTTTGCCATGCTCCTCCTGGAATAAATGGAGTTATTACTGGCATTATTATGTTGTTTACCAGTGACTGCACAATTGTTGTTATTGCAGCGCCCATGATAAATGCAATGGCAAGAGCAAGCACTTTATACTCATTAAGAAAGTCCATAAACTCTTTAATCAAACTCATTCTATCACCCCCTTAAAAAGGTTTTTTATTAAGTATTTAAATTTTACTTTTTCTGAGCTTTATAATATTCTTCTATTATGTTCAATGGAGTTACATCATCCACTCCTCTGTCTGCTCTTAGCCTGATTACCCTTGGGAATCTTAGTGCATAGCCTGATTCATATGTTGGTGATTTTTGGATTTCCTCATACTGCACTTCTATTACTACTTGTGGTTTTACTTTTACCATTTTGCCTTTCTGGCTGATTATTAGAGGCTTTAATATTTCTGTCATTTCCTGGAAGCTTAGCCCTTCAGATGGCTTTTCTTTTAATCCTGTTGAGGATTTGCCAACTGTTAGCAGGTTTCCGTCTTCATCAATACAAGCTAATGTATAACTGGTTAGCCATCCTGATCTTTTTCCTTCGCCCCATTCTGCTGCAACTATTATTAGATCCAAAGATTCCATTACTGGTTTTATTTTTACCATGTAGCCTACTCTTGCTCCTGGTTTGTATGGGGCATTAAGTGTTTTCATCATAACCCCTTCTTGTGAATTGTCTAATGCTTCATTGTAGAATTTCTCAACTTGTTTTGTGTGTGATGTGACAAGCTTTTTTGCCAACACAATCCTCTTGTCTGTTGGCTTAATTATTTTTTCTAATAATGCTCTTCTCTCTTTGAATGGTTTTTTGATTAGTGATTTGCCATTGTAATAGATTATATCAAACAAGTTTAGCTCAACAGGGAATTGTTCTGACATTTTCTTGATGTCATACTTTCTTTTTATGCGTTGGGATACATTTTGGAATGGCAAGTATTTCTTTGTTTTTGGGTCAAAGCCAACTGCTTCTCCCTCTAAGATGAAGCTTTCTCCTTTGGCTTGTTTTTTAACATAACCCTCAATTTCTGGGAATTGTTTGGTTACATTTTCAAGTCTTCGGGTGTAAATTTTGATCTCATTATCTTTTTTGTGGATTTGCATTCTAAAGCCATCGTATTTGTATTCAACCTGGCCTGGCTTGCCTACTCTTTCAAAGCCTTCTTTGATGTCTTTTACTTTTAGAGCAAGCATTACTTTTATTGGTCTTCCAACTTCCATTTCAACTTTTTCTAGACCTTTTAGTCCTTTGTCTTTTGCAGTTTTTGCAACAATAGAAAGATCATTTGTGACGTCAAATGCGTGCTGAACAGCATTTGTGTATTTGTTGTAGAGTTCTCTGTCTGGGAATTCTATGTCATTTGTCTCATCATCATATTTTATTTTGAGTTTGTCTCCAAAGTAAGCCCATGTAACTGCATCTCTCAAAGAGCCAGATCCTACTCCTACTCTGAGTTCTTCTAAAACATTTCTTACTATATATCTTGCTTCTAATGGTTTTGCGCTTGTTAATAGCTCTGCTATTAATGCAATCTTTCTATCCACAGAGCCAGCACCTTCTATTGCTGGGAGTTTTTTTATATTGTTAAAAACTTTTGAGACAGTAAGATCTTGACTTAGCAATGTTGCTTGCTTTTTTTTGCCAACGAGGTTTTCTGCTACCTTGCCTAGGTCACCTGTTTTTCTCCACTCGTCCTGTATTTTATCTGTCTTTATACCTGTTGCAGTGTGAATTGCCTTGATAACCAGTTGTGAGGCAACACCCAGCTTTGATTCATCATAGCTTGGAAAGACCTTGCCTTGCAATAGGAGTGTTATTTTATCAATATCCTCAGAGATGGTTTTTTTGAGTAGTTCAGCAATGATATGGGTTTTTTCTAGCCTTTTAGAAGTGGACTCGAGTTGCTGGTAGATTTGGGCTAGGTCTGAGTATTTCATAATTGTTTTAAATATTGCTGTATATAAAAAGGTTTTTGTAAAAACAAGTACTTTAATAGAGGGACAAAGCAAGGTTTAAATATTTTAACGAATATAAATAAGGCTATGGAAAAAACAGATATTGTTCAATTGGTGCAACCAAGGATGATCCGTACTCTCCAAAGTGATTTGAGAAATATAGGTTATGAAGGATTTGGAGAAGAAGGGGTCCGTAAAAAACAAGGCATGCTCTTTGTTTACCAAAGAGAAATTGATGACACATTTGTTGCTATTTATGAGCCAGACTTCAGCAGTATTGCCAGAAGAGAAGGTTATGGAACTACACAAGATGTGCGTGAATTATCACTGATCACAGGTCCGAACAATTTAGAAAGGTACAAGGATTTAGAGGAGATAATAGGAATAATTGAGGAGAGTGGTTGGACAAAGCGGATTAGTGGTGAAGTGCTTGGTAGATATATTAGTCTAGGTATTATAGGAGTTACTCTTTTGACTTGTGTTGCAGGATCTGCATACATTTTGCACGTAACTGGAGAAGATCAAAATAAATTGTCAGAGTTGATATTGACTTATGCTCCCAAAATTGCTGTTTTAGGAATATCTACGATAATTGGGTCTTATGTTGGCAAATTTGTTGGTGATAGAATCGGAAGATGGTGTGATAATAGAAGAACAGAGGGATTATCTGATCATGCTACTCATTATCTGTATGGTGAAGATGCAGAACAAGCATTGTTGATTGAGGTAAAAGTAAAACTTAACTACAAAACATTAACAGGTAAGGATGATTATTTGGAATTAATCACACCTAAAAAATTGGAAGAAATACGAGCAGCGAATATGGAACTTTTCTAACCAATATACTAAATAATATTTTAATATACTCTTTCCTATATTAATATACTTTTTATTCTTTTCAATTTAATAGATAAACACAAACCACATCACCACGAGTTGCCTCTATTGTAGATAAGCACTGGCAACTCGCTAAATTTATTTTTGATAAAATCATATTATATTTTGAGAGCAATCTCGCGAGTATTAATCTTAATAATGCAGATAATGTAAAAATAACTCCTTTTAAAACCCAAAAATATATATACAAATAGCCAATCCTCTTGCTTATAAAAGAAGTGATAGGATGACAAAGATTAATCGCATGATTCTGCATGGCTTCAAATCATTTGCAAAGCGTACTGAAATAGTTTTTGGAGACAAGTTTAATGTTGTTCTTGGCCCAAATGGTTCTGGCAAGTCTAATATTTTGGATGCTGTTTGTTTTGTTTTGGGCAGAGCCTCTGCAAAGAGCTTACGAGCTGAGAAGTCTGCTAACTTGATATATAATGGTGGGAAGTTAAAGAAGCCTTCTGACAAGGCTGAGATTTCAATGTTCTTTGACAATACAAACAAGGTTTTTCCTATAGACTCAAAAGAGGTGAAACTCACAAGGATTGTTAAGCAGAATGGGCAGTCAATTTATAAGATAAATGATCAAAAAAGGACAAGGCAGCAGATTTTAGATATGATGTCAGTTGCAAAGATTGATCCTGAGGGTTACAATATTGTTTTGCAGGGTGATATTGTAAAGCTTGTTGAGATGTCTCCTGTTGAGCGTCGCATGATAATTGAGGAGATTGCAGGAATAAGCATTTACGAAGACAAAAAGCAAAAGGCAATCAATGAGCTTGATAAGGTTGAAAACAAGCTAAAAGAGGCTGAGATTATTCTAACAGAAAGGGAGACATATCTTAAAGAGCTGAAAAAAGAGCGTGACCAGGCTGCAAGGTATAGGGATACAAAGGAGAGGATAGATAGCAGCAAGGCAACTGTTTTGCATTATCAAATCAAAGCAAAGAGAGATGAGAAAGAGGAGTTTGACAATAAGATGGGGTCAAACAAGAAAGAGCTTGACAAGGTAAATTCTGAGATTGTTGTGTTTAAGGAGAAGATTGAGAATAATAGAGTGAAAATTGATGAGATAAGCAATGAGATTGAGGAGAAGGGTGAGAAGGAGCAGGTGAAGATATTAAAGGATATCGAGCAATTGAGGATTGAGATTGCAACTAATAAAACAAATGTTGAAAATTATAAGAAGGAGCTTGAGAAGATTAAGCAGAGAAGGGCTCAGTTAAAAGAGGATTCTAAGGATATTGACAATAAGAGTTCCGGTTTGAAGAGCAGGATTAAGGAGCTTGAGAAAAAGAAGCTTACAATTGAAAAAGAGCAAAAGCAGATTGAAAAGACAATTGATGACTTTAAGAAGCAGAACAAGCTTGGTGAGATTCCAGAGATTGAGACAGAGGTGCAAGAGATAGATAAAAGAGGTGAAGAGTTTCAGGACAAGATTCAAAAACTTCGTGAGCAACAACAAAACTTGTTGAGAGAAAAGGACAAGGCTGAGTACCAGCTTCAAACATTGGATGACAGGATAGATAAGTTAACTGAGGTTAGGAAAGAGCACCAAAAAGAGGTTGAGGAGCTTAAGAAAAAAAGGGATGAATTCAAGAAAGCAACCCTTGAATTAAACAAGTGTTTGAGTGAAGATTCTAGCTTGACTGTACAACTTTCAAAGAATAGAGATGAGTTTATTTCAAAAAGAGAGGAGCTTGAAAAGCTCAGAGCAAGGAGTGTTGGAATCAAAGAGAGGATTGCTGGAAATATTGCTGTTCAAAAGGTTTTGGAGCAGAAAAAGAATATCCAGGGGATTTATGGAACAGTTGCAGAGCTTGGTAAGGTTTCTACAAAATTTTCTTTGGCTTTGGAGATTGCAGCTGGCCCTAGGATGAATAATATTGTTGTTAAGGATGATAAGGTTGCTGCAGAGTGTATAAGATATTTAAAACAGAACAAGCTTGGCACTGCAACGTTTTTACCTCTGAACAAATTGAGGTCGAGGGCAACAAGGCCTGATATAAAAGACCTTGAGAAAACAAATGGGGTGCATGGAATAGCTGTTAAGTTTGTGGAATATGATTCTAGATATGATGTTGTTTTCCAGTTTATTTTTTCAAACACGCTTGTTGTTGATAATATTGATGTTGCTAGAAGGATTGGTATCGGGAAGTCAAGGATGGTGACAGTTGATGGTGATTTGGCAGAGCTTAGCGGTGCGATAACAGGTGGTTATAGGAAGAAGCGAGATGGTATTGGTTTCCAGGAGAAGGAGACTTCTGCAGAGATGTCCAAGTTAGAGGCAAAGGTGCAAGAGCTTGAGGATTTGGTTAAGATTCTTCAGAAGAGGAGAGAGGAGAATGAGGATAAGATCACTGAGCTTAGGAATAAAAAGGCAACTCTAGAAGGAGAGATAATAAAGTCAGAAAAGAGCTTGCATTTGGAGGCAGAGGATGTTGATGTTGATAAAAAGCAGAAAGAGAATTTGTTAAAGAATTTAAAGGATTCTGAGGCAGAGATTGCAAAGGTCAACAAGGAATTGCAAGCTTGCAACAAGGATTTGGCTGAGATAAAGGTGAAGAAGCAGGAGCTTAGAACAAAGATTAGTCAGCTTCAGAACCCAACTTTGTTGGCTGAGTTGAATACTTTTGAGGAGAAAAAGCAAGAGCTTAGAGATGAGTTTATTCAAACAGATCATGCGATTAAATCAATAGAGATGCAGATAAAGGATATGCTTAGTCCTGAGCTTGAGAAGATTGATAAGGTTTTGAAGCAGATTGATAAGGATGAGGATGATTTTAAAAAAGAGATTAATAAATTGGAGGAGAAGGTAGATAAGGGGTCTAATGTTTTGAAAGAGGAGGAGAAGAAGCAAAGGCAGTTTTATACAAAGTTTAAGGAGATGTTCTCAAAAAGGGACTTGATAAATAAGGATATTCAAAAGATAGAGGGGGATAAAATAAGAAAAGAGGAGCAGAGCAGACAGATTGAGCTTAGGATTAACAATTGGTCTTTGAAGAATGCCTCAGTAACAGCAGAGCTTGCTGGATTAGAGAAAGAGTTTGAGCAATACCAAGGTGTTAAGCTTTCTAGAGAAAGGTCGGAGCAGGCTTTGAAAGCAGAGATAACAAGGTTTGAGAACATGGTTGCTGAGATGGGTAATGTTAATCTAAAGGCTTTGGAGATTTATGATTCTGTTGAGAAGGAGTATAAATCATTGCTTTCAAAAAAGGATAAGTTAGGGAGTGAGAAGGAGGATGTTTTGAAGATGATGGCCGAGATTGAGGGAAAGAAAGCTGATCTTTTCATCAAGGCTTTTGATGGTGTTAATGAGAACTTCCTGAGGATATTTAATATGTTAACTGCAAAGGGCTCTGCATATTTGCAGCTTGAGAATACTGAGAATCCTTTTGATGGTGGTGTTTTGATTAAGGTTAGGATTACTGGTAAAAGGTTTTTGGATATAAGGTCATTGTCTGGTGGAGAGAAGACATTGACTGCTTTGGCTTTTATATTTTCTATTCAAGAGCATGAACCAGCGAGCTTCTATGTTTTGGATGAGGTTGATGCTGCTTTGGATAAGCATAATTCAGAGAGGTTTGCAAAGCTTGTTAGAAAGTATGCAGAAACAGCCCAGTATTTGATTATAACTCACAATGATGCTATAATATCAGAGGCTGATAACTTGTATGGGGTAAGTATGGATGAGCATAGCATTAGCAAAGTGGTTAGTTTGAAGATTTAGTTCTGGATTGGTTTTAAAAACACAAATATTTATATAACACTTGTTACTCTCAGATAGTACCAATTAGGTGGTTAATATTATTGATCTTATAGAAAGGGTTAGAGATGTACAGCCAGGCCAGAATACATTGATAACACTAGATGAGATTCTGCCTTTTGGTATGGATATTCTAATATTTAGAGAGGGTGTTCCTAAAGATTGGTATAAAGATAAGGATGATAGAGGGTTTTGTATGATTGATGAGAGATGGATTTCTACACAAAACCTTGCAGAACCAGATGATACCCCTTTAGAAAGAGCTGTAGAAGAAGCAGAGCAAAAGTATAAAGAGGCAGAGGAAAGTGGTGTGTGGGATAAAAAGCATATTAGCTTACTTTCATTGTCAAAAATAGAGGAGGAATACGCTCATTTTAGACCTACTGTTTTGGTTGATCGAATAAGAAAGGCAGATTTGGTGATTGTTCCCAGAGATTTAGTGGATAAATTGACTGCAGAAATTCCTGAGGCAAGGGTTGCTATTCTTGAGGATGGTAGAACATCAGATTTTGAATTAAGAGCACCAGTTGAAGGTGAGAATTATCCAAGGGTTTTGGTGAGAATTAAGGATAAGATAGAAAAGGGATTAAAATCAAGGATTGATGATTACACAATTAACTTGTTATTTAAACAAGGAATAGTTATAGGTGATAGAAAACTTGATCCACTATTTTATTTTATTATCGGTAACCATGAGAGTGAATATAAAAATCGTATGGGTAGATCAACTGTCAAAGCTCATCTTCCTGAGAGGAGGTTTACAGAAAGGTATTCACATATGTGGAAAACCATGCCTGCAGAGGTTGTTAATGTGTGTCCAAATATGTATCAGATGGGTGAAATAATCCAAAAAATCAAAATTGATGAATTTTGGGATGATGAATTTTTTGAAGAAGACCTAGAAGAAGACTTAGAAGGAGAATTAGAAGGAGACTTAGAAGAGGAAAATATAGAAAAAACAGAATACTTAGCATTATTAGCATTAGGAGAAAGAGAAAACACCAAGATGAAAAAAATTCGAATGCGATATCAAGATCTGTGGACAACCCCACTTGATTCAATTCAAGAAATATTGGATAGGCAAACACTTGTTGGTAAATTGTTCCAGGATCAAGAGCATTTTGAGAGTATTAGAACATTAGAGATATTACTCAATAAAATGCTTGAACCATATATTCACCTATCAAGCATGGCAAACCTGATTAGTGCAAATATTCTACATTCAAGGTGGGGTTTTAGGATTAGCAAGCAAAGCTTTTATGATGATTTTGTCAGGATAGCAGGAGAGTTTATCAAATATTTTGAACCAATTACCCAAACCTTGGATTTAATTGATCCAGATTCTAGGGAGATGCAGGCTTTGATAGCAGGTGTTAAATGGATTACTGAAGAGGGTAGTGATTTGCATGAGACTTATAGGTTTTTAAAGCGTGTTGTTGATTCAAATCCAGAAGATTTTTTTGAGTTGAAAACAATGTTTGAAACTGGACTGCAAAGATTAGGTGCCTCAATGTTGGATGCATTAGAGAAATATGATCCAACAAAAGATCCTGATATGGAGGATAAGTCTGAATTTAAAGGCAGTTTGAGAGGTAACAAAACACCAATGCTTGAAGCACTAATGAAAGAGTTTCATTCACAAAATCCTGTTACTAGATCACAGTATGTTATGGAATACTTCGATAATGTTGGAACAAAGCTTTCAGCTTATACTGCAGCTGTGGAATTTATTGGCAACCAAGAATGGACAAGGCCAGAGATTCTTGCTGCAGAGCAGGGTATTGTTGATATAAGGAATGGGTGGTATCCATTGACAAGGCTGCAGCACACAAGAGGGTATGTTAGGAATGATACTTTTTTGAATTCTAATGAGAGGATTGAAATAATTGATGGACCTAATATTACTGGAAAAACTATTGATGTTAAAAAGACAATGTTTATTGTTTGTTGTGCACTTGCAGGAATGTATGTCCCTGCTGAGCATGCAGCAATTTCTTTTTTTGATAGAGTCAGGTTCAGAATCAAACAAACAGGGATGTATGAGACAAGCGCACTAACTGGTGAGTTGATGGATATTGAGAGTGTGTTACGTGGTCTTGGAACAAACATATTGATTGGGTTTGATGAGACCTATACCTCAACCAATTATCTTGAGGGTGAGGCATTGACTTATGGTCTGGTAAGAAGGTTAGCTGAAGATAAAAGAGTTAGGGCTATGATAACTAGCCATTACCCTCCACTACAGCAGATTCTAGAGGATCCTAATGTGACAGGGGTTAAGTTTTCACATTTTGAATATCAAATAACAGATGAGGGTATTGTTTTTCCTCATAGAAAGAAGCAGGGTCCTAATAGAGAGTTTGATTATGCAATTACCATAGCAGAGAATGAGCAAATTCCTACATCAATAGTAGGCTATGCAAAACAATATTCTAAATCAAAAGAAAGGGGATAAAACCAAAAATGCCCAGAAATAAAAGAAGAAGAATGGAATCAGAAGATCAAGATGCTGTGCTTGATGAAATAACAAGTGAAATACTTTTTCCAAAAGATGCTATCAGGAATCTTTTCTTTATTTTAATGCCGGGTGTTAATCAATTAGAAGAGATGATAAGAACACCTATTACAGATCTTGAGGTGATTAATGAAAGACTAAACACAATTGGCGAGTTGGTAAAGGATCCTGATCTGAGAGAGAGGCTGTCAAATATTTTGTCAGTGTTTGGCAGAAATTATGAAAAAACTTTATACCACGAGATCAATTATTTTTTTACTTTGAAGCTAATAGAAATGTCTGACAAGGGATGGGAAACTCAAAGGGTTATAGAAGTTATTGCAGATATTGCTAAAGGTGTAATGAAATTGCCAGATAGCTTTGGGAGAACAAGTTATGAGAGCAAAACCATTGAGGCATTGTCAGATTTGTATTTTAAAATGATGAGTAGAGAGTCAGATACTTCAGTTAGGGGGTTTTTTGATTATATAATTACTTTAAATGCAAAGTTAGACTTGCTACAAGAATCGCTAAAAAAAGAAAGGGCAGATGGTGAAAGTGAAACTTCATCAAGTATGGGGGGTACAAGGATTACATACGAGCAATTGGAAGAGCTGCTGGATGTAGACAAATTGCAAAGTTACAAAGTATTAATCTCTCAGTTATATTCCTTCTATGAACTTGCTGCGCCTTTTGTGGGTCTTGCAGAGCATGCTTTTTATAACAATTATTGTAAACCAGAGGTGTTGCCTAAAGAAGAGAATTGTTTGGTAGTAAGAAGGGGTAGATATGAAAATTTGAGAGATAAGGCTGTACCAAATGACACACTTCTTGAACAGGGTGCTTGTGTTGAGGTTAAAGAGGGTGTGAACTATGGTGGTAAGACAATTGATATTAAGAAAGATTTGATAATTGCAGTAATGGCATTATCAGGATGCTGGGTTCCAGCAGAGTATGCTAGGGTTTCAATTAGAGACAGAATAATCTTGAGAGAGAAGGGTATTGGAGATGCAATAGCTGCATTCCAACAAGACTGTGGAAATGTGAACGAAATTTTTCCTCCTGAGGGTGAGTATTGGCTTATTGGTTTGGATGAGACCTTTACATCTACTGAGAGGAAGGGTGGAGAGGCATTGACTTATGGTTTGATTCGTTCTGTTATAGACCAGGGTAAATCAATACTTTTGATTTCAAGCCATTACCCTGAATTGAGTGAGGCATTTGTTGGAGATCTAAGAGTTGTTTTTAGTCATTTTCCTTTTAAAAGAGAGTATTCTGAAGAGGGTGATAAATTTAATGTTGTGTTCCCTCATAAAAAGATACAAGGTCCTTTGCAAGATTTCCAGTATGCGATTGCTGTTTCTGAGAGCAGAGGTTTTGATGAAAAGGTTTTGGAATATGCAAAGGAAAGGTTGAGGCAAAGAGGTATTGAATAAGATTATTTAAGTTGGTAACCTAAATCGTTTTCTATTGTTTCTCTATGTGCATTAATAATTTGCATGGATTCAGTAAAATATTTCTCAGCCAGATCAACCGCATCACCTCTAACCAATACTTTATCTCTTCCAAGCCTAAGATTTTCCAGTAGTATTTCTTCTCTGAAATCAATTTTTTTATATTCTTTTATGTCTTCTCCTGTAAAGGTAAGTTTAACCATAGAAGTCCAAAATAATTTTTCAGCCTCAATTATAGCCTTTGATGTCCAGTATCTCAATTCTTGATCTTGTCCAGGTGGTAAACTCATATATGCCCAGTGCTGGCAAGATGTAACTAAATCCCCATAAATATTCCCATCCCAAATATGATCTGTTTCATTTATAGAAGAAGCTTTAAGTAAAATGGCAGCAAATCTTGCCCCATAGCTCCTGATACGATAATCTTGATCATTAAGATAAGTTTCCAATACACCAACACAATTTATGTAGTCAGGATCGTCAGTGTCAATGACTACAATCTTGCCAGTAAATTCAGGTGTAAGAGAATCAACAATTTCTGTATTCTCAGATCCACCAATAATCTCATAACCAAGCAATGCCTTAACCAAACCATCTGCAGGCAATTGTGCAAGTGCTTCTTTTATGTTTTCCATTTTGATTTTACACTAAGTATAAACTAAGACTTTATTAAACTTTCGTTTTTATAACCACTAGAGAGTTTATACAAAATCAAAAACTATTTAAATTCAAGAATAGCTCCTGTTCTTTATGGAACACAGATTTATTTGTTTTGAGGGTGTTGATGCTAGTGGCAAGAGTAGTGTGGCTGAGGCTTTAGTTAAAGAATTGCCCAATTTTGCAATAGTTGAAACACCTCATAAGATTCTACTGCCGAAGAAGGAGTGGGCAGACAGAGATATACCAGAACGTGGAAGATATTATTATTATATAGCAGGATGTTACATGGCTCTGGCTGAAATTTATGAGTTACGTAAAGATCATGATGTTTTATTAATCAGATATTTTTACTGTACTAATGCCTATTATTATGCGAAATCTGGGGAAAGAATGGAAATGCCAAAAGATGTTTTACCACCAAGTAATATTGCTCATTTTACTGTTCCTGATGAGGATGGCTGGGATGTTATTAAGAGACGATTGGCAGAAAGAGGAAAGGATAGAAAGCCTTGGGAAAAGGACTCTGAATTATTAAGAAGAATGGATGCTGAGTATCGTAGAATATTTGCTGGATTGGATAATGTGGTGGAAGTGTGCACAATGCATGGAAAAACAAACAGACAACCAGAAGATGTTGCGCAAGAGATCATTGGGACATTAGGATTAGAGAGGGCTTCATATTAATAATCTACATCTTATTAAGAATATCTTTTATTTCTGCTATTGTTATTTCCCAAGTGAAAACATCTTCAACTGTTTTTCTGCCGTTCTTTGTTAGGCTTGCTCTTAATGCTTTGTCATTGTAGACCTTGTCTAGCTGCTCGACCAATCCTTGAACATCTTTTTGACTAAAGATAAGGCCATTGTAGCCATTGCTGATGCTGGTTAGTGCAAAGCCAACAGGTGTTGTTATTACAGGAATGCCGCAACTCATTGCTTCTGGTAATGCAAGGCCAGTTGTTTCTGTTAAGGAAGGCAATACGCAAACATCCATTGCCTGATAATAGGGAACAACCTTTTCCATGAATCCTGTTATTCTAGCATTTTTCATGCCTTTGAGTTCTTGTTGTATGTCATCCCCTGCTCCAACTAACAACAAATATAGGTTGTCATATTTTTTGTTTAGCTCTTTGAATGCTTGTACCAATGTTGTTAAGTCTTTTTCTTTGCTTATTCTGCCACAATAACCAATCACAAAGCTATTTGAATCAATACCTAACCTTCTCTTGGCTAAGTCCTTGTTTTCTAGTGGCTTGAACTCTTTTGTGTTAATACCCAATTGTACTATGGCTTTATTAGATTTGAAGCCATTTGTGTTCAGAATATCTTTAACCTGCTCAGAGGGGATTAGAATTAAATCACATCTGTTAGAAAAGAATCTCATCAAAGAGAGTGCAAATGCTCTGAGTGCTCTTCTAAAGAGTACTGGGCCTTTGGTGAGGTGATGAAGCTGTTCCCAACCTATGTGGTGGAAGTACATGATAGTTGGTTTTTTGTAAAGCTTTGCCATTAAGATTGAAGCTATGCCTAGAAAGGGTAATGATTGGGCAAACACAACATCAGAGTTTTTAACATGTTTTCTTATCTTGAATAGCAGGGGTATTGGTGGATAATAATCCTTGCCTGCCTTTATTCTTAAACCTTTAAATATGGGAAATGTCACAACAGGCATTCCTTCGTAGCTTTTGATTTTCTTGTAGCCTGGTGCTAGGATTGTGATATCAAAGCTCTTTGATAAACCTGGTATGACATCTTTTATGAATCTTGTTACACCATCCACGTTTGGGAAAAAGGTGTCTGCAACCACCAAAACCTTTTTCATTTTATCTTGTAAAACCTCTCAGCATATCTAACTCCATGGGTTAATCCATTTCCAATTGCCCTAACATAAACTCCCCAAATAAGCAATGACATTGAACTCCACTGGCTTGAGTATTGCCTTAATGCTTCTAGTTTTATACCAAATGTGTCTGTTATATCAACAAAAAGCTGTGGATAATCATTCTTTTTAAAAGAGAAAAGGTTCCATACGCCAAAACCATACACATCTCCATCGTATTCCATTTTTTCAAGAGTATTCATCACAATTTTGTTTACACAGCCATGATCCCCGTTAGGGTCACGATCCTCAAGGCTATGTGTGAATATCTTTGAAGGTTTAAATTCATTTATTATTTTAATAATCTCTTCTTTTATGTTTTTTTGTTCAGCCTCTTCTAAAAACTTGCCCTCAGTCAAACCTAAGTTCATGTGTTTTTGATATCCCATTATTTTCATGGCATTTGCAAGCTCTTTTTTTCTGATGTCTCTTGTTACCCTTTTTTTTATCCATGCATGGCTTGCCTCTCCATAGGAGAATGTGACTACCATAATTTGTTTGCCTTCTTTGATATATTTTGCTATTGTGCCACCTGCACCAAATGTCTCGTCATCAGGATGCGCACAGAAGAATATTACTTTGTTTTTGGCCATAGCTCAGACAATAAGGCAAGTATTAATTAATTTTTTGTTTTTAAACCAGAAAGTAGGTGATTAAATCTGTATATCATTTGACAATTACAAACCCTCCCGAAAGCTTTATATAGCATAAAGCAAATATAGGAACTATCAACAAAAGAGGTTTTTAAGATGGCATATGTTGTTGCTTTAAAAGATGTTGGCAAGGGTGATAAAACCCTGGCTGGGAAAAAGGGTGCTTTGCTTGGGGAGGCCTTTAATATTGCTCCTGTGCCTAATGGCTTTGTTCTTAAGACAACCGCATTCCAAAGGTTTGTTAGTTTGAAGAGGGAAGCGCTCAAAGGCATTTTGATTGATAGCTCTATTGATGATGAGGAAAAGGCTGAGAAAATAGCCGAGATTATTGAGTCTCTTGATTTTCCAAAGGATGTTCACAAGGAGATTGTTGATGCTTATGAGAGCTTGAGTGTTGATTATAGAGCGGTTGAGAGCGCATATGATCTTGTTAAAACAAAGAGTCAGATCCCGGTGGTTGTAAGGAGCAACTTGTTTTGGGAAAAAGACGAGAGTTTTATGGAATCAACTTGTGAGATTAATGTTATGGGGGCAGATGCTTTGATAAAGGCAATAAAGGTTTGCTGGGCTGATTTTTTTAATGAGGAGGTTGTTGAGTTTTTGGTGTCTGAGAATATTGATTTTGATGATATAAAGATAGCATGTCTTGTGCAGAAGATGGTTTATGCTCATAAGGCTGGTGTTTTTTATACATCTAATCCTGATACTGGAGATGATGATGAGATTTTGGTTGAGGCTTGCTGGGGTATGGATGATTATTTTATGCTTGATGAGAATGAGCCTAACTCCTATGTTGTTGACAAGGATGAGCTTAAGATAAAGGAGACTGATGTGAAGCCACAGAATTATGCTTATCTTGTTGACAAGAAAACAGGAGAAACAATGAAGAAAACAATTCCAGAGAATGAGCGTGGTGTAAAGGTTCTAAAGGATGATGAGATTATAAAGCTTGCAAATATAGCCAAGAAGCTTGAGCAGCATTTTGATGAGGAGCTAGAGATTGAGTTTATTATTGAGAGAGATAAGGTATATATTACTCAAATCAATTTTTTTGAAGAAGAAGAGGGAGATGAGGAGTATGGTGAAGCAGAGGATTATGAGAAAGAGGGTGAGGATTTAGAAGAAGTTGATGAGGTTGAAGAACCAGAGGAAGCTGAAGAGATTCCTTCAGAGGAAGAAGGTAAAGAGAAGGATTATTACCTTGATGAAGCTGAGAAAGAGGTTGAAGAGAAAGAATCTAAAGAGGATTTTGAGGATGAGCTAAGAGAGATGATGGCAAGGTATATTGCTATTAATCCAAATCTTAAGAAAGCTTTGGAGCTTTTGGAAAAGGATATTTTAGAGCTTTATAAAAGGATGAGATAAAGGATATTTCTACCAAGCAAAGCTGTGGCCTTTATAAGTAGGTTTATTATCACTATATACACAACCAGCCCCTTCTTTTGTTATTAATGCTTCTGATAAGCTGCTAAGCAAGTGCCCATTATCTCTAGAAAGGCATTCAACCCCAGGATTACACTTTCTGGATTCAGAATCTGCCATGGCTTTTGCCAAGCCTGTCCTATGTCCATTATTACCTATTCGTTCTAACCACGCTTCTATATTTTCTGTTGGTAGACTAATAAAATAAGCATCCAATCGTGCCAGATCTAAACCATTATTACCATTACCATTCATTTTAATCAAATATCAGTAGTTACAACTTATATTTAAGATTTTTGGTTATTTTACTACTTTTAAGTAATATATAAACCAAAAGATTTATATAGTAGTTATGCCTACCATATAGTAACAACATATAAGGGGATGTTATATGATTAAACCATTGTTCAAAAGGATTTCAGCTTATAGGTTAAAGAAATTGCAGTATGAGACTGGGCTATTTAGCGCCTCAAAAAAGGATGTTAATACAGGCTATAATATGGCTTGGATTAGGGACAATATCTATGATGCTCTTGGCCTTGAGAAGGTTCAAGATATAGAGAATGTTAAAAGGACTTTTTATGCCTTGTTTGATGTTTTCCTTAAGTATGAGTTCAAGATTGATTGGATATTAAAGGAAAAGCCTGTTATGGGTTTTCAATATATACACCCAAGGTATGATCCCCACTCATTTAATGAGATTGAGGGTTCTTGGGGTTGGAAGCAGAATGATGCTATTGGAGCATTTCTTTTCAAGGTAGGAGATTTGTATAAAAAAGGGATTAGGGTTTTTAGAGATGATAATGACCTCAGGATAGTGCAAAAGCTTGTTTACTATCTTGCAAGCATTGAGTATTGGCAGGATCCTGATAGCGGAGTATGGGAGAATGAGGAAGAGGTGCATGCATCCTCAATTGGAGCATGCGTTGCTGGATTAAAAGCAGTTAGTCCTTTGGTTTATGTTCCTGATGCTTTGGTGAAGTATGGAGAAGAGGCCTTAAACAAAATATTGCCTCGCGAATCTGCTTCAAAAGATGTTGATTTGGCTTTGCTTAGCTTGATTTATCCATTTAGAGTTGTGGATGATTCTCAGCGTGCACAAATATTGTGGAATGTTGAGAAAAAGCTGGTTAGAGAAAAAGGCGTGATAAGGTATGTTGGTGATCCTTATTACAGCAATGGCAAAGAAGCAGAATGGTGTTTTGGTTTTCCCTGGTTGGCTAAGATTTACAAGGATATGGGTAACAATGAGAAGTATGAATATTACATTAGGAAAACACATCAAGTTATAAATCGCAAGTTTGAGATTCCAGAGTTGTATTATGGTGATTCAAATGATCACAACGACAATTCCCCACTAGGGTGGGCAACTGCAATGTATTTAGTTGCAGTTTCATGATCATAAAAATCCACCAATGGTGGATTTTTAGGATGTCAAAAGACGAGGGTAACCTCGTCTTTTTAATATGACAATCCATGGAGAGAATGAATGCAATTATTCTTTCTTGAATAATTCATCCCCTCACAACACTAACATTCTCTCCATGATTGTTTTTTAAGATTACGTGTTTGTATGATCATACAAAAATTTATATAAATCATATAAATCTTCTGCTAGAAAAAGTGGTGATTTTTAAGATTGAGGAAAAATGCAACAAACATATTACAAAGATCTGTGGCAGGTATTAAGAGAAAGTATTGGATACAGTGGTGAGGGTGATTCTTATGTTTGGACAAAGTTGGCATATGAGGTATTGAGGAATAACTTACCTTCTGTTAGTTGGAGAATATCTGAATTGAGTGTTAAAGGTAATTTGACGAAAAATTATTTTATGATGCGACATTTTTTTATCAAGTCTGAAGTTCCAGAAAAGAGAGTTGTAATTATTGATGGTGAAAAAGTAGAAAAAAATATTGTTACTGTTGACGGTGAACAATTGGAGAGGTTACTTAAAGAGAACAGATATACATTTGGTATTATAAGAATTCCTAGAACAACTGGTTTTGTATTGCGAGGTGAGATTCAAGGCACTCCTGGCTTGGATGCAGTGCTTGATGGAACAGCTGACCAAGAAATGTTTTGGACCAATTTTCTAAATCGTGAATCGGTTATGGGTGGGTTTTATGGAGCAGTTGATTTGGCTCCTGATAGGTTAAAGCATTGTTATAAAATGAGTTCTGGTTATGATCAATATAAGGGTACTGTTGAATAGATGGTAAGGTTTTTAGCTCTTAACCAAAAGTGAGAGATATCAAATCACCAACATAATGGGTTATCACTATAACCACAATTGCAATAGCTAAATGCTCTCCAACAACCTTCCATGGTTTTTCTCTTTCTCCTTTGGCTATGATAAAGCTTAGAAGGCCTAGAAGGGTTAAACCCCAGATGATACTCACAATGATTGCTGTTGAAAATTCAAGTATTATCACAGGGACAATAAAGGTTAATGCAAAAACAAATTTAGAAAAGAATGTGGAGAGTGTTGCTTCCCAAATTTCTTTTGCAGCATACTTATTTTCAGCTTCTTCAGAGATATGGATGCCTAGGGCATCTGAAAATGCATCTGCCACTGCTATTGTTAGCACACCACCAATGACAGCGATCTTTGAATGGGTGCCAGAATGCAGTCCAACCATTAGACCAAGTGTTGTTATTATTCCTGATGTTAATCCAAAGCTTAGTCCTGTTTTTAAAGAAGGTTTCATGGTGTGTTAATAATAAAGAGTAGAACGATTGCCTTTTTCATATTATCACCTATTACAGAAAAAATAGTATAAGCCTTTATTTAAATAAGTTTCTATGGTGTTTGTTTTATTTACAGTGCTTATTATGTTTTCATAGAGATTTTTTTGTTCAACTTATCCACAATAACTGAAGACAAAGCTCCAAGAATAAACACCCATGGAATCCAAATGATCAAAATTTCATATGGGAATTCTTCTGCTCTCATTATTAAGAAGATTAAGGTAACAACAACATAATATATGGTCATGCTCAACCCAGCTAATATTCTTTTGTTGATTCTTGTTTTGGATAAGAGCAGCATTGTAACTATTGCGACTATTGGTGGAGCCATGATAAATATTTGATGAATCTCATATAGCCTGAATGTTACTAGTGTTAATGTGAAAAATACAAAGGATATATACAAACCAAAAACAAGCATGGATGTTGTTGTAACTAAGAGCACAGATGCTATAGTTAGAATGTATGCTAAAGTGCAAGTAAGTATTGTGTGTTTGATGTGTTTTTTCATTAAAAGTTTGATTTTACAATATTGTTTATAATGGTTTTGTTGTCATATATTTTGCAATCATAGATTTATAGTAAGAATCAATTCTCATTATGGCACTAGGGATGATTTCGCCATGCAAGTCAATGAATAGAAACATATATAAATAAGGGGTATGTATTACTGCAGAATGTGCTTTTCAAAACTTTTTGGTAAAGGGAAAAAGGAAAAAGAAGTGCCGAGCAAGCAACAACCAGCAAGCCCTAAAAAGAAATAAAGACATTAGTGCTAGGGCAGCAAAGGTTGCAAGAGAAATAAGCTTGAAACACTATACATTATTATATGAAGTTTCTCTTCTTTAATAATTAAGTTTTTGATAATTAATATAGGGTAATCAATTAACTGGTGTGTTATTTAAATAAAGGATAAATAAGGCTATTTGCAGTCTTTTTCAACTTAATATTGTTTTTTATTGGTATTAAATGGATTTTAAATATTCTAAACATATTTAAAATCTGAAAAACACTGATAGAGGGTAATCCAATTGTCTAGCTTCGTTATTTAATTAAAATTATGTTCTTTTATTTATAATTGAGCTTCTGAGTTTTTTAATTGGTTTTAATCACAAAGATATTATAAAAAATTTGTCCCCACTTTAGAATAACATAAGGATTATAAACTCGAGATTCTTCCATTTTTATATATCACAAAAGGGTGATGTTGAGCTCAGATTATGGAGGTGATATGATGAAAAAAGGTTTATTAGTTCTTATAGTAGTATTCATTTGTCTTGCCATAAGCACATTTGCTGTTGATGAAGCATGCGAGACAAATGGGGATTGTGGGGTTTGCGAGAAGTGTGTTGATAGCATTTGTGTTTATCAATCTGGTTCTGAGGATTTAAAGGATGAGTGTTCTGCAGGGGATTGTGCAAGCGGTTTTTGTGATGGTGCTGGGATTTGTGATATGCAACCCGACACTGTTGTGTGTAGGGCTTCTGCAGGAGGGTGTGATGTAGAGGAGTATTGTAATGGTATAAACGTTGATTGTCCAGCAGATGTTTTTTTACCTGATACAACTGAGTGTAGAGCAGCTGCAGGGGATTGTGATTTAGCAGAGTACTGTAGTGGTCTTGATGCAGATTGTCCAGGGGATGCTTATGAAGAAGCTGGCTTAGATTGTGGAATCTGTGCTGAATGTGATGGTTCAGGTAATTGTGTTTATGATGAAACACAAGATAATGAATGTCAAGCAACAATATGCTTGGATTCCTGTTTTTTGATTCCAGATGATAACTCATTAACATGGGATTTTGCAAGTGATGTACTAAATCAGTGTGTGGGTTTGTTTACTTGTTCAAACAACCCTTGTTCCTATACCTATGAGTGTAGCATATCATTTTGTGGGGCTGAGTGTGAGCAAGATTCAAATTGTGGAGCAAACACTTGCTTAGAGACCTATCCTGATTATTGTACTGACAAGAAGCTAACAGAATATGATGATGATAAGGTTATGGATTCAACAATAGTAAATAACCAATGTGAGAATTCATGTAAAATAGATTGCACTTGCACAGATTGTTTTGTAGAGTGTCTTACACCTGCAAAAAACACCTATTGTGTGCAAGGGGTGTGTGGAGCAGATTGTGATACAAATGATGACTGCGCTGCAACAGATTGTGATGTTTTAGATATGTGTTATTCTGGTACTTACAGGGATTATCAGGACGTTGCAAACACATGTCTGGATAATTGTGATTGTACAGAAAATGAGTGTTTGGTGTACACAGAGATAATAACAGACATTGATGGGGATGGTTATGATATTGAGTGTGATAATGACTGTGATGATTCAAATGAATTCACATACCAGGGTGCACCTGAGATTTGCGATGGTTTGGATAATGATTGTGATGGGATTGTTCCATCTGATGAGATTGATGATGATTGGGATGGGATTGTAGAGTGTGAGGGTGATTGTAATGATTATGATGCATCTGTTTATCCTGGAGCATTAGAAGTATATTGTGATGGGATTGACCAGAACTGTAATGGTATGGCAGATGACAACCCTGATTTAGATGGTGACGGTGTTAATTATTGTGAGGATAAGTGTTCAGATACCAAGCCATGGTTTGCAGAGATAATACGCATGGTTGGCAGATATGATAGCTCAAACCTTGATCCAAAAACAACTTATGGATGCAGCTGTGAGCAGATTCTTTATTGTAAACCAGGTGAGAATTTGAATGAATTAACCTTTGGTTGCGAGAAATCCACACTTGATGTATGGGATGGGCAGTATAGCTGGTCATTGGCTTGTCAAGAGGGTGGTAAGATAAAACCTATTAACAGAACTGGTGAGACGCAATGGGTTATTAACCATGGAATTGGAAAAGATGATTTAGTTGATCTTTATGGTCATAGTTATGACTTGGTATATGTGGATGGCAGGGTTAACACCTATTTGACAAACAAACGAGGATTCCAGACCCAAGGTGATTTGTACACTTTGGCTTATGACAACTATGGTGGTAGGTATTGGTTCTCAGTTGATTGGAATTCAATGAACAATGGTTATGGGGCAGAGTTTGTTGTTGATAATGAGGACATAAGTGTTGTTAATGCAAATGCAAGGGTTGTGTGGAATTACCAGGTTAGCAACAATGTCCCTATTGAGGTGACATATCATAAGACAACCAGAGTGATTGATGTTGTTGGGCCAGAGTTCAGTTTTGTTGGAATAGAGCCAACAGAGTGGTGTATTAGACAGGGTAGCCACAGTCTATGTAGGATAATTGGTTGAGATTTTTTTGTTTTCTAAATTTTTTTTCTTAATTTGAATAGTAAATTATTTTCATAAAGATTTATATATATAATTGCTTAATCTCAAATTTATGAAAAAAGCAATCGTTCTTCTGCTTTTGTTTATCCTAGTTTTGCCTATTGTTTATGGTGCTTGTGCTAGCTGTGACCAGGCAGAGTGCAATAGACTTCGTGATTTGATTTATCCTGGGGCAAAGGCTTATTCTTTGGAAAAGGCTTTTGTTGATATAAGCATTGCTCCAAATGGTGAGGTTGAGGTTAGTGAGAGTATAACCTTTGATTTTTACAAGGGTAATTTTTCTTTTACTTATAGAGACATTCAGGTTGATAAAGACAATATTTATGATGTTTATGTTACTGAAAACAACAACAAGATTTGCTATGATTTTTTTCCTGATTTTACATCAAATACTGTTAGGATAAAATGGTATTATGATGAGATAAACAACAACAAAAGGACTTTTACTGTGCATTACAAATTAAAAAATGTTATAACAACTTATGATGATTACTCAGAGTTTTATTGGAAGGTTTGGGGAGCTGAGTGGGCTGTTGGCTTAGAGGATTTGGAAGGCAAGATGAGGCTTCCTGCAATGGTTGATGATCCAAAAGAGGTTTATACATGGGGTCATCCAAAGCTAGAGGGCAAGATTGGCATGCAGGGCAATCAAGATGTTGTTTTTCAAACATTTGATGTTCCAAAGCAGCAATGGGTTGAGGTTAGGGTTGCGTTTCCTTCTGATTTGCTTTTATCAACAGACAATGTTGTGGTGCAGCAAGGTAATGGTTTAGATAAGATAATAAAGCATGAGGAGGAGTATGCAAGTGTTCCTGAAAAACAGGTTTATATTATTCTGCTTGGTATTTTGTTGCCTGTTGTTCTTATTGTTTTTTTGTTTGTGGCATTGGTTTGGTTTTTTGGTAAAGAGCCAGAAACTGAATATAAGGCAGAGTATGAGCATGATATCCCTTATAATTATTCTCCAGCAATTGTTAGTGCTCTTATCAATCAAGACACAAAGAAGCCTAGTGCAGGTGTAATTGGTGCTGTTATCCTTGACTTGGTTAGGAGAAAATATTTTACTCTAAAGAGAATAAAAGTGAAGAATCTATTTGGTGGTTACAAAGATGATTACGAGCTTTCACTCACTAAAAAGGGTCTGGAATACCCTCATGACAAAAGACTAACACATTCTGAGAAAAAGATTATTAGTGTTGTAAAGGGGTATATGGATGATAACAAGATATCATTTGAGGGATTGAGAAAAGAGATTAAGCATGATTTTGAATTTATTAAGGATGTTAATTTATGGCAGAAGAAGGTTAAGAGAGAGATTGAGGATATGAAATTATTGGGTGAGAACAAGGTTTATTATTTGTTTTTTATTGTGTGCGGGTTTTTTATATTGATTGGTATATTTGCTGCTTTTGTATTCATATTTGGTTTTGTTATTGCAGGTGTTGTAGGGATATTGCTGAATGTTATTTTTAGACAAGCTCTGCCAAAGAGAACAAAGAATGGGGCATTGCACTATGAGAAGTGGCAGGCTTTAAGGAGATTCTTGAAAGACTTTTCCCAGTTAAAAACAGTTTCACCTGATGCTGTTGTATTGTGGGAGCAGTATTTGGTTTATGCTATTCCATTGGGCGTTGCAAATAAGGTTGAGAAGCATATGAAGAGAATATTTGATGGTGTGTCTCCAAAGCATCCTGTTGTCTTGTATGGCGTGCCCTATTCAAGCATGGGTTCTTTGACATCTTTTACCTCCTCATTTAATTCGTTTAGTACATCTGTTGCAACTGCCTCTGCAACCTCTGGCTCTGGTGGTTTTGGAGGTGGTGGCGGAGGCGGAGGAGGCGGTGGTGGAGGTGGGGCTGGTTAATTAAAATAAAGTATAGAAATACTATTTGTTATTATTCCCATTAATCTTCTCTGTGTATTTACACTTTGGATAAGTACTGCAACCTATAAACCTTCCATAAACGCTTTTTCTTAGAACTAGGTCAGAGCCGCAGTTTGGGCATTTTTTTTCTATTTTTTCTTCCTCGCCTTGTATTTTTTTCGACGGGCATTCTTGGTTTAAGCATACCTCTTGTGGTTTCCTTCCTCTTTTTATTAGCTTGACCATTGGGAATTTGCATTGAGGGCATTGTTGTTTAGAGGATTTTACCAGAACATTGCCTGGGACATGGAATGTTGTTTTGCACTCAGGGTAGTTGTTGCAAGCAACAAATTGGCCATATTTACCTTTTCTTAGCATAAGCTTAGAGCCGCATGTTGGGCATAAGCCTAATGTTCTTTCCTTTTCATCTGTTTCTATTTTTGCAAATGCAAGGTCTGCTCCAATCAACTGTTCCTTTTCTTTGAAGTCGTCAAGTGTTATTTTGAGGAAATCTTCTGCTTCTTTGAATACTGTTTCCTTATCTTTTTTGTTCTCTCTTATGTCCACCATCTCTAGTTCAAACTTTTTTGTTAGCTCTTCGTCTATTATTGAGGGTGAGTATTTTCCTAGGGTTTCAATTGTGCTTATGCCTAGCTGTGTTGCCTCAATTGGGTCTTCTCGAACATAACCTCTTTGGTATAGGGTGTCGATTATTTGAGCACGGGTTGATTTTGTTCCAAGCTCGCGTTTGGAGAGCTCTTTTACAAGTGATGCTTGTGTATAGCGTTTTGGTGGTTGTGTTTCTTTTTCGTGCATCTTTATCTCTTTTACAATTACATCTTCATCTTTTTTTACTTCAGGGAGTTCTTCTTCTTTTAAGCTGACATAAGGTTCATAGAATTTGTGCCAACCTTTTTTTACTGTTCTTGTTCCTTTTGCAACAAAGTTCTCTTTGTTTACATCTATTGTTATTGTGTTGCTTTCTCTTAGAGCGTCTTCTGCAAAAGTGCTCATGAATCTTTTTACAATTATGTCATAAACCTTTTTTTCATACTCTTTCAAGCCTTTTGGGATCAAACCTGTTGGGTAAATAGCAGGATGTGCTGGATCTGTTTTTTTGCCCTGGTTTGGTGTTAGTTCTTTTGTTAATAGCTCATTGCATAGTTCTTTGTATGCATCTTGTCCTGCGAGTTCTGTTAATATTCTCTTGTAGTCAATTTGAGCTGGAAGCTGTTGGGATGATGTTCTTGGATAAGAGATGTATCCTGAGATATAGAGGTTTTGTGCATACATCAAGACATTCTTTGGAGAGATTTTAAAGCATCTGTAGGATTCTGTTTGCAGTGTTGTTAGGTCAAATGGTGTTAATGTTGATTGTTTGAATTGCTTTTTTTCAACTGATTTTACAAGTGCCTTCTGGTCTTTTGTTTTTTCAAGCACGATTTGTGCGTCCTTTTGTTTGAAGAATTTGTCTTTTTCATGCCATGCCTCTATTGGCCCTTTTTCAACAGTTCCAAGAAGTTGTATCTGCCAGTATGGTTCTGGTTTAAATGCCCTGATCTCTTTTTCGCGTTCAACTATTATTTTTAGTGCAGGGCCTTGGACGCGGCCTGAGCTCATGATTTTAAAGAGGCCTGCCTTTTTTAGACTAGCAGTTAATGCTCTTGATAAGTTTATGCCATACAACCAGTCAAGGGTATGTCTTGCTATGCCAGCATTTGCTTGGCCCCAGTTTATAGAGTCAGATTTGTTTTCATAAGCCTCTTGTATATCAGGCTTTGTTAGTGTTGAAAACTTCATTCTTGCTGCATTCTCTTTTTTGCATGCGAATCTGATGATATTGTAGCCAATTACTTCGCCCTCAACATCATAGTCAGTTGCTATTGTATAGCTATCCGCGTCTTTGCTTAGTTTTTTTATTGTGTTGAGGTATTTTTTTGAGAAATTAGATGATTTGTTTACATCAGATGTTGGCTTCCACTCAACCTCGAATACAGGGTATTGGAATTTTTTCTTTGCTTTTTCTGCTAAAGTGTATAAATGGCCCACTGCACATGCAACCACCAAGTCTTTTTTTCCGTGTGTGATTTTGTAATAAGCAACACCTTGGTTGGTTTCTTTTATTGGCCTTCCATCTGCTAGAGCAGTTGCTATGTTAAGAGCAGCTTTTGGCTTTTCTGTTATTATAAGCTCATAACTCATTAGTGATTAGAATTTGGGGTTGGTTTAAAAATGTTTTGAAAGTGTGAATTATAGTTTATAACAATACATTTTCAAGTGTTGTTGCTGAATGAGTATTGGATTTACAATGTCAAAAAATGAGAAATATTTATATACACTAGGGATATGGGTGCTGATATGGAGATTACACAAGAAGAGCTTAAGAATATGTCTCCAGAAGAGATTGCAGAGTTGCAGAAAAAACAGTGTGTTTTTTGCCATATTGTTACAGGTAAGGTTGCTTCTAAGAAGATTTATGAGGATAAGTTTTGTATTGCAATCCTTGATATTAATCCTGCTAACCCAGGGCATTTGTTGTTGATTACAAAAGAGCATTATCAGATTATGCCACAGGTTCCTGATGAGGTTATTGGTCATATGTTTATGATTGTTAAGCATTTGAGTCAGGCTGCATTAAAGGCGTTGCAGGTTAAAGGCATAAATGTTGTGATTGCAAATGGTATTGCCGCAGGTCAGAGGGCACCACATTTCATGATTCATATAATACCCAGAACAGATGATGATGGTTTGAAGTTTATTGTTCCACAAAAAAAGATTTCAGATGGTGATTTGAGAACATTGATGAAAAGTATTCAACCAAGGATAAACAAGGTGTTTGGTTTAGAGGAGAAGGAACTAATTGATCTTGATGTTAAGCCAGAGAAGCTCAAGCCAAGGGTTGTTGAGGCAGAGTTTGAGGAGGAGCAAGAGCCAGAGGAGGAGAAGAAGGAGGAAGACGTGGAAGTGGGCAAAGAGGAGAGCGAGTCTAAAAGAAGAGATGATGGTGTGAGAAGAGGTAATAAGAGAATGGATCTGGATAAAATAGCAGAGTTGTTTGGAAAATGAAATGCAAAGCTTGTGAACAGATAAAGAGTGAAGAAAAGGTTTATGAGGATGATAAGGTTGTTGCTGTTTTAACCAAAAATCCTGCAAATTTCGGCCACATATTAATTATACCTAAAGAGCATTATACTATAATTGAGCAGGTGCCTGATCATGAGATGGCTCATATTGGTGTTGTTACAAATAAGCTGAGCATTGCACTTTTTGAGAGCTTGAAGATACAGGGAACAAATGTGTTTATACAAAATGGAATAACTGCTGGGCAGATTGTTCCTCATTTTGTTGTCCACATCATACCTAGAATTGAGAATGATGGTATTAACCTTGATTGGCAGCCAAGGCAGCTTAGCGAGGAGGAGATGTCAACTGTTGAGCTTTTGTTGCACGAGCAAGCTGATAGGATTGGAGAGTTTGAGGAGGAGAAGCCAAAGCCTCTTGAGCTTGACAAAGGGAAAGAGATTGATGAGGAGATAAAGAGTGATGATGAGGAGAACTACCTGATAAAGCAGCTTGATAGAATTCCTTGATTCTGTTAGCACTATAAAATAGAAAAATATTTAAGTTGGTATCCAATATTAAGGAATATGCATAAATACAGGAGAAAGGCTGTGTGGTTTTTGATTGGGTATTTGGTGCTATTTTTATTGGTTTTTTTGTGGGGAATGTACAATGTTGTTATGGGTACAAATATTGTCAATATTGTTGGTTTGGGTGCAGATATAGTGAATTGGTTGGTTATTATAGGTTCTGTTCTTGCAATGGCCAAGGTTGTTTGGGAGATTGCAAAGATAGAGAAGCACAATGAGTTTGAGGCAAGGGTTAAGGGCTAGTAGGTTTTTGTTATTTTCTTGATTTTAAAATTAATTTTAATAATATAGTTATAAAAAATCCAGCCATCCATGGCTTCGACGGTCTTTTGCTACGCAAAAGCCCTATTCCGCTGACCATAACCATACACTTCGCACGCAAAAATGCTTTGCATTTTTGGTGTCCTGGAAATCTTTGATTTCCATGATATAGGAACATGGTCAGCTCCATCTCGCCATGGCTGGATTTTTTTTATCAAATGAGGCAACAACAATGGCGCCGACGAGGTGGGGGATGCCCCATCCGGGGCACTGGGAAACACAGAGTGTTTCCGGTGTGCTCAGAAATCTCCGATTTCTGACATGGCGAGTAGGACGAATCTGAGCAAAGCGAGGATTTGGCCGTCGACCTGCCATTATTGTTGTTGCCGAATTGTTATTATTCCTTAGAGAAATAGTAATCAAATAAATCCCAAAGCATGATCAGCATCTGTTATTTCTATTCCTGTGCTTTGGTCTGAGATTATGAAACCATGATAGTTGGTTAAGATTCCTGAGCTTATGTATGGCAAGCCAAAGCTTAGTGTCCCTCTAGTGCATTTTACTCCTAAAAGTTTCTCCACAATATTTAGTTCTGAGTCTTTTGCAAGCTTGCTGATTAGACAGTGTTTTTTGTTTAAGACTGCTAAAGAGCCAACGTTGTCCAGCTCTGATATTGTTGCTTTTTTGACATCTACTTCTAGTGCTTTTTTGATTTGTTTTACTTCAGTGTCTTCAAAGAAAGGGTTTACTAATGCACCTTTGTTGTTTGCCAGAATATTATTGCCGAGGGCTGTTAGTTTTGTGTCAATAATTGCATATTTGATTTCTAATTTGTCTAATAATTTGAGCTCATCATCAAAGACAATGTTTGGCAATAGCAAGCAGTTCTTGTTTCCAACACAGAATACTCCAAGTAGAGATGTTCCAGCAATATTCAAGCGATGGACAGGGACTTTGAGAATCTCCTCTATTTTGTTGCAAACCTTTTTTTGGATCTCGTTTCCAACCAGACAAAACTCATCATTGCAATATCCATACAAACCAACGTTTGGGTTGCCATTGAAGTCTGTTATTAGGATGTGTTCTTGTTGTGTCATTTGTTTAGAGTATTTAAGGAAAGTATAAAAAGCTTGTCATCAAATAGAGAATTTTATCTAGTTACTTCTTGTTTTTTTACAAACTCTAGAAGTTCTCTTGCCTTTTTATCCTTCTCAAAGTGTTCTCTTGCAGGCTTTATCATTTCATTTACGTAGAATGCAACTGCTTTTTTCAGATCCAATGGATGGAGTTCTCCTTTTCTGTAAAGGTTGCAAAGCTCGTCATAACTTGCTATTGTTATGTCTCCACCATGCTTTTTGTCTCTTTCTATGTTTATTCCATTAAATCTTTCAAAAACAAGGTATTGACAATATTCCATGATAGGGTTGTCTTTTATTTGTTTGGGAGGACAGTAAGCCTTGTTTATTTTTCTTTTAATGTCTTCTTCTGTGTCTGTCATAAAGATTGCAGTGTCTGGCCTTGATTTAGACATCTTCAAATCTAGGACACGATCTTCTACTGTTTTTGCAGTGCTCTTTGGCTCTTGTAGCCCTGCTAACATATGGTGGCTCACAACAACCGGCTTCCACAAGCCAAGGCTTGGGCCAATTTCTCTTGCCAGTATGTTGACCTTTCTCTGGTCCATGCCAAGCTGGGTTATGTCTGATTTTAAGTAGAATATGTCAGTGCATTGCATTAATGGAGCCAGGATCTGCGATGCCTGCCTCATCTCGCTCTCCTTTCTCCCAAGGATCGTGCCGCAGCGTACAATCCGCTGGATAGTGGAATTCATGGCAATGCGCATCAGAAGCTTCCAGTAGTCCCTGTCAGCAACAACATCATTTGACCATACAAACTCAACCTTGTCGAGGTCCATTCCAGATACCCTCCAGACTTCGATGAAGTATTTGCCAACTGTCTGGATCCTCTCAAGATCACCGCCCATCTTGTTATTCGCCTGGGCGTGCCAGTCTGCCACAAGCATTTTGAACTTGACGCCTGCCTTGGTCATCTTGTTAATATTTATGGCCCTCATAACGCCCTGCGCTATGTGGATATTCCCAGAAGGCTCAAACCCGTCATATGCTACGAGCTTTTTTCCTGATTCTAGCAGCTCTCTTAGTTCTGGAACTGTGACTACCTCTTCTCCTACCTCCTGGATTAGCTTTAGCCTTGTTTCAACATCCATTTTAAAGCAATTTATTGGTTAGTTTTATTAAATTTTTTGGTTTTTAAAGAGAAGTTATAAAAATTCTGATTAGATTAATAAAGTCTTTCTTCAAGACCAATGGCATGTATTCCGTATTGGGCAATACGTTCAGGATATCCTGGAAATGACATATAAGCTTGGACTCCTTCCTCAAGATTTGTTGCATATGGCTCAAGCCTGCTAAGGCCTTCTGCTTGCAGCATGACCCAAACAGAAGCTTCAGCATTAGAACCAACATGATAGGGTCTATTGTATTTTACTCTGAATTTAAGTGTTGGAAGAGATTCAACTGACTCGAATGTCTCACTGTCAATTACTCTTAGAATGACAATATCTCCTTCCTGGATTTTAGCAATATCCTTGTGAGGGTTGCTTGGATCAGGGGCTCTGGCCTCAACATCTCTCTTGTTATTTGGGTCTCTAATGCCATCTAAACCCATAATGCCATCTGCAAAATCATAATATCCTGATTCAAAGATTGTTAAATACCACTCCCCCATAAATTAAGAGAAAAAAACATGAAATTAATAAGTTTTACTAAAAAATCCCCCCTCCCAGATTTGAACCGGGAACCTTTCGGTGACGGCTGGTGAGCCTTCATTGTTTCTAAGCAAGAACCTCTTGCCCACAACTACAGCCGAACGCTCTGCCATTGAGCTAAGGGGGGATAAGATATGTGAATTTTTTTATATATATAAATATTGTGGAAAGTTGTTATTAACAAATGTTGAACAAATTATTTATATGATATTCATTTCTTAGAAATTCCTATGACAGAGTGCCCAGAGTGTGGATGTGAGTTGATTTATCAAGAGGGTTGTAAGAAATGCCCCAGCTGTGGTTGGGGGATTTGTGGCTAGTTCTGGTAATATATTCTAAATTACAGAAATAATTATATATAGGAACACTTCTTTAATTATTTTCAGAATGAGCTATATAGTTAATTCTGAGTTTGGATTTCTAAATCACAATATTATTTGTTTGAATTCACTCTTGTCAATTATTAACATTTTTACCTGGTAGAGAGGTTGCTAAGCCTCTTTTTTTAGGTAGAGCTATTTATTTCATAGGAAGGGCTATAATGGGGTGAGAATATGAAAAAAACAAAAACAAAGAAAATGTATAAGGATATAATTTCTATTAGAGATTTTTCTAAAAAGGAGATTATTGAAATTTTGGAGCTGACAAAGAAGATTGAGACCATGCCTGAAAGCAAGAAGTCAAAGCTGTTGCAAGGCAAGAAGCTTGCCACACTGTTTTTTGAGCCTTCAACAAGGACAAGGCTTAGCTTTGAGGCAGCAATGCAAAAGCTTGGTGGGAGTGTTATTGGGTTTGCAGATGCAACTACAAGCTCAACAAAAAAGGGAGAGTCATTAAAAGACACTGTCAGAACAGTGGAGAAATATTGTGATGTTATTGCAATGAGGCATTCACTTGAGGGAGCAGCAAGGGTAGCAGCTGAATCTACTCAAATCCCTATAATAAATGGGGGAGATGGTGCAAACCAGCATCCAACACAGACATTTTTGGATTTATACACGATAAAGAAAACTAAAGGAAAAATAGATGGGTTGAATATAGGTTTTTTAGGAGATTTGAAGTTTGGGAGGACTGTGCATTCCTTGGCTTTGGCTCTGAGCTATTTTGATGTTAAACTTTACTTTATCTCACCTAATTCTTTGAAGATGCCAAAGCAATTTCTTGAGGAGATCGAAAAGCAGGGTACAAAATATGTTGAGACAGATGATCTGATGCAGGTTTTGCCAAAGCTTGATATCTTGTATGCAACAAGAATCCAAAAAGAGAGGTTTCATGATTTGGCTGAGTATGAGAAGGCAAGGGGATTTTACAAAATAAACAAAAAGTTGATGGAGCATGCAAAGCCTGATTTGAAGGTTATGCATCCATTGCCAAGGGTGGATGAGATAGATTATGATCTTGATGATACACCTTATGCAATTTATTTTGAGCAGCTTGCAAACGGGATTCCTGTGAGGCAGGCATTGCTTTGTAGGGTTTTGGGGGTGTTGTAAAATGAAAGAAAAGGTTGTTAAGATGAAGGTCACTGCTCTGAAGCAGGGTACTGTTATTGATCATATCCCTGCTGGGGGGGTGTGGAAGGTTTTTCAGATTTTAAATCTAAAAGATTATGATAAAACTTTGAGGATTGGTGTTAGGTTAAATAGCAAAAAATATGGAAAAAAAGATTTGCTTAAGATAGAAGACCGCTATTTGAGCCAAGAAGAGGCAAATAAGCTTGCGTTGGTAGCACCAAATGCAACCATAAACATAATTAAGAATTGGAAGGTTGATCAAAAGATAAGGGTTTCAATCCCAGATACAGTGTATGGCTTGAATTGCGCAAATCCAAGGTGCATAACAAGGCATGACAACATAAAGACAAAGTTTGAGGTTATTGACAAGAAAGCACTAAAGGTGAGATGCCATTATTGTGAGCATGTTTTTGATAGAGAGGATGTGATAAAGGATATCTGAGGTGGTAAGATGAAAGGCCGTAGCCTTATTTCGGTTCAGGATTTTACAAAAGAAGAGATTATGAAGATTTTTAAGACCACAGAAGAATTAAAGATAAAACAGAAAAAGGGAGAGAAAAATGAGCTGCTCAAGGGCAAGAGCCTTGCAATGATTTTTCAAAAGCCTTCTACAAGGACAAGGGTTAGCTTTGAGGTCGGTATGACCCAGCTAGGAGGTCATGCACTATATTTGGGACCTAATGATTTACAACTAAACAGAGGGGAGACAATAGCAGACACTGCAAGGGTTTTGTCAAGGTATTGCGATGTTATTATGGCTAGGGTGTTTGCTCATCAAGATGTTGTTGATTTGGCAAAATATGCAACAGTTCCTGTTATTAATGGTTTGTCAGATTTGCTGCACCCTTGCCAGGCATTGACTGATTTGTTTACAGTTCTAGAAAAGAAGGGAAGTTTAAAGGGAATTAATTTTGCTTTTGTTGGTGATGGTGATAATAATATAACACACTCATTGATGATAACCTGCTCTAAGCTTGGTGTTAATATCACTGTTGGATGTCCGAAACATTACACTGTAAATAAGGATATTTATGAGATGTGCAAAAATAATGCTAAGCTAAGCAAATCAGAAGTAAAGGTTGTTGAGGATCCAAAGTTAGCTGTAAAAGGTGCTGATGTTGTTTACACTGATATTTGGGTGAGTATGGGCAGAGAGGACAGAGAAAAAAGGTTAAAGATTTTTCCTCCATATCAGCTTAATTCAAAGTTGTTAAAATTAGCAAAGCCTGATGCGATTGTTATGCATGACATGCCTGCTCACAGAGGAGAGGAGATAACAGATGAGGTGATGGATGGTAAGCAATCGGTTATAATTGACCAGGCTGAAAACAGGATGCATGTTCAAAAGGGGATTATGGCATTGATTGTAAAATAAGGGTTGTAAAATTGGATCTAAAAACAAATATAGCTGGTGTTGAGTTAAAGAATCCTACTATATTGGCTTCTGGTATTTTAGGTGTTACTGGATCTTCTCTGGTTAATGTTGCAAAAAGCGGTGCAGGAGCAGTAACAACAAAGTCAATTGGTTTAGAGGAGAGAAAAGGACATCACAACCCTATAATTGTGGAATTTGAATCTGGATTAATTAATGCTGTTGGACTTTCAAACCCTGGGGTTGATGAATTTCGAGAGGAAATAAGCTATGCAGTAAAAAATGCAAAAGTGCCTGTGGTAGCAAGCATATTTGGCAGAACAATAGATGAATTTGGCATTGTTGCTGAGAAAGTATCAAAGGCAAAACCTAATCTTATAGAGGTGAATATATCTTGTCCGAATGTTGAAGATGAATTTGGAAAACCATTTGGAGCAGATGCAAAAACAGCAGCCAAAATAACTGAGACAGTCAAAAACAGAACAAAAATCCCAATTATTGTTAAGTTAACACCTAATGTTCCAAACATAAAAGATATTGCAAAAGCAGTAGAGCAAGCAGGTGCAGATGCACTGTCTGCAATAAACTCACTTGGTCCTGGTATGATTATTGATATAAAAACAGTAAAACCAATCCTTGCAAACAAGCAAGGGGGTGTAAGCGGACCAGCAATTAGGCCAATTGCGGTTAGATGTGTTTATGATATTTATGAGATTGTTGATATTCCTGTAATAGGGATTGGTGGAATAACCTATGGCAAGGATGCAATAGAGATGATGATGGCTGGTGCAAGTGCTGTTGGTATTGGGAGTGGTGTTTATTACAGAGGCATTGATGTTTTCAGGAAGGTTTGCGATGAGATTAAAGGGTTTATGGAAGAAGAGGGGTATTTTAATTTAAAACAGATAATTGGTAAGGCTCATGAATAAACTACAAAAACCAATAATGCTTGAAATAGGCAAAGTTATAGATGAGGCTAAGGATATTAAGTCATTTGTGTTTGAGCATAAGATGAGTGCAAAGCCTGGCCAGTTTGTTATGCTTTGGATTCCAAGGGTTGATGAAAAGCCGTTTGGGGTTTCGTATCAAGACAAAAACAAGTTTGCGGTTACTGTTTCTAAGGTTGGGCCTTTTACTGAGAAGTTGCATAAGATGAAAGAAGGGGATATTGTAGGTATCAGAGGTCCTTATGGCAATCAATTTAGTCTTAGAGGCAAGGAGATTGTTCTTGTTGCAGGTGGTTATGGGGTAGCGCCTCTTGCATTGCTTGCAGATAATGCTATAAAAAATAAGATTAAATACAATTTTATTATTGGAGCAAAGTCTAAACAATATCTCCTATTCAGGAGAAGATTCAAGAATCTGCTATTTTCAACAGATGATGGCTCTTATGGTCATAAAGGATTTGCAACAGATCTTCTTGAAAAGATACTAAAAACAAAGAGGGTTGATTGTGTTTACACTTGCGGCCCAGAGTTGATGATGAAAAGGGTTGTTGAGTTGTGTGATAATTATGCAGTTGATTGTGAAATATCTTTAGAGCGTTATATTAAGTGTGGTTTTGGGATTTGTGGACAGTGCACAGTGGATCCTCTTGGGATAAGGGTTTGTGAAGAAGGGCCTGTTTTTAGTAAAGAGATTGCAAAAAAGATTTTTGAGTTTGGTAAGTACAAGAGAAATGCTGCTGGAAAAAGGGTGATAATTTGAGTTTACTAATAAAAGATGCAAAGCTCCTAGTGAAAAACAAAGCTATTGTTAAGGATATTTACATAGAAAATGGAAAAATAATCAAAATAACTAATGAGAAAATAAAAGCAGATGAAACAATAAATGCAAACTCAAACTTTGTTATCACTGGATTAATAGATCCTCATGTTCATTTTAGAGAGCCTGGATTAACACATAAAGAAGATTTTCTAACAGGCTCAAGAGCAGCAGCAGCAGGTGGTGTGACAACAATTCTTGATATGCCTAATACAATTCCTCAGACAATCACAATAAAGGATCTGGAAGATAAGAGGGAGCTTGCAAAGAAGAGCGTTGTTAATTATGGGTTTCATTTTGGGGGTGCAAAGGATAATCTTGAGGAGATAAAAAAGGCAAGAAACATTGCTTCTATCAAGGTTTTTATGAATATTTCTACTGGTAAAATGTTGATTGAAGATGATGAAGTTTTGAGAGAAATATTTTCTAATACTCCTTTGGTAATGGTTCATGCTGAGGATGAGATGATCCCGAAGGCGGTTAGGTTAACAAAGAGATGCAATAATCAACTTTATCTCTGCCATGTTTCAAGAGAAAGGGATATGGATTTTATACAGAAGAATAGAACTAATAAAATGTTGGTTGAGGTTTGCACACACCATTTGTTTTTGGATAAAAGCATTGAAAAAAAACTTAAAGGATTTGCAGAAGTAAAGCCTCCATTGGCAACAAAAAAAGACCAGACTGCACTTTGGAATGCAGTAAAAGCAGGATGGGTTGATACAATTTCAACTGATCATGCGCCTCATACTATTGAAGAAAAAATTTCTGATAATCCTCCATCAGGAATGCCAGGGGTTGAAACAAGGCTGCCATTATTACTTGATGCTGTTAACAAGAAAAATCTATCCCTCACTCAGGTTATAACATTAACATCAGAAAATCCTGCTAAAATCTTTGGAATAAAAAACAAAGCACAAATAAAAATTGGATATGATGCAGACCTAACAATAATCGACATGAAAAAAACTAAAGTAATAAAGAATGAGGAGTTATTCACAAAATGCAAATGGTCTCCATACAATGGCTGGAAGCTTAAAGGTTTGCCTGTTACAACTATTGTTAATGGGAATGTTGTGTTTAATGATGGTCAGGTTTTTGATAAGATAAAAGGGGAAGAGATTGAGATTGTAAGAAAATGAGGGGTGATAAATGTGGCAAAGTTTGATCAACAGGCGTATAACAAATTCTTGATTGAGGAAGGTGTTATTGGGTTCTTTGAAGAGTCGATTAAGTTGAAACATGGGAGAATATCTAATTGGTATGTAAATATGAGAAATCTAACAGATACTACTAAAGTTAAAGATAAACTAGTGAAGTATGTTTTGGATTTTGTTGAATCAAAGGGTTTAGAGCCTGATTTGTTTTATGGTGTTCCTGAGGGCGCAACTAAGCTTGCATTATTTCTAACAGATGAGTATGCAAAGAGAAAAAACAAGGATATGCCTTTGGTTATGGGTAGGGGCAAGCCAAAAGAGCATGGTGAGCCAAAAGACAGGTTTTTTGTTGGGCATATGCCTGATAAAAGTAAAGTGATAGTTGTAGAAGATGTCACAACAACTGGTGGCTCTTTGATTAATACTCTTGAGAGCCTAAAACAGGTTGATGTTGAGATAATTGCAACAATAGGGCTTGTGAATAGAATGGAGATTAGAGATGATGGTAGGAGTGTTGAGCAAAAGGTGAATGAGGCGGGTGTGAGGTATATGGCAGTTAGTGATGCTTTAGTTCTTTTACCATTGGCTGCTGCAAAGCAAAAGCCTGATAAAAAAACTCTCAAAGAGGTTGAGGATTACTTCAAGAAGTATGGAATAAAGCAATTAAAACTGATTAGGTGATAAAATGGATTATATTGAACAACTTAGAGAAAGAGCTAAGCAAACAAAGAGCATTGTTTGCATGGGAATTGATCCTGTTTTAGATAAGATTCCTGTTGTAGAGGCAAGTGTTGAGAAGAAATTGACAAAATTTTATTTAGATATGTTGGATGCAATGATTTCTGAGAAAACAGAGCCTGCTATTGTTAAGCCAAACTATGCATTTTTTGGCCAGTATGGTTTTGAAGGGCTAAGGGCTTTGAAAAGGATTATTGAGGTTTACAAAAGCCAGGGGATTCCTGTTTTGCTGGATGCAAAAAGGGGTGATATTGGCAAGACAAGTGTTGCCTATGCAAAAGAGGTTTTTGAATTCTGGCAAGCAGATGCTGTCACTATTAACCCTTATCTTGGTTTTGATAGTGTTGATGCTTTTTTGGAATGGTGTAAAAATGGCAAAGGTGTTTACATGCTTGTTAGAACCTCTAACAAAGGGGCTGTTGATTTGCAAAATCTGGAAGTGGAAGGAATCCCTGTTTATATGAAGGTTGCTCAAAAGCTTTTGGATTGGCACAAGCCTGGGTTGGGGGCTGTTGTTGGTGCAACTTATCCAAAAGAGCTAGAGCAAATCTCAATGTTTTTTGTTAAATCAAAGAAGCAAGTCCCTTTTTTGATACCTGGTGTTGGTGCTCAAGGAGGGAGTGCTTCAGAGGTGGTGGAAGCACTTAAAAAATCAAAGAATGAATTAGCAATACATAGAATCAATAGCTCGTCTGATATAAACTATGCTTATGAAAAGCAGAAAACAGATGATTATGCTAGTGCTGCTGTTAAGGCAATAAAAGAGCTGAATAAGGAGATTAATCTAAAATAAGAGGTGATGTAAAATAGCAGGTGAAGAAATACAGCCAAGGTTTCTTGAGTATATTGTGTGTGGAGGAAACAAGACTAGTATAATTATCACAAATCACAAATGGATTTTTTTGTGGAGTAGCTTGTCACACTGTTGTATTGGATGTTAATGGGGCCTGCATTGATGCAGAATATGATAGAAGAAGTTTAGCTAAAGAGATTTATGGGTTTGTTAGGTAAAAAATTCATCCTAGCTGAAAATAGAGGTATATATTTTATTTCAGTTGATGATGATAAGATTATTGCAAAAAAAAGGTACGAAAGTGAAAAGGAATCCAGGTCTTGAGATGTGCACAATAGAGATAGGAGAAAATCCTGGAGAGAATTTGAATATTTGGGTAACATCTCCAAATTCATGTTATATTGATGCACTTTGTCAATACCTAGACCAACATCAAAGAAAGTCTCAATCTTGATTTAGTACATTACTCAATCTAACCATTAAAAAACACAAATATTTATAAATCATTGAATTTCTTAGCTCCTAACTGTATGAACAATTCAGAACTTACAGCTATCTCTCCTGTTGATGGGAGGTATAAAAAATATGTTAAAAATGTGGACCACTACTTCTCTGAAGCTGCATTAATAAAATACCGCATTAGGGTTGAGGTTGAGTACTTAATTTTTTTGTCACAAAATAATGTGATAAGAAAGCTAAACAAAAAAGAGATTTTGCTCCTTAGAAATCTCTACTCCAACTTCAAGCTCAAAGATGCGGAAAGTGTAAAACAAATAGAAGAAAAGATAAATCATGATACTAAGGCTATTGAATACTTTATAAAACAAAAGATAAACAAAATAAGTTTAAAGGACATTTCTGAGTTTGTTCACTTTGGACTTGCATCTACAGATGTTGACAATTTGTCTTACTCACTAATGATTAAGGAATTTCTAAGTGAGATTTATTTCCCAACACTCAAAAGTATGTTGAGGGGGTTAATAGAGTTGGCAGAAGAGTACAAAAAGATCCCAATGCTTGCCAGAACTCATGGACAGCCAGCCTCTCCAACAACTATGGGTAAAGAGATTGCTGTTTTTATAGAAAGGATTAGAAAAGAGATTGTAAATTTAGAAAAACAAGATGTTTATGGCAAGCTTAACGGAGCTACTGGTAATTTCAATGCACATGTTGCTGCATTTCCTGATTTTGATTGGATTAATTTTAGTGAAGAGTTTGTCAAACACCTTGGTTTACAACCAAACTTGATAACAACCCAGATTGAGCCTCATGATCAATTGGCAGCTTTGTTTCAGAACATAATTAGAATCAATAACATTATTTTAAACCTTGATAAAGATATGTGGCAATACATAAGCATGGAATATCTGGTTCAAAAAGTGAAAAAAGAGGAGGTTGGTTCTTCAACAATGCCTCATAAGGTTAATCCAATAGATTTTGAGAGCAGCGAGGGCAATTTGGGCATTGCAAATGCTTTGTTTAACCACCTTGCCAATAAGTTGACAATATCAAGGCTGCAAAGGGATTTGAGTGATAAAACAGCAGAGAGGAACATTGGAATGGCTTTTGCTTATTCTATTGTAGCATACAAAAATACAATCAATGGTTTGAACAAGATAAACATTAACAAAGAGAAGATGCTTCATGATTTGGATGATTACCCTGAGGTGTTGTCAGAGGCAATCCAAACTGTTTTGAGGAAGAAGGGTTATGAAATGCCTTATGAACAATTGAAAGAGCTAACTAGGGGGAAGAGGATTAGATTGGATGATCTTAGAAGATTTGTTTCAGGATTAAAAGTGGATGATAAAACAAAAAAACAATTGCTAGATTTAGAGCCTGCCAACTATATTGGAAAGGCGGCTGAGTTGACTCAGATAGCAATCAATAGATCAAAAGGTGTTCTTTAGGAGGTGATTTAAGATGCCTGCAATCGTAGTTGTTGGAATGCAATGGGGAGATGAGGGTAAAGGGAAGATTGTTGATTATCTTGCAGAGGATGCGGATGGAGTTGCAAGGTTCCAGGGGGGTAATAATGCCGGTCATACTGTTGTTTTAGGAGATGAGAAGTATAAGCTGCATTTGATTCCTTCTGGGGTTTTATATCCTGATAAGAGGATGTTTATTGGGGCTGGTGTTGTTGTAAATCCAGAGGTGATTCTGGAAGAGATACAATCACTAGAAAAAAGAGGGATAAAACCCAATTTAACAATAAGTGAGAAAGCACATGTGATATTGTCTTTTCATATTTTACAAGACAAACTAGCAGATAAGGCTCAAGGAAAGCTTTCAGCAGGCTCAACACAAAGAGGCATTGCTCCTGTTTATTCTGACAAAACTGCTAGGCAGGGAATAAGAATGATAGATTTGTTGGATGAAGAGGTCCTAAAGGAGAAGCTTGGCTATCTTGTCCCACTGAAACAAAAAACAATAAAGCATGTTTATGGAGATAATACAATACTGGATGAAGAGGAGATATTCAAACAGTACAGAGATTATGGAAAAAGGCTTTCAAAGTATGTTGGGAATGTTTCACTAGAGATAAACAAGCTGCTTGACCAAAAAAAGAGAGTTGTTTTAGAGGGTGCGCAAGGAACAATGCTTTGCCTTGATCATGGTGTTTATCCTTATGGAACATCCTCTAATCCAATAGCTGGAGCCGCTTGTGTTGGTGCTGGTGTTGGTCCAACAAAGATTAGCAAGGTTGTTGGTGTTGTGAAGGCTTACACTTCCAGAGTTGGATCTGGTCCATTGCCAACAGAGTTGTTAGATAAAAGAGCAGAGATGATAAGAGAGAAAGGTGATGAGTATGGCACAACAACTGGCAGGCCGAGAAGGATTGGGTGGTTAGATCTTGTTACATTAAGGTATGGTATTATGATTAGTGGGGTGACAGAGCTGGCTTTAACAAAGCTTGATGTGCTTTCTGGAGTTGAAGAGTTAAAGATATGTACTCATTATGATTACAAGGGTAAAAGGTTAGAGCACCATCCAGCAGGCATTGGTGTTTTCAGGGAGTGTAAAGGTGTGTACAAGACATTCAAGGGTTTTGAATTTGAAAATGGTGTAAAAAGCTATGATGAGCTCCCATCTGAGGCAAAGAGTTATGTTGATTTTGTTGAAAAGAGTGTTGGTATACCTATCAAGATGGTTGGTGTTGGTCCGGAGAGGAGCGAGTTGATATTAAGATGAAGAAAGATTATGATGTAATAATTGTTGGTGCAGGGCCTGCTGGAATGTTTGCAGCATACACATTGGCTGATTCTAAAAAAAGGGTTTGTCTCATTGAGATGGGTAAGCCAATAAAGGAGCGTACAAAACAGGATGCTGTTAGTGGGATTGGTGGTGCAGGCACGTTCTCAGATGGGAAGCTACATTTCTCACCTGTTTTGAGTCATGAGAAGATTCTCCATCTATACACGGTTCAGGAATATAAAAGATACCTCAACATGGTTGACAAGGTATTCAAAAGTTTTGGGGTTGATTGTGTGTCTTACCCAAAGGATAAAGGGGAGGTTGAGAAATTGGTTGATGAAGCAAAATTACAGGGAATCCAACTATTCATTAGGGAGATTAAACATGTTGGCTCTGACTTACTTCCTCAGGTTGTTACCAATTTTGAAGAATATATGGTAAAAAAGGGTGTTGAAATTAAAACAAGGACAGAGGTTGCTGATATAATAATAAAAAACAACAGATGTCTTGGTGTTAAAACAAAGGATGGAACAGAGCTTAATTCAAAATTTGTTGTTTTATCACCGGGTAGGGTTGGTGCAAGATGGCTGCAAAAGCTTTCTGAAAAACATAGCATAAAATATGATTATGAGAAGATAGAGGTTGGTGTTAGAATGGAATTTCCAGCAACAATAATGAGCAAGCATGCTAAACTCATGTACGAGGCGATATTCATGATGCACCCTCCAACGTTTGATGACCCTGTTAGGACATTCTGCCCATGTCCAAATGGCATGGTTTCTACAGAGCAATATGATGGTTTTGTTTGTGTTAATGGTCATTCAAACTCAAATAGCAAAACAGAAAACTCAAACTTCGCACTTGTTACTGAAATTACTCTAACAGAACCCCTTGAGAACACAACAAAGTATGGGAAGTCAATAGGAAAGCTGGCAACAACAATTGGTGGTGGCAAGCCGATAATCCAGCGCCTTTCTGACCTCAAAAAAGGGAGGAGGAGCACATGGGAGAGGATAAGAAAGAGTTTTGTTGAGCCAAGCTTAAAGGAGGTGTCTCCAGGAGATATTGCAATGGCTTTGCCACATAGGATTGTGACAGATTTGTTAGAGGCTATAGAAATGCTAGAAAGGGTGCTTCCAGGAATAAACTCAGGGGATAATTTGCTTTATGCACCAGAGATAAAGTTTAGAGCTTCGAAAATCAGGACAAACAAATATTTAGAGACTGGTATAGAAAACCTTTTTGTTGCTGGTGATGGTCCAGGGCTCTCTGGCAATATTGTGGGAGCAGCTGCTACTGGGATGATGGCTGCTGAAGGAATATTAAAGAAAGAAGATGGTTTAACCTTCAATCAAGACAATTGATTTTGTTTTGAAGTTTCTTCTTAGTTTGTAGTAAACACTTTTTGTCATGAATATTGCAAAGATCCCAACAATCTCGCATTTTGCTTTTTTGCATAGGTTTATCAATGAGTTTATTGTTGTTCCACCTCTGATAACATCATCAATAATGAGCACTTTATCTTTTTTCTTCAAAGATTCCTTGGGTATGTAGAATGGGGTGAAAATAGGTTTGTTTCTTACCATATCATCAGATACATAGAATCCAGTGAAGCTTATCTCTTGATACTTTTTTGCCCATACTGCTTTGCATGAGAGAAAGTTGGCAAGGTTGATGGCAATTGGAATTCCATCAACAGCTGCTGTCAGAGTTTTGTCTATTTTTGTTTTGTAATGCTTGGATACCTTGTATGCAATCAGATTCAAAAAGAACGTGTTTGATAAGATCCAGGATGTTACATAAAGATTGCTATTTTTTGTTTTTGATTTTTCTAAAATTGTGTTTTCAAAATTGTTTTTATAGAAGTATTCTATTAATTGCTCGGCTCTTTTTTGGTTTGGGAGAACCATTCCATTAACATAACGATTTAGAACCCCTATTGGGAGTTTTAGCTCTTTGGAGAGCTCTCTAAATGTTTTGTCTTGTTTCATAACTTTGAGACAATCAATTGCTAACAGCCTTTGCTTTGTCTCATCTATATATCGCATGTTACATAATTATGTACAAAATATATATAAAACTTTCTGATTTTATACATCACTTAACTGAGAAGGCTGATAGTGAATGTGCACTGTGATGTGGAATAAAGCCTGGGTCTTACGTTTCTACATATCATTAAGTCTGAGGTTATACAAATATTGGTAAATTTAGTCAAAGGTAAGTGGTAACATAAAAAGTGTTAGAGAATAAAAACTTAACAAAATAGCAATATGAGTCAACTATATACATACGAAGAGGAAAGAACTTTAATTGTTGAAGCAAGAGAAAGGACATCTCTCCTTGAACTAGAAATAATTTTACAAAGACGAGTCAGAGGTATTGTATCAAAAATTGATCGTCTTTCTAAGAGATATCCTGATGTTTTGGACAGTGATACAGTTTCATATTATTGGAGCCAATATTATTACAATCACAGAAACGGTAAAAAAATGGATGGGAGAACTCATGAAACAAGAAGAAAAAGAAGATATAGTAAGTTTATGAGACAAGGAAAAAATTATACATCTGAGGAAATTAATAGGTTACATGATGGATTCAATCAAGGGATACCCCTATCAGAATTAGAAGTAATTTTGGACAGATCTGATAAGGGAATTTTGTGGAAACTCAAGAGGCTTGTGCAACAGGATCCTGAGAGATGGAACATGGAAATCCTAATAGAATATCAGAGACAGTGTGAAATTCTCAATAATGATGATAAAAAAAGGAGGAAAAGAAGATTATACAAAAGAAATAGTGAGAGACACCATGGTCTCATAAGACGTGGTGAAAGTTATACCCCGAGTGAAATTGATAGGATGTACTTAGAATTTGAAAGAGAAACACCTTTGGAGGAGTTGGTAGAGATTTTTGGTAGGTCCTCTTATGCGATATTATCCACGTTAAGAGTTCTCTCAAATAAAGATGCTTCAAAATGGGATAAGAAAAGGGTTGCAGCATACAGGAGGCAGTATTATAAGAGACTTAGAGAGTATGAACCAAAAAAAGGTGTTAAAACCAGAAGAAACAAGACAACCTATACTCCAGAAGAGCTTGAAATATTGCATAAAGAGTTTGATAAAGAGACTTCATTTCCTGAACTAGAAGAGATTTTTGGTAGGTCTATTTATGGTATGTTGGCGAAATTTGAAAAGCTTGTGCAACAGGATCCTGAGAGATGGAATAAAGAGATATATTTAAGGTATCGAAAACAATACAATGCAATAGTCAGACACACTGCTGAAATTAATCAAAGTGAGAATACAGATCAGAATACACCACATACTACTAAAAAAAGTGACAGGTCGGAAGTATGTTTTTTTGTTCCTGAGTATGGAACCCAAGGGGAAGATCAAGATAAAAATGAAAGTCCTCAATATGAGAGAGAGGAATCTGTTATTCAATCAATTCAAGATTCCCCGGGATTAGGTTATGAAATTGCTGGAACAAGCATTATTGGAAATAGCCTTTTTATTCAATTTGGAGAAGACACGCTTACTCCTAAATATGTTGAACTAGATTTCAGAGAACATGTGCTTAGAATTTTGGAAAGAGTAGGTGCTTTGGATTTATATGAAAAACTCAAATTTGATTATGAAAAAGGTGATATAGATGAGTTTGGTACCTTATTAATATTCTTTGATAATCATAGCATGCCTAAAAGTGATAGAAGAGAATTATCTCTATTATACCATTTTTTAGAAGAGTATGCATCACATTTAGAAGAAAGGTTAGAACTCCCATAAAAACAGAAAACTATTTAATACTTAAATGATTCTGAAACACTAGTTGAGGGGAGGGTTTCTTAATATATGAAAAGATGAAGGCCTCTATAAGGAATAGGGTTCTTGAAAAGAGGAACAACAAAAAGAGTGAAGATTTGGTTAGAAAGAGTAATGAGATAATGAGAAGGCTCTTTGAAGTTGAGGATTTTAAGAGAGCTAAAAGTGTTATGTTTTATGTTTCTAAGGAAGGGGAGGTTTTTACCCATGGTATGATAGAACATGCTTTAAAAACAAAGAGTGTTGTTGTGCCACTAGTTGATTTAAAGCAGAAAAAGCTTGAGCTTTCTGAGTTGAGGAAATTTGAGCATTTAGAGCCTTCAACCTTGGGTATATTAGAGCCAAAAAAAGAGTATATTAAGTATGTAAAAATAGAAGATGTTGATTTGTTTGTTGTACCTGGCATAGCATTTGACAGAGCGGGTAATAGGGTAGGTTATGGTAAGGGTTATTTTGATAGATTGTTGGCAAAAACAAAAGCATCTATTTTTGGATTGAGCTATGATTTTCAGATAGTGCCTTTAATTGAGTGCAGCAAACATGATGTAAGGGTTAATAAAATTGTTACTGAATCAAGGGTGATTGATTGTAGATAAAATGGAAGTGTTTGATTATAAAAAATTAAATTTAGAACAGTATGTTACAAAGAAGAATATATTAATTATGTCTCTTATGTTAATTTCTCTTTTGACTTACATGATTAATAGACCGATTTTCTTTGTGTTTTTATTAATATTTATTGGAGCTGTTTCAATGGTTGTTGACAGGCTTATTAGCATGTTCTTTTTTTATGCTCAGATGGGGTATGGGTTTGAGCTGATTCTTTTGGTTACTGTTATTAGTGGCATTGCTTATGGATCAGTTGCAGGAATGATTGTTGGTGGTTTGTCAATTACATTGGGTTATATTTTGTCAAGAAGGTTGTCTATTTTTAGCATTGTGACTGTGCCATCTTATATGATAATTGGTTTTTTGGCTCACTATTTTTCTAATTATAATATTGTGACTGTTGGAGTGTTATTTGCAATTCTTTATAATATGATTGTATCATTGATAATAATTCCAGTGCTTGGTGCAAAGCCTGTAAAGTGTTTGATATTTGGTATTACTAATGTTTTGTTCAATGTTTTTATGTTTTCAAGATTTGGGGATTGGTTATTGGGGGTGATGATATGAAAGATTTGAAAGCTGTTGATCCTGAGGTTGCGAAGATAATTGAGGATGAGAAGAAGCGTCAGAACAATGGGTTAGAGCTTATACCTTCTGAGAATTATGCAAGCATGGCAGTGTTAGAGGCATTGGGTTCTGTTTTAACCAACAAGTATTCTGAGGGTTATCCTGGCAAGAGGTATTATGGTGGCAACCAGTTTATTGATCAGGCAGAGCTGCTTGCTATTGAGAGGGCTAAAAAGATATTTGGAGCAGAGCATGTTAATGTTCAGCCCTATTCTGGGAGTCCTGCAAATGCTGCTGTTTACTTTGGCTTGCTGAAATTTGGAGATACTATTATGGGTTTGAGTTTGGATCAGGGTGGGCATTTGACCCATGGGCATAAGGTTAGTTTTTCTGGTATTGCATTCAAGTCTGTGCCTTATTTTTTGGATAAAAAAACACATTTGTTGAATTATGATGAGATAAGAAGGCATGCAAAAAAGCACAAGCCAAAGTTGATAATTTCAGGCTATACTGCTTATCCAAGGAAAATTGATTTCAAACAATTTAGTGAAATAGCAGAAGATGTTGGTGCTATAAGTATGGCAGATATTGCTCACATTGCAGGAATAATTGCTGCTGGCATGCATCCTTCTCCATTCCCTTATATGGATGTTGTTACAACAACAACCCACAAAACATTGAGGGGGCCAAGAGGAGCAATGATTATGTGCAAGAAGGAGTTTGCAGAAAAGATTGATAAAGCGGTTTTCCCAGGGCTTCAGGGGGGTCCTCATGACAACAACACAGCTGCAATAGCTGTTGCTCTTGGCCAGGTTATGCAGCCAGAGTTTAAAGGATATATAAGCCAGGTTTTGAAGAATGCAAAGGCGCTTGCAGAAGGTTTGATTGAAGAAGGCTTTGATTTGGTTTCTAGAGGAACTGACAATCATTTAATTCTTGTTGATTTGACTAACAAAGGGGTAAGTGGAAAGCAGGCAGAGGCTGCATTAGATGAGGCTGGTATAACTCTGAATAAGAATATGGTGCCTTATGATAAGAGAACTCCGTTTGATCCTTCTGGAATAAGATTAGGAACACCTATTGTAACAACTCGAGGCATGAGAGAGCCAGAGATGAAACAAATAGCAGAATGGATATCAAAGGTGATAAACAATATTGACAACAAGGCTGTAATTAAAAAGGTTAAGCAAGAGGTTGTTGAGTTGTGCAAGGGGTTTGTTTATTATACCTGATATGGTGAAGAGTGATATGGTAAAAATACTTGATGGAAAGAGGGTTGCTGATCAGATTCTTGAGAATATTAAGAGAGAGGTTGAAGGGTTTAAGATTAAGCCTTGCCTTGCAGTGATTATTGTTGGAAATGATGAAGCATCTAGGCTTTATGTTGGGATAAAACAAAAGGCTTGTGATAAAACAAGAATAGTTTTCAAAAAATATCCTTTTCAAGAAAGTGTTGGTGAGAAAGAGCTTGTTTTATTAATAGAAAGGTTGAACAAAGACAAAAGTATTCATGGGATCTTGGTGCAGCTTCCATTGCCGAATAAAATAGATCAAGGAAGGATCTTAAGTGCTATATCCCCTGAAAAGGATGTTGATGGTTTGCATCCCTTGAATCTTGGTAGGTTGGTTATGAATCAAGAAACTTTTGTGCCTTGCACACCAAAAGGGGTTATCAGGCTTTTTGATGAGTATGGTGTTGATTTGAAAGGTAAGGATGTGGTGATAATTAATCGAAGTCTTATTGTTGGAAAGCCACTTGCATTGTTGATGATTAGAAGGGATGCAACAGTGACTGTTTGTCATACAAAAACAAAAGATATCCAAAATAAAACAAAGAGGGCAGATATTATTGTGACAGCAGTAGGAAGGGTTGATTTTATCAAAAAAGATATGGTAAAAAAAGGGAGTGTTGTAATAGATGTTGGTATATCAAAAAAGAATGGCAAGGTTGTGGGGGATGTGGATTTTGAGAATGTAAAAAAGGTTGTAAGCTATATAACTCCTGTTCCTGGTGGTGTTGGTCCAATGACAGTTGCAATGCTGATGGAGAATGTTTTAGAGGCTTATAAAAGATTGTTAAAATAACCTTAATTCTTTCGTTTTATTCGAAAAATCATTAAAAAATTTTAAGTAAGTTTTATTAATGAGTAATTCTAATATTAAAAGCAAAAGATTTAAATATCTTTTATGATTAAAAGATATCTTATGTCTAAAGAAGATGTACGAGCTTTATTGGAGAGGGAAGTTGTTGGTATTTACTTGGCATATAAAAGAGGAGTTGGAAAAGCTTGGAAAGTATGAGGAGTTTATAGTATATGTTTTAAATAAAGGCAAACATGAGTTGATTTCAAAGAAGCAAAAAAAGTATAATGTTTTTTGCCCATACAAGAAGAAAGCATTGTGCTTGTCTTACGTTTTGCACGAAAAGAATATAATCTTGATCCATATCAAACCTGTTAAAAGAAAATGAAAATTAAGAGATTCATGGAAACATGCTACAAATGTGAAGTTAAAGTAAAAGAGACAAGGGTAGTTAAAGAAGGAGTTGAGCTTTACTGTCTGAAGTGTCCCAAATGTGGTGAGGAGTATTTTACTTCATCTGAATTATTAAGATACGATATTCTAAAAGGAAACAGGAAGATGATTCGTAAGTTTGGTGTTCTTGGTAGCTCAGCAATAATTAGGATTCCTGACAAATTGATTGAGAAATATAAGATCAAGAGTGGTGATTTTGGTTATTTCAGAGAAGTACCAGAAGGGTTTTTGGTAAAGCCTATTTCTAGGAAAGAGATAAAGAAGAAATGATACTATTTTTTGTGGTGTGTTATTATTTTAAAGTAGCACAATTTAGAAAAGCTTAAATAGATTTGTTAAACTTCATCTGGTTATGGGATATGTTTTTGTTTTTGATTACAATCTAACACTAGAAACAGGCAGTGAAGTGGCTTTAACAGAGGGTATTAATATAGTTAAGAGGAGATATGGTCTCACAGATTTTGTAACAGTTGAGCAAGTTCGAGAGCTTTATGGTAATCCTCTTGAAGATTTTGTTGCTGCTTTTTTTCCAGCTGGTCTTGATGTTAGCCTGGTTTTATCAGAACTTAAGTCAGAATTGCCTGCACTGGATAAAAAGTATATTAGAGCAAGAGAAGGTGCTAAAGAAGTTTTAAATTTTATATCGTTCATGGCTAGGGATCCTTGTTGGGTTCTTTCAGCTTCACCAGGAAACATACAGGGGCAGTTAAAAGCAATTGGTTTATATGATTATTTTGTAGCACCTACTACAACTTATGATCAGCTTTCTTGGACTATTAGGTGGCCTACAAGATTTGAAATAGAAAAAACAGAGCTTTCAGATTTTGTTTCTAGAGCTGTAGAATTTTGCAAAGCAGATCCACTTGTGTCACATTTATCCAACTATCGAAGATACAAAGATATGCAAGTTATATATGTGGGAGATGCTAAAGTAGATGTTATTGCAGTACATTTAGCAAATAAAATGTTAGATTATGAAAGGAAAATTATGGAGTCGTGTGGATGGTTACTTCCAAAAGAAATGGTGATAAGTGTTTTGCTAGATCTTAGAGGGGAAAATAGGATAGTTATCCCTGATGATATGACAAGAGGCATGAAGGAGTTAATAAAGGCTTCAAGAGATAGTGGAAGTAAGTATTATGCTGGACTTGAAGGACGTGGAGCACTTGGATATCTTAGAGAAGAAATAGATGAGATTTCACCCAGAGATGGGATTAGTATTGAGATTGAACCAGATTATGTAATTGGAGATTTAAGACAACTTCCATGGATATTTTATCCTCCTAAAAAATTTGAAGAGGCAATTAAATAATGGTTGAAAACAAGGGATTTGCAGATTATAAGATATATATTTTTGATTACAATCTAACTTTAGAAACAGGAAGTGAGATTGCACTAACAGAGGCAATTAATATAGTAAGAGATAGACATGGTCTTAGAGATCCTATTGAGGTTGCTCAGGTTTTAGAGATTTATGGAGCATCACTTGAAGATTTTGTTGCTGCTTTTTTTCCAGCTGGTCTTGATGTTGGCCTGGTTTTATCAGAACTTAAGGCAGAATTGCCTGAACTGGATAAAAAGTATATTAGAGCAAAGGAGGATGCTGTAGATTTATTAAAGTTTATACAAAAACAAGATAATGATGTGGCTGTTGTTGTTTCTGCTTCTCCAGGAGGAAGAGATTTTTATTTGGAATCAGTGGGGTTAGAGGATTATATCACAGACACCTATTTTTTTTCTGATTGGCTTGATTTGCAAAATCTATTTGTTGATGAAGGTTGTAGTGCACCAAAACCTCTTTCTAGGGCAATAGAGCTGTTCAAAGCATTGATGATTGCATCGTTCAGTAAATACTGCACGGCTCGTAATCCTACAGATCTTATTTATGTTGGTGATTCTGCAGTGGATGTTATTGCGGCACATATCACAAACAAGATTTTTGATTGGTCTGAGAGAAAATATCGTGAATTGTTTGGGATTGAGGTTTTTGAACGAAGAGTGATAAGTGTTTTGTTGGATCCAGAAGGTGATAAAACAATAATTATTCCTGATGATATGACAAAAGGGATGAGGGAACTTATGGAGTATATTGAAGATGGGAGATTTAAACCTTGTCTAGGACCAGGATGGATAGAAGAGTTTACCCCAAGCAAGATAAAGAGGAGACCAATTGAACCTAATTATAGAGTAAGAGATTTAAGAGAATTAATTGGAATATTTTATTCTGATGCAAAAGTCTCACATCCCTTAACCAATCCACAACATTAATAAACCAAAACATCTTCTATTAAGTCATGACTAAGGAGCCTTGGACCAAGAAATATTGCCCTAAAACAGTAAATGAGGTGCAGGGGCATAACACTGCTATTGAAGAGCTTGAGAGATATATCAAGGATTATAAAAAGCAGAAGAAAAAGGCAGCTTTAGTTTATGGAGGTAGCGGGGTAGGTAAGACATGCTTGGTGCATGCCTTGGCTAATGATCTTGGTTTTGAGATTTTAGAGGTTAATGCTTCTGATTTTAGGAATAGTGATGCTATTAATTCAATTGTTGGTTCTGCTTCTCAGCAGAGCTCTTTGTTTAACAAAGGCAAGGTTATTCTTGTTGATGAGATTGATGGCTTGGCTGGAAGAGAGGACAGGGGTGGAGTTGGAGCACTAAAAGATGTTATTTCAAGGTCTAGCTTCCCTGTTATACTAACTGCAAATGATCCTTGGGATAAAAAATTTAGCCCTTTGAGGAATGCTTCTGCGATGGTGCAACTAAGAACACCAACTTACATATCTGTTTATAATATATTAAAACATATTTGCAAAGAGGAAAAGATAAAGAGTGATGACGATGATTTGAAGAGGCTGGCAAGAAGGGCTGGTGGGGATTTTAGAGCAGCTATTAATGATTTGCAGAATTTGACTCATGATGATAGAGAGCTGAAAAAGCATGAGTTGGATGAGCTTGGTGAGCGCAACCAGATTGAGAGCATGAATTCTGCCTTGGTTAAGGTGTTTAAGACAAGAGATTTTAGTATAGCGATTGATGCTCTTAGTGATGTTGATGAGGATTTGGATACAAGCATTCTTTGGATAGATGAGAATCTGCCTAAGGAGTATACAAAACCAGAGGATTTGTATAGAGCTTATGATAAGCTGTCAAAGGCAGATGTTTTTAGAGGAAGGATTAGAAGATGGCAGTATTGGCGTTTGTTGGTTTATGTAAATGCATTGATTACTGCAGGTGTTGCTGTTAGCAAGGATGAGAAGTATAGTGGTTTTGTTAATTATAGGCCAACAAAAAGGATTTTCAAGTATTGGTTGGCAAAGCGTTCTAATATGAAGCGGGACGCAATTGCTGAAAAGGTTGCTTTTAGAACTCATACTTCAAAGAGAGATGCAATTAAGAATGGTGTACCTTATTTGAGAATGATTTTCAAGAAGAACAAGAATATGGCTAATTCGATTGCTGATGAGCTTGATTTGAATGAAGAAGAGGTTGTCTGGCTCAGGAAATGAAAGAGCATTTGGTAGATTATTGGGAGAGTTCTGGAACAATAAAGGACAAGAGGTTGTTAGATGCTTTTAAGGCTGTTCCTAGAGAGATGTTTATTCGTGAGAGTTATCTTAGTGAAGCATATGGGGATTATCCATTGCCTATTGGGCATGGACAGACTATTTCTCAGCCAACAACTGTTATGATGATGACTCAGGCGCTTGAGCTAAAGCCTGGTGATAAGGTTTTAGAAGTAGGGGCAGGTTCTGGTTATCAAGCAGCAATTATTGCAAAGATGGTTGGAGAAAATGGAAAGGTTATAACAACAGAGATTGTTTCAGAGCTTGTTTTGTTTGCTCAGGATAATTTGAAAAAGGCTGGAATTAAAAATGTAGAGGTTGTTTGCTTGGATGGTAGCAAGGGTTATGAAAAGCAAGCGCCTTATGACAAGATTATTGTTACTGCTGCTTGCCCAAAGATACCAAAGCCTTTAATTGAGCAATTAAAAGAGGGCGGAATAATAGTTGCGCCTGTTGGCGCATTGTTTTTTGGCCAGAACATGGTTAAGGCAAGGAAGGTTAATGGCAAGCTGGAGAAGGAATCGTTAGGGCAGTTTGTGTTTGTGCCGTTGAAGGGTGAGCATGGGTATTGATTAGGTTCTTGTTTAATAATAATTCGGCAACAACAACATACTCACTACGTTCGTAGGTCAAAAGCCAAGCTTTTGACTAATGGCATCAGACGGCCATTGTTGTTGCCTCATTAACAGAAAATAAGAGAACTGGTTGTTTTTTATGCTTGTTTCAACTGCAGATACCTCTTTTGTCTTAGCACAATAATTGGAATTCCTTTTTTTTGCAAAGCCTTTTTTAGCTCTTTGTCTTGGGTTGCTATTATGTGGGTTTGTTTTTTTGCTATATTTAATATTGCTTTGTCTACATAGTTTATTTTTGTTTTTATTATCTCTGGGTTTTTGTGTTGAATTAGTTTTAGTGCAAGCTGTGCTGCTTTTTTATCTTTGCCTCTAGATTTTTCAACAAGATTGTTTAGCTCATTTATTGTTTTGTTTAAAACACATATATTGTATTTTGTGTCTAATATCCTGTCAATCTCTGAGAAGATATCAACTTTAAACTGATAAGGTATTAGTAAGAAGTTTGTGTCTAGTATGACTTTTTTCATTCTAGGCCTTTATCTCAAGCTTTGGTCCAAAGCTAATGTTCTGGGCTCTTGTTACTGCTTTTAGGTCATCTAATACAGGTTCTAATAGCTTCTTTTGCTTTGAGTCAAGGACTAGCTCTTTTATCTCTGCTCCCATGCTCAGCTTGTTGTCTGATTTGTATTTTCTTACTGCTTCGATGATTTCAACTGCTGCATCTCCTGCTTGTTCTGCTTTTTTATCTATCAGTTTTTTATCATATTTAGGCCAGCTTGTCAGATGCATGCTTTTCTCTTTTTCTGTTTTCTTGAAATATAGCTGATAGAGCTCTTCTGTTATGTGTGGCATTATTGGAGCTATTAGTTTTATTTGGGTCAGCAATGCATAGTAAAGAGTGTATTGTGCAGATTTTCTTGCATTAGAACCTCTCTTGTCAGGATTATATAATCTATCCTTAACAATCTCTAAATAATCATCAGTGAATGTGTGCCAGAAGAACTTTTCCACTGAGTTTTTTGTTCTGGAAAAGTCATAGATTTCAAAGCCTTCTGTGCATTGCTTTATTAGGTGCTGCATCTTTGATAAGAGCCATTTGTCAATTAATTCTAGTTTTGGCTTTTTTTCATCATAATCCTTGAGGTGCATAAAAGAGAATCTTGCTGCATTCCATAGCTTTGTTATTAGCCTTGTGCCAGCTACTAGCTCTTTCTCTTTGTATGGGATGTCTTCACCTAGTTTTGTGTATGCTGCCCAGAATCTTAGGCAGTCTGAACTATATTTTTCTAATACATCCTGGGGGTTGATAACATTACCCTTGCTCTTTGACATCTTTTTTCCTTTTGGGTCTAGAACAAAGCCATTTATCATAACTTCGTGCCATGGTGCCTGTTTTTCATGGAGTAAGCTTTTTACAACTGTGTTGAAAAGCCAGAATGTAATTATGTCATGGCCATTGCTTCTCAGGCTCATTGGGTTCATTTTTTTGAAAAATTTTTGGTCTTTTTTCCATTTTGTTGCAATCATTGGTGTTAGTGAGCTAGTTGCCCATGTGTCCAAAACATCCTTTTCTCCAATAAACTCTGTTGAGCTGCATTTGGGGCATTTTTTGATTTTTGGTTTGTCAACTGTTGGGTCAACAGGAAGCCAGGATTCTTCAGCAACAATCTCGTGATCACAATTCTTGCAGTACCAAACAGGGATCGGTATTCCAAAGAACCTTTGCCTTGATATGCACCAGTCCCATTGCAAGCCTTTTATCCAGTTGTCATATCTTGTTCTCATGTGAGCTGGGTACCATTTCATCTTGCTACCTGCTTTTAGAAAGTCTTGCTTCATATCAAGGTATTTTATGAACCATTGTTTTGTGACCAAGAATTCAATTGCAGTGCCACATCGCTCGTGAACATTAACCTCGTGTTGTAGATCTTTTTGTGATTTTAGTAGACCATTATTTTTCAGGTCCTCAATCATCTTTTCCCTAGCTTGTTTTAGCTTTAGCCCCTTGTATTTGCCTGCCTCTTCATTCATTAAGCCGCTACCTGTTATTGCGATTTTTAATGGCAAGTTGTGGGCAAAGTACCATTCCATGTCTGTCTGGTCTCCAAATGTGCAGCACATGACTATGCCTGTTCCTTTTTCAGGGTCTGCTCTTTCATCTTCTAAGATTGGGACATAGTAATCAAATAATGGAACTTTTGCTTTTTTTCCTTTCAGATGTTTATATCTCTTATCTGTTGGATGATAAAAGATTCCAACACATGCTGGCAAGAGCTCTGGCCTTGTTGTTGCTATTATTAGCTCTTTTCCATCTTCTAGCTTGAAAACAATATCCAAAAATTGGGTTGAGAATTCTTTGTCCTCGCACTCAACTTGGGCTATGGCTGTCTGGCATTCTGGGCACCACATTGTTGGAGACTCTTTTCTATATTCTCTGCCCATTTTGTATAACTCAACAAAAGAGGTTTGGGAAACCTTTTGCACCCAGGGTTCGATTGTTCTATAGCTAATGCTCCAGTCAGGGCTTATTCCAATTGAGCGCCAGTCATTGTATAGCACTTTTTCGATGTCTGTTGTTTCCCTTAAGCATGTTTTTACAAATTCCGGCCTTGGCATTGTATTGCCTTTTATGCCTAGCTTTTTTTCAACATAGCGTTCTGTTGCCAGGCCATTGTCATCAAAGCCAAATGGATAGAATATGTTATAGCCTCTCATCCTTTTGTATCTCATTATATAGTCTACTTGGGCATATGCTAAAGCATGGCCAAGATGCATTCTGCCAGATACAGTTGGTGGGGGTGTGTCTAGGCTGAATATTGGTTTTTTTGAGTTTGGTTCAAATTTGAATATTCCTTGATTTATCCAATATTCTTGCCATTTTTTCTCTGCTTTTTTTGTGTCATAATGCTTTGATAATTCCATTTTTAATATCTCCAAGATTGGTTTTATTTATAAAATTTTGGTAAAAACCTGGAGAATAAACAATGAGCTAGCTTAAAGCACTACTACGACAACATTTACTAAGCTTGCTTGGCTCATACTTGAGGGGAATGGTTTTATATATATAAATCTTGCTTTTTATTATATGTTAAACTCAATAAATTTGAAGTCCTAAACGAGAAGAGGGCAGTTTTCCGTTTAAAGCCGAAGGCTAATAAAGTAATAAGAATAAAGGGCGGGCTTTTAATCACAATATTTATAAGTTTTATAGTGTTACTTTAATTATGATGAACAAGAAAGGAAGTAATTGGTGGGCTTGGTTTTTTATAATTATTTTTATATTTATTATAACAAGTGCTATTCGCCATTCTATGATTCGTGATTCAATGTATAATGATATAACTGGAAATATTATCAATGAAAGAGATTCTGAAGAACCACAAACCCAGCAGGAACAAGTAACAAAACAACAAGAAATTTACCCATCACGCCAAAAGCAAATTACGCAAATAACTGATTATGAACAAACACAAAACCAAAATCAAGAAGAATCAAAAGAGACACAAGAATCAACTCCACCCTCATGTCAGTCTGGATATATGACGGAATATAGATGCGATGGAAATAATATTCAACAAAAATATCAGTATAAAAACTGCAATGTAGAATGGATTAAGGTAGAATTGTGTGAGTATGGTTGTTCTGACGGTAAATGCAATTCCGAACCACAAATTACAGCAGTTACTGTTTCTTATGTATCAGATGGTGATACATTTAAATTATCAACAGGAGAAACTATTAGGTTAATAGGCTTGAACGCTCCTGAGTCTGGACAATCTTGTTCATCAGAAGCAACAGCAAAATTAAAAGAATTTGTTCTTGGAAAAGAAGTTACTTTAGAGCAAGATGTTAGCGATAAAGACCAATATGGTAGATTATTAAGGTATGTTTATGTTGATGGCACTTTTGTAAATCTTGAAATGGTAAGATTAGGTCTTGCTCATAAATATGAATATGGTTCAAATACAAAATATTCTTCTCAATTTGAGCAAGCGGAAGATGAAGCAAAACAAAATGAGGGTTGCTTATGGAAAACTTCTCAAGAGGATTATATAACTGACCAATGTATCTATATAACAAATTTTCACTTTAATGCCGCTGGGGATGATAATTATAATTCAAATGATGAATATGTTATTTTTGGAAATAAATGTTCTTATTCAATTGAGATGACTGGTTGGACAATTAAAGATGAAACTGCTTCTCATATTTATTTAATTCCATCATTTACATTTCAATCTGGAGCAACGTTCACATTATATACAGGCACAGGAACAAACACAAATTCTGCTTTATATTGGGGAAGAACATCTGGGGATTATGCGGCAATCTGGAATAATGGTGGAGACACTTTATTTTTAACAGATTTTGATGGGAATCTTGTTTTGAGTCAAAGCTATTTTGGATATTGATTCTAAGGCCCGCCCCTTTAACAAAAATAAGGAAAACTGCCCTCTAATTCTTGTTCTTAATGTAATGCTACGCTTAGTGGATAGAACTGACTTCAAATTTACTTTTCGGAACGAAATTTTACCCTACCACGTAGGGTAAAAGAGTTTAGCAAGCGATCACAGATGTTATTCATACATAGGACTAATTATTCCTTCCCTTATGCCATCCTATATGGCCAGAAATCTTTGAATCTATCTTGTTTATGGATTCTCTTAAATAAAAGGAGTATCCTAGGTTTGCTATTAATAGGCCAATGACCAATTCTTCAAATCCAAGACTATTGCCTAACAATTTGCCTACTAACTGCAATATCAGATACAATAAGAAAAGTAGGAACATCCAATATAGTATTTTTTTGATGATATCTTGGATTTTGTTTTTAACTTTAACCACCCACCAACCTCATAACAAACCATATAATTAACAAAAAAATTATAATAACGATTGCTATACTTATTAGATCTAAGTTTTTTAGCTTCTTCATTCTTCTATTTCAACAGAATGTATTGTTTTTAAGCTTTTCTGTAATAAACATAGATAAAATTTGGTTTTTTCGGAGAATATTCAAATAATAGTTTTGTTGGATTTTGTTCTTAACATTAAATTGGGTGGTTGGTTGGGTTTGTGAGGGGGGTTGGGGTTATTCAGAAATAACTCTTAACGTCAGGATATGTATAGAGCTCTCCTTTAACCAATTTAACCCTAGCAAAAAACACTAAAAAGATTGCCCATATCAAAACCATTATCAAAAAAGAGATGATAGTGACCAACCAAAGGGGGTAATTGATTAGATCTAATGCAACAGCCAAAAACAATCCGATACAAAGAAAAGATAGTACACCTGCAAAGAGGCTAGGTATCATTGCAGAGTCAGGCCTTGTCACTAATTTCCCTTCTAGTTTTCTATCATTAAATGGGTAATTGAACTGAACTCCTGTTACTGTACAACTGTCCTCAATTAAGTGCATCATAGCACCAACAATATATGCTGATAGAAAAAGAACTAGTGCATGAATACTAAATAATTTGAGTAATACAAGTATAATGCTTAAGTAAATTCCTGTCAATAGAACAGCCATCCCCAAACCAATGAAGGAATGCAGAAAGCCTCTGTGTCTCTCCCTAATACTATATTTCTTTAGCCAAGTTTTCCCGAGTACAAAAACTGCAGGCTTGTAAATAAGATATTTTGTTATCCATCCAAAGATTGGAAAAAAAGGAGCTATCCAATTGTTGACAATTTTACCAACATCTCCTTTGACACCTTTTATTTTTTCATGGAAAATGGCCGCATCTGGACTATCTGCATCAGGAACTAGAGACCCAATAGCAACACCAAGTATCATAAGAAAAACCAATTCTGGCTGCTGATTAAAGTAAGGAATCAATAGAAAATCAACTGTAAAAACACTCAATAACAAGTGATGTCTCCCAAGCATATATTGCCATCACAAAAAAGAGTATATAAATTTTTGTAAAAAGCTGGATGTTAGACAAACATTTATATAAGAAAAGTTCTCAAATCCAGACTATAATGGACAGAGAAGAAAAAATAAATAAAAGCAAAGACTTTGCCCTTAAAGCTCCTATTCCTTTCTTATTGATTAGATTTCTGTTTACTATGGGTTGGATTGCTGCGAATCCCACAGAAAGTGTTGCAGAGATTATGATTGAATTGGTGTTATATTCATTATGGACTTTCGTTTTCTGGTTTATTGTGGGTTTCATCATAGCCTATCTCTATTATAATATCAGATATAGAAAGAGATAGCATAGGGTTAGAACCTCTATCTCTTACGTTTAGATACAGAAATATATCCTGTTGTCTTTTGTTTTTTTCTAGCATCCTCTAATCGCCATTTTGGGATAACTCCTTTATCTGCATCATCATGGTGATTCCCACATAACAGAATTAGATTTGTAAGTATGTGATTCGAAGGATCCCCATCAATGTGGTGAATTTTGAGATTACCTCTCTTGCCACATATTTGACATTTATCACCTGCGAGGTCATATACTTTGTTTTTAGTATCCTTAGGAAGTGGTTTCCGTTCCTTTATTTTTCTCTCTTTACCCATCTGAGCAAAGTAAGCCTTAATGGCTTCCAACATAAATGAAAATACATTCCTCTCTTTTTCTCTTAGCTTTTCACTCTTGATTGAGAAATACACTAATACACTTATTATTACAACTGCAACTACACCCAATAAAACCCCTAAATATGGGTTTTCCTTAACAAAAGTATAAGCAAAAGAATAACCCAAGATTAGAACTACAAGAAGGATAACTCCCACCGTAGCCATATCTTTCTGTTTCATACTATCACCTCAAATATATTTTTACAAATCCCAGATGTATTTTTTCTTCTTTTTTGTTTTATAACTACCTCCTGTTGGAGATAATGTGTGGTCTATTTCATCCATAATACTGCCATGCCCAACTGGCATAATTTTACCTTTCCTGTGAGTATATCCTCTTTTCTTTTTCTTAGTCATTTTAATACCTCTTATGAATCCCAAAAATTTGAATATTTAAATGTTTGCTTAGAGCTATAATATAAGCACAAGACAAGAAACTGAGCGAGCATTCTAAGAAGTATATCAATCTTATCTTATCTAAACATGCTTGGCAGAAACAGGAACAGCTATTCTGGATGAAGTTGTATGAGTCTTAGGTGCTTTGGAAGGTTCTACTTCTGATTCAATCACGCTCCAATAAAAGTCAATGAACCTTTTTACCATTGTTTTTTCTATGTTTAGTTTGTACATCTTGGCTTTTCCAACTTTCCTTGTAAAAACAATCCATCCGTCTTTTATCAGTTCTTTTTTAATTGCTTTCATTGTTGTGTAGCCAATGCTAGAAAATCTTGCTATATCTCTTAAAGAATAGTCAAATTCTCTGTGGACTATTAAAAAATCGAGAATTCTATTTTTAGGGGTGTTCCCTTCTTTTATTAAAAAAATTGATTTGTTCATTTTCAATATTTGTTACTCTATGAAAAGATACAGTATATATAAATGTTTCTATTTTTGACCCTTAAAGGCCATATTTCTGACCTAAAACTTAAGAAGAAAAAGAAGCATGGTTGGAAGTATTATTTGAATATTGAGAAACTAGATAAAATCAAACAAATAGCAAAGGAAATTGGTCATAATTCTATTATCCCTTTGATCCTTTGTTTTTGATACCAAACATTTTTATATTTACACCCTATTTAACTAATTATGAAACTAAAAAAGCTTTTACCAAAATTAGAACAAGTGTTGATTTGGTTTTCATTGAGTTTTATAGTGATGATAGTGAGTATTTTGTTGCACAATCTTGTTAGTGGGTTGTTCGGAATTGAGGAGGCTGTGTTTTTTACAATAGCGATAATAGCAATAGCAGTTTATGGGATAATAAGCTTGTATTTGGTGGTTATGGGGATTGTGTTTTTGGTAAAGAAGAGGTGAAGTAGGTAAGCTTTTCTGAATAAGAAGATTTATAAATATATAAGTATTATTTGCCCTAAATTAGGAGGTGGTTTTATGTTATGGTGGTTATTGGTTTTAGGAGGGGTAGTAGCAGTTGTTGTGTTGTTTTTAATAGTTGCATACAACAGCTTGATTGTTCTTAGAAATAGAATAGAGAATGCTGAGAGCCAGATAGATGTTCAGCTTAAGAGAAGGTATGATTTGATCCCAAATCTTGTTGAGACTGTTAAGGGGTATGCAAAGCATGAGAAGTCTGTTTTTGAGAACGTTACTAAGGCAAGGTCTGATTTGATGAAAGCAAAAACAATGCCTCAGAAGGCAAAGGCAAGCAACATGATTGAGGGTGCCTTGAAAACACTATTTGCAGTGGCAGAGAATTATCCAAAGCTAATGGCTAATGAGAATTTTATGATGCTGCAAGAGGAGCTTTCTGGAACAGAGAACAAGATTGCATATTCAAGGCAGTTTTACAATGATACTGTTTTGAGTTATAATAATTCAATACAGAAATTCCCAACAAACCTTATTGCAAATATGTTCAAGTTCAATGAGAGGGAGTTCTTTGAGCCTGAAGAAGCAGCTGCAAAGAAGCCTGTTAAGGTTAAGTTCTAGTTTTTTTAATTTTTTTATTAATTTTAATAAAATTTTTAATAATTCAAGGCAATCCAACCAGTATTAATAATAAAATCAATTTATTTTATAGCAACAAACAAAATTATTTTTTTAACTGAAACCCGTCTATCAACAACTTTCCCAAATCTCCTCCTTCTAGGATATAATCATACAATATATCACATTCTTGGTTTTGTAGGTTTACACAAGGGCTGCCTGTAAAAATCACTTCACATAAACTTAGTGGTTGTTTTGAGTATTTTGTCATTGTTTCTCTTCTTTGGGCATTTCTTAATTCTATTAAAAAATCAGGCCTTTCCACAAAAACCCTTATGACAGTGTGCAAAAAGACTGTTTTTAGCTGCATTGTTTTTATCAAGATATCGTCTCTTAAAACCTGCAAAATATGCCTGCCAGACATCCTGTAGTCCTTTTGCCTGTTGTTGTAATGGTTTATTGCACAAATCAAAAAATATGCATCAGCCTTGGAACCGGACATCTGATCAACACCAAGTGCATATGCACAGGTTTGCATTGCAAAAGCATTCTTAAAGTATCTTGAGCGCTTCCAATCAAGAATCGCTACCCATTCTGAATCTTCAAAGGTGAGGAGTTCATCTGCAGTTCCTTTAATGGTATAGGTAGTTAATCCAGAATCTCTCCAATCAAGTTGCATAGCATTAAACAAATCTTTGTATTGTTTTCTCTCCCACTCGAAATTAGTCATATCCCACAAATCAAGCCCTTGCAAGCTGCCACCTGCCATATATTCAGAAAGTTTATCTAGCTCCTCTTCTAATCCACTAACAGAGAAATGATAAATTGACCTCTTCTCACTATATTCACTTCTTGGAACATTGAAGGGAGAATAAGGCGTGAGCTCGTGCATTAGATTAGGAGCAGAAACAATTGCATGTCTGAGATCTCCTGCTAAAGTTGCTCTGACTATTCGTGCTTTTTTACCGGTGGCATTCTCCAACTTCACATCATCAATATTTGAGATTAAAACAGATATTGGGCATTTGCTGCTGCTAAACTGGCTTGGTCTTCCATGCTGGTAGGGGAATGCATCAACCATACTCAAAAAATTCATATCCTCAGCAATTGTCCAAGGCATAAGCTGATGATGCTCAGTAAAATATCTAAGTCCTTGCTCTTTTTGATCTGTTCTCACAGTAGTAGGATTGGTTGTGTTAAGCTCTTGAATGAAGTCCTCTGGTCCAGGGAATGCGTAACCTTCTGCTGCACTGTCTTTAACCAATAAACCTAGTTTATTTTCTGGGATCTGTTCAACCACATCAGCCATGCATGGAAACTCATGGTCATAACAAGTGGATAATCCTTGTGGTAAAGAACAACCTAGGAAGGAGTATCTGCTGCAATCCCTAATTCTACCTATCACCTTTTTCATTTTCACTGTTTAATATTATTTAACCAAACAATACTTTCATTGAGAGTTCTCTTTTCACATCAAGTCTTTCCATTATTTCTTCTGTCAAATAACCACGTAATATCCTGAATGCAGAAGCTTCAGCCTCTGCTAGCAGAGGAAAGGTCTTGTTCCTCATAATTTTTACATCATGTATCTCCAGTCCATTAGGGCGAACAGCCATTTCTGCAATATCATAGAGCTTAGATGATTTTGCAATAAAGAGATAAACCTCTTTTCCAGAAGGCAGGTAAGACATCAGCTTGGCATACATTTGTGCAGTAATAAACCTTGTATACCTAGTGTGGCGCAGCAACTCTTCTCTAAAATAACTAGGATCAGTATCAGGTTTTCTTTTGACAATGCGTTGTGCTAGGTCAGCATCAAAGAAACTTGGCATAAAATAGTAAAAGGGGTTTTCAAAGCCCTCTGTTCTAATAGTTGAGCCCATTGGCTCTTTGTGTTTTGATATCATCAAGTTGCTAACACTTTCCACAATATTCACACTTCCATTTTTAATTGCCAAGCAATTTCCAAATACATTCTCCAACAGAGTTGTGTCACAATCTGCAAAATCTAAATAATCACCAAATATATTTCTAATTGTATTGCCGTCATCACATACAACACTCAAAATAGGTGCAATTGGAATATAAACTATCCTTTTTATATTCTCTTTAGCTAAAGCTGTATTTTTAATACCAGCTTCTTTTAACTCAGCCTCTACAACTCCTTCCAAAGCCCTGTTAGATTCAACCAATTTTCCTCCAAAATAACTCATGTTTGAGGTTATACCCAAACCAAGCCTCATCCCTGCCACAATCGGCTCATCTATGGCAAACTCATCTTCAGAATCTTCCACAGATTTATAGCCAACAAAAGGCATATCCACAGACAGACTTGGCACAAAGATGGTAATACTATCTCTCAACAAATCCTTTAAAAAATCCTCTATTTGGGCAATTGACCAATGGTATAGAATATACTGCTCCAATGGACCCATAACATAGTTGTTATTAATAGTTTTTCTAGCATTTTCATGAATATCCATCAAATCTCTAGGGATTAATGTATCTGGTATATCAGTAAAAGCCTGGGCTAGCCCCAATATTCTACCAGGCCCGTTTTCATTAGGACGTGAGAGAATCTTACCTTGATGCATAATCTGTTAAAAACAAAAAATAATATATATACTTTGTGGTTATTACTACTCAAAAATGAGACTATTGAAGTTTTTGACAACAACTAGGGATAGGGTTCCTATAGGCCAGTTCTTTTTTAGGGATGGTGATAAAAATTTGGGCCCACTTGAGATTAGGCTGCCTGTTGTTTATGTGAGTAGATATGCCATACCTGATGAGAAATTTGAACAATTACTTGGTCAAATTCATAACGACACATCAAAAAGGGATATAAAAAGACATGGTTCTCCTCAAAGATACACATTCTCTATGTCACACTACAATTCTGTAAGATCAAATATGCATATATCTGCCCATGGTGATCCAGAATCCTTGGAAGCAGTTCTGTCACAAGGTGTTCCTGCAATGCATTTTTTATATAGAAATAGATTAGAAAATATTGGATATGCGGATTGGCTAAGGCTTGAGTTTGATTGGACTAAAGACGTGAGTTTAGATGATAGAGTTGAAGAGGCTTTGAGATTACAAAAACAAGCACACCTCTTTTTAAGGTTAATTTCTGATAATTATCTTTTGGAGATTGAAGAAGGAATTCTTGAAACAGATAACCAGCTAAGGGTTGAGGGTGTTGAGTCGGCTGATTATCACCAACATCTGCTAAATGGTAAAGCCCAAATGCCTGAGCATATCCAAGATTTATGGAAATTAAGAGAAGCACAAGGAAAACAGTTGAGCAATAGGATAGCGCAACTGAGAAAGGCTTTCAATAAAGATGATTATTCCCAACTACCCCCAGACATAAGAGGTTATGTTCAACAACTAAGAGAAATCCGGGCAGAAGTATTAGCTTTGATCTCAGGAGACAGATTCACAGGTGAGGTCAAGGTTGATTTTAGGGATCTTAACATGCAGATTTACCTTCCTGGGTATAACATATTTAATCTCAGATTTTCTGATTCACAAGGCTTGGAAGTACCTCACATAGTAGCATATGATATTGAGGTGACTGCTTATAGAGGAAGTCCTCGTAATCCAAGTGGCATTAATCCAAGAGTGTGCTTAACTTCTATTTGCAGTAACATAGGTGAAACTGTTGAAGGTAAAACCGTTATTGAATCAGTTGGGATAAAAGAAATCGCACAAATAAGCTCAATTTTCAAAGACATTGTTGTTGGATACCTTGACATTGGAACTAGGTTAATACACAGCCCTAGATATAACCGCACAGCCTTGTACGTAAAAGTAGATGATAGTGATGTGGTAAGGAGGACAGTTGCAGAGATATTATGGCTCAAAAACCCTTTAAACCTTGGAGGACACAACTCAGACAGTTATGATGCATCTCGCTTACTCAACCCGAATAGAGATGAAGCAGTGATAGCTGATCTTCCACAGGTGTTAAGAGGAAACAATAGATTCATTAAATTATTTAAGAGTGATGGGGTGTTTAGGGCAGATCCTGATAATTCTGAGTGGAAATATGATTCAAAGGGACCATGGCTCACAAATTTCAAGTGTATTCCTAGCAGAGCAGACACACTGAAACCTTGCATAAATTATTTGAGTCAATTGACTGCTGATAATAAACTTGAAACAATTGGTAATGCCCTTGACTTCCTAGTAGAATTAGGGGTAGGTTTTGAGAAATCTATACTTGGTTATGGAGATCTTGAAGATATTATTGGAAGAGCAGAACAAGGTAACAAAGAGGCAGCATACCAGGCTGCACTATATGCTTATGAAGATAATATTGCACAACTTAGAATAGTTGAATACTTTACCTCAATATTCAGAAAAGTTTCGAAATGCCTAGATATTGAACAAGACATTGTTTTCCGTGCCTCAAAATCTAGGCTCGCCTCTTTGTGGTGGGATCGTTATTTATATAAGAAAAGAGGCACAGTAACACACGCAGCACAGAGAAATGTTTACCATGACTTTGATGTTGAGAAAAGTAAGAGGCGTGCGTTAAATCTGGCTTTCAAACGTGTGCATGGAATTAAATTTGAACCAGCAAAAGGTATCTTTGAGGATGTTGCAATCTTTTTTACCCCTTACTATACAGAGGGAACTATGTCTGTTATTGAAAAGCATGAGGATAAGAGTTTGCACAGGCTTTACCAAACCATGATATCTTCTGAAGATTTGATAGAAAGAGTTATTCTACAACAGATCCTTGATCAACTTGCAATCCATTACCTAGTTGATGCAAAAAGGGTAAAAAAAAGTGATGAGTATGATTCAGAATTGTGGCATCGCTATGGAATCTCATGGACAGGAAGAGATAATGAAACCTCAAATGCAAATGTTATTATTGATGAATTTAGAAAAAAAATGGATGGGATTGCTCAGCTTTTTGACAAAACCCAACCAATAAATCATACAGGAAACTTGCTCTTTGTGGACGCAACTGATGAGAATCTTGTTCAAAGGTTAAAAGATTATAACTTCACATACATAGGAACTGGTAATATAATCTCAGTTGAAAAAGGCAGGGTGATTTATTGTCTAAGAAAAGACCGAAAAATGCATACGGCTTCAGTTGGATTTGAAATAGAAAGCCCTAAAAAAAGGGTATCATCAGATAATGTTCTTCAAGGATTTAATCCAAATGTTTATGACAATTTTATTTATGATCTTGGAGATATATATTTCAGAGAGGGCCAAGATACTGCAAGACAGCTTTTACAAGGGTTTATTAGAGATTTTGAGTCTTTACCACCACAAGCATTTTTTATGACACTCACTGCAGGTCAGAACTTAGAAAATTACGCAGCAAGCTTTAGAAGGACAAAAAGGTTTAGAATAATGGATAAGCTTGGTATGAGAAAGGGGCAAAGAAGGGTAATTATTTTTGAAAGCCCTGATGGCGAAATCCTTGAACCAGTTGTTGTTGATACCTCTAATCCACAATCATGGCAAGAGCTTAAACCATATGTGCCTTGTTACCAGGCATTGATTTTTGACAAAAAAAGAAATCTCTATCAATTATGCAAAGCGCTGGGAATACAGGATGTTCTTGGAAACGTATAAGAGGAATCGTTATTTCAACAAATTCATGGCCTCTTCTGGTTTTCTACCTTCAAAAACAACCCTTTTCAAAGCCTCTGATATTTTTAGTGGCTGAGGGTGCTGCCATATGTTACGACCAACTGCTAGGCCGATTGCGCCTGTTTGCATCACATCATAGGCTTCTTTTAGAAAATCATACTCAGAAGTCTTTTCTCCTCCAGCTACCAAAACCTTTGCTTTGCCTGCTGCTTTGACAACCCATTTAAAGCCATCAATATTATTATTAAATTTTATTTTTATAAAATCCGCCCCTAATTCTAAACCAACTCTGGCAGAGTGTGCTAGTGTTTCAACACTTAGCTCATCTTTAACAAATTCTCCTCGAGGATATGTCCATGCCACAACAGGAACACCATAGTCATGTGCCTCTTCAACAATGTGTCCAAATTCTTTGAAAATAGCAGGCTCATTTTTAGAGCCAACATATATTGTATAGCCAACAAGCTCTGCTCCAAGCTTGATAGCTTTTTTAACAGAGCAAAGCTGTGGGGAGATTGGTTCAATTTTAGAGATGTTTGTTTTGCCATTGAGCTTTACAATTAAAGGCACAGTGTTTTTTAGTGTGCTGTAATATTTTTCAGCAATACCATGGTGAAGGACAACTGCATTGAATCCTGCTTTTTCTGCAATATCTAAGATATAACTCGGGTCAATGCTGCTAAGATCAAAGTCAACTGGGCCGTGCTCTAGGCCATGGTCGTATGCTAAAACAAGACTCTTTCCATTTCTCAGAACCTTTTTTATTTGGTTAGATATCATTTACATCCAAAGCTCTTTTTCTGTTTTTGCAATTAGTAGTGTTGTTTTTATAACACTATCAGGATTCAGACTCATTGAATCAATCCTGCGCTCTACTAAGAATTTGGCAAAGTCAGGGAAATCGCTTGGTGCTTGTCCGCAAATGCCAATCTTCTTTCCCTTGCTTTTTGCAACATCAATGACCTGTTTTATTAGTCTCTTAACAGCCTCGTTGCGTTCATCATAGAGACTGCTTACTAATTCAGAGTCTCTGTCTAAACCAAGTGTTAGTTGGGTTAGGTCATTTGAGCCTATGCTAAACCCATCAAAGATTTCTGCAAATTTGTCTGCTAATACAACGTTGCTTGGGATTTCACACATTACATAAACCTCTAACTCATTTTCTCCCTTTTTTAATCCATTTTTTTCCATTTCAGCTAAAACTCTTTTACCTTCTTCAACTGTTCTGCAGAAGGGTATCATAACCTTGACATTTTTTAGGCCCATTTGGTTTCTAACCTTTAGCAGAGCTTTGCATTCTAGGGCAAATGCTGGTGCATACTTAGAGTAATACCTTGATGCGCCTCTCCAACCAATCATCGGGTTTTCTTCTTTGGGTTCAAAGTCCTTGCCCCCAATAAGGTTGGCATACTCATTGCTTTTGAAATCACTTAGCCTTACAATGACATCATTGGGCCAAAATGCTGCAGCTATTGTTGCAATGCCTTGAGAAAGTTTGTCAACAAAAAACTCTGTTTTGTCATCATACCCAAAAGTTAGATTATCAATCTGCTTCTTAGTCTGTGGATCTTCTACCTTGTTATAGTTTATCAACGCCAAGGGGTGAATTTTTATGTATGAGTTGATTATGAATTCTTCTCTTGCTAAGCCAACTCCTGAGTTTGGTAGAAAGCTTAATGCAAATGCCTGTTCTGGCATTCCCACATTCATCATGATCTTGGTTTTTGTTTGGGGGATTTCTTTTAGGTTGATTTCTTTAATGTCATATTTTAAAGCCCCTTTGTAAACATAACCTGTTTCACCTTGGGAGCAATCAACAGTAATATCCTCCCTATTTTTTACAGCTTCTGTTGCATTATTGGTTCCAACTAAGCATGGTATTCCTAGTTCACGGCTTATTATGGCAGCATGGCAAGTTCTGCCACCTCTATTTGTTACAATTGCAGCTGCAATCTTCATTATTGGCTCCCAGTCAGGGTCTGTCATTTCTGTTACTAAAACTTCATCTTTTTCAAACTCTTTTATGTTTTCTGCACTCTTTATCACATGGGCTCTGCCTTGGCCAATTTTTTCACCAACGCTTTGGCCAGTTGCTAGCAATTCTCCTTTTTCTCTGAGCTCCCATTTCTTGATTATAGAATGGTCTTTTTGGGAGTGGACTGTTTCTGGCCTTGCTTGGACAATGAATAAATCTTCTAGTAAGCCATCTTTTGCCCACTCCATATCCATTGGTTTAAATGCTCCTGCTTTTTGAGAGTAGTGGTCTTCTATTATACAGGACCATTCTGCTAGTTTTAGAATCTCATGTTCTTTTAGAATAAAGCGTCTTCTGTCATTGACATCAACAGGCACGTTCTTTGTTGGTTTGTTGCCTTGCATGTCATAAATCATCTTTATTTTCTTGTCACCGAGCTTTTTGCTAAGGATTGGTTTATAGCCCTGTTTTAATGTTGGTTTGAATACATAATACTCGTCTGGGTTTACAGTTCCTTGAACAATGTTTTCTCCTAATCCATAAGAACCTGTTATGAATACAGCGTTTTTAAAACCAGATTCTGTATCGATGCTAAACATAACACCAGAGCATGCTAGATCACTTCTTACCATCTTCTGAACACCAATACTCAATCCAATAGAAAAATGGTCAAAGCCTTTGTCGACTCTGTAGCTTATTGCACGGTTTGTGAATAATGAGGCAAAGCATTTTTTGCATGCTTCTATTAATTCGGATTCTCCTCTTATGTTTAGATAGGTTTCTTGCTGACCAGCAAAGCTTGCATCAGGCAAGTCTTCAGCAGTTGCAGAGCTTCTTACTGCAACATCTGTGTTTTCATCATACTCCTTGCACAGATTTTGGTAACCTTCTAGTATTTGTTTTTTCAGGTCTTCTGGAAATTCTGATTTTCTGATTAGGTCTCTGACCTTGTGGCCACGCTCTTGCAAGCCAGGGATGTCATGTGTGTCCAGATCTGCTAATATATCCTTTATTTTTCCAACAATGTCATTGCTTTTTAAAAAATAGTGGTAAGCAGTAGCGGTGACGCAAAATCCATTCGGGATTCTTACTCCCTTTGGTCTTAGAATGCGGTACATTTCGCCAAGAGAAGCGTTTTTGCCTCCTACTATGCCAACATCTTCTATCCCTATTTGGTCAAACCAAAGGATAAAAACCTTAGATTTATCCATAATACACCTCTTTTTAAGAAGAACTTTATATTTCTCATATATAAATATTTGGGTTTGTTTTAGATTAATATTATAATTTTTATATTATTCACGAGTGATACTCTTCATGATTCAATCAAGCGTGTTATTATCTGATGTTTCTTGCTTCCCTAAATGGAAAGAAACAGAAGTACCACGAGTTGCCTCTTTTGTGGTTAAGCACTAGCAATTCGCGAATTTTATTTAAAGAAAATTTATTTTATTTATATCTTACTTATTTTCGCAGGGGTTTTCTTCATTATTTCTATTGCTTCATTATAGGCTAAGAGATTTGTCTTGGCTCCTCTGCCAGATATTACTGACTCTGCATTTGCTAATCCAAGCTCTAGGGCAAACTTAGTATCATTTTTCTTTATTATGCCTGATAAAAAGCCTGAGGCAAATGCATCTCCTGCTCCTGTTGATTCTACAACCATTATTTTATGGGTAGCAATTTGGTAGAAGCTTTTTCCATCAAAGCAATAGCATCCATTTTTGCCGTCTGTTACAACAACAATCTCTGGTCCGAGGTCATGTAGCTTCCACAATAGATCTTTTTCAGAGCCACAGCCTACAATTATTTTTGCCTCTTCTTTGTTTAAAACAAGGATGTTTGTGTTTTTTAGAAGATGGCTCAAGTATTGTGAGCCTTTTTCAGCTAAATAGCTTGAGGGATTGAATGCAATCTTAATATTGTTTTTTTTAGCAAAGTCAGCAAGATCTTCTAGTACTTTAAAAGATTCATCAACCATGGAAGAGAAATAAAACCACGTTGTTTTGAGTTTTTTTAGGTTTAGCTCATTGAACCTTAGTTTGTTGATAGCCCCTTTGTATGTGAATATTGTTCTGTCGTGTTCAATGCTGTCTAGGATTATTGAGTAAGAGGTCATATCTTCTTTGCTTATTATGCCTAGATAGTCAACGCCCTCTTTTTTAAGAAGGTTGAGGATCATCCTACCATTAGAGTCATCACCTAGTTTTCCTATATAGCCGACTTTGTGGCCTAGTCTTGAAAATGCAACTGCAGTGTTTGTTCCTCCACCGCCTGTTAAGAATGTTAGCTCTTTGATTAGCTGCTTTGTGCCTGCTGGATAGGCAATTAGCTCTTCTTCCTCTTTTTTTGATTTTATTTTGATAAGCTCTGAGTCTGTATCAACAAACACATCAACAGTGGCAGAGCCTACTGTGATGACATCATACATAAATAATGTTTTTATAAAAATAGTTTATAAATCTTTCTAAAGATATTTATTGTAATTGTATAATGCTTTGTTTTTATGAGTTTTTATGAAAGGGTCTATAAACTGTGCAGAAAGGTTCCAAAAGGCAGGGTTACAACTTATAAAATATTGGCAGAAAAGCTTGGAACAAAAGCATACAGAGCTGTTGGAACTGCAATGAATAAGAATCCATATGCGCCTAAAGTTCCATGCCATAGAGTTGTTAATTCTGATGGGAATGTTGGAGGGTTTGCGAGTGGTGTTAGGAAGAAGATTAGGATGTTGGAGAAAGAGGGGGTTAAGATAAGGAAGAATAAGATATTAAATTTTGAGAAGGTTTTGTATAGGTTTTAGAGTTCTCTAAATAGTAAAATTTTTTCGCTTTCAAGAGTTTCTCCGGTAATTCCACTGTTACTAACTAGACCCCACAATCCTTCCCCACCAAGTTCATCAGGCATACCTTTATCTTGCATCCACTCAATTCTTTTAAGGACCTTTTCTCCACCAACAAATCCACTAAACGCCATAACCTTCACTTCTGAATTTTGTTTTTTTAGATACTCAGATAATTGTCTTAACACTTCATCATCTACTGGTCCATCGTATTTTTTGTAACTGTGGGAAAGGTGTCCTAAGTCGCCTATAACTGTTCTTGTGGTTTGTACATATAGCCCATTATAACCAACAACTAGCTCAGCATAATCCATCTAAAACACCCCTTAGTTTTTATTTTCAAGAAATCAACTAATATATATTTATTATTGTAATGAGAAATAACCATAAATCTTATACAAAATTCCAAAACCTTTAAAAACTCTATAAAAACACCTATATTTGAAAATGTTCTACAGAACACAGATAAAGGATCATATCAGGGTTCCTCCGGATTTGTTTGGATTGCCAGTTGAGGAAGCTGTTATCCTAAGGGTTAAGAAGGATTATGAGGGGTATATTTCAAAAGAGCTAGGAATAGTTATTGATGTGTCAAAGGTGATTGAGATAGGAGAAGGGATTATTATTCCAGGTGATGGCGCAAGCTATTATGATACAACATTTGAGCTTATACTCTTCAAGCCAGAGCTTCAAGAGGTTTTGTTAGGAAGAATAAAGGATATTGCAGATTTCGGGGCTTTTATTAATCTTGGTCCAATTGAGGGCATGATTCATATATCCCAAACAATGGATGATTTTGTTAGTTTTAGCAAAGACAAGGCATTGCTTGGTAAAGAGTCAAAAAGATCATTGAAGGTTGGAGACAAGTGCCTTGCAAGGGTTATAGCAGTTAGCTATAAGGATATTACCAATCCAAAGCTTGGGCTGACAATGAGGCAGCACGGCCTTGGAAGACTGGATTGGCTTGATGAAGAGGAGCAAAAGAAGCAGAAAGGTGCTAAGGAAAAATGAGGAAAAAGGTGTGTAAGGAGTGTAAGCTGTTCGTGGATGGCAAGATCTGCCCTATTTGCAAAGGCCAGCAGTTTACAACAACATGGCGTGGCAGGATGCATTTTTTGAATGCCAACAAATCCAAGATAGCAGAAAAGGTTGGTATAAAGGTTAAAGGGGAGTATGCTATAAGAGTGAGGTAGAAATGGAGCTAAAGGTTCTTGAGGATAATCAGAAGCCATTGTTGGCAAGAAGAGAGCTTTTGGTAGAGATAAGTTTTGATGGAAAAACCCCTTCTAGATTAGTGGTTAGGAAGCAGTTGGCAGATAGCTTGAGATTAGATGAAGAACTCATTGTTATTAAGAGTATTGAAACACACTTTGGATATAGAAAGGCGAATGTTAAAGCCCATGTTTATCATAAAAAAAAGGATTTGGAAGCAGCTGAGCCAAAGCATATTATGAAAAGACATTTGCAAAAGGGTGCAGAGAAGGGGGGTAAGCCAGCTGAGGAAAAGAGAGAGCAACCTAAGAGAGAAGAGGAAAAAAAGGCTGAGTAAAGATGGCAAAGAAAAAAAAGAAACCAGGAAAAGTAAGCCAGAGATGGAAGCTTTATGAAAAATCAGGAGAGGGCTTAACCAAAAAGAATAAAGAGTGTCCTAAGTGTGGTGCTGGTGTTTTCATGGCCAACCATAAAGATAGATGGACTTGTGGTAAGTGTCATTATACTGAGTTTAAGAAGAAGGGATAGTTCAAAAAAATTGTTTTATTCCAAATAACCCTTTCTTCTTAAATGTCTTTGTATATCTTCCTTAGAAAACCCAACCTGATCTGAAACAAAATCTGAATGGCTCTCTCTTGAAATTCCTGGAATCAATCTGCGTGTGGGCATTTCATTTCTAAACTCAGCTTGTAGAGTTTGACTTCTTCCTTGTTGTGCAAATTGTTCAACTAACTCATATGCATGAGTAATTAAAATTGTATTATTTCCTATTGTATGAAATCCATCTAAAATCTCGGATGTTTTTTCAAGTGCTTCTTTGTGAGTGGTTGCTCCTCTAAGTATGTCATCTAGCACAACAAGACTAGCTGGAGTAGAATGAAAGAATATTTTTCTTGCTCTTCTTAACTGTGCTTTAAGCCCTCCTCTAGCACCTTCAAGAGAGCCGAACTCTGGCTCTTGATAAAGAATTCTGTCTGCAATACTTATCTCAGCTTGTTCAGCTGGAACATAGCAACCAATTTGAGCCATAACTTGTAATTGGGCAATTGTTTTACAATAAGTGGTTTTACCACCATCATTTGGACCTGTAATAAAAGTGAGTTTTTGTCCTTGTAGATTTACATCATTTGGAACACAATAAGAATCTATGTTTAATATAATGGGATTTCTAACCCCTTTAGCAACAAAATAATGTTGACTAGCTTCTGTAACAACAGACATTACAACTTCTCCGTTCATAGCCTTTGCATATTCATGGAATGACAGGAGCTCGTCAATTTTACCTATTGCATCAATGCCTTTTCTAATATTGCTATCCACCACATAAATATCTTTGAGGGGTCTAATGAAAATGGCTAGGTCAATATCGGATGTCATCATCATACTCATTGCCCCAAATAGTGGAAACATAAAAGAAAAGAACGTCATTTCTGAATTACCATTCATTACTGTCAAAACTGGTATCAGCCATGGAGCAACCAATAATATTGGTTTTACTGAACGTGGAGTAAATTTAACTCCTGGAGTGAAAAATCGCATTTCACTTCTTGGTTTCAAACCACCAAATGTTGAGTATACAGGACCTTGGATTAATTCAATTCCTCTGGTTCCATCAATACTCCTAATATCTTGGATCAAAGTCTCGAGGTATGGTGTTTTTGGTATTGGAACATGCTCGATGCCACTTACTAGTCTTTCGAAAAACACAGATGCAGCACGATAAACAGAGTACTGAGTCCATTTGTCCAATCTAGCAAAAAAATATTGGTACATGTCTTCCTCTTTTTCAACAAGCGAATTAACATACTCAGCAAGTTTGTAAGCTAGTTCTACATCCTCTTCTAATTCTCTAACAGAATCTTGTTTTGCATGGATTAGCTCAAGGGAGGTTAGTGGTTGTATCAATGATCTCAGGAGTGTTGCTGCTCCTGTTACTGTCCTGGTGTGATTTATAGCTCTATACAATGCTGGGATTTCAATTGTTGCAAAAGTAATGTCATCCATAACTTTAGCTGTAAGTTGCTCTTCCATATTAGCTGTTGGCCCACCGACAAGGACTTTAGGACTAATATCAAAAAGATGTGGGTATGTGCAATGTATTAGGGTATCTAAGTTTGACATTTTACATCTTTCAGAAATGACATCAAACTTTTTAAATCTTGTGTTTTAGATACTACTTTTAAATAGATATAAATTTTGGAGGAGTAGTTCTCTTAAAGATCTCAAACAGAAACCTTTTTATAATATATTTATATGAGTTATCCAAACCTATTAAATAAAGGAGGTGTTTAGATGAATTTAAAGGATTTTAAGAAGTATTTTAGTTCTGCTGTAGAGATTGTTAAGCTAAACCCAAAGGAAATAATAAAGGTTGCTAAGGATAAGGATGCAACTCTGTGGGGTTTGATTTTTGTTGCTATTGCTGGCTTGGCAACTTCTATTGGCACGCTAAATTTCAAGGGTATTCTGGGCATGGCAATTGGATATTTAATCTGGACTTTTATTATTGTTGGCATTTGGTGGATTATTGCAAAAGTATTAGGGGGTAAAGCAGGGTTTGTTGAGCAATATAGGGCACAATCAGTTGGTATTGTAGCGTATTGGCTTGGTGTTATTCCTGTTGTTGGACCAATGATACTTTGGCTAGTAGAGATATGGTATCTAGTGATGTCTGTTTTTATTGTCAAGAATGTGCACAAGCTCAAGACATGGCAGGCAGTGGTGGTTGTTGTGGTTCCAATAGTTGTAATTTTGGTGTTGTTGTTGATATTCTTAGCAGCAATAATTGGATTGCTGGTGGCATCGGGACTATCTTCTCCAGAGGCTTTGGAACAGTTGCAGCAATTATCAGCAATGCGTTGATTTTTTGTTTCTTTTTTATATTTCTTAGTTAATAATAATTTTTAAAATAATATTTATCAGTGTTCATCTACTCACAGCATCCAGTGGGTGTGCTTAAAGTTGCTTCTTAATTCCCCGTATAGATAGAAGCTGAAGCACCACGAGTTTGTATATAACATGGTTGTGAACAAACAAACTCGCTAAGTTTAATAATTTTGATTATATAATTCAATTTGAGTTACAAAGAAAAACTATTTTTTAAATTCTATTTCTCCATCAAAATAAATTCCTTCATGCAGTTTTACTGGTCGCCATTTGTCTATCACTGTTTCTGCTGCAAGCCACTTAGCAAGCTCTTTTGGGTTGCCTATTGTTGCGCTTAGGCCTAAGAACTGGGCTTTTGGTAAAATTTCTCTTAAGATTGTTATTAGTATTTCTAGTGTTGGTCCTCTGCCTGGGTCATTCATCAAGTGTATTTCATCTATTACAACAACCTTGATGAGTTTTAGCCAAGGTGCATGGTGTCTTGTTAATGAGTCTAGCTTTTCGCTTGTTGTTATAATAAAATCATAATCTATTAAATAAGGGTCTGCTGAGTCTAAATCACCAATTGATAGTGCAATCTTGATTAGCTTTCCATATCTGTTTGTGAATTCCTTGTATTTCTCATTTGCCAATGCCCTTAGTGGAACAATGTAGACAACCTTGCCATTTTCTTCTATTATTGATTTAAGGGCAGCAAACTCTGCTATTAAAGTTTTGCCAGAAGCAGTTGGTGTGCATACCAATAGATTTCTGCCTTCAAACAAGCCTTTTTTTATTGCCTTTTCTTGTGCTGGTCTTAGTTCATCAATATCTTTGCTTAGAATATCATAAACTGGATTAGGGAGTTTTGATTTGATGTGTTTGAGTTGCATAGTTGTAGCTTATTCTTGTAAATTTATAAATGTTTTTAGTGTGTTTAGAACTATTCCTCTAGTTTTTCTTCACCATCTTCTGTGTCTCTTCTTATGACTTTGACTGCATCTATCTTGAGGGTTATTGGGATTGGTACTGCTGCTTCTAATAGCTCAACAACAACTTCCTCTTTTGTTTTGTCTATTCTTGTTATCTTGCACTTCTCTCTCTTGAATGGGCCTGATATTATTTCTGCTATGTCATTCTTCCTTATGTTCAGTTCTACTTTTTTAGATGGTTCTAGCATGTGTTCAATCTCTGGATATGCTATCTCATTTGGTAGAATTCCACGAGCATAAGGAACTTTGAAAGCAGATTGCTCTGCATCAGTCCTTGATTCTGCTTCTAGGAAAATATAGCCTCTCATTCCGTGTGGTCTTATTACGGAATAGACCTCAAGGTTCTTTTTCTTAGCATTGCTTGTTACAAAATCCATTACCTGATCTTCTCTATTAGCTGTTGTTCTCAAAGCATATATGTGAACATTTTTTTCTTCTGCCATTTTACCCAAATGTTATAATGTAGTTTACTATTTGTAAGACAAAGCCAATAAAACCTATTAGAATCATGCCTGCACCAGCAACCTTGACTACTGTTTTGAATTCCTCGTTGGTTGGCTTTTTTGTAACTTTGAGTACTCTTATGCATTCTCTTGCAAAGGTTTTAATGTTTACAATAATAGAATTGAAGTTTACCATTTTAGTCAACGAACTCTATGCCCAACTCTGATTCAATTTCCTTTTTTCTCTTACCTATCTTTTTCTTGTGTCCAGGGCCAAGTATTTGTGGGCTTTTTACCCCTGTTATTATGAGCATTGCTCTTATTGTTTTTGTAAGATCCTCATAGATTTGTGCTCCCCATATTATTCTGGCATCTTCATCTAGTTTTTCTGAAACTACTTCCACAACCCTTCTTGCTTCATCTAGTGTCATGTCAGGGCCGCCTGAGACGTTTATCAAAGCACCGTCTGCGCCTGATACGTCAACATCCAACAATGGGTTGTTTATGGCTTTTTCAACTGCTTCAACTGCCCTGTTTTCAGTGTCAGATTCTCCTATTCCTATTAATGCCACTCCTCCTCCTTTCATAACAGTTCTTATGTCAGCAAAGTCTAGGTTTACCAAACCAGCTTTTGTTACAAGCTCTGCAATGCCCTTTACTGCATTGGTTAGTATTTCATCAGCAACTTTGAATGCTGTGTGCAATGGCAAGTCTGGTGCTAGATCAAGTAGCTTGTCATTTGGTATAACAATTAGAGTGTCAACAATTGCCTCTAACTTTTCTAGGCCCATGATTGCGTTTTCATATCTGCGATGGCCTTCCATTGAGAATGGTAGTGTAACCACGCCTACTGTTAGTGCACCTAGTTTTTTTGCAAGATCAGCTATAACTGGTGCAGAGCCTGTTCCTGTTCCTCCACCTAGGCCGCATGTTATGAATACCATGTCAGCTCCTTTTAATGCTTCTTTCAGAGCAGATTCTGATTCCTTGGCTGCCTCTTCACCTACCTTTGGGTTTGAGCCTGCTCCAAGGCCACCTGTTAGTTCTCGGCCTATAAGCACTTTTCTATCTGCTGTTGCGTATAGCAAATCTTGAGCATCTGTGTTAACAGCGATTGTTTCTGATCCTGCCACACCTACCTCGCTTATTCTTGTTATTGTGTTGCCACCACCACCACCAGCTCCGACTACCTTGATGTGGGCACGATGGGTGCTTAGCAATTCCTCTAGCTCAGCATCCAAAATATTGCCTTTTGAAGGCTGCTGTATAGAAACATTTTCATCAGGACTGTCATATTTCTCAATGATGGTTGCCAACTTCAACACCTCTTAGATTAACCCCTATTTAATAGTTTAATCATATATACTAATATATAAATCTATCTATTGAGGCTTTTGCTCTGGTTTTATTGATTTGAAAACCACTTTCTTTATTCCTATAAGTTCAATTATTTTTTTTTCTAGCTCTTGTTGGATTTCTGAAGGTAGTTCATTTTCTAGTTCTATTTCTGCTGTGTCTTCTTTTATTGTCACTTTTGGCTCTTGGTTTAGTAGGAGCTTGATTAAAGAGCTTATTTTCTCATCATTGTTTTTAATTATCCTATTTATTTTCACTTCATATATCAGAGTGCGGCCTGATAAAGGATGGTTGAAGTCAACTATAATTCTTCCACCGGCTACGTTTCTTATTGTTCCTACTATGCCATCTATGTTTACTTGCAAGCCTTGTACTGGGTTTATTTTCTGTTTTTTGAAGATTGCTGATGGGACCAGTTTTAGAAGTTTTGCGTTCTTTTTGCCAAATCCCTCTTCTGGTGTTAGTTTTATTGTGTATGTGTTTCCAACATCTTTGCCTTCAAGATTTGAGTCTAGGCCTTGCAATATCTGTTTTTCTCCAATGCAGATTGTTACTGGGATATACTTCACCCCTTCTTGGTGTATGTTGTTTTTCTTGGCAATCTCTTCATTGGTTGTGTCAAAGATTATGCCCTCTTCTGCAAGCTTTCCTGTATATTCAATTTCCACAAAATCGTGTTTTTTTATATTTGTCATTTCACTTTTTTGAACAAATCCTAGAAGATTAATAAGCTTTTTGGAATGTTGTATTGTTTATAGGTCTTTTAATGGTTTTTATGTTTAATATTAAATCTAGCGAGTTTGTTTGTTCACAACCATGTTATATACAAACTCGTGGTGTTTCTGTCTCTGTCTCCCTTAAGAATCAAGAGACAAAAGAAAGCACACCCGCTGGATGGTGTTAATAGATAAGCACCGCTAAATATTAATTATAATATATTTTTAATAAATGTTTCATAAAATAGCTCTTGGTTTAGACCAACCCAGTGGTGGCTGTGATTATTTATTAATACTAATTTTGAATTTTTTATTAGTTTTTGTATCATCCTTGCATGGTTGGTAGTGAGTACTATATCCCCTTTTGCCCATAATATGAGTGTTGGAGTTTTCACATTCTTTATTGTGTTTGTGTGATCGGAGTGGACAAGTTCCCTAACAAAAGCCCATGAGTTTAAATTAAGAACATTGATTACAATTGATTTTAACCATATCACAGAATCAAATAAAAGTTGCCTTATTTTTTTTATTGAGTTTATTTCTTTTATTATATCAAATAAGAGTAGTATTAAAACCACAAGGAGTGGTTTTTTTATAACAATGCCAGCAGTGTTGACTGGAACAAGCTTTTTTACAAGTTTTTTATGGTTTGATGCAATGTATATTGATAGCAAGCCACCCATAGAAGTGCCAACAAGAGTGATATTTCTTATTTTGAGTTTTTTGATGAATTCATACAAAATTTCTGAAATGTTTTCAACGCTTGTATCATCTGGCATATCAGAATTGCTGTGTCCAGGCACAGAGGGTGCGTAGACTGTGAAGTGATTGGATAATAGTTCAAGTGCTGTCATGTAATTTCTTGGGTTTAAACAAAGGCCGTGGATAAAAACAAGGTTTGGGCCTTTTCCTCCTGAGAAATATTCTATTTCGAGGTCTTTAATTTTTACTTTTTTTCTTTTCAACATTTTCTACAAATTTAAGGATTTTATCAACAATCTGCTCTGGTGTTAGGTTGGTTGTGTCTATAACAAGGTCGTAATTACTCATATCCAAGAAGTCATAGTTGTAGTATTTTATCCATCTTTTGCGATTGCATTCCACTCTTTTTCTCATGTCTTTAATTGCTTCTTCTATTGTTGAGAATTGCTCTGTTTCCCTTTTTTGAGGGAGTCTTCTCTTTGCCCTAACTTGTTCATCACATTCTAAGAATATTTTAATGGCATGTTTTGGGACAAAGTGCGGTGCTAGCCATGAGTCAAACACTGCATTATCTATTGTTTTTGCTATTTGCTCTGTTCTTTTATCAACCATCATATCATATTTTTTATCTTTAGCTTCTAGCTCTCCCCATTGTGTTATTGTTAGGCCGTGCTCTTTTGCAAGCTCTCTTTGAAAATCGCCAGTAGAATAATGCTTATAATCTAGTTTTTTGGCAACAAGTTTTGTAATTGTGCTTTTGCCAGAGCCAGGCAAGCTGGATATTGTGATTATCATAGGTCTTTAAGTAATGTGTGGGTTTTTTAAAGGTTTTGGGGGGTTACAAGCAAAAAATATATATATGGGTAGTTATTTAAAAATGATAAAGAAATTTTTTTACTATGAAATGAGGTGGTATTTATGATGAAAAGAGGGTTTGTATTGTTGATGTTGGTTCTAGCTATGTTCATTGTTGGGTGTGCAAAAGAGCCTACTGGTGAAACTGTAGAGGTTCCTGAAACACCTATAGGTATTGAGGGTATAATAAAAGAGACATTACCAACAGTTCCTACAAGTGTAGTTGAGGAAAAGTACCTTGCAAAGATAAATGTGAATGAGGGCGAGCTTGTAAAGCTTGATCTTGAGGCAACTGATCCTGATGGTGATCCACTGACTTATACATTTAGTAAACCTCTGAACGAGAAAGGTGAGTGGCAAACAAAGTATGGAGATGCTGGTCAGTATCCTGTTGATGTTACTGTGAGTGATGGGAAGCTTTCGTCAACAAAAAAGCTGCTGATAATTGTTAATAAGGTTAACAGGGCACCAAAGATAATTGCTCCAAGTGGGGCTATAAGGGTTGTTGAGGGCCAGAGTGTTGTTCTTGGTCTAAAGGCAACTGATCCTGATGGTGATAAGCTAACATGGAGTTATGGTGAGCCTTTTTCAAGTGATGGAACATGGAAAACAAAATTTGGAGAGAGAGGTACTTACAATGTGAAGGTTAGTGTTACAGATGGTGTTGCGTCTGATAGTATCACGTTAAATGTTGAGGTTTTACCTGGTGATAGACCTCCTGTTTTGAAGGTGCCAACAGAGATTACAGTTAAAGAGGGAGAGACGGTTGTTATAGAAGCTAATGTTTCTGACCCAGATGGTGATCAGGTTTCAGTAACATTCTCTGGTTGGATGACATCAGACACTAAAAAAACAGGGTATGATGATGCTGGAGAATACAAGGTTACTGTTACTGTATCAGATGGATTAATGGAGGAGAGCCAGGTTGTGAAGGTAATTGTTGAGAACGTTAACAGAGCACCAGAGATAAAGGGGGTTATTGTTAAGTAGGTTTTTGTTTTTTTCTTTGTTTTAAATCTGTAAGTTAATTAGGAGATACCTATGTTTAGGAAACGAAAAGCAAAATTCAGACTTGCTGTTGGATATCCATTATCAAATGTTGATCTTGATTATCTAATCGAAAAAGAATTACCTAAATATAGAGATTCAGCAAAAGATTGTGTCGAAGAGGGGGTCTCAGTTAATAGTGGTTTGTTTTATTTTTCACTTCCTTGTTATGCTATGGTTTCCTTATCATCAGAATCTAGTGCTAGTTTAGAAACTTCACTAAGAAAACTATTTGATAGTGAAATTGGACTACCAGAAGTAATAATTCGTAAGCCTTCTTCAGGAATAGCAATTGATCTGGCAGAAAAAGTTCTGAAGGATTATCAAAAAAGAGTTAGGTTTGAATTTGTGGGATGTACTTATTTTAAGTTTATACGTGATATGTAAATACATTATGAAACTTCATTGAGGATAACTCTCTTTCTAAAAATAAAGATCAAATCAATATCTATACAAGTTCAAGAATGACTTTATCTGGGTGTGGAGGTTATGTACATCCTCTTCTAATTGTTTCTCAAACTTCTCTGTGTAAATCTTGTATACGAATTTGTCAAAGACTGTTCTTAGGAAAACATATTCTGGCTTGCCTTCCCACCTGCCTTCATAGTCTGTTTCTAAGAAGCCATCAAACACCATGTTTATCTTTGCTTTTTGTAGTTTGACTTTTTGGCCGTCTTTTTCTATTTCCACATCTGTTACATTAAACATATGGATGCGGATTCTGATAACAAACTTGACATAGTCTGTCATTTTTCTGTATGGTATGAGTTCTAGCTCAATGTATTTGCCTTTTGGTTCTACCTTTTCCATGTTTTGTGCTTCTCTTTTATCATACAAGTGGTCTCTGAAGAATTTGTCTACTAGCATGTACAACTCGTTCACATTCAATAGGCCATCGTAGCTTAGCTGCAGAGTGTCAACAACAATCTTTATCTCAACCATAGGCACTACCTCTTGTTTCCATCTCAAGGAACTCTTTTACAATGTTGTGAAGGCGGTATGTTATATACCATAACGGGTCTCCGTACTTTAGTTGAAGCTCTCTCTTTATAACATTTCTTATGTAAAAGCCAAGTAGCTTATCTGTGAATTTGTTTTCGCTCCATCTGCCCTGCCAGTCAACTATAACAGATGGGTCAAACTCTATTATCATACGGCAGGATGTTAACTTTTTTTTCACTCCCTCTTTTATGGCTTCTACTGTTTTAACATCAAAGAGGTGGAAGTATAGCCTTATCTTGTATTGGTAAAACTCATCAACCTTTCTCTTTGCAATCCACTCTATCTCAAGCTCTGGTGGCTTTTCCTTGTAGAGCTGCTCATAGAAGTCATATTTTCTGTCCATGAACCATTTTGCCATTAATTTATACAAGGCATCAAAGTCAAAGACTCCTTTGTATTTTAGAAAATCCTTTTTGTGGGAGAAGAAGTTGTACATACCCTCATCTTTTGGATCAAAGAATAGTTTAACCTCTTTTGACATAAACTAAACCCTATAGAAATCACTTTATAAAGTTTTCGGATTTGTAAGTGTGATTTTTGATTAAGGAAGAAATTTACATAATCTGTTTCTACTTTTCTGGTTTGCAGGAGTCACAGTACATAAGGCCATCAATATTATATAGCTTTTCTGAGTATTCCCCACATATCTCACAAATTCCTTCTGGAATAGATTCCTCTCCAAAGATTGGCTTGTGATCTTCTTCTCTTAGCTCAAACCTCTCAACCATAAGTTCAAATAGCTGTGGCTCTATTTTTAGAATGTCTTTTAGTGTTAGGTAGCCTACCATCTCTTTTTTGTGCAAAACTGGTAAATGTCTTATATTGCTGTTCCTCATTATAACAAGAGCTTCATATATATCAGAGTCTGGGTCAATTGTTATTAGCTTTGTAATCATAGCATCTTTTACCTTTGTCTTGTGCGGGTCTAGGCCAATTGCAATAACCTTTCTAACAATATCTTGCTCTGTTATCATACCCTGAAGTTTCCCTTGTGTCATTATAAGCAAGCTTCCAACATGGTTTTTAAGCATCACTTTAGAACATTCAGCTATTGTTATATCTGGCCCCACAGATATTGGTTTGTGGGTCATAGCATCAGATACTTTGTAGCCTGTTTTGATTAAAAACACCCCTCAGATATATCTATTTTAAGACAAATATTTACCTCTTTTAATATTTTTCTATTGAAGAGAATATATTTTTCTGGTTATAGTTAAGTATTGAGTTTTTAGTAATTAACAAGAATCTCAACATCCTTGCCAAAGATTCCTTTGAGGTTTTCAAATATTGGCTCTTTGATGAACACTTTTGATGGGATCTCAACCTTTGTCAGCGCTTTCTCAAGCTCTTCTAAGGTGGCTTTTTGTGTTGTGCCTAGGCTGCCATCTTCATTAATTGGAGCTTTGCTTAGCTCTTTTTCCTCATGGTCGATGTCATGGATTATGTAGGCTGTGTCTCCTAATAAGATTACCTCTCCATAGCGGTTGCCGTGCTTGACTCTTATCTTTGTTTTTTCCAATTCCCTGCCTCGTTTGCGTTGGATGTACTCAACCATGAATTTGATGAATTCGCGGGATTCTTTTTTTACTTTTTCCACCTCTGTTTTGGTTAGCTTTTTTGCGTCATAGTCTTTTTTTGCCTTTATTATTGAGTTTAGTATTCTGAGGAACTTTGCAGGAATCTTTCCTTGGGATATCATCTCATCCTCAAATATTTTTACAATCTCAAGGTCATCAACCTTTTCTTTGCCTTCTAGCTTTAGAGTGTCTCTAATTAGAGTTACTGTTGTGTCATAGATTTTGAGCATGTCTTCCTGTTCCTTTGTTTTTTCTATTTGGGTAAAGAGCTCTTTTATTCTTTTGAGGTATTTCTGCGCATTGGTCAGAAGCTCATCAACATCTTTGCCTGTTATTTCTTTTTTTTCACCATGTTCAATATCCTTCCTTAATTTTATGTTTTTTTCTAGTATTTTTATGTATTCCTCCTCTAAAATTTTCTCTTTTTTCACAAAGATGTCTCTCATAAGATCTGAGGTTTCAGATGGTGCTGGTGGCGATACCCCATAGAGCATTAATGCTGCTTGGCTTGGGGTTAGGATTGCATAGTAGATGTCTTCCATGCCAAGAGTGCTAATTTTGAAGGTTACCCTCTCAAGCATCTGGTCTCCTGTGCTCATGAATAGGTCAATTGCTTCTTGGCTTGGTTTTATTTTGCCCATTTTTAATAGCTGCTTCCATGGCATGAACATGCCTCGGTCATAGAATGGCACTCCATCTCTAAGCAAGGTGAATATTATGGGGTTTGCTTCTTTGAGGTTATCCCAGAAGTCTGTTAGAATGTAAACTTGTATGTTTAGTTTGTTTCTTATGCCTGTTATTTCTCCTGCCTCTATTCCCATGCCTATTATTATTGCTCTTAGTTTGTCTTTTAGCTCAGCTCGTGTCATCTTTTTTACATCTGTGTCGTCTATAACAATGAAGACATCAACATCTGATTTTTGCGTTGCTTTGCCTTGTATGAGTGAGCCAGCAAGCACATAACTAACTATGTATCTTTCAAACTTTTTTAGCACCATTGTTTTGTGGATTTCTGCTATTTTTATTGCTGCCAACATTCCTGAGTCGTAGAGTGGAGCAGAGAGTGCTATTGTTTTGAGAATCTCGTACTTTGCATCAAAGCAGGCTTGCCATAGTTCAGACAATACAATTGTTTGGGGTAATATGTTCTTGTCAATCTCTTTAGCCATGCTTTGTATTATTAGGCTTAGCCTTGCCTTTAGCTCAAACTTTGACATGCGCGTGGAGTCTGTATCATCTACTAAAATCAGAATATCAATCAGGTCTTTTTCATCAACCTTGTTTTTTTCTGGTTGCTTGAGTTGTGCTTTTAAAGTTGGTTGCGGTCCTAGAGTTGGTAACTGAGGTGGTAATTTTGTATCAGGTGGATAACCCATTGCAGGGAATTTTGGTGTTGGAGGAGGTGGTATTAATGCTATTCCAATTATATATTTGTCAAACTTTTTTAATACTTGGCTTTGGAATTTGTCAAGTTTTGATTTTAATGTTTTGAGCTTTTCTTGTATATCAACAGGCATTCCCAAGCCGAGCTCTTCAAATTGCTTTAAATCGAGCTTGCCTGCCTTTTTTTCTATGCCTTTGTCAGGCTTTTTATTTTTATCAGTTCCCTTTTTTGTCATAAGAATCACTCATCCTTTTTTATGTCAAAAATGCTTTGCATTTTTGAGCATGCCAAAAACGGCTTTGCCGTTTTTTAGCATAAATAATTTTATGGGTTTAACAAATCTTGTTGTCTATATAAATAATTCTATTTTAAATTGTTTCAAGTATGTCTTTTTTCTCGTGTATTGCAAAAGGTGCTCCACCACCATGCCATGTGAGTCTTGGTCTAATCCTGATTGGGTAGAGTCGTTCATTTGTGTCATCAAAGATTATTGCTGCTCCTTTTACTCGTGGGAGTTCATTGAGGTATTTGTCAAGGCTTTCCCTCATGTAGCTTTGCATTAATAGTCCGAGTGCTTCAACATCTAGCTTAGCGGTTATGTGGTGAGCAATTACTGTGTCTGATTGGGTCATAACATCTGTATGGATCTTGCCTGGTTGTTGGGATGCGAGGATTAGGCTAATACCAGGCTGCCTACCTTCTCTGAGTATTGTTATTAATGGTTCTGAGGCTATTGTTGAGCCATCTTTAGGGAGGAACTCATGAGCCTCGTCTACTACCAACCACAAAAGAGGTAGCTTTGATTCTTCAGCTGCTTCCTCAAAAGGGCTTGTTGCTTGGTGCACTGCCTCATACTCTTCTGTTCTTCTTGCAACCATTCTCTCTATGAAGAGCTTTTCTGCAACAAGGCCAATAACCAAAGCTCGAATGTAGTTGCTGCCAGATGTTGTTGCGTAGCAGCTAACATCAAGTATTGTTATGTTGCCTGGGTTTATCAGCTCTTTTATTGCAGTGCCTTTTTCACTAAAAAGACCCCAGCTCTGGGCTGTTTTGAATCTGTTAATAGCAGCATACTTCAAATTTTTGTCAGCATCTTGGTCAGCTCGTATTCTTTTTATTATCTCTTCAATTGTATACTCCTTATCCAATTCTCTTAGGTCTACAATTATTCTTGAAATTAGAACACCAACAGGTTCATTCATATCCAGGCCAAATGCCATACACCAGTCTTCTGGATCAAGCTCTGTTGGCTTTATTGAGAATGGGAAATCAGTTGGAATTCCTTTGTCTTTGAATTCTTGGAAGTATCCATGTGGTGTGTAGATTTGCACATTTAGACCTTTTGGTTCCATGTCCCATTCTTTTAGAAGCTCTCTATCTTGTTGGTTTGGATACTTCATTGTCCAGTATATGCCCATTGTGTCTAGCATGATTATGCTTAGGTTTTTTGCTATTTCTGGTGGCAAGGCTACCATGCCTTCTGCTATTGTGCCCATTGTATAGCTCTTTCCAGAGCCTCTTTTACCACATACAAATACAACATGAGAGCTTGCAACATCTAAGAGAATTGGGTTACTAAGCGAGGTGGTTTGGCCCATCTTGACATAGTGCTTGCCAATCAAAATAGTGCCTTTAGTGCCATATTTTTCCTTGTCTGTCTCATTCCTGCCAATTATAATATCATACATTATATATAGTGCCAATCAAGAAGTATTATAAATGTTTATTAGTACTTTGGAATGGTTAATATAGAAAAGTTTATAATGGAAAAGGGTATTATAACCAAATTATATCCAAAATTGAGGGGGGAATTAATATGAGTTCAGATGAAAGTTTAGCTAATATAGCAATAAAAGGAGCTAGTGAACTTGGGCTTAAGTTTAGATGTGAGATTGGAATAGAAGGCTACCATGATGGAAGTTGGTTTGATAAAGTTTGGCTTGCAAAAAGTGGTGGGATTAAAATTGTAGTAACAAAAAGGTACAGATCAAGCCAATTACCAATAGAACTTTCGTTTAATAATATGCCAGCTGATGCAGAACTAGAGAGAGAAGTGGTAGAAGTAGTAAAAATGTATAAGAAAGGGGTAAAGAGTCCTCTGGGACCTGTCTATAAAGCTTGTTATTTGCTTGAAGATATAACAGGTTTCATAGAAATAAAAGGTCTTAATAATGAGGCTGAGGAGACTGAGTGTAGTATTCATGATTCAGATTTACGTGAATTAGAAGCATCTGTAATTACTGAAATTTATGCTAGATTTGGTGGATTTTAATAAAATTCACGAGTGATACTCCTCATGCTCCAATCAAGCGTGTTATTATCTGATGTTCCTTATTTCCTTGAGTAAATAGGAATAAAATCACCACGAGTTGCCTCTCATGTATTTAGGCACTGGCAACTCGCTAAGTATTTTATTGATAATAAGATTAGATATATTAATGGCAAACTCGCTAAGTTTATTTTAAAATTCTGAAATATGAATAATATACTAATTTTTTTCGATAGATTTATAAATATGTCCTTAACCCCATATATGGTTCGGGGTGTTTAGAGTTAAACCTATAAGACGCAATAGTGTCTTAATGCTAAAGAGCCTGAAAAGGTACCTTTTAATGTGTGTGGTTAAGGCAATTTTCTAAACAAAGGGTGCCCACAAAAGGCTGTTTTGAGCTATGAGGGTTGTTATAGCTACTATAAGCCCTCTAAACAGGTGATAAACCTAGTCAAGAAATGGCAACAACAAGAAAGCCAAGAAGGGGAAGTATGCAGTTTTGGCCTAGGAAAAGGGCCAAGAGAGTTTATGCTAGAGTTAGATCTTGGGTTAAAGGCAAAGGCTTCTTAGGGTTTGCTGGTTATAAAGTTGGCATGACTCATCTGATTGTCAAAGACAATATGCCTAACTCAATGACAAAGGGTGAGGATATTTTTATGCCAGTGACTGTTATTGAGTGTCCGGCCATCAAAATTTTTTCTTTAAGATTTTACAAAAAAACACAAAAGGGGTTAAATGCTGCTTCTGAAATTTTGCTTAAGGTTGATAAAGAGCTTGGCAGAAAGCTGAAACTGCCAAAAAAGTCAAAGCAGGATTTGCAAGCAATTGAGAAAAGGTTTGAGGAGTTTGATGATTTGAAGGCTGTTGTTTATACTCAACCAAAGCTCAGTGGTATTGGCAAGAAAAAGCCAGATGTTTTTGAGATGGCAATTGGTGGTGATAGCGTCAAGGAGAAGTATGATTTTGTTAAGCAGTTTATTGGAAAAGAGATAACAATCAAAGATGTTTTCAAAGCAGGTGAGCAGATTGACATTCATGGTGTGAGCAAGGGCAAGGGTTTTCAAGGCACAACAAAGCGTTTTGGCACATTTGTTAGAGGAAGGAAAACAGAAAAGGCCAAGAGGGGTATAGCAACTTTGGGGCCATGGCATCCTGCTCATGTTTTGTTCACTGTTCCTCAGCCAGGCAAGATGGGTTTCCACATGAGAACAGAACATAATAAGTGGATAGTTATGATTGGTGAAAAGGTAGGGGATATTAATCAAAATGGCGGGTTTGTAAATTATGGTGTTATAAAAAACCCTTATGTTTTGGTTAAAGGGAGTATTATTGGTCCAAAGAAGAGGGTGATTAGGTTCAATAAGGCAACAAGACCAAGCAAGAAGATTTTTGATCAGCCCCCAGAAATAAGCTATGTGAGCTTAGAGTCAAAGCAGAGGCATAGGTGAGATGGAAGTCAAGATAATTGATTCAACAAACAAGCAAATTGGCAAAAAGAAATTGCCAAAGCAGTTTGAGGAAGAGATAAGGCTAGATTTAATTAAGCGAGCATTGTTTGCTTTACAAAGCCACAAGAGGCAGCCTTATGGCTCTAGCCCAGAGGCTGGCAAGAGGCATTCAGTTAGAATCTCAAAGAGAAGGCGAGATTATAGAGGGAGTTATGGTCTAGGAATTTCAAGAACACCAAGAAAGATAATGGCAAGGCGCGGTACAAGAATGACATGGACTGGCGCTTTTGTTCCTTTTACTGTCGGTGGTAGAAGGGCTCACCCGCCCAAGATTGAAAAAAAGTGGGGAGAGAAGATAAATAAGAAGGAGCGCAGAAAGGCTATTAGGTGCGCGATTGCTGCGACAATGAATATTGATTTGGTAAAGAGCAAGCATGCTATCCCAAAAGATTTTCCATTCTTGATTTCACAAAAGTTTGAGGGACTGGATAAGACAAAGAGTGTTAGGGATGCTCTTAAGGTTATTGGTTTGCAAAATGAGCTTGAGAGAGTTAAAGAGAAAAAGGTGAGGGCAGGACGAGGAAAAATTCGAGGTAGAAAGTACAAGAGCAAGAAGGGTCCTCTGATAATTGTTTCAAAGGAGTGTAATTTGAAAAAAGCAGCCAAGAACATACAAGGGTTAGAGGTTGTTGATGTTAAGCACATTAATGTTGAGCTGCTTGCACCTGGTGCTGTTCCAGGGAGGCTTACTCTTTGGAGCGAGGCAGCAATTGATGTTATGGAGAAAGAAAAGCTGTTTGTTTAAAATGGAAGCTAACAATGTTGTTAAATATCCTGTATCAAGTGAGAAGTCAATTAGGTTGATGGAGGCTGAGAATAAGCTAATATTCATGGTAGATAGAAAGGCAAACAAGCATGATATAAAGGGTGCAGTGGAGAAGTTATTCAAGGTAAAGGTTGTGAAGGTTAATACCTATATAGGACCTGATGGTAAGAAGAGGGCTTATGTTAAGCTTAGCCCTGAAACACCTGCAATTGATGTTGCTACGCAACTTGGTTTGATGTAATAAAGAAAATGGGTAAAAACTTAATTCAACAAAGAAGGGGAAAGGGAAGCTTTGCTTTCAAGGCACCTAGCCATAGGTATAGGGGCAAGGCCAAGCACGTAAAGATGAGGTCTGATATAGGGGTTGTCAATGGTACTGTGAAAGATATTTTGCACTGCCCTGGTCATAGTAGCCCTGTGGTTGAGGTTTTTTTTGAGGATAATAAGGATAAGGTTTTGATGATTGCACCAGAAGGAATAAAGGTTGGGGATAGAATCTCTGCTGGGGAAGAGGCAAAGTTGAGTGTGGGTAATATCTTACCTTTAAAGAGCATACCAATGGGTACTGCTGTTTACAATATTGAGAGTCAACCTGGTGATGGTGGCAAGTTTGTGAGAAGCTCCGGGACTTCTGCCAGAGTTGTTTCAAAGATGAAGGGCAAGATTTTTGTTGAGTTGCCTTCTAAGAAGCAGAAGGATTTTGATCCAGATTGCAGGGCTTGCATTGGTGTTGTTGCAGGATCTGGTAGAAAAGAGAAACCATTTTATAAGGCTGGTAAGAGGCATCATGCAATGAAAGCCAGAAACAAATTTTATCCAAAGGTTACTGCTCAATCAATGAACGCTGTTGATCATCCATTTGGTGGCTCAAGAAGCTCTCGCAAAGGTCGCCCAACAATTGCTCCAAGGTTTGCACCACCTGGTAGAAAGGTTGGAATGTTGAGTCCTAGAAGGACAGGTAGGAAGAAGAGGTCATAAAAATGGCTAAAAAAGAATTTACCTATCGTGGAAAAACACTAGAAGATTTAAAGTCAATGAGCTTAAAGGAATTGGCAGATCTGCTTCCAGCCAGACAGCGTAGAACAATAAATAGGGGTTTTACAGAGGAGCAGAAAAGGTTTTTGAAAAAGTTGGAGAGTAAAAAGGATAAACCAGTCAAGACCCATTGTAGGGATATGATTATTTTGCCAAACATGGTAGGAAGAACAATAAGAGTCCATAAGGGGAATGATTTTATTACAATTGGTATTGAGCCAGAGATGATTGGTCATTACCTCGGGGAGTTTGCATTGACAAGAAAGAGGGTTGAGCACCATGCACCTGGAATTGGTGCAACTAAATCAAGTGCTAGTATTAGTGTGAGGTAAGGATATGTATAGGTATGCAACAAAAACAGAGAAGGAGAAGAATGCCAAAGCAGTTGGGTTGGCTTTGCCTATATCTACAAAGCATTGTGTTGAGATTTGCAATTATATTCGGGGTAAAAGGGTTGAGGATGCTATTCATATTCTGGAGCAGGTGCTAGACAAGAAGCATGCGATTCCATACAAAAAATACAAGCGTGATTTGGCTCATAGAAAAGGGATTGGTCCTGGCAGATACCCAGAAAAGACTTGTAAGGAGATAATTAAGGTTTTGAAGAGTGCAAGTGCAAATGCTCAGTACAAAGGGATGGGTGTTTCAAATCTTTACATCAAACATATTTGTGCTCACTTGGCATCAAGGCCTTGGCATTATGGGAGAAAGAGTAGAAGAAAGATGAAGCGTAGTCATGTTGAGGTTGTTTTAGAGGAGAGGGAAATAGAAAAAAGAGTTAAAAAAGAGAAGAGTGAGGGAGAGAAGGGTATTCAAGAGAAGAAAAAAAAGGAAGTTAGGATATCAGACAGAGAAGAAAAAATAGAAAAACAAGAGCCAAAGAAGATATCTGAAAAATTAATTAAAAAAACAAGTGAAGAGGAGAGCAAAAAATGATTGAGCGTGGCATAGTTGCACAGAAGATTAAGGAGTTTCAGATACAAGATTATGTAAGAAATAGTTTGACAAGGAGTGGCTACTCTAAGACAAAATTGCAGAGAACCCCTCTTGGAGAGAAGATTATTGTCCATGTTTCAAGGCCTGGTTTGGTTGTTGGTAGGCAGGGTCAAAACATCAGAAATCTAACAAGAGATTTGAAGGAAAATTTTGATTTGGAAAATCCGCAGATAGAAGTGAGTGAGGTTGAGAATATTTACCTTGACTCCAGCATAGTCGCAGAGATGATTGCACTTAGCTTAGAAAGATTTGGTTCACAGCGTTTCAAGGGGATAATGCACAAGACTCTTGAGAATGTTTTGAATGCTGGTGCACTCGGTGTTGAGATAATCCTGTCTGGTAAATTGCCAAGTGCAAGGGCAAGGTCTTGGCGTGTTTATGGTGGTTATCTGAAGAAGTGTGGAGATGTTGCAGTAAGTGGTGTTAGGTGCACACATGCTATTGCTCAGCTAAAGTCAGGTATTGTTGGGATTAAGGTTACAATAATGCCACCTGATATAAGGTTGCCTGATGATATTCGATTTTTGGATGAGAAAGAGGTTGTTTTTGAAGAGGTTAAAGAGGGAGAGAAGAAAGAGGGTTCTGATGTTAAGAAGGAAGAAGAAGGGAAGAAAGCAGAGGAAAAGGTTAAGATAGAAACAAATAAGCAAAAAAAAGAAACAAAGAAAATAGATAAAAAAAATAAAGAAGATAAAGAGGAGAAAACAGGTAAGAAAACAAAGAAGATTTCAACCAAGAATGATGGAGATGAGAAAAAATGAGTTCAAGGGTTAAGGAGTTTGGGGCTATGAATGAGGCTCAGCTAAAAGAGAAACTCTCTGAACTTGGGATGGAGCTGATAAAGCATAATGCCCAGATAGCGACTGGCACAACTCCAAAGAGCCCTGGGTTGATAAGGCAGACAAAGAGAAACATTGCTAGGATAAAGACAATACTAATATTAAAACAACAAAAAACGAAAAAAAAAGAAGGGGAGGATAAAAAAGTATGAGTGAAATTTGCTCAACTTGTGGATTACCCAAAGAGCTTTGTGTTTGTGAGACAATAGCAAAGGAGAATCAACGAATAAGGGTGTATGTTGTGAAGAAGAAGTATGGAAAGGTGTACACAGTTGTGGACGGGATAGACAAGAGAGAGATAGATATAAAGGATTTGACAAAGAAGCTCAAGTCAAAGTTTGCTTGTGGTGGCACTGCAAAACAAGGGAATGTAGAGTTGCAAGGCAATCACAAACACAGCATTAAAAAGTTTTTGATCCAGATGGGTTTTCCACCAGAAACAATTGATGTAAGATAAGATGGATATGGTTTTGAAGATATTGAGAGGTGAGCTTATCGGTAGAAATATAAAAGCGATTCACCTCAAAGATAGGAGAGAGATAGAAGGCAAGGTGATTGATGAGACAAAGCACACCTTTGTTTTTGAAACAAAAAAAGGAAGGAAGAGTTTAGTAAAGGCAAGATATGCTTTTGAGTTTCCTTATGGAAAAAAGAGGGTAAGGATTGAAGGGAGATATTTTGACAAGAGGCCTGATGAGAGGATTAAAACAAGGCTAGGGTGAACAAATGGCAAAGAAAAAGGCTGAAGAGAATTTAGAGGATAAAACAGAAGTAAAGAGAAAGGCTGAGGAAAAGAAGCCAAAGCAAGAAAAACCTACTGAGAAGAAGGGTGAGGTTAAATGCGAGGACAACTTTTGTCCATTTCATGGTAGGACAAAGCTACATGGAAGAAGCTTGATTGGAGAGGTTTTAAGCACAAAGTCTCATAAAACCGCAAAAGTTGTCAGAGAGAGACAGTATTTCCTAAAAAAATATGAGAGGTATGAGAAGAGGCAAACAAAGATTAAGGTTCATAATCCTCCATGTATCAATGCAAAAAGTGGAGATTTGGTCAGGGTTGTGGAGTCAAGACCTCTTAGCAAGACAAAGAACTTTGTTATAGTTGAGGTGTTGGAGAAAAAATGAAAGCATTAAAAGCCCGCATTCCAAGAGCATTGCCTGTTGGTAGTTTTGTTCCAACTTGTGACAATTCTGGGGCAAAGACTTTGAGAATATTTACTGTTATGGGGGCAAAGACTGTTAAGAGGAGGTTTCCTGCAGCAGCTGTTGGTGATTTGGTTATGGCGTCTGTCAGAAAGGGTAAGCCTGATATGAGGAAGCAGGTTGTTTTGGCAGTGATTGTTAGACAGAGGAAGGAGTATAGAAGGGCTGATGGCACTAGGATCAAGTTTGAGGACAATGCTGCTGTTGTTGTCAAGGATGATAAGGGTAATCCAAAAGGGACTTTATTCAAGGGGCCATTAGCAAAAGAGGCTTGTGAGCGCTGGCCAGGTATTGCAAAAGTTGCGAGGATTATTGTTTAAAATGGAAAAGAAATTTTCAAGGACGTGGAAGTGTAGCAAACAACCAAGGAAGCAACGCAAGTATAGAGCCAATGCTCCTTTGCATATAAAACATAAGCTTATGGGTATTCACTTGTCTGGGGAGTTGAGAAAAAAGCACAACAAGAGAGCTGTTGTGGTTAGAAAAGAGGATAAGGTTAAGATTATGAGGGGCCAGTTTAAAGGTCATGTTGGAAAGGTTGATAGGGTTAATGTTAAGAGAGAGAAGGTTTATGTGAGGGGTGTTGAGATCACAAAAAAGGATGGCACAAAGGCATTTTTGCCAATTCACCCTTCAAACTTGATGATAGTGGAATTGGATTTAAAGGATAAGAAGAGGGTTGCGACTTTGAATAGGAAGTGATAAAATGGGAAGAGCACATCTTAAGAGGTTGAATGCACCAAAAACATGGAAGGTTAATAGGAGTAGTATTAAGTTTATCACAAAGCCAAGCCCTGGTCCACATAGCAAAGGGATGTGTATGCCTATTAATATTGTTTTGAGGGACAAGCTTGGGTATGCAAGCACAACAAAAGAGGTTAAGCACATATTGCTAAATAAAGAGATACTAGTGGATGGAAGGATTAGGCGCGAGTTGAAGTTTCCTATTGGTTTTATGGATGTTTTAGAGATTCCAGATTTGAAAGAGGTTTATAGGATGTTGTTGAATAATAAGGGATTTTTAGTACTTATGAAGATTGATAAAAAAGAGGCTAGTCTAAAGCCCTGTAGAATAATGAACAAGACAATACTCAGAGGGGGCAAAACACAGCTAAACTTGAGTTGTGGTATAAACAAGATTGTTGATAAGGATGCTTTCAAGACTGGTGATACAGTTGTATTAGAAATGCCAAAACAGGATATTAAAGATCACATTAAGCTAGAGAAGGGTGCTTATATTTTTATGATGGGTGGTACACACATTGGTGATCATGGGGTTGTGGAGGATGTAAAGCCTCAAACAATTGTTTTCAAATCAAGCTCTGGTAAGAGTTATGAGACATTGAAGAAGTATGCATTGGTGATTGGCAAAGAGAAACCAATTATATCGTTGTTAAAGTAAAATGGTAAATAAAATGCGTGAGTTGAGGATTGAGAAGATTACCCTAAACATGTGTTTTGGTAATGAGCAGGAGAAGATAGATAAGGGTATGATCTTGTTAGAGAGGATTACTGGTTCAAAACCAGTAAAGACTCGTGCAAAGAAGAGGATTCCAACCTGGAACATAAGGCCTGGGTTACCAATCGGGTGTAAGGTTACCCTGAGAGGCAATAGAGCAGATGATGTTTTGAAGAGATTAATTGTTGCAAAGGATAAAAAAGTTAATAGCTCAAGCTTTGATGAGTTTGGTAATATGAGTTTTGGTGTACCTGAGTATATTGATATCCCTAATGTGAAGTATGACCCTGACTTGGGTATATTGGGGCTGCAGGTTTGTGTAACATTTGAGAGGGCTGGTTTTAGAATAAAGAAGAGAAGGCTGAGAAAAGCAAATTTATCAAAAGGGCATTGTATATCAAAGCAGGAAGTGATCTCTTTTGTGGAAAACAAGTACAAGGTTGAGGTGATTGCAGAATGACTGTTAGTGACTATAAAAAGGTGTTTAAGCAGCTAAAGGCAAAGCCTGTTAAGATGAAGAGATATCTAAAGCACAACAAGCCAAAGGATAGAAAGGTTGGTTTAGCAACAAAGCGCTGCAGAAGGTGCTTGCGAGTTGGGGGGCATGTTGGGAAGTACGGCTTGAATTTGTGTAGGCATTGCTTTAGGGAGATTGCAACAGAGATTGGCTTCAAAAAGTATGGTTGATGTAAAAAATAATTGAGGTAAAAATGAGCTTAAATGATCCATTATCAAATTTGATGTCAAACATCAACAATGCAGAGCAGATTGGTAGAGATGAGGTTACTATTAAGCCAAGCTCTAGGATTATATTAAGGGTTTTGAAGATTTTGCATGAATACCATTATGTTGGTGAGTTTAAGGAGATGAAAACGAATAAGGGTAATTTGGTAAAGGTGAATTTGATTAATCAAATAAATAAGTGTGGTGCTATAAAGCCAAGGTTTGCTGTTAAGAGAGATGGTTTTGAGAAGTTCGAGAAGCGCTTGTTGATGGCAAAAGACTTTGGTATAATTGTTGTTTCAACAAGTGATGGTATAATGACACACACCAAAGCAAAGGAAAAGGGTTTGGGAGGAAGGCTTTTGGCTTACTGTTATTAAAATGAAGGTTGATATAATTGAAGAGGTAGTGGAGTTGCCACAAGGCGTTACGATTAGTTATGAGAAGGGCATAGCAAGGATTGATGGCCCTAAGGGTAGTGTTGAGAAGCGCTTGTTGAATCCAAAGGTGAATATTGTTTTAGAGAACAACAAGGTTAAGATTTTTGCAAAGAAAGCAACCAAGCGGGAGAAGACAATCATCGGCTCTTTTAAGTCGCATATATCAAATATGATTAAAGGTGTGCAAGAAGTTTTTGTGTACAAACTAAAGATATGCTCAGGGCATTTTCCTATGAGTGTTGGTATTAAAGATGGTGAGTTCATAGTCAAGAATTTTATGGGAGAGCGTATTCCAAGAAAGTTAAAGCTCAGGGAGAGTGTTGATGTCAAGGTCGAGGGAGATATTGTTGTTGTTAGCGGCTCGAATAAAGAGCTTACTGGGCAAACAGCTGCCTCTATTGAGCAACTGACCAGAAGGCCTGGTTATGATAAAAGGGTTTTCCAGGATGGTATATACATTATTGAAAAGGCAGGTAAAGAGATAAAATGAGAACAGAAGAGCTATTAGAGATTAGACAAAAGCTAAAGAGAAAGAAACCAAAATTTATTAGACAGGATGCTCACAAGATAAAGAGGGTTGGTAAGGGTTGGAGAAAGCCTCGTGGCAGGGATTCAAAGATCGGACATAATTTGAAGGGTTATAGGAGAGGTGTTGAAATAGGATGGGGTAGTCCAAAACAGGTAAAGGGCTTGCACAAGTCGGGTTTAAGGATGCGTCTGGTTTGCTCTGATAAAGAGCTTTCATCTGTTGACCCAAAGAGTGAAGGGATTATAATTTCATCAAAGGTTGGTATGAG
>CAYHAM010000003.1:0-110859 GCA_964354685.1 uncultured Methanosarcinales archaeon
AGAAACGAGAAGAGATAAAATAAATATTGGCAGAATATTTTGCTTTCTACCTTCCACACCAACCAATAAATCATTCTGCCTTATCCAAAACTCTTTTGGGATTTTCTAAGTAAAGCATTTAAACCTATATTTACAATCTATGTTAAACACCGAAAGATATATAAATAAGATAATCTTACTAGTAAGATATACTTATTTGGAGGTGTTAAAATGGATAAGGTTGAGACAACGAGCATGAGCTCAAGAGGCCAGGTGGTTATACCTTTGGATATTAGGGAGAATCTTGGGTTAAAGGAGGGAGAGAAGTTTATTGTTGTGGGAGAGGATGACACAATTGTATTGAAGAAGATAGGCATGCCCTCATTCAAGAACTTTGACAAGATATTGAAGAAAACCCAGAGATTTGCAAAAGATAGGGTTATAACAAAGGCTGATGTAAAGGGGGCTATAGAAAGGGCTAGAAGATGAAGGTGGTTTTGGATACAAATGTTTTCATATCAGGTATTTTCTGGAAAGGAAGCTCTAATAAGATTATCATGGAAACAAGGAAAATTCATATTGATTTCTTCCTTAGATACAATCTCAGAGATTAAAAAGGTTCTGAGGGATTTCAAAATAAAGCTTCCAGAGGATATGGTCAAGGAATGGATTGATTTAATCATCAAGAATTCTATGGTTGTAAGTCCAAAAGAGAAAGTTAACATAGTAAAGAATGATCCAAAAGACAACATATTTATTGAGGCTGCTATTGCTGGAAATGCAGATTATATTGTTTCTCAGGATAAACATTTGTTGGAAGTAAAAGAGATAAGGGATATAAAGATAATTACACCTGAAGAGTTTGTTAGGGAGTTATAAGTTTGCACAACCATCCAATTCACTATCAAGAACAAAGCCTTACAAAAATTTATATATAAATTGTGTTTCTCAAGATGGTAAGGGGGTTGAAATGGAAAGTGCGAGGTTGTATCTTGGTTATTGCTTACTGGACAAATTAAGTAGTGATGATTTAGAGGGAATAAGCCAACAGATTGCAACAATTGAAAGAGTGGTTAAAGAGGTGGCTAAAGGACAAGGTGTTGGTACAAAGACACGCCTGATTGCAGATATTACCATTCATGTAACACTTGATGGAAGCTTAGAGAGTGTTAGAGCTGCTTTTACTGCTTTACTTTTATCAGAATATATTTTTAATCCCAGCAAGGTTTATCCTGCATTTGATAATTCAAGTGAAGGAAGAGTGAGTGAGAATAGAGGTATTGAGGTTGCAAAAAACGTTTTAAGCTCCTATGGGTATGATTTAATATCTCCTGATGGTCGGCAAATTGGTTATGGTTACAATATTTTGAGGAAGAGCTGATTAGAGTTTATTTATGCCCACAAAACACTTCTGCTTTATCTGAAAATCTTTTGGGTTTTTCTAGGTAAAGCATATAAAACTTGTTTCTAACATCTTATGAGTATCAAAAAACCACAAGATATTTATATAAGTTCATATATACTTTTATATAAATCTATATATGTGGTGATAAAATGAACAAAAAGCAAATGATAATCCATTATCCAAGTTTGAAAACTGTTTTAATGGTAGAAAACACATTAAAAAAATCAAACCATTTGTTAACAAGAGAACAACTAAAAAACAAGCTACCAAAAAAGGTTATGCATCAAACACTAAATGTTGTTTTGGGATATCTTGAGGATAGTGGAAAGATCTTGGATGGGAGAAAAGGGATTCTGTGGATATACAATCCCAGTCCTAAGATAGAGAAGGCTATAAAAGAGGGTATGGAAGTATGAGTTTTAAAGGAAAATCTGTTAGAGTTATAATTACAGGTGATGCTAAACAAGAGTTTGAAGAACTATATAAGGTAGTAGGAGAAGAGATTACAAGAGGTATAACTAGAAGTGATTATCAAACCCTGCTAAATTCAATAAAACAAAAGATTGAGCTTCTAAAAGAGAATCCTCAGTATGGTATTCATGTGCCCAAGAACAGGATTCCAAAAGATTACATAATAAAATATGATGTGAATAATTTGTGGAAAATCAATCTTCCAAAAGGATGGAGGATGATTTATACAATAAGGGGAAGTGATGTTGAGATTATAGGTTTAATTCTTGATATAATAGATCATAAGAAATATGATAAGAAGTTTGGTTACAAGAAGAGATAAGTGTTACCCCACCAACCATCCAAGGTGCTATTGAGAACAAGACCTAAAAAACACTTCTGCTTTATTCGGAAATCTTTTTGTTTTTTCTGGGTAGATCATATAAACATTAAATTCTTAATAAAAACCGAAACGTTTAAATAATCTTAAATAATCCTAAATAAAATTAAATAACAGGTGATGAACATGGCTTTAAAGACCTTTAATATTGCAGAAGATGTGTACAAAACATATTCTAAGTTTTGTAAAGAGTATGGGATTAGTATGAGCAAGCAGGTAGAGACATTTATGAAATGGCAGATAGATGATGAGCCAGAGGCACGTAAAGAGTATCTAAAGAGGCTTGATAGGATTAGAAAACAAAGCACAATACATATCGGTGGTTTAAAGGATTTTAAAAAGAGATATGGGATAGAATAAGATGTACTCTATTGCCATAAAACCAGATTTGGATAAAATATTTTCTAAGCTAAAGAAGAAAAACCCCCAACAACTTCTGATAATATTCAAGAAAATTGAGCAGATTGTTGAGAATCCATATCATTTCAAGCCTTTGAAAGGGGATATGTATGGGGCAAGAAGGGTTCATATAGACAAATCTTTTGTTTTGATCTATGAGATTGATGAGAAGAATAAGATAATAAGGATTCTTGATTATGATCACCATGATAAGATTTACTAAGGATATTTGTTTCATTCTCACCAATCACTAAGCTGCTGTTGAGAACAAGGCCAAAAGGTTGGGGAGCCTAATGGGGGGTTACATTATGTTGTAAGTTTTATAATTGTCTCTTTAAATAGAGAATTGGCAATGGATTTAGATAAGTTATACTAAAATAGAGAAAGCAAGTGAGCTATCTACAACAACCTTTCCAATGCATTTATTGTCCTTCTAACCTGGGATTCAACAACAGTTCTTCTAACCTGGGGTCCAAGAGCAGTTATTCTTAATCTTTCAATTGAATTGCTTATTGTGCTGTGCGGTGGTGTGCTCATGATCTCTTCAAGTTCTGCTTCAATTTGATCATCTGGGATTATTACAGGATATGATCCTCCTCCACCAAAGTATCTTTTAGAAGGTAAAGCATATCCCAATTTTTTTTTCAGACCCCCCTGTGCATTTGGGTAAAAAACCTTATCCCCAATAGCCCACTCAGTATAAGGATCTGGATAAACATAGAGAACTTCGTTTTTTGTTACAGTTGGTTCAAACAAATGGGTTAGATATTGTAGAGCTTTCTCAGCATGAGGCATTTCTAGTTGTGCCATTAATTCAATACCAAGTAATTGGGCTTTATAACCATGTCTTAAACCAACCCATCTACTAAATGTTTTTGGAAGATACTGGGCTAAGAAACCTTTTATACCAAAAGTGTTTATCCCTCCTTCTACCATATTAACAAGTTCATCTAATATATTGCCATCTGTAAAAACATAACTTGCTTCTATGTCTCTTTTTTGGAGCATTTTTGCAACAGAAGCCAAATTCTGACCCAAGACTTTTTTAATAGGAACACTACTAGGTTCTGAGCTTAGCAGTGCTTCAAGTTCTATATCACTAGCAAGATTCTGCTTAGTTTGTTCCTTGTAAGGATCATAATGTGATCTATAATAATCCCTCCTTGAATTAATTGTATAGTCATCCCATCCAAGACGTCCAAAGGCTTGATTACCAGTATCACGGTATAAAATATAAGTTCTAACCGATACAGCACTCCCCCCACCATTAAAGTATATTTTTGGAGTTGTGTCCAATTCATTAATCGGTACAGCTTGAGTCATTTTATCACCTTAGATATTTTGAGTAAAATATTAATATATTTAAAGCTTTCCATACTTTACTTCTTTGAAGTGGTCAAATGTTTTTACATCCAATGTATTGGCTTTTATTACAAAGTTCCTCTGACAATTAAGGTGCTATCTAGAACAAGGCTTAGCAAAACCATTAACACAAACCTATGTTGCATGAGGTGTTTTTGGTTTTATGATCTGGGGTATTCTTATCTGCTTTAGAATTGTGTAATATGTTCCTTGTTCCAAAACAAGTTGTTTTAGTTGTTCTGGAAATAGGGAAAACATTTTCAAAAAACCTTTCTTGGCATCCACGTCTTCTAGGTTAACTTCTCTTTGTTCTAGCTCTTCTAACCAGTGAGGCAAATATTCCTCAACCTCTTCAAGCAATAGTTCTATTGAATCTTGTTTGTTGGGAAGTAATCTTCCTATTTTTGTCAAAGGGATTTTATAAAAACCTCTACTCTCATTTTGTATTCTACGTCTACGTCCTCTGAAGGTGGCTGGTTCAAACTCTCTATCAAGGTATCTCTCCAAATCAGAAGCTAGTAATATCTCTCTTGAATAGCACAATTCTTTCAAATCTTTCCAAGTACCATAGAAAAAAGGCTCTTCAACGCCAATTTGCACAGCTTCTCTTTCAGAATCTGTACTGAAATCAACACAAACCCCTGGAACTATGTAAACACCAAGTTTTGCGGTCATGCGCGCTATTCCACACAGTGACCCATCATCTGTTTCAACAGCTTTAATATTAAATCTCAAGTATCTATCTGTTGTCCCAAATTGTGTAATTCCATATTGCAATTTAGTTCTTGCCCTCATAATTTATTAGAATAGTATAGAATTTATAAATCTTTTGTTTATTCACTTCTTTAAAGTGGTCAAAAAAGGCAAGATATGAATAATAATATTTTTTATTTGTATTCAAAACCCTTAAATATGTATTAATATTAGCCAAGTAAAATGAAAAGAGGCTTCTTGATATTAATGACCTTGTTTTTACTATTATTACCCTCAGCTATGGCTATGGAAGGGCATATGAAATTGCTTGCAGTATCTCAAACAAACCAGGGTTTAAAGCCAGCAAGTGCTGATTTGTATCTGGAGGTAAAGCCTGGTGAGGGCAGGGTTTTTATTAATACCCTTCCTTTGACAAAGGTTGATACCCAGGTTTCATTTAGGCTTGCAAAGGAGTATGCTTGTGATTATTTAAATTATGATTGCAGTAACCTGGATTTTTTGTATATGATTAGGTCAGATTCACCTATTGTTGGAGGTCCATCAGCTGGTGCTGCTGCAACCTCATTGACTGTAATAGTGCTTGATAATCTGGATTTTGATGAGGAATCTTCAATAACAGGCACAATAAACTCTGGTGGGATGATTGGCCCTGTTGGTGGAATCAAGGAGAAGATTGAGGCTGCCAATGAGATGGGTCTAAAAAAGGTTGTGATACCAGAGGGCGAGCGATATTTTGAAGCAACAAATAAAAGTATTGAACAAAACCAAACACTGGACCTTGTGGAGTATGGTGCATCATTGGGTATAAAAATTGTAGAGGTTGCTGATATCACACAAGGTATTTTCGAGATAACAGGTAAGAATTATTCATCAAACAACAATGAGCTTGAGCTGGATCCTGAGTATGTTGAGACAATGAAGGGGATAGCAATAAAGCTGTGCGATCATAGCAAGGAGTTGTTGCTAGGGATAGATACAAAAGAGATTGTAGGTTATGAGGATTTTCTTGAAGATGCAGAGAACCTAACAAATTATGGCTCACAAGCTTTTGAGCAGGGTTTGTATTATTCTGCTGCTTCATATTGTCATGGTGCAAATGTGAAGTACCACTTCCTTGTTTTTGTTTCACAGAATTTGAGCAATGGTAACATAATTACAATTTTTGATGATACTGAAACGCTGATAATGGAAGCAAATAAAGATTTGGAAAATTTTGAGTATAAAACAATCACTGACTTGCAGACATATCTTATTGTTAAAGAGAGGCTTGGAGAGGCTGAAGACCAACTGAATAATGCTAGAAAATATTTGGTACAGAAGAGAAAAGAGGATGCTGTTTATGAGTTAGCAGTTTCAATTGAGAGGATAAACTCTGCTGATTCTTGGTCAGAGTTTTTTGGTAATGCTGGCAAGAGATTTTATTTAAATAAAGAGAGTTTAAGAGAGGTGTGTTTGAATAAGATATCTGAGGCAGAGGAAAGAATGCAGTATGTAAACTCTTTTATTACCCTGCCATTAGACGATATGAAGGGGGAGCTGGATAAGGCATCTCTGGATTTTGATGTGGGGGATTATGAGTTGTGCATTTACAAGGCATCAAAGGTTAAGGCAAGAACTGATTTGATACTAAGTGCGGTTGGCCTGGATAAAGAGGATGTGAATAGGTTGTTGGAGAGAAAGCTTGCAATTGTGGAAGAGGTGATTGCAAAAGAGACTCAGAGGGGTATTTTCCCAATTATGGGTTACAGCTACTTTGAGTATGCGAAGAGCTTGCAAAGCGAAGATCCAATATCTGCTTTGTTGTATTCAGAGTTTGCATTGGAGCTTAGCAACTTTAATATTTATTTTGAGCCTGAGAAGAGGTTTAAGATTCCAAATATTGATTTTGGTTTTGTGTTTGTGTTTGTTTTTGGAACAGCAGTTGGTTTTTTGTTTGCAATGAGTTTAAGGTTTGCGAAACAGAGAAAAACAAAGGTTGTTAAGAAGAGGATAATAAAGAAAAAATTAGGATCAAAGAAGAAGAGATGATTCATTTTTTATTTAGACTTATCTTAGCAAGAACCATCTTGTGCATCTTTCTCAAGAATTCTATGCGGTCTTCCATTTTCATTATGTCTGCATAGCCTTGTGTTACTAGGTTGAAGGCAAATGGTGTTGGGATGCTTGTGCTGATTTGTTTTATTTTAATGTTTTTTGCCTCAATCTCTTTGAGAACTTTTTGGGTGTTTGTGATGTCCATTAAATCTTCCAAGACCTCTCTTCTTGCTTCTTTTAGTATTGGGAAATCTTTTGAGATTCTTTTGACTGCGTTCATCAAGATTTGGGAGGATACTTGTTGCCTGCCAACCCTTTTTGTGTGGCCTTTGTAGTTTCTCAGTATCATTAAAGAGCGGGTTGCGCAGTGCCTGAATCTTCTTTTCATTATCTCTGTTCTGTCAATGGCCATGTTCATCAAGAGGTCTAGCTTGTCAGCTCTTATTAGCTTGAATGCGCTCATTACTTGGATTGGTTTTTGTGTTCCCAGGTAAAAGCCGTTGTCGTTTATTCCTATTTCAACATCTCTGTGTTGTTGTCTTGATACAGCAAACGCAACTGCCCTTGACAAGCAGTCATTAACTCTTCTACCATATAAAGTATGGAATATGTAGAAAATTTCCCTATCATCTTTGTAGGTTTCCACAACAATCCTTTTGTCATGGGGGATTTGTGCATAAAGGTATTGTTCTTTAAAGTATTCATAGATTGCATTTGCTCCGTTTTGATCAACATATAAGTATTTTAGGATGAAATCAAGGATTTCCTCTTTACTCAAATTGTTGGCAAACTTGTCTTCCATTAATCTTCTGAATCTGCCGATCTCCATTGCAAGGTCAAAGCTTAGTGGCAGCATTTCTGAGAACCATTGCGGGACAGTGGGTGGCCTGAAAGTGCTTGGTTTTACTTGTGCTGTCATTCCTCTACTAAACATGAATTCATAGGTTTCTCCTCCTAGAACAAAAACATCTCCTCTTTTGAGTCTTTCAAGGAATGCCTCTTCTATTGTGCCTATGATCTGCTCGCCCATTTTTACTTGTACTTTTGTTTCATCTGGTATTGTGCCAATATTGGTCATATAAAGAACTCTTGCTAGCTTTCCTTTCCTGCCGATCATTCCTGTTTGTTCATCATACCAGATTTTTGCATAGATATGTCTATCTTCAAGAGATGCAAATCTTCCAGCAAGGTAGTCAATCACTTCATCAAAGTCTTTTCTTTTCAAATCCTTGAAGCAGTGGCTGTTGGTGACCATTGCAAAGAGCTCTTCAATTTGGATATTTTGAGAAATGGCAATGCCGAATATTTGTTGGGCCAAAACATCAAGGCAGTTTGATGGGATATGGATCTTATCAATCTTTTTTTCTATTGCGCTTTTTAGCAATACAGAGCATTCTACTAGATCGTCTCTGTCTAGAACAATGATGCGTCCTTTTGTTGTGTCATGCAAGCGGTGTCCGCTGCGTCCTATTCTTTGCAAAGCACGGGAAACTGACTTTGGAGAGCCAAGCAATATAACTAGGTCAATATAACCGATGTCTATGCCTAGTTCCAGGCTTGTTGAGCAAACAACCGCCTTTATCTTGCCTTCCCTGAGTCTTTTCTCAATGGATTGCCTAAGCCTTTTGCCTAAGGAGCCATGGTGAGCGCCAATGTTTTCTCCTGTGTAGTTTTTAGGGAATTTTTCTTTTAGGTAATGGACAACCCTTTCTGTTGCTGATCTTGTGTTTGTAAAGATTAGTGTTGTTTTGTGGTCTTGGATTAATTTGTCCATTAAAACATACATCTGGTGGTGCATATCCTCATGGGTTATATCTACCAAATCTGGTACAGGGCTTAGCACTTTTAAGTCCATTTTTTTTATGAATTGAACATCTACTATTTTGCATGGTCTTAGCTTGCCATTCTCATTGCCAACAAGGTATTTTCCAACCTCTAGCAATGGGGCAACTGTTGCTGATAACCCAATCCTACAGATGTGAGAGCTTAGGTTTTGTAGCCTTTCTAGGCTTAGTGATAAGTGAACTCCTCTTTTGTTTTCAGCCAAGGCATGAATCTCATCAACAATGCACCACTCCACTTTTGTTAGTAAATCCCTGAATCTAAGTGAGCTGAGGATTATGCCTAATGACTCTGGTGTTGTTATTAAGATGTGTGGTGGATTTTTGAGCATCTTGGATTTTTCATAAGGGGTTGTGTCTCCTGTTCGAACAGCCACTCTTATTCCCAGGGTTTTGCCAGCTATTGCCTCTATCTCTTTTAATGGCTCTGATAGGTTAACCTCAATGTCATAGTTGAGGGCTTTTAGTGGTGATACATAAACACAGTAGATTTTGTTTTCAAGAATCCCTTTTTCAGCAGAGTCAACCAATTCGTTTAATATTGAGAGGAATGCTGTTAGGGTTTTTGTTGCGCCTGTTGGTGCTGAGACTAATATGTTTTGCCTGGAGTGGATCTCTGTTACCCCAAATTTTTGAGGCAAGGAGAACTCCTTAAATTTAGAGAAAAACCACTGTCTAACATAAGGGTGCAGAATATTCAAGATTTGGTCATCATTGTCTGGTTTTTCTTTGAATTCTATCATGATTCTAGTTAATATCCATATGTTTAAAAGGGTTATGGAGGGATGTCCTGTGGGGTTTTATTTAGCATTTAGATGTTAAGATTACTTAGGTTGGTTGCTTGATCAGAACCATGTATTTAAGCAAACTCCTGTGTGCTTTAGTTTCACTTCACACAGAGTATAAGAAACAAAAGGAAATCAGATGAGTGGTGTTGGAGATAGGATTTAGTGGTTATAACATAGTAATTAATCTTTTTTATAGATTTAAATAGGGTATTTTAGACTCAAAAATATAAAATAAGGCATAAACTTCTGTTTTTTTCTCCTTATAACTTATTTTAGAGATAAAAAAAATTAGGATGTTATATAAAATTTTTTACATTTTAATAGCAACACTTATAAATCCTTTATAATATTTGAATCTTATGGATCAGGGTCTTGTTGCTTTGTTAAAAGAAGAATATCATTCAGATTCACTGAGTGCGGAGTGCAAGGCCCTAATATTGGAGTATATGAGGAGAACAGATAGTGTCCTGCACGAAGATGTTTGGGATATAAAAAGGTTGACCAAAAAGGCTCAGTATATACCAGAAGCTGAAATTGATTGTTTGGATGATTTTTTAAGAAAATTGTTTAAGTTTCAACTACAAGGTATTCAAAAAATTCAAACAATTGCACATAGTTATAGTGATGATGGTTCTATATTAAGATTAGAATTCCTTTTATATACAAATTTGGCTGATGTGGCTGATAGAATATTTGAACTTGCAGTAAATAATAATGGGAGGGTTGATGTTCAGCTACAATGGCTAGAGAATTGTTATCTTGCTAGAACAAAATCTGCACGTAAAAGTGTTAAAGATGATCCAACGCACTCTGCTCACGCATTTAGCGTTGCAGGGGCAAAAGCTAAAAAGGGTTTTTATATTGCCAAGGAATATTATAGAAGAATAGGAGTTAAGAGCAGTAAGGCCAAGAGAGTCAAGATCATGTGGGCCAATAGATGGTACAATGCTGAGATCGCATCTGCTGTCATAGCTATTAAATCAGACCCATTTCACTCTGCTCATGGATATGCATTTGCAGGAGATGCTCAAAAGATTTTGTATGAATTGACCTGGAATATGGAACATGCGAAAGAATCTGTTAGATGCTACAATGTCTATCTTGCCTATTTTGAAGCACATCCTAATCCAGAGATGAATGGTATAATAAGTACAGTAGAAAGTAAAAAGGACTTGTTGGAAAGATTATTGGTTAATTCAAATGCTTAAAATTTTCAACACCCAAAAATATATAAATGATATCAAAATACTTCAACAACATGAAGATTGTTGCAGTTGTTGGTATGACTGGTTGCGGAAAGACAGAGGTTTCTAGAGTATTTATTGATAAGGGCTTTGAGTATGTTAGGTTTGGTCAGGCTGTTCTTGATGAGGTTATTAGGCGTGGTTTAGAGGTTAATGAGAAAAACGAGCGCATGGTTAGGGAAGAGTTCAGAAAAAAACATGGTATGGACGCAATGGCAAAGTTTTTGGTTCCTATTTTTGATAATTTGATTAAACAGAAAAATGTTGTTGCTGATGGATTGTATAGCTGGGAGGAATATACTCTTTTAAAAGAGCGCTATAAAGATGAGCTTGTTGTGCTGGCGGTTTATGCAAGTCCTAAAACAAGGTATAAAAGGTTGAGTGATAGAACGCTAGACCTTAAGAATGACAAAAAAGCCATTTACAGACCGTTTACATTAGAGCAGGCAAGGTCCAGGGATTATTCAGAGATTGAAAATCTGAACAAGGGCGGCCCAATAGCAATGGCAGATTTTACAATAATTAATGATTGTTCTAAGCAAGAGCTAAGGAAGAAGGTTGAGGATTTTATTAAGAAACTTTAAGGGTTTTGCTGTTTAACTACTTTTTCTTCCCAAAACTTTTTAAATCTAAACAAAATCCCTATATATAACTCATATTTAATTTAGATAGAGGTGTTAATATGGTTGAATTTAAGTTGGTTTTAGGGTTAAAGAATGGAAAGTCTGTGCAAAGGGTTTTGAAAGAGCCTGAGGCAAACTCATTGCTTGGAATGAAGATAGGTGACAAGGTTAGTGGAGACAAGATTGGGTTAGCAGGTTATGAGCTTGAGATTAGTGGTGGCTCTGATTATTGTGGGTTTCCGATGAGGAAGGACTTGCCAGGCACTGGTAGAAAAAAGGTAATGATTACTAGAGGGGTTGGTATGAGAGAAAAGGGCAAGGGGCTTAGGAAGAGAAAGACTATGGGTGGTAATACTATTCATGCGAGGATTTCTCAAATTAATTTGAAGGTGTTGAAAGAGGGTAAGGCAAAGTTGGTTGAAGAGGCTAGTGAGGAAAAAGAAAAGCCAGAAGAAAAACCAAAAAAGGAAGCAACTAAGAAAGAAGAGAAACCTAAGGAAGAGAAAAAGGAGGTCAAGAAATAATGGTTAAAGAGTCTGCTCCAGCACAGCCTGCTATTAATATAGGCACTGTTGGTCATGTTGATCATGGCAAAACAACGCTTGTGCAAGCCTTGACAGGCAAGTGGGCAGACACTCATTCTGAGGAGGTAAAGCGTGGCATAACAATTAGGTTGGGTTATGCTGATAGTGTTTTTAGAAAATGCCCAAAGTGCGAGGGCGTTGCTGCATACACAACACAAGAGAAATGTGGCAAGCATAAGGTTAATACAACGTTTCTTAGGAAGGTCAGTTTTGTTGATGCCCCTGGGCATGAGAGTCTGATGGCAACCATGCTTTCTGGCGCAACAATTATGGATGGTGCTATTTTGCTTATTGCTGCAAATGAAGAGTGTCCCCAGCCACAAACAAGAGAGCATTTGATGGCATTAAAGATATCTGAAATAAAGGATATTGTTGTTGTGCAAAACAAGATAGACCTTGTTTCTGAGGAAGAGGCTTTGAAGAATTACAATCAGATAAAAGGGTTTCTCAAAGGCACAGATTATGAAAATGCTCCAATAATTCCTGTTTCTGCTCAGATAAAGGTTAATATTGATGCTTTAATTCAGGCAATTGAGGAGAATATCCCAACTCCAAAAAGGGATTTGACAAAGGATCCTATAATGTTTGTTGCAAGGAGCTTTGATATAAACAAACCAGGCTCAGACCCCCTTAAGATTGCAGGGGGTGTTATTGGAGGAGCAGTTGCACAAGGCAGGATAAAAGAGGGGCAAGAGGTAGAGATAAGGCCAGGGTATAAGGTTGAAAAAGGGGGTAAGGTTTCTTGGCAACCTTTTACAACAAAGATTGTTAGTTTGATGACTGGGGGCCAGAAAGTTAAAGAGGTTATACCTGGAGGAAATGTTGGCTTACAAACAGAGCTTGATCCGTCTGTTGTCAAGTCTGATCAACTTGCGGGCTCTGTTGTTGGTGATAATGATAAGTTGCCTCCTGTTTGGTTAAAGGTAAAGCTCGAGACACATCTGCTAGAAAGGGTTGTTGGTGTAAAAGATGAGTTAAATGTTGAACCAATAAAGCTTGGTGAGAGTCTTATGATGAATGTTAACTCTGCTGCAACTATAGGCATGGTTACTGAGCTTGGCAAGTCATTGATAACATGTAATCTAAAGCTTCCTATCTGCGCGGATATTGGTGCCAGGATCACTATTTCTAGAAGGGTTGCAAATAGGTTTAGATTGATTGGTTATGGGGTTATTAAAGGGTAATTTTTCTTTGGTTTTATTATTAAATTTAGCGAGGTTGCTATAAAATAATTTAATCTTAAAATTATAAAAACTAGCGAGTTGCTAGTGCTCAACTAAAATAAAGGCAACTCGTGGTGATGCTGTTTCTATCCACTCAGGGAATCAAGAAACAATAGATAATTACACGCTTGATAATAGCATGTAATGTATCATTCGTGAATTTTATTTAAGATTTTATTAAAATTAATAAAAAAGGTAGAAAAATGAAATATAAAAAACTAATTCTTTTTGTAATGCTTGTTTAAGTGATGCTCTGCTGTTTCCTCGTCCCAGCCGCTCTCTAAGAGTCTTTTCTTCACAGCATGTCTAGCATGACCCCTTTCCTTTACCTCTTTCACATACTTGTCTAATGGATGTGGCTTTTTGTTTTTGGATTTGAGCTGGGTTAACAAGAAAATAATTGCTGCAATCAATATTATGGCTATTAACACTACAAGAATAGTTGATTTGCTTATTTTGAGTGCTTTTGTTGAAGTTGCTTCTGCCTCTGTTTCTCCCTCTGTTTCTGCCTCTGCCTCACCTGTCACAACAACCGCTTCTCCTTCTGCCTCAGCTTCTGCTTCTGCCTCTGCCTCACCTGTTGTTACTTCTGGCAGACTTGCTCCTTTTTCAGCAATTGCAAAGTAGCTCAAACCAGGAGAGCTTGCTGTGTAATAGATATATTTGGTGTCAGAGCTCTTCTTGTGTGTTGGCAGTTCATTCCATTTGTTGTTGTTATATCTCATCAAAACAATATTGTTCTCTTGGACGTTGTTTTGTGTTAACCAGCTTTTCTCAACTCTGAATTCAATTTCAACTGTATCAACATTTTCATCTTCTAGGTTTGTTTTATCAAGCTCAAGATATTTGTAGACTTGGCCTGTTATTGTTTTTGTAATGCTTGCTGGCTTTCCTGCAAGCTTTTCAATTGTTATTTCAACATTGTTTGCCTTGTTGTCAACAGTTATTGTAATCTGGGTTAATCCAATCTCTGAGTTTGTCACCTTCATTATGCTTGGTGTTGCTGCTGGTATTTCATCCCATTGCTTTGAGGTTTTTGGATTTATTGTTTGTGATATTCCTCCACCGCCTCCACCTCCACCACCTGTTGTTGTAACATCTGCTGTGAATGTTGTTGAGTTTGAGGTGCTCATTGAATTGCCTGCTGTGTCTTGACACCTTACATAGTATGTGCCTGATGCGTCTGATGTGTATGCTATTGATTTTGAGTGGCTTGTAGAGCCAGTTGTTGTCATGGCGCTCATTGAGCCATAAACAACATCCGAAGAAGTTGAGTACTGACATGTTGCTGCCTCGTTTGTTGTTACTGACAGAGTTACAGTAACGGTTGTTGTTCCTGATGAATTTGCTGATATTGCTGTTACTGTTGGCACGGTTGTGTCATTGACTGTTAGGTTGTACATTTTTTGGGCTGTGTTGTTGAAATAATCTGTACAGTTGACTGTGAGGTTGTAATTACCATTGTTCACAGCTGTTAATGTTGTGCTATATGTATGATTATAGTTTGAAGAGGTAAAATCACTTGCATCAGGGGATCCACTCTTGACATCTGTTGTTCCTTGGGTTAGGTTGTACACGCAGAAGTCTGTTGTTTTTGGTATCAAGTCATACACGCTGATATTAAAAGTAAAGTAACTGTTGTTTTGCAGAGAGTTGTTTGTTGGAGAGTTTATTGTTATAATTGGTGATGAATTGTCCATTGTGAAAGTGTATAATGTTGAGTTGCCTGTGTTGCTTAAATTATCCATACATAATATACTCCAGTTGTACATACCGTCTGTGAAGTTTAATGAATTGAAGCCAGCGAGTGTTCCATTTGCTGAGTTGTTTATTGTTTGGTTTACAGCACCATTTATTGTCAAGTTACATTGCTTGATTGTTGAGAATTGGTTATCTGTTGGTGTGAAGTTGAAGTTCCAGTTCTGGCTGGTGTTTGAGTAATATGTACTTGTTGGTGATAGGGTTGTGTTTACAGTTACAACTGGGTCTGTGGTGTCCACAAGGATGTTGTAATAGGTTGTTTGGCTTGTGTTGTTGAAGTAGTCTGTACAATTTACAGTTAAGTTGTAATAACCCTCACTCAAGCTTGTTAGGGTTGTACTGTATGTGTGATTATAGTTTGAAGTGCTAAACTCATTTGAGTCTGGTGCTCCGCTCTTAATCGAAGTTGTGTCTTGTGTTAAATTATAAACACAGAAGTCTGTTGTTCTGGGGATTAAATCATACACACTTATGTTAAATACAATGTAGTTATTACCATGCATTGAGTTATTTGTTGGAGAGTTTATTGTTATAATTGGTGATGAGTTGTCCATTGTGAAGGTGTATAATGTTGAGTTGCCTGTGTTGCTTAAATTATCTAAACATATTATGCTCCAAGAGTATACTCCGTCTGTGAAGTTTAGTGCACTGAAGCCTGTGAGTGTCCCATTTGCTGAATCATTTATTGTTTTGTTTACTACACCATTTATTGTCAAGTTACATTGCTTGATTGTTGAGAATTGGTTATCTGTTGGTGTGAAGTTGAAGTTCCAGTTCTGGCTGGTGTTTGAGTAATATGTACTTGTTGGTGACAGGGTTGTGTTTACAGTAACTACTGGGCCTGTGGTGTCTACTGTATAATACCATGTTTGAGAGTTGCCAGTATCATTACATCCAATGGACCAATTTACATTTGCTGCAGAGAGTGATGCTATTAATGTTGTTGGTGTTCCGTTTTGTGTTGTTGAATTGGATGTTATTGCTGTTCCATCTATATATAGTGTGCAATTCTGAGTTGTATAATTATTAGAGTATAATGTGAACACAAAGTTGTTGCTTCCAGTTGCTAGAATACTGTTGTTTGCAGGAGAGCTTAGGTTTATTGAGTCTAAGTATGGGTCTAAAGTGTATTGTGTGCCATTGATGTTTATTGTGAAGTTCCACTTTGTTGACATTGCACTTGGCAGTGTTATTGTTAGTCTAAACTGGTGTGTTGTGTTGTTTGGTGTTGTGTCATTATACAAAATAAGATTATAATTCTGTAAGGCAGTGTTGTTCTCACCGCTTGAAACCCAATTGTTATCAGATAAGTTATAGTATTCAATTACCCATTTTATTCCGCTTGCTATTGCTGTGTTGTTTATGCTCAAGTTCCAGACTTGTGCAAGATTTGTGTTGTTCATTGTTAGATTGATGTATGCTGTGCAGCTTGGGTAGCATTGGTAAGCGGTTCTGTCAGAGGCTATTGTTCCTAAAGCAGCATAGCCCTGCACTTGCGGACCCACTCCAGAAAAGTGTGGGATCCTTAACCAGAGCATATTCCTCTCTGTGTCCATGTAGCATAGCGCTGATTGATTGGTTTTACTACATGGTACTCCACCAGCAGTTGCATTAAACCATAACGGATTAAAACCAGAGTAATCAGAGGGAATACTGGTTCCATTTGGGTAAGTGGTTGTGTTCCATTCATTATTCCAGTTATTATCGTAAAGGTTTGCAATAACAATGCTTGGTGTTGGGGTGTAATCATCATCCATGGTTGAGGTGTCATAAGGCATACCAATAATCACCTCATCATATATTTCTGGGCCATTGGATCCAAATCGCCAAGCAGCCTCAAGTGCAGAACCACTCTGAGATTCAGTTGCATTCTCATCAAACATTGCGTCTGGTGGTCCAGATGCCATTAGGTCAACATTTATGTAATGAACAGTGATGTTGTTGCTCATCTTCCTCATTCTCAAGCTTATCTTACCACCACCTATAACTATAGTGAATGGGTCAAAGTTTGTCATGTTCTTCTCAGCTGGGAACAATGAGCATCCAGCTGGAGGATAAGGCACATCACACACTGCAGAGCTTCTCAGCATGTCAATAAACAGATCATTAAACTCCTCCTCTCCCACTCCTTTTGGGTCAAATGTGGATAGACTAATATTAACCGTGCTGGTCATTTCACTTGCTAAAACAGAGGTTTTCAAGGGTGCAAATTGTTGTGTGAAAACATTTATGCGGCTTATGTTTGCGTTTAGCATTGGCAGCTGGAATATGCCACTATCACCTGATTGAACATCAGTCATCCATGTAAAGGTTGGTCCATTTGTAAAAGAGGAATAGTCAATTTCTAATTCAAGGTGTGCTGTGTCATTGATTCCAGAACCAGACTCGTTTTGTAATTGGAAGCTGACCTTTTTTGTTGAGATATTGATATTCTCTGGAGGCCCGTCATATGCCATCCTCTCTACTGATATGTTTGCTGGGCTTCCAAGAAGCGCTGTTAAATTAAAGTTGAAACCAGTTATCTCATCTGATGAGTAATCCAAGGTTATGTTTCTAAATGCACCGTAGAAGTTGGAGCCATTTCTTACTGTTGCAAAGAGCATGATCTTTGCTCCCATTGCTGCCCCAGGCAGGGTGATATTGTAAAAACCTGTTCCTAAGTTATAAATATCAGAGCTGTTTGACCATGCGCTCATGTTGTATGGGATTGGATGATCAGGGAAAACCATATTACCTGGCTCAATAAGATAGCCAACTATTCCAAACTCATTATAGCCTGCAGTTGAGCCATTCAGTACATAACCTGATACTCTTCTATCAAGGCTGGATGTGTTGAATTGTATGTCCACATGGTTGTTTGTGTAATCAGTTATGTTGTTTAGGTCATAGCTCACAGGAAAGCTCATGTTTGGGTAAATCATTATTGAATAATTCCTATCAGCAGGAAGATATACTGTAACTTGTGTTGTAAAACTTTGCCATTCAGATGCCACATCATAACCAAGCTTTACATCTTTAACCATGTAATTGAAGCTTTTTACAAGGCTGCTGTACAATTCCATTCTCAAGGACATATTACTGCTTTGATTGCCTAGTGCATACCAACCCTCTTCCATATCTGCATATCCCTCAAAATACTCAACACCAAATGATGTAAAACCAATGCCCCAATCATAGATATGGTCAAAGCTGTTATTAAATTGCCATAAACCTCCATCACTTAGAACATACCAGAAGTCGCCGCAGTTTGGTCTGTCAAGCTTGCCAGTGTCACCACTGAACGCATAGGTGGTGTTATACACAAAGTGTGTTGTGTTGTACACGTATCTATCTAGAACAGTATCACTTGTGGTGTTTGTACCGAGCACATAAAAAAAGTTTTTTCCTGTGCAATTGTCAAATTCAAGCCCAGTTATATATGTATAGTTTTGCGTGAGATCAATTGTTTGGTTGAGCACAAAATTTGTTGTGGTGTCTATGTATTTTCTAACAATTGATGTGTTTGAGGTGTCATTGCGATTAATTATGAAATACTCATTGTTAACAATATCAAAGTCTGCTATGTTTACAAAATTAACCTCATAAGTCTTGTTAAATGAAAAATCATAATTGTAAATAACTACTAAATTTGATCCTGAACCTATTGTTAGGTATGACCATGTGTTTGTAACATTGTTCCATTCTAATCCCTTAAGCTCAGTTGCATTAAGAAATGTGGTGTCCAAAACAGTGCTCCATGCAATGCTGGCTCCTTGCAATCTATCTTGTGTTCCTATGGCTGTTATGTTTATTGTTGCTCCCTCTTTGAGGTAGAAGTCTATTGGGTCTCCTTGGGTAATCCTTTGAATCTCCATGTAAGGGAAATCTGGCAATGATTGGCCAACATAGTCAGCATCTCCAGAAGAGGTGTTGTAGTGCCTTATAATGGGTTTGTAAAAGAGTTGGGGGTTTTCTATGATATTTGTCACATTAAAAAAACCTGCCTCATTGCTTAAAGCAGAGTATGTTGAATTCAATGTTGGCGGTTGGTCTGGTTGCATTTGATAAACATTTATGGTTACATTTGTGCCGTTTATAGCACCTTTTGTAACATTGTATGTGTAGCCAACAAAGTCGAATGCGATTACATTTAAAGCAAGAATGCCAAAAATAAATAAGCTCAAAAAATAGAAAGATAATTTCTTGTTTATCCCCATTAATACACCCCTTTTTTAATTTTCAGATTATGACTGGTTGTTTTTATATAGAGGTTATATATAAATCTTTCTGATTATTAACCTTATGGTTACAAAAAAAAATATAGTTTTTACCTTCATCAAAAGATATATAAACAAATAAACATATCTAAATATGGGGGGAAAATGGATAATTTAACACCAGCTATGCAGCAGTATCATAGGATTAAGCAGCAGTACAAGGATTGCATACTTATGTTTAGGATGGGTGATTTTTATGAGATGTTTTATGATGATGCTAAGACTGCTTCTAAGGTTTTGGATATTACATTGACAAAGAGGGGTGTTAGGGATAAGGAGATTCCGCTTGCTGGAGTGCCTTATCATGCTGTTGAGCCTTATGTTGCAAGGTTTGTTAAGAATGGTTATAAGCTTGCAATTTGTGAGCAGATTGAGGATCCAAAGCTTGCAAAGGGTGTTGTTAAAAGGGCTGTTGTCAGGGTTATAACACCTGGCACTATTATTGAGGGTGATGCCCTGGATGCAAAGAGTAACAACTATATTATGAGTTTTTATTGCCATGGCAACAGTTATGGGATTGCAATTGTTGATGTTTCAACTGCTGAGTTTATAGCAACAAATGCAAAGAGTGAGGATGAGTTGCAGAATGTGATTGCAATGTACAATCCTTCTGAGATTATTATTCCAATCTCTTTGTTTGTTAATGAGGATCTTGTTAAAAGTTTAAAGGCTCAGGCTTTTGTTAATGATGTTGAGGATTCTTATTTTAATTATGATAATGCTTATAAAGAGTTGAAGGGCCAGTTCAGGGTGGAGAGTTTGGATGGTTTTGGTTTGTCTGATAAGCTGGCTATAAGTGCGTGTGGTGGTTTGCTTTATTATCTAAAAGATACCCAAAAGGGTTCTCTTGAGTTTATTAACAAGGTTAGGTATGTTACTCAGAAAAAGCATTTGGTGTTGGATGAAACTACATTAAGGAATTTGGAGATTGTTAAGAATATCAGGGATGGTTCAAAAAAGGGAACATTGCTTTGGGTTTTGGATAGGACCCAAACCTCTATGGGTTCAAGGCTTTTGCAGAGATGGGTTAAGCAGCCTTTGATGAATTTGGAGGTTATTAATGCAAGATTAAATGCGGTGGAGGAGCTGATTAACAAGCCGATTATAAGAAAGGATTTGCAGGAGTTGTTGAAGAGGTGTCAGGATATTGAAAGATTGATTTCAAGGATTTGTTATGGTAAGTGCAATGCTCGCGACCTTGTTGGTTTGAAGGATTCTATTAGGTTAATGCCCTTGATGAAAAAAGAGCTTGGTAAGTGCAATTCAAAGCTTTTGAGGATTTTGGGCAAAATAGGGGATTTGCAAGATGTGTTTGATTTTATTGATAGATCTATTAAAGATGAGCCGTCTGTTTTGTTGAGTGAAGGGAATATAATCAAAAAGGGTTATAATGAGGAGCTTGACAAGTTGCTGGATGTAAAGTTGCATGGCAAGAATTATATTCAGGCTTTGGAAAAACAGGAGCGGGCAAGAACCGGGATAAAAAATTTGAGGGTTAGATACAACAAGGTTTTCGGGTATTTTATTGAGGTGACTCAATCAAATCTTGCGCTTGTTCCAAAAAACTATGTTAGAAAACAGACTTTGGTAAATTGTGAGAGGTTCATAACAGATGAGCTTAAGGAAAAAGAGGATATGATATTAAATGCAGAGGAGAAGATAATTGAGTTGGAGAAGAGGTTGTTTGAGGAGGTTGTTAATGGTGTTTCTCTTAAAACTAAAGAGATTCAGGATGCTGCTCTAAGAATTGCAAATCTAGATTGTTTGTGTAGTTTAGCGCATGTTGCTACTAATAACAATTATTTCAAGCCAGAAGTAAATAATGAAACTGCCATAAAGATAGAGAATGGTAGGCATGGTGTTATTGAGAGGGTTGAGGATGGGTTTGTTCCTAATGATTGTAGCTTGGAAAATTATGAGATGATGGTTATTACCGGACCAAATATGGCTGGAAAGAGCACTTACATGAGGCAGGTTGCTTTGATTGTTGTTATGGCTCAGATGGGTAGCTTTGTTCCTGCTTCTAAAGCAAAGATTGGATTAGTGGATAGAGTTTTTACTCGAGTTGGGGCTTTTGATGATCTGACTGGAGGCCAGTCAACATTTATGGTTGAGATGACTCAGACTGCTAATATTTTGAATAATGCTAGCAATAAGTCATTGATTATTCTTGATGAGATTGGTAGGGGAACATCAACATTTGATGGGGTTAGTCTTGCTTGGAGTGTTGCTGAGTATATTTACAAGAGGATTAAGTGCAAGACTATGTTTGCAACTCATTACCATGTTTTGAATAAGCTTGCTGAGAGTTTTGAGAATATCAAGAATTACAACATTGCTGTTAAGGAGGAGGAAGGCGAAGTTATTTTTTTGAGAAAGATTATTCCAGGAGGAACTGACAAGAGCTATGGGATACATGTTGCAAAGCTTGCTGGTGTTCCTCAAGAGGTTGTTAGCAGAGCAAAGGAGATACAGGCAAAGCTAGAGGAAGAGGATAAGATGCTTAGAAAAGTGAAAGCAAAGAAGGATGTCAAGCAGATGAGGTTGGAAGAGTTGTGAGTTCTGTTAATTAGAGTATTCGACTCTATATCTATCCTCAGGATCAGCCTTGAGTTTTTCAGATACGTCTTCTAAATCTAATTCTCCTTCTATGGTCTGTTCAAGTTCACTGATCAATTCTACTATACTAACTTCAAATTCTGCATATGTTTCAAAAGTATTTTTTCCTGCTATTTTAAGTGCAGGTTTTCCTTGATAAACACCTCCAGATTTAGAACCCGTAAAATACTTAGCTCTATTCAAAAACTCAATTTTACCTGGTTCTACCTCAATAACATTGCCTGAGTAACTCCATTCTACTGGTTTTGGTTTCTCTTCTTTTGGTTTAGATTTTCTCCACATATCAAACACCCCCTATGAAAAAGGTATTTACAATACCAATATTTAAATCTTTCTTTTCTTTACCACTATAGAGAGATAATGACTAGAGATTTACACAGGACATCCTCACATCAACTATTTAAAGCAGTGATTTTTCATATATCAAAATGATAATCAAAGAGATCCAAGCAACCTCTGTTCTGAACCCTTCAAAGATTTGTAAGTATTGCATAAACCCTTATACTGGGTGTGAGCATGCTTGCTTGTATTGTTATGCAACTTATATGAAGAGGTATTCTGGGCATAAAGAGGAGTGGGGGAGTTTTGTTGATGTTAAGGTTAATGCAGCAAAGGTTTTGGAAGAGCAACTGATAAAAGCCAAGAAAGGAGATGTTTACATTAGCTCTGTTTGTGATGCGTATCAACCAATAGAGAGGAAATATGAGCTTACGAGAAAATTGTTAAAGATTTTGTTGAGAAGGCAGTTTCCAATTTCTATTCAGACAAAGTCTGATTTGATTTTAAGGGATATTGATGTTATTAAGCAGTTTGATGATGCAGAGGTTGGTATGACAATAACAACTTTAGATGATAATATGGCTAAAAAAATTGAGCCAAAGGCTGCTCTGCCAAGTGCAAGGATTAAGGCTTTGAAAAAATTGCATAAGGCGGGGATTAAAACATATGTTTTTGTTGGCCCAATATTTCCATGCATAACAGATTATAAGGAGATAATAGGGCAAACGAGTTTTGTTGATAAGTATTTTTTTGACAAGCTAAATTATTTCAAATCAAAATGGCCAAATCTGGAAAAAGCAATACCTTCTAACTTAATTCCAGAGTATGAGAAGATTTTTCTTGGCAAGAGCGATTATTATGCTAAGGTGAAGAGAGATATTAGGGGAGTGGTGAAGAATAAGGATATTACTATATGCTATTGAGAAAGATTTCCTTTGCTGAAAAAGTGATGGAAATATTTAAAAAGAGGGTATGCTTTTATACTTTCATGGGGGAGCTCATTGACGAGAGTTCTATTTCTACACGTATGAAGGTTCCAGATAGTTTTGAGACGCAACATGATGTTAATATTACCCGGCTTGTTAAGCAGTTTGGTGAAGAAAGAGAGGAAGAGATTAGGAAACTATACGAAACCGAAAGGGAACATTTGGAAAAAATGGCAACTATGCCAGATTTTGTTCCTCTGGTTCTGTACAATGCAGTAAGACAAAGGATAGCAGAGACGTATAGATAGTTTTGTTTGGTATTTTTTCTTAGCCATATATAAAAAACTATTTAAATGAGTATTAAAAAGAAATTAGGTGATTGGTAAAGAAGAAGTATATTATGATGTGTTATTAGAGATTTTTCTTTATGATATTACAGTAATTGAATAGCTAGGATAAAGCTATGACTTGATTACTACAAAAAAATGGTAATTTTTAAATATGACATCAAATCACCAAGCATGTAGTAGAAAAATGAAAGCAGCTATCACAGGTGGAAGTGGGTTTATTGGTTTTGCAATAGCTAAGGAATGTCTAAGAAGGGGACAGGAAGTAGTTCTACTAGATCTTGTAAAACCTGCATCTGATTTGCCAGAAGGTATGAGATATGTACCTTGTGATGTAACTGATGGTGAATTGGCGCATAGAGTGATGGATCAAGAGAGACCACATCATTTATACTTAATCGCAGGATTGCTAGGGACACCAGAATGTAACTTACAACCAGGAAGAGCTACAGCAGTAAACACTCTTGGTGTTGCAAATTTCATGGATCTGGCTGTTCGTGGTGATCTCTCCCAAGTATTTTATGTAACAAAACTAAATATCTGGGAGAACATATACACAATAACAAAAAAAGCAGGTGAAGAAATAGTTCAATTATATATCAGAGAATATGAATTAAAAGGGGTTATTCATAGATTATTAAATGCGTATGGTCCAAGACAAAAAACTCATCCAGTAAGGAAAGCTGTTCCATATTTTATACTTATGGCACTAAACGATCAACCATTAGAAGTATATGGTGATGGAGAGCAAACTGTTGATCTTATTTATGTGGATGATGTTGCGAGGATTGCTGTTGAGGCAATGAATCAGGAGCATTTAACTAATGATGAAGTGATTGATGTAGGTTCAGGAGTTGATATTACTATAAATGATTTAGCGAATACCATAATTAAATTATGTCAATCCAGATCTGAAATAACACATGTTCCCATGAGGGCTGGAGAAACACCTGGAACAAGACAAGTAGCAAATACAACCAGATTAATGGAAATCATGGGTCGTGATTTCGCTTTTACTAACTTAGAGGAAGGCTTGCTTCAAACAATAGGATATTACAGACAACTCCCTCCAAAGATGGTTGAAAGTGCTTTAGAATTTTATCTTTCAGAACAAGCCTATATATAGAAAACTATTTAAATGAGTTACTCTAAATGAGTATTAAAAATAGCTTAGGTGATAGAGAGTGAGGTTCAGGGCTTTGTGGTTTCTTAGTGTTTTTGTGTTAGTTTTATCTAGTGCTCTTGCCCAGGAGATAACCCAGCCTAGCGAGATCTTGATTGATGTTAAGCCAATAAATGATGCTATCTCAGCTGGTGATGTTGCTGTTTTTAATGTTACAATAACAAATGAGATGAAGTATGATGATAGCTTTAAGATAAGGTTTTCAAATGATGTTGAATGGACTATTCTTACAGATCCTTTGAGGTATAAGTTTTCCAAGTTTGATTTAGCAGTTGGCGAATCAGCCAATTTTTTGGTTAAGATAAGGGCTAGTCCTGCTGCGAGCTTAGGCTACAACCAGTATATAATTGGGATGAAAGTTGGTGCAGAGGTAACAAAAAAAGAGGCTATTAGCTATATAACAATCGGATATGGCCCACAGTTTTTAACTCCAAAGCAGTATGCTGCTTTAATTGTTGCCAGCCTTAATGTTTCTGATAAGATTGATCCAAGAGGGGATATGCAGATAAGGGTACATATAAGGAACAAGAACCCTTTGAATATTACTAATCTTAAGATTGTTGCAAAAAGCCAGGTGGTTGACCAGGAGATGAGCCTTGATTTAGGGGCTTTGGAAGAGAAGGATGTTTACCTTATTCAGGAGCTAGACCCTCTTGAGAGTCCAAAGCAGGATTTGCTGGTTGTTGAGGTTATAAGAGAGGATGTAACTCTAGTTAGGCTAGAGAAGAGTTTTGAGATAATATCTTATTCGCAATTTGATACAACAACTGCAGAGAGAGAGGATTTGCTTAAGAGATTATACTTAATAGATGTTGTTAATAATGGCAATTATAGGACAACAAATAAGGTTAGGCATCCCACCAATTTTGTAAAAGCTATTTTTTCTGAAACAGATCCAAAGGCAGGGCTTGTGAGAGTGGATGGTAAAAGGTATCTTGAATGGAATCTTGAGCTTGATGCAGATGAAGAAACACAATTAACTGTTGTTGAGAGTTATTGGCCACTTGTTTATATTGTTGTTTTACTATTTTTAGTATTGGTTTTATACTATTTGTTGAGGAGCCCTATTGTTGTTAGAAAGAGTGCTGTTGTTGTTGCAAAGAATGAAGGAGGGATATCTGGTCTGAAGATTATGCTGACAGTAAAGAACAGGAGTAAAAAACACGTTAAAGATGTTAAGATTGTGGATTCTATTCCTAATATAGCGGTTATTGATAAGGAGGCTGAGGTTGGGATGTTGGTGCCAGCAAAGGTTGTTATGCATGCAAAGAAGGGCACTTTGTTGAAGTGGAATATTGGGGATATGGATAAGGGTGATGATAGGGTTTTGAGCTATAAAGTTAAGTCAAGGCTAACGATTCTTGGTAGCTTTACATTGCCTGCAGCAGTTTCAAAGTTTTCTGTTAAAGGCAAGGAGAGGGTTGTTTATTCTAATAGGCTTAGGATGAGTACTTGAGTTCTGGTTTTATTATTTTAAATTAAAATTAATTTTTAACATATTATTTTTTTCTCACTTCTTTAAAGTAGTCAAAAAAAGAAGATTTATAAAGACCAATCTATTAACAATAAATGAAAATGTTGGGTCAATTAGTAAGTAAGCTTTTTCCAAGATCAAGGGTAATCTTGGTTGGTGGTGGGGCATTTGCTTTCTTCAATGTTAGCAATCCACTTGAAGATGTAATTAATGTAGAAGAGATTGAGTATAGTCCCTTAAGAAGATCTTGGGGTCATAGGTATGATTTTTTAGTTCGTGATGAAACTCGTTATTTTAATATTGAGAATTATGATGGTCTTGTTAGTACATTATCTTTTACCGAGCCTTGTATTGTAATAGCTGCTTTTACAACAGATGAGAAAGAGGTAATCAAATCTTCAGGAGTATATCATAGTGGGCCTTATTGGGAAGAGATCCAGAATAGCTTACAGTATTTAATTGATAGTGTTAGGCCAGATCCAAGTGAAAGGGTTGTTGTAAAAGCAATTGGACTTAATAGGAATGGGTGGCCTGAAGAGTATATACAAGGATTAAAGAATCAATTAACAGAGCTTTTGGCTGAGAAGTCTGTTGAAATAGACCTAAATAATTTTGTATTTGGTGGGGGACCAGGTATAATAACTGAATCAATAATTAAACTCATACCTATTAGTTTCCCATATTGGGGTGAATTATTTAGCTATCAAAGAAGTAGAAGAACTGAATTTTATCCACAAAGTGGTCAATTGGTAACTTGTTTTTGGCCAGGTACGCAAAAAACTGTGATATAAAAAACACTAATTAGCGAGTTGCCAGTGCTTAACAGCGAGAGAGGCAACTCGTGGTGTTTCTTAAACAATAAAAATTTAAATATGATAACATATTCCAAACAAAAAATGGCAAAAAAAGAGATTGGTGGTCAAGCAGTTATTGAGGGAGTTATGCTTGCTGATAAGGAGAATGTTGTGATTGCAGTTAGAAAGGGAAAGAAGATTAAAATTAAGAAAGAGAAGAGGAGATCTCTTGCTAAAAAGTACAAGTTGTTGAAGTGGCCTTTTTTTAGAGGGTTTGCAGCCTTGATAGAGATGCTTAATGTTGGTCTTAGGGCGTTGAGTTGGTCAGCTAATGAGGCTGCTGGAGAAGAGGAGGAGATTACAAAAAAGGATTTTGTTTTTGTTATTATAAGTGCAATTTTGTTAAGCCTTGGTTTGTTTGTTGCCTTGCCATTTTTCTTGACAAAGCTTTTTTCAAAAGACACCGGGATTGTTTTCAATCTTATTGATGGTTTGTTTAGGATCTTGATTTTTATTTTGTATGTTTTAATTATCTCTAGATTTAAGGATGTTAGGGTTTTGTTTCAGTTCCATGGCGCAGAGCACAAGGTTGTTAATTGTTATGAGGATGGTAAGAGGGTTAATTTGAAGAATGCAAGGGAATATTCAACTTTGCATGCAAGGTGTGGAACATCTTTTTTGATTATTGTGCTTGTTGTTAGTATAATTGTTTTTTCTTTTATAGTTGATCCAAGGTGGTATGTTAAGCTGTTGGGTAGAATTGTTTTGATTCCTGTTATAGCTGGGGTTTCTTATGAGGTTTTGAAGCTGAGTGCAAGGTTTAAGTCAAATATTATCTGTAGAATATTGATAGCGCCTGGTTTGTTTATTCAGAGGCTGACAACTGGCGAGCCTGATGATAAGCAGCTAGAGGTTGCGGTTAGAGCATTAGAAGAAATAACAAAATAGGCTTAAGCCTCTTCTATTGAAGAGACTTCATCCAACCAGTCTTGGGCGCTCTTAATCTCTCTTATTGAGTCCTTTGCATCGCAATAAGGACACTTTTTTGGTAATGATTTGCCCTTTTTTGCAGAAAATTTATAGTTGCAGTGTTCGCAATAGACATTTGCCATATCTTGTTTTAAAGTAATCTGATTTATAAATTTTTTGGTCTATGCTCACTGATTATGTCTCATCTGCATTGATAATACCATACCAGAAGTAGAGCAGCTTGTCTACTGCTTTTACTAGATCCTCTCCTTCCCCTGTTATAACAATGCAGTTGTCATCAAATTTTACAAAGGGTGTTGGTCCGTGCATTAGGTATATGACAGAAACATTAGAGTCGCAATTCACTATTGGCCTTGTTTGGCATGCTTCTGTAATGTTTTGTGAGCATGCTGCAACTAGCTCGCGGCCAATGCCCTGAGCCAAGTTTAGGCTTAGCTCTGCAATTGCTAACGCAACATTTGTTAGGTTTTCTTCAGTTGGGTCAAATGTTATGTACAATGGGCCTTGATTAAAGCTCTGGTTTAGCATGCCGCCTATATAAGCACGCCTTGTCTCATGTGGGGTGTAGTGCAAGCTCATTGTAACAATTTTGTTATCGATTTGAACTTGAGTTTGCCATAGGTTTTGTTTTTTTGTGAAGACAAAGTTGTTGAATGTGAATTGGTCAGCCTCTTGTTTTTGTGGGGCAATAAACTTTTTGTAAGCAAAGACTGTAAAAAAGATGATTATTATGAAAATAATTGCAATGATTATCAATTGAGCAGATCCAGATTGTTTTTTTTCTTGGAGTTTTGGCTCTTGCTTGTCTTCTATTTCATCCTCTTTTTTGCTCATTTTTTTCTTCTTCATCTACATTATACCTACAAATTTGAGGATTATCTTGTCTTTTAATCTTATAAAGTCTTGGGCATATTGGGCTTCAAGAATGATGCAGTCTCCTTCTAGGTATGCCTGGGTTTGGTTTGCGTTTTCAATGCTTATCACAGGTACAAAAAGGGTTGCATTTTGGCAGGTTATCAATGGCAAGGCATAGCCTGTGTTGTTGTCTGAGATTGCTGCTTGGGAGAATATTTGGAAGGGTGTTAAGAAGTCTGCAAGCTCAAATGATGCTAAGCTGATTGCATCAAGGTTTGGGCCTTGGACTGGTGTTGTTATGTAAATCATTTTTGTTGATTTTAGTTTTGAGAGTGCATCTTCTGATACATTAATATCCTCAAGCTCTGATGGGAAGTAGGTTGTCCTTATTTTCATGTCGTTGATTTCTGTTTCCCAATAGTTGCCTGATTTTGTAAAAAGAAGGTTTTTGTATTCTAATTCCTCTTCAGCTGTTCTAAAGCTGCCAATAATAAAGCCCATGATGCTTGTTACCATAATAAAGGATATGAATATTGAGATTAGCACCTTGTTTGATATTAGTTGTTTTCTTGGCCTGCGCATTTTAAGTGAGTGAATGATTGGTGGTTTTTATATGTTTTTATTGGTTTGAAGGATTATCTAAGCAAAACCTTTCTTTTTTGACAGATCCTGTAATACTTTCTCTCGCACTGTGTGGATATCTTTGTTTGTGATTTTTTTCTTTGATTTTCCTTTTAATTTGCTTAATCTGATCATAGCACTTTTTAATTTGATCTCATCTACTTGTTCCCTTAAAGCATTTCTTATGAAGTCTGTTCTGTTGCTGAAGCCTGATTTCTTGGATATGCCATCTACTTCCTTAAGAAATTCACTATCTAATTTGAATGTGACAAGTTCTGTTGCCATATTGACAATGTATATACAACTTATATATATAGTTTTTGGTCAAATAACAGGTGATTTTTTGGTTTTACTAAAATTATTAGCGAGTTGCATGTACACAATAAGGTGGTGTGCAACTCGTGGTGCTTCTATATTTCCTACCACATAACCACAAGACATCTCAACGTGAAATATTTATACTTGTTTTACTTATCTGAAGAGAACAGTATCTTAGGGCTTTCATATAATGTTTATCCTAAGGGGGATTTTTAGGATAAAAAATGAGCATAACATTTAAATAACCGGATTATATTAAAATTAGGAGGGGGTGAAAATGGCCTTTAAGGGCCTTGCTGGCCTTATTCTGAATAACAAGCAAAGTAGATTGGTTTCTCTTTTCATAGTGGTAATGATATTTTTGATTTTGGTTGTTGGTGCTGTGAGTATTAATGAAAAGGTGTACAAAGTTAGATACCTTAATATCACACTAGAAAGTGCTTCTGAGATTGCAAGGATAAACAATATTGAATTTAATGAAAACTACAGAGATGAGTATATGCAGGTTTTCAACGATTTCTCTGATATTTCTTACAAGCGCATAAGAACTGGAGAAAGTGCTTCTAAAGTCATGAAGATAGGGGCCAAAAAGGACAATATTGCTGGCTATCAAATTGGAGACAAGAGGTATGTAATACATCTTATAGATTGTGATAGAGAGGCTAATAGCTGTGCATTTAGGGTTAATGGGGTTCCCACAAAAGATATCTATAACTCAAAAGTTGAAGACAGCTCAAAGAAGAAATCTTTCAAGTTAGACTCTAATCATGAAATAGTGATAAAATCAATACAATTCAACTTTTGTGATAATAGAAGGTACTGTGATGTACCTTTTGATGCGTATCATTTGGTGGAGGTAGAAGTAGTTGAGAGGTGATACTTTATGAAAGCAGGGTTTTTGATTTTGTCTGTATTGGGATTGATTGTTCTTGCTAACAGTACTGGAAATACAGGAAGAGTAATGTCGCTTCAAAAGAAAGGCTGGACTGAGATATTTAATGAGAATTACATGGAGAAGTGGGAAACAGTTTTAGAAAAAGAGAGCTATTGGCCACCCACTATTGGAGATATTGGAGATGGTGATGATCAGAAAGAAGTTGCTGTTAGTTTATATAGAGAACTAAGTTTTGGGGGTGAGCGTCTTTGAAAGTAAAAATAAGTAAAAAAAGTTGGATACAAAGTTTAAAAGTTTCTTTTTTATATGTTTTTCTTACATTTATTATACTTTATATGGTAAACAATTTAATATTCATTTTTACAACAGAGGAAATAAATTTCACAACAACAATTTTTGTACCCCTTTTGATATCGTTAGCATTGTTTATTCCTACTCTAACTTGCCTAAGGATTTTATTTATGAGTGATACAAGATACTCTAAATTTGTACTTCTTATTCTTCCTTCAATATTTTATTTAGAAATGATTATTTTTAGGATTTATAACTATTATAGGATCACATCTATGCCAGGAGAAACAAAGGGTATATTACACTATCTTTTAGGTCTTGATAACCCTTTAATTATTTTTGGTTTTTTTGTTGCTTTTGTATTATCCATAATCTTATTTTTCAATGAGAAAAGGAAGAGGTAATCTAATGATTGGATATAAGTGGAAAATAATTGTAATTATTAATATTCTGATGATATTTATATTATGTACTACACCAACTTTAGCGTTAGATAAAACAATTAAACATGTCGGTATAGATTTGTTATATGATTCTGGAATTAGAGGTGATAATTTTACTATCTGTTTAATAGATACAGGGATTGATTATACACACCCAGCTTTAGGAGGATGTACCCAGAGTCAATTCTTATCAGGAGACTGTGAAAAAGTAGTTGGTGGTTATGATTTTGGTGAAGATGATAATAATCCTATTATTTTGTCCCAGTTTAAGAATCCCAATAAGGGGCACGGAACAAATATTGCTGGAATTTTAATCTCAGATGATAATAAATTTAGAGGAGTAGCACCAAATGCTAAATTAGTTGTAATAAAAGTTGACAAAGATAATGAAACAATTGCTACAGGGAATCACCTGGATGAATTTTTTGAGAATGTAGTGTCTGGTATGCAATGGTGTATAGATAATGGAAGTAAATATAATATAAAAGTCATTTCTATGAGTTTAGGTTATATTAAAGAAGGTGATTCTGGTTATGATGAAAATGATTGCCCAGATGATTATGGTATACAAAGTAAAATAAATGAAGCTATAGCAAATGATATAATGGTGGTTGTAGCAAGTGGTAATGATTACCACTCAAATGGTATTGCAACCCCTGCTTGCCTAAAGAATGCAACTGCCATCGGATCTTCAACCGTAAGATATTCCTTTAATGATCTAATTTCTTTACATACCAACCGCGGAACAGCTTTAGATTTGTTGGCTCCGGGATCCTTTATTTACACAACCAAAGTTGGAGGTGGGTTCACCAAATTTTATGAGTCAGTAATAGGAACTTCATTTGCAACCCCTCATGTGGCTGGTGTTATTACTTTGATTAAACAATATGATCCTGCTATGAAAGCAAATACAATAGAATCATTATTAGAAGATACTGGAAAGAAAATCACAGACTACTATCCACCTTTCAGAGAGTATCCGAGAATAGATTTGGCGAATGCCCTTGGAGTTCTAGATTGGCCAACCTTCCACCACGATTACCGCAGAACAGGTTTTACTTTGTTAAAAGGAGACATAGATGATGCAAATGAAGCAGAGGAGAAAGGCTATTTACTATCTGCAGACTATTGGGATGATGTTGTTACAAGACCTTCTATTGGGGATTTGGATAATGATGGCAAACAGGAGGTAGTAGTTGTTATTGCCAATAGTACTGGTAATACCGGGTGGGTGATGTCACTTCAAAAGAAGGGCTGGACTGAGATATTTAATGAGAATTACATGGAGAAGTGGAAAGCAGTTCTGGCAAGAGAAAGCTATTGGCCTCCCACTATTGGAGATATTGAAGATGGTGATGATCAGAAAGAGGTTGCGGTTAGTTTGTGGAATGGCACTTTGCTTGTTTTAGATGGTGAAGATGGAGCAATAGATGTGAATTATGGTGTTGAGGCCAAGAACAGCACATATAAAGGCACGTCTGCTAAAGGTCTTATAGGTAATGCTGTTATAGCAGATCTTGATTATGATGGAGACAAGGAGATTATATTTGCAGACTATAGATGGGAGGATGTATATGACTGGCCTGGAGAACTGTATATTATAGATAAAGATGAAAATTTGATAGATAGTGCCACTTTTGGTAATGGTGGAGCTCAGGGAGCAATTAGCGTTGCGAATATTGATGATGATGACAACTTAGAGATTATTGTTCCTTCTTGGTATGGGGTTTTTGTTTATGATTTTGATGGTAATTCCTTAACTGAAAAATGGAACAATAGTGATGGACTTATTGAGGGGTCTGTTGTAATATATGATGTTGATAGAGATAATGAGTATGAATTAATTTATGTAACTAACAGCGAGATTTGTTCTGCATTTAAAACATGTAATAATAGATTGTATATTAGGAATGCAAAAAATGGAAGTGAAGAGAATAAGATAACATTTAGTGAATATCCTAAAATAACATCTGCTGTTGGAAATGTTGATGATGACCCTGAGGCTGAGATAGTTACTATTATCAGGACAAATTCTAATGATTCCGCAGGCAAAGTTTATGCTTTTGATTATGATGCCACAGGTCCAAATGATTATATCTGGCGCTATCCATCTTCGTCTGATATACAACTACCAACAATATCTCCAGATATTGTTGATATTAATGGTGATGGCACAAATGATGTACTTATCTCAATTAAAGACAGCAACCAGATGGTAGCTATAGATGGTTCTAATGGTACTGAGTTATTTACTTATGAATTTGATGGTGAGGTTGGTAGTGCCTTTGCAATTGGTGACATAAGGGACAAGGGGATCGCAGCTATTGCAGTAAAGCATGCTGGCTCCCCTGTAAGTTGGTTCTCGTCACTTACAGGAATAAATGAAAAACCACATCTTAATACAATTAGCAACATCACTGCCATCGAGGGCGAACTAATAGATCTAAATTCTTCTGGCGAAGTGCTGGCTATTGACGAAGATAATAACACGCTTAACTTTACGTATAGCTCCCCCTTCAACTCTTCAGGATTGTGGCAAACAACAATCAATGATTCTGGTAATTATTCTATATTAATTGAAGTGAATGATGGTAATTTATCTGATTATCTGTATGTTGATGTCAAAGTGTTTAAATCAGATTCGTTCTTACAAAATAACTTCTCAGATGGTTCATCATTCAAAGGTCTAGATTATTCTGGCTCAGAAAACCAGAGTGTAACAATAAGATTACTGAAAAATGCTACTATATTATATGCACAGTTAAAAGCAGAAGGATTTGCACCATGAAACTTAAAACCATAATTTGGATGATGGTATTTTTGTTAGCAATTCAATTAGTCTCTGCTTGGTTGAATTGTACGCCCTCTGCCTGTCCAAATGGTTTTACAGATGATGGAATAAACTGTTCAGGTTCAACTTGTGTTAGAGTATGCTCTGCAACTGGTTGTGATATGAACTGGACACAGATATATAATGGTACTTGTGATTATGAAGACGAAGCCAAAAACCACGAATCTTGTACAATTAGCAGTTATACTCCCTCAAACACAAGTCTGTGCTACAGATTCACGTATGATGCTACACCTGATGTAGAATTGGATGTTGAGAATAATCCTAGTGAATGCGATGCTCATGCAATTGGTGGCTTATTTGAAGGGAACTCACCTCCTCCTGGTAACTCAAATCCTTGGTTTGCTAATATGAGCGATTATATGGGAAATGTGGGTAATAGTGAGTTTGACTATCTGTTGAAAATGATGCGAGCAGTATATGATGATGCTGGATATGCTCCAAACTCACCTCTTTCCCAATATGAAGAAGATATCCTTGCTAATAACTCAGTTTATTGTGCTCCTAATATGGGGGCATGCAGTGAGTTGGGAGGGAATTTAACCTGTGCTAGTTCATGTTATAATGAAGTGAATAACATGTACATATATTCTGGTGTCTTTGATGATGATGGTGAGTCTGAGGATTACACTTTAATTAATGGTTCTTATTGTGGAGACAATAATGGTGGTGCAACAGACTATGTTGACCAAAATGATATTGAACATCCTTGGTTTTATGTGGCTACATCTCTAGCAACAACAACAATCTATTCTAATCAAACATGTTACAGAACAAATGAAGCACCTAACGCTACTAATGCAAATGTTATCCCCACCTCACCAACAGCAGGTCATGATTTGGTCTGTAATTTCAGTTATTCAGACCCAGAAGATAATCCTGAAAAGGATTCAATCTATGAGTGGTGGAAGAATGGAACTAATCAAAATATAAATGATCAAATATTAGGTAAAGGAAATCTAACAGTGGGTGATGTTTGGTATTGTAAGGTTATGCCAAGTGATGGAATTAGCAATGGTACAAAAGTTCAAAGCTCAAACAATGTTACCATATTAAGCACAGTTAAAAATCCAACAATGTATTTAGACACAATACAAGCTTGGAATAGAACTGGATATTATGTTGGTCCAGAAAATATACTTAACTTTGAGAGCCAACTACAATCTGCTTTGGCCAATTGTCAGCCAGATAATGAAGGCTATTGTAATATATCTATAACTTTTTTATCTGAAGATTCTGGAAGATTAAATCTAAGCGACTTAAAGATTTATTATAGGGATTGGGTAAAGAACTTGTCAGTAACAACCCTCCAAGAGCTTTATTCATCTGGAACCCAGAAAATCTTTGAGTTTGTGATTCTCAACAATGGAGATTACAATCAAAGTGATATTAACTGGACTTTAGATACAGGAGAATCTGTAATTAATGGGACTATAAACTCTACCCTTGAACCAAGCAACGATGTTTTTATGTATGTTGATTACAACTATAGCTCATACGGTGATTTCTCTGTTAATTTGACAGTTAATAAAGAGAATATAACAATATCAAAGAATATTACTATACATGTTGGTGATTTGATAATATCAGACTTCTCTGAACTATACTCCTCCACAACGGATAGAATATTTACATTTACTATATCAAATAATGGTAATAATAATCTCAGCAACATCAATTGGAGCTTGGAAACAGGGGAGAATATAATATATGCACAGCAGCTTGTTAACTTACAACCAAGCGAGGATGTATTTGTGTATGTTAGGTATAATTATACCACTGGTGGAGATTATAATGTGATAGCAAATGTCACAGATGGCACAAACATTGATTCTGATAGCATTTCTATTAGTGTTGCAGAGCTTGATGTTTACAATCTGGATAACATTTACACAGACGGAACCAACACAATATTTGAATTCATCATTGAAAATTACATGGTTTCTTCATTAAACAACACAAATTGGACATTGGATCTTGGAGATGGAACTTTGCTAAATAGCACTCAAGATATTGATTTAGATTCAAATGATAAAGTTTTTGTTTATGTTAATTATAATTATTCAGGCTCTGGATCTTATGCAATAAATGCCACTGCAAGGAGTGGTACAAAGCAGGGTTCAGATAATATAAGCATAATAATTTGATAAAGGGGGTAATGAAAATGAATCTGAAAATATACACAATAATTGTATTAGCTCTTTTGGGTATAGCTTTGGCCTTTGGTGCAATAGAGGTTCCTTCTAAGAGTGATTATGTGCAATTGATAGAAAACACTGACCAGTGCTTTAGTTGTTATACTATCTACAATATCTGTAACCCCACAGAACAAGCTATAGCTATAGACTCATTAGATGGTTTTAATATTAAGCTGTATGATAAAAATGGAGACAGATATAGTGGTCTAGATGAGAGTGGAGACATTGTAACTAATATTGAAGGTGCTAGCTTTGATGTAGAAAATCTTGAATTAACTTACAAGGCTATCGAAGATTACAGTGTTGATGTTCCAGACTATGTTGATTGCCAGAGGAACTACACTTTTCTTAGTAATGAGACAGGAAAAGAAGAAACTGTGGTTTATGATAGTAAATGCCTGAGTGGTTATCATCAAGAACCAAGACAGAGAACTGTTTGGGATGATTTCAACTCAATAACAAAGGCAAGCTTACAACCAGGAGAGTGTGTTGAGGTAAAGCTTAGCGGTAATATTGGGTGGAGGCAAGCTGTTGATAATGTTGTAAGCTTTGCTGGGCAGGAGTTTAGAGAATATGCGTGGTGGAATAGTAGTTGGACTAAGAGGAAGATGATTAACATCACCAACAATGATGGTGTTGAGGTTTTGAGGAAGTGGCACACACTCAACTTCACTTTACAGAATACAACAGATGTGCAAGATGATGGTGATGACATCAGGGTGACTTATAATACTTCAGGTACTGATGTGGAGCTTGATAGGGTTGTTACCCCTTACAACTCAACCCATTTCTTGGTTGAAGTTAGAGCCCAAGCCAATATCTCTGCTGGGTCTACCAGTACAAACGAGTATTGGCTTTATTACAGTAACCCATCTGCAATAGCTCAATCAACAAACAAATCAAACGTATATCTATTTTGGTGTGATTTTAGTTCTGATTTATGTGGTTTGACAGAAGTAGACGCAAACAACCTGATTGTTTATGATAGTGTTTTACAGAGGTTGAATTACACAATAGATACCTCTGCTGATGCTTATGTTTATTTCAATATAAGCAGTATAGCACCTAAAATCAATGGTTATGAGGTTACTGCCAAGTATGTATTAACATTACCATCTGGTTCTATATCATCATTACTTTTAGGTTTTGGTGATATAGTTAATGATTGGTCCGCTTATAAGGGTTTAAACAATGGCGAATGGGTTTGGATTACAACAGAGGAGGATGGATGGGATTTAACTCATACAAACAGTACCACAGATACATACTCAGTTTGGCATACTTATAAGCCAATAGAAAATGTTGCTCAATATTTCAAATATTATAGATTAACTAACAATACAAACGCAACAGGCACTTTTTATAATGATAGTGCTTACACAATAATTGACACTTCAGGTTCAGTTCTAACAGCAAATCAGGATTATGTTTATTTCTTCCCAATTAATAATCGTTATTATTCAGGCTCTTGGAACAAAATTACAGGCTCAGTTGATGATGTTAAGTTAATAAGAAGATTGCCAACTAACCCAATATTTGCTTTAGGTACTGAGGAACAGCAAGACGCTGATGCTACAGAATCTGAAGGAAAAGCTGTAATAGAAACAGGCATCACAAATGCTTTGGGAGAAGGTGCTGATGTTTACACTGACCAGCAGATATACATCAGATACTTGAATGGGACACAGAGCTTGGGCACATTTGACAAGGTGGCGAGTTATGGCAGCCAGAGGTGGGCCTTCAACTATGTTACTGATGGTGAGAGCTTTACCAATATAAACAGCTTAGGAACAACAGTGAATATATGGGAGAACCAGTCTTTGACAACAACCCAAATAACTAACCAAGTAGAGAGCTTTATTAATTCTACAAAGAGCTAGTTTTTTCTTTCTTCTCCTTTTTTGAAACAGAGATTTTATTAAATACAAAGGCCTATATTATTTTTTATCATTATTCCCAAAAATAAGTAATTTCCCCACCTAATCTTTATAAGTAAGGAATTTTGATGTAATATATTTGATTTAAAGCAAAGATTTATATTTAGTTATATATTAATTAGAATCCAAAAATGAGGGGAGCTATTATTAAGCTGGAGAATGTTTGGAAGACTTATAAAATGGGAGAGGTTGAGGTTCATGCTCTTCGCGGCTTGAGCCTTGAGGTTAAGCCTGGTGAGTTCTTGGCTGTTCAAGGCCCTTCTGGTTCTGGTAAGTCAACTGCAATGAATATGATTGGTTGCTTGGATGTGCCAACAAAGGGCAAGATTTTTTTGGAAGGCAGGGATATTAGCAAGATGAGTGAGAGCCAGCTTGCTCAGATTAGGGGCAGGAAGATTGGTTTTGTTTTTCAGCAGTTTAATTTGATTAATACTTTAACAGCTGCTGAGAATCTTATGCTGCCTATGGTTTTTCAGAATGTTCCTTTGGAAGAGAGAAAGAAGAGGGCACATTATCTATTAGATATGGTTGAGCTTGAAGAGAGGATTGATCACAAGCCGCAAGAGTTGAGTGGTGGTGAGCAGCAAAGAGTAGCAATTGCTCGCGCCCTTTCAAATAATCCTGATGTTTTGCTTGCAGATGAGCCTACTGGGAATCTTGATTCAAAGATGGGAGAGAATGTTATTGAGTTTTTGGAAAGGTTGCACAAAAAGCAGAAGATGACTATTGTTATGGTTACCCATGATTCAATATTGGCTAAGCATGCCCAGCGTATTGAGTATTTGATGGATGGAAAGATTATTAAAAGCGAAGAATATTCAAAGCTAAGAAGGTGATGGAAATATGAAAAAGAGGTTGTTTGCAACAATTTTTTTGCTGGTTTTCTGTTGTAGTCTTGTTTTGGCTGATACTCCTAGTGGAAGGGTTTCTGAGTCTGTTAACTTACAGATTAGTTTGATAAACCAAGATCCTGATCCTGCCCAGCCTGGAAGATATGTGGAGTTGAGATTCAGGGTTGAGAATCTTGGTGCTTATAGCACTGCTGATACTGTTTTTGAACTCATTACTGAATATCCTTTTAGCCTTGATACAGGTGAGTCTTCAAGAAGGACTCTTGGCACAATATATGGTAGGTCTATTGGGGATGAGGCCGCAACTTTGTATTATAAGCTTAGGGTTGACAAGGATGCTGTTGAGGGCAACAATTATTTGAGAATAAAGTATACTGTTGATGGTGGCAAAACCTGGATTTTGTCAGACCAGTACACAATAAGGGTCCAGAGTGTTTATGCAATTGTTGGTATTGAGAAGGTGGAGACAACACCCGCAAAGATAGAGCCTGGCAAAAGGGCTAAGATTGTTGTTACTTTGAGGAATTTAGCCTCGACCCTTATGGAGGATGTTACCTTAAAGCTTGATATGTCATCTTCATCAATGCCATTTGCACCTGTTGATTCAACAAGTGAGAAAAAGGTCAAAAGCTTGGCAAGCGGAGAGTCAAAGGATTTTGTTTTTGATATAATCGTGCTGGGTGATGCAGAGGCGCAGATCTACAAGCTTCCTATTGTTATCAGCTATGTTGACACCGCAGACAGGTTCTATAACAAGAGTGATATCCTTGCTTTGGTTGTTGGTGGAACACCTAATATAGAAACAACTGTTGATGAGCAGACAGTTTATTCTGGTGGAAAGGCTGGTAAGGTGACTGTTAAATTTGTTAATAAGGGTGTGACTGACATCAAGTTCATGAATGTTAGACTTATGCCTGATGATGGTTTTGATATTATCTCAACATCGGTTGTTTATATTGGTGATCTGGATTCAGATGATTATGAGACAGCAGAGTTTGATATTTATGTTAAGAGCACAAGAGAGGATCATATAATTCTTCCATTAAAGCTGGAGTACACTGACCCTAACAATGAGGGGTTTTTGCAAGAGGTAGAGTTGAGATTGGATTTATATTCTGGGAGCGAGATGAGGAGGTATGGTTTTAGCAATAGCAATGGTCTGATCGGATTAGTGGTTATTGCGGTTATTGTTGGTGGTGGGTATTACGGTTATAGGCGATGGAAGAAGAGAAAGGGTTGAGCTTTTTTTTGTTGTTTACACTTAATTTTTGAGAAAAATGATACTATATTATCTTAAGTTTGCTGTTGATGGTTTGGTTTCAAGGAAGATTCGTTCTTGGCTTACTATGCTGGGGATATTTGTTGGGATTGCGGCTGTTGTTGCTTTGATAAGTATTGGCCAAGGTTTTCAGAATGCAATAAATGAACAGTTCCAGAGGATTGGTTCTAATAGAATTTTAATAGTACCTGGTGCTACTTTTATGGGTCCTGGTGGTTCTGGTTTGGTGACATCAAAGTTGTATGAGGATGATCTTGATGTTGTTAGAGATGTGAAGGGTGTTGAGTTAGCGGCTGGGATTTATACAAAAACAGCAAAGATTGAGTTTAAGGATGAAGTCAAGTATGTTAGTGTTCAGGGTTTTCAAACAGATGATGATACAAGAAGGATAATTGAAAAAACTGCTTATCTTGATGTAGAGGAAGGTAGGCAGCTAAGGCGGAGTGATACTTATGGTGTTATACTTGGCAGGGCTATTGCAGATGATTTGTTTGAGAAAGATGTGGAGGTGGGTAATATAATATTGATTAATGATCAAGAGTTTAGTGTTGTGGGTGTGCAGAAGAAATCAGGCACAAGCATCCAAGATTATGTTGTTAGAATCCCAATTGACACTGCTCGCGAGCTGTTTGATGAACCTGATGAGGTTTCTATGATAATTGCTCTGACAAAGGATGAGTTTGATCCATATCAGGTTTCAGAGGATATAGAAGATGCTTTGAGAAAGCATCGCAATGTTGAAGAGGGTGAGGAGGATTTTAGTGTTCAGACATCGCAACAGGCAATAAGCACCTTAACCTCAATTCTGGCTATTGTGCAAGCTGTTTTGGTTGGTATTGCTTCTATTAGCCTTGTTGTTGGGGGGATTGGTATTATGAATACGATGTATACTGCTGTTCTTGAGCGCAGAAAGGAGATTGGTATTATGAAGGCTATTGGTGCTAAGAACTCTGATATATTGCTGATATTTTTGATAGAGTCTGGGCTTTTAGGAATTGTTGGTGGACTTATTGGATTAGGGCTTGGAATTGCTATGAGCATCAGTGTTCAAGGCTTGGCAAGTTATGCAGGTGTTGCATCTTTAAAGGCTTATATTGGTTTGCCTTTGGTGATTGGTGCTTTGGCTTTTTCATTTATAGTAGGATCTGTTTCAGGAGTTTTTCCAGCAATGCAGGCTGCAAGGTTAAATCCTGTAGACGCTTTGCGTTCTAAGTAACGCAGAGCTATGAACAAAGTGAATATGTATTAAAATGATAGCAGATTATTTCAAGTTTGCATTTAGAACATTTAAGGAGAGAAGGGTTAGAACATACCTTACTATGCTTGGGATATTTGTAGGCATTGCTTTGGTTGTTTCTCTTATTAGCCTTGGTCAGAGTTTGCAGGGTGCTATTCAAGAGCAGTTTGAGATGATGGGTACTGACAAGATTATGATTTTACCTGGTGGTGGTTTGTTTTTTGGTATTGGCTCTGATATTGAAATTAATGGAGATGACCTAGATGTCATCAAAAAAACCAAAGGTGTTGAGGCTGCAACAGGTTTCTTGTATAAGATAGCAAAGGTTGAGTTCAAGGATGAAATTAAGTATACATATGTTATGGGTCTTCCACAGGATCCTGAGGAGAAGAGGCTTGTTGAAAGCATGACAAACATGAATGTGATAAGGGGTAGGGATCTTAATGATGATGACATATACAAAGCAGTGATTGGAATAAGACATTATGATGGAGATTATTTTGATACAGCAGTTGATGTTAGGGACAAGCTTTTGATAGAAGATCAAGAGTTTAGAGTGGTTGGTGTGCTTAACAGGATTGGTAATCCAGAGGATGATAGCAATATAATGATTCATATAGACACTGCTCGTGAGTTGTTTGATGAGCCAGACAGGTATGACATGTTGATTGCAAAGGTTGTTAATGGTGAAGACATAGATGGGGTTGCTGATGATATTAAAAGGGCTTTGAGAAAGCATAGAAATGTTGAGGAGGGTGAAGAGGATTTTGATGTTCAAACATCTGGAGATCTTATGGAGGCTTATGGCACTATTTTTTTAATTGTCCAACTGTTTCTGCTTGGTATTGCTGGTATTAGCTTGTTTGTTGGTGGTGTTGGTATTATGAATACCATGTATACTTCTGTTTTGCAGCGCACTAGAGATATTGGTATTATGAAGGCTATTGGTGCCAAGAATTCTGACATAATGCTGATATTTTTGATAGAGTCTGGATTGCTTGGTTTGGTAGGGGGTGCAATTGGTGTTTTGATTGGGATTGGCATTAGTCAGGTTATTGGTATGGCTGCGGCTGCTGTTGGTGTTACTTATTTGCAGGCAACTCTGGCATGGCCTTTGATTATTGGAACTCTTGCCTTTTCTTTTGTTGTGGGTGCTGGTTCTGGGTTGCTGCCTGCGGTAAGGGCTGCTAGGTTGAATCCTGTAGATGCTTTACGCTATGAGTAGCGTAAAGCTAGGAACGAAGTGAATATGCACTGAGTTATGAATAAATGGTTTGGATATTTTAACCCTTTTTAGAATCAGCTTTCTTGCTCTCTTTTTTTTCTTTCTTTACTTTTTGTTCCTCTTTTTCTGCGTTCTCGTCTTTTGGTTCTTCTTTCTCTTCTTTGGTTTCCTCCACCTTAGATTCTTCCTTTGCCTCTTCCTTTTTCTCTTCTAGTTTTTCTTGCTCTGGGATTTCTTCTAATTTTTGACCTTTTTTCTTTTGGGTTTTGACCTTTTTTTTCTTTTCTTCTTCAATGTATATGCTTCTTATTGTGGTGATTCTAACAGGATGAATCTTATTAATGGTTTCTGCCAAAGATTTTTGGAATTTGTTAGTGATTATATCTTTTACAAGAACAATGTAATCCATTTTTTTGATTTCTGTTGTGATATAGTTCTTGATGGCTTTTCTCATGTCTCTTTCTACTGATTTTTTCAACTTTGATCTTGTTATAACAAGTGGTTTTATTCTCAGCCTTTTGTTGTCGGATGTTAAAACAACAAATGATTCATCAATTCTTGTGATACTTCTCCTAACAATCCTTTTTATAGAAGATGGTGCCATCTCATATTTTATTATTTCTGTTTCTACATCCTTGTCTTGAATTTTGGTAATTTGGAACTTTACGTTTATATTTTGTTGCCTAACATTTCTTGTGAGGTTCATAAGGTTTACTTCCACCTGTCTGCCAACAAGTTGGCTTGGGTCACTTACAATAGATTCACCTATTGGTATTTTGTTAAATATGTCTGGTGCTAGAATGGTGCACCATTTTTTCTTTATTTTGGATTCTTTCTTTGTTTTTTTCTGTTTGTCCTTAGCCATAAATCCACCTTAAAACCAGATATATAGGAATAGGGGTTTATTTATAAAATTAACCTTTTGTTAAGGTTTTTATTTAATGTTCTTTTTTTATTATTAGAATTAAAAAATCCAGCCAACCAAGGCACAGACGGACAACTTTTTTCCTTATTGCAAAACAAGATAGTCGAAAAGCTTGTCCTACTCCACAAAATTTGCTGCAGGCTTTTATTCTAAAATTAACAAAGCCTTTGCAAATTTTGTTTCGTCTGGCCATGGCTGGATTTTTTAATGAGGCAACAACAATGGCGAGGGCGAGGCGGGGGTTGTCCCTTACGGGGTGCCGAGTAGGACAAATTTGAGCGTTAGCGAGAGTTTGGCCGTCCGAAGCCATTATTGTTGTTGCCGAATTATTATCAAATTAAGAACTAAAAAAAATTATCAAACATCCAAGTTCTTGACTTCTAATGCATGTTTTTCAATAAAAGCCCTTCTTGGTTCTACTTCGTCTCCCATTAATATTGTAAATATCTTGTCTGCCTCGATTGCATCTTCTATTGTAACTTTTAACAAGGTTCTATGCTCTGGGTCCATTGTTGTTTCCCATAGCTGCTTTGGGTTCATTTCTCCAAGGCCTTTGTAGCGTTGTAGGGTTATGCCCTCTTCTCCTAGTTTTTTAATTAGTTTGTTGAGGCTTTCTTCAGTGTAAACATAGTATGTTTTCTTTTCTTTGCTAACTTTGTATAGGGGTGGTTGTGCAATGTAAACATAGCCTGCTTCTATAAGCTGTTTCATGTGTCTAAAGAAGAATGTTAATAGCAATGTTCTAATGTGCGCACCATCAATGTCTGCATCAGTCATGATTATTGTTTTGTGGTAGCGGGCTTTGGTTATATTAAAGTCATCTCCGATGCCTGCTCCTATTGCATGTACCATTGTGACTATTTCATTGTTGGTTAGAACTTTATGCATCCTGGCTTTTTCAACATTTAGGATTTTACCCCTTAGTGGGAGAATTGCCTGAAATTCGCGATTCCTACCTTGTTTTGCAGAGCCTCCTGCTGAATCACCCTCAACAATGTATATCTCGCAAAGCTCTGGGTTTGTTTCTGAGCAGTCTGCAAGCTTTCCTGGGAGTGATAGGCTATCTAGTGCAGATTTTCTCCTTGTTAATTCTCTAGCCTTTTTAGCAGCATCTCTTGCTTTTGCTGCTGTTATTGATTTTTCTATAACAAGTCTTGCTATCTTGGGGTTCTCATCTAAGAATATTCCTAAGCCTGTGCTGACAATAGAGTCAACTATGCCCTTGATTTCAGAGTTGCCAAGCTTTGTTTTTGTTTGACCTTCAAACTGAGGTTCTTGGAGCTTAACAGAGATGACAGCAGCTAGGCCTTCTCTCACGTCCTCGCTTGAGAGCTTTACGTCATTCATGTTGTTTTTTTGTGCATAGTTGTTTAGTGTTCTTGTTAGAGCGGTTTTAAAACCGATTAGATGGGTTCCTCCTTCTGTTGTGTTTATATTGTTAGCAAATGCGAATATATCTCCTCTATAGCTCTCGTTGTATTGCATTGCAACCTCTACTTGGGTGCTGTTTTTTTCACGGTTGAAGTATATTATCTCGTGTATTGGTTTCTTGTTTTTGTTTAAGAATTCTACAAACTCAACTATTCCACCATCGTACTTAAAGGTGTTCTCTTGATTGGTGCGCTCGTCTTTTAATGAGATTTCAACCCCTTTGTTTAGAAATGCTAACTCGCGAAGTCTTGAGCTTAGTATGTCAAAGCTGAATTCAATACTATCAAATATTTCCTTGTCTGGTAAGAAAACAACCTTTGTTCCTGTTTCAGTTGCGTTGCCAACAACCTCTACTTTTGTTAGAGGTTTTCCAATTGAGTATTTCTGGTGGTATATTTTACCATCCCTCTTAACAAATACTTCTAGCTCTTTGCTTAATGCATTTACAACAGAGATTCCAACACCGTGCAGGCCTCCACTAACCTTGTAGCTTTTTTTGTCGAATTTTCCTCCTGCATGGAGTTTTGTCATGACTATTTGCAAGGCACTAACATTGTATTTTGGGTGTATATCAACAGGTATGCCTCTTCCATTGTCTATTACAGAAACTTTGTTGCCTTTATGTATAATTACCTCAATCTTGTTACAAAAGCCTACCATTGCCTCATCAATAGAGTTGTCAACAGCCTCATAAACAAGGTGGTGTAGTCCTCGAGCTCCTGTTGAGCCAACATACATTGAGGGCCTTTTTCTAATAGCCTCTAGGCTAGCTAGAACTGTTATGTGCTTTGCTGTGTATTCCTTTTCTTCTTCTGGCATTTTTCAATGATTTGTTGACTAAATTCTTGCTTGTAACATGACCAAATTTCACTAGAATTGGCCTTATTTCTTAGTTAATTAGAAAGGTCTACTCCTTTATATATCTTTCGTTTGTATTTTGGCTCTAGAAGGGCTGTAATGCCAAAATTTAAGGGTCTCAGCTGGTTATTATGGTTTTTTGATTTGGTATACATTTTTCTATACCAATATCTTAAAACAAAATATTTATATACTAGATGTGTTTTTCAAAAATCACTGTTCATGTTAAATAATAAAGAGGTGAATTTTAATGGTGAATAATAATGTGGATCAGCTTGCTGCTACGCTAAAAGCAGCTGGGCTTTGTTCTTCTTTGTATGATGCAAAAAGAATGGCGGAGAGTATTAGCGATGGGGCCCAGAAAAGGCATGAGGAAGTTGAGTCAAGGATTGAAAAATATATGGGTACTGGAAAAAGGGATGGTGGTTTTGAGCTTATTAAGGAAAGGGTTGGGCCTGAGTATCAAAAGCCAAAGCTGAACTCATTTGTTGCTCAGAAAATGCAAGAGGCAGATGAGGAGGTTTTTGTAAACAAGGATTCCTTAGGAGTTGATGTTGCACAGGATAAGGTTGTTGCTGAGGTTATGGAGGAAGCTGAAGAGGTCGCTGAGGTTAAAGAGCCAGAGCCTTTACAATCATCACTTAGCATATTTGAAGAATCACAAGAGCCTGATATTGTTGTTGAGGAGTCTTCGCAGGAACAAGAGGTGAAGGTTGAGGTAGAACCACAACAACAAGAAGAGCCAGGGCCAAATATTAGGGTTGAGGAGGGTTTGGTACAAGAGAGAAAGGTGGAAGCTCCTGTACAGATTGTAAGACCACAACCCATAAACCCAAGAAATGTGAATGGGTTTAGAGAGGTTTCTACTGATAAGAGTAAACCTCGAGCAGAGCTAAGTAAAGAGCAGAAAGATTCAACTGATCTTACAAAGTGGTTCTACTTCGGCAAAAAATAGTTTTTATTCTAGAAATTTTTTATTATTTTTATTTTAATTCGTGTTTTTTTAATAAGACACCAATTCTTTTCCGATAAATCCCGAACTTCCTGTAATAAATATTTCGATCACTTCATTCTTTGATTCAGTTTTTTCTCAATTTCTTCTCTTAAAGCATTAATATGCAGTTCAAATTTCAATTTTAACATTTTCCAATCTTCACATTTTAGTAATTGTCCTCTGTAATTAATTGCATTTCTTTTTAGTCTAATAGTTTCTAGGAATTCCCAATCGAGTTCTAATTCTGGATGTTTGAAACAAATATAAGCATTCTTGCATTGATGATTGTCTGCTTCAATTCCGTCAAATAACAAGTAAGCTTCGATTAGTCCTCGGAGTGATTCATAATGATCCCGAAAGACAAATGTCCAATCCGTGCTGTCCCTTGGGATGTCTTTTGATTTGCTGTTGATGAATTCAAGACCTTTTTCTGCAACAATCTTTAATGATTTGATAAGCTCAATATCTGTTGATTTTTCCTTTATGTTTCCCGTACTAGTACATAGTTTGTAGGTTTTATCAAGATTATCTATTAAGAGTTTCATTTATGCAACCTCGGCGATGTCTTGTATCTCACCTTTTATGACATAACCATTGATTATGTTTTTTATAAGCCCGGTTTTAACTTCTTCTATTTCTTCTTTGTCATGAAAAATATGTAACTCAATGTTTTTGTGTAGTTTAAGTTCATAAAGTTTTTTATCAAAATCCGAAATATCCCCAAAGATAAATATGTCAATATCTGAGTCTTTGTACCAGTCTCCTTTTACAATGCTTCCGAATAGTATTATTGTTTTAGCTGTTTTGAGAGATAAAAGTTTAGGTATAAGTCCACTTTTGTGAAGTTGTTCTAGAGCATAAACTCGTTTTATAGAATAATAAACGGGATTATTACTTCCAACTGTGAAATATGGAAATTTTCCTTTTTCTTTTATATGTTTAAGCAGTCTGTTAGAGACATATTTTTTTAGCCATTTGTTTGCTACTAATTTTGTAACTTTTGCTTCTCTAACTATTTCTTCAAAATGCCATTCTTTTAACGGACTATTTTCTAAAATTAATTTCAAGATGTTTTCTTCTTTGCTTGGGCTTGCCATAATTAGTATAACTGAGATATACTATTTAAATCTTTCGATTGAAAGGATAATAATTTTTAGATTTACTCAATAATTAAAAATAAGATTAGCGAGTTGCCAGTGCTTAACAGCGAGAGAGGCAACTCGTGGTGCTTCTGATTGTTAATTTATAATATAAGAATGTTTCTCATAACAAAATTTAAATACTTTCTAACCAAGAATATCTAAAAATCTTTAAAAAGAGGTAAAATGGAGCCTTTGGTTATAATATTGCTTTGCTTGACTGCTTCTTACTTGTTGAGTGAGTTCTTTGAGGGGTTAAAACTTCCTAGGGTCTTGGGTTCATTGCTTGTTGGTGTTGTGCTTGGGTTGCCTGTTGTTTATCAATTCTTGTTTACTCCTTCAAGTATTGACCTGTTGAAAGCATTCTCGGATTTGGGTTTAATATTTTTGATGTTTTATGTTGGGTTGCAGCTTGAGTTTTCTGATATTAAGAAAGATTCCAAAAAGGCTGTTCATGTTGCGATTTTCAGCTCATTACTCCCTTTTTTGTTGGGTTTCATATGTATGAGGCTGTTGGGGTTTGATAACCTTGCTGCAATTATTGTTGGTGCATGTTTGTCAGTGACAGCAGAGGCTGTTTCAATTGATATTTTGGCAGAGCTAAACATATTAAAAACAAGGCTTGGTGAGATAATTGTTGCTGCAGGAACCCTTGATGATATTGTAGAGGTTTTATTGGTTTCACTTTTGGTAACGTTCATACACTCTATGAAGAATCCTGGTCTTGGAATCTTTGTGATTATTTTGGATATTATAATTTTTTTCATACTTGTTTACTTTGCCGGTTATTTTTTAATTCCTTTTGTCCTGAAGTTCATTAGTAAAAAAAGGCAGAAAATAGATCTCTTTGTTTTTAGTCTTATACTCAGTCTGTTCATGGCAACTGCATCTGAGTATCTTGGAATAGGCTCACTGCTTGGTGCATTGCTTGCAGGGATGACCATGAGGTATAGCCTTGTCAAGAGCAAGGGGGGTATTATGAAAGAGAAGCAAATAACAGAGATAATAGAAATAACAACCTTTGGTTTTATGGCTCCCTTCTTCTTTATTTGGATTGGTATGCAAAGCGACTTTACCTTTCTGCTAACAAATCCTTTATTAGGAATAGTTGTTACACTTGCGGCATTTGGTGGAAAGCTTTTTGGTAGTGTGATTGGAAACTGGATTGGCAAAGGAAGCTTGTTAGAAGGCATCACAATTGGCTGGGGGATGAACACAAGGGGAGAGGTTGAGTTGATAGCAGCAGAGCTTGCAAGGCAAAGCAGCCTGATATCGAATGAGGTTTTCTCTGCTCTTGTTTTCATGGCATTTACAACTACAATAATAAGCCCAATTCTCTTCAAATTCTATATAACAAAGTATCATCTAAAGGGGAGTGTAAGCTGATGGATACAAAACAAATCATAAAAAAATTAGAGTCAAGTGATGAGTTTGTTAGATGGAAAAAGAGTAACCAGAATACTTATTTGACCCATGCTCTAAATATGTTGGATGAGCATTGTTTTAGTGGGTGGCAGCTTGGTTATTATAATAAGAGTAGTAATAAGATTACTGTTTTTGAGATGGGTGATCGTATTAATATTTGTCCTGAGCAAGAGGTCTTTAAAGAAGAGAGTACATTGGTAAAACCTCTTGATATTAAAAAAGTAAAGGTTGAGTTAAACCAGGCATTAGAGAGTGCAAACAAACTTATAAAGGACAAATACTCCAAAATAAGTTTTAACAAGGCAGTGATAATTTTGCAGAATATAGAGATTGGGCAGGTTTGGAATCTTACATTCATTGGCAAGAGTTTTGATGTGCTAAATATCAAGATTTCATCTGAAAGTGGCAAGGTTTTGAGCCATGATTTAAAGCCTTTGTTCGAATTGGATGGTACAAAAAAATCTTAACTCATTAATAGATTCAGCTTGTTTTTTAAATCTTCTTTTTTGTGTTTTCCCGACCTGATGGTATCCATCTCAATTATATATTTTCAAGCTTGATAGTATTTATATAGTTGTTAGTCTTTTCAAAAGATAGCACATTCTCAGGAAAAAAGGCGATAGACAAAAGAGGTGCGTCACATGAGTAATGGAGTGAGTTATAAGACCATTTTGGCTAATAAGACGTTGGCAGAGTTTTGCAAGGATAAGAGTGATGAGCAGAGTTATGAGGAAGAGGAGGAATAAGACTATTTCTTTTCTGTCAAAAACCATTGGTCATAGATAGGTGGAATGAAGCGAAGCGTAACGTTAAAACACAAAAGTAAATGGTTTTTGAGCATGATTGAAATTTTCTTGATGCACCTACACAAAGTGCAAGCACTAGTTAGAGACCGGATAGAAAATTTCAACATTTCAAGAATTCTTCCCATATCTTGATTGCTTCTTTTTTGGTGTCTTCAACACTCTTTGGAGGATTTGTATCAATATAAACAATCTTTGCTTTGAATCTTTCAAAGAGGTTTTTTAGCCACATACTTGAATAGCGTTCATCTATCTTTCTTTGAAAGTTTAGTTTTCTGAAAATTGCTCCCTCTAGCCTTCCCTCTCTTTGTAGTCTTTGTATAACTACTCTTGGCTCAACCTTTGTGATAACAAGAAGGTTTGGAGAGTATTTTAGTGCCAACCTGTTGCCAGGCATATCAACGATTTCTTTTAATGATATTCTGCCTTGAACAGGCTGGTAAACAATAGACGTAATAACACCCCTCTCTTGAAAAATAAACTTATCTTGTTTTATGGCTGGGATGATAACTCTGTTGTATAAAATTTCTCTGTCAAGGGCAAATGCCCAGGCAGTTGATATAACTGAGTAATCCCTTTTGTTGTCAAAAATAATCTCTTCTGATATTGCTCTTCCTATGTCGGCATGGCTTGGCTCTTTTGAGAATATTGCATCATAGTATTTTATCTCCTCAGGCTCAGGCAATGTTTTCTTCTTTTTACAATACTCAATAAGGTCTAAAATCTTCAGATTCTGCTCCTCAGCCCACTTTCTAAGAGCAGCCATAACAACTCCTTTTCCAGAGCCATCTATACCATCAACAACAACAAAACCCCCCATAAACAGCCTTTTAGAGGCTTGAGTTTAAATATTTTTTTAAATTTTATTATCAAATCATTATTAAAAACAAGCGACCCTAATTATAAATTTTTTAGAATAAAGTGATATCTCATTTACTTTCTAGAAAATTTTCCCATATCTCAATTGCCTTTTTCTCTGCCTGTTCTACTGTTCCGTTTGCATTAAGGTACACTACTTTGGAACCAAGCCTTTCAAACATATCTTTAAACCATTTTGATTTAAAGCGTTTGTCAATCTTTTTTTGAAACTCAAGCTTCTCAAAAATTGCCTGGTCTTTTTTGTCTCTTTTGACTAATCTCATAATAGCAGTTTCAGGTTTTACATCCATTATTATCAAAATGTCAGGCCTATACTTTAAAGCCAGCTGGTTTCCCTCTAATTCCAAGATTTTCTTTAAAGCCAAAGGCTCAGCTTGTACAGGCTGATAAGTTATAGAGGTTGTCACACCCCTTTCCTGGAAAATATATTTGTCAAGCTCTAGAGCAGGAATCAAAACCCTTTTGTAAAGAATATTCCTATCAATGGCATAAGCCTGTGCAGTTGTATAAGCAGAATATCGTCTTTTATTTTCTCTAATAAGCTCATCACGAATCGCACTCCCAACCAATGAGAAGGTAGGCTCAGCAGAAACCAAAACATCAAAGTCCTGAAAATCCTCTTGCTCTGGCAAAGCATGGTTAGAACTCCAATACTCCCTTAAATCAAAAACACTCAAACCCTTTTTAGAAGCCCATTTTCTAAGTGCACTAACAATGGTTCCTTTACCAGAACCATCAATGCCATCCACAACAACAAGTTTTCCCTTTTTTATTTTAACACACCCCTAAGATAAGGATAAGAGAAGAGATTATAAGCTTTTTGGTAAAATTTAATTAATAAAAGTTGTAGCTTGCATATGGTAATATTTGGGCAACACCTCTTACAATATCCTGCACCAACAATACTTCCTTCTCAGGCACAATTTCAGAACCAGTTCCAGTGTTCACGGTAAATATATAATCAGACTTGCATGTAGGGTTAACCCCAAACATCTCATTCTGAAGCGCATTGAGACTGAGTAGATGGTCAAGGGGAATTCCACCCTCTGCCTCTCTCCTTCTTTTATGGGTTCTTTCAAAAGCAACCTTTGCAGTCATCTCTGTTGCTTCCCTAAGAGGCCAATTTTTAGGATCTTCTGCGAGTAAGTATGCAAAAACCATATCTATCTCCAATTTATTAACCATCTTATACCATGCATCAAAAACATGCTCACAAAGTGAATTGTATTCTCTTAACAAATCTCCTTGAATTGCTCCCTTATTTATCAAGTTCTTAGCATAAACATAATCACCAAAAGGACACCCGTCAAGACTAGGACACAAACCCTGTTCGATCAATTGAGGAATATCATTGTCAGCTTGTCTTCCTCTTAGATCCATCATTGAGATTTGAAATTCTGCAATGCGAGGATCAGGCACTTTGTCAATTCCGTTTTTAAATCTCTCCAAGGCCTCATAATATTCATCTAAATCTGGTGTTTCCTCTTGAACATACCAAAACCTACTATCTATTCCACCCATTTTCACCCTAACATGCAATGGTGGAAAATCAGGATTCTGATCCTTTAATGTTACATGCTCTTGATCAGTTTGTGAAGGGCTTCCAGCACATAACCAGGCTAATGCCACACTCTTTCCACTTGCCATAATACCTTGAATAATTAGCACAATTGGTCTATAGCATTCCAGGATTATACAATCAATATCCCTTAACACAGGAACAGGTACTTCATTCGTTAACATTATATTTAAGCCTCTTTTAAAAAGCTGGAAGTAAAATTCAATTAAGCTATTGAATATTTATTATTTTATATGGTTCTTTATAAATTATCATTAATAACCTTTGCGCTATCAAAAACAATTTAAATACAACCACTAAAAAAGACGAAAGCTTATTTCTTCATCTTCATAACATCATAAACTGCATTAACAATATCAGAAGAAGTTAACCCATACTCAACCATAAGCTCATCAGGCTTGCCAGATGTTCCAAATTTGTCTTTTATGCCAATCATTTTTATTGGAATAGGATACTTATCAACAACAACCTCTGCTATTGCTGAACCTAAGCCTCCAATAAGTTGGTGGTCTTCTGCTGTGACAATTGCGCCTGTTTGTTTGGCAGCTTTAATGATTGTGTCTTTGTCAATTGGTTTTATGGTGTGACAATTTATAACTTGGGCATCAATTTTATCTTTCTCCAATTGCTTTGCAGCAACCAAAGCTTCGTAAACATGAATTCCGCAGGCAATTATTGTTACATCCTTGCCTTTTTTGAATAGCTCTGCTCTGCCAATCTTAAATGGTGTGTCATCATCTGTGATAATAGGGATTTTGTTTCTGCTAAATCTGAGATAAAAAGGTCCATTAATACTGGCAGCAGCTAAAGTTGCTTTTTTTGCCTCTACAAAATCACAAGGCACAACAACTTTCATATTGGGCATTGATCTCATTAAGGCAATGTCTTCTGTTGCTTGGTGAGAGGCACCATCTTCTCCTGTATGCAAGCCACAATGGGTTGAGGCAAGCTTTACATTAAAATTAGAATAACAAACACTCATCCTAATCTGGTCAAGGCTCCTGCCAGGCATAAAAACACCAAAGGTTGTTGCAAATGGGATTTTACCAACAGATGCGAGCCCTGCTGCTATGCTTATCATATTTGCTTCTGCAACACCACATTCAAAGAAGCGATTTGGGAATCTTTCTTTAAACAGATTGGTTTGTGTTGATTCGCATAAGTCAGCGGTTAGAACAACAACGTCATTGTTTTTTTCTCCAAGCTCTAGCAAGGCTTGGCCTAGGCCAGCTCTTGTTGAGTTCTTTTCTAGGTTTCCAAAGATATCATCATCTAACATTTTATTTAGTTATATCCAGTTCTTTCAAAGCAATCTCAATCTCTTTGTCATTTGGTGCTTTTCCATGCCACTCTGCCTTGTTTTCCATGAAGGAAACACCCTTGCCTTTTGTTGTTCTGGCTAATATCAAGGTTGGCTTTGATTTAGTGCTTTTAGCTTCTTCAAAGGCTTTTAATATTTGCTCAAAGTAATGGCCATCTATTTTTATAACATGCCAACCAAAGGCCTTGTACTTTTCATCTAATGGATCTGTGTCCATAACATTTTTTGTAGAGCCATCAATCTGTAAATAGTTATGGTCAATGATTCCACACAGATTGTCAAGCTTGTAATGGCTAGCAGCCATTGCACTTTCCCAGATCTGGCCTTCGTTTTGCTCGCCATCTCCCATTAGGCAATAGATTCTAAATGGTTTGTTATCAAGCCTTGCACCTAGTGCCATGCCAACTGCAATGCCTAAACCTTGGCCTAATGAGCCAGTTGATGCCTCAAGGTATGGCAAATCTGTTTTTGAGGGATGGCCTTGCAGTCTTGATTTTAGTTTTCTTAGTGTTTTGAGCTCTTCAAGAGGGAAGTAACCTGCTCTTGCTAGAGCAGCATACAAGACAGGGCATGCATGGCCTTTTGATAAAACAAATCTGTCTCTTGTATCCCAATTTGGATCTTTTGGATTGTGATTCATAACATTAAAATAGAGAGCAGTGAGGATATCAGCAGAGCTCAGGCTTCCACCAGGATGGCCAGAGCCTGCAAGGTAAATCATTATAACAATATCTCTTCTGATGTTGTTTGCCATTTGTTTTAACTCTTCAATTGAGTTTAGTTTCATAACAAAAACCCTTTTCCATAAACAGCTTTTTTGCCTAGTCTTTCTTCTATTCTTAGTAGCTCATTGTATTTAGCAGTTCTTTCTCCTCTTGCAGGAGCTCCTGCTTTTATTAAGCCATTGCCTAAGCCAACTGAAAAGTCTGATATAAATGTGTCTTCTGTTTCTCCGCTTCTGTGAGAAACCATGATATTCCACTTGTTTTTTCTTGCAAGCTGAGCAGCGTCTATTGCCTCTGTTAATGTTCCTATTTGATTGACTTTTAGTAATAGGCAGTTGCAAGCTTTTTGGTTAGTGGCTTGTTGTATTCTCTCAATATTTGTTACAGTTAAATCATCTCCAACTATCATAACCTTTTTGCCAACAGCTTGGGTTAGTTTTGCAAAGCTCTCAAAATCATCTTCTTGAAATGGGTCTTCTATTGAGAATATTGGGTATTGTTTGATTAGTGATTCATAGAATTCGTGGAGCTTTTCTTTGCTTAATCTTTTTCCATCAATCCAGTAAGATTGTTTCTTGTAAAAGTAAGAAGCTGCTGCATCACATCCGATTTTGATTTGTTTATTGTAACCTGCTTTGTCAATTGCTTCTACTAATAGATTAAAAGCCTCTTTAACACTTTTGATGTTTGGTGCAAAGCCTCCTTCATCACCAATGTTTGTTGAGCCTGTGCCATATTTTTTTCTTATTATTTGTTTTAGCGTTTGATAAGTTTCAACAGCAATCCTTAGTGATTGCTGGAAGTTTTTTTCTAATGGTATAATCATGAATTCTTGAAATGCAAGCTTGTTGTCAGCGTGCTCTCCACCATTAATAACATTCATGAAAGGGACAGGGATGACATAATCTTTATTCTTTGACAATTTTTTTAGATATTTATAGTATTCCATGTGTCTGCAATGAGCAGCTGCTCTAGCACATGCTAAACTTGTTCCCAGAATTGCGTTTGCACCGAGCTTTGATTTGTTTTTAGTTCCATCCAATTTAATCATTGTTTTATCAATTTGTTTTTGTTTTCTAACATCCATTCCTTTTAGTTTTCTTGCTATTTTTTTGTTCACGTTATTGACTGCTTTTTCAACACTCTTGCCAAGGTATTGCTTTGATTTGTCTCTTAGTTCTAATGCCTCGTACTTGCCTGTTGAAGCACCGCTTGGAACTTTTGCACGTCCACGCCAAATCCTGGTGAAAACATCAACCTCTACTGTTGGGTTGCCTCTAGAATCAAGTATCTGCCTTGCCTTAATTTTAGAAATCTTATAGTAATCCATTGTATTCCTCTTTTAAACCTAAATTAAGAGAGCTATTATTAAAAGATTTTGTTTTTGAATAAAAAATAATAGAAAATTATTTATAAAGATTCTCTAAAACTATTTCTCATAATACTCTATGCTCATCTCTTTTTTTAGAACATCATATGCTTTTGAGATGTCTTTGTCATCTAATATCAGGGTTGCCTCTGTTTCTGTGTTTACTATATCTAGGATAGGAATGTTCTCTAATGACAATGCTTTTGTTATTGCAAAATAAAAGCCTGGCACGTCAATACACTCTTTTGGGATCTTAATCGAGATTGAAGAGATGTTGTCCTTTACCATCTTTATTTGCTCGTCCTCAAGTACTTTCAGGAATTCCTCTTTGTATTTCTCATTACCTACAACCAATATCTCGTAATTACCATGAATTATATTCAGTGTGTCTCCTATGTTGAAATCAACGATCTCGTATAATCTCACTAGTTTTTTATAGATTGTTGATGATTTTAGAAGTGATATCTCAAAAAGGTTTGATTTAACCAGCAAATCTGATTTTTGTGTCAATCGTATTTTGTGATAAAGTTGTTTATTGTTATTTTCCACATATCTCCTAATGGCCATAGCTATTGCAGAGGTTTTTACTTCTCCAAGCTCTTTTTCAATATCTGGCTTGATCATCTCTGCCAAGGCACCTATATTTATCAGATCTTTGGCTAATGCCTCATGAACAAAGGGCTTTTCTTGCAGGATTTTTTTGGTTAAATGAGCTATAGTCACCATAACAAAACACAACCCCTTATTGTTAGTTTTTTAACATCAGGTTATTATATTATATATAAACTTTTTGATTTAATTGGTGAGTGTAAGAAGTGAATCAGAACAGAATATATAGAGATGGTATGTTAGAACTTAGAAAACTCTCTGTAGATTTCATTAAAGAATTCTTTTCTCCAGATGATAGAAGTCTTGGGAAGCTAAAGAGAGCTATGATCCCTGTTAGCGGGGGAATTGATTCTATAACCACAACATATCTGTTAGTTGAAGCACTAGGTAAAGAGAGAGTAGTAGCATTCCATTTGCCGAATGGCAATACTCCTCAAACAGATACTGAAAATTTTGATCTGGCTATGAGTCTACTTGGGATTGAATACCATAAACAAAATATAAGTTCCAAAGTAGAAGAATTGGTTAGGATGATACCACCATTTGAAAATATGGGGCCAAATCAACACGAATTTTGTCGAGCAGAAGTACCTGTATCATATTATGTTAGAGAAGCAATGATTTATGCATATGGAAAATCACAAGAAGGTTTGTATAGGGGTGTGGGAGCATTGGATCGTGCAGAATTTTTAACTGGTAATTACCCCAAACACACTTGCACATTGGATGTTGCACCTATAGTAGGTATGTATAGGCAACAGATAAGGGGTTTGGCAGTGCTATTAGGGGTCCCAGAGAGTATTGTGTATCAAACAGCAGAGAATGATGCGGATCCAGAATGCCTACCAATTGATAGGTTATTTGAAAAAGGAGAGATAGCACTGGATTTATTTCTTTTTTTGATTCATGAAAAAGGATTTAGTGACTCTGAGATTCACTCATTGGGAAAAGAATATGGGGTTGAATTCAATCAAGGAGAACTTGATTTTACAAGAAGACTTATTAGAAATTCGGAACATAAAAGGAACCCTGAGGTATTATACCCAGAAGTCCCTTTTTTGGGGATTGATGAAAGGAATCTGACTGCTGCTTATAGAGAAGGAGAAATGATTTATGATCTGGTGTAAATAAATTACATTTTGATTCAATCTTCTTGGGGTAGAAGATTTGGTTGTGTTCCAAAGGTTCCTGTTATATGAATCATTGCTTCCAATGGATGGTATTGAACTGGTTTGCTTACTATTTCCCTTATCCAAGCATCATCCTCTTTAGTAACTCCAAAATTTGTAACTCCATAAGCTAATTCGAACAAAGGCAGGATATAGGTTGGAGTGTTAAAAGTAAAGCATGTTTGATTTGGTCTGTGAGCGGTTTTTCTATCATACCAAAAACGAGAAATCTTTGTTTGATCAACATCTTGTTTGCAAACAAATGATACACAAACTGTTGCCTCTAATTCTCTTAAAAGTTTATTAGATATGTCTTTGAGCATAAATCTGTTGACATTGTTTTTTGCATACTCAATAACCCTTTCTAAAAGACCTCTTGGCCCACTGTCAAAAGAAGCCCAAGAGCCATAAGTTTCATAATCTTCTCTTCTCTTTTCCTCACCATCATTCCAAATTAGGCTAACACGTGATTCTTGATGGAGCCATCCATTAAAATGAGCCAGGATATCAGCTAAGGATTCATCTGTTGAGAAGCTCACATTATAACCGGGTTTGCCTGCTGCACCAATAATAGGAATGTGTGCATAAACATCTAAAGAAGGATGTCCTCCTATTGTTACTGAATTAGGACAGTCTATAGGAGTAATCATTACAAACCTATTATAATCTTTCAAAGCTTTACCCTTTTCAATTCCATCAGGACTCATAAAATGAGCTCCTGTGAATATTTCTATATATCTAGATCCTCCTATATCTCCCATTAAGAAGACAATAGGCAGTGAGATTTAATAAAATTTTTCGTGTCCTCATTTAATGACAAAGAACTAACCAACCAACTTAAACAACTCAATTGCTTTTTTTAAGTCGCGAACATCAAAATCTGGCCAGTGCTTGCCAGTAAAGTAGATTACAGCATCTGACGAGTCCCAGAGTAGAAATCCGTCAAGGCGTTTATCTCCATTTATTATCATAAGGTCTGGTGCCAAGAAGTAAGAGGTGTATAAGTCCTCTTTTATTGTCTCTTTGTTTATTGAAGCAGGGTCTAGTTTTTCAGCCAAGATTCTTTTTGTAATAAGCTTACAAGCATCTATTATTTCCTCTTGGCCGTCGTAGTTAATGCAGAAGTTCAAAAAGAACTTGTCAAATTCTTTGGTTTCATCTATAACATATTTTATTGCATCCACTAATCTGCTTGGAAGGTTGTACCATTTTCCAAAAACAGATATCTTAATCTGGTTTCTTGTTATTTCTTCATCCTTGGCAAGCTCTTCAAAAAGTTCTGTTATGGTATCTATAATAATGTCAATTTTGCTTATGTCCTGATTTGTGCTTAGGAGGAATATTGTTAATATAGGTATATTTAGCTCAACCTGTGCCCTCATCAAGCTGTTGATAATATCTGCCCTTGATTCATACACTGATTTTAGCTCTTTTTTGTTGGTTTCAACCCAGGTTGCTATATTCTTTTGGAGTGATATTGCTATGTGCTTAGGTTCCATTTTTAGTTACCCCTTTTAATTAGTAGCAATAAAAAATTTATAAATGTTCCCTTTTTAAGCTGGGTTATGTTCCAAAATATAGCGTTTTCATCTGCTTTAATAGCATTGGCAATAGCTGCCATGTTTGATTTGAAAACAAGGGAGGTGCCAGATTGGTTGAGCTATTCAACAATCTTCTTTGGTGTTGGGTTGAGGCTTTTGTTTGCTGGCGTAACTCTTGATTTAAGCTATATAATTGCTGGAGTGCTTGGGTTTGTTGCATTCATGATTGTTGCTTTGATTATGTTTTACACAGGGCAGTGGGGGGGTGGTGATTCAAAGCTTTTGATAGGTATTGGTGTTTTGATTGGTTTGGAGCCGGATTTCTCAAGGATACCTTTCCTATTCATATTTTGGATGAATGCTATTTTTATAGGTGCTTTTTATGGGTTAATCTATTCAGTTTATCTGGCATTTAAGCATAAGAAGAGGTTTTCAATAGAGTTTAAAAAAGAGTACTTGAAGCATAAAAGAGAAAGGTTTTTTTTATTAGTGCTTGGTTTAATAGCAATATTTATCTCTTTTTTTATCCAGGAGTTCTTCTTAAAGATTACAATGATGCTTGTTGCCATGTTTCTTTTTGTGATGATATATCTCTTAGTTTTTGTTAAGGCTATTGAGAACAGTGCAATGAAGAAGTATGTGCCTGTGGAGAGGTTGACTGAAGGGGACTGGATTGTTAATGATGTTTTTGTTGGAGGTAAGTATATTTGCGGACCAAAAGATTTGGGTATAGAGAAGAAGCAGATACAGGAATTGGTTAGATTAAAGAGTAATGGAAAGATCAAGAGGGTTCTGATTAAAGAGGGGATTCCTTTTGTGCCAGGGTTTTTCATAGCATTGGTTGTTACTATTTTGTTTGGGAATTGGTTTTTGTATTTAATCTAATTATTATTAAACTTAGCTAGTTGCTAGTGCCTGAATACATGAGAAGCAACTCGTGGTGGTTCTTGACAGATTGACAACAATATTTATAAACTATTCAATATTCCAAATCTTAACAAGGAGGTTAGAAAATGAAACAAATTAGAGAACCAAATTCAAAGTTTATCAAGGTTAGATGTCCTAAGTGTAAGAATGAGCAGGTTATCTTTGGAAAGGCTGCTAGCAAGGTTAAGTGCCTTGTGTGTGGGGTTACTCTTGCAGAGGCAAAGGGCGGTAAGTCAAAGATAAAATCAAGGATCTTAGAGGTACTTGAATAATGTTATATCTTAGGGAAGGTTTGCCAGAGGAGTCTGATATAGTTATGTGCACTGTTACTAATGTGCAGCATAATTCTGTTTTTGTTAAGCTGGATGAGTATAATGTTGATGGCTTGATCCATATTTCTGAGATTAGCCCTGGAAGGATAAGAAATATAAGGGATTTTGTGAAAGAGGGCAAGAAGGTTGTTTGCAAGGTTCTTAGGGTTAATGAAGAGAAAGGGCAGGTTGATCTCTCTTTGAGAAGGGTTAATGAATCTCAGAGAAGAAAGAAGGTGGATGAGGTCAAGCAGGAGCAAAAGGCAGAGAAGATTGTTGAGTTTGCAGCAAAGCAGCTTAAAAAGGATTTTGAGAAGCTTTATCATGAGATAACAAAAGAGGTTTTTAATGATTATGATGATTTGCATACATTCTTCATTGATGTTGTTAATGATGAGGCGAGTTTGTCTGATTACAATATAGACAAGAATATTGCAGATGAGTTGACTAGCGTGATTAAGCAGAGGCTAAAGCCTCTTAAAGTTTCCATTAAAGGCATATTAAAGCTCACAAGTCATGCGCCAAATGGGGTTGAGATAATAAAGGATTCTGTTAAAAAGGGTTTGATTGACAAAAATATTGAGGTTAAATATCTTGGCGCAGGTAAGTTTGATATTAGTGTTACTGCAGCTGATTACAAGAAGGCAGAAGAGTTGTTGGAGAAATCAACTGAGGCAACGTTGGATTTTATTAAAAGAAACAATGGCCATGGAGAATTCTTTAGAGAAAAATGAGGGCTTTGCTTAGATGCGCCAAATGCGGAGATTACACAATAAATAAGCTCTGTTCTTGTGGTGGAGAAGCTGTTTCTGTTAAACCTCCCAAATATTCTCCTGAAGACAAGTATGGGGAGTATAGGAGAAAAGTGAAGAGGAAAGAGTTGGAAGAAAAAGGGATTTTATGATTAGTGCGTGTAAAGATGAGGTTTCAAGACACCAATAAAAGGCAACTGCCTATATATCTCTCCATAATCCATCCCTTGACCAACAACAAACACATCTGGTACTTCAACACCTACAATATCTGTTTGTACATCAATTTCTCTTCTAGAAGGTTTACTTAGAAGAGCACAAACATATAAGCTACGAGGATTCTCATTCAAACAGTCGTCAATGGCTTTCTTTAAGGTTCTACCCGCATCAATTATATCCTCAATAACAATTGTCATTTTTCCAGTTATGTCTATTGAATTGCGATTTACCCTTACAGGATCACTTGAACTCTCTGTACCATTTCCGTATCTACTATATTGCATATAACCCATTTCATGTGGTACACCAATAATCCTTAGCAATCTACTAAGATCCTCCACTTCTTTGGTAGCTCCTCTTTTTATTCCAATAAGAGCTAGTTCTGTCTTGTCCTTCTCTTCTTTATCCAAACTTAAATAGAATGATTTTATTTGCCAGGCAATTGCCCAGTTAATAACAGCTATTTCGTCAGGGAAGAGTAAAACCCTTGCTATATCCTCTAACTCCTGGGTATAATATGAATAATAAGGATCTTCTTTAGAAACAAATGCAAGTAAGTAACCCGTAGAAACAAATTTCTTAGTTAGCACCCTTGAAGTATCAGGTATCACTGCCCTTCCATCTTTTCCTCCTAATTTCAAAGGGAGTTCTATTTCTTTACCAGGAATAGGAATATTTAGCGCCATATCATAACAAATAAATCCTTATTTTAATGTTTTTCTATATTAAAACAGTTATAATCTTTAACAACAAACAAAAACATATTTAAAACAATAGGTATTACTATTTTGAATATGAAATGGGAAGTTAAATCAGTTGGGAAGATACCAAAGCTGCATGATGCTGTGCTTATAGAAGGGTTGCCTGGAATAGGTAATGTTGGCAAGGTTGCAGTAGATTTTATTATAGAGGAGCTAAAAGCTAAGAAGATATATGAGTTTTTCTCATACTCTTTTCCACACTCTGTTTTTGTTAATGAGGATAACCTTGTTGAGTTGCCTACAATAGAGATGTATTATATACAGAACAGGAAGCATTCATTCCTTTTTCTAGCAGGAGACATACAGCCTACTGATGAGGTTGCAAGCTATGAGTTTTCAGATTTGATACTTGATATTGCGCAAAAACACAACGCAAAGGAGATAATAACCTTGGGAGGTATTGGTATGCCTTCTATTCCAGAAAACCCTAGGGTTTTTTGTACAGGAAACTCAAAAGAGATTGTGAAAAAATACAAGAATGGCACAGAGCTGAATGATGAGCTGTTTGGAGTTGTTGGCCCAATAATTGGTGTGTCTGGGCTTTTGGTAGGGTTGTCTTCTAAGAGAAAGATGAAGGCAATTTCTATGCTTGCTGAGACTTATGGTCATCCTATGTATCTTGGTGTTAAAGGGGCAAGGGAGATTGTGAAGGTTTTGAACAAGAAGCTGGATTTGAAGATTAACATAAAGAAGATGGACCAGGAGATATCAAGGCTAGAATCAGACATGGGTAAGAAGACTAAAAAGCTAAAGGAGATGGCAAGGCAGTCTGCTATTTCTAAGTTTAGAACAAAGAAAGGGTCTGAGCCAACGTATATTGGGTGAAGATTTCTTATAATTGTCTAGATGGAAAGCAAAAGATTTATATATAAGTTTTACTATCTATTGGTAGTAACGAGGTGGAAAAATGGATATGTCAATTATATATGTAACAGAAAGCAGTATATATATTGCATCAGGAGATAAAACTATACGTCTACCTGGAAATAAAGGGGTTTCACCAGTAGTTGGTTCAATCCCAGGAGATACTAATAAAGAAGTACTTTCAAAAATACATAACAGAGAAAGTGGATATCAGGAGTTGTACAGTCCAGTAATTGGTGTGGGAGATAAACTTGTTAGAGACTGGCCAGAGAACAGACCTAATGTTGGTATCAGTTCTGTAGTGCAGGAGATTGTTGTTGTTGCTGGTGATTTAGAAACTGCTATAGAAGCTGCGAAAGAGAAAGAATCAGAGTTGTTTATGTAAATAATATTTGTTTTTTCATTTTTTAATTGTTTAATAAGAATTCTTTACACAGCCTTTCCAATCTTCTTCAATATATTCTCTTTTCCTTTCCAATCTAAAGCAACTTTCAAGACCTCATCTATTGTTTTGACTGGGATTATTTTTATGCCCTTCAACTTTTCCTTATCTACAATTATGTCTTTTAGATTAGTCTCAGGAACAATAATATTCTTAATACCAGCGTCTATTGCTGCCTCTACTTTGCTTGTTACGCCACCAACTGGCAATACTTCTCCTCGAACACTTAGGCTGCCAGTCATTGCAAAGTCTTGCCTAACAGGAACTTTTTTTAGAGCACTAATAATAGAAGTTGCAACTGCTATGCTTGCAGAATCTCCTTCTACTCCTTCATAAGTCTGCATGAACTGAACATAAATATCATACTTGTCTCTAATGTCCTCTCCAAAATATTGTTTGATAATAGCAGAAACATTTATTATTGCCTCTTTTGCTATTTCTCCTAATTTGCCGGTTGCAGCAAACTCTCGCTGCTTTCCACCAGCTGTAACAGCTGCTAATATTGGCAGAATAATTCCCGAATAAGGAGGGGTAACTCCCAGTACTGCCAAACCATTGACTCTTCCAATCTTCTTGCCAGTTGTTGTTATAACCCTGTATTCTTTTTTCTCTTCTATGTATTTGTCTGAGATCTGTTGTTCTAATGTTCTGGCAATCCACTTTGCATCAACAACATGCTGCTTTGTAACAAGATTTGCTTTTTTCTCTTTGGCTAAATCACCAGCAGCCCTGATCAAACCTCCTAGGTCACGAAGCCTTAAAGTCAAATGGTCTTTTCTATTAGACCTTCTTCTAGCCTCTTCAATGATCTCATCAACTGCCTCTTTGGAGAATGGTGGGATTTTCTTGTCTTTTTTTACTTCTTGAGCAACAAACATTGCTAGCTTCCATCTATTTTCAGGAGTATCCGTCATTGTTTCATTCATGTAAACTTCATAACCATAGCCCCGAATCCTTGATCTTAGTGCAGGGTGCATGTGCTTTACAGTCTCATAGTTGCCTGCTGCTACCAAGATGAATGCGCATGGCACTGGCTCTGTTCTTACCATTGCGCCTGCTGATCTTTCGCTTTGGCCTGTTATTGCATATTTTCCCTCTTGCAATGATGTTAAGAGCTCTTGCTGGGTGCTTGGCTGCAAGGTTGCGATTTCATCTACAAACAAAACACCCATGTTTGCCTTGTGAATCATGCCTGCTACAACCCTTTCATGGGATGGTGTGCCTAGGCCGCCTGATTGAAATGGGTCATGAAGTACATCGCCTAGTAATGCGCCTGCATGAGCACCAGTTGCGTCCATGAAAGGAACCTGCTTTTTTTTGTAGTTGTCTACAATGATTTTTGGAGACATTCTTTTGTCTCCTGGTTTTTTGCCTAGGTTGAGGAATATAACAAAAGAGCCTAAGAACATCATTCCTCCTAAGAATAATGCAGTGAACATAATTGCAGCGCCAGTTATGCCAAGCTCTTGCTTGAAATGGGTTAGGCCCCACCATGGTGCAATCATTGCAACAATAACAAGGATGAACATGATTATGTTTTGGTTTTTGAACATCTGCATGCCTTCCACTCTTGCCCTTGCAATGAGCTCTCGGCCTTTGCCTGCTGGCAGGCTTCTTATCAGTGGCTGGTTTTCATCATTTGGGTTTGGGAAAGAGACTATGTCTCTAAGATTTTCTTTTGGCAGAAGCTCTGCCAAGCCCAGGCCTAGCATTGATTTTCCAGTACCAGGCTCACCTATTAATAGAACATGCCTGCGCTGCTGGGCTGCTTTCCTCATTATCTCAACAGCCTCTTCTTGGCCAATAACCTGGTCAATTATCCTTTCGCTGACTTTGATGTCTTTAGTACTAGAATACTTAGCATGCTTAGAAGTTGTTTTCTCACCTCTCTTTGCCATAAATAAAAGTAATTTATACTAATATTTAAAGATTGTTGAAAAGTATTGTAATTTGAAAATATTTATTAATGCAAAGAAAAAGGTATACTTTATGGGAGATTGGGACTCTATTTTTAGGAAAAAGGGTAAGGTTTTCTTTAAGCCACATGAGGATATGAGGAGAGTAATCAAATTAATGAAAAATGATGGGGTAAATAGGGTTCTTGATTTAGGGTGTGGTAGTGGTAGGCATACTGTTTTGCTTGCAAAGTTGGGGTTTGATGTTTACGGCATGGATATTTCAAAGTCTGGTTTAAGACAAACCAGAAGTTGGCTTAAAGAATCAAGATTGAAGGCAAGATTAAAAGAGGCCTCTTGTTATAAGAGATTTCCTTTTAAAGATGATTTTTTTGATGCAATAATCTCTGTTCAAGTTATTCAGCATGGTAGAATAAAAGATGTAAGGTTTTGTATTTCTGAGATAGAGCGAGTGTTAAAGCCAGGTGGCTTGGTGTTTATTACAGTTCCAAAACCCCGCAATAAAATTGGGACATCAAAACACAAGGCTGTTGAACCAAGAACATATATCCTTACAGAAGGTGAGGAGAAAGGATTGCCTCACTATTTTTACAACAAATCTTTACTAAGAAAAGACTTTAAAAATTTTAAAATTCTGGATTTGTATCTAGATAAAACAAGACATGATAAAACAAGACATTACTGCCTTCTAGGAAAGCTCAAATCTCATCAAGGCCTTGCTTTGTAGGAGAAACCAATCTAATTCCTAATCCAAGTTTTAGCAATGCTGATAAAACTGCCATGTGCTCGTTGCCTGTTCCTGATGTTAGATTCAAAGCAACTTCTGTGCCTTTGACCTTTTTTTCTAGTTGGGATTTGATATCATCAACAAGCTGATTTGTTGGCCTGCGAGGATCTATGATTATAAATTCAACTTGTTTTTTTGGGTTGAATTTTTGCCTTGCAAAGTCTGTTGCAATAAGAAGTATTTGGTCCCATTCTTGCTCATCTATTAGCTTTATCACTGGCATCCATGTGCCTTTGCCTGTTGATAGGCATGCAACTAGCTCTGTCATGGTTTTGTATAATTAATATTGTTTTATAAAGGTTTCTCAAAGAAAAAATAAAAAAATCTAATTTATCTCAAACACCAAGCTTACATACCCTTGCACTTCTACTTTCTGTGGTTGGATTGAGGTTTTCTCTTCATATGCTCCTCCCATATCTGACATTGCACGCTCTGCTCCATAATAAACATATGGTGAGTAAACAAAGTTTGATTCTGAGATTGATGTTATTTTGCCAAGATTGACTCCTAGGTTTGATGTTAGGGCTTCTGCTTTTTCTTTTGCATCATCTGAAGCCTTTATCATTACCTGGTTTTTGACATCCTTCTCGTACTCTTTTGAGAGGGTAAATTCTACTCTGTCAATACCATTGGCACCAGCATTAACTGCAGTATCTATATAGTCTCCTGCATTTTCTGTATCTTTTGTTGTTACCTTCAAAATATGATCGCATACATAACCATAGGTTTCATATATCATTTCTTTTTCATTCCATCTCTGGTCTGGATAGATGCTAAACTGATAGCTCTCAATATCTTCCTTTTTTATTCCTGCTTTTAGCAAGGCGCTCATAACATCGTTTGTTAAATCTGCATTCTCATCCTTCGCAGCCTTTGCTGTTGTTGCATTTGTTCTTACCCTAATGTATAGCTCTGCCTGGTCTGGCTGCACACTCAGTTCAGATTGGCCTGTTACACTTATAGTGTTTCTTAGGTCAGCTCCTTGGCTTATCACTGTTGTTGTTTTTGAACCAAATGCCAAAACTAGTGCAACTATCACCAAACCAATAACTAATACTCCCATTATAACATTTTTAGCCATATTTTCACCTCACTAATTCTTTGGATTAGAAAGGTGTGTTTATATAAATATATTGCCATAGCTTTGGTTTGAGTTAAAGTTATTAACCCAAAAATATTTATAGGTCAAGTGATTATTATACTATATAAGAATTGCTGAATAAAGAGGGGGCAGGTTGAATATCTTGTTTGTATATAAGTTTAGTAATTTATTGTATATTAATATACTTTTTTGTATTTTAGTATACTTGAATTATGTTCTTAAACTACCCAAATGTAACTACTTAGTGACAAAACAAGATTTATATAGATTAGGTGTTATCAACTAGTAATTACAATAGACAGTTACTAGTAAGTAATAACTAATTTCAAAGGTGTTTTGATAGACAAAAAAGATAAAGAAGCCAAAAGAGGGGTGGATTAGTAGAAATAAAGGGGTGTAACAAGATTAGATATCTTTAGCAATATCTAACAACTTAGAAGATGAAATCAAGCTCAAATAAATGTTTTGGAGGAATGTAAGATGGAAAAAACAAGAGTTTTTAATCCAACAAGGGGTGATTCAGGGTTGATTGGTTATATGAAAAACAGCTTCAAGTTCTTGGTGTTTATATGTATGATACTTGCTACACTAGCTGTAGCAGTGCAAGCCTATGATAGACCTTGTGCGAGTGTTGATCTATGTGGCTGGAATGTGACACTTCCACTAGGATCTGAGGACAATTACAGCTGTGGTTTATCTTACAACACATATTGGCCTTTGAACACAAGCACAAGTGCCACTTGTACGTTCAATGGTTCTCTTTATCCATACAATAACCTATATGTATCAATCAATAATGATATTATAAATTGTACTTTAAATGGTGTTGTTGTGTTTGAAAACCAGCAGCATGAGGGTTGTGCACCTGTGGATCCAATGGATGGATACAACATTTCTATTAATGCTACTCCTGGAACTAACACCCTTGTTTGTAATATGCAGGACCGTGGTGGCATGGACCATTTTGATTCTTGTGTTGTTGGAAGTGGTGAATGTACAACGGATGATGATTGTAATTATTTAGATGATGAGTGTGCTGATGGTGTTTGTAATCTGGGCACACATTTGTGCGAACAAACATTTGAGCCTGATACAACCGTATGTAGAGCTTCAGCTGGTGTTTGTGATTTAGCAGAAACATGCACTGGTTCAAGTGCAGATTGTCCTGCAGATGCTATGGCACCACTAAGCACACCTTGTGAAGCTGATGTTGATTTCTGTACAGTTGACCACTGTGATGGTCAAGGAAATTGTGTTTACTTGCAGCCTTATGATTGTAGCAATTGGAATCTTCCAGATATAGCAACATGTACTTACTCTCCTGATGACAATTCAAATACATGGGATTATGCACCCGCAGTTCAAGGAATTTGTAATGAAACAAGTGATAGTTGTGAGTACGGAGTTCAGATTCCAAGCCACACTTGTGCTGATGGTGACAATCAAGATAGTGTTGTTATATATAATACTGTGACACAAACATGTAGTGCTGAGTGTGATGGAGCTGGTGTTGAGTGTCAGCCACACATAGATGGTAATACTTGCTACTATGATGGTTCTTGTAATTTAGGACCAACATGTAATTGTTCTTATGATATAACACCAATGGGTTGCAATGATTTCTGTAATTCAAGCTCAGGTCCACAGGATACATTAGGACCATTGACTTCAAATGTTGCAGTCACCCCTTGGTTTAATGGAGGTATGTTTGATATTAATGCTACTGTTAATGACAACTGTTCAAATATAAAGACAGCAGAGTACTTCTTGGGTTGGATGGATGGTGCTCATTGTGGAGCTACTGGAACAGGGACAACAATTCCAGCACTAGATGGAAGTTTTGATGAAAAAGTAGAGGATGTGCTTGCTGAGAATGTTGAATATGCAGTTCATGATGGTGTAAACTGGGTTTGTGTGAGAGGCCAGGATACAAACAACAACTGGGGAAACTGTGAGTGTTTGTATTTCCAAGTTGATATAGTAATTCCAGAAGAGCCAGTTAATATAAAATTAGATAATGAATTAAATCCAGATGAGTACCTAATCTGTGGAAACAACCCAGTGCTTTCTGCAAAGGTTTGTGATTTGCAATCATACATCCAGGGTGGAGAATATTTCATAGATGCTCAGATTCCACCATTACCAAATCCTTGGACAGGTTTATGGATGAATTCTTCAGTGAGCTGGGAAGAAGGATTTTACTGGTGTGCTAATGTTACTGCGCTTGTGAATGTGACTCAACTAGAAGATGGAACACATAGAATTGTATTAAGAGGTAAAGATGACAAGGAGAACTGGGGTAAATTGTCTGGAAATATTTCATTCATAAAGGACACAACAGCACCAGTAACATCTAAGGTTGTTGATAGTCCAAAAGTTGCTTGTCAAGTAACAAATGATGGAGATGGGAATTTAATTGAACAGTGTTGGTACATACAGCAAGGAACAGAAATAGAGTTAGTTGCATTTGATCCAGATCCACAACAGACAGAAGAATTTGCTGGATTAGATAAAATAATGTGTCAGTTCAGATGGAGGTTAACTTGGGAAGAGGAAGATCCTTGGGAACCATGGTCTACTCCAGTGGAATGCCCATACTCAATTGTATTTGATGAAGATTCAATTCATGAGATAAAATATTGGTCAGTAGACAAGTGTGGAAATGTTGAAGAGCCACACTACGAGATTGATATTGTTGATACTCAAGTACCTGTTACAACAAAAGTAATAATGGGACCTCAGTTTTACAATGCAAGTGAAAACAAAACCTACTTTGATGGTGTAACAAAAATAAATCTTACATGTGTTGATCCAGAGCCACATCCTGTTGATAATGTCACAATATACTTCAGATACAGAGTTGATGAAGGTCAGGGCTATGGAGATTGGACACAAAATTATGTTTATGTAGAACCATTCTCATTCCTAGAGGAATCCAAGCATGAGCTTGAGTATTGGTGTGTAGATGCCTTGGGTAATGATGAAGTGCACCAGTTTGAAATTGACTATGTTGATCACACACCACCTTTTACAACTAAGACATATGGTAGTCCTTACTATACAAATGGTAATAGTAAATGGATAAACTCTTCAACACTTATAACACTTACTGCTGATGACGGCAGTTCAGTACATTCATCTGGAGTAAGGGAAACAAAATACAGTGTAACTCTTGTAGATGATATTAACTGCTATGAAATATGTTCTGCTGATGGCAGCGGAATTTGGGAGACATACACTGCTCCTTTCACAATCGGAGAGGAATCATGTCACTTAATAGAATATTATAGCGTTGATAATGTTAACAAAACTGAGATTGTAAAAAGACAATGTGTGTTTGTTGATAACTCAGCTCCAATAGTATCAAAAGATTTAGTAGGACCATCAGTTCCAACAGATGTGACATATCCTGCATCTGATCAGTATGATGTGAATGATCAGGCATACTATGTTACTCAGAATACATCTGTAATATTGGGTTGTTCTGATCCAGTGCCTCATCCAGTTGATAATGTTGAGATTTACTATAAGTATTACAATGACGGACAGCTTGTTCAGGATTGGACATTGTACACAGGAGCATTCAAATATGGTGAAGACACATACCATGAATTATTCTACTATTGTGAGGATGCTCTAGGGAACAAGGGAGAAGTTCATAGAGAGCTGGATATTGTTGACACACAGAAGCCAGTTTCTGTTAAAACACTTGGTGATCCAAAGCATGCTTGCACACTAGCAGAAGTATCTCAATATTATGCAGTGCCAACAATGCCATCAGATGGTTGTTATTTCATTAATCAAAGCACTTCGATAACATTGACTTGTGCAGATCAGAGTCCACATCCAGTAGACAATGTCAAATTGTATTATAGATATTTCTCATCTGACTTATCTCAAAGCGGTCATTGTGTAGGAACCAACAGTTGCGAAGAACTCGACTATAATATGTGTGAAATTGCGGGCTGTCACTGGGAACTTATAAATTTCACGGAAGTTCTTGATGATGAAGTGATAATCTACCCAGGTGAGGATTCTGCCCACGTACTCCAATGGTACTGTGTGGATGAATTAGGAAACACTGAAAGTCTGCATGAAGAATATGACATTGTTGATACAGAAGCACCATCAATAGTAAAATCAATAGTCGGTCCTAGTTATGGAGATTGCTTACCAACTGAATTAGATGATGAATGCTTCATAGATGGCATAACTCAAATACATGTAGAATCAACAGATCCATCTTGGCACCCATCTGATCATGTCACATGTGACTGGGATTATATAGTAACAGATGGTACAAAAATAGGAACTGGACAAATAGGAGTAGTTCCTCCATTTGACATAAACTTCCCAGAAGAATCAACACATGTCTTGACTATAACATGTAAAGATATTTTAGGAAATGAGAAAACTGATGTTGAGAAATTCATAGTTGACAAGACATCACCAACAACAACAAAAACATATGGCGCTCCATTAGTTGAAGCAGTGACTGGTGGATATCCAAAGTGGATAACATCACAAACCCAAATAACATTGACAGTTGAAGATACTGGTATTCATAAATCTGGTATAAGGGAAACAAAATACAGAGTAACTTTGCTTGGATCTAATGAACCTTGTGAAAATGATGAATTATGTCAAGAACAAACAGGTTCAGGAATCTGGAATGATTACATAACACCTTTCACAATTGGACAAGAATCATGTCACTTGATAGAATACTACTCTGTAGATAATGTTAACAAAACTGAAACTGTAAAGAAACAATGTGTTTATGTTGATAACACACCACCTGCAGGATCTAAATTAATTGGTGAGCCAAAAATTCCTTTAGATGACGGCATAGTATTTACTACAAGCGGGACTGGTACAGCAGGTTGGTCAAATGAACAATCACATAGCAATGAAAATTCAATTAAGATGACAACCACAACAACCTCTGATCAAGGTAGGGCAAAATTACCATTTAGCGGAAACTTTGGAGATATAACTTCATTCAATTATTGGAGTTACGTTGTCAACGGAGGAACAGAAGGTCAACTAGCTATATGGGCATCATTCTATCTTGACGAGAATAATGATGATATTTGGGATTATTATGTACAATGTGAGCCTTACTACACTTACGGAAATCCTTCATTGAACACATGGCAACAATATGATGTCATGAATATGAAATGCCAAAATTATGAGATTCCAACAGGTATTTCATTAGATTGTCCACACAGTTCACCAACATTGGCACAATACATGGATGGCTCAGCAACCACAATGCAATGCCCAGGTCATCCTGAATGGGGTAACTTTGCATCAAGAGAATACGGTTCTCTCAAAGTAATTAAGATAGATATGAGAGCAGGTTATGGAGGTCCATGGACTGGATTCGTTGGTTACATTGATGACATCAAATTAAATAATGAGTTATATACTGGAGATTCTATATGGGTAAGAGATCACTTTACCGAAATAACATTAGATTGCGTTGATCCAATTCCTCATCCAGTTGACCATGAAAAGATGTGTTACAAGATATCATTTGATGTTCCACAAACACCATACTTGACAAGCCAATACTGTTTACAATTCGGGGGACAGATGGAAAATGATTGGTGTTGTGTAGATGTTTCTGGCGATGGGAAATATTTATTCACATTCCAGGAAGATTCATTGCATGATTTAGAGTATTATTGCGTGGATGCTCTTGGTAATACAAATGAGGTTGATTTAGAATACTTCAAAGTAGATTCAACCCCACCTGTAACAACAAAGACAATAGAGGGACCAACATACCCAGCTTCACAAGAAGATATTGATAGGTTTGGTCTTCTAGGTAATGATGTAACAAACTTTTGGATAAGAGATCATGTAACAAATATAATCTTAGATGCAACTGATTATGCAGAGCCATGTGATGTTGGCGTCAAAGAAATACACTACAGAATTTGTTTAGATAATAGCGAAGACAATCAGTTCACTGAAGATGAATGCAATCCATGGATAGTTGTTCAAGATTCTCATACAGAATTCATGATAGATGAGGACTGTTTGCATAAGATTGAATGGTATGCAGTTGACTTGCTTGGAAACACTGAGCAGACTCATGAGCAGTTCCATAGAGTTGATTCAACACCTCCAGTGACTGAGAAGACATTTGAAGGTCCAACATATCCTGGAGAGGGTGGACCTAACTACTGGTTAACTTCTGATACTCAGATAACTTTGACATCAGTTGACCATGAAGACCCATGTGCAGTTGGTGTAAACTACATACACTATGAAGTGTGGTGGGATTCTGATTGCAATGGAGAAGTGGATTATCCGCAAACAATTACTGATGTCCCTAGTGATCAAGTAGCATTCTACATGCAGGGACAGTGCCTGCATGAGATAAGATGGTATGCAGTTGATCTATTAGGCAATAATGAAACACAACATGTGCAAGAGCATATGGTTGATGATACACCACCACACGTTTTAATATTGAAACCAGTTGATGGATGGTATTCAGATGGAGAAGACATGCCAATTGTTGCAATAGCAGAGGATTTGAATGGCAGAATGACTCCATGCGAAGGAGATTGCGGTTTGCTTGGAAATGAGTGCGCAGTTGGAATAGAGGATGGTGCACAGTGCTACGCATACCTATTGGATGTGTTGCCTGAGCCACAACTAGTGGAGCTTGAAACAGAGGGCACATTCTTGTACAATGCTGAAGCACACGAATGCCAGGGTTATGCAACAATTCCAGACCCAAGCGAAATACCAGATGGTGTTGTAATACTTGTTGTAAGAGCATCTGACAATCTTGGTAACGAGGCTGGCAGCATAGCTGAAATATTAAGATCAGTATTGCAAAGCTGTGGTTGTGATGTGTATGACATGTGCGCACATGAGTGTGTGGAAGATGTCATGCAGGATGTTGTCACAATCTGGAACTTGCCAAAGATTGGCATTGACAATCAGGCACCTGAAGTAACTATAACTCAACCAATAGAAGGAACTTTGTTCGGTGGAGAACAAGTAGTTTTCAGTGCTAATGTCACTGATGCAAACGATGGTGACATAACATCAACAATAACCTCAGGAGCTCCATGCTATGTTAGCATTGGAGGTGTTTCACTTGGAACAGTTCCATACAACAACATTGAAAGGGAATGCTCAGGAACAATAATGATACCAGAAGATGAGGATTTCCCACAAGGAACACAAGAATTAAAAGTTGAAATTGCAGACAATGCAGGCAATATTGGTTCAGACAGCATTAATGTAAATGTGGATACTGTTGTTCCAGTACTTTCAATAGTTATACCTTCACAGAATCAGTTTGTAAAAGGGACTATACAGATTACTGCAGAAGTGAGCGATGCTAATTTAGATGCAAATCTAATAAAAATTTCAACAGACAATGGACAGAGTTGGGAGGATGTTTGGTATTGTAACCCATCTCAGTATTGTTATGATTGGAATACTGTTCTTGAAACAGATGGCATGGCTTATGGGATAATTGCTAGAGCAACTGATGCCGCAGGAAACATTGGATACTCTGAGGTTGTCGTGGTTATAGTTGATAATGACGAACCTGAAGGGGTTTATGTACTTGATCCTGTTAAGAATGACGTTGTTGAAGGAACAATCATGCTAAAAGCACTTGCAACAGATTATGTGAGTGGAGTAGAGAGTGTAAAAATATATGTTGAAAGCATAGTATGGAATTGTGACGCTGTATGGACTAATGGAGTATGGCAGTGTGAATTTAATAGTACAGTACTGGTTGATGGACAGCATGAGGCTTATGCTATTGCAACTGACAATATGGGGCTTGAAACAACCTCAACAAGAGTTCCATTCATAATTGACAACAATCCGCCTAGTATACCATCAGGCTTTATGCATCTACCAGATATGGATGTACCAAGCCTTCTTTATAGCAAGGATAATCATGTGAGCTGGAGTTGGAATCCAAGCAATGATACAGGATCAGGTGTTGACTATTACTTGTTTGATTTGTGCTATGATGTGTGCTTCCTAGAAGAGTACGAGGATTGCTATGATGAATGTGAAGGAAATATGTCGTGTACACTAGAATGCTTGGATGAAGAGTGCGGAGGATACCCAGAATGGGAGTGCGAGATAACAAAGATTGCTGATGGAGGAGAGAACGTAACATTCATGAGCTACACTCTTGCTGACTTGCCTGATGGAGAGTATCAAGCAAGGGTCAAGGCAGTTGACAATGCAGGGTTTGCAAGTGAGTGGACATCTGAGGATATTGTTAGAATAGACACAATGGCACCAACCGCATTGTCAATATGGACAGAAGATGTTGAGAACGAGCCTTATGATACTGATGGAGAGTATGATGTTGAATGGGATGGTGGTTTTGACATGAACTTTGATAGGTATGACATTGAAGAAGATGGAGTTGTATACAATGATGTTAGCTCACCATACTCTGGAGATGGTTCAGAAGGCGAGCATACCTATAAGGTGTATGCTTATGATAAAGTGGGTAGAATGGTGGAGTCAGAAGAAGTTACTGTGTTTGTTGATACAATGGAACCAGAGATATCTGTTAACTCAAGATCACTATGGCCACCATTTGGATGGATGTTTGAGTATTCAATTGAGGATGGCCCAAAAAGTTCAGGGATAAAAGACCCAGTTGTGAGTGGTGGATTGCATATATGTAGCTTCAGCAAGGATAGCATGACTGGAAGCTGCTTGGTTGCTGGCTGGGTTGATGAGTTGAACATAAGTGTAGAGGATATGGCTGGATGGTCAACAATAGAAAGTGTAAGCAGAGAACTTGACACAGATTTTAACGCACCAGTTGTTATCAACTCAAGTCCAAGTGGAATACTAGGATCAAATGATGTAACAATTGAAGTGTGGACAAACGAGGATGCAACTTGTAAGTTTGACACAGAAACAATGGCATATGAGGCAATGGCAAACACATTTGCAACAACAGGCTCAACATATCATTCACAATCATTGAGTGATTTGGAGAATGGAATGCATGTTTACTATGTGAGATGTATGGATGATAGTAACAACCAAAACAAGATGTTGGTGTCAGAGGTAATAGTGTTTGCTGTTGATGTTGGTGGTGAATATGGTTTTAGTGAAGAGTTGCAGCCTGTGTGGGATTATTTCTTCCTACCAAATCTTATATTAGAACAATTGGATGTAACAGACTTCAGTGTTGAGAACGTCTTGTCCTCATTGAATGAGACAGGTACACCAACTTATGACCAGCTGTGGTATTGTGAAGATCCATGCACAAGTGCAATGGATTGGAAGGTGTATTATCCACAGGAGCACCATCCTGGTATGTTCTCAACCTTGACTGAGTTTAATGACATTCAGGGTAGGCCATACTGGATAAAGATGTTGGAGCCTGACACACTGATAATAGAGGTACCATAAACATTTTTTTATTTTTTATAATCATTTTTTAAGAGGTAAAAACAAAGGTGAAAAAATGAAAAACAAGAAAATTTTTGGATTAGCAATCATGATTATCTTCTTACTTTCAAGTATAGCTTATGCAGGGCCTGAGGAGATTTGTAATTTCCAGGGCACTGTTTCTAAGGCTGATGGAACAAAGTTGGATGGAAGCACTGTTACAGCTCATGATTCTGAGGGCAATTTGTTAGAGACAGCTGTTTCAGGGTATGTGTTTGGGGATTATTCCATTAATGTTTTTAAAAAGGATCTGCCTGTGAATTTTATGGTTGGTGGCATTGCAGCTAACCAGGGTGAGGTTGTCAGTTGTGGTGAAAACCCAAATGAATTAGATCTGACAATAGGTACAGTAGAGTCTGTTGATTATGATGGTGATGGTTATTATTCTTCAGAGTCTGGTGGTAATGATTGTAATGATAATTCTTCATCAATACACCCAGGAGCAACTGAGGTATGCGGGGATGGTGTTGATCAAGACTGCAGTGGCTCTGACTTAGCATGCTCATCCACTGAGGGCAGTGGAGGAGGTGCTGGCGGCGGAGGTGGAGGTGGTGGAGGTTCTGGAGGATCTTATGTTTGTACACCAGAATGGCATTGCACACCTTGGTCTGAGTGCCAGCCAGATGGTTATATGACAAGAAGCTGTACTGATAAGAACAGTTGTAATAATGTGCAATACAAACCAGCTGAAGAAGAGGAGTGTACATATAACAGTGGTGGTGAAGGAGAAGGAGAGCAACAAGAGGAGCAGGGTGGTGTTGATGAGAACCTGCCTCCTGCTGAAGGGCTTTCTGAAGGTGAGGCAGAGCCAGATGTTGAGCCAGAAGGTATATTAGGGTTGTCAGGAGCTACTGTATTGAATACATTAGGAACAGCATCTAATATGGTATGGCTTGTTTTGCTAGGATTGCTTTTCATAGTTTTGATGGCAATAATTCTCTCTATGAGAAAAGATGACAAACCATTGGTTAAGATAAAGTGATTTTTTTAATATTTTTATTTAAATTATTTTTCTAATATTTTTTAAAATAAAAACTAGCGAGTTGAGTTTAACTTCTTCATTTTTATAATTATTAAAACTCGCGAGGTTGCTTGTTCATAACTGCGAGATATGCAACCTCGTGGTGATATTGTTTCTATTTACCTTGTAGAAATAAATAAAAATCCAGCGAAAATCAAAGATTTAAACACAGCCATGGCGAGATTGAGCTATGAGGCAACAACAATGGCGAGGGCGAGGCGGGGGTTGTCCCTTACGGGGTGCTGAGTAGGCCGAAGGCCGTCCGAAGCCATTATTGTTGTTGCCGAATTATTATCATTAATCTCAAAGCCATGGTTGGCTGGATTTTTTATGATTATATGTTTTCATCTGCTAGCAATAATCATCTGTAAATTTTTTTAAAAATAAGTACTAAATCCTAGTTTTTACACAAAGCTTAAAAATTTGATATAAATTAGCTTGTTGTATGAAGAGAGAGCCAGATTTGGAAGAGGAAGAGCCAAAACCAAACCCTTTGAAGTATATTTTAGCTGTTTTTCTTGCTTTGATTATTGTGCTTATGGTTGTGCCTTATTATTCTGTTAGGCTTGATCCTTCTCCTAATTATATCCCAACAATTGAAGAGGTTTTGCCTGAGGGCGTGAGTGTTAGGAACCAGAGTGTTAAGATAAATAGTTCTTATGATATGAGGTTGTTTGTTACACCAACTGATCCAACAATAAAGTATATAGCAAACAGGATTGCAAGTTTGGCTTGTGAGGGTAATGTTATTTGTCAGGGTAAGGCAATGTATTATTTTGTTAGGGATGATTTAGAGTATGTTGGTGATCCTATTGGCTATGAGTATGTTGAGCCAAATGTTGAGGTTCTGGCTAGTGGGGGAGGTGATTGCGAGTCTGGATCTTTGGTGTTGGCTTCATTAATGGAGGCTATTGGGGTTGATGCTCAGCTTGTTTTTGTTGCAAACCATGCTTATGTGAGGATTAAGCTTGAGGAGGCTCCTGCAAAGTATAAGAGGGATGACTGGATATATTTGGATTGGACTTGCAAGGAGTGTGGTTTTGGAGAGATTCCTTGGGAGAATTGGGAGAAGCATCATTCGTATTTGGAAGTGCCATGAAAAGAAAAAAACCATTAATTTCAGTGATTATTCCTGCATATAATGAAGAGAAATACATACATAGTGCCTTATCTTCTATCAAAGCACAAAGCTTTAAGGATTATGAGATTATTGTGGTTGCAGATTCGTGCACTGACAGAACAGCAGAGGTTGCTAAAAGCTTTGGTTGTAGAGTTATAAAGGTGAAAACAAGGAATGTTGGTAAAAATAGAAACATTGGAGCAGGCAAGGCAAAGGCAGATATTCTTGTTTTTCTTGATGCTGATGTCAAGGTCTCAAGAGGGTATCTAAGAGATGTTCATAATGCTGTTAAAAAAGGGTATGGCTGTGGAAGGCCGTACTATTTCTCAGAGAGCTCTAATTTCATTATGAGGAATTTGTGGTCTTTCAACAATATAGCAAGACTCCAAGTTTACATACACACTTGGTTTGTAACCAAAAAGTGTTTTAAGCTTGCAGGAGGATTTCCAGAGAATTTCAACAATTGTATGGATGAAAGTGAATTTTCTGAAAAGGTAAACAAGGTTTGCAAAGGTTGTGTTGTGGATGCAAAAGCCTTTAATTCAGATAGGAGATTCAAGGAGATAGGTCTTATTAGAGAAATTTTTTTACAGTTGGATTACGCATTTAGATATATTTTTATCTACAAATTTCTAGGTATTAAAGTGGCCCCATCATGGCCCCAAATTAGATGATGAATATGCTACTAGAAATTTATAATTTGGTTCTCAAAGAATTTGGCAGCCAAAAATGGTGGCCGATTATTTCTAAGAATAAAAGGTTTGAGATTATGGTGGGAGCTATTTTAACACAGAATACTGCTTGGAAGAATGTTGAGAAGGCTATTGAGAATTTGGATAGAGAGGGGTTGCTTGATTTGGAGAGGATGCATGAGACTGATACAAAAGGATTAGCTAGGCTTATTAGGGCTGCTGGTTATTATAATCAAAAGGCAAAGAAGCTGAAAAATTTTACAAAATTTTTGATTGATAAGTATGATGGTGATATAAAGAAGATGTTTAGAAAAAATACAATTGAGTTGAGAAAAGAGTTGCTTAGTGTTAATGGAATTGGCCCTGAGACTGCTGATTCTATTTTGCTGTATGCTGGCTGCAAACCAGTGTTTGTTGTGGATGCCTATACAAAGAGGGTTTTTTCTAGAATTGGTTTGATAAGCAAAGATGCGAGTTATGATAAAATACAAGAGTTTTTTATGAAGAATCTGCCTAAGGATTACAAGCTTTTTAATGAGTATCATGCCCTTATTGTGATGTTGGGGAAGAGTATTTGTAAGAAGGAGCCGAATTGTGGAGATTGCCCAATAAATGGGTTTTGTAAAAGAAAGATTTATAAATAATTTTATAATTTGAGGATTTATTGGTTGTTTGGGGTGATTTTAATGGATAAAATAAAGATATTGTTTGCTTTGTTTGTTATAGCTATTTTTGTTGTGGGTTGTGCTCCACCAGAGGTTGAGCCTGGAGCAGAATCAGAAGCTGAAACACAGCCTGAGGCAGAGGTTCAACCAGAAGCTGAGCCAGAGCCTGAAGTAGTGCAAGAGATGAGTGATGAGCTTAAGGGTGTTCTTGAGAAGAATGAGAACGTTAAATCATTTGAGTATAGGTATAGTGGTCCAGAAGAGATTCAGATAGCCTATTCTGTTAAGGGAGATTTGATAAAGGGCAGCTACCAATCTTTCAAAAAGTATAATGATTTTAAGTATTATGATATTTACATGAACACAATGGATGAAACAGCATATCTTGTTTGTTATGATGTGATTGAGTGCAAGGGAAAGAAGGCATTAACAGTTCCATTTGAGGATTTTGATCCAGTGACCCCATTAGAGTTTGTTAGAACCATTGAGTATGGTGTGATAACAGAGCATACCCAGGTTGATAACAAGAATACAGTGGTTGTTAGCTTTACAAATGCAGATGGTAACCAAGAGAGGGTTTGGATATGGGATTATTGGGGAATGCCTCTTAAGAGAGAGGTTAGTGTTGGAGGAGAAAAGGAGATATATTATTATAATGGTTTGGTTGTAAACACTGTTTTGGACAATAAAGTGACAATGCCTACAGATGTTGATTTAACATAGAATGAGCGGACTTATTTATCTTTTAATTGCTCTTATTGTGTTTGTTCTTGTTTTTATTCTTTTAATTAAGATTGTGAAGACGATTGTTTTTACTTTGTTGATTATTGGTGTTCTGGTTCTTGCGGTTGTTGGCTGTCTTGTTTATGCAGATATCCAGGATATTGAGAAAAATTTTGCCAACTCAACAAAGCTGATTCTTTTTGATGAGGGTGGAAAGCTTGTTCTTGGGTTTAAAGCAAAGGGTTTTGGATTGCTGGAAAAGGATTTGTTAACACAAGAGGAGCTTTTGAGTTTGCAGCAGAGCTATGAAAAAGAGGATTACAAGCAGATGCTTGGAGATAATTACAAAGTTATGATATTTAAGAAGGATGGACTCTTCAATGATTCTAGCATAGAGGAGTTACCAGCAGCTTTTGAGGAGAGAATGGAAGATGAGGGGCCTGCATTTATTTACAGAGAAATTAAGAATGGTAACATAGAGATTTATCCAGAGACACCTTTTTTTAAGACATTAAAGTTTATTCCTGGTTTTATTGCAGAGAAGATGAGGATGTTTGGAGAAGGCTGATTTGTGAGATTTGATTATTTCTAAGTAGCAAAAGATTTAAAGATAAGTAATTATCCCAATAGGAAATAAGCTTAATTTGGGTGGTTTAAGTGTTTGATCCTGAGATAATTCGAAATGGTCTGGAAATAGTATCAATTGACCCTTTGGTTTGGGGTCTCATTAAAGATGGAACTTTAATAGCAGCCTCTATTCCCCCTGTTTATGCTTTTGTTAGTTGTATAGTGTGGGCAGTAGAACGTAAGTTGCCTAGATATGGAGATTGGGCATTGAGTATTACCGCATTAGAAGCAATGGGTATTGGAGCATATTATTACACTTTTTTTATGCCAGACATAAACAATGATGGGGCACGTGATCTTACAGATCTAATGCTAGTTAGTGAATCAATTGGCAGATCTATTAAAGAAATTTGGTACTCTTTTTTGCACTATTAAATGGAATTCCTGCTACTTCTTCCTTTTTTTCTTTTTTGGTTGGAAAAATGCCAAGTAGATTATTGGTAGAATGCCTGCTGTGTTGAATATAAGGAGTGCTATGAACCATCCTAAGTGGTTGTTTCTGCCTGCTTTCCATAATGCTATGCCTTTCCAGACCATGTCCCAGATTACTAGGAGCACTAAAAAGAATATCCAGATTGGTGTCATTCCATAAAATAAGGGTGTCATAGGATTCAACATTGTTTGTTAGTATAAAAAGGTTTTGTTGATAGAAATTCACTTTTTCATATTTTCTACTGCTTTCCTATAACCTTTATGCTCTCCTAGATGCATCCATAGCGTGTAGCTAATTAAAAATGACCAACCCATGTTTGCGATTAGTAATCCTATTATCAAATCATCTGTTGTCCATGTTCCTCCAGTAATCATTCTAATTAACTGTATAAGTAGGAAAATAGAGAATACAATAATTAAAACAGCAATGAGTTTGCCTATTAACTCTAATGTTGATCTTTTTATTTTAACCACCACCATAAACTCTGATAAAGAGCCAGATAAGCAAGACAATTATTAGTATAGCCATGACTATTGAGACAACCATTAATGAGTTGATCTTAGGTTTGTTTAAAGCAATCATCTAATACACCATAACAACAAAATGGGATTGATGTTTATAAATTTTGCTAATAGAAAAGGGAATATTTTTTGGAATTTTTAGAAAATCTACAAAACATTGTTAACTTGTTCAATAATTATACCAACAACTTTACCTAGATGTGATAAATGATTGGCTGCATAAGGTACTGGATATTGTTTTTTATATTTATTCATTGCCCTTGAGTATTGTTCATATGGGATTGGTGGTTCTATGCCTTGCCAAAACTCAGCTTTAAAATCAGAGAAAGGTCTGAATGCTTCTGGATTTATACGTAGTACATCCTCGCCGTCCCAATGTAGTACACCTTTATTTATGCAGAATTCCACAAATTCTTCATGGGCTTTTTCAAGCTCTGGACGATTATAGACTCTAACAATGTCTTCAAGATAATAGCCTTGTTCTTTGAGTGAACCTGCAATTTCAATTAGCCCATCTTGAAATCTAGGTGCATGTAAGGCTTGGTGGCCTTGTTCAACAGCTTGCACTAATAGATTGCAAGCCAAATGCGGATAGGTTATAGTGTATAATGCGCCAATACGTTCTCTTAGCTCGTTTACAAATTTTTGCTTGTTTGGTTTTGTGTATTTAAAGCCACCATCCTCTGCCATAAAGTGTTTTTCATAACCAACCATTGGTTGTCCAATGTTAACATAGATGGCACCTGTCATTGGGTGGCGTATTATGGCAATAGGCGGTATTGGAGGAAAGGTGTCTTTTATAACCTCTACAATGCCTGTGTTAAGCTTGCCTAAACTGCCATCCTTTGATCTTGTACCTTCTGGTGCAAGAAAGAATATTCTTTCCATTGAAATGAGTTGCCTGACTTTATCAAAGTATTCATAAACCTCCTTTCTGGTTGAATGTCTTCCTATCGGAATCAGTCCAATACGAGCTAAAAGCCAAGGCCAAAAGGGTAGTTTACTAAGGGGCTCTAGTTCTGTGAAATTCTCAATCTTACTTAGACCATAAACCATTCTGTTGGTTTCCCAAACAATTGGGATTGGTGCAAAAAAAACATCTAGGTCAAGGGTGTGGTTTATTGCTCCTACAAATGAACCCTCTTCAGGAATATTAGCAGTGCCTGTAACATGCATATCATACTTAAAATTCAGGGCTTTGTAGATGGCAAATCTTGTAAGCCTGTGGATCTTTCTCTCAATCACATCTAGATCTCTGCCTAGTTGGTAATCAATGATCCAATCAAGGCTTACTTCTTCTAAGGCTGGAGATGGTGTGAATTTTTCCTTTTCCATATGGTTTAAGTTTGAGTACTTTTATTTTAAATTTGTGTATGACCTCCTCCCACAACTGAAGTTGTGGGTTTCCATGGGAAGAGGTCGACCAGTAAAGGAAACTCCAAAAAAGTAAATGAAGAAGGATGCCTCAACCTTAAGGTAGAGGTTTCCTTTACTGTGTATGATAAATAATGTATAATAATTTAATAAAAAATATAAAAATATATAAAAAAATATGTAGATATATTAAAAAATATAAAGGTATATTAATAAATCTATTGAAAACAATCGCAAGATTTAAAAGATATTCAAGATTGCCAAATTCAGATGAGTTATTCTAAGTTTAAGAAAATATGGGGAAAGGTTTGGCATTTTATATGGGAGGATAATTCAATCTGGAGCTGGATTGTTAATATTATCCTGGCTTTTGTTCTTATCAAATTTATTGTTTATCCTGGTTTGGGGTTTGTATTAGGCACAAACTTTCCTATTGTTGCTGTTGTGAGCAGCTCTATGGAGCACAACTCTGTTGCAAGGTGTGTTGATTATGGACAAGCAGAGGTTTTGGGTTTTGAGATAAGAAAATGCTCAAATTATGATTATAATTTGTGTGGCAAATCCTTTGAGAGCAAACAACATTTTGGTTTTGATGATTATTGGGATACATGCGGTGAGTGGTATATTTCAAACACAAATGTGACAAAACAGGATTTTAGGGAGTATAGGTTTAGCAATGGTTTTAATAAGGGTGATATAATGATTTTGAGGGGTGCTAAGCCAGAGGATACTGAGATTGGTGAGGTTATTGTTTACAGAAACTCTCAGCCAGATCCAATTATTCACAGGGTTGTTAAGAAGTGGAGGCTTGATGATAAGTATTATTTCCAAACAAAAGGGGATAATAATGCTGCTTCTGGTGGTGTTGATAAAGATATATCAGAGGAGAGGGTTGTGGGCAAGGCTTTTGTTAGGGTGCCTTTGCTTGGTTATATAAAGATATGGGCTGTTGAGTTGTTTAATCTGGTTTTGGGGGTTTTTAGAAATGTTTTGTCCTAAATGCGGTTCGATACTTATTCCAAAAAAGAAAGGGGGAAAAATGGTTCTGGTTTGTAAATCCTGCGGGGCTGTTAGCTCTGATGTTGAGAATGCAAAGTTGCGCGAAAGGATTGAGGGGAGTAAGAAGGTGCTGAAGGTTATTGAAAAAGAGATAGAAACATTGCCTTTAACAGACGCTGAGTGCCCTAAGTGCAAGCATAGAAAAGCCTACTATTGGATGGTTCAGACAAGGGCCTCTGATGAGCCTGAAACGCAGTTCTTTAAGTGCGAAAAGTGTGGTCATAAGTGGAGGCATTACGATTAGTCCACAGTAAACAAATAAGAATCTCCTTCTACATCAAAGAGCTTTATCATTGCTCCTGCATCTAGCCAGCCGTGTGCGTAGTTTAGGCATGCAAATGCATTTACATAATCTCCTTTTTTTTGAAAGTGCTCTGCATCTTGGAAATATCTTGTTGCCATGTCTAGGAAAATAGAGGCGTTCTTGTGTTGCTCTGTTCCTTTTTTGTGTGGTATTTTTACTTTTTGTAATGCTTTTCTTGTTATGTCAAAGTATTGTTTTAGTTTTGTTTCACTTATTTCTTTCATTTTTGAGTTTTGCCTCAAACTCTTTTAATAGGATGTTGTTGTCCATCTTGATTGAGTAATCATACCAGTCAATCTTTTTATCTTTAATAAATTTGAGAAACTTTTTTCTAGTGTCATCTGGCCATTTGTCATATTTGCGAGCTGCTTTACAGATGAATTTGACGTCACAATGGCCTATTCTTAGATCCTTGTCTTTGTTTTGCTCAGGGTGTAATGAGCAATAGATCTTGTTCCTTTTTAATATGAGATTTTTACAGATGCCGCATTTTCTCAGTTTTTTTGATCTATCTCTGAATTTAATTTTGTCTTTATACTTTTTGTATTCTTCAGTGTTCTTTTTCAATGCTGCTTTGATGGGCTTTTTTGATGTGAAGTCATAGCCACAGCAACCAAAGCAGCCTATACCAGGAATTTGACATACTGATGATTTTTTGTAAGCCATTATGTCAAGAGTTTTGTTTACTGTTTAAAAATTTAATCTATTGAATTCATCAGAGATTAACCAAACACAATCATCCTATGATCTCTTTTCCTTTTTATTATCAGATCTTCAAAGGATTGCTTTACCTTTTCTTCGGGGACAATGGTTTTGCCTGCATAGGGGTCATATATCACAAACTTGAAGTTGCCGCAGTTGGTTACAACAACATAGTTGCTAGATGGTTTTATGTCTCTGAATACACCGGTGTCAAGCCTTAGCATTATTATCTTGCCATTAAAGATTAGCTCTTTGACTTGGTCAAGGGAGAAGTTTCCTACATTTACTTTAATGCCAAACTCTTTAAAATCTTTTAGATGGAGTCCTTCTGTAAAGGCTGCTGAGTCAATCTCTTCCTTTTTGTAGCCTTTGAAGCGGTAGTCTGGGTATTCATAATCTTTTTTGCCAACATACACTTCTGCTACTAATCCTTGTTCATGGGCAAAGTTTGCCAGGCCATATATTGAGCAGGCTCTTGTTGGTAGAAGCACTGAGCTGAGCCATATCCTAAACTCGTTTTCTTTTGAAAGCTCAAAATCTGGTTTGTAATGGTTTATTACCATTAGTAATGCAGAAGCTGCTCCAGTAAATTCTGTTGTTTGTTTGTATTCTTGCATTTATCCATCCCCAAAGGTTGACTGGTTTGCCCATGTTTAAAAATTTTGTGGTTTTATAAAATGAGATCATTAATAATAATTCGGCAACAACAACATACTCACTACGTTCGTAGGTCAAAAGCCAAGCTTTTGACTAATGGCATCAGACGGCCATTGTTGTTGCCTCATTAAAAAACTATATATAGACAATAGAATTACTCAAATCAATGGAAGGGGAGATTAAGGTAAAGGTTAAGCCAAATTCTGCTAAAAATGAGGTTTTGGGATTAGATGAACAAGGCTTTTTAAGGGTTAATGTAAAGGCTCCTGCTCAGAAGGGCAAGGCTAATAAAGAATTAATAAAACTACTTTCAAAGCATTTTAAAAAAAAGGTTGAGATAATCTCAGGGTTAAAGAGCAGAGAAAAAAGGGTTTTGGTAAGATGAGCTTTTTTTCAAAGATATTTGGGAAAGGAGAGGATAAACAGATAGAGCTTTCCATGAAGGAGTTGCCAGGATGGGTGGATGAGAGGACAAAGCAGAGGGTTGGTGAGATAAACAGCGAGTTAAGGTTGGTTTTTGATAAGATAGAGAAGGAGAGAGAGAAAAGCTTTGAGAACCTGGATAGGCTTGCAGGTGCTGAGCTGCAGAATCCAGAGCTTATTACAAGGGCAAAGCAGATTATGGCTGGGAATAGGGAGTCTTATATAAAAAAGGCAAAGCTGTTTTTGGAGAGGGTTGCAGCTTCAGAGATGATTAATATTAACTCTACAAAAAGCTATCTTGAGGTGTATGATGGTGCAATACAGGAGCTTACAAAAAGCTCTGCTAAGAGTTATTATGTTGTTTCAGAGTTTTTTGGGAATGAGGTAGGAGCTGTTGCAAGGAATATTAAAGCAATTGATGAATTGGTTAAAAAGATTAGGGGGTTTGTTGAGGAAAGGGATGATGAGATAACAAAGATAAATAAAATTATAGATGGGTTGTCAAATATAAAGTTTAGTAAGCAGCAGATAGTAGAAATAAAGCATGAGATGGAAAAGTTAGAAGAAGAGAAGGGTGCAGATGAAAAAGAGTTCAAACAAACAAAGGCGAGGATTGCCAAAATAAAGGGAGGCAAGGCGTTTTCTGAGTATGGTAGTATACTGAAAAAAGAGAAGGAAAAGCAAGAGCAATTGAAGAGCTTAGAGCAGGATATGTTTGCGCAATTTTCTGTTTTGGATAGGGCTCTTAGGAAGTATAGCAAAATTACATTAGAAGAGAATCTGGTTGATAAATACCTGGAAAAGGCTGTGGAGGCTCTTTTGGAGGATAGGGAGTTAAAGATAATAGCAGTGCTTCAAAAGATGAGAGAGGCAATTGAAAGGGGTGAGCTTGAGCTGAAGGAGAAGAAAAAGGAGAGGACATTAGAGGTAATAGATGAATTGAACAAGCAAAGCTTGTTTGAGTTCCAGAACAAACACAAAAAGCTTTTAGAAGAGATAGAACAAACTCAGGGTTTGATTAAGAGGGATAGTGCAAATCTTGAGATCAAAGAGTTGGAGTATAAGGTGGAGTATTTGAATACAAGGCTAGAAAACATGACGAGAAAAGAGAAGCAACTGAGAGAAGAGTTGGAGAAGATGGATGTTGATAAGATAATAGAAGGTATAAAACAGAATATAAAGGATGTGTTTGGTGTTGAGGTTGTTATAAAGGGATAGATATGAGGATTTATCTGATTAGGCATGGAGAAACAACAGGCGATGTTGAGAATAGGTATGGTGGGGACTATGATGATCATTTGACTGATAAGGGTAAAGAGCAAGCTAGAGTGTTGGCAAAGAGGTTAGAGGGCAAGGGTGTTGAGATAATTTATCATAGCCCGAGAATAAGGGCTGTAGAAACTGCAAAGATTGTGGGTAAAAAGCTTGGTGTTAAATTGCAAGCAATTGATGATATAAGAGAGAGAAACAATTATGGAATACTTACTGGAATGGTTAAATCAGAGGCAAAGAAGAAGTACTCAAAAGAGGTTGAGAAATTAGAGAAGATTCAGTTGTATCACAAGGTTAAAGGTTCTGAAGATTATGAACCTTTTAAGAAAAGAGTGGTGAGTGCGTTTAATGAGATTATAGAAAATGATGAATATGACACAGTTGCAATTGTTTCTCATGGTGGTCCTATAAGTTGTATTGTTAGAGTGGTTTTAAAGCTTGGTGAGATCAAGAAGCTTGGTGATTGTGGAATTTTAGAGATTGATAAGAAGGATAACAAGCTTGAATGGGTTAGATTGGATAATGTTTCTTTTGAAAAATAGAGGTGATCACAAATCCTCTTCTGATATCACTTTGATACCATTTCTTTTCAATAGGGTTGTTGTTACTCCATCTCCCTTGATAACTTTATTAGAAAATGTTCCGTCATAGATCTGTCCAGAGCCACAAGATGGGCTTCTTTGTTTTAGGATTGCCTCTTTAGCATTATAAAATTTTGCCACTCTCAAAACCTCTTTTGCTCCTTTGACAAAGTTTTCAGTAAATTTTTTTCCTGATTTTGTTATGACTTTGTTTCCTTTTTTTTCACATGCTTCTCTTGGGGTTGGTAGCCCTCCTAATTGTTCTGGACAAACAGGGATTAGAATCTCTTTTTTTGTTAGTGCAATCACTTTTTCATCTGGTTTGCTCTTGCCATCATATCTGCATTTAATTCCTAATAAACAAGCGCTAACAATTTTCATTTTTAGATAGTTTGATCCTTATTCTCCAATTGCCCCCATTTGGAGATTCTCATTATTGCGATTACACCAATTGCAGTAACAAACAATGCTGCGAATATTTTGGCAACGTATGTCTGGTTTGTTAAGCCCATATTTTTTAGAGCGTTGTCAATTAAGTCTTGGATAGCATCTCTCCAGAACAAGGCTATTATAAATGAGAATGCTGCTGCAATTGCTGTTGCTGTTGTTTTCCTAGCTTCTTTCTGAAACTCTGTAGCATGTTCTCTTGCATTTTTCTTTATTTTTTTAATTTTTTTAAAGTGTTCATCAACGACAATCTCGCTCAAAGGCTTTACAATTTTCTTAACACTTCTTCTGGCTTTTTTTCCGATCATCTTATCATCTCCTAAATCAGGTAGAAAAGTAGTAAAAGGCTCTTTATAAATTTTTGGTTTAAGTAGTTAAGAAGTATGCTTTTTTATTTGTCTTGATATATGGGTTGGAAAGTTTTAAATAGTTAGTTGTTCTTGTTGCGTGGATTTACTTCAAAACCTATTGTTGGGGTTGCTAAGCAAGAGCTTCATTACAAAAAGCTTGGGAGGTTGTGAAAATGAGATATGGTGCTGATGATGATGATGATCCTGATGACTTTGAGTGGTAGTCGTATTTAGTTTTCATTTGTTTTGTTTTTTTTCTAATATTCTAATAGAAAATCATTGTGTTAATTCTTTAAAACAACTATAACCAGATAGCAATAAAACCATTGCCTTTAGAGTTTAGATTCTCTTTCTAAAGTTTTCTTGGCAATAACTTCAGTTGGAAAGAATCTTATTGTAATACGTCCTATGTAGTCTCTCCTCATGTGAACAGTGCTTTGTCCTCCTTCAAGTTTAAAATGATCTATTACTTCTTGGTCTGTTAATGTTAGTCTTCTTTCTAATGTCTCGTCTCCAATTTTTTCTTCATAGGTTAATGTTCCATAAGACAATTCTTCTAAGGGTTGGTAATCTACTTTGGAGGAAGGTTCTAAATCAGGAACAAGACTAAGCATAAGTGCTTGTAATCCATCTACATCATCTATGGCATATGATTCCGTGGGTGCAACAAAATAAGTTATATCATGACTACAAACAGGGTCCTCTGTTTCAAAGTCTTTCACTGGAATTTTTTTTACTTTAGGTATCCTATCTATTATGACCACTCTCGGGTCGCCTTCTAAGGCCTTAATTATAGTGTCTAGTTTGCTCATATTAAGTCACTTTAATTCATATAAATGTACCTATGCTTCACCCTTTTTACATCTCCAGAAGATACAACAATTCGAACCAAATACTCTCCTGACTCCAGGCCATTGATTGGTGTTATCATGCTTTTGCCAATGCCATTTCCATTTTTGAGATTAAAAGATGTTGTTGAGTCATAGATGTCTGCATCAAGGATTCTTATGCTTACTCTTGCATCTTTTAGGTCTTTTTCAGGATTGTTGTTGTAAACATAAACATAGCTGTCCATATCTGGCCCTGTAATGTAACCATAGTCTCCTAATCTAATTCTATTTACAAGAATATTTTCTGACAAGAGCTTTGCACTTGCAGCTGGAAGTAGCAAAATAAGGGTCATTAATATTAATGCTTTTTTCATGAGATTCACCCCCTCACAATTCCACTGTTTCTAATAATAGAAGCAAATATATAAGGGTTTTGTTGTCCATGAGTGGTTATGATTCTGTTTATTTCAAAATCTTTTTAAAGCTGTAAAGTATATCTAAGAAAGAGGGGTTTTTTATGGGTAAGATAAAGATTCTTAGCAATGAGCTTATTAGCAAGATTGCTGCTGGAGAGGTTATTGAGAGGCCTAGCTCTGTTGTTAAGGAGCTTATTGAGAATTCAATAGATGCAGGAGCAAAGAGTATCATTGTTGAGGTTAAAGAGGGCGGCAAGTCATTTATAAAGGTGCAGGATGATGGATCTGGGATGGATGAAGAGGATGCTACATTGGCTTTTGAGAGGCATTCTACTTCTAAGATTGGTTCTGTCAAGGATTTGTTTGGTATAAGATCACTTGGTTTTAGGGGCGAGGCTTTGGCTAGCATTGCTGCTGTTTCTGAGGTTTTGCTTAAGACAAAGATTGCTTCCTCAATAATTGGAACAAGGGTTGAGGTTAAGGGTGATGATGTAACTGTTAGTGAGGTTGGTGTTCCAAAAGGAACGGTTGTTGAGGTTAGAAACCTTTTTTACAACACTCCTGCAAGGAAGAAGTATTTGAAGAGCATTGATGTTGAGCTTTCTCATATTATTGATGTTGTTACTAGGTTTGCGCTTGGTTATCCAAATATATTTTTCAAGCTTACACATAATGATCGCGAGCTCTTGATTTCACCTGCTACTAATAATACAAGGAACAATATTGCGAATATCTATGGGGGGCATATGGCAAAGGGCTTGTTGCAGATTGATTTTTCAACTGCCAATATTGAGGTGATGGGTTTTGTTAGCAAGCCAACAACAACCAAGCCTAACAAGAGCTATCAGTCGGTGTTTGTAAATAATAGGTATGTAAAGGATAAGACAATTAGTGATGCAATAAACAATGCGTATCATTCTCTTGTTATGAGGAATAGATTTCCAATAGTTGTTTTGCATTTGAATATAGAGCCAACGAATATTGATGTGAACGTGCATCCCACAAAGCGTGAGATAAGGTTGAGCAAAGAGCAAGAGGTTTATGAGGCTGTGTTTAATGCAATAAAAAAGACTTTGAGGGATAATGATTTGATACCAAGTGTTGAGATTAAGCCAAGCATGCAGGAGGTTTTGATTACAAAGAAACCAATAAAGAAAAAGGATAAAGAGGAGAAGTATAAGCCTGCAAAAGCAGAGCAGATGATGCTCAAAGAGGAATCAAAAAAGGTTTTGGTTGTGGAAAAGCTTCCTGCAATGAGAGTTATAGGGCAGATTCAGAATAGCTATATAATTGCTGATAGTGAGGATGGTTTGTACATTATCGACCAGCATGCAGCTGAGGAAAGAGTGAATTATGAAAAATTTATGAGTCAGGTTTCAGAGAATAGCATTGGGGTGCAGCAGTTGCTTAATCCTATTATTGTTGAGCTTTCTCCAAAAGAGGCTGAATTGGTGGAGAGTAATTTAGAGCTCTTGAACAGGCTTGGGTTTAGAACACAGGAGTTTGGCAAGAACACTTTTGTTGTTAGAACCTTCCCAACAATTCTTGCAAAGCAGCAGGATAAGCAATTGTTTTTGGATATTGTTGCAGAGCTTGAGAAGCAGAAGAACAAGATTGAAGAGGAGAAAGAGAGGCTGATAATAATAATGGCTTGTAAGTCATCTGTTAAGGCTCATGACTCATTGACATTGCCTCAGATGTCAAAGCTTATTGAAGAGCTTTCTAAGGCTGAATTTCCTTATTCCTGCCCTCATGGAAGGCCTACTATTATTAATTTGACTAAGGATGAGATAGAGAAGAGGTTTAAGAGAAAATAGGTTTATACAATTCTCTTAGTTCTTGCATTAAAAGATCTTGAACTGTATCAACTTTATCTTCTGGAACATATGATTCATTTCCTTGGGATCTTGTTATTGTGATCAAATCAGGCCTTTTTAATTTTGCTAAAAAGTTTACTGTTTGATCCACTCTTTGCTCCCATCCAGATACTCCATCGTATCTCGAAGAAACATGCTCGATAGAATATTCACCACAAAAGGCATCTAAATCAATATCCAAAATAAAAACTCTATTATTCAACAAAATCTCTGCTGGAGTGATAACTTTACCTATACCATATTTTGTATATTTTGATCCCTCTGGGTATTCCCAGAAAATCATTCCTCTAATGACTTTTGTTCCAATCCTTACTCCTTCTTCTTCACGATCTAATGCTCCCATAAATTGTAATTTTCTCTTTTTTGAATGAGGATTCAACCAATAAATTGAAGAAACAATTCCATAATGAACAGCCGGACAAATAAATGATGAAATATACAAATGATTATAATACAAATCAGTTACTTTTCTTCTAGAAGGTGCAGAAGAATCCATATCAGCATGGCCGTCAATATGAAGCAAGACAGCACCTTCTAATCCAGAATTTTGCCAATAGTAGAATACCTCAGCGTGTGTTTCAGTGACAGCTGTTGGAATTCCTCCAATATCCAAAGTATAACCAGGGATGTTTTTTGATTTAAACATCACTCTGTCAATAAATTGTTCTCCTAAATCCAACAATGTTTCTAATCTGGTTAGGTCCATTTTATATATAGGAGATATATGAAGTTTATAAAACTTTCCATAGTTTATTACTATTAAAAGACAACAAAAAAACAAAAGATTTATATAGTTTTATATCTTATTGTTGATTTAAGGTCAACGGAGCTTGATCTGGGGTGGTAGGAAATTCTAGGTTATATTGGCTTAGAATTGAATAATACCTGTATTCCTAGGCTTTTGGAGTGGAGTCTTGAGTCACCTCCTTCTCTACTCCTATAAGTTGGGAACTTTGAAAATGAGAATAACAAACGAAAAAATAACACAAGCGGTAGAAGAGGCTGTTGGTAAGGATGCGCTGCCTATTGTTGAGTACTTGAAAGAGCATAGAAATATATCTGACTTTAAGATAGCTGAGAAAACAAATATGAGGATTCAAAGGGTTAGAAACCTGCTTTACCAGTTGTATGACAATGGTGTTGTTAGCTATATAAAAAGGAAGGATTCTGTTAAGGGTTGGTATATTAGTTATTTTTCATTTAATCCAGAGGGAACTAAATACCTTGTTGAGAGGCTTAGAAAGCAGAACATTAAGAAGTACAGGGAAAGATTAGAGGTAGAGGAGAATGGGGATTTGTTCTTCATATGTCCTAATTTTTGTGTTAGGCTAAACTTGGATAATTCTGCTGAGTTTGAGTTCCATTGCCCTGAGTGTGGGAATCTGCTAAAGCAGCAAGACAATAAAAAAACAATAAATTACATAAAAGAAAAGATAAGAGAGCTAGAGGTTGCTGGCTGATTCTATAATCTCCAAGCCCCGCTTGCGCTCAATCTTTTAAAGCCTTTTATCAAGTGCATTCTGCTTCTAACCAAGTCATACATTTTTTCAAATTCTTCAGGGCTTAACTCTATTATACCAGAAGAGTTTTTTCCCCTAAAACCAATGGCTATTGACTCATCCTCTGGATGAAGCAGGTCCTCATTTACCAAAACCTCTTTAATATCAGCGCTTGTCTCAAGCCTAACCATACCATCTAGATTTGTTTTTCTGATTTTTATCTTCATAATTACCACCCACAAACTAAGAAGTAATGTGACTATTTATATATTTCTATTCTGGAATAGTAACATGTAGATTTCTCAGAACATATAAATACAAGTTATTTCTAAGCTTGGCATTAGATGAAACTAAAAATATACATCTTCAGGCATGGAGAGACTTACTATAATGAGGATCATATATTTACTGGTTGGAAGGATTCTAGGCTAACACCAAGGGGTATTAAGCAGGCAAGGGTTGTTGCAAAAAAGCTTAAGAACAAAAGGTTTGAGGTTGCGTTCTGCACTCGCTTGTCAAGGTCAAAGGATACATTAAAAGAGGTTTTAAAATATCACAAGGGTGTTAAGGTGATTGAAGATGATTGTATGATAGAGCGTAGCTATGGAGAGTTGCAAGGAAAGAGTCATAGTGTTTTTATTAAAAAATATGGTAAGAAAAGGTTTGATATGTATCATCGCTCTTATTATGTAGCTCCTCCAAAAGGGGAGAGCATAAAGATGGTTGAGAAAAGGGTTAGGTCGTTTGTTAGAGATTTACTAAAGATGATGAAAAAAGAAAAAGTAAATGTTGCTATTTCTGCTCATGGCAATTCTATGAGGCCTTTTAGAAGGTATTTTGAGAAGCTGACAATAAAGCAGATGATGAAGCTCGAGAATCCATGGGATGATTATTTTGAATATACAGTAGAAGTTTAGAGTTTCTTTAATATCTCAACTGCTTCTCTTGGGCTGTTGTGTTTAAAGATAAAAGAGCCACTGGCTAAAATATTTGCACCTGCTAGTACACATAGCTTGCCTGTTTTGTCATTTATTCCACCATCTACTGCAATATCAATCTTGCTCCACTCTCTTATTTCCTCTATTTTTTCAAGTGTGTTATAAATAAAAGTTTGACCCCCAAAACCAGGGTTAACACTCATCACAAGGATAAGGTCAATCTTATCAGCATAATACCTTAGCCAGTATGGCCTTGTTTCAGGGTTTATTGAAATTCCAACCTTAACTCCCTTTTTCTTAATGTGGTTAATAAGATTGTCAAGGTCTTGGCAAGCTTCTAGATGTACAGTTATAAGATCAGCGCCAGCTTCAATAAAGCTGTCTACATGCTTTTCAGGGTTTTCAATCATTAGATGAACATCCTTTTTTAGCTTTGTTTCTATATCTTTAACAATCTTTGCTCCAAAGCTTATGTTTGGCACAAAGTGGCCATCCATTACATCAAAATGTAAGAAGTCTGCATTGCTAACCTTGTCAACCTCTTTTTGCAGGTTGTTGAAGTTAGCATCTAGGATTGAAACCCCAACCTTGGCCATAGCTTACTCAAAAAAACAAAAGTTTATAAACTTTTTTGTTAATTTTGAGTTAAAGAGGGGGTAAATGGTAAAACCAATAGCTCTTGGAGCAGACCATGCTGGTTTTAAGCTAAAAAAAGAGATAAAGAAGTATTTGGATAAGCAGAAGATTGGTTATATTGATTTTGGTGCTTACAAGTTTGATAAGAACGATGATTATCCTGATTTTGCATTTAGGGTTGCAAAGTATGTTGCTAAGAACAATACAAAGGGAATTCTTCTTTGTACAAGTGGCGCTGGAATGAGCATTGCTGCTAATAAGGTTAAGGGAGTGAGAGCAGTTCATGTTTTTAATATTAAAGGAGCAAAGCATTCTAGGCAGCACAATGATGCAAATGTTTTGTGTTTGGGTTCAATGGAAGTAAAAATGCCTCTTATGAAAAGGATTGTTGGTGTTTGGTTAAAGGAGAAGGCTCATGGTGGTAGGCATAAAAGAAGGATAAACAAGATAAAGAGGTTTGAAAGGTTGCAAAAATGAAAATCTTTATTGATACAGCAGATGTTGAGGCAATTAAGAAGTTTAATGATATTGGTATTATTGATGGTGTTACAACAAATCCAACTTTGGTTGCAAAGACTGGCAGAGATTTTGCATCAGTTGCAAATGAAATTATTAGAATTGTGGATGGGCCTATTAGTTTAGAGGCTGTTAGTGAGGATGCAAGAGGGATGATAAGAGAGGCAGAGGAGTTGAGCAAGATTCATAAGAATGTTGTTGTTAAGATTCCAATGACTGCTGAAGGGTTAAAGGCAGTTAAGGTTTTGAGCAAAAAAGGGATTAAAACAAATGTTACATTGGTTTTTTCTGCAAACCAGGCTTTGGCAGCTGCTAAGGCAGGAGCTAGCTATGTTAGTCCTTTTGTTGGACGCTTGGATGATGTTGGTCAGCGTGGAATGGAGGTTGTTGAGCAAACAAAGGAAATTTTTGAGATTTACAATATAAAAACCCAAGTTATCTCTGCATCAATTAGGCATCCATTGCATGTTATAGAATCAGCATTGGCAGGAGCTGATGTAGCAACCATTCCGCCAGATGTTTTGGATAAGATGTTGAAGCATCCTTTGACAGATAAGGGTGTTAAGGCTTTCTTAGATGATTGGAAGAAGGTTCCGAAGAAGTGATTTTTAAATAGTTTTTTGGTAAAGAATGATTAGTTTCTATTGTAAAATAGTAACATTTTTATAATTATATTAATTTTTATAGTCTTATGGAAGAGAAAATCAAGGAGTTTTTAGCAAGTCAGAGTATTGAAAGATTATCTATCGATGATGCGATCCAACAATTAGAAGATAAATTTGGCAGAGCCAAAGTAAAAGAAGCAGCTTTGAAAATGCTTCAACGCAAAATTAATTTAGATTTTATCCCTCTTTATTATGATTCGTCACAAACCTTGTATAAATTTTATGATGCAAGGCTTATTTTCTTACCACTTTTAATTCAATTTTTAGAATCATTACTTCCATCTGATGTGGCATTCACTATAGGGGATGGTGGGTGTGCAGCAGGGTTAGATGTTTGTTTTCTAGCAAGTTATTTTTATAATACGGATTATGATTTTGTTGGCTATGATTATCAAAGGGGGATGATTGAGCGTGCAAAGGTAAGGAGAAAAAGATTAGGGTTAGATAATGTGAGGTTTTATATGAGTGATCACTCTAAGCCAAGAGATGATGAAATAGGATCTGTTGATGTTTTATACACAAAAAGTGCATTGGATTTTGACAAGAATAGAACTCTTGATAATATAACATCAAGAATAGTTGAAGTTTGCCAGAGGGTCAGAGCAGGAGGATGGTATGTGAGTTTTGGTGAAATTTTTGAAGAGGAATTAGCCATCACAGCAAGATTAGAAGGCGAAGATATGCATCTTGTTTCAGCTGAAAAAGTCACAATAGCTGAAGAAATAAAGGATACTTATTTTATTGTATTTCAAGTGCAAGCTTAAATTTAATCTATTTTTTCTTATCTTTTTCCATGTGTAAATACTTCGTTTTCCTCTTAGAATACTGCACTGGATTCTTTATTTTCCTACACAAATTATCTGGTTTGCATATCCCTATATCAAGGTAATACATTAGGTTTTGACAGTTTGGAGGCAACATTCTCTTAGATTTTTGTTTGTGGTAGCGGAATTGGGTTACTGTTATTGTTTCTCTCAAAGGCTCTTCGTTTTTCTCATTCCATTCTTTGATTACCTGCTCTATTTTGTCATAGCTCCAGCCCATGCATGTTAGGAAGTTTAGCAAAACAAATACAAACCTTTTTCTGCCATCTCTCAAGCCGTTTAAGCCTAGCTTTATGCATGGGGGAAAGAATTGTTCTGGGATTGCTTGCTCTGGGATTTCTACTTCTCTTAATTCAGTTGGTGTTTCTTTTTCTTCCCTTGATCTATAGTCAAGAGACTGGGTTAAGAGCTGCTTTGCTTCGCTGTGTTTTACATTGGTTTTGTCTAAGAATCTGAATTCAGATACCTTCAGGGTTTCTGGAGTTGCTAGCTCTTTGTTGAATTCAAGAATCTTGTCAGGGTTTATTGGCAAAGAGGCAAGCATTGATTTTTCATGCAAAGAGTAGGGCATTCTGTACAAATGCCTGTTAGATATTAAAACAGTGTCAATGTTTAGAAATGAGTCAACATCAAGCTTAATAACATCATAACCTGATTTTGATTTTTCAGATTTTTTTATTTCTTCTGGTTTTTTGCCTGTTTTTTTTACAATTTTTGAGAAGTCTTTTTTTTCAAGTTCCAGGATTTTTTTGCTCAATGGCTCTTTGATCATGTCTCTTAGATACAAGGCAATTGCCCTTGCTCCTTCTGGGAATAACAGCCTGGTTTCTTGCTTGCCAACAGTGCTTGGGAATACTTCAAATGGAACTCCTATGTGAAAGCCTTTGTTTCCAGAGAATTTGCAGCTTACTGATTGAATGCCATAGTATTTGATTGCTTTTACTAGCAAATCTGCTGCTAGAGCAGAGTATTCTAGAACCTCGCAATCAATGTCTAAAACCAAATCCCAGCCTGATCTTAGTTGTTCTAGCTCTTTTCTGCTTAGCATTGGATCTAGCTGCAATGGGTTAATCCATAGCTCTTCAGAGGCATGAAATGAGGTAGCGCCCTGCTTTGCTAAATCGAGTATATCATTTGGGTATTTTAGAACATCTGGTCTTTTGCCAAAGCCTTTTTCACCATATTTTATGGCTATTTCTCTGTTGTGGGCATTAGCTATTATTTCTTCTTGAACATCCCTTCTCTTATACAGCTTTAAAGCCTTGCTTAAAAGAAGCATGGCCTAAGGTAATGTTTTTGGTATTTAATAGTTTTTGGTTTTAAAGCAGAATAATATTATCATCAAAAAATCCAGCCATCCACGGTAGCTGTCGTCGCTTCGCTCCTCGTCGGCCATGTCAGAAATCAGAGATTTCTGAGCACACCGGAAACACTCTGTGTTTCCCAGTGCCCAGGATGGGGCGTCCCCCGGCCGACCAGCGCCATGGCTGGATTTTTCTCTGCTTTACAAATCTTTATAAACATCAAAATCAGTTTTTATATAGATGTCAAAAGAATTAGAAGAGCTCGAAGATTGGGTTTCAAAGCTTAAAGATTGCAACAAGCTTATTATTGTTGAGGGCAAGAAGGATAAGATTGCTCTGGAAAAGTTGGGTATAAGAAATATAAGGACATTGAAGAACCCATTATACAAGGAGGTTGAGGAGATTGCTGCTTTATGCAAAGAGGTTGTTATTCTTACTGATTTGGATAAAGAGGGCAAGCAGCTTTATGGCAAGATAAAGAAGGATCTGGCTAAGAACGGTGTTAAGGTTGATAATCGCTTTAGGGAGTTCTTGTTTAAAAACACAAAGTTGAGGCAGATAGAGGGGATTTGTACTTATTTAAACAAAATCTAATTTTTTCTAGATAGGGGGACAACAAAAAGTATATAAGTCTTTTTTGTTCTTTGTTTTTTGAGGGGGTATTTGTGGTTTTTAAGAAGGCAAAAAGTGCAGAGGATCGTTTTAGGGAATTAGTTAGTCAAAGATTAGAAGATTCAGTGGTAGATTCTAAGAGATATTTGAAGATTTTTTTTAAATTGGCAACTAAAGTTGAAGAGGCATATTCTACTATAGCAACGGTTTTTTGTAGAAGCCGTCAATATCATGAAGATTGGAGGGATACTTATTTAACCACACCACAAAATCTTCAAGTTATTATAGATGTCTTGCAATTTTTAGATGTACCATTTGAGGAAGATGAAAGACTTAAAACAAATGTTTGTTGTTTTGAATATTTTAAAGAATCTGCTGTAACACCAACAGTAGTTGATATGAGTGAAGGGAATCAATTAGGCGCATTGGTGTTTTACCCATTTGATAGACAAGTTTATAGGTTTGATATTTCACTTAGCTTTAGAGCAAAGATTCCTCAATTACGTAGTTTGCTTAAAAGAGCAAGAGAATCTGTTCCAGAGGTGCCTGAGGATGTTTATTATCAATTACATGGTTTTTATGAATTGTTTCATATTTATCAGAATCCCATGGTCCATACAATTGGTGTTTGTGAAGAACATAACAAACCTAGAGGAATTAAATTTTTAGAGGGTGTCGTAGCTCACCTCTTTGAAGAGACTATGATTAAAATGAGATGTGATCTACAACCAGATTTAATCAAAGTAGAGGCAGATACAACTCAAACATTGGTTTTAGATCCTGCTAAACTCAAATTGAGTGATGAACAAGTGGCTTATCTGTTGGATCCTCATAAAGAGTACCAAGAATCTACATAGCATCTAATGCTTTTATTCTTTCTTCTATTGGCGGGTGTGTGCTGAATAGGTTTACAAAGAATCCCTTTCTCTTGAAAGGATTGGAAATATACAAGTGGGCTGTGGCATTTGTTGCTCCTTTTAGCTGTTCATTGTCTTTTGCTATTTTTCTTAGGGCATTTGCCAGGCCTTTAGGGTAACGTGTTAATAATGCGCTGCTTGCATCTGCTAAGTATTCCCTTTTTCTTGATATCGCGAGTTTTATTAGGTTTGCAATTAAAGGTGCTAATATTGCCATAACCAGACCAATAACAATTGCTATTATTTGAATAGAGCCACCCTCTCTATCGTCTCTTGAGCCTCTGCCCCAGAAAAAGCTCCTCATCATGAAATCGCTTAACAAAGCAATAATACCAACCATGACTGCTGCTAACAACATTGTTCTGATGTCATAATTTTTTATGTGGCTCATCTCATGAGCTACAACTCCTTCTAGCTCTTGTCTGTTTAGTTTTTCTATTGCTCCGGTTGTTACTGCAATTGAGGCATGCGCAGGGTCACGGCCAGTTGCAAATGCGTTTATCGCATTGTCTTCTATAACATATATTTTGGGTTTAGGTAAGCCTGCAGCTATTGCCAGGCCATCAACAGTATTTACAAGATAGGCATGCTCTTTTTTGGTTGCTGGTTTTGCCCTAGATAGTTTTAATACAATTGCATCGCCTTTGTAGTAGCTTATCAATATCCAAATAATGGTAATAATAAAAGCAAAGATTACTCCAAAGTAGCCTAGGTTAAATACAAAGTCAAAAACAACGCCTATTGCCATGATTAGTATAAAGAATAAAAAGAACAGTAAGTATGTTTTTCTCTTGTTTGAGGCTATTTGTTCATATATCATTTTATATAGTTAATATTTTTTCATTTAAAAACTTTTGGTTTGGATTTAATCAAAAACAACCTTTATTTTTAATAATTTTAATATAATTCACGAGTGATACACCCTTTGCTTGTATCAAGCGTGTAATTATCTGGAGTTTCTCGCTACCTTAAGTATAGAGAAACAACATCACCACGAGTTGCCTTTTATGCGATTGAACACTGGCAACTCGCTAGTTATAATTTTTATAATAAAAATGAGTATTTTAATAGCAATCTCGCGAATTATTATTTTAATCAAATTAACATCAAAACAAGGGAAAATTATTTAAAGATTGAGTAATAGAAACCAATAAAAAGGGGTTGAAATGATAGAGCAAAAGGCTTTGATTATAGATGCAGCTAAGCAGGAGTGGGAAGTAAAGAAGATAAGGGATGATAAGATTCTTGGGCCTGTTGATTTTGGGTTTTACATGAGCCAGGAAGAGGACTATTTCTGTATGGGTTCTGGAGTATTGGCTGGCTCAATAATTCCTGGCACTCATAGATTGATATTGACAGGGATTAGCCCTATCTGGGAGACGTTCTATATTTCAACAATGGGTGGGGCAGCTTTGAAGTTCCATAAGCTTGGCATAAACTATGTTGCAATAAAAGATGCCTTTCCTGAATACTGCATTCTAAGAATAACAAACTTTGCAGGCCACTTATCAGTACAATTTGAGCCAATAAAGAATATACACGAGGTTTGGAAGTGTAATAATGAGCTAAAAGGGGTTATGGCAATGCAGGAGTATGCTCTTAAGCATTGTGAGGAGTGTCATGCTCGCGAGGTTTGCGATGAATGCAGGGCAATAGTTGCAGGGCCTGCTAGCTTGTATACTACATTTGGTGCACTTGCTTCTTCTGTTTTGTCTAAGGGTTTGTCACTAACTCCAATAGAATGCTGGGCTGGTAGGGGTGGCCTTGGTTCAAAGCTTTTGCAGCAGCACAACATTGTTGCAATAGTTTATGGAGGGGATTATCATAATGATGCTCATCTTCATGACCTAAAAAGAATAAATGACATATTTATCAAAACTACAGGTAAGCAAATGATGCCAGCAGTAATAGATGCAACCACTAAATACAGATATGACCCAGCACTGCAGTCAGGAGGAACATTTGGCTCAAATGTAACCAAGCTAAAAGACTGGTTGTTGTTCTTGAACTGGTCTTCAATATATTTGGATAACAACACAAGGCTAGAGATTTACAATAGATTGGTTAAAGAGCATTACCTAAAACAATTCAATGAAGAAATAGTAAAACCAAAAAGTTTCAAAAGCTGTGGAGAGCCTTGTCCAGCATTGTGCAAAAAGGTTTATCAAAAATATAAAAAGGATTATGAGCCTTATGAGGCATTGGGTCCTAATTGTGGAATTTTTGATCAAAGGGCTGCTGAGAAGATTAATCATTTTATAGACGAGCAAGGGTTTGATGCAATCCAAGCTGGTAACTTGATATCCTGGGTTATGGAGTTTATTCATAATAGAATGATTCCAAAAGAGGAGTTTGGGTTAACACTTGAACCAAAATGGGATTTAAGCAATTTTGATGTTGTTAATGATTCAATGCATAATGCTAATGTTGCAATTGAGATAGCAAACATGGTTTTGTCACCAAGGGGCGCAGTTTTTAGGAATGGTATAAGGCGAGCTGCAAAAGAGCTAGATAATAAGTATAACAAAGGAACAATACACAAAGCACTTTTTACACCGCATGGTAAAACAGGGGACATTGGTGCCAACCAATACTGGGTTCCTGGATTTTTTATTTCTATGCCTATTCAGGGCAAGTATTTTGAGGATTATGAGGCTGATTTTAAAGAGCCGTATGATCTTGGGGTTAAGTCAGCAGATAGGATGGTTAAAGAGCTTTATTCTGATAACACTGGAATATGCAGGTTCCACAGAAAATGGGTAGAAAAGGTTGTTCCTAACTTGGTAAATGAACTTTTTGATCAGAACATAGATTATTATAAACACCACAAAAGGCTTGCGCATGAGATAGACAAGGTGCATGACAAGTCTGTTTTCTGGGAATCTGAGAGGGTTATTGATGTTGTTAAAATATATCTGGAGAAGTTGTATGGTGGAGATCCTAATAACCAGGCCTTGGCTAATTGGGTTAATAGATTTAGACAAGACAAGTGGCAGGCTGCTAGAGATTATTGGGAGCAGGTTTCTAAAGGGATTATTGATGGGTTGAAGGTTTAGAATATGAAGATATATTTTGCTGGTTCTATTAGGGCAGGAAGGGATGATGCAGAGATTTATCAAAAAATGATTAATTATCTTAAAAAGCATGGTGAAGTTCTTACAGAACATGTTGGATTCAAAGATGTTATTACAAAAGAAGAAAATGGATTTACTGAAAAACAAATCTTTGAAAGGGACATGAAATGGCTGAGGTCAGCAGATGTTTTGATTGCTGAGGTTACAACTCCTTCTTTGGGTGTTGGTTATGAGATTGCTAAAGCTGTAGAGCTTAACAAGAAGGTGCTTTGTTTGTATAACCCAAAGCCAGGAAAAATGCTGTCTGCAATAATCTCTGGTGATAAAAACATAACAGTAAAGCATTATAAAACACTAAAACAAGCTTTTGAGATTATTGATGAGTTTTTTAAAAGATAGATTCCTTTCTTAGAAAGATTTATTAAATCTTGAAATTAATCATTATTTATGAAAAATATAGAAGTGGAAGTTCGAAGTTTTGTTACAAAGGAGAAGTATGATAAGCTGCATAGCTTTTTTAAGAAAAATGCCAAGTTTGTTAAGGAAGACTATCAAGAAACTTATTACTTTGATGCAGAGGCTGATTTAAGAATACAGAGAAACAAATTCTTTTCAAAGATTTGGTTAAAGAAAGGAAGGATTCATGATGGTTGTAGAGAAGAGATAGAAGTGATATGCGATAGGAAGGATTTTGAGAAATTAGAAGAATTTTTCTTGTGTTTAGGTTTCAATATCAAGGTGAAGTGGTTTAGAAGAAGATATGAATTTAATTGGAAAGGAACAAAGGTTTGTCTAGATTACACAAAGGGTTATGGTTATATAATTGAATTGGAAAAAATGTGTTTTGGGAGGGATAAGAAAAAGGTATTAGAACAATTAAAACAAAAAATGCAAGATTTAAACATTGAATTAACTCCAAGAAAAGAATTTGAGAAAAGGTTCAAACACTATCAAGAAAATTGGGAACAACTAATAAAATAAGAATTATCTTCTCTTTAAATCCAATTCCAAGAAATGAGTACTGCAGCTAAAGCAAGGGTCATAAGCCCTGATTAGTTTTTCTATCTCTAGCTTTACCTTATCATCACTCTTGTTCAAAATAGAAGGTAAATATGCCCACAAATCCTGTTCCAAATTATTCAAATTCTGTGCAGTTGGTGTAATGATATTAGCCTTTATTAGTTTACCATCCTTATCAAATTCATAGTCATGGAACAATAAGCCTCTAGGGGCTTCAACAGCTGAAACGCCTCTGGCTGGTTTTGGTTTAAACTTTATGGGTTTTTCTTCTTTTAATTTTAGATTTTTTAATATCTCAATGGCTCTGTCAAAATGATTAATAAGCTCTATTGCCTGGCATAGATTGTTGTAAAAAGGATTATAAATAGGGAACCTAAGTTTTAATTTTTTAATCAATTTCTTTGTATCTTTACTCATAGTACCATGATTGTTATTGACCCTTGCCAAAGACCCAACCATAAAGCTCTTGCCATTTATTGTTGAGAACTTTGCTGTTGAGTATTCCTTGATTACTTCTTTGATGTGTTCTTTGTAACTCTGTGGCTTAATCTTTTTTTCAGATGAGCTAATATTTCCGCTTATTGTTGAGTAACCATTGTCGTATAATGCAAAGTATTGTGTTTGCCTATCAAATTTTGGATATTTTAGTTTTGAGAACAACTCAACAGTTTTGAGTGCATCTTGTTTTTGTTTTTTTAATCTTTTCAACAAATCATCTAGCTCATTTTTGTCTGGTATTTTAGTAAATCCACCAACAACTCCTGCTACTGGATGCATCTCTCTGCCTCCAATTGCTATGACAATGTTGTTGCCAAGTTTTATTAGTTCTAATGCTCTGTTAACCTCTTGCTTGTGTTTTGGTGCCATGGCTAGTGCAGATTCAAAGCCAAGGTAATCAGGTAATGCAAATAAGTACAAATGAGAGGCATGACTCCTGATTCTTTCACCAATGCAGATCAATTCTCTAAGCAGTTTTGTTTGTTTAGAAATTTTAATATTAAAGGCATCTTCAATTGCTTGTAAAGATGCTGTCACATGAATACAGCTGCAGATTCCACAAATTCTTGAAGTGATAATTGGAACTTCGTAGTATTTTCTACCAATAATTAGGCCTTCAAAGAATCTTGCTCCTTCAAATGCACCAAGCTCTATTTTTTGCAGCTTGCCATTTTCTACAACAACGTGCAGCTTGGCATGGCCTTCTATTTTTGTTATGTGGTCAAGCTTTATTGTTTTACTCATTGTTTTTGTCTCCAAGCAAATAATAGGGGAATATTAACCATGTGCCTTAGTAAAACATTGTTTAAGCAATTGTCAAATCTTGTCATAAACCCAGCTTGTTCTAAGTGTTTCTTGATCTTTTGAATGTCTCCCCCATCATGGTATTCAAGTGCAATGTTGTCAATCCTTTTTAAAATGCTCTTTGGTGTTGATAACATCACCTCATATTCGCTGCCTTCACAATCCATTTTTAGAAAATTGCATCTTGAAATCTTGTTTTTCTTAAACACATCTCCCAAAGAGATTGCTTTTGCTTCTATGAAAGCATCATCTTCTCTATTGCAGGATTTACTATTACGAAGAATAGTAGAGTGCATACCACTGCTGTGAGGGTGTAAGTACAATTTAACTCTTTTTTTACTCTTTTTTGCTAGAGCTACTTGGGAGGGGAAGATTTTATCTTCAAGATTATTAAGTCTAATGTTTTTCTTCAAAAGCTTAAAATTATCAGGGTGAGGTTCAAAAGCAAAGACCTTTGAGTTATTTGCTTTAGAGCTTGCTAAGAGTGAAAATGAACCTATATGAGCTCCAACGTCTATCACAACACCATTGTTGTTGGTAATTTCTTGGTTTCTCATATACTCATTAAGCCAGAAGGTTTCCATGATCACTGTTGCATCCCCAGACATCTGCCTCAACCTAAATCTAATTCCCTCTCTTGTTTTATAGTACCTATACTTTGTCTCACCTCTTTTAAGTAGACCAAACTTTATTAAATCGTTCTTCACATGATCCAGCAACAGCAATGTGTCTTCTTTAAGTTGTTTTATCATCTTTTATTTCAAAACCTCTGAATCAAGCAATATCTTTGATGTGCATGCAAATTTTGTGAATATTCTTTTTATTTCATTCTTGTCAAAGCCCATTTCCTTGAATAGATTAACAATTGCTTCCATATTTGCGTCTTCCCAAAAACCATGGCAGCCAAAGCAATAATGGCCATGGCTTGGGCATAATGCTCCACAGCCACCATTGGTTACTGGGCCAATGCAGAACTCGCCATTCTGCAACAAGCAAACATTGCCTTTTGCCCTACACTCACAACAAACAGGGTAATCAATTTGTATTGGATTCTTTTTTCCAATCAAGGCATCTTTGATGAATTTTACCAAGTCATTTTTGTCTGGTGGACAGCCATAGATGGAGTAATCAACCTTGATGTGCTTGTCTATGCCTCCAACATCAATTGGTTTGAAAAGAGTAGGATTGTCATAAGCAGCGTTCATAACCTTTTGTTTATCAGAGACTTCTTTTATTGATTGCACACTACCGCCGCAAGCGCATGCTCCTAGTGCAACAACTATTTCTGAGTTTTCTCTTATTTTTTTTAATTCTTCAATCTCTTCTTCGCGGCAGGCTGCTCCTTCTATTATTGCAACATCAATGTTTTTGTACTCATTGTTTTCTTTGAGCATTGGGAAGGCAACTATTTCAAAGTTTTTGATTATGTCTAGTAGAATGTCCTCTACAAACGCCAAGCTAAGCTGACATCCAAAGCAGCCTGTTACTGAAAACACTCCAAGCTTTAACTTTGCCATCTTAATCTACTAAAAACTTTGCCTCCTTGTAATTGAAAACAGGGCCATCTTTGCAAACATACTTGCCTCCAACTAGGCAGTTGCCACACTTTTGGATTCCACAACTCATCATTCTTTCTAATGATACATAAATCTGGTCATCATTAAACCCAAGCTTTTTTAGGGTTAGTATAACAAATTTTATCATTATTGGTGGGCCGCAAGTAACAACAACCTTGTTTTGATTGTTCATCTTTGAGTCTTCCAAGATCTTTGTAACTAAGCCAACCTTGCCTTTCCACTTATCATCTCCTTTGTCCACAGTTAGATTAACCTCAAACTTCTTGCTCCAGTTCTCGATTTCATCTCTAAATAATATATCATCGGGGGTTCTAAAACCAAGGAACATCTTCATTCCCTTAAAGTCTTGGCTATGCTGCTCAATATACTCAACAACTCCTCTAACAGGGCTAAAACCAGTGCCACCAGCGATTATTACTATATTGTTGCCTTTCATCAATTCCATTGGATAGCCATGGCCATAAGGCCCTCTTATTCCAACCTTATCGCCAATCTTTAAATTACACAAAGCATGGGTAACACTTCCAACATCTCTGACATTTAGATCAATATATTCCTTTTGATAAGAGCAAACAGAGATTGGAGCCTCTCCAATGTTTAGAACACTAACTTGGAAAAACTGTCCAGGCTCATATGGGATACTAGCCTTGACTCTAAGCAGATAAGTATCATTAGTTTGCTGCTTTTTTTCTATGATCTTGTAAAACTTAGGGATGTATTGATTCATTTTATTTTTCCTAATATTTCGACCATATCTATTTTTGTTGGGCAGTTGGTAAAGCATCTTCCACAACCAACACACATTTGGGAATTAAATTTGTCTTTGTAATAAACAAGTTGGTGGAATATTCTATGCTTTAGCCTCTTGCTCCGCTCTTTTCTGAAAAAAGCATCTCCTGCTACTTTGCTGAAGTTTTTGAGCTGGCAAGAGGCCCAGTATCTGTATTTATGGCCACTTTTCAAATCTAGGTTTGTTTCATCTCTAACAAAGAAGCATGGGCATGTAGGGCATGTTGAGGTGCAAGCAGTACAGCTCAGGCATTTCTTAGCTTCCTCTTCCCATATTGGATTCTCAAAGTTTTGTTTTAGTTTATTAAGATCATTTTCTGTTATCTGTTTCTTGAATTTTAGTTCGATTTTTGGCTCAATGTTTGTGTTTGAGAAAAATTTGCTGTTGACTAATTGTTTGCCTTTTTCAGAGCCTGTTTCAACAACATAACCTTGTTTGGTTTTAGTTAAGAGTAAATCAAAGCCTTTTGTTAGTTTGTTAGTACCAAAGCTTTCACAAAAGCAGTTTTCACCAGTTTCTGTACAGCTTAATGCAATGATGATTGTGTTATTTCTTCTGGCTTTGTAATAAGGATCCTCATATTCATCAAGAAAAATCCTATCTATGACCAATAAGGCATTTACATCACAAGGCCTAATGCCAAAAACAACCTTTTTTGAGTTGTCAGTTTTGACATTAATCTTACCACCATTAAAGCTAAAGAGCTCTTGATAAACAGGCAGGAAAAAGCTCTTTACAGGATAAGCAGTGTTTATGAAGTTTAGATCAATCTCATCAAAAGAGCTTACTTTTTCAAAAACATGAATATCCTTTTTTTTAACAGGTGCTATGATCTTATATTTTCTAGTTAAACCATTAAAGAACTGCCTTAACCCCTCTTTTTTCAAAAGCTTTTTCATTGAATTATGCTATCTATCTTTAGTATATTTATAAAATTTTCCCTATTCTTTGCTCAGAAGCTCTTCTACTTGCTCTTTAATATCCTCTTTCTTAACACCAAGAGGCAGGCCTATAATCTTAATACTATTTAGCTTGCCTGTTGCTTTCATTAGCTTTAGGAAGAATCCAACATCAAAGTCATGCAAACTAATAGGCTTGTGAACCTTTAGTTTATCCAAATCTGTTATCAATTCAACCTTTTTGATATCCTTTACCATGTCCATAATATATATCTCATCTAAATTTTTGTAGTTATAAAGCTCATCAGGATAATTGCAGATAATGAATTCATAGTTCAGTGTTTTTAGTTCTTTGGCTAGCTGAACACTTATTGAATCCCCTTTAATATATGGGTTGCCAAAGCATAGAATTGTTTTCATATGGAAAGATAATATAACCTCGTAATTTAAAAATTTTGTTAATATGTTAACTATACTTCTCAAGTATCTATCTCAAAAAATCCAGCCATCCATGGCTTCGACGGCCAACTTTTCTCCTGAATACAAACCGAGATAGTCGAAAAGATTGTCCTATTCCACAAAATTTGCAAGAGCTTAGATTAAATAAAATCAGCTCTTGCAAATTTTGCTCCATCTCGCCATGGCTGGATTTTTTAATTAAATGAGGCAACAACAATGGCGAGGGCGAGCCGGGGGATGCCCCATCCGGGGTGGCGAGTAGGCCGAAGCAAAGCGAAGGCCGTCCGAAGCCATAGTTGTTGTTGCCGAATGGACATTAGGTTTATACTATACCTTATTTAATCAAAAGCTTTTTAAAAGAAAAATATATACTCTACCTCAAGCCGGGATGGCACAATCTGGTACTGCGCAGGCCTGGAATCTGATGCAGGAGAGCCTGTTTCCTTCGGGATGTCTGGGTTCAAAAAAGGAGTAAGTTGATACTTAGCCTTTGGGTGTCCCAGTCCCGGCGTTTCTTTTAATGTTTAGTTCGTTATTGGCCATTGATTCTCCTTACCTCATTTTATTTTTATGAAGATTTTCACTTGTTTATAACTTTTAGCATAAGTTTATAAACGGACCTGGACTCTTTAAGTGTATCTGGATGTAATAATAATTCAATCAGGATCAATATGAGAAGATTTAATGGGGGTAGCCGAAATAAATTCGGCGGTAGAGAAAGATCTGGTGGAAGAG
>CAYHAM010000003.1:110959-143672 GCA_964354685.1 uncultured Methanosarcinales archaeon
ATTCAGGTAGATCTAGTGGAAGAAGTTCCGAAAGGTTTGGTGGAAGAGATTCAGGTAGATCTAGTGGAAGAAGTTCCGAAAGGTTTGGTGGAAGAGATTCAGGCAGATCAAGAACCCCTAGAGAGATGCATGAAGTAACTTGCGATAAATGCGGTAAGAGATGTGAAGTTCCTTTCAAACCAACTTCCAGTAAACCGGTTTACTGTAGTGATTGTTTTAAAAAGGATGAACATTTTGAATCAAAGAATAAACCGGATCAATTTGCAAAAGAGTTTGACCAAATAAATAGAAAACTCGATAAAATCTTGGAAGCATTAGAGATTAATTAATAAGATTCTGAATTTAAATGTTGGCCTCCAGTTCCGGCGCTTATACTTTTTGTTAGAATCCTACCAACCAGATGTTATAACCTTTGCAAGTTGACATCTTCTGGATATGCTTTTTTATAACATTCTTTGCAGTAATATCTACTATAATGTGTTGGATCCTTATTAAGATCATACATCAACCCACAGTATGTACATCTTGCCAACTGCTTGTATGGTTTACCATTTGACTTGCCTATAATACTGAACATCTGCATTTTTACCTTTTTTACTTTATAGAAATATGTGAAGGAACGCTTCACAATCTCAAATCTTGTTCTTTCCTCTACTGGTTTTGCTTTAGTAGGCTTTTACTCTTATTTGGCACTTTCGTCTGTTTCTTTGAGTATTTTGCACCCATATTACACAGATAACCCATGAAATAAAGGGTTTAACTGCTGGGATTAATGGGTTGCTTGAAAGATATACTCTCAACCACTTGTTCCTCTGTACCAACAATTAAATCTGGGGTTGTAAATCAGAATCAGCTAAAATGTCAGAAATTTTCCATCCTGTCTATGACAGGTGGTAGATTTTGCTTACTTTTGTCAGCTCTTGTCTGAAAATTTCTGATCATGCTCAAGAACCACTGGCTGTTGTATCTTAACGTAACGCTTCACTTCATTCCACTGGTCCTTGTAGCTTGCTACAAGTCCCGAATGTCAATGAGGACATGTGACAAGTGGTTCTTGACAATTAGCTGAGAATTCATTAATCTATCAATTCATTAATCTATCTAATCTATCCATTCCTCATGTTCAACAAATTCATATCTAAAATTTCTATCCACTGTTCCTCTATTTGTTGCTTCATCAATGTTTTGTCTAAATTTTCTAAACCCTCCAATTCCCACTACTCTGCTTATCTCATTTTCTGTCATTTCTGTCACCTCAGTAACACATTCTACTGTTTTCAACCAGTTATCTTTTAATAAGACTCTCAAGTATATAAATGTATGTAATTGAATATATATTTTCTAAAAAATATAATAAAGAATAATAATCTTAGTGGCTTGAGAGTTTTCTCTGAAAATTACCATTACTATTCCACAAACCACTTAAATTTACCAAAAAGATATGCCTTCTAGTTCCGATGTATTTTTCTATAAAGAATAATCTTATTAAATCGACAGATTTATTAAGCCACAGAAATCCAAGTCCTCTGGTGATGTTTTATGGCAGCAAGTTTGAAAGCACCGCAGAAGATGAAGTTGGATTATTATATTGATAGAAAGGTGTATGATGAATTTATTAGGAAGTGTGGCCAGAAAGGATACGCTCCTAAGATGGTTGTGGAGAAGTTGATGCAGCGATACTCTGAGGGCGGCGAGCAGATTTGAGGGATGTTTTGGTTTTGACTAGGAGTTATATTCTGATCGTATTGAGATTAAATGGCCAACTCAATTAGATATTTTTTATATGGGTTCTACAGCTTTGGCTCTAAACTTTGGAATTGGCTATTCCAAGGAACTGAACTAAAATCAAATTAGATTCTATGCATGTATAAATACATATTATGTTTTTCTTTTGACCTCTTAAACTGAATCTCTTCTCTTTTTCTCAGTTTAGTCAAAGTGGTTGTAACCGAACCAACCGAAGCATTCAGTTTCTTCGCAATCTCTTTTGAAGTCCACCATCTCTCTTCATTTTTCTTTAAAAAATCAAATACTTCCTGTTGGCCCATAATTAAGTATCTGGGTGTTTTTGTTTATATATCTTTGCAAGCAGAGGGCATAAACTCATATTCAGGCATTTCTTTTAAGCTATCTCTCGGCATTTCTCAAAGTGAATTGCTCGCAGTCCAGGCGTTTAATTTTAAGTTATAGCAAAGGTTATTGACATTTTTACAACTCTGTTCATAATGATTCTCATATTTGAATTATGATGACCTTTGCCTATTTCGAATGAAATGAGAATAACTAATTTTAGGGAAGAATATAAGATTTCATCATAAACAGGTAAGGATTTATATTCTCATCAATATTCACTCATGTTATGGTAAGCTTTTGGAAAATCGTTAATAGCGTAATTAGGGATGCAGATATTCTTTTGTTGGTGCTTGATGCTAGAATGCCTGAATTAACCAGGAATAGAGAGATAGAACAAAAAGTCAAAAATCAGGGAAAAAGAATAATCTATGTTTTAAATAAGTGTGATCTTGTTTCTAAAAAAGAAATAGAAAAAATGAATCAGGATTACACACCAAGTGTGTCTATTTCAAGTAAAGAAAAACTTGGTGGAACATTATTATTCAAAAAGATCATGAGATTATCACAGGGGGAAAAATGTGTTGTGGGTGTTTTAGGCTATCCTAACGTAGGCAAAAGCTCTGTTATTAATCTATTAAAAGGAAAAGGTTCTGCTTCTGTTAGCAGCCAATCAGGGCATACAAGAGGAATACAGTTTGTTAAAGCAAAGGGCAAACTCAAATTAATCGACACTCCAGGAGTATTGCCTTTTAAAGAGAAAGATATTGAAAAACAGGTATTGATTGGCTCTATTAACCCTGAACAAATAGAAGAACCTGATTATTTTGCGGTGAAATTAATTGATAAATATCCCAACTTGTTTGAAAAATATTTTGATGAGAGATATCATGGTGATGGTTATGATTTCCTGGAAAGGGTTGCTATAAAAAAGAATATTCTCAAGAAAGGTGGCAAAGCTGATCTACAAAGGTTTGGAAGGAAGATATTGAAAGACTGGCAGACAGGAAAGGTGCATATGGTAAAATAATTATTTTACTCGCAGTCCCGGCATTTAATTCTCTATAAAAGAACTATGACTCCAATTGCCATGCAGCACCTAGAACTGTGGATGGCTTCTGAATCTCATTCTGTCTACCTGAGTTCCTCTTGATCTGTTATAATAGCCACCAGACCTTTGTTTTCCTATCCACTTGAGTTTCACTTTTTCCACTCTTGGCATATCCCATTTCACAATCTGTGCATAATTATCCCTTAGTACCCTTGAGAAGTTATCATGGTCACGGTCTGAGAGCAGGTTGACTGCGCTGCCCTTCTCCCCTGCCCTGGCAGTTCTTCCAATCCTGTGAATGTATTGCTTGCTCTCTTTAGGAATGTCATAGTTATACACGTGGGTTACCCCTTCGATATGCAGGCCACGGGCAGCCACATCAGTACAAACCATAACTGGAACACGCTGGTCATGAAATGACTTGATTGTTTTATCGCGTTTTGCCTGAGAAAATCCGCCATGAATTGCTATAGCATTGATCCCTTCTGCTCTCAGGTTTTTCACAACAAAATCCACATTACTTCTAGTGTTACAAAAAACCATTGCAAGCCCTGCATTTTCATGTCTAAGAAGATGAACAAGCAATGAAAACTTCAGATTGTTAGGAACATCATAGTAAACTTGCTTTAGTTTTGCAGGATCAACAAAAGATTCCGCAGATATTCTAATCTGATTTTTCATGTAACGTCTTGCAAGACGAGAGACATCATCTGTTATAGTGGCTGAGAAAAGTAATGTCTGTCTCTTTTTTGGACATTGATTGATAATTGTCTCAACATCATGTATGAACCCCATATCCAATATCCTGTCTGCTTCATCTAGTACAAGGATCTTTAAGTTTTTTAGCTCCATTGTTCTTCTACGCAGGTGATCTAATAGCCTTCCTGGTGTGCCAACAACAACATCCGCAGTCCTCAATCTACTGATCTGCGGGTTAATTGAAATTCCTCCATAAATGGCAACAATGTCAAGTGGGTTATATTTTGAGTATCTTTTCAAGAAACCTGCCACTTGCACAGCAAGCTCACGTGTAGGTGTTAATACAAGAACCTGCAGACCATCCCCTTTTTTGCAAGTGCTGACCATAGCCACACCAAATGCAAGGGTTTTTCCAGAGCCTGTAGATGCTCCAGCAATGACATCTTTGCCTTCAAGGATGTGTGGAATTGATTTTATTTGTATTTGTGTAGGGTTTTCTAACCCCTCTTTTTGTATTGATTGCAGCATAGCCGCATTTATACCTAATTCTCTAAAGTTATTCATTCTTATTTACCTCATAATTTGTATCTAAGAAAAAGTCAATTGCTGTTAACAATGCTCCTTCTTATGAACTATGTTATTCTAGGTAAAAGTAATTCGTGGTCGTATTTAAGTGTTTGCATTATGGGAAGTTTTTAATTGCAGAGAATTCAAGGAAAAGGCACTTAGAGGCTCTGAAACGGTCAAATTCTGATATTTGATATTTATTACTGTTTGGTGGTTAAAAACCAAAAGATTTATATAGTATCAAACCTTATTAAATAGTATGGCAAAAACAGGAAAAGCATATGGATTCTTTGATTGTAGGGCTTCAAAACAAGAGATTGAGGCAGAATTACCTTATATTCGTGAATTTATTGAAACTACTGGAAGTTTGGAATTGTCTTTAGGAGAAGTGAGAGAGCTAGAAGGAAGCCGAGAAACAGATTCGGATTTATTACAATTTATAAGAGAAAGTGAGATATACCCTGTTCTCCCAGGTCCATTATTCCGATTAATGAGAAAAACAGAACCTATTAAATTAACTGATTTATGTTATGTATTAAAAGCAACATATCCTGATGCGACCAATATAGAGGCTGCAGATGAATTAGTAGCTATTCTTAATCAGGCCTATAATTCTTCTCTTTATAACGATGAAGAACCTTTTTATGGTGCAATTGTTTACAAAGAAAAAGGGGAATATGTTTTTAGAGAATGAATTCTTTTTTTAATAGAGTTTTCGCTGAAGGTAGACTAGATTTTATTAATCCATTAAATTCTGTGAATAACACCCAAAAATTTCCAGAAAAGGTATCACTTCCAGTCTCGGTGTTTAACTTTTATTAAGAACATTGGTATATAATCCTACACTCTAAGAAAAAAATCCTTACCTTCTCTGCCATTTAGAGTGGTTCCAGTTCTTATTTTGAGACTTTTCAATTTCTGATGAACCACACTCTTTACAAACAGAAGTAGTCACAGACCTTCCATTTTTTCCATGTGGATAGTTTGTCCTAGTTCTGACTTCTTTACTTTTGCATATTTTACAACTTGACATTAGCATCACCTACAAACAAAACACTATTTTTTCTCAACATCTCTTTCTGGGTATGCTCTTTTAAAGCATTCCTTGCAATAATATCTTGAATTGTTGCAATCTTTATCAACAACATACATTTTTTCGCATAATTTGCATTTTGCCAACTGCTTGTATGATTTCCCATTTGATTTACCTAAAATATTATACATCTGCATTTTTTCAAAATATTTTTCTTTTGCCTATCCCATTCTTATATAAGATTCATGTAAGAAAAGTACTTAATTTACATCAATTGGGTAAAAGTTGTTCAATGCAAGAACACACGTGTTATAATGTGCCCCAATACTATATATGAAAACATTAAACACTTATAAATCTTCTGTATTTTGGTTAAGAATACTAATGATTCCCATTCAGAAACCAAAAATATTTTGTGTCCAATTCTGGCGTTTACCCAAAATCCACTTTCTTTCTAGCTTAATCTAAGAAACAAAGATATTTAAACAAAATCCATAATCAACCTGTAAAAATGGTTCTTGCAAAAGATATTCAAAGCGGAGAGTATTTTCGCTATAAAGGTGATATTTTGCGAATTGTTAGAAAAGAGGTTGTGGCAGTAGGTACGCACTCGCATTCAAAATCAAAGCTTATTGTTCAAAACTTAGAAGGCGGTGGAGAAAAACAATTGGTGTTTGCCCATGAAGATAAACTAGAAAGTGTTGATGTAATAAAATCAAAGGCACAAGTAATATTAAAAACACAAGATTCAGTTCAGATTATGGATCTTTCCAGCTATGAAACACTAAACGCAGAAATCAACAATGAGTTGTTAGAGCAGCTAAATGAGGAGGACCAAGTTATGTATGTTGAGATAGATGGGAGATTTAAAGTTGTTTCTAAATTAAGATAATGTTTTATTTAATAAAGGCATAAACATTCATACACTGAAGGTAGCTAATACTTCTTTCTTATTAACTCTTTAATATTTCCACAAGTTTATGATAGACCTCTGGATATATCTCTGGATCCAGCATATTACCGTGGAGCTCCACGCCAAGCAGATCCTCGCATTTGCCCTTTACCATATAATTTTCTGCATAGTCAAGTATCACATCCTCTGCAGCAATAGCCCCATCACCATCCTTGCCATCAGTGTTGCATCCTGAACCATATATTACATAGACTTTAATATTTTTAGGGATGTTTGTCTCGCTGTTAAGCTTTTTAAGGAATATGCTCTCTTTATACATGTCCTCGCATTCTTTGTCTGAGCCAAGAGTTGAGCAGAATTGCCTGGCTCTCCCACTAATCCCATGATTTGGGGTTCCAATCACAACCAGCTTATCAACATTCTCATCACCAAATATAGATATGTATTCTCTTGCAACAAGCCCTCCCATAGAATGGCCAACAAGGTTCACTTTTGCAGCACCAGTGTTTGCTTTCACAATGTCAATAATTTCTTTTAGTCTGATTGCATAATTTTCAATGCTTTCTGATTTGCGTACAGTAGCTGTATATAGTCCCAAATCATAGTAGATTACATAGTAGTAGCTTGCCTTGACAGTGATTGGGTAATTCATTCTTGACCATCCCCCACTCAAAGCAGCTGTGGTAATATCTATGTCCCCAACATTGATGAAATTGTCCTCATACCCCATCTTTTTTTGGATTTTTGAGAATGACATCAATGATTGTTCAACAGGATTGTTTTCTAATGACGAATGACCATGGACAAAGATTGTTGGATACAAACTTTCATTAGTACTACAATTAGAACATGAATTGAATATACAACATTTTGGTGGGTTGTTCTTAAATTCAATGTTAACAATTGGTTTTTTGTTGTAGGGGGTTATATTGATTTGATTAAGATAATTTCCACTAAAAGAAAATGATAGGTTTTGATTAACACTCTTGCAAGAGATGAGGGCCATTCTTTCCAATTCTTCTGAATCATTGAACTGTAGAACAGACACATAATCTCTTTTTGTGAGATTGAGGGTATTTTCAATCACACTACTCTCATTAATTATAAACTTGTTGGTTGCATTATCAAAAACTACGGTGAAGTTTTCCTCTGTGATGCTTTTCTTATACGCATCCTTTAGTGTTATGAATTCTGTGTTGTTTAAGTATTGATCAAATCCCTCTAGTGCTTTTTCCGCATTGGTGTTTATTTCCTTATAATTGTCTGAAAGTTGCCTCAGATCATTGCAGGCTTCTCCTTGTAGATTGGGGTGATTTGATCCTAATATATCAAATACCTTTGATTGAATTGCTGAATGGGTGTTAATGGCAATCGTGTTTAAGCTTTGAAAGGTGTTTTTGTCCAGTTCATATCTCTCCAATATTTCAAAGAACGAAGCATTAAGATTTACAAGTGGTTGTTCTAGCTGGTGAAAATCCTCAAAGGATGTGGTGTTAAAAACAAGGTATCTTGCTTCAATCTTCTCAGATAAATCCTTTACATTGTTTGCAAGGGTAATGTTATCTAGTTTAAGATAAAACCTAAATGCCTCATTAAATATCTCCCATCTGGATTTGAAATTATTAAATATAACGGTGTTTGAATTGTAAGAGTTGATGTTTTTTAGATTGTTTTCCTTTTTCTGCTGGAGTTGGGTTATGATTTCTTCCACTAGTTCTGTATCATTTGGAGAGAAAAGCTCGTTCAATTCAGTATATTTATCTTGGTACCAAAGAGTCTGAAGTTTTTCTAGTAGCACTAAAGAGGTAGTGATACTCTTCTTTTCTTTTTCTGTTTCAAACACAATTGGCTTAATTGGTATAATATTCGAAATAATAAGTTCATTCTCTTCAATTAGGATGAGTGCATCATCGATTTTGCTTGAATAGGCATTGAGTTTGTCTTTGAGTGTATCTCTAAGTGCTACTTCTGATTCAGGGAGGTTGTAATTGATTGCCACAAAGGATAATCTTAAGACCTTTTTCTCGTCTGTTTGACAGAGTATGGTGCGTATGTTGTTGCACTCAGCCTCAAAGTAGTAGATCCTCTGGCCTTCTCCTTGTGTATTAAAGATGATGCTATAAGTTTTGCTGATTTCGCTGTTTGAGTTGAGGGTGATATTTTCAGTAGTCAACTTCATCTCTTTATTAGGATCGTATAAACTAAACTCGCAATAGGTTTTGCAAAACCACAGGTTGTGGTTTTTTAACGTGAAATTCAAATCAACTGGTTTGTCGTAATCTATTATAACGATTTTCTGGGATGGTTCGAGTCCAATGTATAGATTGTTTTTTGAAAGGATATCTGTTTTTATACCAATTTGAAATAGGATAAAGATAAGCACTATTAGAATTAAGATAACAGAAGCTACTATTATCCATTTTTTGAATGAGGGCTTTTTTTCAACTACTTTTGTTTTGAGTTGGGGCCTCTTTTTTTTCTTTGCTTTTTTGTTATTCTTCATATGATACGAAATGGTTGTGGATTGTATTTAAAGTTTTTGATAATATTAATAAGTGTGTACTAAATAGTAAATTTAATAAACACAAGAGCTTTTTCTCCAAATGATTGACAAAATTAGCAGCGATTATACATTTATTGAAGTAAAAGGGACAAATTATCAGATTGGAAATGCAATAGGGGAACATCTGCTCAACCCAATCCACCAGCTAGTCAATCGCTTAAAAGATTTCTTAAAAATACCAGAAACCTCTGCATCAGAACATATTCAGGAGATGAGGAGACTAATAGAGAGGTACTTTCCACGATATTCTGAGGAATTAAGAGGTGTTGCTGATGGCGCAGATGTAAGTATTGAGGATATGGTATTAGCATTAGATGAGGAGACAATTGAGAATATTATGAACCTTGTAACACCGAAATGCACCACAATCGCATACTCTCGTGAGGGTGTTATTCTACTAGCTCATAACGAGGATTGGAAAGAGGTTTACCAGGATATGTTTTATATTATCCAAGCATATCCTGATGAAGGGTGTCCTTTTCTATCTCTTGCCTACACAGGTTCTCTACCTGGTTCTGCTGTTGCCCTGAACGCATATGGAATTGCTTTCTCAGGCAACACTATCCTTGAACATGAAGTTAATCATCATGGTTTGCCTAAAAATGTTATCCTCAGAAGCCAGATTGAAGCAAGCACTTTAAAAGAATTTGAATCACGTGCCATTTTCCGGCCAAGAGCACTCCCTAACCATTCAATGGCGATTGATGGTAAAGGGAATATAGTTAGTGTTGAGGTATCAATTGGTATCCATGATATCCAGTATTGTGAAGGATGGTCTGTACACACAAACCATGCTCTGCGTGGTGAGATTGAAGCACTTGAAAGGGGTGATCGCCAAGATTCAATAGCAAGGTATGAGACTGCAAAAGCTTATGTGGAAGGCGCTTATCTGGAAGGTAACGGATCAAGAGAGCTTCTGGAAACAATACTTAGTAACCATGAAAAAGAACCCCATTCCATTTGTAGCCACTTATCTCCTAAACTCGAGAAAACTATTGCTTCTGTTATTGTCGATGTGAAGGGTATGTCCATGTCTGTGGCAAAAGGTAATCCTTGCGATTCACCTTACTCTACATATCCTTTTCAATAAGTTATTACAAAAAGCATCCATCTCTCACAACAATCTAAGCCTCAATCTTTGAGAATAGATAGGTGCCTATGGCTAAGATAATAGATATTACCACTACTAGCACTGCAATGTCTTTGAGAATGGCTGTATGGAACATGCCATTGAGCGTGCCTCTCAAGCCATCAACCCCATAACTTAGGGGGTTTAACACAATAACTGTTTTTAGAGGATTAGGCAGGTCTTCTACTGGAAAGAGTGCTCCTGACATGAAGAAGATTGGCATAATCAGGAAGCTCATTATCAATTGGAAGCCTTCCATATCTTCAAGCTTAGAGGCTATTGTAGTTCCAAGTGCTGTGAAAAGGAATGCTATTAGAAACATGAAGAGAAGTGCTATAGGAAGCATAATGAAATTCTCTATTCTAAAGCCTATTATATAGCTGATTATCAGAACAAAAATGCCCTGGATTGTGGCAACTGTAGCACCACCAAGTGTTCTGCCAAGCATGATTTTTGCTCTTGAAACAGGAGCAACAAGTGTTTCTTTGAGGAATCCAAATTGCTTATCCCAGATGAGCGAGATTCCATTGAACATAGATGTGAAGAGCACACTCATGGCAATAATGCCTGGTGCAAGAAACTGGATATAGTTACCGCCTCCAGCTTTTTCAAATATTGGACCAAATCCAAAGCCAAGTGCTACTAAGAAGAGCACTGGCTGGGCAAGCGAGCCTATTACTCTTGATTTTGAGCGCCAATATCTCTTAAGCTGCCTGAGCCACATTATATAGATTGTTTCCATTATAATCCCCTTCTTCTACGGAATGCTCTTATGTCGTCTAGTGGTTTTGCCTTTTCTTCTCTGATAGAGTATCCTGTTAGCTTGAGAAATGCGTCTTCAAGGTTCTTTGTTTTTGTTTTTTGTTTAATATATTGAGTTGTTCCTATGGCTATGATTCTACCGTTGTCAATTATTGCGATTCTGTCAGCTACTCTTTCAGCCTCGTCCAGGTTGTGGGTGGTAAAAAACACTGTCGTGCCTTCTTTTTTGTTTAATTGCTTTACATGTTTCCATAAAAAGTTTCTAGTCTGGGCATCAAGCCCTAGGGTTGGTTCATCTAGGAAGAGGATTTTGGGGTGGTGGAGGAGCCCTCTTGCAATTTCAAGTCTTCTTTTCATTCCTCCGGAAAACTTTTTTGTAAGGGTGTCTTTTCTCTCCCATAAACCAACAAATGTGAGTAGTTCCTTGATCCTTTGAATTCTTATCTTTTTTGGAAGTTTGTATAGGATAGCATGGAATTCCATATTCTCGTATGCGGTTAATTCTGTGTCAATGCTGGGATCTTGAAACACTATCCCAAATGAGTTGCGTATTTCACTTTTTTGAAGACTAGAATATCCATTTACCTTTATTTCGCCTGATGTTGGGTTTAGTGTGGTTGTAAGAATCTTTATTGTTGTGCTTTTGCCAGCTCCATTTGGGCCAAGGAAGCCAAAGATTTCACCATAGTTTACATCAAAGGAGATGTTATCTACTGCGGTTAAACCATTATATTTCTTGGTTAATCCTTTAACTTGGATAGCTGTTTTCATTTTTTCACCAAAAAAATCTAATGTGATTTATAAATATATGGTTTAAGTTAACATTATATGATTCTCTTCAAAAAACCCAAATTTTACACTTCGCGGTCAAGGTGATTTTCATTCCGCACAAGGGAGTTAATATGTTCAAAAACCAACAGATTTAAAAACAAAGCTTATTCCCCACATTATTTAGGAGGTCATTAAATGGTTGAAGGAACAGTAAAGTTTTTCAATGCAATGAAGAACTTTGGGTTTATCACTGGAGACGATGGAGAGAACTATTTTGTGCATTCAAGCGGAATAGTTAAGGGACCAATCAAAGAAGGTGACAAAGTCTCTTTTAAGATTGTTACAGGAGATCGTGGACCCAAAGCTGAAAAAGTTGAAAAGCTCTAGAACTAGTGCCTAGTTCTTAAGTTTTGTAAAATGTTTTTGGATATTAGATATAATACTTATTAGACAAAGCCATGAACCGAAAATATTTTAAATAACAGGAGTATCCATTGCTAAGATTAAGATAGTGGGGCAGTAGCTCAATCTGGGGCTTGCCGAGCTTGATCGGCTCGCGAGCAGTAAAGAGCACACGGCTGAAGAAGCTTTTAGAAACCGTGGTGTCCTGGGTTCAAATCAACCTTTTGCTACCGCAAAAGCTTAAGGAAATCAAAGATTTCCTAAGCCCCGAAACGCAGTTAGCGTTTCCGTGGCTTGACCAAAAAGGATTTTGCTTCGCAAAATCGTTGTGAAAGTCCCAGCTGCCCCATGTTTTTGATTCTTTATTCTTAAGGTAACTAGAAAAAGTAGCACCACGAGGTTGCACATCTCGTAGTTGTGTGCTAGCAACCTCGCAAATTTTAATATTAAAAACAAGTATATTTTCAAGATAAAAAACATACCCATTTCCGAAACCTTTATATAGTAAAATACTACTCTACAATAGTATATATGTTGGGGGAGGGATCTGCAATAGGAAAGCTAAAAGTTTTGGAAAAAAGCCTGAAAAGGTCTTTTGCAAATGTAAGACTGGATATTCTGAACATTAAAGAGTATCTTGAGAATCAGCATGATATTATAAATTCAGAGCTTGCTGATCTACAAGGACAGCTGTTTTCTGTTAAGAGAGATTTGAAAGAGAATAAGAGGGCTATTGGAGAGGATTATGTTAGAAAAGATGCACTTGATAAAAGATTAAGGTCTCATATCAAGAGTTTAAAAGATTTGAGGGACGAGCTAGAGGGTTTTGATTCTAGGATTGGTAAGATTAGTAAAAACATATCTAATCTTGAGAGGGAGAGCGTATCCACATCAGAGTTTGACAGAAAGAGTAGGGTAATCTCAAAAGATGTTTCTAGTATGAGGAGCGAGCTTGATGAGGAGTTTGATTTGGTTGGGGAGGAGCTTAGGGACATAAGAAAGGACCTTAAGAAGGAGTTAATAAGTGAGCAGGCAAAGGTTTTTGATGAGAAGGTTAGAAGGCTTGATAAGAGCCTTAAAGAGGTTGATGAGTTAAAAGAGGATTTGAGGCAGATCTTGGAGAGTGCTAAGAAAAGGGAGAAGGTAAAGAAAGAGATTGTTAAGCTTGAGGAAAAGGTTTCTAAAAAACCTTTTTATAAGAGTGTTTGGGCAGGTGTTGTTGATTTCTTTGAAGAGGAGCCAGAGGAAGTTGAGGTAAAAAAGGTAGAAAAAAAGGCAGAGAAAAGGGTTGAGAAGGAGCTGCCTAAACTGAAGGAGCCAAATGTTTTAGAAAATGCATGGCAAGGCTTGGTTGATTTTTTTACAGAAGAGGTTGAGGAAAAGCCAAAGAGAAAACCAAGAGGGAAGCCAAGAAAAAGGGAGCGAGATTATGCACCAATTGTTTTTATAGCCCTTATTGCCATTATTGTTTTAGCAGTTGCATATTATTTTTACTCCCCTTATTTGGTTGGTGCTTTTAGCAAAATCCTGGCTATGAAGAATGTTTCAAAGGTAGAGGTTGTAGGACCAGCAGAGAATGTTTCAGAGGGTGGTGCTGTAGAAGCTGGTCAGAACATCTCAGAGGGAGTGGTTGTGACTGTTCATGAGAATGATTTCGTGAATATAGTTCCAAATGCGTCAGACCCTGACAAGGATAAACTAACCTATACATTTACTTACCCTCTTAACAAGTCTGGTCAGTGGCAAACCCAAGTGGGAGATGCTGGTATTTACCCTATTGTTGTTACAGTTTCTGATAGTGAAACAGAGACAAAAATGGAATTTACTCTTTTTGTCAAGCCATTGAATGTGTCTTAGATTTCTTGATTATTGCTTGATATCGACTAAAAAAAGCAAAAATATTTAAATAAGTTAACGCAAGTTAATTTAGTTTAGATTAATTCTAGACGAAAAATAAAAGAGAGGTAAAGAGAAATGGCACAAAAGGTTGCTAAAGTTGGCGTTAAGAAAGAAAGGGGATGGCTCTACTTTGTTGACAAAAGGGGAGACATCTCTAGAGCCAAGATGGCAAGAGGCGGCAGAAAAAGAAAGAAAGCTGCCAAAAAAAGGAGACCTGCCAAAAGAAAAGCAAGAAGAAAGAAGCGCAGGTAAGTTCTTTATTTTTATTTTTTTATTTTAAATTTTTTTGAATATGGTTTTTGCAAGTTCTAGATTTCCTCTTTTATATTAATAGTGGCTACCATTGTTAGCGTTGTTTCTATTGTCTTGTTTTTTCTAAGGTTTAAGATGAATTTATTAAATTGAGATATATCTTTGAATTTCATCTTCAATAGTAAATCGTATTCTCCTGTTATTCCAAACACCTCTTTCACATGAGGGTTTCTGAATGTTGTGTTTTCTATTTCACCTTTTGCTTTTATCAAAACAAACACAATGAAATTTTCATCAGCTGCTTTATTGTTGAGCTTGACAGTAAACTTTTCAATTGTGTTGTTCTGTTTTAGCTTTTTTATCTTTTGATGTACTGTGCTTGGTCTGAGATTTGTTTTTTTTGCTATGTCTCTTATGCTTGCTCTTGAGTCTTGTTTTAAGGCTTGTAGTATTTTTAGTTCTTTTTCATCTAGCATTTTATTTTTAACTTGTCTAAAGATTATATAAATTTTTCGATTTTTGTTTATTTTTTATTTGATTTTTTGTACAAATTTGAGTTTTTTACACAAAAAGTATATAAATTGTTTTATTTTCTCTAAACATCCTAAACATCATTTGATAAAAAGTAAGGTGGTTTGAATGGATACTGAAAAAAATTTTGAGGTCAAAGACTTAAAGCTAGCAGAGCAAGGTAAGCTAAATGTTGAGTTTGCTGAGGCTCATATGCAAGCCTTGTTAAAGGTTAGAGAACGATTCAAAAAACAAAAGTCATTAAAGGATATAAGAATAGGAATGGCATTGCATGTCACAAAAGAAACAGCTGTTCTTGTTGAAACATTTATAGCAGGCGGAGCAAAGGTTGCCATAACAGGCTGCAATCCATTAAGCACACAAGATGATGTTGCAGCTTATCTAGCAAAAAAAGATGTTGAGGTTTATGCCTACAAAGGTGAGAGTAAAGAGGATTATTATAGGTATATAAAAAAGATTATAGAATCTAAACCTCAGATAACAATTGATGATGGTTGTGACTTGGTTAGTGAGATTCATAAGAATCACAAGGATATGATTCCAAGCATTATAGCCGGTTGTGAGGAAACAACAACAGGAATAATAAGGCTTAGGGCAATGGAGCAAGATAAGGCTTTAAAGTATCCTATTATTGCTGTTAATGATAACAAGACCAAGCATCTGCTGGATAATTACTATGGAACAGGTCAGAGCTCTATTGACGGGATTCTGAGGGCAACCAATATATTAATAGCTGGCAAGAATTTTGTTGTTGCTGGTTATGGTGATTGTGGAAAAGGAGTTTCTATGAGGGCTCGCGGATTAGGAGCAAATGTGATTGTTACTGAAGTGGATGCTTTTAGAGCATTAAAAGCAAGGTATGATGGATTTAGGGTTATGCCAATGGATGAGGCTGCTAAAATAGGTGAGATTTTTGTTACTGTAACTGGAAACAAGAATATTATAACAGTTGAGCATATGAAGAAGATGAAAGATGTAGTTATTTTAGCAAACTCTGGTCATTTTGATGTTGAGATTGATGTGAAGGGTTTGAGGAAAGCTGCTAGTAAAGTTAGAAGGGTTAGGCCATTTTTAGAGGAGTTTACATTAGGAGGAAAAAGGGTTTTCCTAGCTGGTGAGGGAAGATTGGTTAATCTAGCTGCAGCAGAAGGCCATCCATCAGAGGTAATGGCAACAAGCTTTTGCGGACAAGCACTAGCAGTAGAGTACGCTGTTAATAACAAAGGGAAGTTGCCTGTTAAGGTTATACAACTACCAGAAGAGATTGACAATAGTATTGCAGAATTGCAATTGGAAGCAATGGATATAAAAATTGATAAGCTGACACCAGAACAAAAGAAGTATCTAACTAGTTGGGAAGAAGGGACTTAGGCCTCTAACCCCAAGCTCTCCACAATCATCTTGGGGTTGAACTCTACTAGATCCTCGTATTCTTGGCCTGTGCCTAAGTACATAATTGGTTTTTTTGTTATGTAGCTTATTGAGATTGCAGCTCCTCCTTTTTCATCTACATCTGCTTTTGCCAAGATTATTCCATCTATTCCAAGTATTTCATCAAATTTTTTGGCCTGCTCTACGCAATCATTGCCTGTTATTGACTCACCAACAAATACAACTAAATCTGGTTTTGCAACCCTTTTTAGTTTCTTCATCTCGTCCATTAGGTTTACATTGCTATGGAGCCTGCCTGCTGTATCAATCAGCACAGCATCAATCTTGTGGGCCTCTGCATATTTGATTGCGTCAAATGCAACTGCTGCAGCATCTGCTCCATAGTCGTGCTTTATCAACTTTATATTTAGTTTGTTTGCGTGGACTTCTAACTGCTGTATTGCGGCTGCTCTGAATGTGTCAGAGGCAGCAATAACTGATTTTAGGTTGTGCTTTTTTAGCATGTGTGCAATTTTTGCTATTGTTGTTGTTTTGCCAGAACCATTTATTCCTACAAAGCAGATTATGTATGGCGTTTTTTGTTTTATTTTTTGTAAGAGGTTTATTTTCTCAACATCAAAGAGGTCTTGTATTGTGTTTTTTAGTGTTGATTCTATTGTTCTTTCTATTTTGCCGCGTTCTATTGGCTTGTCAACAAGGTTTTGTTTTAGGTCATCTTTGATTTTTTCTATGACTTCTACTGCAACGTTGTTTTCTAGTAGAACAACCTCTAGGTCCCAGAATATTTCATTGAATTGTTTTTCAGATAGGGTTTTTTTGGATATTTTTTCCCTGACAGATTCAAGGATTCCTTTTTTTTCTTCTTTAACTGGTTCCTCTTTTTCTACAGCTTTTTCTTCTTTTTTTACAAATGGTTGTTTTATTCTTTCAAATATAGATAACTTTTCTTTTTCTACCTCTTCCTTAACATCAGGCTTTTTTTCTTCAACAACCTTCTCCTCTTTTGGTTCTACCTTTATCTCTGGTTTTGGTTTTTCTATTTTCTCTTTTTTCTTAATTATCTTAGGTTGTTCTTTTTCTAGCTTTTTTTCTTTTGGTCTTTCAACTATCTCTTCTACTGGTTTTGCTTCTTCATCCACTTTCCTGGATAGCTTTGATATTGTGCTCTTGAGCTTTTCTTTTAAGAAGTTGAACATTTTATTCCTTTTTTAGCTCTTGAGTGAGCTTTGTTAATTCTTCATCTAGTTCGTTGGCTCGTGTAGTAAGTATTTGTAGGTTTTGTAGTGTGTCCTGTTGGTATTGTTCTACTGTTTTGATTCTGTCTTTTGTCATCTCTATTGTTGTTTTTACATCCTTCTTTACTAGAATGTTGCCACCAACATTGACTATCAAGTCTTGGCCTGCTTTTAGCTGGGCTTTTGTAAAGATTCCTGTTGAGATTGGCACTAGTATTTCTTTGTCCTGGGTTGTTTTTTCCAGATCCTCTAAGCCTTGCATTGTCATGGTGAGCTCTATTGATTGTTCTTCTAGCATTTGGGCTTGTTGTTTGAGTTGCTTGATTTGTTCTGCAATTAATTGTAGCTCTACGTACTTTTCCCTAAGCTCCTCATGCTTTTCTTCTTCTGTTGCCATATAACCACCTAATATATAAGAATCAAGGTTTGTTTTTAAAGGTTTTGAAAGTCTTCGACTTTCAAATACCCTGAAAAAATTTCTATTTTTTCAAAGGTTTTTATATAAGGTGTTGTAATTATTATTAAAAATTATGTTGGTTGTGGTAATAATCTTGCTTAGTAATTTCCATACAAAACGTATCACTTTCAACCCATTTTTTGTTGTGATATACCACTCTATCTTTAGGGATTTTCTTTGCCATCTTAAAACCTATATTTTTGAGTAAACTTATTGCAGGCTTATTATATTCACTTGTTGTTGAATACACCATTTCTAGTCCAAGTTGATCAAATGAATATGCTAATAGTAACCTCGTAACTTCAGAACCAACCCCTTTTCTCCAGTAACTTTTATCTCCAATCATTATTCCAAACTCATATTTCTTGTTTTTCAAATGTGCGAGAAGAGCATACCCACTAAACCTCTTTTGTTTGAGGGTATATATACCAAAAAATATTGTACCTTTTGCCTTTTCTGCTTCTTCAAAAAAGGATTTCACTCCTTTTACTGTTGTGATATTTGATATCTTTTTAGCACTACGGAGATAAGCTATAAATTCAATATCTTTAAACCATTTCAACAATTTAGAATACTCTTTATTTGAGAAGCCTTTCTTTAAGTAAACCTTCTCTCCTTTGAGGATCATATCAATAAATAGCAAATGGGTCCATATATATATTTTACTAAATCTTAAAATGACAACCGAACTTTGTTTTTAAATATTTTTGATCAATTAACTTTGTTTGTTGGTTTGCCTTTGAGAAAGTTCTCTATATTTGCAACAAAAATCTCTTGCTTTTCTGCTGTTGCCTCTTTGGTGGTATAAGCAATGGGCGGGTACATTATACAATTTTTATATTTTGAAAGTTTCTTAGCCTGCTCTGGAGTAAGCTCGTCTGTGTGGTCAAGTATGTATGTCATGTCCCCTTTTTTTAACCTTTTTTCCAATGCATTGAAATCAATTAGCTCGTTTGGGGCAAGGTTTATTAGTATTGCTCCTGGCCTGATCAAATTAATTCTTTTTTCATTCAAAAAGCCCTCAGTTTCTTTGTTTAGGGCAAGATTTATAGACAAGAAATCGCATTCAGCAAGTAGTTTTTCAACATTTTCATACTTAACTCCTTTGCTTTCATATTCTTTCTTCCTTCTTCTTGACCAGTATCTAACATCTGCTCCAAAACCCAATGCAATCTCTGCAATTTTACCACCGATTCTACCTAAACCAATTATCCCAAACTTTTTGGATTTTATCTCATATACATGAAAGAATGTTGATTCAGAATAATTGCCTTGCCTTGCTTGTTCCTTTCCTCTTTCTAAGTCGCGAATGTGCTCTAGGAGTATAGCAAATGCAAATTCTGCAACTCCCTCTGTGCTATACCCTGGAATGTTGCAAACAGTAATTCCTTTCTTAGTAGCATATTTGTCATCAACTCTACCGTAGCCAGTTGAGAATGCTCCAATGTATTTCAATTCAGGTGCTTGGTCAATCATATTCTTATCAACAGGAATACCAAGACTAACTAGCAGACAATCTGTTGTTTTCAGATGGTTTGAGATTTCAGAACTGTCCTTTGCAAGCATAATTCGCTTTTCACATGATTTATCAATTCTTTCCCAATATCTCTTTTCAAGATTTTTTTCATCAATTCCTATGACAAGAATTTTCTTGAATTTCATACTATCTCTCATTATTTTTTAATCACATCTCCGGCAGCTGTGCAGTCAATTTCGATTAAGGCTCCTAAGGGCAATTCTTTCACAGCTAGAGCAACTCTTGCAGGATATTCACCTGAAAAGCATTTTGCATAGATTTTGTTCACATTAGAATAATCAGCCATATCAACTAAGAATATCCTCACCTTTATTAGGTTATTAAAGTTCCATCCTTTTTCTAAAAGTATCTGTTTAATAGTTTCAAGAGTTCTAACTGTTTGTTTTTCAATACCTTCTTCAAGTTTTCCTGTATCTGGATTAAGCCCTACTTGTCCGGATATCTCCATAACATACTTAGAATCATGTATAGTTGCTTTAGAAAAAGGAAGTGTGCCTCCAGCTGGTATAGTTTTTCTTGTCATATTAGTTCCTTCTATAAGTGAGATATTTATATTTTTGGGTAAAAAAGCAATTATTCGAATAATATTGAAGCATACCCAACTGCATTTTTGTAATCTCCCATAATATCAGCTGAGGTGTAGTATTGTAATAGTTTTCCTTTTGTTTTTTCTAGTGTTCTTAGAAGTAAAGCTATTGGCAATTGCCCGCAAATAGTTGCTCCTGTCTCATATGTGTATTTTAAGAGTCCATCTGCGTCTAATTTTTTTATTAGTTTTATTGCATCTTCGTCTAGTTTGTATAGTCTTTGTGGAACGTCTGATGAGAATGGTACATAGCTGTATTGTGGACCATAATGGGTAAAGTCTGAGCTCACTATAAAAACAACCTTTTTGTTTGTGTCTAAGATGACCTCTTTCATGTCAAGTGCTAGTTTGTTAATATCAACATCGTTACTAACTGATATTGGTAAGATTCTTATTCTTTGGAGGACATCTTTGCTCACAAACTGCAAGAATGGAAGCTGGACTTCTATGCTATGCTCCTGCAAGTGTGCTCTAGGATCCTCTACTAGATCAGTATTTTTTACCAATGTTTTTCCAAATTCTACATCTGGTCTAATAATACTAAATGGTGTTTGCCAGCTGTCTAGATTAACAGATGTTTTTCCAAAGCCAGAATGGTTTGGGCCGAGTATAATATAAACGTCTGGTAGCTTTGATTCTGCTATTTCTTTGAAGCCCCATGCAGCGCATGGTCCTGAGAAAGAATATCCAGCATGGGGGCTAATAATAGCCTTAATCTCCTTATTCCCTCTTTTTGTTGGTAATTCACCAGGGCCTTTTTTATGCAGAAAACAGCCTTTTATCTGCTCCTCTAAAGATTGGAAGCCTGATTCATAAAAGGTGCCAGCAACAATAGGTTTTCTAATCCCCATAATTTTGGTTAATAGAATTGAATATAAAAATGTTTTGGATAATATTGCTATTGAAAATATTAGTCATAAACAGTAGCTAGTTTCTTTGTGCAAAATTAAGATAAACACAAATCTTCCAGCTGAGCTGAAGGTACCTCTGATCCCAATCTTTCAACTAACTGCGGACGTAACTGATTAACAACAATACCATCTGCAAGTTCATAGTAGTGATTAGCTGCAGAATTAATAATTGTTGAAGCTTCATTTAGATGAGACAAATATTCGTGTTCCAATAAAGATTCGCTGAGTAGCCCTGCAGGTGAAGCAGTCCACACATAAGCGACAGCTTCCTGAAGTTCCTTCTCATGTTCTCTTATAAAATTACTGACAACCCCGAATATCTCAGCTATTTCAGGAACCCTCTCCTGGTTTGGGTCCAAAAAAACCAATTCCAATCCTGGTAGCTGAGTATTGTATCTAAAGGCTCTCTCCTGTAGTTCCATTTCCTTTGCTTTAGTTACAGAAATATTTCTTAACAAGGCTTCTCCAACAATGCTAAAAGCTGCATATTCATAACCATCTAAGTTTATTCTACCAAGATTTGGTTTTGTATCCCACATTTTTGCATATATCAAAACTCCACCAATATCCTGATCCCTCTCTCCTAACCTTTTATACCATAAAATCCGCTTAGATTCTTCATCGATTGGTTTTCCTTTTAGATCACAAAGAGTGTAATAAAGACTTAACATTATTTGTCCTGCTTCATATGGCTCGTGAAAAAGTGCACGTCCAACAATAAAACTTGATTGCTCAAGCTCCATTAGAGGATGATAATATTCTGTAAAACCAATACTTAATAATGCTCTAAAAACATCTTCTTCAGATGACACTCCCTTAAGCAGAGCTATTTCTCTTAGATTTAATGGTGATGGGGGAAATGGTAATGCAGGACCCATTACTCTTGTCATATCTTTTTCTCTAGTAACTTCAACCATAATAACACCCCCTCATTTTAATTCACCACATATTGTTCAAGACCTGTCTCAGGCAGTTCTTGTCTTAACAATCCAATAATCTCATCTGCTTTTTTATAAAGATCATCAGCAGAATTTCTCATATCCTGTTCATAATCACCAAAATAACCTTCCCCATAATGCCTGTCATAAAATCCTCCTATTAATGATTCAATTCCCAAAGCAGGAGAGGCAAATAAAGAAGCTGCCTGTAGTTGCTGCCTACAGTCTTCCTGCAGCAGAAAATCACTAATAAATCTCCTAAATGCCTGGGCTGCTTGCTTAACCCTTGGTTGGGTAGGATCAACAATAGATACATAAAAACTTGAATAAAGATCACTGTGAATAACAGCTCTTTGTTCATCTTCCAATTCTTTTACAGCAGCAACTCCAGAATTCCTTAGCAAAGCCTCTACAACCATTCCCATAGCCACTCCTTGATCAGAATGTACAAGTAAAATTTCTTCAGGAAGATACCTTCCATATTCCATTGTTCCAGTGGATGGAAACATTTTTGTAGTTATCAACATACTTTTTATATCTCCAATTCTGTTATATAGACTATCAAATCCAATATTTTTACCAACCCCACTAAGTTTCTCTTCGTATTCTCCACACAACGTATATTTAATTTTTAAAACCATTTTCTCATCTTCAAGGAATTGAGAAAAGTTAGTACTTGCATCAACAGTAGGTGAAGACCGAAACATACTATCAGAATAATAATCTAAACCGTTTGAAGCTGCCCATCTTAACACAGCCCTAAACACCTCTTCCTCAGATGGACCTCTCATAAAACCCTTTTTAAGTCCCAACTTCTCTGGATCTAATTCTGTGTCAGGAAACATTACCATTGTTTTATGGCCAAGTTCAGGATTATGTCCTTCTTTATTCATGATTTAACACCCCCTCATTGACTATTTTAAAGTAGAAAAAATAATCAGAGTATATAAACTTTTCTTTCAAAGTATCAATTGAAGCAATTATTATCTTTATAATTAATAATCTTAGCGAGTTGCCAGTGTTCAATCGCATAAGAGGCAACTCGTGGTTCTTCTGTTTCTATTTTCCTAAGGAATAAAGAGACTACATCACCACGAGGTTGCATATCTTGTAGTTGTTTACAAGCAACCTCGCGAATATTAAAAATAGAGTTATTATTAATTAGGTTTATAGTAACCCCGCAAGTTATTTTATTAACAATAAAATTATAGAAATCTACAAACTCAACAACCCTGGCACCATCAACAAAATCCCTGCTGTTAGCAACATCCCAACATAGATAATCTTGTTCCAGTGAAATACTTTAATGCCATCAAAGTTGCCAAATGGGATTAGATTAAACAATGCTAGCCAAGAGTTGATTGTTACTCCATAAATCCCTATTGTTTTTAGTAGAGGATTTCCTAAAAAAACCAACAGCAGAAACAATGCAGCTATCAAGATATTGGCAAAAATTCCTGCTACAGAAATCTTTCCTGACTTATCCTTTGACACATGCCCTGATATAAAAACTGCTCCTGGTGCTGCAAAAACAAAACCAAGAAAAGATACCAAAACTGCTAAAATTAACATTTGATCAAATGATCTGAACTCTGCAAAGCATCCATATCTTTGAGCTAGAAACTTATGAGAAAGCTCATGCGCCAAAAAACCAAGCCCAACGGTTAAACCAGATATCAGAAAACCTATCACAAAATCAGTACCAAGGCTTAACCCAACATTGACGATTGTAAAAGCTAAGGTTATGGCTATCCAGGCTTTCAGCAAATCCTTTATCTCTTCTTTGGAGAATCTCATTTGAAGGAATTATTTCCTGGCTTTTTCAAGCCTTCCTGAAAGCAAGGCTTGTAAGCTCTGGTCATTTACTTTTATTACATGCCATCTAACTCCTGGTATGTCTCCCTTAGCTCTGCCCTTGTTGCCACCAATGCACTCTATCATAACCTCATCGTGCTCATCTATCATTTTTGTAGCACCATCACCAGGGCAGAATGCTGTTACTTGTCTGCCTGTTTTAACTAGCTGGACTCTTACGCATTTTCTCATACCAGAGTGTGGCTGCTTTGCTTCAATTTGTGTTTTTTCAAGAACTATGCCTTTGGCTTGCGAAGCTCCACCAAGGGGGTCTGATCTCTGCTTTAGATTCAATACCCTTCTCTTGTAATAAGGATCCTTCCATCTAAATTTTTTCCTTCTTTGCTTTAGCTTGTTTCCAGCATTTAAGCCACGTGATTTTTTTACCATTTTAAACAACTTTCATATCTTGAATATTAAAATATCTTTTGACGATTTGGGTGTAATTTTTTATGTTTTGGCTGTTTTTGCCGATGAGCAGCCCTTTTATTCGGGTGTCAGGGCCTATTATTGTAACCACGCCTGCTTCTTCCACAACATCCTTCACATTTAGTGGATAAACAAGGTTCCTGACAAATCGGGTTAATAAGGGGTTGAATTCCACTATTTTAATCTTTCTGTTGAGTAGCCTTTCCAGCTTTTTCACATTTTGTCCTTTTTTTCCAATTGCCTTGCTTATTTGGGTGGAGTCTACTATAAATATTAGCAAACCATTGTTATCAACAAAGCTGTCTTTGAGCTTTGTTTTTGTGATTGCTTCGAAAACAGACATTGTTTTCATCAATGAAGCATCGTATTTTATTCTTGTCATACACAGTAAAGCAAACCTTGACCTTTAAGTTGGGGTATGCGTCCTCCTTTGTTTTGTCAAGAACCAAAGGTTCTTGATCATGATCAGGATTTTCCTGATGCACTCACATAAAGTATGAGCCACCAGTCACAGATTGGATGGAAAATCCTGACATTTTGGGTTTCCTTTACTGGTCGATCTCCTCCCATGGAAACCCACAACTTCAGTTGTGGGAGGAGGTCATTTTTCAAATAAAGAACTATTTTAACAAGCATATAACAGATATTGCAAACTGCTTCTTGCAGACAATACTCAGCTCATCGTTTGGTATACTTAATATTGCTAATGGTGTTTTGTTTAACTTACAATAGTACTCTATGTCTTCTCTGACACTTGGTTTGCAGTTTGATGCCAAAAACACCTTTTCTACTTTACCTAGTTTGAGGTTTTTTATGGTTTGGTTTTTACCGATGAGCATTTTTTCCTTGCCAATGTTCTTTTTTATCTCATCTAATGGGTTCATTGTTTTTACCTAATTTGTTCTTTACCTTTGTCACTAATCCTGGCAGACCTGTTCCTATTGGCACAGGCTGGTTGAGCATAACATTCTCAACAACCGAATCAAGCTTGTCTTCTTCTCCGATAAGTGCTGCGTCTACTATATGTTTTATAGGTGTTTCAAAAGATGCCCTTGCCAACACACTGGCTTTTTCTTTAACAATTCCATATCTTGTAATCCCCTTTATCTCTGGTGTGAAGCACATGGTGTCTGCAACCAGCATTATATGGCGTTCATCTACATTGAGCCCCTGGTTTTCTATGACCTTTAGCACCTCATTGATTATTGTTTGCCTAGCAGCTTCTATTCCAAAAACTTCTTTTATCTCAAATATATCATTTGTTGTGGTTCTTGTTTCATCAATCTCTCTCATTTTCAAAACCTTTTTGAGGTTTGTGCCTGCGGTTACTATTATGAATTCCTCTTCTCTTTTTATTGGCAAAACTTGTTTTATGTTCTTTATTCCTTTTATGTAGACTTCTTTGAGCTTTTGTTTTATATTGTAAACAATTCTGATGTCTTTTTCCTTACCCCTTGGGTTTATGAAGAGAGAGTCATCTTTCATCTTAACAGTAATTGATTTTAGATTAGATTTCACTTCTTTTATAAGTTGGTTGTCTTTTATTGATAACTCGTTTAGTTTGTCTCTGTCTAGCTTTACCTCTATGTTGGTGTTGATTATGTCAATTACGAATTCTTTTGCAACCTCTTTTAGTTTTGTTTCTTTTATTGACAATGCGATTTTCTTTATGTCTTTGCCTTTGTTGTATGGTGATTTTAGGTATATTTCCATCATTGGTGTTTTGATGTTCTTTCTTCCGTCTAGTATTTCAATAATTCTTGGTAGACCAACTGTTACGTTCATCTCAGACACACCGGCAAAGTGGAATGTGTCCAGGGTCATCTGGGTTCCTGGTTCACCAATTGATTCTGCTGCTACCAGGCCAACTGCTTCACCAGGCTCAATAAGAGCATTTTCGTATTCTTCATTTATCTTGTTTAAGATAGTGGTTAGCTTATCTTTGGATATTTTTTTATCTACACTATTTTCTATGTCCCTAATAATTTTTTCTGGAAATTTTTCTTCGTATTCTTTATCTAATTTCATCTGTAAATCTCCTCGATAATCCTTTTGACATTTATTACTCCGCCTTCTGACTTTGAGACATCAATTCCATCCTCACCATATTTGTATTGGATTATTCTCCTAAATGCGTCTCTTACCGTGTTGTCATATTCCACCTTTAAGTCTTGCATTGCGTTTGCAAGTCTTCTATAGAGATAACCTGATTTGGGTGTTCTCAAAGCAGTGTCCATTAATGAGTCGCGACCAGTCATTGCACCAAAGAAGAACTCATGGGGGCTTAGACCCTGTTTAAATCCGCTTTTGATAAAGCCTCTTGAATCTGGGCTTAGATCCTTTTTCTTAAACTTGGATAGTGTCCTTGTTTTGTAGCCTCTCTCAATACGTTTGCCACGCATTGCTTGCTGGCCTACGCAGGCTGCCATCTGGGCTAGGTTTAGTATGTTTCCACGAGCACCAGAATGGGCCATTATCATTGTGTGGTTATTTGTTTCTTCAGAGTTTTCTGCAACAATCTGTCCGCATCTGTTTCTGGCTTTGTTCAATAGCTCTAATATCCTTAGCTCAAGGGTTTCTGCCATTGTTCTTCCAGGAAGTATTTCTAACTTTTTCTCATGATATCTTTTTATTAGTTCAAATGCATCTTTCTCTGCTGTTGTTAATGTTTCTTTAATCTTCTGGTTGGCAATATCTGGGAGGTCAGAGTCTGATATTCCTGTTGTGAAGCCACGTGTTAGCAGAGTCTTGATTCCAAGCCTGAAAACATTACCTATAAACTCAATTGTTGCCTTTGGTCCGTATTTCTTGTGGAATTCCCTTAACATCAAGCCAGAGCCTTCTCCTAGGTTTGCTTTATCCATAACTCCTTTGATGAGCAAACCCTTTCTTATTTCCACAACATTGCCATCTTTTGATTTACCAGTGAAGTTGAAGTCATTTGGCAGAAGTGCACTGAACACATCTTTGCCTGTAATATTTGTTTTTTTGTCGAGTTTTGAGAAATCAGTTATGCCAACTGAAGCAAGTAATGATACCTCCTCTTCTTTGGTTAGTTCCATTTGTTTTGTTAATAAATAGTTTCCAGCAATTGCATCTTGGATACAACCCATTACACTCAAGCCATACCTTGGGCTTATGAGTTGGGTTTGGACCTCCATCAACACCTCTGCTTCGGTTCTTGCCTCTTCTGTTTGAGGGATATGTAAGTTCATCTCATCACCATCAAAGTCTGCATTATAAGGATGACAGACTGCTGGATTTAATCTCAATGTTTTGTATGGCAAGACTCTTACGCGATGGCACATCATGGACATTCTATGTAGAGATGGTTGGCGGTTGAAGATTGCTATATCACCATCCATTAAATGTCTCTCCACAATGTAGCCTGGTTGGAGCTCTTCTACCAAAGACTCTTTTGTTTCGTCTGTTATTTTCTTCTTTTTTCCATCTGGTCTAATAACATAATTTGCACCAGGGTAAACATCAGGGCCGCGCTCAACAAATGCCTTCAGGTGCTCCATGTTCCACTCAGTTATCCTTTCGGGAATTGTCAGCTTTCTTGCCATTATTTCAGGAACACCAACCTCGTTTAGGTTTAGCATAGAGTCTGGGCTTATAACTGTTCTTGCAGAGAAGTTTGTACGCTTGCCAGCAAGGTTGTGACGTATTCTACCCTCTTTGCTTTTTATCCTCTCTGTTATTGTTTTCAATGGTTGTCCTGAGCGGTGTCTTGCTGGTGGTAGTTGTGCAACTGTATTATCAAAAAATGTTGTTATGTGGTATTGCAAAAGATCCCATAGGTCTTCTATTATTATTTCAGGTGCTCCTGCATTGATGTTTTCAAAAAGCCTTTGGTTTATTCTAACTATATCTCCAAGCTTGTGGGTTAGATCATCTTCGCTACGCTCACCGCTCTCTAATGTTATAGAGGGTCTCATGGTAACTGGAGGGATTGGTAAAACAGTTAGCACCATCCACTCTGGCCTTGCAGATTTTGGGCTTATGCCAAATAGCTCAACATCCTCATCTGGGATTTTTTCAAGTCGTGTTCTGATGTCTATGGGTGATATCCTCTTTTCGCTTTCTAAGAAAGTGGTTGGTTTTTCAATAGTTATCTTCTGTTGTCGAGCCTTGCAGTATGGGCACTTGCTTATACCTTTTACACTTGAGAGTATAGTTTTTATTCTGTTTCTCCTTGCATCTACTCCACCCTCTTGCTCTATTCTATCGAGAACCTTCTTCTCTTTTTCTATTGTGCTGGGTTGTATCAATACTCTACCACATTCTCGGCAAGTACATCTTAATAATGTGAGAATCACGTTTACAAAGTTGATGTGGATTATTGGCCTAGCCAATGATATGTATCCAAAGTGGCCAACACACTCTTTTAGTTTTCCTCCACATGTTTTACATCTAAGTCCAGGATCAATTACTCCCAGCCTTATGTCCATCAATCCTCCATCTACTGGGTAGCCCTCTTTGTCATAAAGCTCAGGAGTAACTACCTTTGCAGAGGCCATCTTCTTTATCATCGACGGGCCTAACATTCCAAAAGAAATTGCATTGACTTTTTTGTGAATAAACACGTTTTGTTCCATTTTAGTATTTGTCCTTTAAAATCATTTTTGGATGTATGCACAGGCTCTTGAATTCGTCCATCATGAGCTTGAAAGCATAGCTTAGCTCTATATAGCTTATACTAACTGTGTCTCCGCATAGAGGACAGTATGATCTTTTTTTGTATTCATCATGAACTGCTATCATACCGCAGCTGTCACAGACAGGTACAATTGTCTTGTCTGAGTCAAACCTCTCCTTCAAAAGCAAGGATGCACCATGGGCAACAAATGTGTCTTTTTCCATTTCTCCTAGCCTTAGGCCACCCTCTTTTGCTCTACCTTCTGTTGGTTGTCTGGTGAGTAGTTGTATTGGGCCTCGAGCACGGGCATGTATCTTGTTTGCAACCATATGTTTAAGTTTTAGATAGTACATATCTCCGATAAATATTTTAACTTTGAATTGTTCTCCGGTTAGGCCACTATACATTGTTTCTGTACCATCTTCCCTGAATCCAAGTTTTAATAACTCTTTTCTTAGCTTTTCCTCTGGTTCTGAGTCAAATATTGTTCCATCAACATATCTACCTTGTAATGAACCAACTTTGCCTCCGATCATTTCTATTAGATGGCTTATTGTCATTCTTGATGGGATACCATGTGGGCTAAATAGCAGGTCCGGAATAATCCCTGATGCTGTGTAAGGCATGTCTACTTCAGATACTATTAGACCAACAACTCCTTTTTGACCGTGACGGCTTGTGAATTTGTCGCCAATCTCTGCCACTCTTTGGTCCCTTATCTTTACCTGGACAAGTTTGTTGCCCTCTTCGTTTTCTGTTATCAAAACAAAATCAACAACACCTTTTTCACCATGGCTTATTGCAATTGATGATTCGCGTCTGTTCTCTGTTGTTAATGTGTATTGGTCAACATTGCTCAAGAATCTTGGAGGGGATGTCTTGCCTATTATCACATTACCTTCTTCAACTTGTGCTTCTGGGTATATAATCCCATCTTCTTCTAAGAAGCGGTAGTCTTTCTCACTTTTGTAACCCTTGATATCCTTGTCTGGGATAGATATATTATCAACTAATCCACCAGAGTAGCGGAGCTCTTCTGCTATTGATGGTCTGTAGTATGTGCTCCTGGCAAAGCCACGCTCAATAGATGCCTTGTTTAACACAACAGCATCCTCCATGTTGTAACCATCATAGCTCATTATAGCAACAACAATGTTCTGGCCAGCAGGGTGTTTGTCATAATCTGATAATTTGTACATTGTTGATTGTACTATTGGAAGCTGTGGTGTGTGTAAAATATTGACATCCATATCCATTCTAACATGGTAGTTTGCAATGTAAAGCCCAAGTGCTTGCTTCTGGTTTTTTGAGCCCATATTGATTCTTGCTGGTGGGCTATGGTTTGAGTAAGGCACTAGACTAGTTGCCAAGCCCATCATTGCAAAGGGTGTTGTTTCTATATGGGTGTGTAATTCTGTTAACTCGTCCTCTGAAAATGCAACAAGTGCGTTCTCTTCCTCACCCGCATCCAAGTATTCTATGATGCCTTGTTTCACCAAATCTCCCCATGATATTTCGTTTTTCTCAAGCTGCTTTAAGTATTTCTCTGTTAATAGTGATTTACCATCTTTGACAACTATCAATGGTCTAACAAGCCTACCGCTTGAGCTTTCTATGAATATTTCGTTTGTTTTTTTGTCAGAGTAAACATTTAGGGTTGTTGGCAAAGCCCCTTTTCTCCTCTCGTTTGTTATTTGTTCAATAAAGTAGTCTGGTTTCTCAATTGTTCCAACAAACTTTCCGTTCAAATAAACTTCTTTAAATTTCTCACTCACATCTTTCATGCCAAGATTTTTTAACATTTTTAGAATGTCTTCATCAGGTTGTTCTTGGGTAACTAGGGCTAATAATGCCAAATTTTTCTTTAGGCCAATGTTTGTACCTTCAGGTGTTTCTATTGGACAAAGCCTACCAAGATGTGTTGGGTGAAGTTCTCGTGCTGCAAAATTCTCTTGGGTTGCTGACAATGGGCTGACAACTCTTTGCAGGTGAGACATTGTTTCCAAGAAGTTTAATCTTTGTATCCTTTGAGAGACTCCTTTTCTACCACCCACCCATGAGCCTGTTGCCATTGAAGAATAAATTCTAGATGTCAAAAGCTTTTCTCTTATTATCACCTTTATGCTTGGGAATTTTCCTCTTTTGACAATTCTTTGGAAGTTGTATAACAGATCTCCGATTAACACTTTTAGGTTTACTCTGAAAAGGTCTGCTAGCAAATCACCAGACATCTTGAGTCGTTTGTTCATGTAATGGTCTTTGTCGTCCTGATTAAGCTCTTGATTTGCTACCATTAGGTATTTTTTGATCAACTTACAGAGGTTGTATGCCTTGAATAAGCGATCTTCCTCTTTTGTTCCAAGGTGCGGCAGAAGGTAGCGGTCAAATATGCTTTTTATCCTCTCTATTCTGATGTCTTTTGCTTGGGTGATGCCAGATTTTTTTGCAACATAATCAAGGGCGTCCTCTTGGGTTTTTATGTCTGAAAACTCCACAAGGTTTATGTAAACATCATCAAATGAGCGTTCATGAGAAACAGCATGCATAATATCTTCATCTTTAATAAGGCCGAGGGCTTTTATGATTACAACCACTGGCATTCTTCTGACTCTAGTAAATGTTAAATAGATTATACCACTTTTTGTCATTTCTATTGTGTGGGGGATTTTGTATGAGCCATACTCTGAGAACACCTTACCAACATATTCAGAAATGCCTGTTGTTGTTCTATTAGTTAGCAGGTGGTTTGCAGCAAGGTCTTCTATTTTGACAAGGACCCTTTCTGTTCCATTTATTATGAAGTAACCACCAGGGTCTTCAGGGTCTTCTCCTGCTTCTATTAAATCCTCTTTTGACAGGTTGTGAAGGTGGCAGTATTTTGAGTGTAGCATAATTGGCATTGAACCAATCTGAGTTGTGAATGATTCTCGTTGTGTGCCGTTGATGTGTGCACTAACAACAATGAAGATTGGTGCAGAATAGGTGATTTTTCTTAGTCTTGCCTCTACAGGGAATATTTTTCTTTTGCTTCCATCAGCCTCTGTTATCATTGGTTTTTGTATCCATATCTTATCCAACTTGATCTTAAATTCGTCTATGTTGTGGGGTATTATTGTTGGTTCTATTTCTCGGTTTTCTTCTATTATCCTTTGAAGCTCTTTGTCAATGAAGTTGTTGAAGCTTTCTATGTCTGATTTTATGAAGGAGTGTTCTTTAAAAAATTTTTCAATTAGTATTTTTTGTGAATCAGACATTTGATACCACCCTGTAGAAGATTGCATTACCTGCTGTTTTGCTTTCTCTTGTTATTTTTATTATATCGCCCTCAGCGACGCTAAGATGTTGTATTGCAGGGTCGTTTTTTGAGATTCTTGGCAACTGTTTTATAGAAACATTGTATTCATCAAGAATGGTTTTTTTGTCTTTTGCTGAGAGCTTTTCATGCTTTGGGACTAAAACATGTTTAATTTGTTTTGACTTATTTGCCATTTTCACTTAAAGTTTTTTTATGGGCCGGACGGGACTTCCCCCACCAGCTTTTTTATGGGACTTCAGCATTTTTTAAGCTGAATGTCTCCTTTGTTTTTGTCTAGCTCCCACGAAAACAAGGTTTTCGGGGCACTGGAAATCTTTGGTTTCCTTGTGTTCTAAAAAGGTTGGTGGTTTCGAACCCGCGACCACCTGATTAAAAGTCAGGTGCTCTTCCTGGCTAAGCTACCGGCCCATATATGGAACGCCCTGGCCGGGATTTTCAAGTAAGCTTCCTTTAGCTCAAAAAAGGAAAGTCATACGTTTTCGAACCCGGGTCGAAGCCTTTATGTGGCAACAAAAAGACCAGGAATCTGGTTTCCGCTGCCTCGACAGGGCTTCATGATAGGCCAGACTACACCACCAGGGCTTTTTTGGTTTGTGGCCTTAATTGTCTTTCTTTTAGTGAATAAAGCTATGTTTACACTCCAATAACTAAAAGAAAGACTCTCCAACCATGCCAGTATATAGTTTCATATATTTATAAAGGTTTCTATATTTTTGCCTTTTTTCAATAACAAAACCACCCGTATAAGTTTTTTATTAATTAATCACTAATAAG
>CAYHAM010000004.1:0-135225 GCA_964354685.1 uncultured Methanosarcinales archaeon
TGTTAAAGGGGGAAGAGTGTCCATATCCTAAAACAGCGAGGAGGTTGGCTTAGAAGCAGCCATCCTTTAAAAAGTGCGTAACAGCTTACTTGTCAAGGATGTGGGCCTTGAAAATGGACAGGGCTAAGCTGGCTACCGATACTACAGACTTCTGAAAAGAATGTGGTAGGCAGGCGTTGTGCTTGGACAGAAGCATCTCTGCGAAGAGGTGTGGACCGAGCAAAAATGAGAATCCTGGTGGTAGTAGGATCTTAGCGCAGTTAGAATCTGCGTCACCGAAAGGGCAAGGGTTCCTTGACAATGCAAATCAGTCAAGGGTAAGTTGATCCTAACTGACCTCATAACTAGAGGTTGTGAGGAAAGGGAAACAGGTTAATATTCCTGTACTGCTTAAGTATTCGGTAACGAAAGCCTTGTTTCTAACGCTTTGGGGTAGGTTATCAAAGCTTGTCTGCTTTGTTAATCAGGATAAGGCCATGGAGTATCATAATGATGAGAAGTGGTCTAAACCTGAGATGAGCCTTCCTATGGAGAGTATAGCTAATCCCTGGAGCCCATGAAAAGGGAACAAGGAGAGATCTTAAGCAACCATACCCAGAACCAGCACAGGTGCCCCTAGGTGAGAAGCCTAAGGTGTGAAGGTGTAATCTGATTGAGGGAAATCGGCAAATTAGCCCCGTGTCTTCGGTGGAAGGGGTCCCTGCGATTGTACTTGTATGAGTGCAATTACAGGGCGCAGTGACTAGGGGGGCCCGACTGTTTAACAAAAACTTAACCAACTGCCAAGCTGTAAAGCCTAGTATAGTTGGTGACGTCTGCTCAGTGCCAGTACTTCAAACTCCCATCCAAGGGAGCTAAGAGCTGGTTAACAGCGGGAGTAACTATAACTCTCTTAAGGTAGCGAAATACCTTGTCGTTTGAATGACGACGTGCATGAATGACGTAACGAGGTCCCTACTGTCCCCAGTCAGAAGCCTCTGAACACTCTGCCTGGTGAATAGGCCAGGGATTTCCAGTGGGAAGTGAAGACCCCGTGAAACTTTACTGTAGCTTGTGGTTGTGGTGTGGGTTGTGTTGTGTAGCGTAGGTGGAAGTTGCTAAAACCTGAGCCGAAAGGTTAGGGATCAGACGAAAATGAAACACCACTCTTCATAATTTACATCGCTTACTCTGCAAAGAGGACACCTACAGGTGGACAGTTTGGCTGGGGTGGCACACTGCTGAAAACATATCAGCAGTGCCCAAAGGTTGACTCAACACGGTCAGAAATCGTGTGTGGAGTGCAAGGGCAAAAGTCAGCCTGACTGAATTTCAAACAAGAAGAAATTCAGCAACGAAAGTTCGGCCTAGCGAACCTCTATGTCCTCATTGATGGGGGCTAGAGATGACCGAAAAGTTACTCCGGGGATAACAGAGTTGTCTCCCCCGAGAGTTCACACTTGTTTTGCTTAGCAAACAAGCGAATATATCGACGGGGAGGCTTGCTACATCGATGTCGGCTCTTCCTATCCTGGCCGTGCAGAAAAGCTTTTACAAAAGTATCTGTATGCGGCCAAGGGTGGGGGTGTTCACCCATTAAAAGGGATCGTGAGCTGGGTTCACAACGTTGCGAGACAGTTGGTTTAATATCTACTGGAAATGTTGGATGTCTGAAGGAAAGGAAGCCATAGTACGAGAGGAACTGGCTTTCGTGGCCTCTGGTCCACCAGCTATCTGACAAGGTACGCTGGGCAGCTACGCCATAAGGGATAAGAGCTGAAAGCATCTAAGCTCGAAACCCCTCTTGAAAATAGACATCTTAGAACTCCTGCAAAACACAGGTTTAATAGGGCTGGGGTGTAAGCATGAAGTTTCGGCGACATGTTCAGCCTGCAGCTACTAATAGTTCTAACTTAACTATGCATGGTTTTTCTTTTTTTTGAAAGATTTTTGTTATGTTTTTATTTAGACCGTAGAATTTTCATTTTTGTTAGAGATATCTCCATGATTATGGTAAGATTTCTGGTTTTTTTGCAGTAACTCATATTTAACTTAGAGATTTTGCAGAAATTGTGAGGGAGATGACAGTTATAACCTTAGATCAAATGTTGGAGGAGATTATAAACACCCCTGTAGAGCCAGAAGCTGAGGGGTTGATTGAGAAGATTGATAAGATCAAAGATATGCTGTTAATAAAGAGCAGGTTTTATAGGATTGATGCTGAATATCAAGAGCTTTTGTCTGAAAACAATAATTATAGAAAGTTAGTTAGGGATTTTTTATGGCTTAATCCAAGCTATGAGCATTTTGAAGAGTGCTTGCAAGAGGCAAGAGCAATATTGTTCATGGTGCAAGATGGTCCAGTAAATATAGATGATGTTTTTTATGCAATAAGAAGGATAAAAAGACTTGGGTTTAAGGATAAAGAAGAGGAATTATATGTTTTTATAAAAAATAATTTAAAAAGATTTTTGGAAAATTGTGAAAGTATAAATGATTTTTATATTAGATTAAATGAGTTTGAAGAAAAATGTGTTGGTGGAACTGATTTACTAACCAAAAACAATGATGAAAAGCCAAGAAAGAATTTGTTGGAGAGGATATGCATTAATTTAGGGGGTCCATTTTCAACTTACTACGAAAATAAGAATAGAGAGATTGTTGATGGCCTTGTACAGAGTGTAATTTATATCAACAGACAGCTTAAATCAGTTCAAGAGGTTTATAATGGTATTTCAAAAGGTAAGCCAATTGAACTTTGTTTAGATACAACAAATTTTATCAGTTATTCATTGAGGATAAAGGAGCTAATGGCTATAGAAAGGGGATTAATGGAGGAAATAACTATTTATTCTGATGGATATATTAATCCTGAAGACAGACAAAGGTTAAATGAAACCAGAACACCTTTTGGTCTAAAGGACAAGGATGGTATTATTAAATATGCAAATGCCTATTTTGATTTGATAAAGAAAAAAAGAGAAGAAGGATTTGATGGTGATCATAGAAAGTCAGCAAAATTACATTTGGCTTTAGGAGTTTTATTATTTAAAGGACTTCCTTTTTTTAGTGCAGAATTGTATACTACTGTTAACCTTCAAAGATTGTATGCAAATCTAGAGAAATGCAGTTATGCTCTGGATAGTTTGCAAGAGGTTGTGCAAACTGGAGAGTTACTTAGAAATATCAACCAATTGAAAAGATTAAGGTATATGACCGGTACTTCTGATGTAACATATAAGTCTGATAGTGGAACAACAGCGATGGAGATTAATGGGGATTGTCTTGATTTTAGCTTGGATATGTATTTGGAAACATTAAAATCATTATCTAGCCAAAATCAGATAAGAAAAAGAGAGGAGTATCATCATTAAAAATCTATTGGTTATTTACCACTTTTGAATAGCAAATAATCGAAAGATTTAAATATTAGTTGTTGTTTTATTGTATGTATATTTTAATGTATTAAAACTATTTGGGGGTTGATATAAAATGGCAAAAGGGAAAGTAGCAGATAATGTTTTAAATGATTTGATTTTAGAAATAATTAGATCAGCAGGAGCCTTTAATTCTTTAAGGAGAGGTTCAATGGAGTATCAAGGTCCATATGGACATGTTGTAGCAACAGTTAGTGTTGAACCAGATGCAAGCGTAGAAAGAGTTGTTGATAAAGTTAAAGGAAGTTATTCTGGAAGTTTTCAGCATGATAGTGGTAATCTAGAAGTTGATGGCTGGAATCCTGCTTTAATTAAAGCATACAATGATAAGTTTATTGGAGAAGCTGGGAATAAATTAGGAGAAGTAGCAATTAGGTTTGACAAAATATATGATGCTGTTGCAATTATAAGTGCTGAGCCAATTGTAGATAATGCAACACCTGATAATGTGCCTAGTTATCAAACGTACTTTGATGCACTAAAAACATTGCAGGAATGTGGTTATCAAGTGGTGTATGAAATAAATCCACATGCGTTATTGGTTATGCTTGATAATTTAGCAACTTCTGCAGGAAACTTGGCAAAAGTCAATGTTGAAGGTGCAAAAGAATTATCAGATGATCTTGAAGATAGAGTAAGACAATTAGCAAATGAAGTAAAGGAAAGGACTGAGTGGACAGGACCACTTGATCCAGCAACTGCTGCAGCTTGTTTTGCAGGATATATTGGTGAAGTTTCTGCAAATCTTCCTGAAGAGGTTGAATCTGCAGGAGATGAATATAGTCAAGAAGGCTAATTTTTTTTATTTTTTCAAAATGTTACAAGAAATATTTTTACAGGGACTAGTAGAACAACTTATAGTTGGAACTGTAAGAGCATACAGGGTGTTAGAGGGGTTAGTTGGTTCTGAGATGATTAAAGTAATAGACCTAGATATGGACCAATTGATAAGACCTAATTTCATTTATTTTAATAGGATTGATGTTCCTATAAATTTTAAGGATATAATAAGACCACGAATTTCTCAAGAGACTATTGATGGAAGGGCTGCATTTTATAGGGAGTATGAAGCTCAGGTTCAACAGATTAATGATAATGATGAATTGGAAGCTAGATTGCAGCAGAACGTTTGTGATATAAGCAATAGAGTGGATGGTGTAAAAACAGAAGATAATGCTAAAGACTTTGGAGATTTGACCAAAGCACTGGTAGAGTTACAACAATATGTTGAAAAAGGGCTTTTCAAGGATTGGGAAATAAGGGTTGATGTCAAAGGTTTTTATGAGGCTGCACAAAAGATGAGAAGGGTTGTGCAAAGCTATGTACATGAGCTTGGAGAGAATATTAGTGAAGATGATAGAAAACTATTCTCAGACCTAGAAAGATCGCTTAGATATGTGATTGATAGTAGTAAGTGGGGTATTAAAACACAGGAGTTTGGCACTCTTGGCAAGATTGTTAGCGATGTGAAGAGGAGTGTGACAGGGCAGGGGCTTGATGATAAGATAGGTGTTCTACCAAGAGATGTTTATACAGGTAAGTTAAGACCAGGTGTTTTGGCAGAGGCAATGTTTAAAAGACCTTATCATGATAAGTTGAAGGAGCTGTTGCTTCCTGAAGAAAGGGTTGCTGAGGAGGAGGCAGAGTCAATTTATGAAAGAGCTCCTGGGTTGCAAGAGGGGGTGAGAGCTGATGAAGGAAGAGGGCCAGTTAGAATAAGAGAACCTTTGAGAATACCATCTGGTGCAATACCTAGTGGTAATTTAAGACAGGCATTATTTGAATTATATGATTCATTTGATTTACTACCTGGAACAGAGAGTGCTCACTTTGCTGTTGTTGATACCGAAAGGGTTTTATTAGACACAAGTCATGATCCAAGGACTGCTTTAACACTATTATATTTATTTGGGAATTGTATGAATTCTGGTAACTTAGAGACAAAACCAAATGTGTTTGATGCTTCCTTAAATGTTGAAGATTTATTGCGTCCTTATGATCCAAGTATGATGCCTCAGGTATTGGGTATTGTTCAAAGTGTATGCAATAAAAAGCAGAGAAGTTTGTATTCCATTCCACTTTATGTTAAGAATGAGATAGTAGCCTCTGCTTAGGATGGGATTTTAAAATCTACTTGTGTTTTTCCACTAATCTTCCTTATTTCTTCGAGAAGTTTGTTGACCGCTGTGATCATCTTTTTCTCTTCTTGTAACAAGGCTTGGACCTTTGCTTCAGCCTCAAGTTGACTACCAATTATTAGCCTCATTTTCCCTTCCTCGTCTCTAGCAAGTTTAAACTTTCCAAGGATTATATTTAATTGTTGGACAACCCCTTGAATATCACCACTTGACAAGCCCAACCTGTCATGATAGATTGTAGAAACATCAATCCCTTCTAATTCCTTCATACCACCCTCAATCATTTGTTTTAGCTCTTGTGAGAGCCTGTAGTCCCGATCAGCAATTTCTTTCATATGTTTAAACATACTGTCTGATTTTGCAACAATTTCATCAATTTCTTTGGCAATCTCAGCAATTCTTTTTGCATTATTTTCATCCTGTAAAGTTTTATAATAAACCTTATTTTTTCCATATTCACCTTTAGCATGCTTTTCTATTGCTTTATTTATTTCTGATGATAGTCCTTTTATCATATTTAGTGAACTTCTAACTTGTGCAAGGCGACCTATCTCATCCCTAAAGAGTTTAATTTCTTGTGTTAGTAAATTAGTCTGCCGTTCTACCAAACGCTCTGCATTAGCCATCCTCTTTAGTAAATCAGAAATCCTTGTTTGAATCTGCTTAAGTTGGTTATGATATGGTGAAAGGTCAGCACCATTTTGTGCTATTTCAATAAGATGTTGTAAGACTTGAATCAAATTCTCAATTTCTACCAATTCATGTTCAAATTGTTGTTCCTCCATTTTATTAAGAATTACTTCTATATGATTAAATCTCTCTATTAAAGCTTCATTTTTCTCAATTTGTTTCTCTTGTTCCTCAGCCTTTTCTTCTTCTTTTTCTTCTTTCTTAAACTTGTTTTTAAGCCAATTCCCAACGCTACTCACTCCTCGCTCAGGATGTCTCTCTCCATAACCTGTAACTTCACCAGAAAAGGCCTTGAATAAGTAACGAATTATTCCAAAAAGTAATGCCAATTGTACCAAACTCAGTATTGATGTAAAAGTATCAGCTAGAGTTGTCATTCTTGTTCTCCTTTAATTTTGTCATATAAAGATAGAATAATGGTCCAATAAATGAGTAGTAATTCATAGCACTCTCTAAGTTATCCAAGGTGTTTTCCACATCTCCTCTAGCTAATGAGGTCATCATAAGAGCAACAAAACAGAGCCCTGCTTTCATCAGATTACCCATGGGTGAGTCTGGTAAAAGCTTCCAAACAACAAAGAGTATAGCACCAACTGTTCCAAAATATAATATGAAGTAGAGCCACACAATCCATTGGCCAAAAAGCTTTTCCAAAAGTCCTTTTTGGAAATAGAACAAAACAACACTCATTGTTGCAATAACCAAGCATATTACCATTACTTGTCTGTTGTTAGCCCTACCTTTAAATGCAGTTGTTGCTCCAATATACATAACTGTAAATATTAGGAGCCACATCATGAACATTAAAAATCCAAATGCTTTTTGGGGTGTGTCAAGGTAATCTAGCGAGAACACTGCAGAGAACATCATAACAACATCTTTTAGTAGGTCTGTTACATCTTGAAATTGGTTTTCTTGAGCTTGTACAAAATTGATGGTAGAAAGTAGCATAACAACAACAAAAAATGTTACAATCAATAGCTTCTTTTTATTCATATACTCGCACCAGTTTTTTGTATTACTCTAATATTTAAAACACATATATATAAAAGTTTCTTTTTTTGGTATATAAACAAAGATTCTATGATAATGGTTTCTGAGTTTTGCTATTTAATGAAAACATACCAATCCTTATAGGTTAGGCCTTGGAAAATTCCTCCTAGCAAGAATCCGGTTCCTGTGTAAAAAACAATATCTGGAAATAGGTCTGCTCTTTTTTGGGCAAATGTCATGCAAATAATGTAAGCAATGAAGAGTATCCAGTGATGAATTATGAAAGTACGACCCATAATCTTGAATCTCCAGTTCTTTAGAATGCCATGCTCGCCCTCTTTTTTGCCAAACATTGTTTTTGCAAAAACAATTCCAAAGACAAAGCCTGCTATTATGTAGAGGATGTTTATCATAATTAAATGGCGAAAGTGTTTTGTATTTAAAGGTTGTGGAAGATAAAAAAGATTATCTCTTTTTAGATTATCTGTAGACAAAGCAATCTATTAATCCAGGTTCAAGATTGGGTTGTAAGAATAAGGTTAATCTTGGGTTTGGTTCTGATTTAATAAAGCCATCATCTGCTAATCTAGGTTCTGAGATATGATAATAGCCACTTGGATTTTCATAATTTGAAGCAACACTTTCTATACCATGGGATGCTACGAACAGTTCTCTATTCAATATGTTGCTCTCCTGAATTTGTCCTCCAGATGCAAGTAATGTGGATAATCTTTGGTCAGCTTTTACAAGTAGAAATAGCCAAGCATGTGCAAGATTAGATTTATCTACCACCTCATCATAACCTCTCACCTGGCTGACCATGCACGACCACCAATAGTGTTGGCACTTAAGCTGGCTACCAAAATAACTCCTTGATTTCAATTCGAGTAGAGTTGGAGGTGCAGTTAAAGCTATGAGATCTGGTCTAATTGTCAAGAGAGGAGGCAACGCTTCTGGATACTCATATTCAAATGATCTACAAACTCTAAAATGGGAACTTAACCAGTCTATGTGGAAATCTGCTATTTCTGGTTTTATTTGTTGAACAAGATCCATAAAAATAGGAAATCTAACATTTAATATAAATTTATGCCCCTGCCGGGACTCTCGTAAGAAAAGTCACGCTTTTCTTTTTCGAACCCGGGTCACAACCTCCGCAGGGTTGCATCTTATTTGTCCAACCTTGGCTTTGCTTGCCAAAAAGGTTACCAGGCTAGACCACAGGGGCATATTTTTGGTTAATTTTAAGAGGTTTATAAATATTGTTGCCAAGAATAGATACATCTCCTAATTGTTTTAAATATCATTTTCCAAAAAATCCAGCCATCCAAGGCACAGACGGCCAACTTTTCTCCTTGATGCAAAACAAGATTGTCGAAAAGATTGTCCTACTCCACAAAATTTGCTTCAGGCTTAGATTAAACAAACAAAGCCTTTGCAAATTTTGCTCCGTCTGGCCATGGCTAGATTTTTTAATGATGCAACAACAATGGCGCAGATGCGACGGGGGACGCCCCATCCGGGGTGTCGCATAGGGCATTTGCGAAGCAAATGACCGTCTGCCGCCAATGTTGTTGTTGCCGAATAATCTAAATTTTTAAAATATCAATATTCCAATTGGAATATTTTTTTCAGAAATTTATTTAATATCTTGCCCAAATCTCAATAAAGTTTATATATGAGCCATATATTATCCTGTGAAAAAGGGGTATCTATGGGATTTTATAGGAAGGTAAGGTTTTAAATTTAATAATAACACGAGGTGGGAATATGAGACAAGGGGATTTTGTGTTTACTTCTGAGGCAATGTGTAGGGGACATCCTGACAAGGTTTGTGATCAGATTTCTGATTCTGTTTTGGATGAGATTTACAAGCAAGATCCATATGCCAGAGTGGCTTGTGAAACAATGGCCGGCAATGGTTTTGTTGTTGTTACAGGTGAGATCACAACAAAGGCTTATGTGGATATAATGAAGATTGTTAGGAATGTTTTGAAGGATGTTGGTTATGATTCTCCAAAGTATGGTTTTGATTACAGGACTGTTGGAGTGCTGACAAGCATTAATGAGCAGAGTGCTGATATTGCAAAGGGTGTTGATGAGGATAAGGGAAAGGAACTTGGTGCTGGTGACCAGGGTATGATGAGTGGGTTTGCTTGCAGAGATACGCCAGAGCTTATGCCAATGCCAATTATGATGGCACAAAAGCTTGCTAGAAGGCTTGAAGAGGTTAGGAAGAAGAAGGTTTTACCTTATCTAAGGCCTGATGGCAAAACACAGGTTACTGTTGAGTATAAGAATGGCAAGCCTGTTAGATTTCCTGTTGTTGTTGTTGCTGCTCAGCATGATCCTGAGGTTAGTTTAACACAGTTAAGAAAGGATATAATACAGCATGTTATTAAGCCTGTTTGTGGAAAGTATGTTGATAGCAAAACAGATTTTTATATTAACAATACCGGGAGGTTTGTTATTGGCGGGCCAGTTGCTGATTCTGGTTGCACTGGTAGGAAGATAATTGCTGATACCTATGGGGGCGTGGGTAATCATGGTGGAGGAGCATTTTCTGGCAAGGATCCAACAAAGGTGGATAGATGTGCAACCTATATGGCAAGGTATATTGCAAAGAACATTGTTGCTGCTGGGTTAGCTGATATTTGCGAGGTGCAAATAGGCTATGTGATTGGTGGAAGAAAGCCTTTGTCAATAATGCTGATGACATATGGAACAGAGAAGATTCCAAAGGATAGGATAATTAAGCTTATACAAAAGCATTTTACATTAAACCCTTCTGGAATAATAAAGCAGCTAAACTTGAGAAGGCCAATTTATAGGAAAACTTCTATTTATGGTCATTTTGGTAGAGAGGAGCCAGAGTTTACCTGGGAGCGTGTTGATAAAGCCGAGACACTCCGAAAGGAGGCAGGATTGTAGGTAAAAGTTATGACTTGAACGTCATTTTTTATTTTATTTTTTGTGTAAATGCGTTGTTTAAAGACGAGATTTCTTTCGTTATGCTCAGAAATTCTGACGGAATTTCTGGCACGCCAAAAATCAGAGATTTTTGAGCGTTAAAGCAAGAATGTGGCTTTTCTAACGAGCACTTTTTGTTTTATGTTTACTTAATTTAATGTTTTTGCCTAATTTTTCCTTTTGTCGCCAGCCAACTAGAAATAAAATGCCTATCAAAAGGGTTACAACACTTCCAATTATCAGCATAGGATTAATTAACCCCACAGATGACATTGACAGCGCAACTATGGTCCCTATAACACAAGCAACTCCAAGAGTCAAAAAAATAATTCCACCAACTAAATCATTTTTCCAGGATATTATTAAAATAACTAATAAAACAAGGGATGGAAGATTATGCATAAACAATCCTATTAATATTTCGCTTAAATTCGAAGCTGAATCAAAAACATCTAGAGAAAATATAGCCAAGAACAGCGCAAACAAAATTAATAATATTCTTGGTGTCCAAAATATGAATTTATTAACCCTAGTCATTTCTTCATTAATAATATTCAATACTTTATAATTTTTGTTAAATATGAGAGAAAACTTCGCCTAGTCTGCGGCTACCTTGAAGAGAATTGATAAGGCTGATGTTTTAAAGAAAGAGGCTGGGTTGTGATTTTTATTTTGATGGTTTATAAAGATCAGCTATTGGTTTTCTATATCTTTCCATCATATCAGCTCTTTTAATCTTGAGTGTTGCTGTTAGCCCTGCTCCAACTGTTAGCTCATCTGGAATGATAGCAAATTTCACAGGCTCTTCATATGGCATAAACCTATCTTGTTCAGCATGCCATCTTTTTATAATATCTTTTTTAATTAGTTCTATTATTTTTTCGTTTTCTGCTAATGCTTCCCTTGCTTGTTCTGGATCATCAGGAATTTCAATCTTCTCCTGTCTTGCATATTGTATTACAGCATCCCAACTAGGCCAGATAAGTGCTCTAACATCTTCTTGATTAAGTCCAACAACCATGGCTTCACTCACATATTTACTTTGATTAATCAGGTCTTCAATTGGTTGTGGTGTTATCCATTGACTATTTGAAAGCTTGAAGTTATCACCTAATCTACCCTTAATTATAAGATCTCCATTAGGGGTTATTACTCCCAAGTCTCCTGTGTTGTACCATGATTTACCACCATCTGTGGCAGGAGAAAGCACTTTTCTAGTTTTTTCTTCATCTGTGTAGCCTCTCATTATTTGTGGGCCTCTAGCATAAACTACTCCTTGTTCACCTGGCTCAACTTTTTGAAGGTACCTATCAAATATCTGAACCTCTGTTCCAGGAATTGGTTTTCCTGCTGTATAGAGTGTACCACCAAATAATCTAACTGTAACTACAGGTGCTGCTTCTGTCATTCCATATGCTTCCAATACATCTAGTCCAGCAGCATCTAAGAAGTCTTCAACATGTTCTGGGAGATGGGCTCCTCCAAAAATCGCTCCTTTAAGCTCTCCACCAAGCATTTTTCTTAATCTTGAGAAAATCATTAGATCTGCAGCTCTATATGCTGCGAAATATTTAGCAGCTGTACCAGCTGCCTTTATCATATCAGTTGAATTATGATCTGGTGAATCAGGATATCGTCTAGCTAATGTGTTTCTAGCTCTTTTGTATTCCAATGCTCCTTTAAGCAGCTTATTTGCCAAGGCTCTTGTTTTAGGACCTTTGCGCTGGATATCCTTTTGGACCCTCTCATACACCCTTGTCCAAACTCTTGGTACTGAGGCAATGAATGTTGGTTTTTCAAGAACAATGTCTTTCATGATGTCTTTTTGTGTTGTATAGGATAATGAACCGCCAATTGCAAAAACCATATAGTCAACTATTCTTTCAAGCAAATGCCAAGGTGGTAAAAAACTAAGAACTCTTTCATTCTCATTCAAATTAAGTAATGGTGGGATCTTGTCAAGTTGACAATCAAAATTTGCATTGGTTAAAATCGTACCTTTTGGAATTCCTTCAGTTCCAGAGGTGTAGACAATTGTTGAGATATCATCTGGTGTTATCCTATCTTTTGCTTTTGAAAAAATGTCATTTCTTAAAGCTAGTTGGGTCCTTCCCTCCTTAACAATGTCTTCAAGTGAAAAAACACCTTCCCTTTTTTTAGGTTCTTTTTCTATTACAACAATACCTGAAATCTGGAAACCAAGGCTTTTTTGTGCCTCATATACCTTTTCAAGAGCCTTTTGATTCTCAACTATTAGAAACTTTGATCTTGAATCATCAAGTATTGCTACCAGTTGCTCTAATGGAACATCTACGTCGCGCGGAACATCTGGTGCACCTATGCCTTGCAATGCCAAATTAATCAGAATCCATTCAGGCCTGTTGTCACAAATTAGGGCAACTCTATCACCATAATTTACACCTAAGCTCATCAGGCCAGTTCCTATTTCAAAAACTGTATTATAAGCCTGTGCATATGTAGTTCCTTGGAAAATACCATCTCTATCCTTTGCTCTTTGAAAGTCTTTGTTAGGAAATTCTTTAGCACTTTTTTCAAAAAAACCATACACAGTATCTGGCATTATATCCCCCTATGGAAGATAATAGGCAGAGGTATATATTGTTTGTTATTGAGAAATCTATATATTTAAAAGTGCTTAATAAAAGTTATAAACAAATAAGAAAGAGAGAAAAAATAAAAATTTAGTAATAGGTTTGTCCTGATATTTCCTCAGGCTCTTCCTTTTCTCTTAGTCTGCTGAAGCCGATTATTAATCCTAGCACAACCAAGATAACAACCAGCACAACAAATCCAATCTCTAGTGCTTTTCTCAAGCTGTCCCAGCCAAAGCCAACTGCTGAACTTACAACATTTGCCTTTAATGGGATTTGCTTTAGAGTTTCTGATGCTGAGCTCACTGATACGCTGAACATGTGTTCTCCTACTGGGGCATCACTTGATGCTGAAACATAGACAAACACTGTCTGGGTTTCTTCACCGTCTAGCACAACCACGTTTGATGGGCTGATTCTTGTTGTTGCCCACTCTTCTGCGCCCTCAACTGATATAACATATGTTCTTGTTACGCTTGCATCATTTGTGATTGTTATTGGATAAACTGCTCCACCCTGGCCTTGAGCAACCTCTTGCATTTCTGTGCTTACTGTTATGATTGTTCTTCCTTCTTCTTCACCTTCTTCTTCCTCTCCTGGAAGAATACAGGCATCTCCTTCCTCAACAGTTATTGTTTCTGTTGTTGAAATCTCCTCAAATCCCTCATCATACTCAACATCAACATTTACTGTGTAATCTCCTGGTTCTGAGCATGGGGGTATTCTCATATAAAGCTCTTCAGAGGTTGTTGAATCTCCTGCTTCGATCTCATCTATGTAATCAGATGCACTTACTCCTAAAGCTGGTATTCTAACAGTAACCTTAACACCATCTTCAATCTTGTCACCGATGTTTTTTACTCTTACGGTTGTTAGCAATGCTCTTCCAGCTTGAACATAATCTTCTGGGCTAAATATCACATCCCTTATTTCAAGAGCGTGTCTTGGAACATCAAGCTTTAGCTGATAGTTTTCAATTAGCTCTTCTCCTGCCCTGTCTGAAATAATGATTCTTAACAAGTAATTGTCCTCTTCAACCCTTGAAGGAAGCTTCAAATTCAGTGTCTTAACATAAGTCACATTCCCTTCAACATCAAACACATGGGTTGTGTCAGACATTGGCTCATAATCATTGTATTCATAACCTGATACAAAAGCCATTACCTCTACATTGTTAACATCTGCCAAGCCATGAAGCTCAACTCTAACCTCAATCTCTTGGTCACGCTCCAAATCAAGCCAGTTGACTTGTGGTGATGGAGCCAAATCTGTTCCCTCAACTCTTACCTCATCAACAACTATTGGTAAGGCTTGAGCTCCTATTGATAGAACACCTATCAAAAACAACATCAAAATGCTCAAAACTTTGAATTTGTTGTTCATCTTATTTACCCCCAATCTATTTGTGTTTTGATAAAAATTCTTGAGATTTGAAAATCTCTAATTGTTATCCTTTAGTAAATATAACTTATATTTAAACTTTTTGGTTATTGAGTATATTGGAGTGATTATAATATTTAACTATTATATAGTAATTAATATAGTAATTAATAAATCTCCTCTTTTTGTAAATACTGCAATTTTAGCAATGGTGGTTTTTAAGGGCATTTTTGCCGCTTTTTCTTATTAAGAGGAATTTTGTGGCTTATTTGATGATTTTAAAGGTTTTTAAGCCTCAAATCATAAAATAAGGCTATTTAAACGCCTTTTTATATATAAGTTATCATATAACATCAAAGTCTCTGTAGAACACCTTTCTTATGTTGTCATTGCTCACAACAATCCTCATATAGTATCTGCCTGGCTTAGCATATGATGGTATTGTAAACTCAATGTTTTTTGTTTTTTCTTCTCCATTATGCAGAGTGAATTTTTTTGTGCTTTTCCATATGCCTAGATCATCAATAAAAACACCCACCTTAAGCTCTTTTATGTCTGTGTTGCCAATGTTCTCTAATGTTACATAAAGTTGTTGTTCTTCTCCTATTCCTACAAACTCGTTGTATGCTGTTCTTTCAACTATCATTGATTGATATGGTTTTTCTTTTACTATGATTTTAATTGTTTTTGTTGTTGTGCAAAATCCGTCTGTAACAACAATATCAACAGAGTAAGTTCCCTTGTCTCCTTTTTGAGTTTGCCATTCTTTATCGTCGCCAACTGGTTCTGAAATAGTGTAGTTTAATGCATCTTCATCTGGGTCATCTGTTTCTAAATCCAGTTTCACGAGCTCGCCTTCATAAACAGTTATTTCATCTTGTATGGTTAAAGTTGGACTGTGTATGCTGCAGTAATCACAGCTTTTTGTGAATTCAGAATAATCTCCTGGATAGGTTTCATTACAAGAGTGAATGTCATACACACTCAAACATTGTTGGTAGCCTTCCATTGTACATTCTGCATAATTATTGCATTCCCATGTTGGTTGGCAGATGTAGCATGCTATATCATAGACGTTTTCTGATTCAGGGCCACAGTATGGATAGTTCCAAAGGTAGGTTACGTGAGCAGTTACATTTGCAACACACTCTCTTGAGAGCTCTGTTGGTATGCAACCACACATTGGGTTTTCTATCTCCCTAACTAGATTATCATTACAGTATTCATAACCAGAGTTTTCTTCTCTTTGCTGTTTTATTAAACCATCACCAACACAACCCACATTTTCCCATTCAGTGTATTCACATGCACAAGATTCATATTCAAGGTTTCTTTCCAAAGGCTCTAAACAATAAACGTATCCTGAACTCTCAGATCTTGTTTGATGCATGTAACCGTCTGCTGAACAAGCTTCATTTTCCCATTCTGAATATTGACAGTTACACTCAGTATTTTGTATTGTTTGATACACTTCATCTGCACAGTAATCGAATTGTGTTGTCTCATACCTCACCTGTCTAATAGAACCATTTGCTATGCATTCATCATTTTCCCAAGAAGTATATTCACAATTGCAGCTTAGATCTTCTTCTATTTCTATATAAGATTCACCACAGTAGTTGTGGTTCCAGCTGTATGTTACTCCTGCAAATCCATCATCTACACAGATTCTGTCTGATTCATATGATTCACAATCGCAATCAGGGTTTCCTATATTTTGATATAGCTTGTCTGCACAGTATTCAAACTGGGTTATCTCATGCTTTATTTGTCTCATAGAACCATCTGCTATGCATTCATCATTTTCCCAAGAAGTATATTCACAATTGCAGCTTGGGTCTTCTTCTATTACTACATAAGCTTCATTACAGTAGTTGTAGTTCCAGCTGTATGTTACTCCTGCAAATCCATCATCTATACAGATTCTGTCTGATTCATATGATTCACATACGCAACCATTGTTGAACTCACCATCGCAATCTTCATCAATGTAATTGTCGCATATCTCATCTGCCACTGGATTTATATTTGGATTGAAATCATCACAATCTCCGCATTGTGTATCCCACCCATCTTGGTCATAGTCTGTGCCTGCTAAACCACATCCAAGATATGTTAAAGGACAGATGTTTTCCTCACATGTGCAGTCTGCTAGGCAGGTATTTATTATGTCATCACAATCATAATATCTTGGCCCGTTATGGCAACCATCCAAAAAGTCACAGTCTGTGTTGTCACAAGGGTTTTGTTCATCGCATTGTGCTTCACAGTTTGCTACACTACATGTGTGCGTTAATTCAAATGTTTCTTGTGTGCACTCATCTGCATCCTCATCACATTCGCTTGTAAAAGCTGCAAAGTAATCATAGGTATAATCTATATCGTCAGGGGAATAATCACATTGAGATACTGGAGCTATGTTGTTGGCTGAGCAATCTCTTGCTATGCCTCCACATACACCCTGGTTGCACATATCATTTATTGTACAGTATAGGCCATCATTACAATATGTACTATCTTGTTTTGGTCTTTGAACACCTGTGTCAAACCAGACTCCTGTTTGTGTTGTTGTGTAATCACAACCATCTAAAGTACAGAAATAGTTTCTGTAATCTTTTTGTACTTGCTCTTTTTCATTACACTGATCTATATCAACCCACATATAGTTGTTACACTCTGAATTATACCATCCGTCATATTGATTGCAATCTTCTGTTATGTACTCACAGGCACAAGTTGTTTGGGTATCACATTCTCCAGAATAATAATAAACATCGTATATGCACATATTGCCACAATCACCATCTGACTCGCAATTTGCTCCACATGTTTGTATGTTGCATGTGTGGGTGTACTCATAAGTGCTTTGGGTGCATTCATTTGCATCCTCATCACATTCACTTGTAAAGCCTGATGCAGAATCCCATGTGAAGTCTTTGTTGTCGGGGTTGTTTGTGCAGGTGGCTATTTCTGGTAGATTGTACTGAGAACAGTCTCTTGCTAAGCTAACACATTCTCCTGCAGTACATTTATCACTTATTGTACAATACAGGCCATCATCACATGTTGTGCCATCTGCCTTGTTTCTTATTTGCCCTGTTTCAACCCATTTTGTATCTGTAATAGAAAATATGCAACCAGATAATGAGCATGAATATTCTTTGTATACCCATCTCTCTTGTTCCTTTTCATTACATTGGTTTATACTGACCCATTGTTTCTCTTGTGTGTTATACCAATCATCGTATTGGTCACAGTCCTCTGTTAGATAATTACATGAACAGGTTGTTTGAGTATTACATTCTCCAGAATAGTGATAAACCCCTCCTACACATTTGTTTGCACAGTTAAGATCTGACTCACATTCTGCTCCACATGTTTGTATGTTGCATGTGTGGACATACTCATAAGTGCTTTGGGTGCATTCATTTGCATTCTCATCACATTCACTTGTAAAGTCTGATGCAGAATCCCAGGTAAAGTTTTTGTTGTCTGGGTTGTTTGTGCAGGTGGCTATTTCTAGTAGATTGTATTGAGAACAGTCTCTTGCTAAACCAATACATTCTCCTGCAGTGCATTTATCACTTATTGTACAATACAGGCCATCATCACATTGTTCTGCTTCATATGCAGGCTGTGCTTCACAAGTGTTAGAGTTTTCATTACACATTCCTATGTTACATTGGTCATCATATGCTGAGCAATCTCTTGCTGAGCCACCACAGATTCCAGCTGTACATTGGTCATTTATTGTACAGTATAGGCCATCATCACATGTTGTGCCATCTTGTTTTGGTCTTGTACTATCAGTATCAACCCATTGTGTTCCGGTGGTTGTGTAATCACAACCATCAATTCCACATGAATAATCTTGGTATTCTTGCTCTTTTTGTTCTTTTTCATTACACTGATCTAGCTCAATCCAGCGAGTTGCACCTGTGTCATACCAATCATCGTATTGGTCACAGTCCTCTGTTAGATAACTACATGAACATGTTGTTTGGGTATTACATTCTCCAGAATAGTGATAAACCTCCCCTACACATTTGTTTGCACAGTCAAGATCTGACTCACATTCTGCTCCACATGTTTGTATGTTGCATGTGTGGACATACTCATAAGTGCTTTGGGTGCATTCATTTGCATCCTCATCACATTCACTTGTAAAGCCTGATGCAGAATCCCAGGTGAAGTCCTTGTTGTCTGGGTTGTTTGTGCAGGTGGCTATTTCTGGTAAGTTGTATTGAGAACAGTCTATTGGAGCTCCTCCAATACAATTTGCGTTTCCACATGTTTCTTGACCATTGCAGTATTGGAAATCATCACATTCAAAAACAAGAGTTGTTGAGTTTAGGACACAGGCTGCAGCATTACATGTGTAATCATCATGCTTTATTTGAGTTCCTAAACAATAATCATTGTTTAGATTGTTACAATTTTGAGCTAATATTGGCGCTGCTGATTCACATTCGTAACTTGCATTACAAAAGCCCTCAACGCGCATTAGATTGTCGCCATCACAATAATTACTATCTAAGTTATTACAATCATCATCTATCTGGCACTCTGTGCATCTTGGGTCATTTTCATATATTGTAGGTGAGCTGCACTGGTTTTGTTCGCAAATACAGTCTGCTAAACAATTGTTGGCTATATCATCATAATCATAATAATGGTTTCCTTGACAACCATCAAGATGATCACAATCAGTGTCTTCACAATGATTAGAATCATCACATTCTGCTCCACAGCTTTGTACACTACATGTGTGTGTTAGATTAAAGACGCCCTGTGCGCATGCGTCTGCACTCTCATTACATTGGCTTGTAAAGCCTGCAAAATAATCATAGGTATAAGCAACATTATCAGGGTTGTAATTACATTGCCCGACTGCTTGTATGTTGTATTGAGAACAGTTAATTGCAGTTGCTTGCTGACAAGAATAAATAGCTTGACATGTTTCTTGACCATTACAATATGTACTGTCATTACAATCTGAATCTTGGGTTTCATCATATATTGCTTGGCCACTTGCGTTACATATTGCACAGACTCCTACATCTTGGCCATTGGTTGAGCAATTGCCCCAGATTCCTGCTGAGCAAGTGCTTGTTCCTGCGCAAACACCTTGGCCACAAGCTTTGGTTAAGGCCTCATCTGTTTGTTGGTTGCAGTTGTCGTCTATATTGTTACAAAGCTCTTGTGCGCCTGGTTTTATGCTTGCATTATAATCATTGCAGTCTTGTGTGGAATTGTATCCATCATTGTCTTTATCAGGGTCACAAACATCTCCTAGGCTATCTTGGTCAAAGTTTTCTTGGTTTGGATTGGCATTATTTGGGCAATTGTCAATATTTCCACAAATATCATCTTGATCAATATCATTTAAAGGATCTAGTGGGCAAGAGTCGCAACCATCTGGAATACCATCTGAGTCTGCATCTAGGTTGTCATCATAGCCTTCGCATAAATCAACATCTCCACATACTCCATCTTGATCTGCATCATTTAGGGGATCGTTTGGACATGTGTCGCAAACATTTCCTATTCCGTCTTGGTCAGTGTCTTGCTGGTCTGAGTTTGAAGTATTAATGCAATTGTCACATACATTTCCTACATTATCTGCATCAAGGTCTTCTTGATATGGGTTGTATGTTCCAATACAATTGTCAAAATCATCTCTCACCTCGTCTTGATCAGCATCTCCTCCATAAGCTACCCAATCAGCGCAATTTTGGAATAGGGCTTTAGCATCATAAGTCCAATATTCGCTCTCAATAATCCCATACCAGCAGCTTCTTACATTTGAGACAATACCATTCTTCAACAAAGTGCCTGGTTCTGCTGTTGCGATTGTTAAATCACTGTCATAAATTCCTCCTCCTGTTATTGAGGTTATAGCATCCAAATTATAGGATCTTCCGTACTTTGACAAGTAATACATGGGTTTGGAACCAGTTGTATAAACTTGTATATATCCAGGAAGGTTTTTTGTTATGTAATGGGTTGTATCTATAACCTTAACCTGAAGTGGTTGGGTTGCACTTATTACACCAATACTACTAGCCCAATGCCAGTCAGTCATGTGCCATGTATTTACAATAACAGCTGGAAAATCATTTACTGGTATGTCTTGGTCATTACCAAATAAGTGATCATCTACTAGCATAAATCTGTAGCTTGTCCAGTTCAATGTGCCTACATTATCATTGTCAACTATATCTATTGTAAATCCTTTATCTTGAAGTGCATTTACAAGATTCAGGTCATAGATGCTTGGGTTATATACGATATAGGCAACTTTATCTGCACTTGCAAAGATTGGTGATGTTAAAGCTATTAATAGAAAAAACACTAATAGTACTAAAAAGATTGGTTTTGTTTTTCTCATCTTTTACTTTTCTTTGGTTTTTTAGATGCATCTTTACCCCTTTTTAAAAGATTAAAACCAATTATTCCAATGACAATTATTACCAAAATTATGCCTAGTCCTACAAAAGGATTAGCTTTGAAATCTTTTCCATTACCTGATTGAGTTTGATTTCCTGATTGAGTTTGATTTGTTTGAGTTGTCTCATTGTTTTCTATTTGTGTTGTCTCGTTGCCTTCGCGAGCTATAATTATAATGTTTGAAAGCAAGCCCACACCACCAGAAACTTGAGATTGGTTATCCAATTCCGTAAAGCTTATTGCTATGTTGCCTGCATATCTACCTGGCTCTTTTATAGTTAGTCTAAACCTTGCGTCTTTTTCTTGCAGTGGCTCTAGCACAAAATCATTGTCCAGGATCTCTGTCATGTTCTCAATGTCTGGCAATGAGTCTAGGTGTATCATAACACTAACATTGTTGATGTTTCTAACTAAGATGGTTTTTTCTAGTGTTGCTGTTTGGCCAGGGACAATTGTTGGATAGAGTATCATCCTTGCATTGCCTATAGAGGCAGATAATGCCAGAACAGATATTGTTGTTAAAACCAACACTAAAGCAAAAATTGAATAGACCTTGATATTAAAAGTTTTCATTTTTACACCTTATAAGTAATATTACAATGATACTACTGATAGTTAACAAATAGAATTTAGAATATGTATATAAACATTATTGTGGTATATCACAGAAATTTATATAAGCAAAATTTTCACCATCAGTTGTGGACAAAAATCGCTTAATTTTACTAGCTTCTTCTTTTAATCAAGATTATTATAAGCAATAAAGCGACAACAACTAATATCCCCATCACAGCAAATTGGGCTTTGCTAATGCCTGAGAATATTGCTGAGCCAGTTATGCCCTGCATTGAGGTTTGGTTTTGCTCTGTTTGATTTTTAGTTTGGTTTAGCTCAGCAGTTTGGGTTGTGTTTTGCTGTGTTGTTTGATTTCTCTGCTGTACAGTTGACTGCTCACTGCCCTTTTCTGCGACTATGGCAAATGTTGAAAAACCAGGTGATGTTGCTATGTAGTATGTGTAATTTGAGTCAGATCTAACCCTTGTTGTTGGTAGTTTGCTCCATTTATTTGCAGAGAATCTCAACATCTCAACTGTTTTATCATCATAACCATATTTGTTAAACCACTCATTTTTTACCTTAAATTTGAATGTAACTTTGTCTACATGCGTGTCTGGTAGGTCTCCTCTTGTAATAAGTAAATATTTGTAGACTCCTGAGTCTCCCTCAACAGGGACGTCTGCTCCTGTTGGTAAATTGGATTCTGTTATTGATACCCTTGCATTTTTTGTTTCATTTTTTACCAGTAAGTTTATTTCATATATGGCGAGGTTTTCAGAGTCCTCAAACTTAATAGTACCTGTTTTTCCTGCTTTGATTAAAGTGAAGAATTGGCTTTCTCCAGCGCCGCCTCCTCCAGCGCCACCTCCACCTCCGCCACCTCCTCCACCACCTCCTCCGCCTCCGCCGCCACCTCCTCCGCCGCCTCCGGCAGGAGTAGTGCATGCCTGGGATTCTGATGGCTTATTGGCAGTGGTTCCACAACTGTTTGAATCAGTGCAGGTTCTTGTTTGGGTTCCTCCAACACAGCTACTCCAATCAGTGCAAGCCCAATTCTCAACACAAGCACTTTGCTCTTTGATACCAGAGTGTTTAAGTCCTGTTATCTTGTACTTGCTGTTGTTTAGAGGTGTACAATTAAAGCCATTATGAAGCTGGCTGTCACATTCAATAAGGTATTCGTTTGCTTGGTTACAGGCTTGGCTTAGTTCTGATATGCTTGCAACCTCTTGGTCTTCTATACAAACTTGAGTAACGCTTGGGTTTAGAATATCAAGGTAAACTGTTTTTGTGTTTGGGCTTAGGTCAAGCCCTGATATAATCAGCTCTCCTCTGCTGCCTGTTTGTTTGTTGATTTTTATTCCAGATAGGTTTAACTTTTTGCTATCAAAATTAAACTCAAATTCAACAATGGTTTGGGTTCCATCATTGATTTTTACTGTTTTTGTGCCTGTTGCCTGGTTTGGGTTTGTCTCATTTCCAACAATCAAGCTTGGGCTTATTGTGTTTGTTTGAATGTTTGAGGCAGTTCCTATTATCCTATCTACAGCATCCCCGTAACCATCATTGTCAGAATCATTTGGATATTGATCACATGCGTCTCCTAAGCTGTCTCCGTCTGAATTTGCTTGATCTTGATTGGCTGTGTTAGGACAATTATCGCATGCATTTCCCAAGCTGTCTGTATCAGAATTTTCTTGGTTAGGGTTTGCAACATAGTGGCAATTGTCAACAGTATCGTTTATTCCATCATCATCATCATCAGGGTCTGCAAGCTCTGCATCTATTGTCACTGTAGTTTGAGAGGAATCTACTGTTCTTAAATTGTCTGCTACCCTGAAGTAATAGACAAACTGTGAGCCTTGTGGATAGGATTGTAAGTCAAGTGTTGTTGTGCATTGTTTGTTAGAACCAGCTTGACATCCAGAAAGGGTTATGCTGCTAAAGTCAGAGGCTGATGCTTGTTTGTAGTATAAGAGTATTTGTTTTACATAGGTCTCTGTGTAGGTAACTGTGAATGGTTCACTGCTGTTGCCTCTGAGATAAGAACCTGAAGCTGGTAGTGTTGAGTGTATAACTGGTGGCTGTGTGTCAACAGTAAATTTAACAGTGTTTGCGCCAGTACCTCCTTCACTGTTTCTTGCATTAATTTCAAGAGTATGAGATCCTTCACTTAATGCTCCTGTTGATGGAAACAAGAAGCTGTAAGATGTAAGGCAATTGCCTTCACATATTGTAACATATGCTTCGCTGTCAAGCTTTCTGGTGATTTTTGTTACTGCCGTATCAACAGTGAAAGTTACTTGAACACGATTTTCACCATAGACTTTTCCCTCTTGAGGAGAGGTTATTGTGATTTTAGGAATATTGATTGAGCCGCCTCCTCCTCCACCGGTACAGCTACAAACAGCTAGATCATAGCATCTGTTGAAGTTTGAGGGATAGCCTTGCTCATCCACACAGAGCATACAGCACTGTGCATTACAAGTATAGTATTGGGTTGTTTGGCCTTGACTTAGGCATAACCAATGATATGCAAAAACAAGTGAGCTAGATAAAATAAGTGTTAATGCTAACACAAGAAACAGTGCTGGTTTTTTTGGCTTAAACATCAGTAAATTCACCCCCTTGATTATTTTTAGGTTATTTATTTTTTTGAGCAATATTATTTTATAACTATTGAAAAGTGGCACTAATATTTAAATCTTGTTGTGGTGAAGTATATAAAAACCAATAAATTAAGAAAAAGATAAAAAAGAAGCTTAGATTGGCTCTCCCCAGAAGTATATGCTACCGTCTGAGAAGTCACCGTTACATGGCAATGGCAACCCTAGCTTGAAGGTTAGAGATATCTCTGCGCCTGGAGACAACACGTTTCCTGGTGAGTAAAATAATCCACCAAGTGGAGACATGATTATCTCTGCGTCATTGTAGAAGTCTCTTGAGAAAGCATCTCCATACACTATTGGAGCATAGCCTTCTGCATCACTTCTTGGGTCATTCTGGGTACTATAAGCGCCATTAACAGCATAGTAACAGAAGTGGTCATCTCCATCATTAAAACCGATCTGACATTCATTATTGCCCGATCTTTTCCGTGGAGCTGCAAAGTTGTTTCCTAATTTTAGCCTGTTTGTTAATGAGCACCTTGCACCAGAGTTGCTTGGGTCATAGAAGTCTGTGCCTGATATGAACATATCTAGCATGACTCCAGAGTCTTCCTCTACATCATTTTTTACAAGTATTGAATCAGAATATACAATGGTGCCTGGTCTTACTTCTCCAATGTTTAGGAATCCATCAACACTAACTCCAACTTCTGGGTTTAGGAACCAGTATTCATTCTCGTCCATTGTTGCGCTTAAGCCAGTTGAATCAATTGCTTCAACTGTTATCCAGTGCTGGCCATGCATTGAAGCTGGTGTCTCTACAGTTAGAGTACATTCATAGTATGCCATGATCTGGTCGTCGAAATAATCTATTTCTTCTTCGTCAATCCTGGCATTACACTCTGGCAGTATCTCTGAGCCTGGAGCAGCCCAGCCTTTAAGCTCAACACATTCAACCTCAATTGGGTTTCCTGTTCCTTGCACTGGGCCAACAGTTCCTACAACATCTGTAACTTGCTCTATCTTGTTCTTGTCCATTACAAGAACTATCCATTCGATTTTCTCTCCTTCGAAAGCATAGTTCTCTGTTCTTTCAACAAGTTCATATCCCTTCAAAATTTTGCAGCCGTATCTTACTGTTATTTCGCTACAGAAGGTTAAACATTCTTGTGGAGTCTGTATATTGAACTCACCTTCGCATGGTGTTTCCATTCCTTCACACTCAAATGAGTATGAAGCTGCACCTTGTACACATTGGGTGTAACAGTTTTCCCAAACACACTCACACATATCCTGTTTCGCTGAGAATACTAGTGGTCCATCGACTCTTCCTGGATTAATATCATCATCTATAACAACTCTGTTGTCACATAGCCAGATGTGTGGTGGGAAGTCTTCTGTATGGAACCAGTCTTTTTCATGATAACAGCTACAGTTGTCTAAGCATGTGTCTTGGGTGAACATGTTTCCATCTTCACAATCTGCATTAGAGTCACATTCTGCTCCACACACATTTTCTACACAATATGAGTTTGTTGAAGGTGCTGAGCAGTCTGGATCACAATCTGTACATGTACAGTCTGCTTCACATGAGTTTGAACATGAGTCATCAACTGTTGTTGAGTCCAAGACTTTATCATTATCATATTCTACTAATTCTAGACCATCACAATAGTCATTGTATGTTTCAGAGCATTCGTTGTCTTCACATGAATGTGTTGCATCACACTCTGCTGAACATTGCAAGACACTACATTCATGGTTGTAACTACAATTATTTTCTGAACAAGTGAGTAAGCCTATACACTCATTTGGAACATCATTTGCATAATCCCATGTGAGTGGATTATTATCTGGACTTAGTCCGCAATTATCTGGACATGATGTTGCAGGACAATCTACATCTTGGGTTTCATCATATATTGCTTGGCCGTTTGCGTTACATATTGCACAGACTCCTGCATCTTGGCCATTTGTTGAGCAATTGGTCCAAACTCCATCTATACACTCACTAATTCCTGCGCAATTTCCCGAGCCACAAGATTGAGTTAGATTTTCATCTACAAAACCATCACAATCATTATCTAGGCCATCACATATTTCATTTGTTGGACCAACCATACCTCTACATGGTCCCCAGCTTCCCCATATACAATCCTCTCCGCAAGTTTTCCATTGTTCTCCTGGAGAGCATTCTCCAGTATCATTGCCGCAAGATTGTGAATCACTTTCTCCAGCCAAACACTCTGCCCCACATTCTCCTTCCATACATTCATAAACAAATTGATCATCAACACAACCACAGTATAGATTACAATTTCCAAATAGATCTCTTACGCCGAATTTGTGACCATCACAAGTTTCATTGTTTTGACCACAATATGAATTGTTGGGTGTGTTTGGATATTCACACTCTTCTCCAAAATCAATATTACCATCTCCACACTCTATTGTATATTCACATTGCATATTACAATCTCCTGTTCCTGGTATGGCTTCATCACATTCTGGGTCTGAGGTACAGCTTGGATAATCATCCTCACATTGATCATCTTGTAGATGACAATTTGCATCACAATAATCCTGTAGATAATCTGCTCCATAAGTACATGTGGATAATACAGTGTTTGGTAGCTCACATTCCTCTCCTGCTTCTACTATACTATTTCCACATTGTGGTTGTTCTTCATATTGGCATTGCATGTCACAATCTCCTGTGCCTGGCATTGCCTCATCACATTCTGGGTCTGAGGTACAGGTTGGATAGTCATCTTCACAATCATCGTCTTGCAAGTGACAATTTGCATCACAATAATCTTGTAAGTAATCTGCTCCATAATTACATGTGGCTAGAACTGTGTTTGGTGGCTCGCACTCTTCGCCTGGCTCTATTATTTGGTTGCCACATTCCGGTTGTCCTTGCTCATGCTCACACATGCATGTGTCTAGGTCACATGTGTCAACTGTGTTAGGGTCACAATCAGAACAATCATCATTTGAATCACATTCTGCTCCACAATACCATTTCACACATTGATACATGAAGTTGTCTTCAGTACAACCACAGTTCGAATCACAATCTCCAAATCCATCTCTTACACCTTTTTTGTTGCCTAAACAATCTGTTGTTTGTTGGTTACAATAAGAGTTATCATTTGTTACTGGGAGTTCACATTCCTCTCCAAGGTCTAGATCCCCATTCCCACACTCTGGTTCTTCATACTGACATTGCATATCACAACCATCTGTTCCAGGCATATCTTCGTCACACTCTGCATCTGATGTACAACCTGGGTAGTCATCCTCACATTCATCATCTTGTAAATGACAATTTTGATCACAATAATCTTGCAAGTAATCTGCTCCATAGCTGCATGTTGATAGAACAACGCCTGGTGGCTCACATTCCTCGCCTGCTTCTAATTTACCATTTCCACAAACTGATTGTGTTGGTTGGTGTTCACATACACATGAGGCCATGTTACAAGAGTCTATTGTGCTTGAGTTAGAATCATCACAATCATCATTTGAGTCACACTCTGCCCCACATTCGTTTTGCACACAGCTTAGCAAGAATTGGTCCTCATCACACAAACAGTTTGCTACGCAATTTCCATAATTGTCTCTTATTCCTAGTTTATGATTAAAGCATTCTTCTGGGTTTTGAGGACAATCAGAATCATTAGCATCTCCTGGTGATTCACATTGCTCTCCTGGATTTAAAATACCATCTCCACAGAATGGCTGTTCTTCATACTGGCACTGCATATCACAATTAAATGTTCCTGGTGAGAATTCATCACATTCTGGATCTGATATACAGCCTGGATAATCATCCTCACAATCATCTTCTTGCAAATGGCAGTTAGAGTCACAATAATCTTGTAGGTAATCTGCTCCATAGTTACATGATGATAGAACAACGCCTGGTGGTTCACAATCCTCGCCTGCTTCTAATATGCCATTCCCACACACTGGTTGTTCATATTGGCATTGCATGTCACAATCTCCTGTTCCTGGCATTGCCTCATCACATTCTAGGTCTGATATACAGCCTGGGTAATCATCTTCACAATCATCATCTTGCAAGTGACAGTTTGCATCACAGTAATCTTGCAAGTAATCTGCTCCATATGTACAAGTTGATAGTACAACTCCTGGTGGTTCACACTCTTCACCTGGCTCTATTATTTGATTGCCACAAACTGACACTGTTGGTTCATGCTCACACAAACATGAGGCCATATCACAAGAGTCTATTGTGCTTGAGTTAAAATCATCACAATCATCATTTGAGTCACATGCTGCTCCACATTCGCCTTGCACACAGCTTAGCTGGAATTGATCATCATCACAAAAACAGCCTGATATGCAATCTCCATAATTGTCTCTCACACCTAGCTTTTTGCCAAAGCATTCCTCTGGATTTTGAGGACAACTGGTATCATCGGTATCCCCTGGATACTCACATTCCTCTCCAGGATCTAAGGAGCCGTCTCCACATTCTGGCAATTGTTCATATTGGCACTGCATGTCACAATTAAATGTTCCTGGTGAGAATTCATCACATTCTGGATCTGATATACAGCCTGGATAATCATCCTCACAATCATCTTCTTGCAAATGGCAGTTAGAGTCACAATAATCTTGTAGGTAATCTGCTCCATAGTTACATGATGATAGAACAACGCCTGGTGGTTCACAATCCTCGCCTACTTCTAATTTACCATTTCCACATTCTGGTAATTGTTCATATTGGCATTGCATATCACAGTCTCCTGTTCCTGGCGTGTCTTCGTCACATTCTGGGTCTGATGTACAGCCTGGGTAGTCATCCTCACATTCATCATCTTGTAAATGACAATTTGCATCACAATAATCTTGTAGATAATCCTCTCCATAATCACATGTTGATAAAACAGTGTTTGGTGGCTCGCACTCTTCGCCCGCATCTATTATACCATTTCCACACTCTGGTTCTACTTGTTCACACATACATGTATCCAGGTTACAATAGAATGTTGTTGAGGGTATGATAGATAATTGTAGTAGATTGCAATCATCATCTGAGTCACACTCTGCTCCACAACTGTCTTTTATACAAACTGGTGGACCAAAAGGATCTAGCACACATCCACATTCTGAATCACAATCTCCTAATGAATCTCTTGATGCTGTTTTGTTGCCAACACATTGTGTTGTTGGTTGTTGGTCACAATAAGAATTATCACTTGTTACTGGGAGTTCACATTCCTCTCCAGGATCAATGTTTCCATCCCCACAGTATGGCTCGTATATACACAAGCAGTTGTCTGAACAAGTCCCATATGGGGCACAATCTGAATCTTCATCACACTCTGCTCCACACTCCCATTGTACACATTGATAAACTAAAGGATCATTTGCACATTGGCAAGTTGCATCACAACTACCCCACACATCAGGTCTTGTGCCTAGTTTATGACCATTTTTCTGACATACCTCTTTATCTTGTTTACATTTATAGCTAGGATCCTTTGGTGGATCACATTGCTCCCCTGAATCAACAACATTGTTCCCACAATAAGGTTCATAGTAAATTTTGAAAGTGTCACTATGGTGCACAACCCATAAATAGAATCTTGCTGTTATAGCACCTTCTTCCCAAACAACCTCGTTTTGGTTGGCTCTCTCTTCCCATACACCGTCACCTTGTTTTTCAACACAACTTTTTTCTCCAAGACTACCAGCACAGTTCTCAAAACCAGTTATATATGCATTATCAAAATTGAGCCAGCCATATGCCTTTTCATATGAACCAAGTCCATGCCATCCCCATAATGAAATGATAACCCATCCATTGCCTCGCTGCATAGCCAACCCAGGAACCTCTTCTTTCATGCCTGAGTCAATTATTGGCACACCATTCTGGGTTAATGGAATCCACTCAAGTTCTCCATATTTTTCCGGTGGTCTACCAACATAAACATTTTTGGTTACATCACCATCTCCTTTGTTGGCAATACTGTAAAAGCCCACCTTAACCATTAAATCATTTGGGCTATCTTCAGCAGCGTTTACTTGTGAAACCACAACAGCCAGAACTAGAAACATTAACACTATTCTAAAAAATAAGTTATTGTTAAACTTCATTTAATTACACCCCCTCGCATATTATATTTTATATGAATTTAATTAAAACAATACAAAATAACTTAATCCATACCCCTCACTTTATACTTTTAACTGAAACTATTTTTGAGTAGTATCTCATATATATAAACTTTATTGTAGTAAAAAGATTGTGACAAATCACCGAAAAGGTTGTAAGAGAAGGTGTTACCACCCGTGTTGGGACGAAATTAGTCAATTTTTATTAATGTTAGATATAGTTTGTTTTTTATTATAATTCATTAGGTTGCTATTAGATTTATTATTTATATAAGTGTAATAATGAGCGAGTTTGGTATTAAAGATTTTATTTTGTTTTTTAGAATAATAACTTGCGAGGTTGCTAGTTCACAATTAAATAATATGCAACCTCGTGGTGAGGTGGTTTCTTAATCCCTTAGGAAAAGAAGAACAGAAGTACCACGAGTTGCCTTTCTAGTTTTTGAGCAGTGGCAACTCGCGAAGATTATTTTTGAATAAATAGACTTGTATAGAAAATTTCGGTTAAAAAACATTAGAGACCAACAAAACAACAAGATGGAGGCAAAGGCTTTAGAAGCATGATGCCTCCACCTGTTGTAAAGGCAAAAATCATTATTTTTTTCAGATACCTCTTTTTTCAAAATTGTAAAAAAATAAAAAAAATATGTTCAAATGGCTTCTCCCCAGAAGTAAATGCTGCCTCCTGTAAAGCTACCAACACATGGTTCTGGTAAGCTCAGCTTGAATGTCAATGCAATTTTTGAGCCAGGGGATAAGATATTACTCAAGTAGTATGGGCCACTCTTTACTGAGCTTTGGATTATCTCTGCATTATCGTATAACCCTACGCTGAATGAGTTGCCATATTCTATGTTCATGTAGCCTTCTTCATCTCTGTCTCTGTCAGAGTCTTTGTTGTCAAACTCTAGGTCGTTCTGGGTACTATAAGCACCGTTTGTTGCATAATACCTAAAGTTTTTCAATTTCAAACTGTTAGTACCTTCACATACTGCTCCTGAAGGTGTGGGGTCATAAAAGTCTGTTCCTGTTATAAACATGTCAAGTAAAACACCTGAGCCTGGTTCTGCACCATTTCCAACAAGTAAAGTAGTATCTGAATAAGAAACTGTTCCTGGTCGTACATTGCTGAAACTCAATGTTGTTGTCATACCTCCATCAATCGTCAACACCATTGTTGGGTTGAGGAACCAATACTCATTCTCATCAACTGTTGCGTTTAAGCCAGTTGAATCATTTACCTCAATTGTTATCCAGTATGGACCATGCATTGTAGCTGGTGTCTCAATAGTTAGACTACACTCGTAGTATGCCATGATCTGATCGTCGAAGTACTCTATTTCTTCTTCGTCAATTCTGGCATTACATTCTGGCAGTATTGGGTCACCTTGAAGTGCATCATTTAGTTCAACACATTCTACTTCCAATGGGTTTCCTGAACCTTGTACTGAACCAACTGTTGCCCCAATCTCTGTGATTTGCTCTATCTTATTCTTATCCATTACAAGAACTACCCACTGTATCATTTCTCCCTCAAATGCATAGTTATTTAGTCTCTCTATCATCTCCTCTCCTCCTAGACTCACCCTGCCCCATTGCAAATTGTCATCATACACAACTCTGTTGTCACACATCCAGATCATTGGTTCAAAGCCCTCAGTTGTTATACTAATACTGATGTTTCCTCCTGTATCTACTGCCATCACTACTTGCACCAACATCATTGCTACTAAAATAACCAGAATTCCTCTAGCCTCTTTTTTCATTTTTCACCTCCTTAATCCTCTTTTTTCAATACTATTACCCCTTTTTTACATTTTCCTATCCTGATGTAGTATTTAAAGTTTTCTACAAAAAAATAATTATTTTTTTATTTTATTATCAAGTGGTGACGAACATTACAAATAATTTAGAAAGCATTAACACAGATTTTTAGATAACCTCTGCCCAGAAATAGACCGTGCCGTTGATAAAAGAGCCATGGCAAGGATAAGGCAGCATTAATCTAAAGATAATTGTTTGAGAATCTCCTGGTGTAAGAACATTGGCTTCCCAGTAGTTGTTATTAAACCAGCCTCTTTGGATGATTTCGTGTGAGTTATAAAAGTACTGATTAAATATGCTACCATACATAAGGGGAATATAGCCTTCGCTATCTGCTCTTAAGTCACTTATGGTTGAATAGTTTCCATATGAGCTAAAGAACGCAAAGTTGGCTAATCTAAGGATGTTGTCATCAGGACAAGCTGCATCTGAAGTATTAGACACAAAGTCTGTGCCTGATATAAACATGTTTATTTTTACATTAGAGCCTGGCTCAGCACCATTCTCAATTTCAATTGGAGTTGAGTAAGCTGTTGTGCCTGGCTCAACAACACCAAAGTCAACTGTTCCGTTGATTAGTATTGAAACAAAAGGGTTTAAGAACCATGATTCTAAAGATATTAATACCTTGTTTGAGCTAAGGTCTTCCACACTTGCAGATGCAGAGTGATCTCCTCTTGCATTGGGTGGTGCTTCAACAACATAGCTGCAGTTGTAGTAAGCAGCGATATTGTCAGAGCCAGGTGTTTCTGAGTCTATATTACAATCTGAGTCAATAGCTTCATTACTTAGAAGAATTTTATCAAGCACACACACAACATCAATTTGTTCTCCTTCTAATGGTTTTAATTCAACATTAACATTTAATATATCTTCAACACCATGGTGATCTACAACAAACAATTTCCATTGTATTAGCTCTCCTTCGAATGCGTAATTGCTCTCTCTACTTATTTCTTCATTTTCGTAAGAGAGTGTATAACCGCATTCTTGTAAAACTAATGGAAGGCAATTTTCATCCATTGTTCCATCACAATCATTATCAATTTCATCGCAGGTATCTTTTACATCAGGATGCATGTTTGGGTTTGAGTCATCGCAATCATTATCGCATTGGGTGTCATAACCGTCTCCATCCTTATCTGTTGTTAGAAGATTGTAAGCACTGCATTGGTTTTTGGTGCAAGAGCAATTGTTTAGGCAGGTGTTGGTAACAGGTTGATAGTCTCGATAAGTGCCATTGTAACAACCATCAAGGTTGTTACAGTCTGTTGTTGTACAATCATCACTTGAATCGCATTGGGCTCCGCAAACTCCTTGTGCACAGTGTGTTGTTTTTGGTGGTGCTGAACAGTTTATACTACAATTTGTACATAAACAATCCTCTTGGCATGTGTCTAAGCAAGAGTCTGTTATAGTTGTAGAGTCTATTATGTTGTCATTGTCATATTCCCTCAACTTGGTACCTACACAAGAATCATTATAGGTTTGTGAACAGCTTTTTTGTGAGCAATCTGTATTTGAGCTGCATTGTGCCCCACACTTACCTAGTGCACAAGAGTAGAGAAAATCATCATAAATACAACCGCAGCTTGGGTTGCAATTTCCATATGCATCTCTTGTTCCTAGCTTATAGCCCTGGCAGACTTCGGTTGTTTGTGAACATAAGGTGTTGTTTAATGTTGATGGTAATTCACATTGCTCTGATCCATTTACATTCCCATCTCCACAGTAAAACGATGGTTGGTTTTTGCATATACAATCAGATGTGCAAGTGTCTACTGTGGTTGGGTTTTGGTCATCACAATCATTATTTGAATCACATATTGCTCCACAGCTGCCTTGTATACAAACTGCTTGGCCAAATGAATCATTCACGCATGCACAGCTTGGGTTGCAATTTCCATATGCATCTCTTGAGCTTGTTTTTTTACCAATGCATTGTGTCTGGTTTTGTTTGCAGTAAGAGTTGTTTTGTGTTGAGGGTAACTCACAAGATTCAGTAAATTCTATTATGTTGTTTCCACAGGTTTGGTTGTCACAAACATCTCCTATTCCATCGCCATCCATATCTAACTGGGTTGGGTTGTAGTTTTGAGGACAATTGTCTTGATTGTCTTGGACGCCATCAAAGTCACCATCTGATGGTTGGCCACAGGTGCACATTTCATAGTCAGTACAAAATCTAAAGTCTGTTGGGTATCCAGAGTTACCCACACATATTATACAGCACTGGGCATTGCAAGTGTAGTATTGAAAGGTCTGGTTATGGGATAAGCACAACCAATAAGAGGCATAAACTGTTGAACTCAATCCAATGAAAAAGAGGAGGGTTATAAGTAGAAGAAAGTATTTTCTAATCATATCTATTTTTATTTTACCCCCCATTTTTTAGTTAAAAATTTAATTAAAAAGATTGTTATTAGAGTAGTCTGCATACAGTATGGCTTCCTAGTTTGCTGCAGATTTCAGTCGGTTCTATTCCTATAAAACTGAAATCTGGTCCAACAACATCAATCAACTGGGTTCTCTTGTGATATGTCACCACAATTGGAACATTGTAAGTAACAAGGGTGTCCCACACTGTTCTTGCATTTGCATGGATAATGCTAACATCATCGTTGTCAACAATAAGCTCTGCTCCATAGCCCTCCTTCATTGAGTTCCAATCCACTGAGAACCAATGTCTATCTCCTTGGTTGTTTAATACTGAGACATATAACTCACCTTCTGTTTGGAATCCCCTTTTAGTGTCTAAGTATGTGTTAACTCTGCCCTCAACATATGTTAAATCAGAGCTATGGCCATACAGGTTTACCAAGTCATCTTTTCCCACACCATAGTTTACAAGCCATAATGATCCAATTGGTTCTGTTGGCTGACAGGTTAGTGCCCAGCTTGTTTGTAGTACCCATATGTCGATAGTTGTTTGTGTACATCCATAGGTATACTCGTCGAGGTTGTCTCCTGGCTCACAATTAAGAATTTGATCACAACTACAGCCATATGTTGATATTGGATTAAGGTTTGTGCTATCATATCTACCTGACTCAAGTATTATCTCTGCATACCATGGATTGGTGTTTGGGCATTTGTCTTGGCAGTATGGAACTCCATCTCCATCCAAGTCTGGGTTTTCATCCTCCATTCCATTGCAGTTGTTGTCAAGTCCATCACAGTATATTTCTGGTACTCCTGGGTGGACTGATGCATCATTATCATTACAGTCTCCTTCACATTCTGAAAGCCCATCTCCATCATTATCAATCTCGTCTAATGGAATTATGCCATCACAATCATTATCCTTTCCATCGCATATTTCTGGTGCTTCTGGATGTGTAAAGCTATTGGAATCATCACAATCACCATCGCATTCAATATCATAACCATCTCCATCATTGTCTGTTATGATTTCTGTGTAAGTTGTACATTGATTAGCGGTGCAAGCACAACTATCCAAGCATGTGTTGGCAACATCATTGTAATTTCTGTAAGTACCAGAATAACACATATCTAAAACATCACAATCAGTTGCCGCACAATCTGTATTATCCTCACACTCAGCATCACAGACCCCTCCAACACAGTATGTGTTGGTCTGGGGTGGAGAACAGCTTACAGAACAATCTGTACAAGAACAGCTCTCTTCACATGTGTTGGGGCAGGAGTCTGTGATTGTTGTTGAGTCAAGGACTTTGTTATTATCGTACTCAACAAGTTTTTTACCTACACAATAATCATCATAGGTTACAGAGCAGGTGTTGTCCTCACAATCTAAGTTTTGTTCACATTCTGCTCCACAGTTTTGTACATCACATGTATGTGTGTATTGATAACTTCCTTGCGTACACATATCTGATGATTCATCACATACACTTGTAAAGCCTGCTGCATAATCCCAAGTATAACTGTTGGCATCTGGAACATTTGTACATATACCTATATCTGGTAGGTTACTGCCTGAGCAATCTATTGCATTACCAGCAACACACGCTGCATTGCTACATGTTTCTTGGCCATTGCAGTATAAACCATCATTACAGTTCTGTATTGTTGTAGTTTCTTTTGTACATTCAAAATCAATACATTTTCCTTCATCATGCTTAACTAAGTCTCCTTCACAATAGTTGTTATCCAATGCAGTACAATTATCATCATTCTGACACTCTGTGCATATTGGATCATTTGGGGATATGGCTGGTAAGCCGCACATATTGTTCGTGCAAGCACAATTTCCTAGGCAAATATTAGCAACATCATCATAGTCATAATAGTCTTTTCCAACACAGCCGTCCAAATAATCGCAATCTGTTGCTGCGCAAGCATTTGTTTCATCACATTGTGCTCCACATAAAGCAAAATCACAGATATGCATTATAGTCTCAAAACCAGTTGTACATGTGCCTGGTTCAACACATTGTGAGACAAATAATTGTCTCATGTCCCATGTGAATTGATTGTTATCTGGACTGTTTGTACATGTTGAAATCTCTGGTAAGTCATAAGGTGAGCAGACTATTGGGGTTCCTGACTGACAATCTAAGCTGGCATCACAATATTCTGCTCCATTACATGTTAAGTCATCAGAACATAAACTATTATCAGGGGTATTATCACATTCATTGTTATCTTCATCACATGAATCTACAGTACAGGTAATCCCATCACCACAATTAGGTGGAGTTCCTGCTACACACGCTGCATTGCTACATGCTTCCTGGCCATTACAGTACAAACCATCATTACACTCTTCTATTGTTGTGGTTGAATTTAAAACGCATGCAGCAGCACTACATGTATAATCATCATGCTTTATTTCTGTTCCAGAGCAATAATCATTGTTTAGATTGTTACAGTCTTGCAAGGTTGTTGTTTCTGTTGTACAATTAAAATCAACACATCTTCCTTCATTGTGTTTAACCAAGTCTCCTTCACAATAATTACTATCTAAATCATTACAGTCATCATCCACTGTACAATTTACACACCTTGGATCATTTTGAGTTATTGTAGGTTCAACACATGAATTTTGCTCACAAGAACAATCTCCTAGACAGGCATTAGCCACATCATCATACTCATGGTAGTCATAACCTACACATCCGTCCAAATAATCACAATCTGTTACTACGCAAGCATTTGTTTCATCACATTGGGCTCCACATAAAGCAAAATCACATGCGTGTGTTATGGTTTCATCTCCTGTTGTACATGTGCCTGGCTCTATACATTGTGAAGTGAATGATGCTCTATAATCCCAAGTGAAAGAATTGAGATCTGGGTCATTTGTACAGCTTGTTATGCCACTTATGTCATTTGCTGAGCAATCTACTGGTGTTCCTGATTGGCAATCATTTACAACATCGCATGTTTCAAGTCCATTACAATACAAGCCATCATCACATAAACTATCATTTGGTGTATGATCACAAGAGTCTGTATCCTCATTACACAAATCTGCTGTACAACTTACTTCATCATCACAATCTGGAGTAGTACCAGCTACGCATGCTACATCTGCACATGTTTCCCCACCATTACAATACAAACCATCATTACACTCTTCTATTATTGTGGTTGAATTTAAAACGCATGCAGCAGCACTACATGTGTAATCATCATGCTTTATTTCGGTTCCAGAGCAATAATCATTGTTTTGATCATTACAATCCTGGGCTAATGTTGGTGCTCCTGATTCACATTCGTAACTTGCATTACAAAAACCCTCAACATGCATTACATTGTCACCATCACAATAATCTTGATCTAAATAAGTACAATTATCATCTGTCTGACATTCTGTTATTATACATCTTGAATCATTTTGGGTTATTATTGGTGATCCGCATAGATTACTTTCACAATTACAATCAGTCAAACATGAGTTGGCAGCATCATCATAATCATAATAATCATATCCTACGCAACCATCTAAATTATCACATTCAGTTGGTGTGCAAGCATGGGTTTCATCACAATCTGCTCCACATACTTGGATGTCACATGTGCTTGTAACAGTAGGATCTCCTGTTGTGCATGTTCCTGGCTCAACACATTGTGAAATAAACTCTATTCTATAATCCCAGGTAGATGGGTTGGCATCTGGAACATTTGTGCAAGTTGATACTCCACTTATATCATTGGCTGAGCAATCAACAGATGTTCCTGATTGACAATCTAGAGCACCATCACAATATTCAACTCCATTACACCCTAATTCATCATCACATACACTATTATCCGGCAAATTGTCACAGTTGTCATTCTCTTCATCACATGAATCTACAGTACAGGTAATCCCATCACCACAATTAGGTGGAGTTCCTGCTACACACGCTGCATTGCTACATGCTTCCTGGCCATTACAGTACAAACCATCATTACACTCTTCTATTGTTGTGGTTGAATTTAAAACGCATGCAGCAGCACTACATGTATAATCATCATGCTTTATTTCTGTTCCAGAGCAATAATCATTGTTTTGATCATTACAATCCTGGGCTAATGTTGGTGCTCCTGATTCACATTCGTAACTTGCATTACAAAAACCCTCAACATGCATTACATTGTCACCATCACAATAATCTTGATCTAAATAAGTACAATTATCATCTGTCTGACATTCTGTTATTATACATCTTGAATCATTTTGGGTTATTATTGGTGATCCGCACAGATTACTCTCACATGCACACTCTACTAAACAAGCATTTGATACATTATCATAATCATAATAGTCATTACCAACACATCCATCTAAACTATCACATTCCGTTGCTGCACAGTCATCATTTGAGTCACAATCAGCTCCACACTCCATTATGTCACATGTGTGGGTTATGGTCTCATCGCCTGTTGTACATGTACCTGGTTCCATACATTGTGAAATGAATGATGCTCTATTATCCCATGTGAGTGGATTTGCATCTGGATCGTTTGTACATATTGCTATCCCTGGTAGGTTATTGCCTGAGCAATCTACTGGTGTTCCTGATTGGCAATCATTTACAACATCGCATGTTTCAAGTCCATTACAATACAAGCCATCATCACATAGACTATTATCTGCTGTATTATCACATTCATCATTATCTTCATCACATGAATCTAATGTACAGCCTACTCCGTCATTACAATCAATTGATGGACCTATATTTACACAACTGCCTTCTTGACATTGGTCTGCTCCATTACAATATACATCATCTTCACATGGTGCAATGTTGTTAGTGTTTGAACATGTGTGTGTGTCTAAATTACAAACATCATCTGTACATACATTGAGGTCATTACAATCTGCATCATTCAAACACTCAAGAACTTGATAATCACATGTACAATTCTCTAAACATGTGTCTATTGTATATTCGTCTGTATCGTCACAATCTCCATTTTGTTCACATTCTGCTCCACAGTTTGTAATACTACATTGGTGAGAGTAAGAGCATTGGTTTTGTGAGCAAGTGAGTAAAGCTGAGCATTCATTTGGGACATCATCTGCATAATCCCATGTTAATGGGTTGTTATCTGGGTTCAATCCGCAATCATCCTGACACAATGTGTCTGAACAATCTGTATCTTGGGTTTCATCATAAAGTGTACAAGACCCTTCTGAATCACACAGTGCACATATTCCACAGTCTATTCCACTGCTAGAACAATCGCTCCACACGCCTGCTGTACAGGTCTTTGTTCCAATGCATGCGTCTGCACCGCAAGATTGGCTGAGCTCTTCATCTGTTAGGGTATCACAATCATTATCAAGGCCATCACATATTTCGTCTGTTGGTGTTCCTTGAACAGCATCACATGCTGTACCCAAACCCCCCTCAGCACATATATAAACCCCTTCTGCATAGCATTCACCAACTCCCATTGAACATAAGTTGCCTAGCTCTGGCCAATCCTCATCTGTTGAGCCATCACAATCATTGTCTAGGCCATTACAAGTCTCGTTTGTTGCGCCTTGTAGTGGATCACAAGTGTCATCTCCCCATACTCCTGCTGTGCAGGTTTCATAACCTGTGTTTCCCTCGCATTCGCCCACACCACAGCTTGTTTCTCTTGTTAGATTTTCATCTGTTAATTCATCACAATCATTGTCTAAACCATCACAAAGCTCTTGGGCACCAGGATAAACTGTGCTGTCATTGTCATTGCAATCTGCATCGCATTCAGTGTCATAGCTATCTTGATCATTATCTGTTATTTGTATTGTGTACGAGGTACAAGAGTTTTGAGTACATGAACAACCATCTAAACATGTATTGGCAACATCATGGTAATCATAATATGTGCCATCATAACATCCATCTAAGCCATCACATTCTGTTTTTTCACAATCAGCATCTTCATCACATTGTGCTCCACACTCTAGGGTATTGATTCCATCATCTGGATCATAATCAGTACAATAGCTTGTTTCCATTGTACATAAATATTCTATGCAATTTCCTGTTCCATCACAGGTGTCATGACCATCTTCTGGATAGAATTCTGCTATAAAACCAGCACATGCATCATCTGAACAGTCTCTTGCTAAACCACATTCTGTTCCTGGTGATAGATTTGGATTTTGACATACATCTAAATTTTCATTACAGATATCATCTGTACATTCGTTTTGGTCAGAGCAATCTCTTGCAGAGCCACCTGTACATGCTCCACTTTGACATGTTTCTTCTACATCACAAAATAAGCCATTATCACATGATAAGCCCTCATTTGTTGGAGATGAATAACATCCATTTGGTTCTGAGCATAAACCCTCATTACATTGATTACCATAAGCACTACAGTTTAATGGGCTGCCGCCTGTACATAAACCTGACTGGCATGTTTCGCCATTATTACATGTTAAGTTATCATTACAGCTTGTTCCGTCTTCTTGATAGACATCTGTAGGGCAATCTGCAGAGTTTCCTGTACAGAGTTCTGAAACATCACATTGTCCTGCACTTGGCCTACACTCAGCGGTGTCTAGTAGGAAGGCATCTGCTGGGCAATCAGGACTTGAGCCTGTACAATATTCCGCTATGTCACAATCACCTGCACTTAGCCTACATTGTGTTGTGTCAGGCTCATAGTTAACTTGACAATCTAATTCAGCATCACAGTAGTAATTTGCACAGTCTGTGGCTTCTGGGCACATATCATTGTCAGGATAGTTTTGGCAAACTCCTGCAATACAAACATCATTTGTACAGCCCACTATATCAGCACAGCTATCAGAGGCTGCTGGGTCTTCATCAATACCACCAAGGCAGTTATCATCTATGCCATTACAAACCTCTGTTGCACCAGGGTTAACATTTGGGTTGGTGTCATCACAGTCATCACCACCATAGGCTGTGGAGTTGTAACCATCCCCATCTTGATCTGTTGTTGTGCTGTTTACAGTAAGGGTTAGGGATATGGGGTTGTCTTGAAAAGAGCAGCTTAGGATAATGCCCTGTTCTGTTGGAATACCATCCCATTTGAAGTAGATAGGTAGGGCTTCTGAGAAAACATTATAGGCATACATTCCAAAGGTTGTATGGTTTAGATTGCTTCCAACTGGTTCGTCTAGTAAGTTGTAAGCAACCACCTCATCTCCGTCTAGAGGGGTTCCATTTACATGCTGAATATTTCCTTGAAAATTACAAGGGATCATTTCAGAATAAGCATTTGGTGAAAGCAGAAAAAAGAACAAGATGGAGGCTAGAGCTAAAGCTAAAAACCCCCATTTTTTGGAGTAAAGAGATGATAATGATCTAAAGTGAGCATAAGAGTTATATGTATTATAATAATTGTAAGAATTCATTTTCTAACACCCCGGTTTTTGCTATCACCATCTAATATAACCTCTTCAGAAGGTATATATTATCCTATTATCCCAACACTCTTTTTTTAAAAACTTTTTTAAAAATTATAAAAAAAATAAAAAAAATATTTTTCTCTGCTATGCTTAAACAGCCTCTCCCCAGAAGTATATGCTACCGTCTGAGAAGTCACCGTTACATGGCAATGGCAACCCTAACTTGAAGGTTAGAGATATCTCAGCGCCTGGAGACAACACGTTTCCTGCTGAGTAGAATACTCCGCCACCTGGAGCCATGATTATCTCTGCGTCATTGTAGAAATCTCTTGAGAAAGCATCTCCATACACAATTGGAGCATAGCCTTCTGCATCGCTTCTTGGGTCATTCTGGGTTCCGTAAGCGCCATTGACAGCATAGTAACACAAGTGGTCATCTCCGTCATGGTAACCAATCTGACAAACGTTATTGCCTGGGTCGTGCCATGGAGCTGCAAAGTTGTTTCCCAACTTTAGCCTGTTTGTGATGACACATCTTGCACCAGAGTTGCTTGGGTCATAGAAGTCTGTTCCTGACATGAACATATCAAGTAAGACTCCTGAGCCTGTCTCTGCACCATTACCAATTGTAAGGGTGTTTGAGTAAGCCTGTGTGCCTGGTCTCACGCTGCTAAAGCTCAATGGTAGTCCACTAAGTGTCAATGCAACAACTGGGTTTAGGAACCAGTACTCATTCTCGTCAATTGTTGCGCTCAAACCAGTTGAATCCATAGCCTCGACTGTTATCCAAGCTTGGCCATGCATTGAAGCTGGTGTCTCAACTGTTAGAGTACATTCATAGTATGCCATGATCTGGTCGTCGAAATAATCTATTTCTTCTTCGTCAATCCTGGCATTACATGATGGCTTTATCTGCTCGCCTGGAGCAGCCCAGCCTTGTAGCTCAACACACTCAACCTCAACTGGGTTTCCTGTGCCTTGCACTGTGCCTACAGTTGCAACAACATCTGTCACTTGCTCTATCTTGTTCTTGTCCATCACTAAGACTATCCACTCTAGCTTCTCTCCTTCGAAAGCATAGTTTTCTAGTCTTTCAACAAGCTCATATCCCTTCTCAACCTCACAGCCATATCTCACAGCCACTTCAAGACACAAGCTTACACATTCGCGTGGTACCTGTGCATTGAAATCTCCTTCGCATGGTCCTTCCACTCCCTCACAATAAAATGAGTACGAGAGTGCTCCCTGTACACATGCGGTTATACAGCCGTCAAAGACACACTCACACATATCTATCTTATCTGAGAACACTACTTCTCCGTCAATTCTTCCTGGCTCAACAGGGTCGTCTACGACAACTCTGTTATCACACATCCAGATGTGTGGTGGGAAGTCCTCTACGTCAATGTCAATTCCGATCCCTGTTCCTGTGTCTGTTGCTAGTGCTGCTGGCATCAATAGTGCCAAAGCCACTAATATTGCTAAAAGCTTTTTCATTTGCCTTTACCTCCATCTTGTTGTTTTAACATTATCCAACCCTAAGGCTGGACCTTAGGTAGCTGATGATAATCCTCAACTACCCACCCCCTATGTTGAAATAGGGCCCCTTTTCAACAAATCAAGCGTGGGCTCAATTTGTTGAGTCATGATAACATGACTATGATCAAATGATGTCTCTAAGTAAGTATAGTGAATTGTAATCAAGAATCAAAAGGTTTATAGCCATGAAACAATTCATAAGTTTTAACACCCCTCTCCAACACTAACTTTTTTTTATTATTTTCTAATGTAAACATTAAACTTAATTTCTAATTTGAAAGTGGTATCAAATATAAATACTTTATTGTGGTTTGAAATATATAAGAAATCACCGAAAATCTTGTTCTTAACCAGTTGATGACAACCCTCTTTTTATAGATTTTATCGTCGATAAAATAAAAATAATCAAAAATCAACACAACCTGGTTACAACACAAGGGGTTTATAAAAACCATCTAAACTACTCACAATTTCAAAACAAGATTCTTATATCGTGGTAGCAACAAGGGGGTTTTTTACAATTATTATTAGCTTTGGCAAGTTGCCAGTGTTCAATTTGAGGTGTTCTCTTTTATCCCAGGCAGTATTTGCTTGGCAAATTCCAAGGCATTTTTGGTAGTATCCACAGAAATCTTCTTTGCCTCATATACTGATTTGTTTCTCAAAATCCTATATTTGTTAAGGCGATTTATTTTTTCAGGAGACAACAATTCTTCTTTTTTTAAGAATGAGATAAGGGCTTCATGGGAGTACGGCTTGTAACCCTTCAGCTGCATAAGGGATTGTGCTGCCTCTCTCATCAGCTCATAAACCTCTTCAAAGATAATTGAAGACTCTGCTTCAGTTATTTTCTCCCGCATCAACCTCTGTAGCCTAAGCTCTGATTTAGACATCAATGATTTTGCAAGTGCTGGGTTTCTACCAGTTTTTCGAACCATGCCTGTGTCTACATAGTATTGAAAATCAAGAATCATTTAACAACCTCTAAGAAACCATCCAAAACAATGCCATTGGCAATTGAATTCTTGAATTCAGCACTTGCCTCTTCTATGGTTAGTGTTAAGAGCGCTATTTTTTTATTTAGTTTTTTCTCATATTTCTGTAAATTAGGCATACTTTTTTTCTTTGTAATTATAGCTATATCAATATCACTCTTGGAGTTGTCTGTGCCATCTGCATAGCTACCAAACAGGACCATTGCCTCTGGCTCTTCATAAAAATCTCTTAGATACTCAACAACACCCGAGTCAATGATGTTATATAGGTTGTAGATCCTCTTCAGAATAGGGAATCTTGCATTAAAATTAGGCCATACCTCTTCAACAACCTTTGTTTTTTTTGATACAAGTAGGCCTTCTCTTTTTAATCTGCCAACAATCTTGATAATCCCTGTGCTTGACAACCCTGTTTGTCGTGCAATCTCCCTTATATGGAGCTTTTTGTCTGGAGCATCAAAAAACAGCTTCATAACCTTAAGATTGTTATCTTTTGTTATCACGTGTAAACTAGAGTTATCAATCAATATATAAATTTTTCTATTAAAACCTTGGTTAGGAACAACCTCTAATGCTTGGTTCATCATTCAGAAACCTATTGTCGAGATTTAAATATCTTAGCTTGAAAAATCCGGAAGATTTTTATTAAAAAAGAAAGAGTAAAAAACTAAACAACAATTATTTGCCTGTGCTTTATCCTTCTCAGGCCTTCGTTATAGGCTTCAAGCCTTAGGTCATATATTCCTGGGCTTGCATCACAGGGGATTTCTAGGATCAAAATTATGCTAACTGTTTCATCGTCCTCAACCTTTATTGGGCCTTTTCTTAGGCTTCTTATGCCTAGCTCTGGGATTGAGGCTTTTAGCTCAAGGTTCATCATGTCACATATACCTATGTTTTTTACATTAACAACAACTGCTAGCTCATCTCCCCTTTTCACAAACTCGTCATTTACAAAGCTAATTGAATCTAATTTTATCTTTCTTCTTGGGTATTTTATAAAGTTGAAGTCACATTGCTCATGATCATCACAAACCATGCCTTTCCCATCTCCATCCAGGTCAAGCTGGTCTGGGTTGTAGTCATCTGGGCAGTTGTCATTGCTTTCACAGATTCCATCCTTATCATGGTCATTTTCCATATCATCAGGGCATATATCACAAACATCTCCATAGCCATCTCCATCTTTGTCAAGTTGGTCAGGGTTGTAAGTATTTGGACAGTTATCCTTAGGTCCACACTCACCTCCTTCTACATTAATTCCATCTTCATCTACATCTGTACACAAGAGCTGGCAGCAGCAGCTTTCACAACCATATATGGTGCCAATTCCATGATAGGTCAAGGCACAACTATTATCTGAACAATAGCCTCCAAAATAGCCTAAACCTAGGCAAGCTCCTACACAAGGGTCTTGCCATACACATGCTCCTTGTTCACATGCCTCAAACTCTCCGCATATATTTCCGCAAGCACCGCAGTTTTCATTATCATTCATAAGGTCAAAATCTTCATCTACTAGGCCATCACAATCATCATCTATGCCATTGCAGAGCTCAGTAGCACCAGGGTGTATATTTGGGTTAGAATCATCACAATCATTATCACATTCTAGGTTATATCCATCTCTGTCATTGTCTGTTTCCATAATGTTATAATCACAATAGGACATGCATGTTCCAGGGTTTTGGCAGAAGAAATCACGATACAAGCCTCCATAACAACCATCTGGGCCGCAGTCACAGTCTTCATAGCAGTTTATTACCAAATCCTCATCTATTTGGCCATCACAATCATTGTCAAGGCCATCACATAGCTCTGGTGCTCCAGAATATGTTTGAGGATCATTGTCGTCACAATCATTATCACATTCTGTGTCATATCCATCTCCGTCATGGTCTGTTATGATTTCTGTATAGGACATGCACTCACTGTCTGTACAGAGACAGCTATCCATGCATGTTTCTTTAATATCCTGATAATTTCTATATGTTCCATAATAACAGCCATCAAGGTGATCACAATCCTTGGTTGGACAATCACAGTCTTTGCCACATTCTGCTCCACAACTTCCTTTTACACAAGAATAAACAAAATTATCATATATACAACCACAGCTTAAATCGCAATTTCCATAAGCATCCCTTGTTCCAAGCTTGTGGCCATCACAATCTGTTTGGATTTGATCACAATATGAATTATCAGCAGTGCCTGGAGACTCACATTCCTCATTTGCAGCAGAGTCTACAAAACCATCTCCACAGGCTGCCTGGTGTTCACACATGCAATTTGATTTACAGGTGTCTATTGTTGTTGGATTATTATCATTACAATCATTGTCTGAATCACACTGTGCTCCACATATGCCTTGCACGCAATATGTATGAGTTAAAGGTGCTGAGCAATCTACTGAGCATTCTGTGCACATGCAGCTGTTCTGACATGAATTTGAGCAGGAGTCTGAAACAGCTGTTGAGTCTTTTATCTTGTCATTATCGTATTCAGTTAGTTTTTTGCCTGTGCAATAATCAGAATATGTTTTATAACAAGTGTTTGCAGTGCAATCACTGTTTTGGTCACACTCTGCATTACATAAGCCTTGTACACATTGGTAAGAAAATGAGTCTTTTACACATTGACAGTTTGAATTACAATTTCCATATGTATCTCGGGTTCCATATTTGTTGTCATTACATTTTGAAGTGGATTGTGAACAGTGATGGTTGTTTGAGGTTGAAGGGTATTCACATTGCTCACCTGAATCAACACTGCCATCTCCACAATAGTTTGTTGGCTCACAATCACCCTGCCAAACAACAAAGTCTCTTAACTGACTATAGCCACTTGAACCAAACACATCAATTTGTTGTACTTGACATGGGCCTGCGTTTATTCTAAGGGTGCCAGTTGAAACCTCTTCATGCACTTCACATACAATTCCCCCGTTTTTATAATACCATTCTCCTGCATTACAAGTATATCTTCTCACTGTTCCACCAGTGGGTGCAGAACACATGCCATCATAATCATTACAACCATAACAGTTTGGATCACTTTGCCCTGCTCCACATATATTAACAAGCTTGCCCCATGCGCCACTTTGGCTTTGTAAAGAAGAATAGGGGAAATAACCTGATACTATTTGAGCAATAAGAAATACAATGAAAATCAATCCCAAAATTTTTAGCTTTTTCATTTAATCACCTAATAAAAAGTTGTTACTGGTTGGTTATTAAAACATATATATAAATCTTTCTATTATTTTGTTATCAACTAGTGGTTACAATATTAATATATATAATATTGTGTTAGCCAAAACCATGATTTCTATTATAGGGGCTGGGCCTGTTGGCAGCTATCTTGGTTATATTCTAGCCAAAAATGGATATAAAGTAGATATATATGAAGAACACAAGGAGATAGGTAGGCCTGTGCAGTGTACAGGCATCACAACCTCTGCCCTAACTCAAATAATAAGGCCCAAGCCAAGTTTTGTTATTAACAAAATCAAGAAAACAAGGGTTTATGCTCCAAACAATGACTTTGTTGAGTTTAGGCTTAAAGAGAACCTGATATTGGATAGAGCCAAGTTTGATCAATATATTGCGGATATGGCTGAAAAGCATGGGGCTAATATCTATTTAGGCTATAAATTCCTTGATTTCAAAAAGGATGAGTTGATTTTAAATTATAAAGGGAAAATCAAGAGGCTAAGAACAAGGCTTTTAGTTGGTGCTGATGGCCCAAGCAGCCAAGTTGCAAAATCATTTGAAATGTGGGGCAAAAGAGAATTCTTTATAGGGTTACAGGCAAGGGCTTATCTAGATAATGATAATGTTGTTGAGTTTTACTTAGGCATAGGAGATTTTGCATGGGTTGTGCCAGAATCAAAAAAGGTTGTTAGGATTGGTTTGGTTGCAAGGAAAAATCCAAATTTTTATGCTAAAAAACGGCAAAGCCGTTTTTGGCATCCCAAAAATACGCCTGCGGCGGATTTTTGTGATTTTAAAGGTTTTTTGCAATCAAAGCTGGGTAAGGATTATGAAAAAAAGGTTATAGAAAAACAAGGTGGTTTAATCCCTGTGTATAACCCAAGGTTGGAGGCACAAAAAGGTAATGTTTTTCTGGTTGGTGATGCTGCAACAATGGTTAAGGCAACAACTGCAGGCGGTATAATTCAAGGATTGACAGCAGCAAATGTATTGGCAGATTCTATAATGTATAAAAAGGATTACCAAAAAGAGTGGAAGAGAAAGATTGGAAAGGATTTGTATTTGTCTTTGGTGATTAGAAGAGTTTTAGATAAATTTTCAGATGATGATTATAACCTACTAATAAAGCTAGTAAAAAAGCAGGGCATAGTTGATTTACTAGAAAGATATGATAGGGATTATCCAACAAAGATGTTGCCAAAGCTTATGCTTGAGACAATAAAGGAGCCAAGGCTTCTACTTTTTGCAAGGCATTTGTCAAAAATCACCAAATAGGTTGGTGGCATGCTTGTGACATAACTTATCTAATTCAGGTGGTTTTTGAGCATGATCAGAATTTTCCTGATGCACACACATGAGGTGTGGACCACCAGTCAAAAACTGGATGGAAAATTCTGACATTTTTAATCACAATATTTATATATAGATTTGGTTTTCAAGTCTAAAACAGGGGGTTTGGATTATGTCTGAAAAAAGAGATGAGGAAGAGGAGATAAGTATAGACTTTAGCAAGGTTGGTTCTTTTTTTAAGAGTAAGAAAAGAGAGAAAGCAGAGAATGATGTAAAGAAAAAACCAAAAAAGAAACACAAAGAAGAGGCTAAAGAAGAACCTAGAGAAGAAACAAAAGATAAGGAAGATATTAGCATTGATTTTGGAAAGGTAACTGGTTTTTTTAAAAAGGGAAAGAAGGAAGAGATTGTTGAGAAGAAGGATGAAGAGGAGGTTAGCTTTGATATAAGGGATTTGAAAAAGGGTTTAGCTTTTCTTGACAAGTACAAGGTTGTTTTCTTGATAATGATTCCAATCATTCTTAGCGTGTACTTTAGGATGTACCCTGCTTATTTGCCAATAACTGATGATTGGGCAACGAACAGTGTGAACAACTATTATAAGAATCAAATCTTGGCTCAGGTCAACCAACAGTATCCAAACCTGCCTGATGCTAACAAAGATGCATTGGTTAATGAGGAGTTCAATAAACTGCTGAAAGAACAAGGGGATTTGATGAATCAACAGATAGAGCAGACATCTCAACAATTCAAGGAGCAGTTCAAAGATGAGCAGGGTCATACATATTTGGGATCTATTGATCCTTATTATTATCAGCGGCATATTGAAAACTATTTAGAGAGGGGCCAAGCAGGGACTATTTATACTAATGAGATTGAAGATCCAAGCCCTCAAGAACTCATGTGGCTAGGCTATGACTTCTCAAAAAAGCTTGACTGGGATGGAGAAAGAATGGCTCCAATTGGTGCACCAACAGAAATGAGTCTCCATACCTACTTTGGGGTTTTCTTCCATAAGATATATTTAATCTTCAACCCAGGTCAATCTGTAATGGCTTCAATGTTTTTTCTGACTGTGATAGTATCTGGTTTAGCAGTGATTCCTGCTTTTTTTATAGGAAAAAAGTTGGCTGGTAATGTTGGTGGATTTTTTACAAGTACAATGTTGGCAATAAACGCTAATTTTCTTGCAAGAACCATGGGTGGATCACCGGACACAGACCCATACCCTGTATTCTTTCCCCTAATGGTAGTTTGGTGTTTTATAGAGTCAATAACTCAAAAGAGTATTAAAAAAAGGGTTTTGTTTGCGTCTTTAGCTGGGCTGTTTGTTGGGTTGTTTGGTTTTAGCTGGCAGGGATGGTGGTTTATATTTGATATTATCATGGCAGGGGTGGGTATTTACATTTTCCTATTAATTATAATACAAACATATCAAAAAAAGAGTATTTTCATGTTGTTTAGAGAGAAGGAGTTTAGAAATTATGCACTCTCCATTCTTACTTTTGTAATAACCTCTGCTATTTTCATAAGCATTCTAATAGGACCAAGCAAGGTCCTCTCTCCTTTAACAGAGCCTTTTAGTTTCATAGCTTTTAAAAAGGTTGCTGTCACATCTTTGTGGCCAACAGTTACTACAACTGTTGCTGAGCTGAACCCTGCATCATTTGCAAATGTTGTTGCATCTCTTGGTGGTAATGTGTTTTTCTTGTTAGCTATATTTGGTATAATATTAAATTTTGTAATAAAAAGAGGAGAAAGAGAAAGGATTGCTAATATAAAAATTGGAATTTTGCTAGCACTTTGGTTTGTTAGCACAATCTATGCAAGCACAAAAGGAGTTAGGTTCATAATGTTGATGGTGCCTGCATTTTCAATTGCCTTTGGCGTAAGCATAGGTATAATTTATAAGAAGGTTTCGGAATGGGTGTCTAAATCATTGGGTATTGACTCGATAATCTCAACAATAACAATAGTCCTTCTATTGCTTTTGTTATTGATTCAACCAATAAGGGCAGCAGAAAACACAGCAAGGAATGATATTCCTCTTATGAATGATGGTTGGTACAACACTGCAACCATGATAAAAACCAACACTTCTGAAGACTCAATAATCAATACCTGGTGGGATTATGGCCATTGGCTTATCACTTTAGGAGACAGGAGAACAACCTTTGATGGTGGTGGCCAAGATGAGCATATGGCTTATTGGATTGGTAAGAGTTTGTTAGTAGATGATGAAAGGAAAACAGTTGCAATACTAAGGATGGTTGATTGCGGGAACAACGATGCTTTCTGGGCTTTAGATAAAGAATTAAATGATACTGTTAAAGGGATTGATATATTAAATGATATCATCCTGCTTGACAAAGAGGATGCAAGGAGGGAATTATTAAAGTATGTTTCTAAAGAAACAGCAGAAGAGGTTCTTAAATATTCTCATTGCACCCCTCCAGACGATTATTATATAACATCAGATGATATGGTTGGAAAGTCTGGTGTGTGGGCTCATTTTGGTAGTTGGGATTTTAAAAGAGCTGCAATGTATCAAAGTGTAAAGAAGCTTGGCTCTGCAGATGGGACAAATTTGCTAAAGACCAAATTTAACCTTGATGATGAAACCGCTAGCCAGTATTATTATGAGATACAAAACACAGATGCTGACCAGTGGATAGCTTCTTGGCCAAGCTATGTTTCTGGGATAGGGTCTTGCCAAGAAGAAGGGAATGAAATAATTTGTACAAATAATATTGGAGGTCAAGCATTGCAATTTAAGATAAACCTAACAACAATGGAAACAGTTGTACCAACAACACAGAAAGAGATTCACCCAGCATCTATAGTTTATACAACAGCTAACTCTATTGTGGAAAAGAAGTTTGAGGATGTTGTTGTCCCATACTCAATAGCTTTAATACCAGATGATGGTAATTTTATAAATATCATAATGATGCCAGAGCTTGCATCAAGTACGTTTACAAAGCTATTTTTCTTTAAAGGTCATAGTCAAAAATGCTTTGACCTGTTCTACTATGAAAGGCAAGTAACTGGTGGAGACATATATACTTGGAAGGTTAACTGGGACTGTATAAAATAAAATAAGATAAAAATTTTTATCATGAAAACTTATATTGTAATTCCTGCATACAATGAGGAAAAAAGCATAGCAAAAGTAATCAAAGATCTCAAGGCACACAACTACAAAAATATAATTGTTGTGGATGATGGCTCAAAAGACAGGACTTATGAGATAGCAAAAAAACATGGTGCAACTGTTCTGAGACATATAATTAATCGCGGACAGGGTGCTGCATTAAAAACAGGGATTGATTATGCATTAAGCCAAGATGCAGAGATTGTTGTTACGTTTGATGCTGATGGCCAGCAACTTGCTTCTGAAATAAAAGAGCTTGTGAAACCAGTGGCAGAAGGCAAGATAGATGCTGCATTGGGCTCAAGATTTCTGAAAAAGACTAAAATGCCATTTATAAGGAGGGTGTTTCTCAAAGGAGGCGCGTTCATGTTTCTTATCATGTATGGGATCAAATTAACTGACTCTCACAATGGATTTAGAGCACTGTCAAGAAAAGCGCTTCAAAATATAGAGCTAAACACAGACAGGATGGAACATGCTTCTGAGATTGTTGATGAGATAGCAAAGAAAAAGATAAGATATAAAGAGATTCCTGTTACTGTGCTTTATACAGATTATTCTATGGCTCGTGGCCAGAGCAACTGGAATGCGTTTAGAATACTATTTAGAATGATATTCAAGAAAATAATAGAATGAAAGGGAATATGAGAGGAGGGTGTTAGGATGGAATTGATACAAATAATCGCGGTTTTGTTTGCCTTGTTTGCACTAAGCAGGGCTGCATTGAGATTAAGGGATAAAAGTATAAATCTTTTTCAGTTCATGTTTTGGGGCTTGCTTTGGACTGGGGTGATTGTTGTTGCGCTTGTGCCGAATATTACCTATTTTTTCTCTAATCTGTTTGGTATTGGAAGGGGTATAGACCTTGCGATTTATCTCAGTATAATCCTCTTGTTCTACTTGATATTTCGTATGTATGTGAAGGTGGATAAAATAGAGGAGAATGTAACCAAAGTGGTGAGAGAGATAGCCATAAGAAAAAAATGAATTATCTTTTCTTTACCGAGTATTTTCCAGAATCTGAAAGAGCAGAGTTCACTGGTGGTGTTGAGAATAGGGTTTTTTATATTGCAAAAAGGCTATCAAAGAGCAATGATGTAACAGTAATCTGTTCAAGACAAAAAGGCCAGAAGAAATATTCTAAAGTTGATAAAGTAAAGGTTGTTCGGCCAGGGCCTATTAATGCATATTCACAAAAGGGAAACATACTAAGTAGATTCTTTTTTGCTGTTAGCGCTTATATTGAGGGGATAAAATACAAAAGTGATTTTGTGGAGGGTTGTTCATTTATAGTATACATTCCTGCTTTTTTTGTTGGAAAAAGAATAGAATCAAAAAAGGTTGCAACATGGCACGAAACCTGGATAGGGGAATGGGTCAAAAACAAGGGGTTAATAACAGGGATGTTTGGAGAGGTGTGGGAGAGGATTTCTATAAGACTGGATTGGGATGAGATTGTTTGTGTTAGTAACTTCACCAAAGAGAGATTGATCAAAAAGGGGGTAAAATGCAAGAGAATAAGGGTTGTTCCAAATGGGATAGAATTAAATAAGATAAGGAAAATAAAGGCTAGGAAATTTGAGAGGCCTACTGTTTGTGTCGTGGGGAGATTGACTAAACAAAAGAATGTTGATCTGATAATCAATGGTGTTGCTTTAATCAAGAAAGAACTCCCAAGAGTACAACTAAAGGTTGTTGGAAAAGGACCAGAGTATGAGAATCTCAAGCGATTGGTTAAAAAAAAAGGTTTGGAAAGGGATGTTGAATTCCTTGGTTTTTTGCCAAAGCATAGTGATGTAATAAGAACTTTAAAGGCATCTCATCTGTATGTTTCTGCATCAGAGCTTGAGGGGTTTGGGATAACTGTTTTAGAGGCAATGGCCGCAAAGCTGCCTTGTTTGTTGTCAAGGATTCAGGCTTTTGAGGAGGTTACTCAAAAAAATGCGGTGTTTTTTGATAACAAAGAAGAATTTGCTAAGAAAGCAATAAATTTGCTCAGGAATAGGAAAAGATATATAAATCAAATTAACAGACAAGATAATATAGTTAAAGAATATGATTGGGAAAGGATTATCGAGAGGATTACCAAAAAATGGTTGAGTTGAGTTTTGTAATTCCTGCGTACAATGAGGAGAAGAGCATTGTTTTGCTTTATAACAAACTAGAGCAAGTTCTAAAAACAACTAGAAAGAGCTATGAGATTATCTTTGTTGATGATGGGAGCACTGATAGCACTTTTGATGAATTAAAGAAGCTTCACAGAACACAGAGCAAAATAAAGATTGTAAGGTTTCAGAGAAATTTTGGTAAGGCTGCTGCTTTGACAGCTGGCTTTGAAGAGGCACAGGGAGAGATTATTTTTACTATGGACGCTGATTTGCAGGATGATCCTGAAGATATTCCACTGTTTTTGGAGATGATGCAAAAGGGTTATGACCTTGTTTGTGGTTGGAGGGTTGATAGAAAGGATTCCATAGCAAAGAGGCTATTATCAAGGCTTTACAACTGGCTAACCTCAATGGTTGTTGGGCTTAAGCTGCATGATTACAATTGCGGGTTTAAGTGTTATAAAAGAGCCTTGGTTAAGAGTATTGATGTTTATGGAGAGCTTCATAGGTATATCCCTGCCTTGGCTTATTGGAAGGGTTATAAGGTTTGTGAGGTTACAGTTAAACACCACAGGCGAAGGTTTGGCAAAACTAAGTATGGTTTGGGGAGGGTGTTTAAGGGTTTCTTAGATCTAGTAAGTATTAAGTACATATATGTTTATAACAAAAGGCCTCTTCATTTTTTTGGTTTACTAGGGTTGATTTCATTTTTTATAGGGTTTTTGGCATCTCTCTATTTGGTTGTTCTCAAGTTCAGAGGGGAGTCTATTGGTGACAGGCCAATGCTTATGTTGTGTGTGCTTTTAATTGTTATAGGCATTCAGTTTGTGTCTTTGGGTTTGCTGGGAGAGATGATAACAAGGCAATCAAGGCAAAAAGAGTACATAATAAAAGAGAAAGCGGGTTTTTAATATGAGGGTTTTGGTTCTGAATCCATTGTCTAGGTCTACTAAGAACATTGTGAGAGATTTGATTTATGGTTGTTGGTGTAAGGGTAAGAGAATAGGGGGGGCTAAGGCTCCGCCATTGAGTTTGCTTTATGTTGCAACAGTGTTGAAAGAGGATGGTTTTGATATTAGCTTTGCGGATGCAATGGCTGAGCAAAAAGAGTGTTTTAACATCAGGGATTATGATTTTGTTGTAATTTCCACATCAACAATGAGTTTTAATGAGGATGCTCAATACCTTGGCGAGCTCAAGAAAGAGAACCCAAGACTGAAAACAATTGTTTTTGGTTCTCATCCAACATTTATGCCTGAGTATTGCCTTTCTAAAAAGTCTGTGGATTTTATTGTTAGAAAAGAGCCAGAGTTTATTATTAGGGATCTTCTGAGGAGCATAAAAAAGAAAAGGGACTTGACTAAGGTAAAGGGTATTGGTTATAGAGAGGGCAAAAGGGTTAGGATTAATGAGTTTTATCCATTTATCAAAAACCTTGATGAGTTGCCTATCCCAGACAGGAGCCTTCTTCCAAAGGATGTGGATTATTTTAATCCAATAATAAAGAGGATGCCTTACACAACAGCAATGACTTCTCGTGGGTGTCCAGGGGTGTGTACATTTTGTAATGTTCCTGATTTTTATGGGGGGGGCTTTAGATCCAGGAGTGCAGAGAGTGTTATTAAGGAGATAAAGCAGATTGTTGGTATGGGTTATAGGGAGATTTGGTTTAGGGATGAGACATTTACTGTTTACAAAAAGAGAAATAAGACTATCTATGATTATATTATTAAAAACAAGGTTGATGTAACATGGATTTGCAATGCGCGTGTGGGCACTGTTAATAAAGAAGAGATGAGGATTATGAAAAAGGCTGGTTGTCATATGATTAAGTTTGGAGTGGAATCAGGTGTGCAACGAATATTGGATAATGTTAAGAAGAATATTGATGTTAGAGAAACCAAGAAGATTTTCAAGGACGCTAATGAGGTTGGTGTGGATACCCATGCCCATGTTATGTTGGGGATGCCAGGAGAAACAAGGGAAACAATCAAGGCAACTATAAATTTTATTAAGGAAATAAATCCAACAACTGCAACTTTTGGGATTTGTACACCATATGCAGGGACTCCTTTGTTTAAAGAGGTTAGTAAAAAGGACTCATCTATAAAGGATGGTAGCTCAATTGATCTAAAGAAGTTACACACAACTGGTTATTTTAACAAGTATTTTACAGAGCTCACTCCAGAAGAGCTGGAAAGGTATGTTAGGCTGGCATACAGGAAGTTTTACTTTAGGCCGTCTTATGTTTTAAAATGGTTGACAAAGCTTGATAGCATGGATCAGTTTAAGAGGGTTTTGCTAGCAGGAACAAATGTCTTTAGTTTTTCTATAGGTCAATAAAAAGAGAATGAAAAAAGGGAGAGTAATAATTTATTGGGACTATGAACTCCAAAATGGTGCTGACCTGGTTAGTGAGAGGTGGGGTTTGGAAGATTACAAACAAACCAAGTGGTTGTTAAAAACTCTTAAAAAGTATGATATCAAGTGTTGTTTTGCGGTTTTGGGCCAGGCTGCTGAAAATGGCGAGCTGCCTTACAATGCTCCAGAGCAGATAAAAAAGATTGCTGAGGAGGGCCATGAGATTGCCAGCCATTCTTATACTCACAGAGAGCTCACAAAGCTAAATGAAAAGGAGATTGTGTGGGAGCTAAAGAAGAGTAAAGAGGTGCTAGAAAAATTAACAGGAGAGAGGGTTGTTACCTTTGTTCCGCCAAGGAACAAGCCTTTTAGTTTTTTTGGTTTGTCAGTGGATGCAGAGAAAAGGCCTGTGCCTTGGATTTGGCCAAGCAAATTAAAGATAAGCAGGCTTTGCGAGTTGTTGTATAAGACCGGTTATAAAAAGTGTAGATTGTATAATATCCATAATAAATATCTTAGAAGGAGCATTGCAAGTGAAATAAAAGAGATTAATGGAATAGAATGTTATTATTCAAATATAGGTGGTGGTTTTGGTTTGCGAGCAAAAAGGTGCGTCATTGACGCAGTTAAACATAACAAAGTTGCAGTTATCTACTGCCATCCTCATGAACTAAAACTTAATTCAAAAGTATTTATAGAGTTTTTAAAATTCATCAAGAAAAAAGGATTGGATTGATAACAAATGAAACATAAATACGAAGTCTCTGTTTTAATTTCTTCCCTTTACATAAACAAGGAATTATTTGAAGCTATAAAATCAATTGTGAATTGTGATTTTCCTAAAAATAAATATGAAATTATCGTTGTCCATGAAAATAACAAGAATAATCTTAAAGGGGATATTAAGGATTATGGTGTTAAAAAAAGGGTTTCTATTCAGTTAATAAAAATACCTTCTGGAAAGGGCCTAGGATACAATAGACATATGGCAGTAAGATTCTCAAAAGGTAAATATTTAGCATGCACTGATGCTGATTGCAAATTCCCTAAAGAATGGCTAAAAATAATGTATAATGAAATAAAAACTTCCAAAAAGAATGTTGCGGCTGTACAAGGATCAGTAAAAGTCCCAAAATCAAATTACCTTGGCAATTGCATAGCATTACTAGGTTTCCCAGGCGGTGCTTCTGTTGGGTTTGATAAAATTTTTTATGTTGACAAAAACAATTATACAAATCAGATTAGCACTGGAAATTGCATATTTAAAAAAGCTCTTGTGCTTGAAGTTGGAAATTTCACATTGAATAAAAAGTACTCCTATGTTGAAGATAAAGAGATGGCCTTGAGGTTAAACAAAGAGGGTTATAAAGTAAAATTCACAAAAAACTCCTATGTGATGCATCCACCCACTAAAAAAATATTTGCGTATTTTAGAAGGCAATATATCAAAGGATTTGCTTCCCAAATAATGGTGGAGGAATACAAACTTTTTAAAGAGATGGGAAAGACAAGAATTATATCAATAAAAAATATAATCATGAATGCTGGGATTTCCTTGGAACTACCATTAGTGGTATTCCTTTTATTTACTGGATATTTTTTTTGGGCATGTGGTTACCTAATAGCAAAAATCAGGAGCTGGAAAGATACCACTCATAAGTCTTCTTCAAACCCTCATGCAAACTAATTTTAGGTGTGTAATTCAAAATATCCTTCATCTTTGTTATATCTGGACACCTTCTCCACATATCCCCTTTTTTTCTATCGGGTAAAAAAACAGGTTTCAGATTTTTACCAGAGATTTTAATAATTTCATTCGCCAGCTCTAAAATTGTGGTCTCCCTACCTGTGCCAATATTAATCGACTCCCCGTCACTTTTCTTATTGTCTAAACACATCAAAGAAGCGTCCACATTATCCTTAATGAAAGTGAAATCCCTGGTCCTAAGGCCATTACCAAAAACAGTTGGCGGTTTATCTGCTAGAACCTGTTTCATAAATATACCAACAACAAATCCATAGATTCCATGATCATTCTGTCTTGGTCCATATACATTAAAAAATCTTAAATTTGTGGTTCTCAGGTGGTATTGTTCAAAATAGCTTCTGAAGAAATTTTCACTAATTATCTTCACTGCTGCGTATGGCAATTGAACATTTAAGGGTGTTTTATCTTCTGATTCAGGAATTTGTGTTGCTTCACCATATACCTCAGATGAGGACGAAAAAACAATCTTTTTAATGCTGTGTTTTCTTGAAAGTTCCAGGATATTTTTTATCCCTTCAATATCATTGAGAACCTTATGGGGATTTTCAAGCGTGTTTCTCACTCCAACAGTTGCAGCATAGTGGAATACATAATCAATATCTTTAAAGGCTTTTTTAATATCCCTCAACTTATTAGAATCTCCCTGTATGAATTCAAATCTCTCTCCCATAAAAGGTTTGATGTTATCAATTTTACCTGTACTAAGATTGTCAAAACAAACAACCTCGTGATTTTGCTTTAACAAAGTCTCACACAAATGGCTGCCGATGAAGCCAGCCCCCCCTGTTATCAAGAATCTCATCGGATACAACTTCATAGTATTTGTTTATAAATTTTGTGTTTTATGGAGCTTTTCAGATAAACAGCAAAAGATTCAAAAAATATTTTTATTGCTTTCTGGAAGTTATATGTAGACCATTTTTAGAAAAATATTTAAATGGATGTGGAATCGTAGAAAGGAATGGAAATTAAGAATGTTCTCTTAGTAAATCTATGGAATGTAGGTAAAAAGGTTGGCACTGTTCTTCCTCCCTTAGGTCTAATGTATGTGGGAAGTGCTCTGGAAGGAAATGATTATAAGGTAAAGATTATAGATGGTGGAGCATTTGATTACTCTGACGAAGAAATCATTAGAGAATCTAAGAAGTTTAACCCACATATTGTAGGTGTCTATTGCAATACTTCTGGCTTTAAAAGGGTAATGGGATTTTGTCGAAAGTTCAAAAGAGTTATGAACATTCCAACCATCATTGGTGGACCCCATGCAATAATTCAACCTGAGGAAATAATTGTTAATGATTGTGTGGATTATGTTGTTACAGGTGAAGGTGAAATAACATTACCAGAGCTTCTTAATGCTCTAAACAAGAATAAACCCTTGAAAAATATTTTAGGCATATTTTACAAAAAAAATGGTAAAATCAACAAAAATCCAAAAAGACCGCTTATAGAACATCTTGACAGTATTCCTTTCCCTGCTAGGCATCTCGTTGACATGAATAAATACTACATAGCTCCACATCATTATAAAAGAAAACCGATGACGAATATGATTGTCAGTAGGGGTTGTCCTTTTAACTGCAGTTTTTGCACAAGCAGTAGGATGTGGGGTCAGAGGTATCGTATTAGAAGTGTTGAAAATGTTATTGAAGAAATAAAATTTTTAGTTAAGGAATATAAAATTAAGGAAATTGGTTTTTGGGATGATTTATTTAGTGCAAATAAGCAATGGATACATAAGTTTTGTGATCAGTTACTTAAAGATAAGATAGATATCACTTGGTATTGTGATATGAGGGTGAACATTGTAGACCCTGATTTGCTTAGAAAAATGAAAAAAGCTGGTTGTTGGTGTATTTTATATGGTTTTGAAACCATGAACCAATTATTATTAGATTCAATAAATAAGAGATGTACGGTACAAGATATAAGGAATGCTATTAAATGGACTAAAGAAGCTGGTATAGAAATAAGGGGGAATTTTATTCTTGGTTTGCCTAATGAAACTCCCGAAATTGCAAAAGAAGTGATAAAAGAGATTTGTAAATCCAATCCCCACTACGCCAAGTTTACTCTTTTAACACCTTTCCCTGGAACACCGTTATATGATGATGTTAAAGCCGGTAAGTGGGGGACTATGATAGATGAAACAGACAAACGCACACTTCATATTGCAAATTTTAAACCATTTGGTTACAAAAGTCTTAAACAATTAGAGAATATCTATCATTATGCTTATTTGAAATTTTATTTTAGACCAAGATATATATTTTTGAGACTATCTTTAATTAGAAGTGTTGATGATATGAAAAAAATTGTTCATGGGTTTAAAATAATTGTTAAAAAATATATCTTTGATCAGTTTTCAGATACTAGAATTTCTTGAAATCTTAATTTTAATTCAGAATGTTATGTAAAGACATTGTAAGTTAAAAGTTATTACAACATTACAATATCAATTTTGTCTTGGTTTTGCTAAAATTAGAATCTTCCTATGAAAGAGGGGTCCAATTAATGGAACATGTCCTAAAATTCTTTCTATTAGATTAAATAGTGGTAAGGAAGAGGGGGTTCTTTTATATTTCACAATTTTCCATCCTGTAGATGTTAAGAATTTCTTGATTTCAAATTCGGTTTTGAGATTAATATGGCCTGATATTCTTTTTAGAATAATATGGTGGTGTTGTAATATTTCAAAGATATGGGTTCTTATGGGTGTAAAGATGTATAATTGTACATGGGGTAACTGGTTTTTTATATTGTCAAGCATTTTTTTTAGAACTTTGTCTGGAACATGCTCTGGAAAATCAGCCATGACAACTTTGTTGATTTTTTTACTTAATTTTATTTTTGTTAAATCAGCCTTTTTGAATACAATGTTTTTTTTTAATTTGGGAAATTTTTCATTTAATATTTTATTTGAAAATTTAATGGCTTTTTCATCAAAATCTATTCCCAAAACATGACAATTACTTTTTAAAGCAAGATCAATGGCTGTTTTTCCACTGGCAGATCCACATTCAAGGATATAATCTTCTTTCTTTGGATTAACCCACAGAAATAACTGGTTCTGTTTGAATATTATGATGTTTTTCTTAGTTAAATACGATTCTATTGAGTCTTGTAGATTAACATGATTTAATGTTATTAATCGTTCTTGATTCATTTTTTTTGTTTTTGATAGGTTGAATAAAAAAAGTAGCCAATAATTGCTGGAATGAAAGAAATGGTAATGTTGTCCAACCACAGAATAATTTCTCCAGCTCCAGGCATAATTCCTATTAGTGGAAGAAAGTAAAAAGCACTAATTTCTGTTGTTCCAATACTGGCTACTGTGATCGGTAATAAGCAAAAGAATGACATGATTCCAGATATTTGTATAACAGATATCAAGGAGATATGAATTCCAATAGATAAAGCAAAAACATATACTTGAATAAAAGTGAGTAACCAGATTATTGAGGATAACAAAAAAATCATACAAAAGCTTTGAAAATCAATTTTTTTGGCAAAACAAAAAAAAACTTTCATAAAGTTAGTATTTCGTAGTTTATAATATCCAAGTATTAAGATAATAATTCCTACAACAATCAAGGCAATAATAATAGTTGGTGAAAATTTTTGGAATAGAAATTCTAATTTGTGTCTAAATGCAAAAAATGAAATAATTAAAGCAATGAGAATAACTAGGATATCAAAAGTTCTTTCTAGTATGATGGAGGAAGTTGACCTTGTTAGGCCAAAATCTTTTTTTATATATTTTACTCGACCAATGTCACCTAAACGACTTGGAGTAAATAATGAGAAAAATTGCCCTATGTAGATAATCCTTTGTGTTTCCCAAAAATTAATAGATTTTCCATAATATTTTCTTAGCATATATTGCCATCGGATTGTTCTTATGACTATAATTAGAAGAGAATTTAAAACTGCTAAAAGAGAGTAAAACAAAAACAGATAGGTCATTTTAATATCCGACAACACTGACAAATCTATTTTGTACCTGATAAAATAATAAAATAGACTTATTCCAAATAATGCTTTTATAAAAAACCAGAGCTTTCTTTTGTTCATGTTATACAACAAATTATTACACATTAAATTATATATTAATATAGATTATTTGAAAGTTACCAGATGTTAATTCATAATTTTTTGTGTTGATTGGTCTGTTGTTGAGCATATTGTTTAGATCGCTCTCATTAAAAGAGCCATCTTTTTTAAATAATAAATAGACGGGTTGATTCCCTTGTGATGATTGGATGAATGCAACTTGTTTTAGTGAGTAAGTATCATAGATATACTTCTGCAGTTCTTGGTTTCCTAGTATTTGTTGGAACCCCCACTGATAAATAAAGACCCAGGATACATTTAATTCATCTTCTCCCTTTTTTAGGTCTTCAACAGTGTTGAATTCTGCTAGCCTTCTTTTTGCATACCATGCCATGCCCCTGTCTTGGTGGCCTGATTCAAAAACAACTTCATTTGGTAAGCTATTTTCGTTAATATATTCTCCTGCAATGTCCAGGCCATAGAATTGGGTATCAAACTGCCTTGTTGTGCTCAGCTTTAATGCAGGATACCAAAAGATAATAACGATAAGGATACACGCAAAAACAGCTAATCTTTCAAGGATTTTTTGTTTTAGCTTTACAAAAGAGAGGATGGTGTTAAAGATTAATAGTAATGAGTACGCGATTAGAATCATAATAAGGGGTGCATAGGGAATCTGGTAATAGTTGTGGCCCATCATCTGTGGTGGAGAAGAGGCCGCATAAGCAATGTAACTGAAAAACCAGAATAATAAAAAGCGGTAGTTCCATTTTTTTATTTTTGGGATTATTAGTATCAAACCAAAAAAGGCTATTAAAAGACCAAGGGTTGTGAAGTTGTCAACAGTTGCATATGTGTAAACAGCTTTCCAGAAATCAATGGTTAGTAGTTTGGGTAGATTTTCTAAAGCAAAGAGGTTTATACTTTGAGAGGCAGAGTATACTTTGTTCAAATATTCTGTGTAATACAAGAAGAGGATTATAACTAAAAAGAATAAGAACCCAACCAGATATTGTTTTAGGTATTTTTCCTTAAAGATTTTGGTTCTGAAGTCTAATCTTTTGTAAGGGAAGGCAGCTAGAATAGGAATTACAATTATCATAAAAGAGAGTTTGGTTAATGCTAACAAGGTGAATAACAAACAGAATAAAAGAAAATTCTTGAATGTGTCATTTTCTCTCCAACACAAAAAGAAATATATTGCTACCATCATAAAGAACAATGCTGGCATATCATATTGGACATTTCTTCCAAAGAAGATGAGAAGTGGACATATAGAGATTAAGAATGCTGAGAGAATGGCAATGTCTTCTCTTTTGAATAGCTTCCTAACCACAAGATAACTGAAATAGATGGCTCCTAATGAGAAGAGGATTATTACCAACCTAGCAAGCCATATTTTAACTCCAAAAATTTTCCACAATACAATTATTATCCATGCCAGAAGAGGGAAATTGTCCATGTGAGATCCATTAGGGTTAAGAAAAGATATTGAATAGATTTCCTTATTAACAAAGTAATCCCCACTTTCATACATGAACCAGGCTTCTCCCAGGGTATGTGCCTCCTTCATGTTGTGGTAGCCTATTACAGGGTAATCAATATGATATATTCTAATGTAAAAACCTAGTAGGAGAATAGCTGCTAGAATAAACCAGTGCCAATTCTTTTTTAATAGTTGTATTATCTCAATACCCCTCTCACTCTTTTTTTCCATTATAGCGCAAGAAATAAGAGCAAGATATATAAAGGTTTCTTAACTTCATTATTATTTAAAAGTAGGGGGATAAACACACCCAGATTTGGTTAAAAAATGGGCGGAAAAGGGAATATAAATAGGATAATAAAGATTGAGAATAAAATTCGCAGAATCTTTTTGAGCCACTATAAAGACTCAGGTGGAGGAGCATATCAATTAAAAAGCAATCTAAATGTTTATAGATTTAGAAAACAGATATTAAAGTGCGTGGAAGTTATACCAAAGAATTCTAATGTTTTGGAGGTTGGTTGTGGAAGTGGGTATGTTTTAAGCATGTTGAAAAAACTAAGGCCTGATATCAAAATAAAGGGTTCTGATATTTCTCCATCAAGCACTTGGAGGATACTTAAAAAACAAGGGATTAAGCTTATTAAAGATGATACCACGAAATCAAGCTTCCCAAGTAATAAATTTGATGTTGTCATTTCTTTTGGTGTGATGGAGCATACAAGCAATGACCAGGCTTTTCTAAAGGAGGTTTATAGGTTATTAAAACCTGGTGGCCTGAATTTGATGTTTAATCTACCAAACAAGTACGCGTTGAATGATTTTTTGGCTAGAACATTTAAAATTGGTGGACATGAACAAAGGTACACAAAAAAGCAAATTATTAGTCTGTTCAAGGAGCATGGGTTTGAAAATATAATCGCTGAGAAAGAGTTTTTGATCCCTGCCCAAGTTAATAGGATAAGCAGATGGTTGAATGGTTTTTTTAATAAACATTATGAAGCAATTAACAGGTTAGATAATTTGTTAATGAAAACTCCCATGTCAATCTTTGCTCAAACCTATCTTATTAACTCAAAAAAACCAAGTAGAAAGGGTTAGGATGAGAGTTGCCATAGTAACTGAGTTTTGTGTGCCTTACTTTAATGGAAGCGATGAGATAAGGTATCATAATATAAGAGTACTATATAACAAGTTCTAAAGCGAAAGATATATAAATAAGTATATTTTACTAGTGTCACTAGTGGTTGTGAGGTGATGGCTGCATGAAAAAAGTGGTGTGGCTAAACAAATCTAATGGACAGTTATGTGTTACAATACCAAAGAACTCTGGAATCAAGGACGGAGATATTGTTAGCATTGAGAAAGAGAAGATTAAAACTATTGTTTATTCTTATGTGACTGGTGATTTATTTCACTATGGGCATCTAAGATTGTTACAGAATGCTAATGAGCTAGGAGATTTTCATGTTTGTGGTGTTTTGACCAATGATGCTATAAAAACATACAAAGGAGAGCCTGTTGCTGATTTCAAAGAGAGGAAATCTATTGTTTCTTCTCTTAGATGTGTGGACATGGTTATGACGCAAAATAACAAGGATCCTACTGATAACTTAAAAAAGATACATGAACAATTTAAAGATGCAAAGCTGATTCTTGTGCATGGCTCTGATTGGGAAGAGGTTCCTGGAGAAGAGTATGTAAAAAAATCTGGTGGAGAGGTTGTACAACCTCCGTTTTATGAAAAATTATCAACAGACAATATTGTAAAAAAGATTTTCAAGGTGCATGGAAAAAAGAGCAAGAAAGGTGGTTGATCATAAAAGCAATAATAATTGCAGCAGGTCCGAGCAAAAGGCTAAGAGCTTTAACTAAGGACAAGCCAAAGTGCATGTTGGAGATAAATGGAAAACCAATTATCCAAAACACAATAGAACTTTTTAGGAAGAATAAGATAGATGACATATCTGTTATTAGAGGTTATAAAAAAGAAAAAATAAGTTTTTCTAACGTAACATATTTTGAGAACACTAATTTCTGGAACAATAATATTCTTCATTCTCTGATGTTTGCAAGACCAAAACTAGAAGAGGCAATGAAAAAGAGAGAAGATGTTGTTGTGACTTATTCTGATATTTGGTACAATGAATCTGTTGTTGAAGCATTGTTGAGATCAAATAAGGCTATTGCATCTATTGTTGATACTGATTGGCATGATTATTATGATGGAAGAACTGATCATCCAATTGAAGAGGCAGAGAATGTTATTATGAATGATAACAAGAGGATGTTGAAGATTGGCAAGCACATATTCACTCACAACACACCAAAACACAAACAAGGAGAGTTTATTGGTTTGTGGAAATTTACTCCACAAGGAATAAAGGATTTTTTAAAGCATTTTGACAGATTAAATTCAACATTGGAGATGACTGACTCTTATCAAAATACAAAGGAGTGGCAAAAATTTTATATAACTGATATTTTCCAAGAGATGATTGATCATGGAGAGGATATACACTGTGTTTTGATTAAGAAAAACTGGGCCGAGTTTGATACTGTTCAAGATTATCAAAGGCTTGGTGGAAAAATACCAAAAGATTTGATAAAACAAAAACGGGGTGGTAAGAAATGAGAACAAAGAGCATATTAGTATTGCTAGTATGCATGGCAATAATCTTGGCTGGATGCCAAGGAGGAACAGACACAACAAATCAAGGTGGAGAAATAGAAGTGCTGCGCATGGGATTAATACCAGCAGATGATGCAGAAGAGATGCTAAGAGATTATGAACCCATTAAGGAATATTTGTCTGAAGAGTTAGGCATTCCTGTTGAAATAATGGTGACTTCAGATTATACAGCTGCAATTGAGGCAATGAGGTCAAAGCATATTGACATGGCATGGTTTGGACCATTTTCATATGTTATTGCTGCAAATGTGGCTGGGGCAGAGGCTATTGTGAATGGAGTTAGAAGGAGTGATGGCAGGTCAGATTACCATTCAATTATTATCACAAGGGCAGACAGTGGAATAGAAACTTTGGAAGATTTGAAGGGAAAGAGCTTTGCTTTTGTTGATCCTGCTTCAACTTCAGGCAATCTTATTCCAAGAAAGATGCTAATAGATAATGGTATAGACCCTGACAATGATTTTAGTATGAGCTATTATGCGGGAACTCACAATGCAGTTGAGTATGCAGTTGCAAATGGGAATGTGGATGCTGGTGTAGATAGTGATAACTCATATGACAGAATGGTGGAAGCTGGGGAAATTGATCCAGAGATAAATAAGATAATTTACACTTCTGAACCTATTCCTGGTTCACCAATTGTGGTGAGAGGTGATCTGCCAACAGAGTTGAAGCAAAAGATTCAGGATGCTTTGATAGCAATGGATGAGCAAACCCTCCACCAGGTTAGTGGTTGGGGCGATATTGCCAGATACCAAAAAGTGTCTGACAGTGACTATGACATTATCAGGGAGACTGCAGAGACACTGGGGATGGATGTTACTAGTGCAAAGGCGGCTAACAAATAATTTTTTTGTTTTTATTGTTATTGTTTTTTGAGATTGAAAAATGAATCAAGAAGAGTTTTGGAAAATAAGATCCCAGAAATACAACAATCTTAAATGGGTGAATGAGCCAACCTATCTTGAAGCATTTGTGTCTGCTACTGATTTCAATAAGAATGATATTGTTCTTGATGTTGGAACTGGCACTGGTGTGATAGCCCATGCTTTGGCTCCATTAGTAGATAAAGTTGTTGGGTTAGATATATCTCAACATATGCTTGAGCATAGTAACTGGGAAGGCAACAAGTATTTTATCAGAAGAGACATAAGGGATCCTATATTTCACGAAAATGTCTTTGATAAAGTAACAGCTAGATTGGTTTTCCATCACATCATTGAGGATACCCAAGGAGCAATGGATGAATGCTACAGATTGTTAAAAAAAGGAGGAAAGATGGTTTTGTCAGAGGGTGTGCCACCAGTTCCTGAAGTTAAGGAAGATTACATAAATATATTCAAACTAAAAGAGAAGAGGTTAACTTTCTTGGAAGAGGATTTGATAGACCTGATGAGAAGATCAGGGTTCAAAAATATCAATGTGTTTACACACATAATGAAAGAGTTTAGTGTTAGGGAATGGCTTTTGAATAGTGGTTTGCAAAGAAACAGGCAAGATAAAATATTTAAGATACATGTTACAGGTTCTGATACATTCAAAAGAGCATATAATATGAAAATAGTAAATGCTGATTGTTTGATAGATGTTAAGAATCTTATATTGGTAGGAGAAAAATGATCAAAATAAAAAACTTGAGCCACACATACAAGAACAGAAATGAGGAGGCCATAAAGAATATTGATCTTCATATTAAGAAAGGTGAAAGTGTGGTGATAATTGGTTCTAGTGGTTCTGGTAAATCAACCTTGCTTAAATGTATAAATCGATTGATTGAACCGACATCAGGTAAAGTTTTTGTAAATGGTAAGGATATAATTAATTGTGATTTGAGAGAAGCAGAGAAGATAAGGGGGGAGATTGGGATGATTTTCCAGAATTTTAATATTATTGAAAGAGAAACTGTTCTCAACAATGTTTTAAATGGAAGGTTAAGACACAACCACTTCTTCAATACAGTGTTTGGGAGATTTAGCAAGAATGATCACATTGTAGCCAAGGAGAACCTTAGGAGAGTTGGTTTAATAAAGTACAGATATGAGAGAGTCGCAAACTTGAGTGGTGGCCAAAAACAAAGGGTTGCCATTGCAAGGGCATTGTCACAAGAGCCAAAGATAATCCTTGCAGATGAGCCAGTTTCTAACCTTGATCCAAAGTTGATGAAAGAGATTATGGATTTGTTAAAGGGTATATGCAAGGAAGAGAACATTACTCTTGTTAGCAGCTTACACTTTCTTGATTTTGCAAAGAGGTATGGCTCAAGAATTATTGGGATGCGAGAGGGAGAAATTGTTTTTGATGGTAAACCTGTTGACTTAACAGAAAAGGACATTGTTGACATTTATGGAAAAACAAGAGATTGGTATCTCTATGGCAAGACAGGATTTTAGAAATGAAGTTAAAAAAATATAAAAAATTTTTGAAAAAGTACAAGAGTTTTTTTATAGGTATATTGATTGTGATTATCTATTACTGGGCTATTAGTGGAACTAATATAAGCCCTACTGATTTTGCCAAGGGTATTCCTTTTATGGTTGATTTTATTAAGAGGATGTTCCCCCCTGACATAAGCAACCTTGGGAGATTTCTCTTGAAAGCTGTTGAGACATTGCAGATGGCTATTGTTGGCTCTACTTTAGGGGCTGTGATAGCATTGCCTTTGTCTTTTCTGGCTGCAAGGAATATCATGCCAAATAAAATTGTGTATCACACTGTGAGGACTTTTTTTGATGCATGTAGAGGTATAAACGAGATTGTGTGGGGGCTTATCTTTGTTTCAATGGTTGGTCTTGGACCCTTCCCAGGAGTTCTGGCTTTGGCTGCGCATGTTACTGGTGCTTTAGGCAGGTATTTTTCTGAGTCAATAGAAACTGTAGACCCTGAGATAATTAAGGCAATTGTGTCAACAGGTGCAAACAAGATTCAGGTTATAGTGAGAGGAATTCTTCCACAAGTAAAACCATTGTTTATCAATTATATGTTGTATTATCTTGAGAACAATTTCAGGGCAGCAACTGTTTTGGGTCTGGTTGGTGCTGGTGGTATTGGTATGGAGTTAATAACAAGCATGAGGCTTTTCAGAAATCAAGAGGTTTTAACTATATTAATTATTATGGTGACAATAGTCACATTGATTGATAGGTTTAGTGCATATATTAGGAAAAGGATAGTTAAATTAGAACCTTTGGAAGGAGTATAAAAAGAATTATAAAGATTCAGTACTTATATGGAATAAAATGAAAGCAATTATTTTGGCAGCAGGAAAAGCAACAAGGTTGTTGCCTTTGACTAAAGATACTCCTCAATCTATGTTAAAGGTTGGTAAGAAAACCATCTTAGAAAGACAGATTGATCTTATTAAGAAGTCAGGTATCAATGAGATAACTGTGATTACAGGATATTTATCAGAAAAATTAGAAAAGCACTGTGAGAGCCTTGGAATAAGAACTTTATTTAATCCATTTTATACAGTTTCAGGTATAGCACTCACTTTGTGGGTTGCTAAAGATGAATTAAAAGAGGATTTTGTCCTTTTGTATTCAGATGTTTTGTTTGATCCAGAGATAATCAATGGTTTGTTTAAAAGCAAAGGGGATATTTGTCTTGCTATTAAGAAGGATGGATTAAGAGATGAGGCAGAAAAGGTTGTTGAGATGGGTAGTATTATAACAAAGGTGAGCAAGGTAAGGGTGAATGAAGCAAATGGAGAGTTTATTGGTATTACAAGGTTTTCAAAAAGAGGAGCTAAAAAGCTTAGAAAAGAATTAAACAATGTTGCAAGAGTTGGCCTTCATGCATCTTTGATAGAAGTGATTGATAATTTAATAAGAAATAAAGAAACAGTTTCAGCTTATGATATAAAAAATGCTCAGTTTATTGACATTGATTTTCCAGATGGCTTAAAAAAAGCAAAGAAGGTGTTTGGCTGATACAATTGTGATTGGTTAAAGAAAGTTTTAAAAAGTATAAAAAATATTTCCCAAAAGAATGGAAAAGAGATATAATTCAAAGCAAGCTCTTAAGAGCAATTTAGAGCTATCAGATAGGATGTTTAGATGGCTATCTATGTTAATCTCAAAACCCTTAGCCAAATATACTAACATAACTCCTAACACAATTACTATTTTTAGTTTTATTATAGCATTAATTGCAGGGTATTTTTTTCTAAAAGCTGACTACACCAGCTTGGTGATTGGAGGCATATTGGCATTTCTGAGTCAGATCTTTGACCAGGTTGATGGAGAGGTTGCAAGGATGAGAGGGATGCAAAGTGATTTGGGAAGATGGTTGGATAGTGTGACTGGTTATATTAGAACAGAAGTTATAATTATTTGCCTGGCAATTGGTATTGGCACAAAGCTAGCTCTTGCTTTGGGAATGTTGGCAGCAATTGCATACCCTATGCAATGCATGTTTATTTATTATTACAAGTATGATATTGTTAGAGATTTCAAACCAATGAAGATAGGCAAGAGCAGCAAACTTGATTTCCTAAGGTATGCATATGGCTCTTCTTTCTTTTATGTCTTTTTGCCACTGTGTGTGTTTGTTAACAAGCCTGTATTGGCTCTTGGTTTTTTTGCAGTTTTTGGAAATATTTTTTGGGTTGGGACAATGTTTATTCAATATCTAAATATTAGATCAAGAGAGTAACTCAATCTGGATAAGGGGTTTAGAAATTGGATAAGAAGAAATCAAGTGAGGAGGATTGGTTAAATTCATTGAATTATTGGTCTAAAGCAAATGTTTCTAAAGACAAAACTTTTGATGATTTGCTAAACATAGATGGAGTTCCCTTGTGGTGGTTCTACAAACCGTATTTATTCCTAGGGATGTTGCGATATCCTCTTGCCTCTCTTTTGGAGATAAAAAAACAGATTCAAAAAAAGGAAAAGATTTCTTTATATAAAAAAGGATACATCTCTATTAACTCATTTTTCTTAAGAAAGTTCATTAAAATGAACGAACAAGTGAAACAGATTGTTTCTGAGAAAAGAAACACATTTCAAAATAGGGATAAAAATGTTCTTTTCCTAACTTATACTAATTATGTACAAGATGCTAAACTAGAGAAGATTTCAAGAATACAAAAACTACTCCATAAGTTAAAGGATGACAAAAAAGTGAATAGCCTTGTTTTGGTTGTTGATCCTTTATCAAATTTTTCACCAAAAAATTTGAGATATCCAAACATGATATATGGGTTTATGAGAGATGTGGACAAAAAGATGGTTAAGAGGATGGCAAAAAATACCCACGAAAAGTGGAAATCGATTAAGAACAAGGATAAAATAATAAAAAATTATGATTACATAATGTATCACTTAGATATCCTTTTCTCATATGAATTCCTTTTCTTGACATATTTATATTATGAAACTTTTAGAGAAATTATAAAAAAATATGACATAAAACTGATTTTTTTGACAGGAGGTGGCACCTTGCTTGATCGTTGTGCTCTAGCAGCTGCTAACAAAGAGGGCATTCTCTCATTGTTCAGCTCACATGGATACACTTCTACGTTTGGTTCTGACTGGTTTTTCTTAAAAAAGGCTAAGTTTGCTGTGTTCGGCCAAAACCAAGAGGATGATATGATTAAAAGAGGTGCACTAAAAAAGAATATTCACAAGACAGGTGCCTTGATAATGGATGACTTAAAAGTTAGCATTTACAAAAAGAAGGATAGTGAAGGGAAATCAATTCTCTTCCTAACTCAAGCTGCAGTAGAGAAGAACATTGTTTCTAAAGATTTGTACTTTGATTCTATGAAAAAGTATCTGAAGGACATTAGTCGTTTAAATGTTCCTATTGTTGTTAAGCTTCATCCCGCAGAAAATCATATTGAAGAGTATAAGAAAATCGCTAGCTCTTTGAAGATTAAAAACATTCTGATAACAAAAGAGGGTAAAACTAATGAGTTTATTAGAAAGAGTGATGTTGTTGTCACATTTCGTTCAAGTGTTATCCTAAATTCCTTGATCTACAACAAACCTGTGATTTGTATGGATTTGCTTGATGAGATTGTCATAACAGACTATGATCTCACAACAGAGAACAATGCTTTGATTATTGGAAGCAAAACAACTGATCTTGCAAAAACAATTGGCAGATTATTTAAAGATAGAGAATTCCTCAAAATGGTTATGCAAAAACAGAAGGGATATGAAGAATACTTTTTCTACAAGGTTGATGGCAAGGCTTATGAAAGGATTGCTAATCTCATTTACAAACTAGTTAAATAATTTTGTTTAATTGTTTGTTAATTGATCCAATTCTGAAGCAAGTATTCTAAGTTGATTATTTTCCATGCAAAGAAAGAGTTACCAAGCTCAGGGCTTTTAGAGTATTCTATGTAATCCTTCTCAAATCTTTTGAAATCAATGAGATTATTTTTTACCAACACACCGTTTTTTACAGTCTTGAGAATCTCATCCCTAATCTTAGGATCTTTCAACCACTCTCTTTGTGGAGCTGAAATATAATGTTTAGTCTTTCTTTTTTCAGTTATCCCAAAAATATCTTTTAGGATCCTTCTTAAGAGGAATTTGTTTTCACCATTTCTGATTTTGAATTTTGGTGGTAATGAGTACAAGAAACTCACAAGATGGTGATCAAGGAATGGAACTCTTGTTTCAACACTATTTGCCATTCCGGCCCTGTCTTGGAAATGCAATAACTTTGGTATTTTTCTAAAAGTTAGATCAGTGTACATTACTTCTTTAAGCTTACTTGCAAAAAATCTTACTTTGTTATCATCAACCTTACCACTGAATTTTTTCTTAAGAGACTTGCTTGTGTGGGTCTGCATTGGTATTGTGCCATCACTGGCAAAAGCCACTTTGCTTTGCAATGACCTTAAAAGATTATAGTACTCCTTAGAAAATGGTTTGATATCCACGTTATGATTTCTTGAATAAAATCCAAGTTCTTTTTTTAAAAGCTCTTCATCATTCTGAATATCAAAAAAGAAGGCTGGATAATAATATTGGTATCCACCAAAGATTTCATCAGCCCCCTCACCAGTCAGCATAACTTTGATTCTCTGCCTGCGAACCTCTTTCATCATATTATATGCTGAAACCGTGCCCAAACCACCAATAGGCATTTCAAATATTTCAACTGCTTCTTTCAAGCAAGAGAGCATGTTTTCCTTCTTTAGATAAACGGGGAAGAAATCAACTCCTGACAGATCTAGATTTTCCTTTATTTTTCTTACTTCATCATACTCTTCTTCATCATAGCCATAGGTGAAGACCTTCATCCTTTTATTTAACTTATAGACTAATCTAAATAAAGAAGCTGAATCATTACCACTACTCAGGCTAACAGCAACCTCAACATCACTCACTAAATTTAACTTAACAGCCTTCTCCAACAAGTAGTATGTTTTGTCTATGGCCTCTTGTTCAGAGAGTTCAGGATCATACTCGTAATCTGGCACTCGCCAGTATTCAACTAATCTAAAGTTTTTGGTAGTGATATCATATTCTAAAAAATGTGCTGGATCCAAAGAGTAAATATTCTCAAAAAATGTTTCTTTGCCATAACAAAGCCCAAACTCCAGATAGTTGTATACTGTTTCAAGATTTAATGGAGGCTTATTAAAATACAAAATACCCCTGAGTTCTGAGGAGAAAGCAAATTCATCTCCAAACTTGGAATAATATAGTGGTTTTATTCCAAACCTGTCTCGATATAGTAATATCTTGTTTAGCTTTTTGTCTAAAATTGCAAATGCAAACATACCATTTAGCTTTTCAACAAACCCCTTTCCAAGGTGATTATATAATTTAAGAATTACCTCTGTGTCAGAGTTTGTTTTCCAATTTATGTTTTTGTATTCTTTTTTTAGTTCTTTATAATTATAAATTTCTCCGTTAAAGATTATCACATTCCCTGTTTCATCATCAGTCATTGGTTGGTTTGCTGCATCACTCAAGTCGATTATTGACAGTCTATTATGCACCAACAATAAATTATTATCATCCAAATAATCACAATTATCAGGGCCTCTATGCTTTAGTAACTGTATGACCTTATTATAGTCCATATTCCAATTGTTGTGATGTAAACCCAATATCCCGCACATGAAAAAACATTTAATAACCATGGCTTTTTAAGGATTTCGGTAAACTTTACGATAATATGGCTATATAATTATAATTAGGTGTTATCACAAACACTTAACATGTTTAACTAGGTTTAGTATCATTTTTATCTACGAAAATCCCAGATATCCGGACTAATTAGGATAAAAGCTTATTAATTTACACATTTATCGAGACTAAGATGGGCCCTACCTAACAAAATCCTTAAATAGAAGTCGCTACTTTCTAGGTGTAGGGGGTAGATAACGCCAATCCATTTAATAGATTTTTTTAATCATGTATTGCTTATTAAGGTAAAAATGTATCGGGTTAAAATAATTGGTAAATATATGGATGTTGTAGATGGTAATTATACAGTCATGATTAAAATGGTAAATGATAAACCTATGAAATTAGCCAGTTTAATCGGGAGAAAAGATATATTACACAAGAATATGAAAATAGGAGATTTTATCGATATACCTGACAATAGGCTACCTTATGTTTGGAAATATGTACAAATTTTAGGATATTATAAAAAAGGTAAAGGAGATGATAAGAATGGAATATAAAGTATTAAAAGAAAAAGTAGATTTGTTTTTTCATTTGGCTGAAAGGGAGATACCAACAAAACCATGGTTGATGGTTATTGCTATGCATGAATATTTTAGGAACATATTCCCAGCAGATATATACCTACCTTTTCATATTAAAGAGAATCATGTAAAAAGAATAAGCACAGTTATAGATAACTGCACTGAGTTCTTGGAATCAGGAGAAAAAATTAATTCTTATTTTAATGCATCAAATAAATTTAGAAGCTTTGAAAAGATAGAAGAAGTATATGGAATGTTATGGGACAAGTTTAAACTTGATATGTTCAAAGAAGAAACGCTGCATATAATGGACGAGAGATTTTCTGGAAATGTAAATTTTACAGATTATAAGGATAAAATTATACTAGATTTAGGAACAGGAAGCGGAAGATATGCTATGTGTTTAGCAATGATTACTAAAGCTAAAATGGTTTACGCAGTAGATTTACATGAAGACAGCCTAAACAAAGCAATAGAGATATCAAAATTGTTAAAAATTAAAAATATAAAATTCATTAAAGCCAATGTTTTAAATACGCAATTTAAGGATAATACTTTTGATTTTGTTTTTTGTAATGGTGTTTTACACCACACAGAAAGTATAGAAAAAGGAATTAAAGAGATATACCGGGTTTTAAAACCAGGGAGCAAGGCCTTTATTTATATATATGGTGCAGGAGGAATATTCTGGTATTCCAGAAAAAGAATGAACAAATTTATGAAAAAGATTCCGCAGACTTATTCCATGAAAGTATTAGAATTGATAGGAATGCCAAGCAACAGGTTTATCTTTGCCGATAACTGGTATGTACCAAAAGAAGAGCACACAACAACCAAGCAAATCCTACACTATATTGAAACCGTCGGATTTAAAAATCCGGTGAAATTGCTAAGTAAAAGGGAAACTGATTTAGATAACCCTAATGTTATGGCATCGCCATATTTTAAATTAATATATGGAGATGGAGAGCATAGATATTTTGCAACTAAATGAGTTCATATTAAATAATATGCAATAAATTACTCGCAAAAAAATAACCTTCGCATGAAATAATCTTATAAAATTAAAGCTATTTTTTTAAAAAGTTAATTTTCATGTAACGGAACGAGAAATATTGGTATATTTGTTAAATACAAACCTTCTTGCCCTTACCATTACATCCAGCAAAACTAATTTGTTAATTATTGCGCAATGTTTATAAATTTACATAAATTCACGCTGTTTTATGAAAGATGATTTGCCGGTTGTTATCCTATGTGGAGGCAAGGGCACAAGGATGTGGCCTCTGACCTCAGAAATCCCAAAGACGTTGATAGAGATAGGGGGCAAAGCAGTGCTATGGCATTTAATGAAGAAGTATGCTTCAGAAGGGCACACCAATTTTATTCTTTGCTTAGGCCACATGGCAAACAGAATTGAGCAATACTTTGAAAAGAATAAAGAGCCTGGCTGGAAAATCAGTTTTGTGAATACAGGTCTTGATACTAAAAAATCTGAAAGAATAAAGAAAGTGAAGGGATTGATAAAAACTGAAAACTTCTTTTTGAGCTATGGCGATGATTTGTCAGCAGTTAAAGTAAATAAGGTGCTGGAGTTTCACATACGAAAAAAGAAAATAATTACCTTAACTGCCATACCCTTATATTCGCAATTTGGTGTTTTAGAGATAAATGACAAGGATGAGGTTTACTCATTCAGCGAAAAGCCAAGGATACCCAATTATTGGGTAAACGGCGGTTTTTTTGTGTGCAGCAATAAGATATTTGATTACCTAACTGAAGGCGAGCTGGAAGATGAGGTATTGAAGAAACTTGCTTCTAAAAAGCAAGTGGCAGCATATAAATTTGATGGTTTTTGGAAATGCATGAACACAAGCAAGGATGCAGTTGAATTCAATAACATATTTAATTCTGGAAAAATACCTTGGCTGTAGTATTATCTACCATAAAATTTACTGTACCATTCAATGGTCTTTTTGAGCCCCTGCTCCATGCTATACTTAGGAGCCCAGCCAAGGATTTTTTTTGCCTTTTCGTTAGACAAATATTGGACATCGATTTCGCCTTTTGCATCTCCTACTAATTTATAATCTAATTTTTTTCCGAAAACTTCAGAAATCTTTTTTATTAGCGCCAGGACACTAATAGGATGACCAGAAGAAAAGTTGAATGCCTGACCAGCAACCTTTTCTATGTTTTCTGCCAGTGTCAAATAACCTGCCACAGCATCTTCAACATATATATAATCCCTTTCAGGAGTGCCATCACTCCTGATAATCAGCTGTTTTTTTTCAATGAGGCAGCGTATAGTATCTGGGATTATGCGGCTGAAATTCATATCAGCTCCACCATATGTATTAGCATTTCTAGTAACAGCTACTGGAACACCATATGTTTTAAAATAAGAGCGAGAAATTATATCTGCACATACTTTGGAAGCGTCATAAGGGAAAATACCCTTTAGCTCACTTTCTTCTGTATATGGCAATTTGGCATGAATGCCATAAGCCTTGTCTGAAGAAGCAACAACAATGCCTTTAAAACCCTTGAAATTTACAACTCTGATTGCCTCCAAGATGCTCCATGTGCCCTGCACATTAGTCTCAAAAGTGGAAATCGGAGACCTATTAGCAATGGTTACTAAGGCCTGGGCAGCAAGATGGAAGCAGTAATTGATTTCATATTCATTAAAAATCCTTTTCATCAAATCATAATCCTTTATATCACCCTTTACGATAGTCACCTTATCTTTTATATTGTGCAAATCAAGAGAAGAGTTGATTTTTTCATCCCGTATTATCACTATAACATCTGCACCTTTATCTACCAGTGTCTTGGCAATCCAGCCACCGATAAATCCATCTGCTCCTGTAACAAAAACCCTTTGCTTTTTCCACTCCATGTTGACTTATAATTTTGCTGGCTATTTAAAGATTATGTTTTCAGTTTTTGATACTCTGTCAGCAGCCTTTTGATGAAATTGTTCCAAGTATATTTTTTAGCAAGATTGGTATTATGCTTGCCCATAAGAAGCATCTTTTTCCTGTCAGCCATCAATTCCCTTATTTTTTTATCCATGCTATCAACATCGCCTGAACCCACAACATATCCCTCATAGCCTAAGGGAATAGTGGAAACTATTGCGCATCCAGACGCCATTGCCTCAACAAGAACAAATCCAAAGGTTTCTGCGCGGGAAGGAAGAAAGAATAATGGAGCATGGCTATATTGTTCAAAAAATTTTTTTCCATCTTTCAATGTTAAATTTGAAAAATGCACATTGGAAGGGGCAATTTTCCTTAGATTTGATTCCTCCTCACCCCACCCCATCATCACAAATTTTATATTGGGCAATTTTCTTGCCACTTTAATGCAGTCATATACACCTTTTTGCTTTGAAAACCTTGCACTGAAAAGAACAAAATCTTCTTTTTCAAGTGGTTTGTAATTCTCAAGCTCAAGCCCTGGGCTGATTACCACAGCATTTTTTAATGGTAATCTATTTTTTCTGGCAAATTCCTTTGAAAAATCACTTAGATAAATAACCTTATCATAAGACCTGTTTACCTGTAGATTTTCAATAAGCATAGATAGCGCTCCAAAAATTATGCCTCTAATCTCAAACCAAGTCCTGCCCCAGTATGACATGATAAGGCAAACAACAGGCTTCCTTAGAATCTTTCCAGCCATCCATGAGGGCAAACAAGCATTATAGGTGCTTGTCTGAATAATATCTGCCCATCTGGCCTCTCTTAGTATTCTAAGAAACGCAAAATTCATGAGATACCTATGAATTGGGATGCGAATTGTTGGTATGTCCTCATAATATTTTATTTTTGGATTTCCTGTTGTGAGAATTCTGACCTCATGACCGGCTTTTTTCAGCCCTTTTGCCATCTCATAAACTAATTTTTCACCACCTCCAGCAAAATCTGGTAGGAATAGTTCATGAGTAATGAGTATTTTCATAGTTCTTTATAGCAATAGATCTCCATGTTAAATATCAGTATTTTGATAATCCTTGACTTTGGTATCTTTGTAGTTGATTCTAGTAATCCCATACACAGCACAAAGGAAAGGGTTGCTTGATTTTTAAGGTTTTCGGAAATCTTTAAATCTCTTGATTGTTAGAAATATTTATAAGTTAAAATAGAAACCTAAAAGAAGATTATTTTTGTGTTTTGATAACTATGAGAAAAAACAAGAAAACTGTGTTTTTTGGTCCATTTGTTGGTGAATTTGGCTGGGAAATATTGTACTGGCAGGGTTGGGTTAAAAAATTGTGTAGAGGGAAATACAAGATGTATCGCAAGATAGCTTGTAGTTTTCCTGGTAGGAATCCTTTATATCCTGATGTTAATGAGTTCTGGTCATTGCCAAAATGGTTTCTCAAGGATGCAATCTCATCTAGAGCCTATCATACTGATAATTGGATTAATGGACTTCCGAAACCTAATAAAAAGGCTGACTTAGTTGATGTTTTGCCTCGTCTTAAAAAGGTTGTTAAAGAAATAAAAGAGAAATTGCCAGCAGATACTGTTTTTGTTTCTCCTTGGAAATTGATAAAAGATCCTGAGAACAGAGCATTATATGGAACGTTTATTCCAAAGAACCCAAAATCAGATGAGGAGTTTGTTAGTTATTTTATACCTTATGAAAAGCAGATATTAGAACATCTTCAACCAACAAACAGTGGGATTAACTTGCTTAAGAAGGTTGTTAATCCTAAACAAAAAATTATTGCAGTTTTTCCCAGATGCCGCATTGCAAGAAGGCCTGATAAAAACTGGAGCAATGAAAAGTATGAAGAGCTAATTGAGGATTTGCAATCAAAATTTCCCTCATTTAAGATTGCTATTTTTGGTGAACCAGGTGGAGCATACTTCACAGAAGGGGTACCAAAAGGTTGTATTGATCTAATCAACATTAAACCAGAAGATAGACTGGATATACAGTTAGCGGCTTTGAAACAATCAGTTCTTGCAATTGGAGGAGAATCTGGTGGCCTTGTTTTTGCTTTAGCTACTGGATGCAGAGTTTTTTGTTGGGGGCATGTTAGCTTTGCAAAGGAGTTTAAAAGGGAGAATTATATGAAGAGTGAGCAGATATTCCTATCTGATAACAATCCCCCTGTTGGTACAGTTTTTAGTTATGTGAGATGGATTCTTACCAAAAACAAAAGACCGTATTTGAATCAGATAAGATCATATGTATTGATCAAAAGTTATTATTTAATACCAGGGTTTGTTAGAAAATCAAAGAGATTAGCAAAGTTCAAACAAAATATAATAGGCAAGAGTTAAAGATAAGAGGGGATTTGTATTAAGATTCCTCAACGCGGTTCAACTTGTTTAGAATGTGTCTTCTCCATCTAACGCCCACACCTATAATTCTTCTTGGCAATGAAAATTTGGTTAAAAGATAGATTATTTTAATAAAGTTGCTGTCCAAGAAATCCTGTCTAAACTTTTCTATAATCTTCTTGAATTCTTCAAAGTCTATCTCTTCATTTAAATAAATAACATTATCCCAATTGAATTCAGGGGAGGTGATTAGCACATTCAATTTCCTCAAGTCAATATCATCGTGAACTTTTCCTTTTGATTTGTAGTCATCCCAGAATTTTGTGCCAGGATAGGGTGTTAAAAAATAGAATCCATCAATTGTGAAATTCTTCTTTCTGTTTTTCTTAATAAAATTATAGGTTTTCTTCAGATCCTCTTTTGTCTCACCAGGTGTTCCAAACATGAATGATGCTGCGCTTGGAAGCTTGTATTTGTAACATAAATCAATCACTCTCTGACCATCTTCTACTGTGACAGATCCTCCTTTTAATTTTTTTAATAAAGGCTCAGAGCCAGTTTCTGCACCAAAACGAACTAGAACAAAGTTCATCTCTTTCATCTTTTTCACTATTGGTTCGTCAATTAGGTTTGCCCTTACAAAAGCTCTGAATGCCACTTTTTTATGTATGTTATTTTTAATTACCAATTTGTGTAGCTCTGAAAAACGCTTTTTATCAGCCAAGAACAGATCATCTAAAATATGGATTGTGTGGGGTTTAAAGGTTTTGATGATGTCCAAAAGTTCTTCAACAACATATTCTGCAGAGTGTGTTCTAAATGTTCTCTTCCAAAAGGAACTGGATGCACAATAGGAGCAGGAATAGGGACAACCTCGTGATGTAAATATTCCCACAATAGCAGGGTACCCATAAGGCACTCTGATTGGGTGAGGTAAAGAATCAAGGTTTTTTATAAACTCTCTTGGTTGTGTTTGTACTATTTTGTTATTATGACGGAAGCATATGCCTTTTATACTTTTTAGATTTGTTGGGTTTAATGGTTTGGTTTTAATCAATTGCACTAGTTCTAAAAGGGTGAGCTCCCCTTCTCCAATCACTCCTATATCAAAGGTTTTAGGTAACTTATGGGGAAGAAGAGTCATATGATATCCTCCTAATATTGTGATAGTATTAGGAAACAAAGATTTAATCTTTTTAGAGAGTTCTATTGCATCATAGATTGTTAAACTAAGTGAACTAACAGCCAGAATGTCTGGTTTTTCTTTGATAACATCTTTGTGGTTTTCAGCTATAACAACGATGATGTCCTTTTGCTCTTTTTTTAGATATGCTGCCAAATAACCAATCCCCAAAGGAGAATGATAGGATCTTGTTGAAGGCATTTTTGCTGAATAAAAAACGATTTTCATCTTGAATACAAACCCCCTGATAAACCAATTGCGATTTTTTTATTGATTTTCTGTTAAGTATTTAAATTTAACTTTTAAAATGTTTGAAAAGCTAAGGAGATTAGCAAAGTTTAAAAAGTGATTCTTATTCTAAGCAAGGGGGGATTTATGAAACCAAAGAAAATATTGTTAGTAGGCCCTACAAGCAATAAAGAGATGGCAGAGGTTAAATGGCTTGCACCACCTATTGGTGTGCTGCGTATGGCTGGATTTCTTAATGCAAACAAACACTATGCAGAATACTATGACTCAAACCTCCACATTGTTTCTGGAAAGGGAAAAAGTTTTGAGGAGAAACTAAAAGAGAAAAAATGGGATATAATCGGTTTTTCTATACTTGAGGATAGTTTGTTAAATGATATAACCAATATGTACCTTGCCAAAAAACTTTGTCCAGGTGCTTTGCTTGTTGCTGGTGGTATTGAGGCACAATTCAATTATCAGACAATTCTTGATAAGAGCCCTTGTAAGATTGTGCTGATTGGTGAAGGAGAGTTCCCTATTTTGAGGATTGCCAATGGAGATCCAATTGAGAAGATACCTGGAATTGTTTTTAGGAGAAATGCTGTGGCTTTGACAAAAGAACAGTTTTGGGATATAACAAAAAATATAGAATGGGAGAAGATAAACTATGAAGACTATTGGGATTTCTACATGGAGAAATACAAGGATGACCTTAATGAAGAGAGGCTTGATCAAATCCACACATTAAGGATATTTACACGTAATAGATGTCCAAGCAGATGTAAGTTCTGTGCTTCAACAAACCAGCTTGGTTCAGCTTGCGAAGAATTTGTGCCAATAATTGATGTCATGGCTGACCAAGATTTGATTGGTCTATTAGAGATGATCAAAAAAGCGCATCCTCGACTCAGAACAATCTATTTCACTGATGATGATTTCTGCATGAATCCTACAAAGGTAATAGAGTTTTGTAAAAATGTTATAAAAAAGGAGCTGGGATTGAAGTTCATAGCTTTTTCAAGGGTGAATGAGCTGAGAGAGGATGTGCTCAAATGGATGGCAAAGGCTGGTTTTAGGGTTTTAAATATAGGTGTTGAGTCCTTTTCTCAAAATGTTTTGGACGAATTTAGCAAGAAGTATGATGCTAGTATAATTGATGATAGAGTCCGATTGGTTAGAAAATATGGTATAACTCCTTTTGTCAGCATAATACTGATTAGCCCAAATTGCTCATTGGACGATATAGAGTATACAATTAAAAATATAAAGCCATTGGTTGCTGATGGTACTGTTGTTTCTTCGATTGCTCTGGCATGTATCCCATACAAAGGTACTGATTTTTATGAAGAGACTTTTGATTATATGACAGAAATTTTGAAAATACCAAACACCCAACACAAGATAAAGAGACACTATATGATTTTAGCAAATGACCCTTATGTTAGAGAGGTGCAGCTAAGGTTCTATTACGGTATTAATGAAGAGATTGAAAAAATGAAGAAGAGGAAATGGGTTAAGCAGGCAAAGTCACTTGATCAGGCCATGACAAGACTAGAGTTTATGGAATCTTTAATAGATGATGTTAGGAAAAAGTATCATATTAAAAAAGGAGAAAGAGGTAATCCAAAGGTTGGTAGATTAACAGCAGCCCAAGCTTCAAAAGGAAGAGGAGACAAATACCAGGGTATATAATTTGTGTTAATAACTACTTGAAAGTGGTGTTTCTAATTTATTGATAATAAGATTTAAATAAATATAATCATTACACTAGTTATTACAAGAGTGAGGGGGTAAGGCAAAAGATGGTTGCATTTAAAGATAATCCTTCATTTAGCAAAAGCAGGAAGAAGTTCAATGTCATACTCCTAGCAGCAGGAGTTGGTTCAAGGCTTAGGCCAATAACAGATTACCTGCCAAAACCCTTAATTGAGGTTATTCCTGGGGTTAGGGCAATAGATCATATTATTAGGAAATATCAGAATATTGCAGATAGGATAATAATAGCAACTGCACACAAAGTTGATTTGTTTGAATATTATGTAAAAGGCAAGTATCCTGAATTGAAGATAATTTTTAGCAAAGAAAGGGAGGAAGAGCTCAAAAGCCCTGGTAGGTCATTGACCCTTGCTTTGGATCATGTTTCACCAGAGCTGCCCACTCTGATCACTTTTTGTGATTATCTTTTAGAAGATCAGATTGATGTGGAATCAGATTGTTTGTGTTTGTGCAATCCGAAAAAAGGAGATTATGTGTTAGATATTCTTAAAAGCAAAGGGGTAATAAAGAACGGCTTTGTAATAAGGATGATTGAAAATCCTGATTTGAAAGACAGGCAAGATGGTTTTACAGGCCTTGGTGTTTTTCACAATACATTATTATTAAAAAAGATTGCAAATGATACAGCTAAGAGAAAGGGTTTGGATAATGTTGATTATACTTTTGATATTGCACAAGAATACTTATCAAAGGTTAAAACTAAAGTGCAGCCATATTCCAGACAATATGAGTTTGGTAATCACGAACACTTGAAGAGGATAAGGGAGATCTTTGAAAATGTTTAAAACAAATCCTTCATTTAGCATTAAAGGAGAAAGATTCAATGTTATAATACTGGCTGCTGGTTTTGGTTCTAACGCCAAGCCAGGGGCAGACAGGATTCCTAAGGCATTAATAGAGATTAGTGATGGGTTTAGAGCAATAGATCATTTAATCCAAAAATATCAATACATAGCAGACAGGATAATAATTGCAGTTGGTTTTGGATCAGATTTGATTGAGAACTATGTCAAAGGTAAGTATCCAAGATTAAACATTTATTTCAGTAGAGAGAAGGAAGGTGAGCTAAAAAGCCCTGGTAGATCAATGGTTTTTGCATTGGATCATGCCTCTTCTAACAATCCAACAATTGTTACTTTTTGTGATTATTTGCTGAGTGATTATATCAATGTGGAGTCTGATGCCTTGTGTATATGCAGCCCAAAAAAAGGAGATTATGTGTTGGATATTTATAGGAACAAAGGTGTTATCAAAGATGGGTTTGTGGTTGATTTGATTAAAAACAAGGATTTAAAAGATGCCAAGAATGGATTTACAGGAATTGGGATTTTTCACAACACTATTCTTTTGAAAGCAATAACATATGGTATGGCATCAAAGAAAACCCATGATAAGGTGGATTACACATCTGACATTGTAAAGACATATGTTTCAAAAGTGAAAACCCTTGTTTTGCCAATTCACCAACAGTATGAGTTTGGTTCACCAGAAAATTTGGAGAGGGTAAAAGAGTTGTTTAAATGGAGATAACTAAGAGCATAATCAGCAGGTATGAGAATGTTTTTGGTAGGCCAATGCTTATTGGTGTGTGCGGCAGAGCTGGTGCTGGAAAAACAATAATCACAAAGAAGATAGCTGATCAACTAAAAGATCATGGAATAAGTAGCATACCTTATTCTGGTGATTGGAGATTCAAACTTGATTCATTAGGAAGAAGGCTACATTTCCAACAGAAGTGGGAACAAGGGCTAACTCAATATCTGCTTGCTGTTAACCAATTCACTTGGTGGGACTTTGATAAAATATACCAAGATTTAAGTGAATTATCCAAGGGTAATTCAATTGTTATTGAAGATGCCTATGATCGCGAAACCGGAAAAAAGAAGTTTAGGGTAAAGATACCTGAGATTAAAAAAGGTGTTGTTTTTTATGAATCCAATATTCTTGGTGGGATGGAAATCCTTGAGAAACTTGATCTAATTATTCTATTAAACACCCCTGATCATGTTTGTTTTGAGAGAATTATCAAAAAGGATTCAAATAGAAGAAGTGTAACAGAGTTGGCTGCAAGAAATATTGTCACAACATATAGTGAGAACCTTTTTTACCAAATGCTATTGAATAATTTTCATCACAAGATAATGGTTTGTGATTCAGATGGTAACCTTGGTAGCTTTCCAAAGATCAGCGAGGTTACGCAGATACCTGTGCCAATCACAAGGCAAACCACCAAGATGCATGAGAAAGGTACTGTTGTTTGTGAATTAGACAGTTTTTTGATTGAGGAAGAGGGAGTTGAAGAGATTGAAATCAAAAAAGAGGTGGCTAAGAGATTAAAAGAACTCAAAGAGCAAGGGCATCATTTGATTGTAACAACATCAAGACCACATCATAAGGCTTTCGAGATAATCAACAAATTGAGAGTTCATGGAATAGAGGTTGATAGGGTTATTTGCGATTTACCATTAGGGTCAAGGATATTGCTAAACAATGAGAAGTGGAAAGTGAAGGGAGATTAGGAATGTTAGATTATTTGATTATAAGGCACGGTGAAACTGCTTTGAATGTAGAAAAAAGGCATCAGAGTAGAACTGATTCACCTCTTACCATTAAAGGTAAGGAAGAGATGAAACAAATTGGAGAAATGCTCAAAGAAGCTGTAGAAAAGGGAAGAATAAAACCAGTTAGTAAGATTTATGCTAGTGATTTAGGAAGAATTGTCCAAACAGTAAGCATATTGTCAAGGTATTTCCCAAATGTTCCAATTGAGTATACAAAAATATTAAGAGAGCACAACATGGGTGACTATGATGGCTTAACAGAAGAGGAGGTGGAGAGGATAGAACCGGGTTTTACTGTAAGAAGGGAAAAGAACAAGTGGAGTGTAAGATCTCCAAATGGTGAAAACTATCAAGATGTATTAGAAAGGGTGACTCATTTTTTGTCAAGAATAATAGAAGAACACAATGGAGAAGAAACAGTAGCTATTGTTGCTCATAGGGCAATTAATAGAGTGATTATTGGCTCATTGTTGGGTTACTCGAGAGAAAAGGTTTTGAAGATTAAACAGCCTACTGGAACTGCTTGCCTAATTAGAGATGGCAACTTAGAGTACATCAACTAAATGGGGAAAGAAGATGGTAAGAAAATCTGCGTATAAAGAAAGGCAAGGTTTTAGGAAAACATTACTAAAATTTTTGAAGCAAGAGCATCCAATAAGGTATGCTATATATAGGGCTAAATGGAGATTGGCCCCAAAATTTAAATATGTAACTAGCTTTCCAACACATCTAGATATAGAGAGCACTAATACCTGTAATCTTAGGTGTGTGATGTGTCCCCATAGCAACCCTACACCTGAGTTTAGAAAATCCCTTGGTTTCATAGATTTTGGTTTTTATAAAAGGATTATTGATGAGGGGGTGAAAAAAGGGCTTTGCTCAGTAAAACTGAATTGGCGCGGAGAGCCATTGATGCACCCTAAATTACCACAGATGATCAGATATGCAAAAGACAAAGGGGTTTTAGAGGTGTTGATAAACACCAATGGCCAATTACTGACAAAGGAGAAGTCAGAGCAATTGATAGACTCAAAGTTGGATTATATCATTTTTTCATTTGATGCGTTCAACAAAAAGACATATGAGAAGATTAGGGTTGGCGGCAATTTTGAGAAAGGGATGAAGAATATCGAAGAATTCATAAAGATTAGAAACTCAAAAAAAAAGAAGAAACCATTGATAAGGATGCAGCTGGTCAAGATGGATAGCAACAAACATGAGATTGATGATTATATTAAATATTGGAAACCAAAGGTGGATTTAGTATCTACACAAGATTATACTAGCAGAGGGGAGGGAGAGAATAAACTAACTACCAAAGAAGAATATAGGGGAAGGCTTGCGTGTCCTCAGCTTTGGCAAAGGATGATAATCACTTGGGATGGTAAGGTTATAATGTGCTGTCGAGACTGGGAATCAGAGAATGTTATTGGGAACCTAAAAGAGAAGTCTATAGAAGAGATTTGGAGAGGGAGAAAATTGAATGCAATTAGGAAGATACATAAGAATAAAAAATTGGAGGATATACCTGTTTGTAAGAAGTGTACATTCAAAGAAACTTTTGATTGGAAGTGATACAATGGTAAAAAATAGTAAAAGTAATATAATCCCTCCATTAAAGAGGGTAGTTTCCTAGAGGTAAAAATGAAAGATATAAGTCAAGACGATTTAAAAAATAAATTGAAGTTGGTTGCCAAGAAATCTAAAAATCACAAAAGTAGGATTGTCATTGGGGATAAAGTAATCGGAGGAGAAAAACCAACCATTATTGCTGGACCTTGCCGTGTGGAGAGTATGGAACAGATGACTAAGATAGCAGAATCTCTAAAAAAGAACAATATTGATTTTCTAAGAGCTGGTGTTTATAAACCATGTACTTTCCCCTATGCTAACGCAGGTATGGGATTAGAGGGGCTAAAGATATTGCAAAAAATAAAAAAGAAGTATGATCTCAATACTGTAACTGAAATAATGAACAGTAGTCAGATAAAAGAAGCTGTTGATTACATAGACATTATACAAATAGGTGCAAGAAATATGCAAAATTATGATTTTTTGGTAGACATTGCAGAAACAGGTAAACCTATTTTGCTCAAAAGACATCCTGGTGCAAGCTTGAGAGAATTTCTAGGAGCTGCTGAGTGGTTGATGGCTCATGGTAATGAAAAGGTAATCCTGTGTGAGAGGGGGGTAGCAGTGCCATACACACATGACCCTAATGCTAGGTGGGCTCTAGATATTACTGTTGTTCCGGCTGTAAAAAGATATACCCATTTGCCAATTATCTTGGATCCAAGCCATAGTGCTGGGGTTAGAGATTATGTTCCATCCCTTTCAAGGGCAGCAATTGCTGCTGGAGCAGATGGTTTGTTAATAGAGATCCACCCAGAGCCAGACAAGGCCCATAGTGATTCATTACAACATATTGATCTGAGAACATTTGAAGAATTGGTTGCTGATTTGAATGCAATACATAAGAGTATTAAGAAGTCTTAAGTGATCAATTGATGAGTTAAACAATGAGTAAAACAAATATAAAAGGTGATAAAGGATCAATAATTGTTATCAAAGACATAAAAGCTGGTACAATTATTAACAAAAAGATGCTAGGGATTGATCTTTCAACAGATGATGGGATCTCGCCAAGATTGGTTGCTGAAATGGTTGGTAAGAGAGCCATTCATGACTTGAAAAAGGGGAGTGTACTCACTTTTGGGTATATTGAACCATGATATCCATAATTATACGCACAAAGAATGAAGAGAAATGGATTGCCAATTGCCTTTATGCTGTGTCAAAACAAAACCATTCTAATTATGAGGTTATTGTTGTTGATAACAATTCTACAGACAACACTCTGAATATTGCTAAGGAACACAGATGTAAGATTGTTCAAGTTGGTGATAAAGAATTTAATTATAGCTATGCTCTAAATAAGGGTATTAAAGCTTCAAAAGGAGAGTATATTGTTTGTCTTTCAGGACATTGTATCCCTAAAAATGATCGATGGTTGAGCAATCTTGTGAAAAACTTAGAGGATGAGGAAGTGGGGGGTGTTTATGGGAGGCAAGAGCCTTTGCCTGATAGCGATAGTTTTGATAAAAGAGATTTGTGGATCACTTTTGGGCTTGACAAAAAGATTCAAAAAAAGGATGCATTTTTTCACAATGCCAATTCAATGATAAGAAGGGAGTTGTGGGAAAAACTCCCTTTTGATGAGAACATGAACGGCCAAGAGGATCGTGCATGGGCAAAAAAGGTTTTGAGTACAGGTAAAAAGATTGTATACGAGCCTGAGGCTAGTGTTTATCACCACCATGGCATTCACCAGGGGCGTGATAAAGAGAGGTGCGAGAGGGTTGTCAAGATTATTGAGATGTTAAACAACGAGGAGATATAAGGAGATATAATAAGATGAGTAAAGAAACAAAAAACAAGAAAATAATTGCAATTATTGGTGCACGTGGAGGATCAAAGGGTGTTCCAAAGAAAAATATCACTCCTTTACTGGGAAAGCCATTGATTTATTATACTATCAAAGCTGCTCTGGATTCAAAACTAATCAGTAGAGTGATTGTTTCTACTGATGATGAGGAGATTGCTAAGATTGCTAGAAAATATGGTGCAGAGACACCATTTCTTCGTCCAAAAGAACTTGCTAAAGATACATCAAATGCAGAGAGTTTCCTGAAACATGCAGTAGAGTGGCTTGAAAAGAATGATGGTTACTCTCCTGACATTGTTGTTTATCTGCAAATAACAGACATTTTTAGAAAAAAAGGTATTATTGATAAAACAATCAAAGCTCTGCTTGATGATGAATCACTTGATTCTGTTTTCGTAGGAAAACCTACCCATAAAAAGTATTGGAGGTTAGAAAATAATAGATATGTGAGGGTAACAAACAAGAGATATATGACAAGACAAGAGTCAGCTGAAAAAGAGTTGCTATTGTTTTTTCGTGAGGACACAGGAATAGCTTGTGCTACAAGAATAAGTGTAATAAAAAATGGTGAAAGGGTTGGAGAAAATGTGAAGATTATTGTAAATGATGATGACAACACAGATATTGATATACATGATAAACGTGATTTGTGGTTGGCTAAACAGATCTTGTTAAAAGAAAAAAAGGAGAAAGGGGATAAGAGCGAGTATTATTTTTAAGATGAAACAAAAAATAATCTGTATAATACCAATATCTAAAGAATCTAAATTCAATCATGAGAAGATTGATGGCAAAGAGCTTTTTCAGTTTACTTTTGACGCTGCTTTAGATTCTGAATTAATTGACAAAATAGTTGTTTGTAGTGACGACTTAAATATTAAAGAAAGAATAAAAGACAAGAGGATTTTCTTCTTGAGGAGACCAAAAGAGTTGAGTCAGAGTGGTGTTAGTGGGGAGGATATAATAAGATATGCCATTAGGGAGATACAAAAAAGGGAAGGGAACTATGAAATTACGGTGTATTTGGAGATCACGCATCCCTTTAGGAAAAAAGGCCTAATTGATGAGATGATCAATGTTTTTTTAAAAGAGAAATTAAATACCCTTTTTATTGCATATGAAGATAAGTCGCCTTATTGGAAATTTGATGGCAATAAATATAAAAGGGTTGATGAAGAATATATGCGAAGCAAGTTCCGCAAACCAATTTACAAGGAATTGAAAGGTTTGGGAAGTGTAACTATTACAAAGAACATAATAGAAAAAAACTTCTTTGGAGACAATATTGGAATAATCCCTGTTAGGGATATGCTCTCTCTTGTTGATATTAAAACAGATGATGACCTGTGGTTGGCAAGGGAACTTTATAAAAAGAAAAAAGCTGGGAAATGAAGGAATGGAAAAAGGGAATAAGGAGAGAGTATCTCTTTCTATAAATGAAGAAGATGTTAAAAAGATTAAATCTTTTGGACACTGGGGAAAACCTTTGGTTTGTAAAAATGCATTCAATATCCAATCAGGATTTGAATTAGGTGTTTCTGTATATGATACAAATGATTTTCCAAAGCCAAAGATTCATGAAGATGAAGAGGCGATTTACATAATAGAAGGAGAGGGTTATGCTAGGATTGGTGACAAAGAGGTTAGGTTAAGACAAGGCACAGCCATATATATCCCACCAAAGACCCCTCATTGTATTAAAAGAATAGGAAAAGAAAAATTAAAAGCAGTTTATTGTCATTCTGGTCGTACAAAAGAGCTATAAGTGGTGGGGCATGACACTCTTAAGGGCTCTTCCAATATTACCTGTCTCAGTCAAAACCTTGCTGTAGGTACGGAGTTTCTCTGGATCTTCTTGAAACATTTTCAACAAGTCCCCAACAAAAGTATTATTTTCAAGGTAATGGGCAACTGTTTTGTCTACAAACTCTTCGTTCAATTGGTTTCGAAGCTGAACAAGCCTTGTTGGAGGGATATCAACCTTGAGCATTGGGTTCAATTCTTTACCTCCGTGTTGAAAGTGATCAAAACAACAAGATCCAAGAAATAGGCCATGCTCTTTAGCATATTCATATAGGGGAGTTCCTGGGTAAGGGGTTAATATAAAAAACTGGGTGTAATTTGCATTTATCTTTTTTGCAAGCTTCCTTGACATCTCAATATCCTCTTCTGTTTCTCCTGGTGTACCAATGATAAATGTTGCTCCACTTTGGAGACCATATTTTCTATAATTTGCAAAAGCCTTTTCAACTTGCTCCACAGTGATCCCTTTGTTGAGTGTTTTTAGTATTTTTGGAGATCCAGATTCAACTCCTACATCAACTTGGATACAGTTTGAATCAGCGAGTTCTTTTATCAAATCTTCATCAGAGGTGTTTGCACGGAGTTGGACACGATAACTAATTCCTAATTTTCTTCTCTTGATCTCACGTGCAATTTTAATTGCTCTTTTTTTGTCTATTGCAAATGTGTCATCTGAGAAAGAGACACATTCAAACCCATATTCTCTAACCAAGAATTCTACCTCATCCACTGTTCTCTTCGGAGACATGGCTCTAAAGGTGCGGCCAAACATGACCTTGCTTGCACAGTAGGTGCAGTTATAAGGACAGCCTCTGCTTGACATAAGATTTGCTGTTTTCAACCAATTTCCTCTAGGCCAATTCCATCTTTGAGCATAATAATCCATTGAAAACAAGTGTCTTGCTGGGAAAGGTAGCATATCAATATCTTTTATCAATGGTCTTCTTTTGTTGATTGTTATTTTCCCGTTTTTCTTATAACCGAGTCCATCTATTTTTGCAAACTCTTTTTTTCCAGCTTCAAGGTACTCAACGAGGTCAGTTAGGGTTAATTCTCCTTCACCAACCACAACATAATCAACAAAATCCTCTTTTAATGTTTGGTCTGGAACAGCAGTTGGGTGTATTCCTCCAAACACAATTGGCAAATTTTTGTTTATGCTTTTTGTTCTTTTTGCAAAATCCATTGCCTTGGTGTAAGTTGATGTCATACATGATATTCCAACGATTTCAGGATTAAATTCCTTTACAGCATTCTCAAATGAAGTCTTCATATTTGGGATTTCATCATAAACAGCAACTTTGTGACCTCTCTCCTCAAGATAGGCTGCTAAGTAAGCAACTCCCAGAGGAATAAATCTGGATGTGTCAATCTTTGCTGGAACAAGTAAAACTCTCATTTTAATGTACTTTCTGAAATAACAATAAATATATAAAGCTTTAGCTACATTATTATAATATTTTTTAGATTGTTTAATTCTCTTAAATCAATTAGTCTAAACAAAAACAACAATAAAACATTCACCCGTTTTAAATAATTAGCCATGTTCCTTATACCACTTCGTAAATTTTTGAATCCCTTCTTCAATTCCGGTTTTTGGTTTCCAGTGTAATAGATTGTTGGCTTTGTCTATATCAGCATATGTTATTAGAACATCTCCGGGCTGCATTTTTTCTCTTCTTATCTTTGCTTTTTTAAATAGGTTTTGTCCAATCAACTTGATCAAATAGTTAAGTTTTATGGGTTTGTTGTTACCTAGATTGATTATTTCAAATTTCCAATTTTTATCTGCTGCTTTCAAAATTCCATCAACAACATCTGCCACATAGGTGTAGTCTCTCTGGCTAGTACCATCACCATAAACAGCGATCTCCTTTTTATTATTAATTAGGGTTGTGAATTTTCTTACAGCCATGTCAGGTCTTCCTCTTGGGCCGTAAACTGTAAATAATCTTAGACAGATTATGGATAGATTGTACAAGTGATGGTAACAATGACATAGCTCTTCTCCTGCTTTTTTTGTTGCAGCGTATGGGCTTATTGGGTTGTCAACACGATCTTGCTCTGAAAAAGGTCCTTTGCTGCGAGAACCATATACACTGCTGCTTGAACCAAAAACAAAATTTTTTATTTCATATTCTTTTGCTAAATTTAATAAATTAAGAGTGCCTTTCACATTGGTTTCATAATATAATAGAGGTTGTTTTACACTAGCCCTCACACCTGCCCTTGCTGCCAAATGTATTATCTTTTGAGGATTCTCTTTTTCAAAAATCTTTTTTAAAGAATTAAAATCACAGATATCTTTTCTATAAAGTTTGAAGTTTGGATTTTTTAGGTATTCAAATATGTTTTTCTCTTTTTGTTTTGGATCATAATAATCATTAAAATTATCTATGCAGACAACTTTGTCTCCTCTTTCGAGCAATGCTTCACAAACATGGCTTCCAATAAAACCTGCTCCACCTGTGACTAATAACCTCATAAAGCATCAACCCCTTCAAATTCAAGGAAGAGTAATTTATATATAAAGATTGTGATTGAAATAGAGGATACTGTTAATAACCCTTTTTCAATGTAAGATTTTCGATTCAAAGTTGAGCACAGTTTTTCATTATTTTGTTATTTAGGTATTGGTATCCTTCAACAATAACTTTATAAATTTAATTGAATTAACTAAACCTTTATATATCAATATGTTACTATATTAATCTGGTGGCTTATAAGGGGGTATTTAAAAAGCATGACATGTATCTTAATCACAGGAGGGGCTGGTTTTATTGGATCAAATCTAGTTGAGAAACTAGTTAAAAAGGGACACAAAGTCAAAGTTATTGATGATCTTTCCACTGGTGGTATTAATAATATTAAACCTTTCTTGGATAAAATAAGGTTTATAGAAGGCTCTGTTTTGGACTTGGAGTTGTTGAAAAAGGAGTTTAAAGGTGTTGATTATGTTATTCACCTAGCAGCAATCCCTTCTGTGCCAAGATCTATAAAAGAACCATTGGAGACCAACAATGTAAACATAAATGGCACATTAAATGTTTTGATTGCAGCCAAAGAAGCTAATGTGAAAAGGGTTGTTTATTCTGGCTCTTCTTCTAGATACGGTGATTCAAAACAAAAATTCAAATCTGAAAGATTAAGAACAAGCCCTCTATCTCCTTATGCCCTTCAAAAATTAACTGGCGAAGAATACTGCAGGTTGTTTTATGAGAATTATGGATTAGAAACAGTTACCTTGATCTTTTTCAATGTTTTTGGCCCAGGGCAAAGCCCTGAGTCAGATTATGCTGCTGTTATTCCCAAGTTCATTAAACAGATGATGAATAATAAAAGGCCAACAATTTATGGGGATGGAACAACCTCAAGAGACTTTACATTTGTTGACAACACAGTTGATGCAATGATTCTTGCTTGCACTGCAAAGGGTGTTGCAGGCAAATGCTTTAACATAGCTTGCGGAAAATCAATAACACTTCTAGAATTGGTTGAAAAAATAAACAAGATTCTTGGGAAAAATATCAAGCCTGTTTTTGAGGATTTTAGAAAGGGAGATATCAAGCATTCGCTAGCAGACATTTCAGAAGCAAAGCATAAGTTAAAATATAAAGTTGAGGTTGATTTTGAGGAAGGATTAAGAAGAACAATAGAGTGGTACAAAAATGAACAAAATTAAGATTTGTGTTGTTGGACTTGGGTATGTTGGCTTGCCTCTGGCCTTAAGCCTAGCTAAGAGTTTTGAGGTTTATGGTTTTGATGTAAATAAGAAGAGGGTTTCTGATTTGTCTAATGGTATTGATAAAAACCATGATGTCTCTGTTGATAATATTAAATCCTTATCTCTGAAGTTTTCTTCTAATCCTGCTGTTATCAAAAAGTGCGATTTTGTAATTGTTAGTGTGCCTACACCAATAACAAAAGCAAAAAAACCAGATTTGAGTTATTTGGAGTCAGCCTCTAAGCTAATTGGCAAGAATCTAAAGAAAAACAGCATTGTTGTTTTTGAGAGCACTGTTTATCCTGGAGTTACTGAAGAGGTTTGTTTGCCAATAATTGAAAAAGAGTCTGGGTTGAAATGTGGACGTGATTGGAAGATTGGGTATTCTCCTGAGAGGATTAACCCTGGAGATAAAGAGCACACTATTAACACAACCACCAAGGTTGTTTCCGGCATGGACAATGATTCTTTGGAAAAGATTGCATTTGTTTACTCACATGTCACTAAAGTTCATAAAGTTTCTTCAATTAAGGTTGCTGAGGCTGCCAAGGTTATTGAGAATACCCAAAGGGACTTGAACATTGCCTTGGTCAATGAGCTTAGTCTGATCTTCAAGAAAATGGGAATTGACACTTTAGAGGTTTTAGAAGCAGCAGGCACTAAATGGAACTTCCTTCATTTTAGACCCGGCCTTGTAGGAGGTCATTGCATTGCTGTTGACCCTTATTACTTAACTCACAAGGCAGAAGAGCTTGGCTACAGACCTCAAGTGATATTGGCTGGGAGAAAGATTAATGATGAGATGTATTTAGAGGTTGTACGTTTACTAGTTGAAGGGCTGAATAAACATGGCAAGTCTGTCAAAGATTCCAAGGTGCTTATTCTTGGAGGCACATTCAAAGAGAATGTGAATGATAGCAGAAATAGTCAAGTTGAAGATATAATTGTTGAGCTTGAACGATTGGGTGCTGTTGTTTTACTTAATGATCCTTTGTTTAAGGATGTGATAAGGTTTGAGAATTTTTCTTACAAGATCACTCCTCTAAAAACAATCAGGGATATTGATGCTGTGATATTAGCAGTACCTCATAAAGAGTATGGTTCATTAACTATTGACAAGATCAAATCTTGGATGAAAGACCCAGTGATAATTGATGTAAAAGGATTCTTGGGAAAGCATGATGGTGTTTATAGATTTTAAATTTTCAATTATTTTATGATGCTCTTTTTTAGATTATCTAACTCCTTCAAATCAATTAGTCTAAATAAGAATAGCAACAAAACATAAATCATCAAGCTAAAAGATATAACTACAAACATTTCTACCCAAACATTTAATTTTAAAACTCCTTTCAAAAAATAAATCAATATCACAAAGATAGTACCACAAAAAAAGGTTTTTAACCAAGATTTCCAAGGGATTTGAATCTTAATAAACATAGAAAGGCTAAGAGAGGACATTACAAGAATAGCTAAATAACTTAAGAGTGTGGCAAATGCTGAACCATTTATTCCAAAAGAGGGTATCAAAACTAAATTTCCAATTATATTTAATACTGCTGCTATAAGAAAAATCTTAGTAACTTCCTTTGGTTTGCCAATGCCTGTTAGAATATTTGTATTTATTCCTGCAACAGAATAAAGCAAAGCTCCAACAACTAGTATTTGCATGGCCAGAGTGCCTTTAATATAATAATTTCCAAATAAGAGTCTCAATACAATTTCAGGGAAAGACAAAAATATCAGTCCTACAGGAACAATAAAAACAAAGGCGTACTTGTTGACTAAATTTATACCAAAGGTCAACTCTTTTTTCATCTTTTTTGCCCAAAGTTCAGAGGCTATTGGAAGGAGAACAATTGCAATAGAACTGCCAAGTGTTGTTAATAATAAAGCTGTTGGTAAAACAACATTGTAAATGCCGACCTCATCCAATGTTCTAAAATAGGTTAATAGCAAAGTATCAATATAACCAATGACCTTTCCTCCAATCATTGCAAGCATCAGGGAAAATCCAAAAAACGCCAATTTCTTAATGAGTTTAATAGACCATTTGAATTTGTGTGCAAAAAAAGGAAAAACTTTAACAAACAAAATCACATAAATTGCTGATATAATAATAGAGGATATAAAATAACCTAAGGCTGGAGAGAGTACTCCAAACTTCTTGGTGAAGAAGAAAATGAATACAAATACAAAGGCATTTAGCAAGAAGAAATATGAGGAATAATAGTGATATTTTTGAAAACCCCAAAAAACTGGGACTAAAACATCTGTTATGACACTTACAAAGAAATAAAGTATTAAAACAATTAGCACAGTCTGTGCTGAGATTGACTTGAAATAACTAATCGATAAGGATTTAGATAATAAGATGAGTAGGAGTGATATAACTCCTGCGCAGAAAATTTGAATAAGAAAGGCGGAAACAATAGAAGACTTTACTTTGGAATACTCTTTTTTAACAATAAATTCTGCCACATATTTGGTTAGAGCATTGTTTAAGCCAAAGTGTTTAAACAACCATAAGAAATTGATAAAGGCGAAAACAGCATAAAACAAACCGTAATCTGTCGGTGTTAGCCCTCTTGCCAAAATCATTCTTATCAAATAACCAAAAAAAGAGGTCAAAACAGAAAAGAAGAAAACTATTCCTGCACCACTAACCACCTTTTTCATATAGTTAACCATTGTCTAAGATAAAAAAATAAGATGTTTAAAAACCTTGCGATAAATCCTGAAGATGTTATAAGCAATCACTTCCTCTACAATAAAAAAGTCCGTAAAGCTTCAACCTATCTATCAAATGGGATGCACCAACATAAAAAGGTTAATTAAAATAGAGAATATTTTTAAATAGACTTTGTGTTCTAAAATCATCATGGGTAGAGAAGAATTTTTTGAGGAGATAAATGAAGTATTAAAAAACAGGAAGCTTTCAAAGAATGAAATATCAAGATTAAAAATAGAACTTTGTAATAAATACAAACTAAAACAGATTCCAACTGATTTTGAGGTCCTTCTTAATGCAAGGAGTGAGAATTTAAGGTATCTGAAGCAGCTTCAGACAAAGCCAACAAGGACAATTTCTGGAGTTGCGGTTGTTGCTATAATGACAATGCCTTTGCCTTGTCCTCATGGCAAATGCTCTTATTGCCCTGGCGGAGTAAATTCTGTTTTTGGAGATATGCCCCAGAGCTATACTGGCAAGGAGCCAGCAACAATGAGGGGCATAAGGAACAAGTATGATCCCTATCTCCAGATTTTTAACAGGTTGGAACAATATCTAATCCTAGGACACGATATTGATAAGGTAGAGTTGATTGTGATGGGTGGAACATTTCCCTCATTTAAGAACGAGTATAAGGAAGACTTTGTAAAATATTCTTTTAAGGCTTTTAATGATTTTTCAAAGATATTTTTTGATGGAAATAGGTTTAAGCTATTTGAGTTCAAGGACTTTTTTGAGTTGCCTGGTGAAGTTGGGAATGTTAATAGAACAAAGGCTATACAAAACAAAATGGGTAAGTTAAAAGGCAAAACAAGTTTAGAAGCAGAGCAGAGAAAGAATGAGAGCTCAAAGGTTAGGTGCGTTGCAATGTGCATAGAAACAAGGCCAGATTATTGCAAAGAGAAGCATATAAATGAGATGTTGAGGTTTGGAACAACAAGGGTTGAGCTTGGTGTGCAGAGTCTGGATAATAAAGTGCTAAGGAATATTAAGCGTGGGCATGGTGTGGAGGAGAGTATAAGAGCCACGCAGCTTCTCAAGGATTCTTTATTAAAGGTTGGATACCATATGATGCCTGGCTTGCCATTGACAACATTGGAACAGGATTTGGAGATGTTAAAAGAGCTGTTTTCAAACCCTGATTTTAGACCAGATGCATTAAAGATATATCCATGTATGGTTATGCCTGGCACAGAGCTTTATGAAGATTACAAGAAAGGCAAGTATAAACCTATAACAACAGAGGATGCTGCAGAGCTTATTATAAAATTCAAAAGATTTGTTCCAAAGTATTGCAGGATAATGAGGGTTCAGCGTGATATCCCCTCTTATTTGGCCGAAGCTGGTGTTGATATGACAAATTTGAGACAGTATGTACATAATATGATGAAAAAGAGAGGGATTAAGTGTGAGTGTATAAGGTGTAGAGAACCTAGGTCTAAGCTAGTTGGTTTGAAAGATGTTAAAATTGTTGAGGAGAGCTATGAGGCATCAAATGGCACAGAGGTTTTCATATCTGCTGAAGATACAAAACAAGATGTTTTGATTGGGTTTTGTAGGTTAAGAATTCCTTACAAACCATTTAGGAAGGAGATAACTAATAGAAGTGCTGGGATTAGAGAGCTTCATGTTTATGGAAGTGCTGTACCATTAGGAGAAAAAGGTATAATCCAGCATCGGGGATTTGGTAAAAGGTTATTGCAAAAAGCAGAGGAGATTGCTAAAGAGAGGTATGACAAAAACAAAATGTTAATAATATCTGGGATTGGAGCAAGAGAATATTACAGAAAGCTTGGTTATGAAAAACAAGATGTTTATATGGTGAAGAGGTTGTAAGATGCCTAAGGAGATTCCTGGGAAAGAGAATATTAAATTTAAGGATGCTTTTGTTGAAAGATACAAATCGTTGTTGGGTAAGGATTATGATAAATTTGTTGAGTATTCCCTTTCCTTTCTGAAAAAGAGCATAAGGGTGAACACTCTAAAGATTTCTGTAAACGAGTTGGAAAATAGATTGGAAAAACAATGGGTTTTGGAGCCTATTCCTTGGTATAAACAAGGCTTTTGGATAGAGCACAAGAAGGGAAGAAGGGACATTGGTAATACTCTTGAGCATGCACTTGGTTACTTGTATGTGCAAGAGGCTGCGTCAATGATTCCTCCTATTGTTTTAGATCCAAAGCCTGGAGAGGTTGTTTTGGATGTTTGTGCTGCGCCTGGCTCAAAAACAACGCAGATTGCTCAGCACATGCAGAACAATGGTGTATTGGTTTGCAATGATATAACAGCAAAACGCATAAGTCCTCTTTCAATAAACTTGCAGAGGTGTGGGGTTTTGAATGAGGTTGTGACAATAATGAAGGGTCAGAGGTTTGGCAAATTGGGAATGCAATTTGATAAAATATTATTGGACGCGCCTTGTTCTGGTACAGGCACAATTAGAAAGTCATTGAAGACAATAGATATGTGGAACCCTTTAATGGTTAAGAGGTTGGCTGGTACACAGAAGAGTTTGATTGATAGCGCATTTCAAGCATTAAGGCCTGGTGGTGTGCTTGTCTACTCAACTTGTACTCTAGAACCAGAGGAGAATGAAGGAGTGGTTGATTTTGTTTTGAATAAATATGAAAATGCAAAATTAGAAGATATTAAATTAAAGATAATAAGAAGCATTCCAATCTTAAGCTTTAATGGAGTAGAGTATGACAAAAACATTGAGAGATGCTTAAGAATATGGCCACAGGATAATGACACAGAAGGGTTTTTCGTAGCGAAGATTTCAAAGGATTAACTTTTTTTTGTTTCTAGTTTGATTATGTCATCAATCTCTTCTGTTGAGACCGCACATCCTTGGAGCTTAACACCCCATAGAACTGATTCTAGCAATGTTTTTTTTAGATCTGGTAATATCTTTTTTTCTTTTTCTGTTGTGTACAAGTCTAATAGGCCAATTTCATATGCAATTGTTACAAGTTCTACTGATCGTATAACCTTTAATCCTGCAACCTCTTTTTTGAACTGATTGAAGTTATCATTGTTGATTTCTATTTGGGTGTGGAGTTTTTTTTGCAGTCTCTCAAACTCTTGGTCTGGCTTTTCTACTAGATGTCTTATTGTTCTCTCATCAGTTACTAGGGCTGAAGAGCCAAGTATGATGGCAGCAGCTAATGCCTCTATCTCTCCATAATGCACAACCTTAATGTAATGTCCCTTTGCCCTGAATGAGTTGTTTGCCAGGTGTAGAAGGTGGTATGCCTTTTTTTCTATATCATTGCTTGATGCAATTTTTAGAGTATCCTTGCTTATGTATTTTAAGACCTGTAATGCCTCAAACTTAAATTTTTTTGTTTGCAAAGGCCTGTCAACAAGTTCGCGTTTTACAGCCTCTGTTATGTAGAATTCGCCATTGAAATTGGTTTTCAATGGTTCTAATAGCCAGAGGAGGTTGTTCATTGTCATGCTTATTATTGGTCCTGTGTCAAAAACAAGGCTTTTCATCCAAACAAACCTCTTGTGAACTTTATTTTTTCAATAACATCTGGTCTTTCATAATCTACATCAGCAATTCTTGTTTTGCCAACATAACTCATGAGCTCCCATTGGGATATACCTAATATGCTAGCAGCTTGGCCTAGTGAAACACCATGATCATAAATCTTGGAGCCCTTTTTTATCTCTGCTTGTTTAACAACCTCCTCAATGTATAGTTTTATCTTGGTGTCTACTTGGGAAACAAATCTAAATAGCTCTTTTATGATTGCCTTATAGCTTTCCCCATCACCCTTTTCCAGGTTTTGGATGCCCTCTTGCATTAGGTTTATTATCTGGGTTGTATCTGGCTTTCCTCTTTCAAGTATCTTTGACAAGGAGTAGATAATCACTGCAATAGAAACAGAATCCTCGTCTTGGAATATGCTGGCATTGTGGATGGTGTGGTTGCTTAGCTCTTTTAGCCCTAGGACATCTCCCTTTTTTATAATTTCTATTGCATTTGAAAGAATACTTAGTAGGTCCTCTTTTATTATATCATTCATAATGGTTTTCTTATGCTGATTAATTGAAAAAGCATACCTTGTCTTTTAAGGAAAGGATAGGTTTCCTTTTTCAGTAATCAACAACCTCGTTGTATGATATTGGCTTTTTCAATTACCAACATACCTCGTCCTTTAGGACGAGGTTGTTGATTTTTTATAAATCTTTCTGAAAAATTTTGATATTTGATTTTTAATAATCTATCTTATAAATTTAATAGAATTCACGAGTGATACACCGCGTTTCTCTATCAAGCGTGTAATTATCTGAATTTTCTTGCTTCCCTAAATGGAAAGAAACAGAATCACAACGAGTTGCCTCTCTCGCTGTTAAGCACTGGCAACTCGCTAATTATTTTATTTTAGATAAAAATGATTTTTTTTAAAGCAACCTCATTAAGACCATTAAGTAGCTTGATTTTAAGGGTTAAATACCAAAAACCAGCTAAACGAAAGCTTTTTAAATATAGATTAAATATTCGGGTTGAAAGAAAGGGGTTATAGAATGGCAAGTTGGTTCACTAAGCTGATAAACAAATTGTTTAGGGATCTGTTTAAAAAGAGGGGTCATATCAAGTTAGGGGTATATGGACCACCCAATGGTGGAAAGACAACGTTAGCTAATAGGATCTGCAAGGATTGGCTTGGTGAGGAGATTGGTACTGTTTCTAATATTGCTCATGAAACTAGAGAGATTCAGATAAAGGAAGAGGTTCATATAAAGTCTGAAGATGGGAAGGAACTGACTTTCAACATTGTTGACACACCAGGAATTGCAACAAAGATTGATTATGAGGATTTTATGAAATCTGGTCTAAAGGAAAAGGAGGCAAAAAAAAGGGCTAAAGAGGCAACAAAAGGGGTTATTGATGCTATCAAATGGCTTGATGAGATGGATGTTGTGATTGTTGTCTTGGATGCAACTAAAGACCCTTATTCCCAAGTTAACATAACTATAATTGGTAATCTGCAAGCTCGAGACATACCTGTTTTTATTGTTGCAAACAAAGTAGATTTAAAGCGTTCAAATGTGAGAAAGGTGCAGGCAGCTTTTCCCCAGTATAAGGTAATTGGGATAAGTGCAAAGTATGGCAACAACCTAGACAATTTTTATAAAACCCTTTTTGAAGTGGCTGATTAAAATGCTGACAATACAATTTGTTCCATATCACGAGATTGAGAATTTGAGTTCTGGTAAAAGGATAAGGAAGCTGCTTGAACTTGCGAAGGAGGATAAGATTGTTCTTCTAGAGGGTAGATTAAAGAGAGAGGAAGAGACTGATTTGATAAAGAAGACAATGGAAGAGATTGGTCCAAATTTTAAAGGAATAGAATTAGCGGTTCTATACCCTGAGAAAGAGGTGGATGATGCATTTATAAAAAAAGCAAAGAAAGAGGTGATAAACCTTCTTATGGGTGACAGACAAGGGATAACTGTGCTTGGGCCAGCAACAATAATTAAGGATATAAAGAAGGATCCTCACAAGATAGAGCTTCTTACAAAAGAGAGCAGGAGATTAAGCAAGAAAAGGAGTAATAACAGGAACAGGGATAGGAACGGGAGGAAGAAGAGAAGATAAAATGCCACACCAATGCGTGAGATGCAACACCTTGTATGAGGATGGTTCTCAGGAGATCCTGCATGGATGCAAGTGTGGAGGCAAGCTCTTTTTCTATATTAAGGAAGAGAGGCTAAAGGAGTTAAAGGAAAGTACAGTAAAGTTAACAAAACAAGAGAAGAAGCAGATAGAAAATGATGCCTTTGATTTGGTTGGGGTGGCTCATGACACAGAGAAGCCAGTTATCCTTGACCTTGAATCTATAAGAATATTAAAGCCTGGTAAGTATGAGCTTGACCTTGTGCAACTGTTCAAGAAACAACCTCTGATTTATAGGTTAGAGGAAGGAAAGTATGTGATTGATCTGCCTGAGACGTTTAAATTAAGAGGTAAAAAATAGTTTATTTCTTTGTCATTATCTCAACAACATCTCTATTGTTTAAATAAGCATCTTTTGCAATAGGTAGCTTTGTCTTAATGTTGATTGCTTTTATGAAGTTGTCTCCTATTTCTGTATGCACTCTGTAAGCAAACTGCTGGGGGTTTGTGTTTTTTGGCACTAAGAAGCAGTCTGGCAGAGTATTCCCATCTTTGTCAGTGAGCTTGCTTGTGGCAACTGGAAAAACTGCTATGTGCCCCAAAAGGTTAAAAACAGCTTTGTTCAAAACTTCTTGGACGCCTGTTGAGCCATATTTGTCTAAAACATTTTTTTGTATGAATTCTAAAGCTATTTTCTGTTTTTGATTTAGATTTGATTCATCAATTATTTTAAATTCTTTTTGCCCTGGGATGTATTTTATGAGCTCTTTTTTTGTTGCTTCTCTTAGAGCGAGCTCTGACTCTGCACTGCAAGGTACAATAATGTAATCTGGAAATTGTTTTTTGAGTCTTTCTAAATTTTGATCAGAGCCTTTTACATCAATTTTATTAGCTGCAATGATCATCTTTTTGGATGTTTTTCTTAGTTCGCTTGCAAATTGTTTTAGATCTTCATCTGTCCATTCTATGACTTGTTTTTGGTTTAGGTTGAGCTTGTTTGTTGTATCCTTGACCATGTCTTCGGTTACTTTTAATCCTGAGAATTGTTTTGTTATTGCCTCTACCACCTTTGCCTTTTCTTGCTGTGTTTTTTTTGCAAACTTTTCCCAGTTTTTCTTGAGTAACCCAAAAAACCACATGTCTATCTCTATTTCCAGGAATTCTATGTCATTAGCTGGATCATAGCTTAAGGCAGGCACTGTTTCTCCTTTTTCATTTGTTGCTCCTGATATGTCTATGACATGAATAAAGGCATCTGCTTGTCTTAGGTCATCTAGGAATTGGGTTCCTAAGCCTTCTCCTTTGTGGGCTCCTGGCACAAGCCCAGCAACATCTAGCAAGTCAATAGGTACAAATCTGTAACATTCTGAGCAGTAGCCAAGCTTTGGCTGGCATTTTGTGTTGAACTCTTTTTCAACACATTCTACTTTGACAAAGCCGCATCCATGGTTTGGCTTTATTGTAACAAAAGGCCTGTTGAATATTTCTACCTCTGCCAAGGTTGCTGCTTTGAAGAATGTGCTCTTTCCTGTGTTGGTTTTGCCTACTACACCTATTAACATTTCCCCCAATACCCTAAAATTGTGCTGTGTATAAATATTTTACTAATTAAAAAGAAAGATTTAAATAAATACAATATGAAGTTATAAACCATGCTGGACATAAAGCTTGTAAGGGAAAATCCTGATATTATCAAAAAGGATCTGGAAAAAAGGAAGGATAAAGAGAAGCTACCTTGGGTAGATGATGTTGTAAAAAAGGATAAAGATTGGCGTGAGCAAAAGCAAAGGCTTGATGAGCTTAGGCACAGTAGGAATACGATAACAGGAGAGATAAACCAACTAAAAAAGCAAGGTAAGGATGTTTCTAAAAAGCTGAAAGAGGCAAAAGAGCTGCCAGAGAAGATAAAGGCAACTGAAGAAAGGGTTGAGAAATTACAGCAAAAGGTCAAGTTTTATTTGATGCGCTTGCCAAACATATTGCATGATTCTGTTCCTTATGGCAAAGATGAAAATGACAATAAAGTTATCAAAGTGTGGGGTAAAAAGCCCAAGTTTGATTTCAAGCCAAAGAACCATTTGGAGATAGCACTGAATTTAGGAATTATAGATCAAGAGCGTGCTGCAAAGGTTGCTGGTGCTGGGTTTGTTTATTTAAAAGAAGAGTTAGCTTTGCTGGATCTGGCTATTCAAAGGTTTGCAATAGACTTTTTGAGGAAAAGAGGATATGTGCTTATTGAGCCTCCATTTATGATTAACAGGAAGGCGTACGAAGGCATGGTTGATCCAAGTGATTTTGAGATGGTTACTTATAAGATCGAGAAAGAGGATTTGTATCTAATAGCAACTGCTGAGCATCCTTTAGGAGCAAGGTTTATGGGTGAGGTTTTTAGCAAAGAGGAGTTGCCAAAGAAATTTATTGGGGTGAGCCCTGGTTTTAGAAAAGAGGTTGGTGCACATGGTAAGTACACAAAGGGTTTGTTTAGGATGCATCAGTTTAACAAGATAGAGCAATTTATATTCTGCCTGCCAGAGCAATCCTGGAAATTGTTTGAAGAGCTTCAGAAGAACAGTGAGGATTTGTATCAAAAGCTTGGGTTACATTATCAAGTTGTAGATATTTGTACTGGTGATATTGGAACAATAGCTGCAAAGAAGTATGATATAGAAGCGTGGATGGCCGATGACAAATTTAGAGAGGTTGGTTCTAATTCAAACTGTACAGATTACCAAGCAAGGAGGCTGAATATAAGGTTCAGAGAAGGAGAGGGCAAACCTCCTGTTGGATTTGTTCATACATTGAATAATACTGCGTTGGCAACCTCTAGAACAATGATTGCTATTCTAGAGCAATACCAGCAAAGGGATGGCTCTGTTGTTGTCCCAGAGGTTTTGAGACCTTATATGAATGGTTTGAAAAAGTTGGAGAAGAAAGCTTAATTCTGAGGATGACCAATATCAATCAGATTGTTAGTTTAACAAATCAATTAATTAGGTTTAAGACAACATCTGATAATTATAATGAGTTAAAGAAGTGCATAAATTTCATTGAGAAGTATTTCTCTGATTGTGATGTTGTAATAAAAAGTTATGAGGTTAACAAAAAACCTTCCTTGGTTATTACATTTAAGAAAACAAAAAAGCCTGAGCTGTTTTTGGTTGGGCATATTGATGTTGTGCCTGCTGATGATGAGCAGTTTAAGCCAATAATAAAATCTGGGAGATTATATGGTAGGGGTGCTTTGGATAACAAGGTTAGTGTTGCAATAATAATGGTTTTGATGAAGCATTATTCTGGAAAAAAACAAAAGCCTGATATTGGTTTGATGATAACAGCAGATGAAGAGGTGGGTAGCAAGAATGGTGTTGAGTATTTGCTAAAAAAACAGAAGTACTCAGCAAGTTTTAGCCTTGTTATGGATGCTGGAGAGAGATATGAGATTGTGACTCATGAGAAGGGCGCCTTGCATTTAAAGCTTAGTGCAAAAGGCAAGGATGCCCATGGTTCTAAGCCTTGGAAAGGGGATAATGCGATTGATAAATTATTAGATTTTTATTTGAATCTAAAGAAAAGATTTCCTAAAACTACAAAGGGTAACAGATGGAAGCGTACAATAAACCTTGGAGTAATCAAAGGTGGAAGTGTTGCCAACAAAGTTCCAGATTATGCAGAGATGTGGTTGGATATGAGGTTTATAAGTGATAAAGAGAAGAACAATATTATGGGAATTATCAAGAGAACAAAAGGGATAAAGTCTGAGATATTAACAGATGCAAAGGTTATGAATACAAATAAATACAACCGGTATGTAAGAGCTTTAAAGAGGAGCATAGAAAAGGTAACAAAGAAAAAGACCAAGTTTAGAAAGGAGCATGGTGCAACTGATGCAAGATTCTTTGCTTGCAAAAGGGTTCCAACAGCTTTGATTGTGCCAATTGGTCACAATATACATGCCAAGGGAGAGCATGTTGAGATAAAGAGTGTTGACAAGGTTTATGATATTTTGAAAGATTTTGTTGATAAAAATGTGAATGTTGTTTGAAATTATTTTTGATCATAATAAACTAGTGGATAATGTGAACATACCTCCCTTCTTATTTATTTTGTTAAGATTAAAGTGGCTATTTCTCCTGCATTCATAACTTCATTGAAGTCCTTTTTGTGCCACACAATACCTTTACGTTTGTTTATATGGTTTTGAATTTTAAGAATTAATCTAAGCTGAACATTGGTACAAATGTTCGGGAACAAATAGAACAAATTGGCAGCACACCAACCTGTGTATTTATTGAAAGCATGAGGGCGTACACCGAATTTGGAAATCCTAAAACCATTGTTGGTTACTTTTTGAAGTAATTCTGTTACTTTGTACCTACGTACATGCCCTAACATCCCGTCAAATTTTGTCCATTTACTAGGATGAATAGGAACCTCTAAGATGAATGTTCCACCGGGTTTTAGAGTGCGAAATACTTCTGAGATGGTTTTGGAGTCATCAGGAATGTGTTCAAGAACATGGAATGCGCAAACAAGATCAAAGTGATTGTTTTTGAAGGGAAGTTTCCCGTTTAAAGATGTGTGCCCTTTCCCTCCCTTTGCAACAAGTTTTTGTAATGCCTCCTTGCTAACATCAATAAAGTAAGAGTCCTTTATAGGGATATGGGGTAAGTTTCCAGCACCTATTTCCATACATTGCTTGCCTTGGAACATTGATATCTCTGACCAAATTGGCCAGATTTGTGGTTGAAGAAGGGGGGCATGTCTCCAAGCGGAATCATATATCTTTTCGTTTTGAAGCTCATCCATTTTTTAGTGCACACACTGCTATAATACAAGATTTAAACAGATTTCTGCCTTGCAAACCTGCCTTTGTATTTTGCCTTGCCTTCTGCTCTTTCAAATATCATCTGGCAGATTGCGGTTCCAGGGTAGATTGCTAAAGGCATCTGGCTCATGTTGCTCATTTCCAGAACTTGCTTGTTGCTGATGCCTGGCTGGATAAAGCTTGCGCTTATGTGGACTAGTAAGCCTAATCTTGAGAATCTTGAGCGGCCTTCTAGCCAAGCGCATATGTTTGGTGCTAAGGTTATTTTTTCCTTAGTTATGCCTTGGATAGTCTCTCCTGGCATTAGAAGCAAGTAGTCTTTTACTACAACTTTTTCTGTAACTTCTTTGTGGTCTGCTTTGTTATCAACATGTACAACCTTGTGGACCTTTTTGAATACTCTGAACTCATTACCTAAATGCAGATCAACAGAGCCTGGTCCAACTTGGCTTTTTTTGAATGGTTTTATTTTGATGTTACCTTTTTTTATTTCTTTTAGAATCTCGTTTTTTGTTAGTATTGTCATTTTATCACCTCTTTGACCAAAAAATATTAATCACTTTTTTCTTTTGTTTGAAAAATGGAGGTTTTCATGCTGTTATAAATATCTTTAGGCAATTCTTTTGCATAAACAGATAAATATTTTTGGGTAATATTTATTCCTTCTGAAATAAGGGGTTTTAATCCATATGACTCTTTCCTAGTCTTAGGGATATGATTTACTCCTACAAGAAGGATTTTTATTATTGGTCTACTTTGCCTCCTGTAATAATAATTCATGTAAGTTTCAAGACCATATTCATAAGATAAGGGATTATCCAATATAGTTTTCAGATCAGATTTTTTAAGAATTCGTTCTCCAGCAATTAGAGGTAAGAGGTTTTTACGGAGCCAGTGACCTGTTTTTGATTTGATCTTTTGTCTTAGACCAACCACCAAAGCATCAGGGTGTTTTTGATATGTTTTTATCATTTCCTGTATGTTTTTTTCTTTTAATCCAGCAAGATCCGCATCACACAAAAATATCACTTCTGATTCAACATGTTTTAACCCCTCTTTAACTGCCTGTCCCTTACCTTGGTTTTTTTTCAAGCAGACTATTTTAACATTCGGAAATTTTTTTGCTTTTTCTATTGAATTATCCATGCTGCCATCATCTACAAATATAACTTTGTTAAGGTGCTTCGAAGAGCTAAGAACTTCCAAGACTCTACCAACTCTTGGACCTTCGTTAAAACAGGGTACAATAGCATCCACTGTAATTGGCTTGGATTTTTTTGAAACCATCATTATATCTCCCAAACCTGAATTGAATTGTGTGTTTAAATAGTTTTGCAAAAGAGAAACTATTAAATAAGAATATTTCTTATTAGTTATAAAATGAAACAAGGGGTTGTTGATAGGCTAAAGGAAATAACAAGACATAACCATATAAAGCTTACCAACTCAGGCAACTCTGCAATATTTCTTGCTTTTTATATAGCAAAGAAGAATGGCAAAAAAACTATCTTGATTCCTGATCAAGGTGGATGGCTTACTTACAAAACCTTTCCAGAGATGCTTGGTCTGGGTATAAAAGAGGTAAAGACAGATTACGGTATCATTGATTTGAATGATTTGAGAAGAAAAGCAGACAATGAGTCTGCACTGATTATAGCAAGCATTGCAGGGTATATGGCAGAGCAGCCTTTAAAAGAAATTTCAAAAGTGTGCAAACAAAAAGGGTGTCTGCTTATAGAGGATGCTGCTGGGGCTATTGGCCATAAAGAGCTTTGCAATGGCAATTACTCTGATATTATTGTTGGGAGCTTTGGGAGGTGGAAGCCTGTTAATTTAGAGTATGGTGGGTTTGTCTCAACAAACAACAAAGATTTTTTTGATATTGACCCTGAATTGTTTATCATGTTTAAATTTCATGAAAGGTTTTGCAAAGGGCTTTTGGAAAAGCTTGACAAGGTTGAGGAAAGAACTGCTTTTCTTAGGAATACTTGTGAGAAAATAAAAAGAGAATTGAAGGATTTTGATATAGTGCATAGAAAGGGTAAGGGGCTTGTTGTTGTTGTTAAATTTGAAGATGATTTAGAGAAGCAAAAGCTTATTAAGTATTGCAAGCAAAACAAATATGAGTACACAATGTGTCCAAGATATATTAGGGTGTTGGATAAGGCCATAAGCATTGAGGTCAAGAGGCTATGAAGAGGTTGCTGGTTGTTGGGGGAATAATTAGAAGAGATAATAAGATGCTTATATCCCAGCGATTGCCTAAATCAACAAATGCTTTGAAATGGGAGTTTCCTGGCGGAGGTTTTGAGCTTGGTAAGGACCCTAGAGAGGCGCTTGTTAGGGAGATTAAAGAGGAGCTGGGTGTTAAAATAAGGGTAAAGCAGATTTATGAGGTTGTTTCTCACACCTATGATTTTGGTAAGAACAAGGAGATATATATTCTCATAATGTATTTTTTGGCAGATTATGCAGGTGGAGAGCCTAAGAGGATAAGGGTGCATGATTTTAGGTGGGTTACAAAGCAAGAGATAAAGCAGTTTGATTTTTGTGATGCTGATAAAGCTGTTGTTGATAAAATAGTTAAGGAGGGTTGGTAAGATGTTGAAAAGGCCTGAAAGCATGGATGAGCTTGTTTATTACACCTCTAGAACTATCGGCAATGGAGAGGTAACTCTTTGGGTTTTTAGGCAGATTTGCCCAAAGTGTAAGAAGGGAGTGATGGGAAAACCCACAGAAAAAGGTAAAGTGAAGATGCGAGCAAAAGAGTATGTTTGTCCAGAGTGCGGGAATGCGGTTGAGAAAGATGAGTATGAAGAAAGCTTAACCGCTAATGTGGATTATACATGTCCTGAGTGCAAGCACAAGGCTGAGGTTCAGATTCCCTTTAAGAGAAAATCAATTGATGGAGTGCAAACCATTAGGATCAAATGCGATAAATGTGGAACAAATATTGATGTTACAAAAAAGATGAAAAATCCTAAAAAAAGATGAAGTTTAAAGAGTGGTTTGATAAAGAGGTTGTAAGTGAGATAAGGTTTAGCCTTGAGCCTTTGGTTAAAAGAAAAAAGGCTTTAGCCTTTTTAGTTTTGTTGGTGGTTGTTGCACTCTTTCTTGGAAGGTATAACAAGGCCTTGGTGTTTATACCTTTATTAACAGTTATAGCTTCCTTGTCTATGATCTACAACATTTTTTTTAGATTAACCCTTGGTTTTGAATTAATATTACTAGCAACAGTACTTTGCAGTGTTGCTTATGGTCCTGTTGTTGGAGCTGTTGTTGGAATGGTTTCTTTGTTTTGTGCAGAGTTTATTAGCACAAAATTGACTTATAACACCTTTGTTGGTATTATTGCCATTGCGATTATTGGTGTTATTTCCTCTTTCCATTTAGTTGAGAACATCACTACATGGGGAATTGCTATGGTTGTTTTGTATGATATTATAATAGTTCCTGGTTACATAATAACTGGGAGCAGCCCAGTAAGCTCTTTTATATACCTCGTTACCCACATCCCTTTTAACATCTGGATTTTTTATTATGTTGCTCCAAAGGTTTTTGAGTTGATGTTGTAACCTGTAACTGAAAACATAAAGAGCATGTCTGAATTCAAAAATAGAAAAGATTATAAACAAGATACGATTTACTATTATTATTAAAAACCTAAAAAGTTGATTAGTAAATTGGTTAACTCCAATTTTATCATGAGGAATGTTTGGGGAAGATGAGAAGAGAAGTACCAAACATTCTGAAGGGCTACTGGAAGACCTATGGGGTTGAGCGTAGCATATTTTTTCTAGCAGATATTTTTTTTGATACTATGTTTTTTATTCTAGCAATAGAGATAATTAAAGAGGGGTCTAACTATGGCTGCTATTAAAAGGGTTGCTGTTGTTTTTAATTTAAAGATTGAAGTTCAAGAGGACATGCCAAAAGATATGTATGCAGAATTTGATGATGTTTCTGTACCTTTGGCAATTAAGAAGGCGCTTGAAAAAAACAATTACGTGGTTGATATCATTGAAGCTGATGAGAAAATCTATGGAAGGCTTGTAGAAGGTAAGTATGATTTTGTTTTTAATATTGCTGAGGGGATAAGAGGGGAATCAAGGGAGAGCCATGTGCCAGCAATGCTTGAGATGCTTGGTATTCCTTATACTGGTTCAGGGGTATTAACCCAAGCAATAACGCTTGATAAGAAGAGGACAAAGGATGTGCTTCTTTACCACAAGATACCAACCCCTAATTTCCAGATCTTTTCTTCCTTGAATCAGGTGTTAAGGGAAGATATGCGATTCCCTCTGATTGTAAAACCTAATAGTGAGGGGTCTTCAAAAGGGATTAGAAACAAATCGCTTGTTTATAATGAGGCTGAGTTAAGGGAGATGGTTAGGTTTGTAATCGAGAATTACAACCAAGATGCGATAGTTGAGGAATTTCTTGAAGGGAGAGAGTTTACAGTATCTATCCTTGGAAACAACCCCAAAAAGGTGTTACCAATTGTTGAGGTTTCCTTTGAGGGGCTTCCTGAAGGCATGAACAAGTTTGACTCATATGAGGTGAAATGGTTGTGGGACAACCCGAACAATCCAATTGATTCTGTCATATGTCCAGCAAAGGTTAGTAAGGTTTTGGAGAAAAGGCTTGGGGAGATTGCATTAAAGTGCTTTGAGGTTCTTGAGATTAAAGATTTGTGTAGAATAGATTTCAGGCTTGATTCATTTGGGACACCTAATGTGATTGAGATAAATGCCATTCCAGGATTAATGCCTGATCCTGCTGAGAATTCCAGGTTTCCAAAGGCATGCTTTGCTGCTGGTATGAGTTATGATGAAATTATAAACAGGGTTATGGATGAAGCAATGATTAGGTATGGGCTCATGCATAAACCAAGGATGGTTTCTAAAAGAAAGGTTGGGGAAAAATGAAGATAAGATGTCAAGAAACCAGGAAGGGGGTATCAATTAAGGTACACAAAAAGGCGTATAAGTTAGAATTTCCAGAAGAGGTTTGGAAGGATTACCCTGAAAACTTAAAGGTTGTCTTTGTTGAAAATTATGCCTATCTTAAATCGCTTCATCTTCCCAAGATGTTGAACAATGGAGATAAAATAGATTTGAATACCTCTTCTCCTTTATTCAAAAATTTGATATACAACGCTGTTTTGAGGCATATCCCTTTTTGTTCAGATGTTGATGGTGTTTCAACTGCAAAAAACATAAAGGATTTTATGAGCCTAAGCTTTGAGTTTGGCAATCAAAAACCAACATACCCCTTTTATAATAAACAACTCGATGAAAAAGCTGTTGTTCCATTTTCTTTTGGAAAAGACAGCCTTCTCACATTAGGTATTGCAGATGAGCTGGGATTAGAACCAACAGCAGTCATGTCATTAGATAATGACTGCCCTCTAGAAAACAAGTACAAAAAACCTGTATGCAGAAGATTTGAAAAAGATTTTAAAACCAAGGTTTGGAAGATAAAGAATGGTACTGGAAAACTGCATCTTTACAAACATTGGAATATCCCAAAAACAGAGTGGGGGTATGGCCACCTTATTACAGAGTTCTGTTTTAACATGCTGCCCTTTGTGCATTACCTTGATGCAAGACACATAATCTTCGGGAACGAGAATAGTTGTAACAACCACTACATAAACAGCGAAGGGTTCAAGAGCTACCCAGTGTATGACCAATCAAGTGAATGGATGCTCGAGATGTCAAAGATGACAAAGGCAATTACAAACAATCAGGTTGGGGTATTTAGTTTTATAGAACCATTGAATGAGCTTGCAATAATTAAGGTTTTGCATGAGAGATATCCTCAACTTGGGAAGTACCAGATGTCCTGCTTCCCTGATGATAGTGATCATGGTAAGGAACACTATTGGTGCGGGCATTGTTCAAAATGCGCCAGGATGTTTATATTTTTGAAAGCGCATAATATTGACCCTGAAAAGGTTGGTTTTAATGTCAACATGCTTAATGAGGAGTATATCCACAAATATTCCTTGTTTGGTATTGGGAAGAACAATTCCTCGCTTGGTTGGGATGTGAGTGGATTAGGCAGAGATGAGCAGCTTTATGCGTTTTATCTTGCATATAAGAATGGTGCGAAAGGAGAAGTTATTACCAGGTTCAAGGAGTGTTTTCTTAAAGAGGCTGTTGCCAGGGAAGATGAGCTGAACAAGAGGTATCTTGGCATTAACGATTTTAGGACAATACCAAAGAGGTTTCAAAAGGGCGTGTTGAGTATCTACAAAGAGGCGCTTGTTGATTAATAGTGTTCTGTGGTTTAGAAAATTAAGCAAATAAGATTTAACATTAGATTATATAAATATATTTTCTATTATAATTTTTACGAAATATATATCAAAATAAACAAAGAAAGTTTGTAAATAAGTAACAAACATTTAAATCCTTCTTTAAATCTATGTAAGTTATGGGTATTCAAGAGACCTTGTTTGAAATTGATAGTAAACCTTTTATTAAGTTTGTCTCAGATGTGATCAAGGAAATATTTTCAGATGAAAGTGCGCAAATAGCTTATCATGCAACAAATTTGGCTGTGAGGTGTGCATGCTTACTTGATTTATATGCTGAGACAGATGATGGAGTTTATATTTGGGAGTTCAGAAGACAGAAAGCTGCATTTTATAGATTAATACCTGAAGAGTATCATGAAGAGCTTGAGGCTTTGGAAAAAAGATTAGCTGGATTCTTTGATTATGAAAGGGTTTTAATAAGTAGAATACAAGAAGGTTACAGATTTTCTGGAGAAGATGTTATGATTTATCTTGAAGGTAAATCTGGTGATAATATCTATTATGGCAGATTTTTAGAGATCATTGTTCCTAAATGGAATCTAACTCGTGAATTACAAATACAAACAATGTTGTTTGATATGGGGAAAGATATAGAAGACTACGAGGATGATATAAGAGATGGATTGCCAAATGTGTTGTATATGTGTTTGTCTGATAGAGTAGATAAGAGTAAAATACCGCTTGAAAAAGAAAGAGCGATAACTTTAGCTAATGAATTAGGTGTATCAGCTAGGATTATTGAGTTGGCATTAAGATTAAAAGAAGAAGCTCTGGCATCTGAAGATTTAGATAGTTCACCAATTTTAAAAAGGGCTATTCTTGATCGTTATAATCGTATAGAAAATCTGCTTTCTACTGTTTAAAAGAAGCTAATAGAAAACTTTATAAGTATGTTCTACATTATAATCTTTATAAAATATATATTAAAATTAATATAAAACGAAAGTTTTATAAAGTTTAATACTACTTTATAGTTGTAAGTGATTTGAAATGACTGTAAAAAAATTATTTAAACCATCAGTTTATAGAAGAATTGCATCAGCAGGAGATATAATCCCAGTAGTTCCTAAATTGATTCAAGAATATCAAACACCTAAAGATGAAATAGCTAGTAGGATAAATGATGTTCTAGTGAGAATATTTAATGATGCTGATTTACATGCAGCTGTTAGATCATATGGAAAAAGAATTCCTTTTGCTCAATATGATTTTGCTCCATATGAAATAGGAGATAGGTGTTATAATGGATTTCATCATTTAGCCCTTGATCCTACAAGAAGAATGGTTCTTGTTAGACAAGAATTAATGTTTATGACAGACGAAACAGAACTTAACAACTATGATTTGTTTCAAACTGAAAATGGAATTTTCTATGTTCAAGTGAGAGAAGGCACTGCACCAGGTGAACCAAGAGAATGGAAAGAAGGAGTTTTAGCTGCTAATGACATTAGGGGATATGAATGGCAGCCGCAACATGATAAGAGTAAACTGCATACTACGTATAGTATTCTTAAATCTCTGGAAGATGCAATTTTTAGATTGTAAAATAATTTTTGCCCCTATTAACGTTTTAGCACTGATTTCTGATTGAGTTTAACATCAGAATTTAACCAAATTAAAGTTCAAAGTTGATTCCAACAGAAAACTATATAAATATGTTCTACATTATAACCTTTATAAAATATATATTAAAATTAATATAAAATAAAATGTTATTTTGGCAATTAGCTGGGGAAGTAATAGTTCTGTTTGTTCTAGTAATTTTGCTATACAAGTTTCTATCAGAATTCAAAACAAAGAAGACAAGTTTCTATCCCTTGTTCTCAATCTTGGTTTTGTTTACAATAGGTTTTGGCCTAAGGCTTAGTAAAGTAGAAGAGCTGATTGATTTTGGATTTTTCTTTACAGAGATAAGTTTATTATTTACCTACATCTTATTTACAAGTTGTCTTATATTGGGGCAGAAGAGGTATTGGAAGATAAAGTGATTGATGAAGGTGTTTTTTGTTTTTTGATGTAATTGTCTACTTCTTTGTTCATAGTGTTGATTATTGGAATGGATTCTTACTTTTGAGTTGGATCATTAACTCTTCCCATAAACAGAATATTTCCAGTTTCTTTTTCTTGGATTATAAATATGAACGGATGATCTGCTCTGAATACATTTGTTGGCATTGCAGAACTCCCTAACATTCCCACAGCAGTTGCGGCAGCAGCTTCTGTTCCTTTTTCATCAACTTTAACATAAGCTTGATGAATTACAAAACCAATCCAAATTTTTTCTGCTGTAGTCATTCCTGAAAAATCTGCTGTTCCTCCAATAAAAGCAGTTGGCATTCCTAAAGCACTTAAAGCGTCATTCATAAAGTATTTTGTATTAAATTCAAACTTTGGAAGATAGATTGCATCCAATTTTGTTTCTTGCATTTGGGCTTTATATTCATTAAGTTTTTCAGAAGATAATTCAATATCTTCAAGTGTATAATCATAGGTAATTACCTCATCTGTTTCATAATCATACTCTTCTCCTTGTTTTGGTAATAGAATTAACATTGAGATTTTTTCGCCCTTGTAAGGCAATTCAAGGATTTGTAAATTTTCTGTATCTGCATAATTGAACATTGCCTTTTCTGGTTTCATATACATTATTGGAGTTTTTACCACATTTGTAGGTGTTATTTTAAAATCTTGATCACGAGTATCAGATTCATCAAATTCCCATTCCCATGTTCCTTTAAAATAGATTGCATTTGTAAGAACTAACCTCGTCATTGGATCTAGAACTCCTTGTGGGATTAAATCTTTGATCTTATTATTGGTTTGTTCTTCAATAAAGGCATTAATGGTCTGTCTTGATTTTTCTGTTTCTCTGACAAAATCCAAATTTGCTGCTTTCCCTCCATAGTATTGTTCAACTCTGCTTGTATAATCTTCAAGGAAAGGATAATCTTGCTGAACCCACAAAGCGTTTCCGGTTTTTAACTCATAAGCATTATTTTTTTTATTGATATCATTATAGATTGCAGCAAAATTTGGTCTTAATATATTACTTTCAGGAAAGTGAAAAACTGATTTCATCTCATCTGCTGTTTGCCCTTTTGCTCCTTCATAGGTCATTGCCAAAGCAGCAGAGATGCTGTAAGGAGAATAGAAGATATTACCATCTTCAACTTTATTCAATTCTGAATAAAGCTCAAAGGCAAATTGATTATTGGCATCTACTACCTCTTGAATTCCTTGCTGTGTTGAGCCAATATCTTCTGCTTTTGGAGGCTGGTCTGGTTGATATGGAAAAAGGAACAATATTGCAGTAGCTGTTACTATAGCAACCATTAGCAGTGCTATTCCAACTGTTAAAACTTTTTTGTTCATATGATTAGTTAAGATATGGCTAGTATATAAATGTTGTTTTGACTTTGATTTTGTTTGAAGTGAACCAGCCTCTAATAATAGATGTCCTGACAATTGGGTTTAACGCAGGCGGATAAACGAAGTTCCGAGCCATTAGGTTTCTAGAAGAGCGAATCTATATTTTAAGGGGTTTGAGTTTTGTTAAAATGTAACTACCATACAGGGACTAAATAATCGAAAGATTTATAAATAAGATATTATTATTGATATTATATGGTTATACTACAAGAAATTATCAACAAATTTGATACCGAATTTAAAAGAGGTCCACATACAGATCATTCTGGTATTTCTAGGATAGAGATAGCAAGACCAAATGGGAATGGACAATATACAATAACAACATGGCCAAAAGGAATCGGTGCTGTGTATTTTCCTTTTGAAATGGAATTAGAAGGTGTTGAAAGGATTATTGGTAATTCTGCTCCTACACGTGTAAGAATTGGTAGAAATCATAATAGTTTAATTAAAGAAGAAGATTATGTAGAACCAGATAATCCAGATTATGGCTTGTTTGAAAGACTCCTTATGGAAATCCAAGGATTAACACCAACATTAAAAGAATTGTTGGAAGCATATGTTCCAGGTGCTGGTGAATTGGCTCATTTTCAAACCTCTTCAACAAGTGGTTCTGTATTCTATGATCATAATACAGAGTTTGAAACACACCACAGAGGAAGCAAATTTTTAGTTGCAGATGAAGAAGGAAACGGATTTTTTGTAGAGTTAGATGCAACTAGCAAAGTTAAATTTGGAGAACTAGTAGGTGATGTGGTTTATCATAGTGGTCAAGTTAAACCAGTAAAGGGTTTGGTAGTTGTATCTGGAAGTATTGCAGAATTAAATCAAGAACAATTAGATGCTTTTACAGAATTACATAGAGAAGTGAGAAAGCTCTATCAGTAGATTATTATGTTTATTCTTTAGAACTTAAGCCTTTTTTTAATTCAATTTGAAAATAACACATGTGGATAAACAAAGTTCCGAGCCTTTTTTAGCAAGGAATTTGGGTGAGGAACGAATTTTGCTTGGCAAATTAGCGAAGCGGTCGTTCCGAACCGTTAAATTCCTGTTAGTTTCTCCGACTCTACAACGTGGGGTCGGATTGCGTCCGAAAAGTTGAGAAAAAGACAGTCTAATCAAGCTCGAAGAGCAATTAAAGAAAAGAATCAAAGGCGGACTACCATAAGTTTTATAATATATCTCAGAATACCTTTTAATATGAGACAGATAAACGATAAATTAAGTTTAGAAGAGAGAACCCTTAGAGATGACTTTTTTAATAGACTTAATCCTACAGACAAAATTCATGTTGAATCTGTCATTAATGTTGTAAATAATATTGCTAAAGATTATTTTCGTGATGTTGAATCAGATGCAGAATTAAGAATGCAATCAGAAGACGGTTATCGGGGTGAACCAGATGAGAATTACTGGGCATTTAGGATGTCCAGACCTGATGCTGAAGAGGAAATGGGTTGTGCTTTTTTCTCAGTTTATGCAATCGGGGGACAAATTACTAAAGAAGGTAGAAGACCAGATATCGATTTGATGGTTGTTACAAATATGTGGTGGTCTGGAGGATATATCAATGATGATGAAGAATGGTTCTATGGAACTTTACAAAAAGCACTTGGAAATAATTATGAAATTTTTTGCGAAGATGATCTTCCAAATCATTATAATGAAGGTCTAACCAAAAATAAAGCACTTATTAGATTAACCCCTAAAGATAACGATTCTACTCCTATCGATATTGTCTATGTAAGAAGTCTACCTAGAGGAAAAGAAGATGATAAATTCATTAATCCAGAAGAATTTGAACAAAAGGATGTTGATGAAGGTGGTAATCAATTACCTCGCTTATTAATTTATAGAGCATCAACAACAGATATTATACCACCAAGCTTTCAGATGAGTTGGTAGTCCGCCTTTTTAAAAAATAGGTCTTTTTCTCAATTGAAACTAACATCGGAATTTAACGAAGCTTTAATCAAAGCCAACAGAAAACTATATAAAACTCCAGATATTCCCAAGTAATATGACAACAAACCATGGCTTTACAATGATGAGTATGAGTTCTATGCTAGTCATGGCTATGATGATGGCTTAGGCTATCATTGTGTCAAGAACCACCATTAAAAGGTTGGTGGCATGTTGCTGATCGCAACACTGCATAGTGGTTCTTGATCATGCTCAGAGTTTTCTATTAGTATGCGATAAAAGCAAGCAAAGCTTGCCACCATATGGATTGGATGGAAAACTCTGACATTTTTACCAAAATCTTTATATAAACTATTCTTGGAGGTAAATAAAATGGCAAAAAAAAGAATCCTAATAACAAGTGCATTGCCTTATGCAAATGGCAGCATTCACATAGGGCATTTGGTAGAGTATATTCAGACAGATGTATTTGTAAGATTCTTAAAGCTAAATGGAGAGGATGCTATATACTGCTGTGCTGATGATGCTCATGGAACTCCTATTGAGATAAATGCTGCTAAGAAGGGTGTTAGCCCAGAGGAGTTTATTGCTCATTATTTTAAGGAGCATACAAAAGACTTTGCAAAGTATCATATTAATTTTGATTCTTATTATACAACAAATAGCCCTGAAAACCAGCATTATGTAAATGTGATTTTCAGTAGATTGAACAAGAAGGGTTTTATTTATACAAAGGATTTAGAGCTTACCTATTGCGAGAATTGCAAGAGGTTTTTGCCTGATAGGTATGTTAGAGGCACATGTCCAAAATGTAAGGCAGCTGACCAGTATGGTGATGTTTGCGAGAAGTGCAATTCTGCTTACAAAACAACTGATTTAATCAATCCTTATTGTGCTGTTTGTGGCAAAAAGCCAATTAGAAAGGTTTCTAAACACTATTTTTTCAAGCTTAGTGCGTTTTCTGACAAGCTTGAGAAATGGTTAAAGCAAAATAAAAAGCTGCAGCCAGAGGTTCGCAACCAGATTCTGAGCTGGATAAAGAATGGGTTAGAGGATTGGAACATTAGCAGAGATGGGCCTTATTTTGGGTTTAAGATTCCTGGAGAGGAGAGTAAATATTTCTATGTTTGGCTTGATGCGCCTATTGGTTACATTGCAAGCACTGCTAATTATTGCAAAGGGAAAAAGGTAAAGGCAGAGGATTACTGGGAAAAGCCTGGCTCTAGCATTATTCATTTTATTGGTAAGGATATCATTTACTTTCACTTATTGTTTTGGCCTGCTGTTCTAATGGGTGCTGATTTTAATCTTCCTGAATACTTGGTTGTGCATGGTTTTTTGACTGTGAATAATGAGAAGATGTCTAAGTCTAGGGGTACTTTCCTAACTGCTGCTGATTTTGCAGAGCTTACAAAGCCAGAGTTTTTGAGATATTACTATGCTGCTAACCTAACCAGAACAATGTCTGATGTAGATTTGGATCTGAATGATTTTAGAGAAAGGGTGAACAATGAGCTTGTTGCAAATGTTGCAAACTTTTTTTACAGGGTTTTGAGTTTTTGCAATAAGAATTTTGATTCAGAGATTCTAGCTGCAGAGAAGAGTTTTTTGGATAAATTCAATTATAATTATGTTATTGAAAGCTATGCTGATATCGAGTTTAGAAGCGCTTTGAAGGAGATTCTTAGATTAAGCAGTTTAGGTAATAAGTATTTCCAGGACAATGAGCCATGGGCTTTGATTAAAAGAGATAAGAAAAAGACTCATCAGATTGTTAGCAATTGTGTTAACCTGGTTAAGGATATTAATATCTTGTTAAAACCAATATTGCCTGTTTTTAGTGAGGAGATTGAGAAACAGCTGAATGTGAAAGGGCTTGATTTTAGTAACCTTAATAAGAACCTTGGAAAACACAAGATAGCTGATGCTAAGATTGTAATTCAAAAGATGGAGGAGATGAAATTGGTTAGTGATGATAAATTTTCTGGATTGGATTTGAGAGTTGCAAAGATATTAGGTGTTTCAAATCATCCAAAGGCTGATAAACTTGTTGTGATGAATATTGACTTGGGAACAGAGCAGAGGGTAATTGTTGCAGGCATAAAGGGATATTACAATGAGGAAGAGCTTGTTGGAAAGAAGATTGTTGTTGTTAAGAATCTAAAGCCTGCTAATCTTAGAGGAATAGAGAGCAGAGGGATGTTGCTGGCAGCAGATGTTAAGGGCGAACCAAAGCTTGTTTTTGTTGAGAAAAGCAAGGCTGGTGATAAGGTTTTTGTAGATGGCATTGAACCAAAACCAAAGCAGGAGATAAGCATTGATGATTTCATGAGCATTGAATTGTTTACTGATAACAAAGGAAATGTTGTTTATAATGGGAAGAAGTTGAAAACAGAGTCAGAGGAGATAAAGGCAGAGGGTGTGAAAGGGAAGTATAAAGTAAGGTAAAATAATTTTCTTTTTTATTAATATTATTAACTTAGCGAGTTGCCAGTGTTTAACTACAATAGAGGCAACTCGTGGTGCTACTTATTCTTTAAGTCAAAAGAAACAAGAAAAAACACTTACTTCTTTCCACCTAACCTAATGTTATCCAACTTTAAAACACTCCTTGCATCTGCATAGGTCATTGATACAAGGGACGAGACAATTAGTATAACAGAGAATATAATCATTGTCAGACCCCATGTTTTATCCCAGGGCCAGATCTTGAATATTGATATTGCTAGGCCAACAATTCCAGCTATCATAAACCCACCAGACAAAGGAGCAATCCTTTCCATCATAATAACCACCTCTTTTGAATCTGATTTAATATCAAATATCTTATAAGTATAAATATTTTATTGAAACTCGACAAACTTTAGGTTTTTGACTTCTTTTCTTGCTTTTTCCACTCCTTTGATGAAGTTGTCCATAAAGGTTGTCATTTTTTCGCAAGCCATTTTCTTGTCTTCTCCACACAATAGCTCGCCTTTCTTGCATCTGTCATAGATCTCTTGTAGCTCTTTGTCATCTTCTATTAGATGCTGCTTGTACAGCTCAAAGATCATACACTTCTCAGGGTTGCCTCCAAGCCTTTTTTGTTCCTTTTCAGTATCGCGGCCACCTGTTAGTGCATTTTTTAGCTTTTTGCAAACTGTTTTTGGGTCTTCTGGGAGTTCTATGCAGGACTCTGGCTTTGACTTTGACATCTTTAATGAGCCATCTAAGCTCGGTGTATATTTGTGATAACAAGAGCTTGGATAGAAAAAGCCTTTTTCCTTTGTTCTTTTTACTATATCCCTTGTTAGCCTAATGTGGGGGTCTTGGTCAATACCCACAGGAATGATGCCAGGCATGCGCTCTTTTAGTTGTGGATAAAGAATGTCTCCAACTTGTGTTAGTGCACCCAATATTCTACCAGGATCTGCCTGACCATAGATTGCCTTGAACTCGTTTAGGGTAATCTTTTTTGAAAACTCATATGCCATGTGCAGAACTTGCTTGTTCTCAGATTGCAAATAGAATGTTGTTGTTTTTACATCTAAGCCAAGGGCAACATAAGCAGGTATTTGAAAGTTTAGGGCACGCTTTTTTGCCTCTTGCAAGGAAACTCCTCGGGTAGCAGCAGCTTCCATATCAGCAACAAGGATGTAAGAGTTTGCATTGTGTTCTTGAAAATATCTTATGTTCTCAACAACTAATTTAGTACCGAGATGAACCTTTTCAGCTGTTGGCATTATTCCGCTTAGAACATAATAAGGCTTTTTTCCTTTGATGGCATTTGCTATTTGTCTTAAGTCGCGGCCACCAAAAACAACTCCACGCCGCATTATTTTATTTGGCTCTGGAAATAGCTTTGGGTCAAAATGCTCTAAACCAAACTCTTTGATTAGCTTTTCATAATCCTTGATTAGTATTGAACCCCATGGGTCAATGATTCTTGCCATATGATTCACCAGAGTTGAGATTATTATTTAAAGGTTTTGAAAAAGGGTTAAGAGTATAATTAGAAATTAACTCCAATTGGATTATACATCACAACTTTTTAAGAAAGACAACATTGCTTGCTTGTTGGGATGTTCTGATTCTTCAAAAATTTTGATTCCATATTCAACTAATTCTCTGTAACTTGGATGGTTCTCAAGCATTGGGATTGAATTAGCCGCTGACCAAAAATCTTGGTGGTTTACAGGTGCAGACAACCTTCCTCTTAAAGATTCGTAAAACATATCTGCTATTTCTCTATGTTCTAAAGTTGGTGATTGTATATTACAATAGAATATGTAAGTTAAAGGATCTAATCTGTAAAATGTTCCTCTTCCCTCAAAAAAATGATGGTGTTTTATTAAATGTGGATGTAAACCTGAGATTGTAAGCCCATGTGCACCCACTTTTAATTTTGAAGGTTCTTTCATAATATTGGTTGTTCTTATACCTCCTTCCCTATCATCTCCCCAAGGACATTCCTGAGAATCAAGATTGTTTGGTTCGAAAGTTGAAAATCCCCTTATGATTGCTAAATATTCTTTAATTGAACAATCATCACCATGAGTAATCCGACCAGTCATGATGTAAATATGTCTTAGTAATGTATCATAGTCAATACCTATAATTTCTAACAATGTCCTATCATCTTCAATAACTTGTACTAAACATTCATTTTCTCCAAGAAATCCAACTTGTGAAGATCTTTCAGGGTAAAGTCTCTCTTCTACTTCTTCTACATTATAATCAATCCCATTTCTATTCAAAAGTTCTTCTGAGTGGTTGTGATTCATATAATCAGCAATTGGTTAATGATATTTAAATCTTTTTATTTTTACTACTATATAGTTATTAAATCCAAAACCACAACCTTTTTAAACCAATATTCCTTACCAGAAACCAAGGCCCGTCACGAGAGTACTCGATGGAGCTTACGCTAAATGCAAGCAATGAGCTCGGGAGTTAGTGTTTCGGGCTACAAACTTTAAATAAGTCATGTTTAAGTCAATAGAACAAGCTAAAAGGCTTATTCGCCGTCATTAATCATTTTATTATTTTGTTGGGGTAATTGGGCATTTTTATGGCCCTAAGTAAGATAAAATAAGATAGCTAGGCTTGTTCTATGTACGAAAACAGAGAAGAGGTACTTTCATGTTCACAAGTTCACCTTTGATTTCATATATAAGGCTGATTGAATAGACATAGTACTTCTTCTAGAATCATAGTCAAGGAGGTAGTTAAAATGGGAAAAATAAGTCCAGTATCATCAAAATACATTGTTCATGCGAACATTGAGATTGAGGGCATTGTTGATAGACCAGATGTTATTGGAGCAATATTTGGCCAAACAGAAGGGCTATTAGGCTCAGAGCTAGAGCTAAGAGAGCTTCAGAGAAGTGGAAGAATTGGCAGGATTGAGGTTAATGTTGACACCAGGGCTGGCAAAACCAGAGGAACAATAATTATTCCGAGCAGCCTTGACAAGGCTGAAACTTCAATAATTGGAGCTGCTATGGAAATAATTCAGAGAATAGGGCCTTGCAATGCCAGAATTAAGGTAGAGAAGATAGAGGATGTTAGGGTCTCAAAAAGGAATTTTGTTGTAAACAGGGCAAAGGAGCTTTTAAAAGATCTTATGGATGGTGTGCTTCCTGATTCTCAAGAGATAGCAGACGAGGTTGCTTATTCTGTTAGGGTAATGGAAGTAACTGAGTATGGTAAAGACAGGCTGCCAGCAGGGCCAGCAATAGATGACTCTGATGAAATACTTGTTGTGGAAGGCAGAGCAGATGTGCTAAACCTGTTGAAGCATGGCATAAAGAATGCTGTGGCAATGAATGGCACGAGTGTTCCAGACACTATAATTGAGCTTTGTAAGAGAAAGGTTGTGACTGTGTTTGTTGATGGTGATAGAGGTGGAGACCTGATAATAAAAGAGCTCACAGAAGTCACAGATCTTGACTATGTGACTAAAGCACCTGATGGCAAAGAGGTTGAGGAGTTAACAAAGAAGGAGATCCACAAGGCATTAAGGAGCAGGGTGTCAGCAGAGCAGGCAAAGCTTGAAATTGGTGGTGTTAGTAGGGAGCAGCCTTCTAGGGAGCATGAAGATTCTGAGCAACAAATAAAGGCCAGAAAGGTTGTTAGAAAAATCAAGCTCTCCAAAGAGGAGGGTGACCGCTTCAAGATTATGCTGGAGGATTTAATAGGAACAAGGGGTGCTTATATACTTGACAAGGATTTGAATATTCTTGGAAAGGTGCCAATAACAGAGCTGCAGACAACTGTAAAAAGCTTGAACACTGGGATGTATGCGATTGTGTTTGATGGTATTGTTGACCGCGACTTGGTAAAGATAGCAGAAAAGTCTGATGTCAAATATCTTATTGCAATGAGCACAAGAATCAAACCAGAATCAACAAATGTTGAGATATTGACTGAAGAGGATCTTTAATTTTTTATTTTACTTTTTCTTAACTTAATAATCTGTTCTTCTTCTCAAAACCTTTTCATTATTCAAAAAAGAAGGATCTTCCCTAAGTGCTCCCTTAAGAGGATCCTTAGATATCTCGTTATAGTATATTTTAATAAAATCTCCTATGTCAATAATTCTCATGTTATTCAAAGCAATTAATACTGCCCATTTATACTCTTGTGGTATAGTTGATGTGTCATCAAGAAATAATACCTCAGGTAATTCAGATGGTCTTATTACAACAGGAGCTCCTTTTGACTTTCCTAATTTCTGAGCTCTTTCAACTATCTCTTGTAATGTGTAAGGTGTACCTCTAGTCTTAATTGTTTCCGCTGTACCTTCTCCTCTTAAGAAAAGTCTAGGATCACTCTCAGGAATATATCCTCTTCTAACCACATAAGTTCCATCACTTTGCTCAACCAGTACTACTCTTTCTTCTCTTGAAGATACAGTTAATGATGGTCTATTTGGTGGAAGAGATTTTAATAATTTTTCAGTATTTGGAACATAAGATAATAATAGTTCCTCTAATGGTATTGGATTATTAATAACATTAATTGGATCTATTGTAAAATTTCTTTTAAATTTTTCTGGTTTTTCACCAAAAGGGTCCTTTCCAAGTAATCTAGAAAGATTATGCCCATAAGATTCTCCTTTTTCTCCAGGTTCTATTGGTAGTTTTGGTTTTGGTCTTCTTGATGTTAAATAAGGAACTCTAGCCATAACATCAAAATAAGCCACACCTTCTGGTATTGGTGTAAAATCAGGAATTGTTTTTGTCATTAACATCACCTTTATCTTGTGTTTTTTAATATAATGAGTGTAAGGAACAAGTTATATTTAAATTTTTTGATTTTTTACCACCATTTAGTGGGTATATCAAGAATCGGATGTTATTACTTCTCAAATATTTCAATATCTGCTTTGTCCCATAGCCCTTTCATGTATTCATTGAACTTGTCTTGGTTTGCGCTGAACTTTGAATCAAATAGGTTGAATTTTATCAAGGCTTTCATCTCAGAAAGCTTGGCTTCTTTGGCAGGCGTTTTGTCAGTGAGTTTTATTATATGATACCCATAGTCTGTTTTTACAACATCTGATATTTCTCCAACCTTTAAGCTGAATACTGCATCTTCAAACTCTGGAACCATTACTCCTTTAGCAAAATAGCCCAAGTCACCACCATTTTGGGCAGTGCTATCTAATGAATAAGTAGCTGCTAGCTCAGTAAAGTCAGAGCCATTTTTGAGCATTGAAAGTATGTTTTCAGCCTCTTCACTTGAGTTAACTAATATATGAGATGCCCTTACCATCTCAGGGGTATCTAGGCTTGCTTTGTTCTCGTTAAAGAATTGCTCAATCTCAGAATCATTCACCTTTAGTTCAGGTATTTCTTCAGAAAGGAGTTGATTTAGCTTTAATCTGTTTGAGAGTTGCTCAACAAAATCCTCCATTGTAAGACCTTGTGCCTTAAGTGTTTCGTTTAGTTGTTCTTCAGTGAATTGAGATTTTACTCTTTCCAACAAGGCGTTCAACTCTTTTTCATCAACCACTATTCCCTTTTCCTCAGCCTGGTTTATGAGCAGTTTCTCATTTATTGTTTGGTTTAGAAGAACCTCTTTGGTGATAAGTTGCTGGAGTTGTGATGATAGCTTATTGTACTCTTCATCTATTTCATCCCAGGTTATCTCTTCTCCATTTACAATGGCTGCTATATTCCCTTTTTCTTTTGGTTTGAGTAGCCTTGTGCCAGCAAATATGATAATCGCAACAACAGCTATAATGGCAAGAATTGCTATCAAGTTGGATATAGGAAACTCAACTATCTCCTCTTTCTTGATTTTTTTTACCCTTGTTTTGGCAGGGGTTTTTTTGTCAATTGGTCTTTTTTTAATAACTAATTTTTTGGAATCTTTATCAGCCATATTTACCACTTCATAAAACTAACAATGGTGTAAGAGAAAGAGGTATTATAAATAAATCTTTCGTTTTTTTTATTTAGGGCATAACCTGTTTATATAGGGTTTATATATTGGTTTAAATACAAAGACAAACAAATAAATACATTAAAACAAAGCTATGGTTTATGAAAATCAAGCAGGAATATGTGGTTTTGGCCCTGATATTTTGTTTTGTTTTAGGGTTTAGGCTTTTCTTTGCATTAAAAAATCCAAACTTTACTGATAGCATATCTTACTTTAACATAAGACAAATTGAACACATAAAACAAACAGCTTTGCCTCTTTACCAAGATGATTTGAGCTATTCTGGAAGGTTTCTTGTTTTTCTGCCATTCTTCCAGTATTTGCTAGCTATATCCAGCTTTTTTTTACCTATGATGGTGGTTGGCAAGCTAATGCCGGCAATTTTTGCATCAAGCTTGGTTTTGATAACATATCTAATCTCTTTTGAGATAACTAATAGTAAAGAATCCTCGCTTTTCACTGCACTTGTGTCTGGATTTATACCTGTGTTTGTTGATGAGACAATAAATGTGGTTTCTGAATATACTCTGGCAATACCTCTAACACTTGCAGTTATATATTTTCTGATGAAGGTGAGGGATGACAGAAGGGCTGTGCCTCTTTTCCTTGTTTCAATATTTTTTCTGGCGATAACACACCTATCTGTCTTTGTTGTGATAATCAGTATGTTGTTCTATCTTGTTCTTATTAGGCTAGAGAATTTGAAACATAGTAAAGCAGAGATGGAGTTAATACTCTTCTCAAGCTTTTTTGTAACTTGGCTTGGGTTTGTACTTTTTAAGAGGGCTTTTTTGTTGTATGGCCAAGCAGTTGTGTGGCAGAACATACCCTTGACAATAATGGCACAGCACTTTAAGAACTTCAGTGTTTTAGAGGCAATATATAAGATAGGCATAATCCCTTTTGTTTTTGGTTTTTACATGATTTACAAAACTGTTTTCATTGAGAAAGATAGGAGGCTTTATCTCCTAATGTCATTTGCGCTAACTGTTTTCATACTTGTTTGGCTAAGGTTAATCATGTTAGATCTTGGTCTTGTTTATTTGAGTGTTTTTTTAACGCTTTTGTTTAGTCCATTTTACAAGACATTAACCGATTATATAAAGAAAACAAGGTTTTCAAAAAACAAGGGTTGGTTTGTTGTTTTACTTTTGTTAGTTTTTGTGGTGACTGCATTTCTACCTTGTGTTGGTTATGCCAATTCGGCAATTGAAAGGGGATTTGGTGAAGAGGAGATAAGGGCTTTTGAATGGGTGAGAGATAAAACAAAAGAGGATGTTGTGGTGTTGGCAACTTTAGATGAGGGTCATCTTGTTACTGCAATAGCACAGAGGAGGGATGTTGTTGACGATAATTTCTTGATGCAACCAAACGCAGACATGAGGTTGAATGATGTTAAAATAATTTATACAACAAGGTTTGAAACAGAGGCGATAAGGCTACTCAACAAATATGGGGTTGATTACATATTTTTTTCTGAGCGTGCAAGGAAAGAATACAAGATAGAACAAATGAGTTATGTTGAGGATGAGAAGTGTTTTAGATTGGTTTATAACAATTCTGTTAAAATTTATCAGTCTCTCTGTAAGATAGAGGTGGGTGGATGAATAAGAAAGTGCTAGTGTGGCTTGTTGCTTTGATAATAACAACAAGTTTTTGTGCGTTTGGTGTTGATTACTCTTACCAAGCTGAAGATGTTGCGCTAGTTGATGCTACTGTGCTTGGGTTTGATAGAGATGAATTGAACAATTCTCTAATCTTATTGAGGATTGATAAAATAATTATTTACACTCATAATCAATCTGCATTGTATGAACCATTGGAAACAAATCAGAGTTTGATGCTTGGTTTTCTGTGGGGACATAGAGAGGTTGTGCCAACAAATGTTTCTATAGAAAAGGGTGATAGAATATTGGCAAGGATTGGTTATCATTACAACTTCACTTCCCACATCGGACATCTGTATAGTTATGAACAGATTTGTGGAGGTGGTGAGGTGAAGGTTGAAGGGGAATGCTTACCTTCTGAGTGTGGTTATGATGAGTATCTTTTAAACAACAGGTGTGTAAAGTTGGAATGTAAAGATGAGGAGGGAATTGTGGATCATGCCTGTGTTGCCTTGGATTGTAAATCAAATGAGATTGCCAAAGAGCATATGTGTGTTAGATTAGAGTGTGACTTTGATGAGTATGCAACCAATTACACTTGTTTAAAATTGGTTTGTGATGAGGATGAGGGGTTTGTTAATCACTCGTGCTCTAAGCTTGGATGCAATATTTTTCAAAAAACATCATTGCATAGTTGTGTTTTTAATTTGGATATTTTGATAGGAGTTTTATTGTTTTTTATTATAATATTGTTTTTTTGGTATGAGGAAATTTTAAATGGTTTCAAGAAAACCACGGTTTACAAAGGGTTGATATCAGATGAGTTTTATACATATTTGCTCATTGTTTTAATTGCAGCAATATTCTTGTTAACTCCTCTTTTTGTTAGATTGGTTTTGCACGAACCAATGTTGATAGGAGAAGAACCATATCTTCATGCAAGGATTGCCCAAGAGGTGCTTGATGGCAAGATGGGATTTTTTGAATACAAGTTAACCCCTTACCACTTGCTCTTGGTCGGTGTTGGGAGATTTGTTGGCGTATACCTTGCATCTGTTGTTGCCCCACCCATACTTGGTGTTCTTTCTATGATTGCTTTGATTCAAATCTTCAAGAGGTTAAATATTGATTTGTTAACAAAAAACACAATATTAATTATATTGGCAAGTTCTCCTGCATTTATCTATTTGTTCGTATTCTCAACCCCTAATGCGCTTGCAGTTTTTCTTACATTGGCTGGTTTAGTTTTCCTAGTAAAAAACAGAAAGATGCAGATGTTTGTTGGTGTGTTATTATTTTTATTAGCTGCACTTAGTGGTTTGTTTAACCTTGTTTTGTGTTTTGGGATCATATTACTCTTGGTTGTAAAGAAGAAAAGGAGAAAGGTTTTGCTCTTTGGTATTTTAGTTTTGGTATTGTTGTTGACACTTCCTTATCATCTAATCAATTTTACATTGAGGGATACTATCTACCAATTTCGTCCAAAAATGTTGGAGGATTCTGTAACTGATTTTGGTGCATTGATCGGTTTTAGTGTGTTTAACCTTTTCTTGGCATTGTCTGGTTTTGTATTCTCTTGGAAGAGAAAAAGGGAATATGCATTGTTTTATTTTATGTTCTTTGTTGTTTTTATGTTTGGTCTTTTCCTAAATAAGAATTATAACATGTACTGGAACTTTGTCGTTGTTTATTTTTCTGGTTTGGGTTTTGTTTATTTATTAAGAGCAAAATGGGAATTAAAACTGGTTAAAGAACTAACAGTCCTAATAATTTTGTGTGGGCTGATTTTTTCAACAATTGCCTACACAAAGCAATTGGCTTTAATGCAACCAAGCGAGGAGGTTTTTGAGGGGTTGGAATGGCTAAAAGGAGAAGAAACTGGTGTTGTATTGAGCCATTACTCAAGGGGTTATTGGATTGAATACATATCAGACAAACCTGCTTTTGTTGACAGTGGTTATAACCCTAAAACTTTAGGGTTGTTGAATGTTTCTGATCAAATATTCTACTCAAGGGATCTTCTCTATACAAATAATACATTTGGTGCATACAATATTACATACGTCTTCATCGACAAAGAGATGAGGCAGGGGCTTGTTTGGGTTAAGGAGGAGCAAGGCTTTCTATTCTTGTTAAGAAACAACGAAACATTTAAAAATCTCTATAACACACCTCAAACAGAGGTTTGGAAGTATATCGGGGGCAAAGATAGGTAATAACAATGATAACCACCTTTGAAATAATTTTGTGGGTGACATATTTTGTTTCTTTGTACTTCACAGTTTTCTGGTTCATTGTATTTGTTGAGAAATTTGAGACTATAGATGATAAAAATACTAAAAGGCTTAATTCATTTCCTGTTGTTTCAATTGTTATACCTGCTTACAATGAAGAGAACAATATTTTAGAAACAATTAATTCTGTGCTTAAGATAAATTATCCAAGAGACAAGCTTGAGGTTATTGTTGTAAATGATGGCTCAACAGATTCCACAAGAGCCAAGGTTGAGGCTTTTATCAAGAAGAGTAAGAGAGTTATTCTAATAAACCAAAAAAACCAGGGTAAAGCAGCTGCCTTGAACAAGGGATTGAAAATGGCAAGAGGAGATTTCTTTGTTTGCTTGGATGCAGATTCTGTTGTTACACCAGAGGCTTTAAATCAGTTGTTACCATATTTTGACAATCCTAAAGTTGCATTAGCATTACCATTGATGAAAGCAAAAAAACCAAGCAACCTATTACAAAGGATACAATTTAGAGAATATTTGATAAACATATTTCTTAAAAAGTTAATGGGTTATTTAGATTGTATACATGTTGCCCCTGGTCCGTTTAGTGTTTATAGGAGATCTGTTTTGGAAAGGGTTGGCGGGTTTGAGGTGGGTAATATAACAGAGGACTTGGAGATGACGCTAAGGATACAAAAACACAATTATAAGATTGTGCAGGATATGCATGCAGAGGTGTTTACTTCTACCCCAAAAAACTGGAGGTCATACTATAAACAACGAAGTAGATGGAACAGGGGTGGAATAATAAATGGTCTCAAATACAAGGATTTGCTGTTTAACAAAGAGTATGGAGATTTTGGATTGATACAGGCACCAGTTCTTCTGTTGTCAGGTTTGCTTGCAATGATTATGTTTTCCTCAATAATCTATTACTTAATAAAACCAAACTTGCCTCAACTTTTAAACCTTAGTTTAGTTAACTTTGATATTCTACCATTTATAATGAACTGGAAGCTTAATTTTACTATGCTTGACCTGAGTTTCCCAAAAGTGACAATCTTTTTTGTAATGCTCTTTTTCACATCTTTCACTCTGTATCTCTCACATAGATTTACTAAGGAGAAGGTTTCTAGCAAAGGTGTTTTATCATTGGTGTTTTACCTATTCTTTTACTTCTTGTTACTTGGGTTTGTTTGGTTTGGCATGGTTAAGGATTTTATAACAACAAAAGAAATCAGTTGGTGAAATGAGAACATACAGTAAGAAGAGATATTTTTTAGCCTTTTTAATAACTAGTGTTATATTTGTTTTTGGTTTGATGCTTGGTCTTATAATAGAGGGTGCTAGAACAAGTTACTTAGAGGAGTTTAACACAAAACAGGGTCTTGATTACAACAGCTTGCAGCTCCAATACCAATTCATTGACCAGCTTGGACAAGAGAAAAATTGTGAGGCAATATCAAAAACATTTGATAATGCTGTTGAGAGTTTGGAGGATGCAAGGGTTCGTTTAGAGGGATATAATCAGGATGCAACCCTAAACAAAGAGGATTTTGATTCACTCAAAAGAGAATATACGCTAGCACAACTCAGATACTGGTTGCTTGCAAGAAAGACAAGGGATCTCTGCAATATGGAGCTTTCTACAATATTGTATTTTTATTCAACAGAGGAGAAATGCCCAGAGTGTGAGCAGCAAGCTTTTATATTGACGTATTTGAAGAAAAGGTTCAAGGATCGTCTGCTGAACTTCGCGCTTGATGGTGATTATGATAAGGAGCCAATGATCCAGATACTAAAAAAAACCTATGATATAAACCAGTTTCCAACAATAGTTGTTAATGACGAGAAGTTTGAGGGTTTGACAGATAAGGATACTGTTCTAGCAGAGATATGTAAGAGTTATGACCCAATGCTTACAGATTGTTTACAAGATCAAATAGAGAATAATACAGTTGTGGTTAGCTGAGTTCTACCTTTTTTTGAATTTTATTATATCTTCTTTTCTCTAGAAAGATTTATATTTGGTGATAACGTTTTCATAAGGTATGAAACTCTCTTTTGTTATCCCAACATTAAATGAAGAGAGAAACATTCCGAGGGTTATAAAGCAATTTGATAAGTTAAAAGGAAAATATGATTTTGAGGTGATTGTATCAGATGGTGGAAGCACAGATAGAACTGTAAAAATCGCAAGAAACCTAGGTGCAATTGTAATTGTGAATAAACTTCTCCATACCATAGGAGAGGGTAGAAACTTGGGTGCTAAAAACTCATCAGGAGATCTTTTATTTTTCTTTGATGCAGATACTGCCATTGTAAATGTGACAACTTTTATAAGAAGAGCAACCAAGGCTTTCAACAACCAAGAAATTGTTGCAGCCATTCCAAAATTAAGGGTTTTCCCAGAAAAGGAAAAAATGGAAGATCGTGTTTTTGTTTTGTTAATGAACTCCTTTTTTAGATTGAGTTTTATGATTGGTGTTCCTTTTGCTTCTGGGCAATGCCAGATTGTTAGAAGGGATGCATTTGAGAGGGTTGGTGGTTATAATGGGATACAAGCTCATGCAGAGGACACATCTCTTTTTAGAAAACTGAATAAGATTGGTAAGCTCCACTATTTTTCAGATCTCATAGTATATGAATCACCTAGAAGATACAGAAAAGTTGGATATATGAGGTTAGCTCTTGTAGGAATAACCAGTTTTATGGCTTACTCTTTATTTAAAATCAACATTGTCAAAAAATGGAAGAGAGTTAGCTAGTTTTTTATCTTTTCTTAACTTTCACTAAATCTCCTATTGTAAATCCTTCCCCTTTTATTTTTGGTAATGCTTTTGTTGTTTCTTCGTACTCCTCAACTAGTTTTGTTTTTAGAACTCTTTCAAGCTTTCTTGCAAGCTTTATGCTTGGTTCAACAGAACCTGTTTCTAGCTTGCTTACCAAAGACTCTTTCTCATTAATAAGCTTTGCAAAGTCCTTTTGCTTTAGCCCAAGCCTTTCCCTTTTGTCCTTTATTTTTGTTGAGTAGTCTGACACAATAACAAAGATTGTTTCCTGCTCTGGCTGCTGCTTTGCTTTTTCTAGTTTTTTCTGCTCTTTTTTCTTTTCTATTGTTTCTTCTATCTTCACTTTTGATA
>CAYHAM010000005.1:0-76021 GCA_964354685.1 uncultured Methanosarcinales archaeon
TGATACCGCCCATAAGGTAAGTTACGCCGTTGAAGAGGCGATTAAAAAAAATATAAGGGTACTAAATATCAAGGATGCTCAACATTTTTTGGATAAGACAAAGAAAAAGATAGAGGTAGAAAAGGAAGAGAAGGAGAAGATTGAGAAAGAGAGGGAGAAGAAGAAAAAGGAAGAAAAGCCTAAGAAGACAATAGAGGACAAGATCGAGACTGAGAAAGAGAGGAAGGAGCGCGAGAAAAAGGAGAAGGACAAGATTTTGACAAAGCCAGGTAAGTAAAATGCTCAAAACACAAAAAAGGTTGGCAGCACAAATTTTGAAGTGCTCAAAAAAGCGTGTATGGTTTGACCCAAGTAGACTTGATGAGATCAAGGAGGGCATAACCAAGTTTGATGTTCGCAACTTGATAAGGGAAAAGGCAATAAAAGAGAAACCTGTTAAGGCAACTTCAAGGTCAAGGGCTAGGAAGAGAATTATACAGAAGAGGAAAGGTCGCTTGAAGGGCCCAAGGTCTAGGAAGGGTAAGAAGACTGCTAGGTTGCCAAAGAAAAAGAATTGGATGAGTAAGGTTAGGTTGATGAGGGCTTTTTTGAAAGAGGTGCGTGACAAGGGGCTTATAACAAAAAAGGATCATAGGGTATTATATCTAAAAGTAAAGGGCGGATTTTTTAGAAGTAAGCGTCATATAAAGCTTTACATTGAGGAGCAAGGTTTGTTCAAGAAAAAATGAAACATCACAAAACTTATACAGTTGTTTTTAGGAGAAAGAGGGCTGGTAAAACAGATTACAAGAAGAGATTGAAGATTTTGTTAGCTAACAAACCAAGGCTTGTTGTTAGAAAGTCTTCTAAAAATATTATTGGACAGGTTGTTGATTATGATGAAAAGGGAGACAGGGTTTTGGTTAGTGCCTCGAGTAAGGAGCTTGAAAAGCTTGGTTGGGGTTTTGGGAGAGCAAATATGCCTTGCGCTTACCTTGTTGGGTTTTTGATTGCAAAGAAGGCTGAGAAGAAGAGGGTAAATCATGTGGTTTTTGACATTGGGATGCAAGCTCCAATAAGTGCATCAAGGGTTTTTTGTTTTTTGAAAGGTGCTGTTGATGGTGGTTTGGACGTGCCTCATTCCAAGGAGGTTTTGCCTTCTGAGAATAGAGTGCGAGGTAAGCATATTGTTGAGTATGCCAAGAGATTGAAAGGGGAGGATAAGGCAAGGTATGAGAAGCAGTTTTCAGCTTGTTTGAAAAAAAATGCTGATCCCGAGAATATTGAGAAGGTTTTTGATGATATAAAGAAAAAGATTGAGGCAATAAAATGAGCAGGGAAGAGGAGAAGATAAAGGAAGGAGAAGAGGAAAAGCAAGAGGTTGTGGAAGAGAAAAAACTTGTTGAGGAAGAGCAGAATACTAAAAAAAATGTAGAGGTTGATGTAGTGGAGCCTATTGAAGAAGAGGAAGAGAAGGAGAAAGAGAAAAAGCCAGTTTTAAAGACGTCTTTTGATAAAGAGTCATGGCAACCAAGGACAGCTCTTGGTAAAAGGGTAAAGGCTGGAGAGATAAAGGATATAAATGAGATTTTGGATAATGGTATTCACTTTATGGAGGCTGAGATCGTTGATGCTCTGGTTTCTAATTTGGAGGTAGATTTACTGCTTATTGGACAAAGCAAGGGTAAGTTTGGTGGTGGCCAGCGTAGGGTTTTTAGGCAAACACAGAAGAAGACTCCAGAGGGCAATAAGCCTAAGTTTGCAACTTATGCTGTTATTGGCAACAAAGATGGTTATGTTGGGATTGGTTATGGAAAAGCAAAGGAGACTGTACCAGCAAGAGAAAAATCTTTTAGAAGTGCAAAATTGAATATAATAAAGATAAGGCGTGGTTGTGGTTCATGGGAGTGTAATTGCAAAACACCACATTCAATTCCTTTTGCCGTAGAGGGCAAGGTTGGCTCTTCTTATATAAAGCTTATGCCTGCGCCTAAAGGTGCAGGGCTTGTTGCTGAGAAGGAGTGCGCACACATCCTAGAAATGGCTGGTGTTAAGGATGTTTATTCATTGACACTTGGTCAGTCAAGGACAAAGATCAATTTGATAAATGCGTGTATGAATGCTTTGAAGATGCTTATGAGAACAAAGGTTGACCCCAAGTATTTTGAGCAGCTTGGTGTTGTTGAGGGTGCAGCTGAGAAGGGTGTTGAGAGTGGTTGAGGTTAATCAAAATAAAAAAATAGAGAAGAAGGTTGAGCAAGAAATGGTTAGAGTAAAGAAGATTAAAGAGAAAGAGCCTAGTGGCAAGATCGCTGTTGTAAGGGTTAGAGGGGTAACTGGTGTTAGGCATGATATTAAGAAGACAATGGAAATGCTGAGGATTTATAGAAAGAATTATTGTGTTGTTTTGGATGCTAATCCCAGTAATCTGGGGATGTTGAAGAAGGTTAAGGATTATGTTACTTATGGTGAGATTGATGATAAAACATATAAAATTTTGATTGAGAAGAGAGGAGAGGCTTACAAAGGTAGGGTGGAGAGTTATAAAAGCAATATAAAGTACAAGAAGTTTATTGTTGTTGATAATAAGAAATTCAACCCTTTTTTTAGATTGAGCCCACCAAGGGGTGGTTTTGAAAGAAAGGGGTTAAAGGCTAGCTTTAAGAAGAATGGTGCTTTGGGTTATCGTGGAAAAGCAATGGTAAAGCTTATTGAGAGGATGGTTTAGATGGTTGTTAGGAAAAGAAAGAAGAATTCAAGGATGAGGGCCTCAACAACCCACGGATGGGGTTCAAGAAAAATGCATAGGGGGGCTGGTAGTCGTGGTGGTAGAGGTATGGCTGGAACTGGTAAGAGAGCTGATTCAATAAAACCATCTATTTGGAAGGATACAAAGTATTTTGGTAAGTATGGTTTTAAGAGAAATGTTAGGCAAAAACAAATAAAGGCAATAAATATTGTTGATTTGGAAAAGAAGTTAGATAGTTATTTTGAGAACAAGTTGGTATCAAAGGATAATGATGTTTATGTTATTGATTTAGGTAAGCTTGGCTTCCATAAGCTGCTCGGGGATGGGAAGGTTACAAAAAGATTAAAAATAACAGCTGAGTTTGCATCTAATAAAGCTGTTGAGAAGATAAAAAAAGCAGGTGGCGAGGTTATACTGCCTAAAAAAGAAGTTAAAGAAAAAAATGGTGAAATGGAAAAAGGGGTAAATGTGAAGGCTGAGGCTTGAAAATGTCTTTGTTCAATAATATTTTGATGAACCTGCCAGAGGTTCAAGGTCCTACGCAGAAGAAGCTTTCATTTAAGGAGAAGTTAAAGTGGACAGCTATTGCCCTTGTTTTGTTTTTTGTTCTTGGTATGATACCTCTGTTTGGGTTAGATCCACAAAGCCAGTTCAGGTTTGAACAGCTTGAGATTATTCTTGGTGCAAAGTTTGGTAGCCTTATTTCTCTTGGTATTGGGCCATTGGTGACTGCCAGTATTGTTTTGCAGCTTTTGCAGGGCTCTGGATTGTTGAAGATGGATTTAAATACACATGAGGGTAAGGCTCAATTCCAGGGTTTGCAAAAGGCAGCATCTATATTTTTCATATTGTTTGAGGGTTTTATTTATGTGTTTATGGGTGGATTGGCACCACCATCAACTTATGCTGGCACGCCATTTTATTTACAATTAGAGTTGTTGCTAGTTTTGCAGCTGTTTATCGGTGGTTTCCTGATTATGTTTATGGACGAGGTTGTTAGTAAATGGGGTTTTGGCTCTGGTATTAGTTTGTTTATAGCAGCTGGTGTTAGTAAGGAGATTTTTGTTAGGGCATTCTCTCCATTGCCCTCTCCAACAAATCCAGGGGTTATGACTGGAGCAATTCCTGCATTGTTCCAGAGCTTGGCTGCACAGGATTTGACAACTGCGTTGTTGCTTTTGGCAGCTGTTTTGGCAACTGTGCTTGTTTTTGTTATGGCTGTTTATGGCCAGGCTATGAAGGTTGAGATTCCTCTTAGCTTTGGTAGAATAAGAGGGCATGGTATAAGGTGGCCATTGAATTTTATTTACACAAGCAATATTCCTGTTATTTTGATTAGCGCTTTTTTGGCTAATGTTCAGCTTTGGGCAAGGCTTATGCAGAACTGGGGTTATCCTCTTTTGGGTAAGTTTGTTGGTAATACGCCTGTTTCTGGGCTTGTTCTTTGGATAGATTCTCCAAATATTGTTAGCAATCTTATTAGGGGAAGCCTTAGTGGTTCAAATATTGTTCATGCTATTATCTATATGCTGATTATGATTGGTGGTAGTGTTTTGTTTTCAATTTTCTGGGTTCAGACATCTGGTATGGATGCTCGCTCGCAAGCAAAGAACATGATGGCCTCTGGATTGCAGATTCCTGGTTTTAGAAAGGATGAACGGATTTTGGAGAGGTTGCTTGATAGGTACATATGGCCATTGACGATTATGGGTGCAATATTTGTTGGAATTTTAGCAGGATTGGCTGATATATCTGGTGCCTTAAGTAGAGGTACTGGAATATTGCTTGCGGTTATGATTATTTACAGGTTGTATGAGGAGATTGCAAAGCAGCATATGATGGACATGCATCCTGCTTTGAGGAAATTTATAAAGATTTGAGGGGTGGTAGTTTTGGTTTTAAACCAATTGCTTGGAGGTTTCCTAAATTTACCTAGCTTGGTGATTATAATAACAGTTTCTTTTTTGATTTCTTTGATAAGCATGCTTGTTTACAAGTTTGTGACTGATCAGAAAAAGCTTAAATCAATACAAGATGAGCAGAAGAAGCTTAGAGAGGAGATGAAGAAGTATAAAGACAAGCCTGACAAGGTTATGAAGCTGCAGAAGCGTGCAATGGAGATTAGCATGGAGATGATGCCTCAAACCTTTAAGTCAATGATGGTGACTTTTATTCCTATAATTCTTATTTTTACATGGCTTGCGGGTAATATTGCGTATGAGCCGATTAGGTCTGGCGAGGTTTTTACAACAACTATTGGTTTTGAAAATGATGTTCCTGGCCAAGTTGAGTTGAATGTTTCTGATGGTGTTGAGATTATTAGCCCTAGTATCCAGGAGATTAAAGATAAGATTGTGTCTTGGGAGCTTAGGGCTGAGGAGGATGGGAGATACACTTTGTATTATAGCTATGGGAAGGAGTTTTATAGCAAAGAGGTTGTTGTTACAAACAAGGGTGGTTATGAGAATCCAAGGCTTGAGAAGCAGAAGAGGCTTTTTTTGATAATTCCAATGGGAGATGGGATTCCTGAGGATAGCAACATAGCTTATATCAAGGTTGATTTAATGCCAGTTAGGCCTTTTGGTAGCTTTAGTGTTCTTGGTTATTATCCTGGATGGTTGTTTACCTACTTTGTTTTCTCGTTTGTTTTTAGTCTTGCTTTGAGAAAGGTCTTGAGGGTTTATTGATTGTTAAAATTGGGATGCATACCCCTACTTTTAAGCTGAACAACCCCAATTTTAACACAAAAAATACCCTTGCCTTTAGGCAGGGGATTTTTTATTGTTTTTTTTGTTATTATAAAAATTAGCGAGGTTGCTTGTGAACAACCACATGATATGCAACCTCGTGGTGCTTCTGTTTCTTTATACCTTAAGTATAAAAAAATAGAAAGTTTTATATATAAAATACATTATTTCTAAGTAATTTATTAGTTAAAAATACTTAAGGAGGTTAATTAATATATAATAAGTAAAGATTTACATTATTTGATGTATTCCCAATGTGTTATACATTAATAATAAGTAAAAGTAATTTATTAAAAGAAAAACAACAGATAATACATTTTTAATAAGTATTATTTGAGAGCATTAATATTTAAATTAACATTAATATTAAGTAAAAAGAGGGACATTAATTAGTGGAAAACAAAAAGAGCTAAACATTAGTAAGCTAATAAAAAAAGAAAAGCTTTCTGATGAGGATGTAGAGCTGATTCTGGAAAATATTGATAAAAAGGTATTTTTTGAGAGGCTTTTGCATGAGTTGAAGTATAAGCATTTTGTAACTGAGGATGAGATTTTAAGGCTGTTTTCAATTAAAGCTATTGCAGAGGTTGAGCTTCCTGTTTCTATTTTTGACAATAAGGAGCTTAGTGCTTTGGAGAGTATTTGTAAGTATCTGAAGGAGGAGCTCAAGCTTAGGTATTCTGAGATTGCTAATTTGTTAAATCGTGATCAGAGGACTGTTTGGGTTACTTATAGTAATGCTTTAAAAAAAAGAAAAGAGAAGTTGGTTGTTAGGGAATCTGAATACAAGATTCCTGTTTCGATTTTCAAGGATCGTAAGCTTAGTGTTCTTGAGGCAATTGTTGCTTATTTGAAGGATAATTACAATCTGCGCTATGTTGAGATTTCAAAGCTGCTGAATAGGGATGAACGGAATATATGGGGTGTTTATGATAAAGCAAAGAAAAAGGCATAAGCCAGAAGCACTGTACAAGATAAGTGCTGAATGGAGAAAGGATTTTGTTACTGCAATCTGGCTTAGCTTGGTAATTATTATCATGGTTTTGTATGAAATTGGTTTCTTTGCTCCCTTGATTAATGGGTTGACAGGGCAGGTTGTCAAGGAGGAGGTTAGCACTTATTCCCAGGATTTAAACATGAGCTTTGAGCAGAGCTCTGATTATTTGTGGGTTCTGGAGGAGAAAGGGGAGCTTAGAGCTGTTATGATTTCTGGAAAAATAGTTGGAGATGGTTTTGTTAAAGTGTATTTAGAGGATAAATTAATTTTTGATAATACAAAAGAACAAGGTTTGGAAACAATTACTGGCTATGCTGTTGGTAAAGAGGTTGTTGAGAATGTTAGTAATGAGACAATTGTTGAAAATATAACTAAGCTTAATGTTACAATTAATGAAACAATTGAAAACATAACAATAGAAGAAAATATCACTGAAGAGAGTAATGTTAGTAAAGAGTTAAACATCACTGAGGATGTTGTTGAAGAGATTGTATTTGAATTTGAGGACGAATGCTTAGAAACTTGTTCTTTAGTTGGATTAACTGAAGATTCCTACACTATCAGAATTGAAGTTGAAAATGCTACCTTAGTTCTAGATAGCATCTCCTACATTGTTATGGCTGTTGAGGAGGTTCAGAATGAGCCTCCTGTTTTTATTTTTGAGGGCAACTTGAGTTTGTATGAGAATGAGGCAAAGAGTTTTGATTTAGAGCAGTTCTTTATGGATCCTGAGAATGATAGCTTAACTTTCTTGTCCACTAAACCAGAGAATCTGGGGGCTTTTGTTGATTATAAAGATTTGGTATTAACACCTGAAGAGAACTTTACTGGCAAGAGCTCTATCAAGATTTATGCTAGCGATGGGACTACTACTGTCACTAGTCCTGATATTAATATCTTTGTTTTGGAGAAGCCAGAGATAGAGATTATTGAGAATATTACTAATGTTAGTGAAATAAATGTAACTGAGATTAATGTGAGTGAGTTGAATGTTACTAATGTTTCTGTGGTGAATGTCACAAATGTGACAATTGCTAATGTCACTATTGAAAACATTACTAAAGAAGTGGTGTTTGGACAGCAAAATGCGGTGATAGGTGAACCTGTTAGATGGGTCAAAGAAATTGTTTATGAGAACAAGGAAGGCACGAAGAAAGAGTTCAATACTAGTGTGGATTTACCTAACTATGCTGAAAATGTCTCTGTTTTTGATGTTAAGTTGAAGAAGAAGTTGATGAAAGATAAGCTGAAGTTTTTTAAGAATAAGATTGTGTTTGATGATATAGTTGAGGTAAATGATTCTAAGTTGTATTTTGTGGAGTATTATACCGAACCTCCTCAGATTAAGGAGGAGTTTGTTGATGGTAAGAAACTTGTTACTGTTTATTCTGATGTTAATTATACTAATATTTTAACTTATACTCAAGTTGATGATGTTGTAGAAGAGAGTATTACACTTTACTGGTATGCTAGCAAAGAGGACTATGCAAGGTATATTTTAGAGAATGAGTCTAGATTAGAAGAGCTTCTTTATGATTCGTATAAGGTTGATATAACTAACAATGTTTTGTTTAATGTTAGTTTTGTTGATGAGAACAACAACAGTCTTGTTGATAAAATAGAGTGGATAACTCCTCATTTGAGTAATCAGAGCTTTGAGATTTCTATAACAATATTAAATCCATATACTTATGTCAGGGATTATGAGAATTGGACTGTGGCATTTAATACAACTGGCACAGCTGATTTGATTATCAATTCCACTAATGCTGGCTGGACTGAGTTTTTGAGTGATAATAATGATACTTTTGATGAGATGGAATTTTTGGAGATAAGATGTGGTAATGTTAGCTTAAATAATGATTTGGTTTTGATTGGGTTTGATAACAATATTTATAATTACAATGATTTAACTTATAATGATTCTGTTGATGTTAAGCAGCTTGTTTTGTATAATTATTCTTGTGGTGATACTGGTTATATTACAAACTTCATGCACAAGGCTGGGTATGCGATTTTGCAGTTTAATTTTGGTGGATTAACTGCGTATGCTTATGATGCAGAGAATATGACAATAACAGAGATTCTTTCACCAAATCCAACATCCACTAACAGTAATGTGAATGTTTACGGGCATGTTAATTTGAGTAATGGGACAGATGTTGCTAATACCTCTATTGAGATTTATTTGAATGGGAGTTTGATTAATGTAACGGATGGATGGAATTGGGGAGATGGTTGGTGGGATTGTGGTTGGAAGTATAAAAAACAGATTAATATAACAAATAATGCTGCACAAACATTAGAGGAAAATTATTCCATCAATCTCACTATTGATACAACTGGAGCAAACTTCCTAGATAATGGAGATGATTTGAGGATTGTTTATTGGAATGGAACTACAAACACAGAGATAGACAGGATAAATGAGACTGCGTTTGATTCTAGTAATACACAGATATGGTTTAGTCTTCAAGAGAATATTTCTGCAAACAATGAATCCGGTGACTATTGGATGTATTATGGTAATCCTAGTGCAAGTAGCCCTAGAAACAACAAGAGCAATGTGTATTTGTTCTGGGATGATTTTGAATCTGGAAACCTAGACAAGTGGGATAGTGGAACCACTGCAAAGGTTATTGATGATAGTAGTAATAAAGTGCTTTGGTTGAATGCAACTAATATCACTTCAAGAGAGGTTTGGAAAACTGCTAATTGGACCAATCTCATTGTTTCCTCAAGGGCAAAGTACTTACAAGGTAGTGGTCCAACACTAGATTGGTTAAGGTATGCAATAAGGTTAAGAACAACAGGTAATCAAAATCAATGGTACCTTTTTGGTAGTATGTATAATAATGGAACTGATCATAGGTTAAGGATCAATAATACAGACTTAGGGTCAGGGAATTATAACATAATAACAAATGTGTGGTATAACTACTCATTCTCAGCAAATGGTTCAAATCTAACAGGTTATGTTAATGGAGGCTCTCTAATATCAGTTATAAACACCACATTCACTCAAGGTGGTATAAAATTACTGACTTGGGATGATGCTAATGCCTCAATTTATGTGGATGATGTGATTGTGCGCAAGTATATGTCTCCAGAACCAACACAGGGCATAACTGGTTCAGAACAGTTTGTTATGCAAACAGATTCAAATGGAGACTACAATTACACTTTCACTGCTCCAAGCACTGCTGGAACTTATCCTGTTTTAGTTAATATCACTTATAATGGTATCTATGGTAATAATACTCAAAATCTGACTGTTGATGCTGGGCCAAGTATTAATGCAATTGAGTGTGAGATAAACACTTCTAACAACTGGCTTGGTTGTGGTAATGCAACTGCTTGGAACACTATTATAAGACAGATAAGGGTAAACTGCACAAATGGTACTCTTACTACAACTAATGTAACTTATAATCTAACAAATATTCCTGATGCTAACACAACAATTAATGCAGGTAATGCCAGCTCTGTTAGTGGTGATTGGTGGATTTATGATAATACTGATTTGAATATAACAGATTCTGGTGATTGGAATCTGACCGTAAAATGTATTGATTCAGGGTCTAGCTCTGATACAGAGTCTGTTAATTGGAGTGTTGCTTGGGGTGTTCTTGTGCCTTATATTATTACTGGAAGTAGGGGTGCACAGAACAATAGCGGGTTTACATTTACTGCTGGTGTTAATTGCACTGTTGGTGAGTGTGGCAACATAAATGCTACTCTTGACCCATATAAATTGAGAGATATGATTGAGGAAGAGATTAGGAAGTTGGATGCGACACAAACCATAACATCAAACAAAAAAGAGAGGGTGATAAAGAATGGATAATTTGTTAAGAAAAAAAGAAAGTAGGTTCCATAACCTGGAATTGCCTAGGCATAGGAACCATTTGGCCTCACAGTTGAATGATAATAGAGATGAGGTGATATATAAACCTTTCCACGAATGTATCGGAAATATTTTGGAAAAGCAGGGTAAAGAGATATTAAGCATTTGTCCAGATATAATATCTGGACAAAGCCGTGGTCGCATAATCTGGTATTGCGAATGGTTCAGGACCATTTGGCCTCACAGCCATGCGGGTTCGAACTTCTTTGCGGAAGTCCCGTCCACGGCGTCTAAACCTTTTTCTGGGTTTATTTTTGACACTTTAAAGTCTAATAATTTTTTAATTGATAAAAATAATGAGTTTATATTCACAGATTGTGGATTTCTAAACAATAAAAAAATCAAAAACGAGGTGATTTTGAGATGAATAAGAAAAGAATAGTTCTAGGATTGGTGGCTTTGAGCCTAGTTTTTTTGTTGGCAGTTGGTGCAAGTGCTAGTTTTTTTGATGCGCTTGCTGATTTGTTTGGGATAAGATATGCGGCACCAGAGATTGTGAATATCTCTGTTTATCCACAGAAGGTGATGCCTGATAGTGTTATGCTGACAACTGTTGAGGTAGAAGATAAGTATGGTATTAGTGAGGCAATAGCAATTATACCTAATGAAAAGGGTTCTGACACAATAAAAATGCATTTGATTAGCGGCAGCTCTAAAAAGGGTGTTTATCAGTGCAGCTGGATTGAGCATGATGCAAAGAATGAGAAGTGGTATAATACAACAGTTATTGTTACAAATGTTAAAGGAATGAGCAGTGAAGCAAAGATTGAGTGGCAGGATCCAACAAAGAGTCATCCTGCAAGTGAGGTTACTGCTGGAACTTTTGATTCTGGGAATTTCAGTTTTCCTGACAGAGTTGGCATAGGGACAACAAATCCTATAGCTAAGCTAGAGGTCAAAGATTCTGGAACCGGTGGATTATCCTTGAATGTGACTGGTGATTTGTATGTTAATGATACTGCTAACGGCGTAGGTATTGGAACAACAAATCCTGCTGGAGCACTTCAAGTTCTTGGTGATGAAGTTAGAATTGGAACCCCAACATGTTCGGATGCCTATTCAGCTGGTGACCTTTGTATGAATGGTTCTATTGAATCAGAAGGAGCAATTTTTGTGGGTGATATGTGGCACGTTGGTTCAAAATTAAGGATGGGTATGGATACTATGTCAAGTAATCAAACTATTGTAGGCATCGCCACTAATGATGCTGGTGCAACCAATAGATATTACATAAAAATGTGGTCAGACGTTGATGGGACACTAGATGCAGAGTTTAGATTTGCAACTAATGGTACTGCCTATGCAGACGGCACGTGGCAGACAGGTGGAGCAGACCTAGCAGAAATATTTTATTTCCAGGATATCTCAGTTGAACAAGGTGATCTGGTTGCTTTTGTCGGAGAAGAAATCCTAGGTAAAAGTGGCGGCAAACCTTATGATTCGTCAATTGCTGGAGTAATCTCCACCAACCCAGGATTTTTGGGCGGAGTCAAAGAAGAAGAAGAAGAAAATCCTCATTTTAAACCTGTGGCTCTTATTGGTCGCGCACCGGTTAAAGTGAATTTGGAAAATGGTCCAATTGAGGTTGGTGACCCACTGACATCTTCTTCTCAACCTGGAGTTGCAATGAAGGCAACCAAGCCTGGAATCATCATTGGAAAAGCATTGGAAAGCTTTGATGGGGAATGTAATGATTCAATTGTTGTTAAGCAGGAAGGAAAGGAATACAAGGTTTGTAAGATAATGACTTTTGTCAATGTTGGATATTGGGAGCCTGAAAACAATGATGATAGCAGTAAAGATATCAGTGAACTTGAGAATGAAGTTATGAAACTAAGGTATGAGGTTGCAATGTTGAGGAAAGAGTTGGCTGAAGTACAAAAGTAAAGGAGGTTTATAGTGGAAAAGTAATAACTGAATGACCAAAACAAAGCGTGCATTAATTTTTGTATTTTTGTTTTTGCTAGTGTTAGTTCTTCCTAACCTAGCCAATGCTGCTTTGAATTGTAGTGTCACTAATGAAACTTGTAATTATGCTAATGTTTTCCATATGTCTAATCTAAGTAATGCCCATGCTGAGCAGAGCAATGAGTCTGATTACAACTGGAGTGTTTGTTGTTATGATGACGAGGGTGTTGCAACCTTAGGAACAGGTTGTACCGAGTATTCTTATACAATACTACATTTGTCTAATTCAACCAATGCGCATGTTGAGCAGAGCAATGAGTCTGATTATGTATATAATGTTTGTTTGAATACAACTCATGATGATATTTCATGTGTTTATGCCTCAAGTTGCAGTGGTTATGATACTTGTGTTGCTTCTATTTCTAATCACAAAGATGCTCATATTGGGGATTGCGTAACAGATCCTTACTCAATCTTGATTTGTTGTAATTTGCAGAGCAAGGGGGTTATATCAACTACTGTGGGCACACAACCATTTTACACTACTTCAAGTAATCCTCAGACTTATTTGAATGAGTCTTGTTTGCAGAATATGAAAAAGGGTAATTCCTGCAATGTTACATGGAATGTTGTTCCAACTGGATTAATAGGGAGTATTTGGCAGTTCTTTACAATATTTGAATCAACAAATTATTCATCTTATGTTAGCCAGCAACACACATCAAAGGGTAATATCACTATTTCTGGTAATACAGCACCAAGTATCTCTACTCCAACTATTAATCCTGATCCTGCTTATACAGATAATGATTTATTGTGTTATGCTAATGCAACCGATGATTTTAACACAACCTTGACAATAGAGTATTGGTGGTATAATAGCAGCATTTTGTTCGCTTCTGGAAATTATACTGGCGCTAGCAATGGTTCTAACACTTTGGTAAACACTCTTGATTCAAGCTATACTGTTAAAAATGAGACTTGGAACTGTACTGTTAGGGCTTATGATGGAACTGATTATTCTAATTATGCTAGTGCAACAAGGACTATTAGCAACTCATTGCCTGAACAAGTTGTTTTGGATTATCCTGAAGATAATGATACCACATTTACAAACAGAACTCCAAGGTATAATTGGACTAATGCAACTGATTTAGATGGTGATTCTATTAGTTATCATATTGAGGTTAGCAAGACTGAAAACTTTTCTGATGAGACTGTTAATGAGACAAGTATAACCAACAATTATTATGACCAGCCAACAGAGCTTGATTTTGCAACCTATTGGTGGAGGGTTAGGGCTAATGACTCGGATGGTTATGGTGAATTCAGTGATGTTTGGAACTTTACATTAGTTACAAGCCCAACTATAACATTGGTTACTGATGTTGTAAATTTCACCAATATGGAGGTTGGAGAGTCAAATGATACCTCTGATAATAACCCAATACCCTTCAAGATACAGAATGATGGCAATATAGCAGCCAATGTTAGTGTTAATGCAACTGCTTTGTGGACAAGTAGTTATGCTCCTTTAAACACTTCATATTATCAGTTCAAAGCAAATTACAGTGATGAGGCTAACTCTTTTGATTATGCTAATTCAGCAACCACTTGGCAGAATATGTCTGATGTGAACAAGGATGTTGTGGCTATTTTGAATCATACTGATGCAAATGATGTTGTTAATATTGATATTGGTGTATTGGTTGCATTGGATGAGCCTCCTAACTGGAAAACATCAAATGTTTTGTTTACAGCTGTGGAAACATGAAAATAAAAACAATATTGTGGATGATTGTAGCATTGGTTTTGGTTAGTCAAAGCCTTGCGCTTGGAGTTGCACCAGGCCATGAGGATATTGTTTTTGCTCCAAATGGCGAGCATAGGGTAAAACTAAAGATAATCAACAATGACAACAATGATCTTAGAGTGGTTTTGTATGCAGAAGGCGAGCTTGCAGAGTTTGTCACTTTTGATGATTTGACTATGGATATTAGAGCAGATGAAAAAGAGAGCTTTACTTATTATACATTGAAATTGCCTGAGAAGTTTGATAAGCAAGGCTTGCATAGTGCTAACATTGTTGTTAGACAGATTCCTCTAGAGAAAGAGGGTGAGGGTATTAGCATGGCTGCTAGTGTTGCTATTATACATAAGCTGAATGTTATGGTGCCTTATTCTGGGAAGTATGTTGAGATAACATTGTTTAGTCCAAACTTTGAGGTTGGCAAGCAGAGCAATTTTGCAGTTGAGGTTAGGAATTTGGGAACAGATGATATTTTGCAGGCTCAGGCGATAGTCGATATTTACGGGCCTTTGAATAACAAGCTTGATACTGTTTATTCTGATATTCAGCCAATAGCAGCAAAGGACAAGAAGATATTGGTTGCAAAGTGGATTCCTGCATTAGGTGCTGGGAGTTATTATGCGGTTGCAACTGTTGTTTATGATGAGTTGAATGTTAAGGATGAGGCTCAGTTTAATATTGGGACAATGATTATAGATGTTGTTGATGTTAGTGTTACTGACTTTAAGCTTGGAGGCATAGCAAAGTTTGATATTTTGTTTAGCAGCAACTGGAACATACCTGTTGAGGGGGTTTATGCTGAGACAACTATAACTGATGAGTCTGGCAAGGTTTATACAAAGTTTAAGACTGCTGATGTTGATATGCCTGCGTTTGGTAAGGAGCGTGTTGATGCCTATTGGGATACTGCAACAGTTGGGCCAGGCAAGTACAAGATGAATGTGTTGTTAAATTACTTAGATAAAACTTCTGAGAAGCTGTTTGAAATAATCGTTTCAATGGACAAGATCCAGGCTAGTCCTGTTGGTAAGCTTATAACACCAATCCAAGAAGATGGTGAAGAGTTAAAGATAACCTCTTTGGTTTATATACTTGCATTCCTTGTTGTTTCGCTGATAATATTCAATGTATATATGTATTTTAAAAAGTTTAGAAAGTAGTAGCTAATATTCTTAGTCTAATGATTTTTAATTTTAAAATTATAATTAGCGAGTTGCCAGTGTCTAACCACAATATTGGCAACTCGTGGTGATTATTATTGGTTTTTAACTAATAAGAGATGAACAAGGTGGTTTATAAGAAACAAGGGTTAATTAACAGAAAAATTTATATATGTAATATATAATTAGTTTGAATTAGTATAAAAACAAAAAAAAAGGTTGATAAAATGGCTGAAGAGATTTCTAATAGAACATTGGCAATTATGTTGATTGTTGTTATGGCAATATCTTTGGGAGGTACTATAATTAGCTTGAATAGGCTAACTCAATTGGGCTTTCCTGGTATAACAGGTGCTGCAACTGGCACAGGGACATCAACAGTGAATATAACATCACAGGCATCGATAATTTTTCATGCTGGCAATAACACGGTTGCTTTTGGTAATGGATGGGTGAATAGCACAGAGAGCAGTGGAATTTGTGTTATGAGTGCTGTAAATAATAGTATTGGTACAATAAGTGCAGCTTGTAAAGGTAATTGGGCTGCTGGTAAGAGTGGGTTTATAATAGAAAACAATGGAAACGTGAATCTTAGTGTTGAGGTTCATTCAGACAAAAACGCAACTGAGTTCTTAGGTGGTCAAACCTCTGGAACTAATAACATGAATTTCACTTTTAGGGCTTACAACAATGAAACAGCATCATGCGCTTATATAAACGATAGTTGTAATAGTACTGTGTGGCTTGCTTGGCCAAGCGATGATGCAAAAACAGGGATTTGTAATACCACTGGGGGTTTGGGTTATGATGACACTAAAGACTCAATGGTTATTGACCTTAACTTAAGCATAGACTACAGAACCAATAAAACTGGTAATGGTACTCAAACAGCAACAATAACAGCTACTGGTACTGCCCTTATTTAACTAGATTTTTTTATATCTTTTTTTGTTTTTGGAAAAGAGAAAATGAGATTATTTTTTTCAATGTTATACTTACAAAAACTTATGCGGCTTGTTGTTCTTTTTATGAAACTTTAATAAAATTTAAACTTAGGTTGCTGATAGTCATTATTTTTTAATATTATTATGATAACTAGGGTCGCCTGATAAGTGCTCAAACATGTTATGTCAGGCTCCTGGTGCTTTTGTTTCTCTCTATACTCAAGGAGACAAGAAACCTTAGACCTTTACCCGCGGGTTAATTGAACGTGGTGTATAATTTGCACTGAATTATTTTAATAGTCTATATAACAGTCATTTGTAACCATTAAGGAATAAACAACTGTTTTTTGTAAAGAATAATGGTTAATTAACAGAAAAATTTATATATGTAGTATATAATTGGTTTAAATTAGTATAAAAACAAAAAAAAGGTTGATAATATGGCTCAAGAGGATATTCCAAAAAGGGTGATTTTTGTTCTTTTGATTTTGACAATTGTTATTTCTGTTTTAGGAACTTGGACTGTTCTGGATGCTGTAAGCAGTGCCCAGCCAAGGGCTTTGCCAAGCACAGCACAGGGTAATGTTAATATTAACATTTTACCACCAAATTCTGGTCAACAAGAACCTGCAATACAAAAAGCTGAAGCTCAAGGTGTTGTGGGTTTAACAATTCTTGAACAAAAAGGAGGATGATAGAATGGCTGAAGAGATCTCAAATAGAACATTAGCTATTTTGTTGATTGTTGCAATTGCAATATCTTTGGGAGGCACGATAATTAGCTTGAATAGACTGACACAAATGGGTTTTCCTGGTATAACAGGTGCTGCACAAACTGATACAGGGACAGCAACTGTTAACATAACATCACAGGCATCGATAATCTTTCATGCTGGCAATAACACGGTTGCTTTTGGTAGTGGATGGGTGAATAGCACAGAGAGTAGTGGAATTTGTGTTATGAGTGCTATAAATTCTAGTGATGGTACAGTAAATTCGGCTTGTAAAGGTAGTTGGGCTGCTGGTTTGAGCGGATTTATAATAGAAAACAATGGAAACGTGAATCTTACTGTTGAGGTTCATTCAGATAAAAACTCAACTGAGTTCTTAGGTGGTCAAACTTCTGGAACTAATAACATGGCTTTCACTTTTATGGCTTACAATAATGAATCAGCATCATGTACTAGTTTGAACATTACTTGTGATAATGAGTGGTTTGCTTGGCCAGATAATGATGCAAAAACAGGTATTTGTAATTCCACTACTGGTGGCTTGGGTTATGATGACACTAAAGACTCAATGGTTATTGACCTTAACTTAAGTATAGACTACAGAACCAATAAAACTGGTAACGGCACTCAAACAGCAACAATAACTGCTACTGGTACTGCCCTTACTTAACTAGATTTTTTTATATCTTTTTTGTTATTTGGAAAAGAGAAAATGAGATTATTTAAGAGTTTAGGGTTCTTTGTTGTTTTGGGAGTATTTTTTATTTTTGTTAGCCCATTTGCCTTGGGAGTGAGTATACAGCCTGCTAAGTATAGCATCAACTTTGAGCCCAATCTTGAAAAAGATTTTGGTTTTTACATTTGTGGTGCTGCTAAAATCGAGACTTATCTTGATGGAGATTTAGTAAAATATGCAACAATCATAGATAATGAACCAAATAGCAGTTGTAGGGATATTGTTGTAAGAGTAAGATTGCCTAATAAAATAGAAAAGCCTGGTAAAAACATATTGTTGGTTGGTGCCAAGGAATTGATAGAGGTTGGTAGTGGGGTGGCTGGCCGTGCTGCTATACAAGCACCAATTGTTATATTTGTTCCCTATCCTGGGATGTATGTTGAATGGAATTTTGTAGCACCAAATGTGAATGAGGGCGAAACTGTGCATTTTATTGTATCTGTCAGCAACCTTGGAACTAATAACATCCAAAGCGCAAGGGCTATAATAGATGTTTATGATGATAACTCAAAAATAAAAAGTCTTAATACAGATGAAAAATCAATACCATCAAAAGAAAGCGCAGAGTTTCCTCTGGATATGGAAACAACAGGAATGAAGGCTGGTTCTTACAGGGTTGTTACAACCTTGTATTATGATGGGAGATCTGATTTAAAGGAGAAGTCTTTTAACATAGGAAGCTTGTATGTGGCAATAAACAATTACACCAAGGTTCTAGAGCAAGGCAAGATCAATAAAGTTGGTATTGAGATTGAGAGTAAATGGAATAACAATTTACAGGATGTTTATAGTGCGGTAACTATAAATGGTGTTAAGGTTAAAACACCAAACTATGACCTAAAGGCATGGGAGACAAAAGAGATAGCTGCTTATTACGACACAACTGGAATGGACATCGGAGAGTATGATGCACAAATAACCTTGTATTATGGGGGAAAAACAACAACTGAAGAGGGAAAGGTTTATGTTGTTGAGCAGAGTGAAGTGCAAAGCTCTGAGGCAAAAGAGGAAAAACCATGGAATATAAGTTTTAATATAACACCAACTACCCTCTTAGTAGCTATAATTATTATATTGGTTGTTGTTGACATTGTGTGGTTGATTATAAGAAGGAAAAATAAAAGGTAGTATGTTATAATGAGATTCAAACAACTTTTATTAATACTTGTTCTTATAGCTGTTGTTTGTGTTACATCAACAATGTTGTTTTATTCTTTCTATATTGTGGAGGACGTGAAGGTTATCCCAATGGATATGGTTGTTAGTGATCATTATGGTTTTAATCTTGATACAGATGCTATGCATTTTGGGATGTCAACCAGCCCAGGCTCTACAAAAAGGGCTTTGAATATTTCCCAAAATGGTGAGCATCCACTAATGGTTGAGATCAAGACGTATGGGGATATTGGTAACTGGGTTTATCCTGAAGATAATGGTTTTGTTTTGGAGCCAGGTATAATTAAAGAGGTTATGCTCAATATAAATGTACCAGAGAATATAGGGTATGGACAATATAATGGGACAATAAGTGTTTTCTTTAAAAGAATAATTTAATCTTATTATATTATTAATTCACTGATTTATATTAATAAAATTAATACTATCATTTTTATTGAGGGATATTAGTTGTAACTATTTAGGAATAAACAACAATGTTTTGTAAGAAACAAGGGTTAATTAACAGAAAAATTTATATATGTAGTATATAATTGGTTTAAATTAGTATAAAAACAAAAAAAAGGTTGATAATATGGCTCAAGAGGATATTCCAAAAAGGGTGATTTTTGTTCTTTTGATTTTGACAATTGTTATTTCTGTTTTAGGAACTTGGACTGTTCTGGATGCTGTAAGCAGTGCCCAGCCAAGGGCTTTGCCAAGCACAGCACAGGGTAATGTTAATATTAACATTTTACCACCAAATTCTGGTCAACAAGAACCTGCAATACAAAAAGCTGAAGCTCAAGGTGTTGTGGGTTTAACAATTCTTGAACAAAAAGGAGGATGATAGAATGGCTGAAGAGATCTCAAATAGAACATTGGCTATTTTGTTGATTGTTGCGATTGCAATATCTTTGGGAGGCACGATAATTAGCTTGAACAGACTGGCACAGGTGCGTGTTCCTACTATAACAGCTGCTGCATTAACAGACACAGGGACAGCAACTGTAAATATAACATCTCAGGCATCGATAATTTTTCATGCTGGCAATAACTCGATTGCTTTTGGTAGTGGATGGGTGAATAGCACAGAAAGCAGTGGAATTTGTGTTATGAGTGCTATAAATTCTAGTGATGGTACAGTAAATTCAGCTTGTAAAGGTAGTTGGGCTGCTGGTTTAAGTGGGTTTATAATAGAAAACAATGGAAACGTGAATCTTACTGTTGAGGTTCATTCAGACAAAAACTCAACTGAGTTTTTGGGAAATCAAACTTCTGGAACTAATAACATGAATTTCACTTTTATGGCTTACAACAATGAAACAGCATCATGCGGTCAATTGAACGCTAGTTGTGATGATGAGTGGCTTGCTTGGCCAAATGGGGATGCAAAAACAGGAATATGCTTTAATACATCTAATGGTGGCTTGGGTTTTGATGACACTAAAGACTCAATGGTTATTGACATTAACTTGAGTATAGACTATAGAACCGTTCTCACTGGTAATGGTACTCAAACAGCAACAATAACTGCTACTGGTACTGCCCTTACTTAACTAGATTTTTTTATATCTTTTTTGTTTTTGGAAAAGAGAAAATGAGGTTATTTAAGGATTTATTTCTATTATTAAAATTATGATTAGTAAGTTGCTATAAAACTAGCTAATATTATCTTCTATTAATATAATGATATTAATAACAAAATTTTTAATGATATTAGCGAGTTGCCAGTGTTTAACCACAAAATTGGCAACTCGTGGTGCGTCTATAATTAGATATTCTCCATGTGGTTTTTCTTATTGTTGATTATCAACTTTTTTAGCCAATTATTTGTTTATTGTTGATTTTCAACAATATTCCTTGTTTATATATAAACCAATATATGTTTAATATCAACAACAAAAGATTTATATAGGGGTTTTGTTGATTATAAACAACTGATGTGTTTTTATGTATATTGATGAGTTTGAAAGCATGGTTAATGAAAAAGAGGTTGTGGATTTATTAAAGAAGAGCTTTGGTTCTAAAGCCAAGTTTAGGTTGATTGTTTTGGTTACATATTCACTTGAAAATCTTAATCATTCTCAGAAAACCTTGTTTGGTTATGCTTTAAAGGGCAGAACAGGTCAGAAAGGGTTTTTGGATAAACTAGATGGAGAGGCGGTTGGCAGGAACAATGTTCTGATTCCAGTTGATAATCTAACTCAGTTAAAGGAGTTTTTTGCAACATGGAATGTAAAGTATAATGTTAGAAAATTCATAGAATTAAAAGAATGAAAAGAACATATAAGAAAAGGAAGGAGAAGCATTTTTCGAACAACTTAGTTGCGTTGCTTGCAGTTGCCTTTGCAATTATCTCCTTGATTTGTAATATGGAGGTGTATAAAGGAACAGCGAAACTTATGCCTGTTGGAAGAGCAGTTGCTCAGGGCACAGTTAGTTTCAACATAGCAGGTTATCAACCAGTTCCTTTTGTTACTTACCCAAATGGGTGTGAGGTTGTGAATGGAACTATTATGATAAATTCAACAGTGACTGATAAAGATGGTAATGACAGCATAGCTAATGTTAGCTTTTATTATTCAGGCGCGTTTAATGAATCTGGCCAAACATATGTTGGTATACAAGTTTATGATGGGGATGTTTATTATGAGCAGAGCTGGAACACAAGCAATGTTTCAGATGGGATATACTACAAAATAAGGATTAATTCTGTTGACAATAAATCAATAACTGCTCAAGACAAGTCAAACAATTTCTTTGCAGTTAATAACATTGATGAGGTACCAGAGTGGGAGGAGTTCAAGTATGGTGTTTCAACAAATCTAAGCACGTTGAGCAAATGGTGGAATGTGAGCAATTTGCTGCTTGGTAATAATTATGGAATGATAAACTTCTCTAGCCAAACGCTTAATGTGGATGGTGTTAATCTTTCAGCGTATATAGAGATAACTTTTGCAAAAATATTTTTGGATGATGATTACTTGCCATGTATGAGTGTTCCTGCTTACCTTCACTTTTTTAATGTGAGCTTGACTGATCCTAGAATATTGAGGGATGGCGTGGAGTGTTCAGCACCTGCTTGTATCTTGATTTCAAATAATGGGAACGATGTTGTTTATAGGGTTTTAACCTTCTCAACATATGAGGTTTTTGATAATGCACAGCTTGAGATTTGGGATGTTACAGACAAAGGTGTTTATAATGGTAACCAAACAAGGTATAAGAATGAGCAAACCGAGTTTTATGCAAATTTAACTTCAAATGGAACAGCAGTAAATGATAATTACACAAGCTGTTGGATAAGGTTCAACATATCCGCAGATGAAACAGAATGGGAGGAGATGGAATTTAAGGGAAGCAGTTATCTTTATGAATCCCATCGAAAGTTTAATAATCCTGGTATCTACCCTTGGAAGGTTGTTTGTAATAACACTCAATCTGTGTATTTCAACTATACTAGAAATGATACTGTTAATATTTCTAACAGAGCTCCTGTTTTGACTTCTGCTTTACCAAATATAACAATGCTGGAGGATAGGCAGCTTCTGTATGTTGATCTTGATGATTATTTTGAAGATCCTGATGGTGACACTATGACTTATAATAGTTCTTATGTGCCAAATATAGTTATAACAATTGGAATAGGTAATATTGTTACTGTGGCTCCTGCTCAAAACTGGTATGGTAACAGGAGTTTTTTCATTAATGCAATAGATGCATTCAACGCAACAACACAGAGTAATAGAATTTATATAACCGTAATCGATGTTCCAGAACCTTTACCAGAAACTGGTGCTGGCGGTGGTGGTGGTGGCGGAGGAGGCTATACTGAGACAGAATACATTGAAAGACCAGATTGTGTTGATAAGTGGAGGTGTTCATCATGGTCTGCTTGTGAGTTTAGATGGCCTGATATTGAGGTTGATGAGATAAATGAGAATGATGGTATAAGAACAAGAAGTTGTGTTGATGTTAATAAGTGCAACTATTTTTGGAAGAAGCCCAATGAGACAATGGATTGTTTTTATCAGCCAACATGCGATGATCATATCAAAAACCAAAAAGAGGAAAAAGTGGATTGCGGTGGGCCTAATTGCCCTGTTTGTCCAACATGTGAGGATGGGGTTCAAAACCAGAATGAGACTGGCATGGATTGCGGTGGGCCTTGTAAGAGTTGTCCAAGCTGTTATGACGGTATACAAAACCAAGGTGAGGAAGGGGTTGATTGTGGTGGGCCTTGTAAGAGTTGTGCTTTGTTGGAAAAGCCAGAGCCTATTTTTGATTGGTTGATGATTGGATTGTTTGTTTTGATGCTTTCGGTTTTGTTGTTTACAACATACATATTTGTTAGGCCTTACATTGTTAGGATAACCTTGAGTATAATGGGGCTAAAAGAGAGGATAAGGAGGAAAGAGGTGCCAACAAAGAGTTTGCTTGATTTAGAGTTAGACACATTGTTCAAGTTAGACAAACTAATCAAGATGTTAGAAAAGGGTGATCTAGATGATATATCAAAACAATTCAATGCTGTTTTTAGAAGGTTTTTGAAAGAGGCGCTTAAAATAGAGTATGAGTTTACATATGAAGAGTTACAAGAGGAGATTAAGAAGCAGAATCTGCCTAGGTTATTAAAGATTGCTTTGAGTAATTATGTAAAAGAGCTCACTGAGATTCAGTATGGAAAGAGAAAACTAACAAAAGAATTGTTGAGTATGGAGATTAAAAGAGCAAAGGAGCTTGTTGATTTGATTGTAAAAAATCTTCCAAAAGAGGTGGTGGCTGTAGAGAAAAAAGCTAAAGTGAGAGAATCTAGAGTTGATATAATAAGTGTGTATAAGCTAATTGTGGATGCAGAGAGGGCTTTGGCAAAGAAGGATATTGAGAAGGCAGGTAAGGTTTATAGTGAAATAGCCTCTGTTTATAAAAGACTACCTGATAAGCAAAAGAGGGAGATTTATCAAAAGGTATCAAAATTGGTGAAAGATATTGATGGTATGTCAAAGGATATGAAAAGATGAGTGAAAATAAGAGAAGAGGGATAGTGAAAATATTGTTGTTGGTTTTTGTACTAATATTAAGTATAGTTTTTTTGAATAGTGTAAAAGCCACTGATCCATCTTTTGATCCATCGCCTCCTTCAATGTTTAATCTAACACAGGATGTAAATTTTTATTATGATTTGAACGCAACTGATCCTGACAATAACACACCATTCGTATTTTCTGATGATGCTGCATCTAGGGGTTGGTACGTATTTTTGATGAATAATGTAACGGGTGAGATAAACTTTACTCCATCAAATGATGATGTTGGATCAAACCAAGTTACTCTAATTGTTACTGATAGTAATTTAGAGCAGGATTCTAAGCTTGTTAATTTCAATGTGTCGAATGTGAATGACCCTCCGAATATAACAGGATATACACCAACAAATTTAACACCAACAATCTATGAGAATGATTCTATTGGGTTTACATTTAATTACAATGCAACTGATCCTGATCTTCCTTATGGTGATTCATTAACAAACACGTGGTATATGGATGGGGTTAACCAATCAAACAACCAGTCTTGGACTTACACACCTGACTTTTGTGAACCAAGTAATAGAAACATAACCCTGATTGTCTGGGATTTGTATAATGCTACTGACAGTGTTGAGTGGAATGTGACTGTTATCAATGTTAACAGGCCTGTTGAATTTAACTCAAGCAGTCCAATACAGGATATAACCTGGCCAGAGGACACAGACCTAATAAACAACATATCATTAAACAATTATTTCTATGATCTTGATTATTCTGAGTGTAATGATTCTCTGAATTTCAGTGTTGTTGGCAATCAGAGTATTGTGGTTAATATAAGCAGTATAACACCTCACAATGTTAGCTTCCACACACTACCTGACTGGTTTGGGGTGGAGGTAATTAATTTCACTGCTTGGGATGGTTATGACAATGCAACTAGCAACAATGTTGTGCTCAATGTCACTGATGTGGAAGACGCGCCTGTTATTGAGAATATCTCTGACCAGGTTGCTTATGCTTATGCTCCCTTTAGTCTACAAGTGAATGCAAGTGACCCTGATAATGATACTTTGACTTATTATGATAATACAACTATGTTTGATATCAATCCATCAACTGGTTTGATTTCATTTACACCCAACCAATCTAATGTGGGAAATTATTCTATTATGATTAATGTTACTGATGATGCAAACAATGTTTTCACAACCTTTGATTTGACAATTTACAACAATTCTGTACCAGGCATAGATTTAATCACAGATCAAGTTGTTGAGGAGAGCAGTTTGTTCCAGATAACTGTTAATGGCTCTGATTCTGATGCAGACAATCTCACTTTCCAGACAAATTATTCTGCAATGATAAATCCTGTTTGGAGCAATGCCACTTCTGCAACATTTAGCTTTACTCCGTACCAGTATAATGTTGGCAATCATTCAATTAAGGTCACTGTTTTGGATGAGCATGGTGCAAGCAATTTCACGATATTTAATTTGAGTGTTACTGATATCAACAACCCTCCTGTTCTAGATTCAATACCAACTCCACAGATTGTGAAGATAAACAAGAGTTTCACAATGCAGTTAAATGCAAGTGATGCTGATGGTGATGAGTTGAACTTTACCCATAATGCTTCTCCTGTTGATTTTCCAAACTTTTATATGAATAGCAGTGGGTTTATCAACTTTACAGCAAATGCATCTGATGAGGGCAATCATAGTTTGAATATTACTGTCTGGGATGTAACTGCTGTGCCAAAGCAGGATTCCCAGATTGTTTTATATATAGTTACATATAACAGACCACCAATTATAGATGCAGTGGGTATGCAGAATGGAACAGAGGATGATTTATTTACCTTACAGATAAATGCAACTGATCCTGACAATGATCCAATAGTATTTTATACAAACTCAACAATATTTAACATAAGCACTGGTGGTTTGATAAACTTCACTCCTAATGGAAGCCATGTTGGTTTGCATAATATCTCTGTTAATGTTAGTGATGGGGATGGCGGGTGGGGGAATATTACATTTTTACTGAATATATCTGATAAGAATGATGCTCCTTACTTCGATCCTCCTCTAGAAAATTTGAGTATATGGAACAACATATATGAAGATTCGTTGATTGAGATATATGTTAATGCAACTGATGAGGAGAATGATGATTTGACGTTTACAAGAACATTCTTAAATGGGTCTACTATATTCAACATAACAAAGATAGGAACAAATCAGGCTCTGATAAATTTCACTCCTACACAGGCTGATGTGGGGTATAATTACTCTGTTAATATAACTGTTAGTGATGGTATAAACACAACATGGGTTGTTATAAACTTCAGTGTTTATAATGTGAATGATGCACCAAATATAACTAGAGTGTATCCTTATGGAACACCATTGTCGAATTATACTGTTTTTGGTTGGGCCAATCATAGCTATTTCCCAAATGGAAGTTGGATAAATGCTTCTGAGAATATGAGTATTTTCTTTAATCATAGTAGTACTGATCCTGATAATGCAAGCTTGATTTATATATGGTATTTTAATGGTAATATTGTTAATAACCAATCATATTGGAATTATTCTTTGAATTTTAGCTCAAATGGCACTCATAATGTAACTCTAGTTGTTAGTGATGGTAATTTGAGTGATAGCATGTATTGGAACTTGAGTGTTTCAAATGTGAATAGGCCACCTGTGTTTGGCAAAAAGATTCATGATGATTATGCTGACTTTTCAGGAGGGAGTTTTTATAGAACCAATGTAACTTCAGATGGAAGAATAGAGTTAAGCGAGAACTCAAGCTATTATCCAAATGGTTTGTATAATTCCTCTGTTATTAATCTTGATATGGATGATGGGTTTAATTATAGCACGATTAGCTGGTCAGCATATGTGCCTAATGGTACAAGTGCAGATATAAAGACAAGAACATCCACAGATGGTTTATCTTGGAGTAGTTGGAGCAGTGCCATTAATATAACTGGTAATGGTAATGTAGAATTTCCCTCACTTAGTTATAGGTATGTTCAATACATGATAAACCTTTCAACATCAAACACATCAATAACACCTTATATTAGTAGCATTACAATAAATTATGTTGTATCAAACAAAAGTCTGGCTGAAAACCAAGATGTTAATTATGGCGCATGGATTGATTTAGATGATTTCTTCTATGACCCTGATGGTGATAGCTTAAATTTCAGTGTTGGTGGTGAGTCAAATATTGATGTTATAATACAGAACACAACAAACTTTGTTGGCTTGTTCCCAGTTAGTGTTGGTACTGATACAATAACATTTAGTGCAATTGATAGCAATGGGGATAACATAACTAGCAACTCTTTCTTAATAATAGTGACTGAGGCAACTGGAACAGGGTTGCAAGAGACAAGTAGTAGTGGGGGCACAAGCGTGGTGATTAGGACAAAGGTGAAAGAGGAGGAGAAAGAGGTGGAGAAGATCATCAACCTTGATATTATTGTGCCAGAGGCTTTGACGACTTATAGGAACTCAACGATTGTTTCTCCAATTAGACTTAGAAACACTGGAAAAGAGGTTTTGGAGAATATTAATTTGTCAGCAAGTTCAAACAATACAGGGCTAACAATGGAGTTTACAAAGAGTTTCTTCAAGAGCTTGGGAGTTAATGAGGAAGAGAAAACAAATCTTGTTATAACCTCTCCTGAATTTTTAGGTAATTATGAGATTGTGGTGACAGCTAGTGTGCAAAACCCAGAGTTTGAGGATAGTGCAAAAATAATTTTGAACACACTTGAGAAGGGAGAGCTCAACAAGACTCAGCTCTATACAAAAATAACCTTTACTGAAGATTTGTTGCTTGCAAACCCAGAGTGTTTGGAACTGATGGAGCTTTTGAAGGAGGCTGAGAAGGCTGTGAATGAATCAAGGTTTGTTGATGCAAATGATCAGATAGAGAAGGCAATAAGGGGTTGTAGGTATTTAATAGCAGCAAAAGAAACCTTTTTAGAAGAGCCAAGTCCTATTGAGAGAATATATGATAGGATATTTGGATTGACCTCAAAGAACAGGGTGTTGAGTTATGTCTTGATAATTGCGGGTATATTCACACTTCTGACTTTCTCGCTCTTGTGGGAGAGATTTAGAAAGGGGAGGGAGTTAAAGAAAAAGAAGTCTTAATAAATTTTTTTATGAGTAATTTTTAATAATGAATAATAAAATAGAATTATGTCAGTCGTGAGAGTTTAAGATCAATATCAATACCTGTTAGATCATAAGATATTCTCTTTGAGTCTTCGCTCTTGAGTCTTAGGTATTTTTTGATTTGAAGGGCTTTTGAGTATGTGTCCATTGCTGATGAATAATTTCCTTGGTTTATTAGGTGTTGGGTTGTTTGAATCAGGTTATCAAGGTCTTCAATTTGTAATTTTGAGGTTGGTTTTTTGATTGGTTGAGTGAGTTCTGTCTTTGTTGATTCTGATTTGGGTTTTGATATTAAAGTGGTTGTTTTTTCAGATGGGTTTGGTTGAGTTTGGATTTCGTGAGCATAAGATGAAACAAGAATAGACTTTGGTCTAAAAGAGGCGTCTCCTTTTTGGATTGATTCTAGTTCTAAGGAGGGTATGTTTTCTATTGTTGGTTGTTTTTCAAATTTGGCTTGCTTTGATGGTTGTTGAGGATAGAACTCTAGTTCTGGTTGTTCTGGTTTAAATTGAGTGGGAGCCTTTTTCTTCATTTCTAAATCAGGGATGACTGGTTTCTTCTTAATACGTGGTTTTAATGATTGTTGTACTTTTGGTTCACTTATTTTTGGTGTGACCATCTCAGGCAGAGAGTTAATATCTATTTTTGGAGGGGGTGGAGTAGGCATAAGTGGAGGTAGTTCCATTTCTTCAATGTGTTTTTTTGGTTTGAATAATGATTTCAAGAAAGATTTTTTTGTGGGTTGTTCTTCTTCTGATACAAGTTTCATTTCTTGAGATAGCTCTTCTTCTAATTCTAACCCAGGCATCGGAGGGGGTGGAGGTAGGTCCAACTCTGGTTGGGTTGTCGGCTTGGTTGTTGGTTCTGTTATTGGTTTTTCTATTGGCTCTGGCTCTTTTAATGAGTTGACTTCTTTTCTTAATTGTGTTATCTCTTTTTTGATTTGCCTTGCCTCAATAGGTGTAAGTGTATTGTATAGTGCATCTATTTTTGATAGTTGTGATTCTGCTTTTGCAATGCGGTTGTTGCTTATATCCTCATAGCTTTCTGCCAACATACTATACAAAAAGGTTAATTTGTCTTGTGGTGTTTTTCTCAACCACTTTAATGTTAATGCTGATGTTAGGTTAAATTTGAGGTTGGTTATTGTTCTATTTAATTTTCCTTCAGATGGAGCCTTTTTCTTCAATTTGATTTTTGGTTTGGGAGTAGCAGTCTTTTTTATTCTTAATTTGACTAACAATCTAGAAAGCAAACCATGTTTTGTACTTGTTATAATAGCATGTTTCTCTTCTAAAACAAGGGGTATTAGGTTTTCAAACTTTTGAAGTTGTTGGTTTAATTCTTCTATGGTGTAGCCCTCTTGCTTAAACTCCATATTGGATAGATGCTTGAAAAATTCGGTGAGTTCTGATTTTAGCTCTGGGGAGAGTCTTCTATTCTCCATCTCTTTGACAAACTCTTCATAGGTGAAGTAATACCTGATTTTAAGTAGTTTCATAAAGAAGAATCTGATAATTGCTGAGAATTCTGAAGAATGGTCTTTTTCAGGAGTGTCAGAGATCTGCTGTCTTAACTTTTGGAGTTTGTTTTTTGTTATCTCATCTACTCTTATTTCAGGTTCATTTTGTTTTTTGCGCTTAAACCTCTTTTTTAATCTTGATTTGATAGGAATAGCCATTCTCAGAGAGGATATAAGTGTTGGTTTATTTAAATATTTCTGAATTGTTTTAGGAGTTGTTTACTATTTTTGAGTAGAACAATAACATATATATACTAGTTTGATAGAATATGGCATCATGGCTGTTGGTGTAGAGGCTGATTTTGAAAAAAAGGTGAAGGATTATAAAAGTTATATTCTCAAGATAGAGAAAGAGATATCAAAGGTTGTTATTGGCCAGCATGATGTTGTAAGGGGTTTTCTGAGGGCGATGATTTGTAATGGTCATGTGCTTGTTGAGGGTGTGCCTGGAATTGGGAAGACATTGCTTGTTAACACACTGTCAACAATAACTGGGTGCAAGTTTTCAAGAATTCAGTTTACACCAGATTTGTTGCCATCTGACATTGTTGGTTTGACAAGCTATCAAAGGGAGGAGGGTTTTTACACAATAAAAGGACCAATATTCTCAAACTTTGTGCTAGCAGACGAGATTAACAGAGCCCCTCCCAAGGTTCAGAGTGCGCTGCTTGAGGCAATGCAGGAGCGTCAGGCAACTATTGGTAAAGAAACTTTTGAGATAACTCCTCCTTTTTTTGTTCTTGCAACTCAAAACCCAATTGAGCATGCTGGTACTTACCCATTGCCAGAGGCACAGATTGATAGGTTCTTGTTTAAGATGTTGATGGGCTATCCTACAATAGAGGAGGAACAGAATATACTAACAACAAATATACAGATAAAGAAATTCAATGAGTATGATCTAAATAAGATAATATCTCCAGAAGAAATAATAAGGATGCAACGTGAGATGCAGAAGGTTTATCTTGATCCTAAGCTTGAAAAGTATATTGTTGCCTTGGTTGATTGTACAAGGCATCCAGACAAGTACAAGTTAAAGTTGAGCAAATATATTGAATATGGTTCATCACCAAGGGCTTCTATTGGTTTGTACATTGGATCAAAGGCAGAGGCTTTGATGAATGCCAAGGCCTTTGTTACACCACAGGACATTAAGAAGATAGCAAAAGATGTGCTAAGGCATAGGATAATTCTCAACTATGAGGGGCAGGCTGAGGGCATTTCCGCTGATCAGATTATAGAAGAGATCCTTGCTAGGGTTCCGGTGCCGTAAATGAGAGTTAAGGAGTTGAGGCTTAATCTGAAGCCTTTGATCAAGAAGTTAGAAATTGGGCTAAAGAGGGGCCAAAGTGAAGAAACATTGACATCTAGTTTTAAGAGTGTTTTCAAGGGCCGAGGGCTTGAGTTCGAGGGTTTTAGGGTTTATACAGCTGATGATGATGCAAAGGAGATTGATTGGAAGGCTTCTTTGAGGGCACAAGAGCTTTTGATCAGGGTTCTAACAGAAGAGCGAAATATTCATGTTTTTTTTCTTCTAGATGTGAGTGATAGTATGATATTTTCATCCACTGATAAGTTAAAGTGTGAGTATGCAGCTGAGTTTATAGCAACCCTTGCCTATGGTGTTATTGAGGCTGGTGATAGTGTTGGGCTCTGCATATTTAATGATAAGGTTGTTCAGCTAATTCAAGGAAATATTGGGATGAATCAGTTTTACAAGGTTACAAAGAATCTGAGTGATCCTAAGCACTATGGAGGTGGCTTTGATTTGAATTTTATTTTGAAGTATGCCACTAGTTTTTTGAAGAGGAACACAGTGGTTTTCATTGTGTCTGATTTCATTGGATTGAAGCCTGGTTGGAAGCAGCACTTGGAGATAATGTCAAAGAAGTTTGAGTTGGTTGGGATTATGATTAGGGATCCTCGGGATAATAAGTTGCCAAAGGATGCTGGGCAGTTTGTGCTGGGTGATCCCTATTCAAACGCAGACATTCTTGTAGACGTGAAACTAATAAAGGATAAGTATGAGGAGTATGCAAACCAGCAGATTGCAGAGGTCAAGAATGCTTTCCAGGACTTGGGTGCAGACTTTTTGTTGGTGAATACAGATGAGAGTTTTGTTTATCCAATTCTAGAGCTTTTTAATAGGAGGAAGCAGAGATGGAGATAACTTTTCTTAGGCCTTTGTATTTAACATTCTTGATTAGCGTACCTTTTTTTGTTGTGATGCACTTCTTGATATTGCAGCATGTGAAGAGGCGTGCATTGAAGTTTGCCAACTTTGAGGTTATTGAGAGAGCAACTGGTGGACAAATATTGAATAAGAATGTTGTTATCTTGATCATTAGGTTGTGCGCTCTTGTTTTGTTCACTTTTTCAGCAGCTGGAACAATATTTTGGTATGAGGGGCAAACCACTAATTTTGATTATATTATAACACTTGATGCTTCGAGTAGTATGCTTGCAGACGATTTTAGTCCAAACCGTATTGAAGTAGCTAAGCAAGCTGCTATTGAATTTGTTGAGATGTTGCCTCTCCAAACCAATATTGGTATTGTTAGTTTTGCTGGAACAAGTTTTGTTGAGCAACCTCTTACTGATGATCATGGTCTTGTTAAGGACAAAATAAATGAGATTGGTGTGAAGCCTGTTGGAGGTACTGATTTGGGAGAGGCTTTGGTAACTGCATCTAATATGCTGTTGTCAGAAGAGGATAAAGCGCGATCAATAATTCTTTTGACAGATGGACAGAGCAATGTTGGAACAGATCCTATTTTTGGTGCAGAGTATGCGAATGAGAATCAGATAACTGTTTTTACAATAGGTATAGCGACCTTAGAAGGAGGAAAGTTTTCTAAGGTTGAGGCTATTTCAAGGCTTGATGAGGACACATTAAAACTGATTGCTCAGAACACTGGTGGAGTGTATTATAGGGCAGAGAACAGGGAAGAGCTGCAGCAGGCATATGTGAATATTGCTGCCTCAACAAAGCAGAAGATTTCTGTTAATTTGCAATTGCCATTGTTGTTGATTGCTTTGTTCCTCTTGTTTGTTGAATGGGGTTTGATTAATACGAAGTATAGGACATTACCTTAGATTCGTAGATGACCAATACTTTTCTAAATAGAATTTTTAAATACACTTAAATATTAAAAATCATTTTAGCGAGTTGCCAGTGCTTAATCACAATAAAGGCAACTCGTGGTTCGTCAGTTACAATCTTTTTCAGGAATAAATAAAAAGAATCACCACGGGGTTGCATATAACTTGGTTGTGAACAAGCAACCCCGCGAGTTATTTTAATAATAATAAAATTATAGAATATCATATCAAACACGAATTATTGTTTTAATAATAAACTCAGCTATCTCTAAAGTAATTTATCTGATTAACAGCATATATGAACAATCCAGAGCTCCATGCAAAGGGGTGTTCTGATTTGTATCTGGATCTTTTAACTGGTTTTCCATTTTGTTCGTATATTTCGTAGACACCATTGTGTCTTACTATGAGTTCTGCAATTTGGTTTAGTAGTTCTATAGCTTGTTTTCTCATTCCAATTTTGTTTTTTGCAACTGCATCTAAGCATCCAAGCCATAACCAGCTTAGACCATTGTGATAGTCTCCTATCCCTCCTATGTAATTGATTAGGCTAATTTTGGTAAAGGGGTATTTAGGATAATTTGTTTTAGAGGGTATGTGTTGATTTATCCTAAATTCTTGAATAGCCTTTTGGATTTTTAATTGTTGATTTTTGTTTGCAATATCAAATAGTATGGCTAAAATGTTTCCATCTGTTGAAAAATAATCATATCCTTTCTTGTCTATCCAGTCTATGTAATAGTCCTGTTTCCAGAACAAATCATTTATTTTTTGTTTAACATCTCTATGTAAATCTAAATAATGTTTGGAATCCTCTTTTTTTCCAATGGTTTTACACATGTCTGAAAATTCTCTTAGTGCTTCACAATGTAAAATATTTGTGTAGAGTACTTTTCCACTTTTTTTGATTGAGTCTGTCCATGCTGCGTAATGCTCTTCTTCTATTAAAAGGTCGTTATCTGTATCACGGGTTAGGTTCCATTGCATAGCCTTTTTCAGATTTGGGAAATATTTTTTTAGGAATTCTTTGTCTTTGGTTGTTTTGAGGTAGTTGTAGAATAAGATTACAAACAAAGAGTTTTGGTCAGTTGAGGTGTGGAAGAATTTGTCTTCGGTATACCTTGCTCTCATCTTCTGCACAGGTCTTATTCCGAATAATTTTAAAGCAATAAAGTAGTCACCTATTCGAAGAGGTATTTGTCCTTGTTTGTTTTGGTATTTGATGAATAATTTTAGGTTTTTTTTAACTATGTCAAAGTCTTTTAGATAAAGGGCGCCAAGGCCTGCAAAAAAACCATCTCTGGCCCAGTAATCATCAAAGTGATGGGACCCAGCTAGGATACCATCTTTAGAATAGCAACTCCTAAGGTTGTTCTTGGCAATAGCATATGCTTTTTCTATCATACACAGTAAAGGAAACCTCTATCTTAAGGTTGAGGTATCCTTCCTCCTTTACTTTGTCAAGAACCAAAGGTTCTTGATCATGATCAGAATTTTCCTTATTTCCCTATACGAAGTGTAAGCCACCAGTCAGAGACTGAATGGAAAATTCTGACATTTCTGGGTTTCCTTTACTGGTCGACCTCCTCCCATGGAAACCCACAACTTCAGTTGTGGGAGGAGGTCATTTGGAGTTATTGACAAAGTCTCTCCTTATTGTTCTTATGTAGCTTGTTCCATGGTAGATGTAGAATATCACACCAGAGACTATCCACATAAAGTCACGAGTTCGTACTAGTAAAGATAATGCTACAGCAACTGCTGGTGGAATACCAACAAGGATAGCTATACCGATCTGGCTGAGTTCTAATACACCGATAGATGCTGGTATGGGAAACATCATTGCAAAGCCTGTCATTGTGACAACAAGGTATATTTGAGCAAGGGAAGCGTTATAGCCTACTATCATTAAAGCTGTTTTGAATTCCAGAATCATTAAGAACCACAGCAAGCATGATATTATCAATGCAACCAAGAATGCTTTTTTTCTGTGATTGAAAAATCTGATTAGGTTTGTTTCTGTTTCCATTATCTTCTTTTTAAATGGTTGTAATTTTTTTATTCTGCCCAATTTCAATTTATCAAATAAAGGGGTGAAGAAATATTCTTTATGATACATTTTGTAATAAAATACTATTCCAATAAACACAAGGATTGCAATAATAATCGCCAGAAATACTAGTAGTAGTTTTGGTAGATCAAGTGTGTGTACAACTAAGAAGAACATAACACAAGCAAGGAAGAAGTTCATTGGTAGCTCTACTGCCCGGTCTATTATCACTGAGGATATTGCATCTGTTAGTGGAACTTTGTGTTTTTTTAGAAAAAATGCCCTAACGGTTTCTCCACCTATATAAAAAGAGGGTATTACATAACCCACTGCATATCCCATTTGCCTGTACATGAAGAGATTGTGGAAGGGGATTTTGAATCCAAGGGCGTTTAGGATTAGTTTCCATTTTATTATGAGTACTGTTACAAGAGTTGCTGATATCATCAAATAGAATATTATATGAGTGGGTTGGATTGTTTTAAATTGATTGATAATTGCTTGGATACCAATAAATTTGATAGTTATTACAAAAAGGACAATACCTACTAAAAGTGATCCTAAACCAAATATTATTTTCTTCATTTATATCCTCAAATGCCAAAAATGCTTTGCATTTTTGAGCATGCCAAAAACGGCTTTGCCGTTTTTTAGCATAATAAACGAGCCTGGGGGGACTCTCGTGCTAATTAGCATTTCGAACCCCCGACCTACAGCTTACTATGCTTCAGCTAGTTCTCTTCATACTCATTAGAGTACTACTCCGAGACTCTTCATAAGCTTAGGAGGCTTACAAAAGGTAAAATTAAGTATTTTAACCTTTGTTGCCCTATCCAGACTAGGCTACAGGCTCAAAGCTCAGAAATAAGATAAGGTTTTAATATCTTTTGGATTTTTGTATATAAATAATGTATAAGATAAAGCAGCTGCCAGAGGATTTTTTTGTTGAGGAGATTAATAGTGTTCAACATGTCGAGTCTGGTAGTTTTACTTATTTCTTATTAACTAAGAAGAATTACACAACAGAAGATGCTATTCAGAGATTAGCAAGATATTTTAATATTAAAAGAAGGTTTTTTGGGTATGCTGGTAATAAAGATAAGAAGGCTTTTACCAAACAGCTTTGTTCTGTTAAAGGTAAAATAAGGAATATTAAGTTAAGGGGTTTGGAGGTTGAGATTGTTGGTAGGGGTAGTAAACCAATAAGCTTGGGTGATTTAGAAGGTAATAGGTTTGAGATTGTTGTTAGAAATATTGACAGGCCACCTAATAAGATTGAGAGGGTTGTAAACCTTTTTGATAAACAAAGGTTTGGTATTAAGAAAAATAATCATTTAATAGGCAAAATTATTTTAAGGAGGGATTTTAGGAGGGCGGTTGGGCTTATAATAGAGGGCGAGAAAAAGAGAGAGATATTAGATCATTTAAGGGACCATCCTAATGATTATGTTGGTGCCTTGAGGCTTATACCAAAGAAAATTCTGACAATGTACATCAATGCTTATCAGAGCCATGTTTGGAATGAATGTGTAAAGGAATGTATCCAAGTAAATAAAGAGCCGGATTATTCTGTAGAGTTGCCTATTGTTGGTTTTGGTACAGAATTAAAGGAAGATAATATTGGGAAAGTGATAAAAGGTATTTTGAAAAGGGATGGATTATCATTGAAAGACTTTGTAATAAGGGAAGTTCCAGAGCTGAGTAGTGAGGGTTCTTCAAGAAAGGTTTTTGTTGAGGTAAATGATTTAAGGGTTGGTGGATTAGAGGATGATGAATTAAACAAAGGTAAGAGAAAGGTGAAGGTTTGTTTTGGCTTGCAAAAAGGGAGTTATGCTACCATAGTAATAAGGGAAATGTTTACTTTTTAATAATTCCTGTTTTGTTTTTGTATTTTTTTGTTTTTTCTATAAAGCAGAATTTTTCCATGAATGTGTGTTGGATTATGATTCCAATTCCCAGGCCAATGAAGAAGATTTGAAGTGGAATACTTATTTTAAAGATATAGAGTAGTAAAGCAATGAGAAAGCTGATGACACAATACATGCTGTGATGGAAGTGGTAGCCTTTAACAACAAACATCATGTTTTTGGTTTTGTGGGTGTAGATGATCATAAGGATTAAGCCTATAATAATTGAAAGAGAAAAGATATATGGATTGATGGTTTGCATTTTTTTAAAATGAAAAAGCCTCCGGAGGGAGTTGAACCCTCGACCTGCGGATCACTTGCATAAGGGCTACAAGTTTCGGCTTTAGAAATCCGCCGCAATAGCCACTATGCTACGGAGGCTTAGGGTAATGGATTAAAGCCTTGTTTATATAATTTTCTATATGGTTTTTTAATTTTATTATAATAATCTACTTTAGCGATTTGCTAGTGTTTAACCACAATAAGGGCAAATCGTGGTGCTACTGTTTCTCTATACCCAAGGTAGAAAGAAACGACTGATAATTACACGCTTGATACTAGCATGCGGTAAATCACTCGTGAATTTAATAAAAAATTAAAATGAAGTCAACAATGATATTAAATATCTCTAACCAAACTTACGGTGTGGTTCCCACAAGAGCTCGCTTTCAGGTATGAACTTCTTCCTTTCTAGGAAGTTTTTGATAACGCCTTGAAGGCGGTAAGCATCCTGTAGTAATAGCTCTTCTCTTTTTAGCATGTCTTCTTTAAATATTCTCTTTTGAAAGAAGGTGTTGAAGTGTTTTAATATTGGGTGCTTTGCCCACCTATCTTTGTAGTCATATTCTATCCAGGGTTTTATTGATATTGTTATTTCTCCATGTTGTGCCTTGTATTTTTCTCCCTCATGCATGACCTCAACATCTCTTGAACCTAACATCATAAAGTTAACGTTCATAAAATAGCGATAGTAACTGTTGCCTGTTGGCTTTTGCAGCCTCCACCACACCCACAGCTTTTTATTACCAGGTGCGTGGTTGTCATATAATAAGGTTTCCTCGTACTCATCAGTTGTTGTTTCTTCCCAAGGGCCATTGCAGGGAATCCAGCCCTCCTCGCGCCACCACGAGTGCATTGCAATGTAAAGGCTCTTTAAGTGAAAGACCTCTTGGTAAATCAGAACAAGATAATTGTGGGATTCTGGTTGAACATATATTCGGTTGTGATGGCTCATATTAGTCTTTTTTTTTGATTACACATATATAAATTTTTCGTATATCAGTATATATATCCCATCATTTATAATCTGCAAGGCTGATTTGGCCTTTTCTTTTTCTTGGCTTTACCTTTATCTTTGACTCAGCATAGTCTTGTCCAACTTGTTGCTTGATGTCAATTGCAATGCGCTTTCCCAATAGTTGAGTTAGGGTCATAATATTTGCGCTTTTAACATCTGCTATTGTTCTTACCTTGTTGTTGTATAGCCTTCTTGCTCTTACCCTACCTATGTTTCTGAGCTTTAATAAAGGAAGCAACTCTTCTTTTGCACCATGCTTTATCCTTAATCTTGTTTTGATTAGCTCTTTTAATAATGGTTTTAGTTGTAGGATTCTTGCAATCTCGTATGAAGAGTAGAGTAACCAGTCTGCTATCTCAAGCTTTACTCTAAGTTCGCCAGGTCTGATATCATATTTCTCTAATAGATATTCCTCTTCTTTTTCCTCAATCCAATCATAGAACATTAAAGCTGTTTTTATTGAGTTTAGAAAGTCTTCATACTCTGGGTCGTACAATGAAGGTTCATTTGACAAAATGATGTTGTCATATTCAACAATCTTTTCTTGGGTTTGCTCCCATTCTTTTGTTTTTACTCTGAGCAATGGCCTCATCTCAAGTGTTTGGGATATTATTTGTAGGAAGGAGAATTCTCTAACAAGCTTTGTTTTTGCTCTTTTTTGGCAAACAACTATTTGGTGTGCTGTTAGTGGATCAAGGTAGAGTTGTGCCACTCTTTTTCCAAGGTTTGTTGCATTTATGCATTCTTTGTCAAGTTGTTCTGCTGATACAAACTCTTTTCTAGAGGTTTTTATGAATTCCCATTCTTCTAGTTGTCCTAGTGTTTTTGTTATTATCTTCCTTAGCTTGGGCATGTCCTCAAACTGCATTGCCCAGAATGTTTTTGAGAAGAAGTCAAAGATTTGTTGCTTTGTTTTTACAAAATCCGTTGCTATTAAAGATAAGAGGTATGTTCTCAGAACTGGTTCTACTGCTAATTTCGAGTAGATTTCTTCTGGTTCTCCAAGGATGTATTTTTCATAGATGTTGTTTTTTTCTGCACTTGAGGTTGCTATTGAAATTGCTTCGCCATATTTGTCAAAGCTTGGTCTGCCTGCTCTGCCTGCTTGTTGATGGTATTCCAAAACAGGTATCCAGTCTAAGCCATGATGTCCATATCTTTTTAGGTCTCGGATTATTGTTCTAAATGCTGGCAAATCTACGCCAGCTGCAAGTGTTGGTGTGCAGCATATTATTTTTATTGTGCCTTTTCTGAATTCATCTTCTATTAGGCTGCGCTGCTTTTGAACTAAGCCAGCATGGTGGAATGCAATTCCTTTTTTAGCAACCTCTGCAAGCCTTTCACATTGTTTTGTTGGTTTTGAGAGTGCTTTTAGGAGTTGGGTGGATAGCTGTTCATATTTTGGATCTTTTGTTTTGATCTTTTTTGCTATGTCTTCTGCACATTTTTCTGCACTGCGCTTTGTGTTGACAAATATTAATGCTTGTTTATTTTTTTTGGTTGTGTCTAATGCGAGGTCAATTACAGGGTTTGCAGTTATTTGCTCTATTTTCGTTTTCATTTTTACAGCATACTCAACACCCTCTCAGCAAAGTGTGTGAAGAGGAATAGGTTTATAAGCATGTTTAATGTGAAAGAAATAATACTATTTATTGGATTAAAGCCTAAAGCTAATATGTAAGTGGTATGAATAACTAAGTTAAAGACAAGTGTTAATATTATGCCTGCTATTGATACATTCAAACCCAAAAGAAGAAAAGAGAGCAAACAGATTATGAAGTAGGCAGCTATTTGAATAAACATTGGGATGCATAGGCGTCCATTGAGAATTGAGCCAATAATTAACATGGTTGTTGCTGCAAGCATTGCAAACAATGGAGAAAAGGCAAAGCAAAATATTATTGTTATGAATGTTATGAGCTCAAATCCCAATGATAGTTGAATGAACCTTTTCCAAAATATTGAGATTATTCCAATTGAGATTAGTAACAATGTTAGGATTATTGCTTTAAATCTTTGGAAGAGTATTAAAATAATGAGAATTGATACAAGTAGAATAACATACTTCTTGATGTAATTTTTAGCATCCTGTGATAATACGTATTTGTTTATCATTTTTTAATATACAAATATTCTAGATTGGTTTATAAGTATTGTGTCAGAATGTTTTGTGAAAAATGGGCCCGCGGAGACTTTCACTTTTAAAGTTTTGAACTCCGGACCACCCGATTTCTAAAGCTTTTATCAGTCGGGCACTCCAATACCCAATCTTTTACTTCTGTAAAAGTTTACCAGGCTAAGCTACGGGCCCATTAAAGCTAGCCACAAGGGCTAGAACGCCCCGGGCCAGGTTTGAACTGGCGACCTTGCGGTTTCTAGGCAAGCTAACAGCCGCACGCTCCACCACTAAGCTACCGGGGCTTAGGGATATGGATTAAATATCCTTTTATATAGTTTTCTATATATTATGTATATAAATGGTAATTTTTGTTTTATTAATAGAATTAACGAGGTTGCTATTATCCTTTTTTTATTTTAATATAATAATTAGCGAGTTGCCAGTGCTCAACCACAAAAAAGGCAACTCGTGGTGATGGTGTTTGTAGATACCCTATGTATAAAGAGACTATAAAGAGACTATAAAGAAACAAAAGAATTTAACGATAGTTTTATATATAAAATAGGTATTTAGATTCTTGAAAAAATGGTGAGTGAGAAGCAAAAGGAGTTTAATAAGTATATACACAGTTACTTGAAAAAGCTTCCAAAGGATAGGTATAAGCGTTCTGGAAGTGATTTTGTGCCTAAGAAAAAGCCTATGGAAGAGGCCGAGGTTCTTGAAGAAAAAGAGTTGGAAAGAGCAGATAAAGATGTTGCGAAGAGGGGTGTTTTCTCAAGGGTTTATGATTGGGTTTTTGGTTCTAGGGCAAAGGTTGTTACAGAAGAGGATTTCGGTGATGAGGTTGAACACATAGAAGAAAAGCCTGATATCAAGGAGAAGAAGAGAAGATCCTACCTTAATTCAATAATGAAAACAGTGGTGAGAGAGAAGAGGACTCAAGTTGATTCTGAAGAACCAGAGACAGTTATAAAAAAGGTTGTTTTGGTTAGGCCAGAGATTGAAAGGGATATGAAGGTTGTTTTAAGCCTAGTGGATTCTATGATAGTGAAGATAAACACATATGACAGGGCCAAATTTCTAAAGTCTCAGGAGTATAAGGTTTATCAGGACTTAAGAAAAAGGTATAGGTAGATAGATTTAAATATTTAATAATTGCCAAAACTCCTATGATTGAAAAAAAGAGGGTTTTGCTGTTGTTGTTGATATTTGTGTTTTTTGTTCCTACTGTTTTGGCAGCTTCTTATGATAAATGGGTTGTTGCTGGTGAAGATATAAGCTTTGATAATACAGTTTTCACAACTGCTATTAACCCAAGGTGGGATATTGCAACAATTGGTTTTGATTCTGAGCTTTTTCTTATTGGAAAGGGTGAGTGTCAGGCTAGTGCATTGTATAGGGTTTGTTTTAATGATACTAGGTTTGATGTGGTTAAGGGTTATGGGGTGTATAATGTAACAACAGATACTATGACACCTGAGCTTCATATAATAATAAGTACTCTTACACCCACTGTTGAGATAACAAGGACTATTGATAAGACACAGCTTTTGATAAATGATGTGGCAACAATATCTGTTAAGGTTGCGAATGAGGGTGAGAAAAAGGTTTATGACCTCGAGTATATAGATGTTATTCCTAATGAATTCACAATAATAGAAAGGAAGGGTGTTGTTTCTGATGGTAATGCAATTAAGTGGATTTGGCCATCCCTATCAGGAGAGACTAGTTTTTCTTATAAGATCAAGCTTATTAAGCCTATTAATGTGAGTTGGAAAGCAAGTCTGAGTTATGTTTTTGAATCAAAAAGTGTTTTTAAAAATACAAGTAGTATAACTGTAAAGAAGATTGAAGCCACTAATCCTCTAAATGTTGAGAGATCATTATCTCCTACCAATATTAAGGTTGGTGAGGATACATTATATATAATAACTTTAAAAAACACTGATGAGAAGAATGATGTTGAAGTAGAGAGCTTTGTTGTTAGTATTCCAAAAAAGGTTGAAATAAAAGGCTATGGTGAGCTTAAAAAAGATCAAAATGATTTAAGCTGGAGCGGAGTAATGGGTCCTGCTACCAACAAAACTTTTGAGGTTGAGTTAAAGTGTGACTACACTGGGGAATATAAAATAAATATTAGTTTAGAGAATTCTTTTTACAATGAGATAGAGAAGAAAACCCATACTAAATTGCAGAACTATTCAAATACATTAAAATCTGATTTTACAAGGCTAGAGCCCTCTGTAAAGTTTATGTTTGACAAAAAAACACTGAATTATGATGATGAGTCCAATATAAGGGCATTTATTGAGAACAAAGATAGCAAGATTCCATTGTTTGAGGTTGAGTTTGAAGTTAAGAGTGAATTGTTTGATGATTTTGAGAACACTTTGGAACACATTTTGCCTGGACAAAAGGTTGAAGCCTTTTATTATCCTTTTAGGACACCATCTTTGTTTGAGGATAAGGTGTACAAGGTAAAGTTTAGTGGTAGGTATAGAACAGTGTATTATGAGTATTTTAATTTTAGCTCTGAAGGTAGCATAACTGTAAAAAAGGATCCAGACGCGGTTTTTGAAGATGAGGAACAACAAACCATTGAAGAAGAACAAGAGGTTGAGCAGACAAGCAACGAGTCTTTGCAAGAGGATATCGTTGTTGAGAAGAATGAATCAGGGGAGCCATTGATACAAAAGAAGGAGAATTTTTTTGTCAAGTTTTTCAAGGCATTGGCTAGTCTAATAAAAGATTTGTTCTAAAAGAATAAACCTCCAAAAATATTTTTAAGGAAAACAGATAAAAAGGTGTATGAGAATATTGCTGTTACCAAATAGATTGGGATGTATTTTAATCCGCCTTTTATACTACCTGTGGTTATTTCAGAAACAATCATTGATGAGCATACTGCAACAACACCAACTGCCACCCTAGAGAAAAGAACAAAGTCATCTATTTTTATTGAGAGGCTTTCAAAACTTAATGGCAAGTCCACTGCAGATGTTGTTAGAACGCCCATCTTGCCAGAGAGTGACTGGAGTATAAGAAGGAGCTGGTGGGAGAGTGCAAATAGTGCTGGGGCTATGATTATGACTATAAAGGAGATGAATATCACATAGGTCATGTTTGTTGCAACAATATCCTGTTTTAGTAGTTTTGTTTCTATTATGTTGTCCACAACTTTGTCTATTAGTGTGGCCATTTCACCTCCACCTTTTGCGCCTTCGATTATTAGATCAAATGCTCTTCTTGTCATGGGTGAATCATATTTTAGGGTGAATTCTCTCAAAGCCTCTTCAACATCTTCACCTGTTGCAACCTTTTTTGAGGTAATCTGTATCTCTTTTGACAAAACCCCAAACTCTGGTTTTATTGCCTCCCATAGGGCTTTGTCAAGGCTCATTCCTCCTTTTAGGTTTTCAGATACAAAGCTTAGAAAGCTATCAAGCACATCTTCGATTTTTTTGGTTCTATTATATATAACAACATCAAGGTATGAGTAGATGGCGAGTATAAAAAAAGCACTTATTCCTATCTGTATCATGAACCAAACAGCAAAGGTTATTAACAAGAAGAAAAGCATATTGATTTCTTTTGCTTGAAGTAGGGGATAGACTAGGTAGAAATAAATAAGGTATGTAACTATAAGACTAACATAAAAGAGCAATCCAAAAAATTTGTAAGGAACTTCAGTTATGCCTGCTTTTAGTAGATACTTTCTTAGGTGGGGTCTGATTCTCTCTGGAACAAATGCCCTTCCAAACTCCTCTAAGAATAATATTTTGAGTTTCATATGTCCACCATTGGCCTTGAAGACCTTATTATTGATATAAAGAATAGTTGTATAAGTGTTATAAAAAATAAGAAAATGAACAAGGTTGAGAGATCAAGTTGGAACTTCATTAGGCCTGCAATAATTATGAACATTGCTATTCCTAGTGAGGGCATTACACAAGCAATTATAAGGTAGAATAGTATGATGGAGTTGAGTTTTCTTGAGTAGGATTTTATTTCTATTTGCTGTTCTCTTGTTATTTCATCAAGAAGCTTTTTTAGAGATGTTGAGATATCTACTCCTGTCTTTAATGAATTTAGGATCTGTCTTAGTACCAACTTAAATGAACGTGAGGTGTTGTATTCAATGGCATCTTCTAGGGCTTGTTCTATTGGTTTTCCAAGGTTTATGTCGTCAACTATCTCCTTGAAGAATTTACCACCAACGCCGTAGCCTTTTGATGCATCTGTGAGTGCATTTAGCAGGGGTATACCAGAGTCAATCTTTATTAGCAAATAGCGTGTTGCAAATAGTACATCTTTGTTGATTTCTCTTTCTCTTCTTCTTATGTAAACCTTTGGGGTGTTCATAAAGAAGGTGTAGAGTAAGATAAATAAGACAGGAAATGACAATATTATGTAGCCTAGTGGGATTCCCCTTTTTGAGAATAGTAGAAAAAGCAAAAAAGCGAGACCAATTGAGGAGTATAATGAGACGATAATGTTTCTTTTTATGAATTTTTTTGGTTTTATATCTAGGTGAGCTGCCTTGAGCATTAGCTTGAGCTTTCTGCTAGGCTTGAATAGCGCATCAAAAGGTTCTAGGTCTCTCATCTTAGATCTTTATCATAAGCCTTCCTGAGTAGTATTTTGCAAAGAACAAACCAAGCTTGTGGATATCAGTAACGTTGTTTTTTACAAGTTGTTGGAGTATTGATTTCTTTTCTTCAAGGTCGTTTATTATCTCTTGTGAGGTTAGTCCAGTGTAAAGTGTTAGTGTATCTAACAGTCGTGTCCATTCCCTTATTTTGTTGAATTGGTCTGTTTTGTGGTCATATTGATAAACCACTCTTGGGTCACCTGTTTCAGTTATTTCTGCGAACTGGAATGTTCTTCTTATACCTGTTCTGCGATTTCTTGTTTGTACTAGTATTAGTGCAACTGCTGGCAGCATCATCTTTGGAATATTTATAGGAGGATTTGTTAGTCTAATCATTGTTTCTCGAGCATCATTGGCGTGTATTGTTGTGTATACACTATGGCCTGTGTGCATTGCCTCAAAGAGCACTTCTGCCTCGCGTTGTCTTCTTATTTCTCCAACAACAATTCTGTCAGGTCTCATTCTAAGGGAGTTAACAACAAGGTCAAGCATTGTAACTTCTCCTTTGCCTTCTGGGTTTGGTATCCTGGTTTCCATAGGTACCCAATGGAGGTTTTCTGGTAGTATTATCTCACGTGTATCTTCTATGCTTATTATTCTCTGGTTTGGTGGGAAGAAGTTACAAACCACGTTCAGGGTTGAGGTCTTGCCAGTGCCTGTTCCTCCTGCTATTATCATGGAGAGCTCGTTTTGAACTGCCATCCATGTTAAAGCAGCTGCTTCATAGGTTATTGTTTTGTTGTTGATGAAGTCTGTTATTGTCCATGGCTTTTCAGCAAACTTCCTTATTGTGATTGTGTTTCCCTTTGTTGAGATGGGATATAGAGTTGCATTCACTCTGTCTCCAGTAGCAAGATTTGCATCAAGTAATGGTTTTAGCAGTGTTATTTCTTTCTGGATGTCTCTACCAATCATGGTTGAGTAGTGTCTTATCCTTGCTTCTGATGGAATTCTAATATTTGTTTTTAGCCAGCCGTGTTTCTTGTGATAGACCCACAAAGGCTCTTTTGAATTGTTTACAACAATCTCTTCTAGTTGCCTGTCTTTTAGTAGTATCTCTATGTTACCCATTCCAATGTTCTCTCTCATCACATATGCGACCAATAAGTCTGAGTTTCTCTTGTCAATGTTTGGGAAGTATTTTTTTATCAGCAATTGTATCTCTTTTTGGAATCTTTGCTGAATGGCTTCTCTGCCACCAGATTCTGAAACTTGAATAGTTCCTGCTGCAACATTTGTTACAAACTCCTCTTTTAGCTTTTCTAAAATTATGTTGGTGATGGGGCTTATGTTTAAGATGGATATTGAGTATAAGGGTACAAAATCTTTTTCTTTGAGTGTTATCTCTACATTAACCATCATTTGTCCAACTTCTATTTTGTACGAATCTAGCTTTGTATCCATTTTATGCTGTTATGGGAGTATTTAACCTCTGTGCCTTATTTTCCTTTTTTGCAGATGTTATTTGCATCAAGATTTGCTTTGCCTCTGTGCTGTCTGGGTTTATTTCTAGAATCGAGTTTAGAGTTGATATAGCTTCTTGAAGGCGGTTTTGTTCAGCAAACTCTTTTGCTTTTTTTAGTTTTATATTTGTGAGCATATTTAGTCTCTCTTTTTTTCTGTCAACTGATGGTTGTGTTTTTGTTTCTAGTTTTGGTTCTTGTACTTGAGTTAAGGTTGTTGGTTCTTCTAGCTTTTTGTGCTCTGCTTTGATTTCCTTGAGCATTTCCCTCAACTCGTCTTTGTCTTGCTCTCTTGTGGAGTTATGCAACATTTTTTGTACATCCTTGAAGTTCGGGTCTTGTTTTTTTATTTCTCTAAATAGCTTTGTAGCATGGTAATAGTCTTTTTGTTCATAGTATTTTTTTGCATCTTTGTAAAGATCTTCTAAACTCTTTGTGTGGATTTCTCTTATTGGTGCTTGCTTGGTTTGGTGTTCTATCTTTTTTGTTTGCTTAATTACCATGGGTGTTTGTTTTGTTCTCTTTGGATACAATTGTAGGGGTGTTTCAACCCTTGTTAGGGTTCTGGTTTCTTGTTGTGATTTTACATTGGATATGCTTTTCTGGTATATATCTCTAGCTTCTAGAGGTTTGTTCTGATATTCTATCATGGATTGTCCTGATTTTGCTATTGGGTTGTTGGGCTCAAGATTCAATACTCTTTTAAATAGGTCTTGTGCAAGGTCAAGGTTGTTTTTGTTTAGATGATACTCTGCTTGGGATAGAAGATTTTTTACAAGTTGTGGTGTTGAAGTTTTTGGCATCACAGGTTGGCTTCTGGAAAGTGGTTGAGGGGTTGTGTAGTAGTCAAGCTTTTGTCTGACAAAAGTGAATAGGTTTTCATCACCAACACAGACGCTCATGAGGGTGTTGTAAAGGTTGCTTGTTTGTTTTAACAAGAGGTTAAGCTCCATTGGATTGTTTTTGTTTTCATCAAGCTGCTTTGCTTTTTTGTACATATCTACCAAGTTTTGGAGCTTTGAAACCTCTTGTCTGAGCTTTGTATTCTGCTCCACGAGCGAAAATGGCAGATTACCATAAATTTGTTTTATTTTTTCATACTCTGATTCAAATATTTCAAATTGTGATTCTTCTATGAATTGGTGCGCTTTGACTATCAAATGAACGAGTTGCTTGTATTTTTTGTCAGCAGCCTCATCAAATTCCTTTAAAACAGATTCATCTGATTTTAATAAGATTTCTCTGTACAAATCAAGTATCTGGACCCTTAAAGCAGTGTTGTGTTGCAAGAAGCCTTGTGGTAGAGAGGTATAGTTGTGTTCAATCTCACGGTGTATGCTTTCTGCAATCTCTGTTTCACCGATTTTCAAATGCTCTTTTGCTTTTTTTATCATAGAGTTTATCTTTTGTGTCCCCACCCCTAAGGTTGTTATGTGTTGTTGGTTTAATCTTCTTGTGATCTCTTTGTGAAGGTCTAGAATTTGTTCCTCAAGGTCAACTTTTGTTTTCAAAAATCCTGCTGGTAATTCAGTGTATAATCCTTTTAGTTGTTGGTATTGTTTGTCTGCTTCCTCAACAAGATTTTTGTTTAGCAAATCTTTGGTTGAGATTAGCAATGATTTTATCTTTTGTGTGTTTTCTGCCACTTTCTTTGCAGAGAGTTCCTGTTTGTTTGAAACAAGCACAAGTGAAAGTTGTAATATTTCTCTCTCAAGCTGAGGATGGTCTTGTAAAAAGCCTTTTGGTATTTTGTTGTAGATCTTCCTAAGTTCTTCATAGTTTTCAAAAGCCTTGTCAATGTGTCTTTCGTTTAGATCTGTTTTTATCTCCTGTACCAATATTTCTATTTCACTTGTTTTTGTTTCTATGTATCTTGTTATAAGGTGATTTTTATGTTTTACAAGAGTTTGGTAGGTGTCTAGAATATTGTTTTGGAGATGTGTTTTTTGTATCACAAAACCGTCTGGGAACCTTGAGTAGAGCTCTTCAACCTCTTTGAAGATTGATTCTGCTTTTTTGATATCCTTTTTTATTAATGAGAACTTTATTCTCCTTAACTCTGAGCTTATTAATTTTGATAGAAGATTTGCTTGCTTGGCAGATGCTCTATGCAGATTTATTGACATATCCTTGTTGAGCTTTGTTAGGTTTGTTTCTAGTTCCTTTTTCATTTCTATAAAATTGGTTGGCAAGCCTTCATAGTTTTGTTTTATCATAGAATAAACATGTTGTGCACTTTCAAAATCACCTTTTTCAATGAATTCGTAAGCTTTTTCTAACAGATCATTCAACCCTTTTGTTAATTCTAGGTTTATCTCTATTGGCTTGAGTTCTGGCTTTGATTTTTTGAATCTTTTTGTAGAGATTTTTTCTGTTGTCTCGAGTTCTGTTTTTTCTTCAGCTTTTGGCTCAGCTGTTTTTTCAACAAGGTAAGGTGTTGTGAGTTTATATTTCACTGAAATAATTCCCTCCTCTTCTAAAAACCCTGCCCATGCCTCAATCGTTGCTAAACTAACTTTAAGTTGCTTTGCTGCATCACTCATAGAAATCTCTTTTTTTGTTTTTACAAGATCAACTAGATCATCAACATCAGTTGTGATAACAAGATCAGAAGTGATTGTATGTAGAATTTCATTTGGTTTAGGCTCTTCCATTTTCGCTAACGCTCTTTTTATTTCCACTATACTAGTATCTATATTGTATATAAGAACCACACTAGTATATAAAAGTTTTGATGGTTGATATAGCAAAAGTTTAAAAATGAATATTGAGAAGTTATGTATAATAATAAAAACAGTTTATATGTTTTTTTTTGAGCAAATAAGGATTTTTTGAATATGGTTGAAATAAAAGCGTTTAATAAATGGAGTACAGATGGAATAGAGGTTAAAGACCTTGGTTTAAGGGGTTATATAACCTTAGAGCCAAAGATAGTTCCAAAAACAGGCGCTAGATATGCTAAACAGAGGTTTTACAAGTCTAAAGTATTTATTGTTGAGCGTTTGATTAATAAGCTAATGGTACCTGGGCATAAGGGTAAAAAGCATTTTAAGACTTCTTATAAGAATACTGGCAAGGGGCATACTGCCTATGACCTTGTTGAGGAAGCTTTGAAGATAGTTGAGGCTCGTACTAAGAAGAATCCAATAGAGGTTTTGGTTAGGGCTATAGAAAACGGGGCTCCAAGAGAGGAGATTATCACTATAGAATATGGTGGGGCTCGTTATCCAAAGGCAGTTGAGTGTGGACCTCAGAGAAGGGTTGATTTGGCTCTTAAGAATATGGTACAGGGTGCATATCAAAAAAGCTTTGGAAAAAAAATGCAGTCTGCTGATGCTTTGGCAGCAGAGATTGTTGATGCATATGAGAGCCAGGTTTCTTCAATGGCTATTTCTAAGAAGCATGAGCTTGAAAGGCAGGCAGATGCTTCTAGGTAGGGCTTGGTTCTATTTATTTTTAGTATTTATTATGGTCCAATTTAAAACTAGCGAGTTGCATGTGTACAATTACATGTTCTGCAACTCGTGGTGCTATATCTTGTATTTGCTTAAGTGATAAAGTTTATTCCTAATTTTTCAGCAAGTTCTATAACTTTCTCAAACTCCTCATGCTTTAATCTTCTGTTTATGTCTTCGTGTTCTTTTGCCCTGTATTCTGGTCTGTACTGGTCCATTATGTTTACAACTGCCTTGTCTTTGAAGTTTTCTGAGATAAATTCCAGGATTGGTTTTGTGCAGCATTCAAAATGGTTTGGCAATACTAAATGGCGTATTACTAGTTCTGAATCTTTGAATGCCAATAAGTGGTTTCTTTTTACAGTTTCTAGATAGTTTGGAGCCTTGCTTAGTCTTTCAGCGCATTTGTTGCTCCAATACTTCCAGTCGCTTAGGTAAACATCAACTATGTCTTTTAGCAGTTCCATTGATTTTTCTGACATGTAGAAGTTTGAGTTCCACACAACTGGCATGTTGGAATGAACGTGCTTTAAGGTTTGTAGAATGAATGGCAAATTGGGTGTTGGCTCTCCTCCCACAAGGTTTATGTTTTTGCAATGAGAGTTTTTGTCAATTATTTCTGCTAAATCTTTTGGCAAAAACATTATCCCTGTCTCTAGTCTTTGGCTAATGGTCCAGTTTTGGCAGAATTGGCAGCTGAATGTGCATGACCAGAAGAATATTGTAAAGCTGGGAACAAAGAAGTATTCTTCTCCTAAATGAGTAAAGTATGAATTGACAATTGCTTTATCACCCACTTGGCAAAAGCCTTTTTCTCCTTTTGTTCTGATGGCATGACATTTTCTTTCACAGAGTTCGCAGTTTTCTATGATTTTTAGTGCTTTTTTTATTTTTGGGTCTAATAATCTATAGTTTGTTTTGAATTTTGGTTTTGCTTTGTCATTTAGAATATCATAGTAATTCTTTAATGCCGATCTTACTTTTAGGTCTTGTTCTGTGGTGACCATAAGAGAAACTAAGAATTAGAGATTTATAAAGGTTGTTTTTAATCTTCCTGTTTAAGCTTTCTTTTTTCCTTTACTGCAAACTTATGCGCTAATCTTACTGGCTCTGGGAGTTTGTTGCCTTCTTTAAGACAATACTTGGTTATTTCTAAACTTTTTTTTAGACTTACCTTGTGGCCAGGGCTCACGTATAATGGCTTTGCATGGTGTTTTGTTTCTAACAAAAATGCTCTTTGCTCGTTATCAATAAAAACCTTGCCTTGTTTTACTTCTCCACATAGCAATTTTTTTGCCACTCCAATTGTTGGTATATCTAGCAATAATCCAACATGTGATGCACAACCAATTCTTCTTTGGTGCAAGATACCATTTGCATCGCACATTAGTATGTCTGGTTTGTTTTCTAAAAGATTAAATGCCTCAACAATTGGTGGTGATTCGCGATAGCTTAAGAATGTTGGAATATAAGGGATTTGGGGTTTGGTTATGATATGTTTTTCTTCTATTAGTTCAAATGTTTTGTAGTCAAGAACAACCACAACTGCAACCATCTCATTTTCAGTATAAGCTAGGTCACAGCCCCCAATAGTTCTAATCTCAGAGAAATCATCCTTTACAATTACCTTTTTTGCTAGTTTGAGCTGTTCCTCTTTTAGCTTCTTGATATCCATGTTCTCCACCCTTTTGGTATATAAAAAAGGTAGAAGTTTGGATATAAATATCTTTTGTTTTGTTACTATCTTGTTGGGACTAATGATAAAATAAAAGAACTTCACTACTTAGGTGGTTGCATATAGCCCTGATTATACAGATGGTTGTAAACTAATGCTCTCAAATGCATATTATCCCATGCTTGTGGATTTTGGTCATCCAATTCTCGGTCCTCCAATTTATGTACAACCAATGACTTCACAGTTTCAGAAAGAACATCGTCCTTGTCTAGTTGACCTGAATAAACCCTAAGAAGAGCTACATTAACCAGTCTAGATACGACTTGATATTGTCTACCTCCTATATTAAGAGTACCATACTCTTTAATTGCTGTAACATTAGGTTCTGTAAAAATCTCATCAGCTGGGTTCGCTAAAATCTCACATAAAGATTTAACATCTCCTCCTGACAATTCTCCTAGTAGTTGAGAAAAAAATCCAACATAAGCTCGTTTATCTATCATTTTGGTTCACGTTGTGAAGGTTTTTATTGACTCTCTGCACCTAATTCTCCACCATGGAAATCAGTTATTTGAGATCCATACCTTGAACTGCGCCAATCATTAATCTTTGTTTTAGCCTTTCTGGCTAAATATGGAATTCCTACACGAACTGAGTATGGAACTCCTACACGAAAAGCCTTACGCACATTCTCAAAGAGCAGAACTGCTCCTGTTGCTAATCCAGCCTCAACTATGAGCTCTTTACAATTGTTAGCGTATTGTACATAAGGTGCTATGAATGCATAAGCCAAAAAAATCTTTGCTCCAGTAGTAGGATTAATTGCATTTTCAACCCAACCAACTTGTTCTCTTCCTCTATTAACCAAGGCTTCAACAGTCCCTGCTGCAGCACTTAATCCAACGATACTTGCAGTATACCTTCCAATATCTCCAATACTTGGAATAACTTCCTGTATTATATTCGCCTCTTGGAGATGATTTATCATATCAGTAAGTTCATTTGTAGCTATTAATCCACTCATTTTTAACCACCCTTTAATGATAAAAATAACTATTAGAAAAGGAGAGTTGTATATAAAGGTTTGGTTTTTTATAATTCAGATATTTTGTGATTACTTATAAATAGTAATATTTAGAAAAATTTATATATATGGGAAAATTCCCAAGTGAATATGGATATCTATGGAGAATTTGTTGGAGCATGGTCTTTGGAAGAGCTATGTGACAAAGCTGAGTCTCCACAAGATTTTGTTGATATATATGAAATATTCAAAGATATATTCCACATAGTACAAGGATATCGAGGATGGTATAAATCAACTTTACCCGTACTAGAATCAAAATCAGATTTAATGATCAGGGCCATATTGATAGAAGAGGGGTATAAAACACTTCTCAGGGATTATTTAATGCTTGCCAAATTGGCTGGTGATGTTGAGGATATGCAGGTTGATAGTGAAGGAAATGTTATGAGATTAAGATTATATGGTCAAGATGAGGGTTATGTGCCTATATGGCCTATCCAGTTTGAGTCTTTGGTTTTTGCTGCTTATATTATGCATGAGATAGGGGTGGCATATTTTAAAAGTGAGATGTATGAAAAAGCTTTTGGATTTTTTCAAAACGCTATTTTGATTGAAAAAGAGGCAGGCATGGTTTATGATGATGATATTGATGGATTCGTGAGGCTGTGTAATCTACCTAATCAGTCTGAGCTTAAGCCACGTGAATTAGAATATATCAAAAAAACACTGGGAGAGTTTAGTGATATGTTTGAAAGAGATAGGAAAATAAACTTTGATAACTTAGTGGATTTAGCAGACCCAGCAACATTGGGTGAGGATGATCCTTTAAAGATAAGATATAGGGGCCCAATTATAAGAGAGAATAATTAGGTTTCTTGATTAAATTATAGAGGTTGGATTATAAAATGAAACGTCTGAAACGTCCAAAACTCTCTTTTTTGGAAAGAGCAGGAATGGCTTTGTCAGCTGGATTTTTTTGTTTTGGTATATTTTATTGTGGGTTGGAATTGTATAAAGCAAGACCAGTTTCAGCACAAATCGACAAAACACCTACTCCGACTGTTAGTTTTGAAAGAACACCAACTCCAGATTTTCCTCTTCCTAGCCCTACTTATCCTGCTGATCCTACATCAACAAGCATAATAACACCAACTCCTACTATAACCCAAGAGAGTATAGATGATGTTGTTGAGCCTCCTACTCCAACACCTACAGTTTTAACTTTAGATCAAGCAAATGTTTCACAAATACCTGATTTAGGTATGGGTACAGAGGTTCAAAATGCTTACTGTAAGATAATTGTTCCAAGGAGTGTTCTTATTAATCCAACCTTAGCTGATTGGCCAAATCATGTTTTCAAATATCAACATATGCAGCCTGGTTGGATAGTTGATATTGATAGATTGCATATTGAAGAGGGTCAGAGGTTTTGTGAAGGAGATTATAGGATTTGGGCAAGGATAGATATCAAAAGTAATACAAATCAAGAGCTTGATCAAGGCTGGTTTTTGGTAAGGGATAATGACGAGATATCTGCATTGTGTGGGAAGTGGTTGGTAGAAGGGGAAGACTTACAACAACGTGTTAATCAATATCTAGCAAATCATTCTGGGCTTAGCAGTTTTGATTATAATAGAAATGGTACCTATACTATCCATTTTAGAAATCAGGAAGAGGCTCTTTTGTGGACTTATATTTTATCAGAGGGTAATTATGATCCAAGTATACAGGCTTTACCACAACCATTTATGCAACAACAGTATGATTTGGCTGATGGAGCTATATTGAATGTGTTACAAAATGACATGGAACTTCACAATGATACAGTTGTTGCAAGGCTTGCTTCTGGCAGGTATTATGGTGTTTTATATGGTGACCCTTTCAATAATTTATACATACAATCATTGAATCATCCATGGGATATTACAGTTAGTGCAGCAAGTATTAGCCCAGAGCGTGCTGAAAGGGTGAGGGCAATAATTTCAATTGAACCCCAGGTAATTCCAGATGGTCTCTATATTTACATTATTAATCCGAAATATGATCACGTTAATATGCCTGAGGTACTTAATTTACTAAGAGCGCTTTTGGAAGGACCAATAGGACTGCATTGCTATGGTAGTGCTTGAGAATTCTGGTTTTATCAATAATAAATTAAAAAATAAAAAGGCTCCCTTAAATCTTTTCCGAGAGAGGGGTTAATGGGGTGGTAAAGAAGACAGCAGGGAGCCTTATGATCAGGATTTGCCAAACTCTTCTATCCACATCTCAGCTATCTTTTGAATAGCTGAGGCAAAGTTTTTTGATAGTGAATATGTTCTTTTGTACATGTCATAGTTTACTATGCCCATCGCCTTCATTGGAGTTAGTATACGATCATAAAATTGACGCTTGTTGTATGAGATGTTTTTGCCTTCATGCTTGATTTTGCCCTCATGCAAATCAGTGGCAAAGCTTGACATCTCTGCCTTGTTAACAGAGCCCTTGTGCTGTTTTATATATTTAATAAGGAGCTCTGCAACTACCTTTTGTTGCTCAGTTGCAAATATTACCTCATATACACTCTCTGGTAAGTTATACTGATCAAACAAAATAACCATGATATTTGGATAAGAAAGAATACTAGTATATAAATGTTTCTATTTGAGATATTAGTATAGTAAAATGTATATTAAATATTATATTGGTGTAATAGTTACTTATAAGTAACAATAAATCAAAAGATTTATAAAGATGAATTTTTAATAGTTTTTATTAGTTGTTCAAAATGACAAAAATAACACCTGAACAAGCACAGAAGATCTTAGAAGAACATCCAGCTGATAGTGATTTCTTAAATGCCCATCTAAGAGCCATCATAGACGGAACATTAGCCGAATACTATATCACCTTACTTAAAGACTCAAAAGACTATTCAGATGAATTACCTCAAGGAAGATCTGTTGGTCCTTGGCACCCTGATTTCCCTTTTATGAAGTGTAGAGGTAATATAATAACATCCATAAGTCTTCTCCTTCAAGGAGTAATTGGTGATGGAATTATCCATGATGAAAGTGTAATTAATATAATAGAACAATATGTAACTCATGAATGGAATGCTTTTAGAGGAAAAAAATATTGGACAACACCAGAGGAAATACAATTAATTAATGATACAATAGATGCTGTTATTGCTTGTATTGAACAAACACACACATTAGATCAGGATAAAATACGATCAATTAGTGAAACACTAAATACTGCGAAAGCTCTTGAATATAATAAATGGTATGTTTAAGTACAAAAAGTTATTTCTTAAAAAACTCTTCCAACCTCTCCTTATACAGCTTTGTTATTACTATCTTCCATGTTTTTGGGAAGCACCTATAGTAGTGCTGCCAGGAGTAGCGTTCATCCAGGAATATTATAGCACCTCTGTCTGTCTCAGATCTTATAACCCTGCCTGCATTTTGCATTGCCTTGTTCATTGCAGGGAATACATAGCCATAATCCCATCCTTTGCCGAACTTTTCGTCATAGTAATCAATAAGAGCTTTTGTTTCCAAATCTGGAACTTGTAATGGCAAGCCTGCAACAACTGCTGCTTTTAGAAAATCTCCTGGCAGGTCAATGCCTTCTCCAAATGAGCCTGAGACAACTGCTAGCATTACTGCTCCTTGTTTGCTGTATTTTTTGAATTTGTCAAGAAACTCGCGTTTCTCGCGTTTGCTCATGTTTGATATTTCTAAGAATGTTGTTTTTTTGCAGAGCCTTGTAAAGGTTTTATCTACCTTATCTCTGATTTCATAGCTAGGAAAATAGATTATTGTGTTACCAGGGATTGTATTAGCCAAATCTGAGGAAATTTCTGCTATTCTTTTGTATTGCGCTGCATTCCTTTCAGTGTATTTAGTTGTTGTCTCTGGAATTATTAGTGTTAGCTTGTTCTGCTCTGGAAATGGGCTCTTGTACTCTTGCATTTCTGCGTGCTCAAAGCCAAGAATGTCATTGTACATTGTTATTGGTGTTAATGTTCCGCTCATTACAATTGTTGAATAGGCATTATCTACAACCTGTTTTGATATCAAGCTTGGGTCAAGGCATCTATAACTCAAGGTTATAAAAGGTTTTTTGAGTTGTTTTTTGGAGATTATTCTTACAAAGCCAGAATCTTGTCCGAGCCATGCGTCAAGGAATTTTGATATAGAGCCAATATAGCTTTGCTTTTCTGTCTCGCGTATGTCATCTGCAACAAATGCAAAGTCTGCTATTAATTGGTTGTATTCAGAGAACTCCTCGATCTCATTAATGAAATCCTGTTTCTTTGTTAGCTTTTCACTGTTTTCTAAGCCATGTGCAAGTTCTTCAATTAGGGATTTTATTTTTTCAAGGTTTGATTTTGTTTCTTCATAGCCAAATTTTTTTGCCTCTCGGATTGCTCTGTCAAGCATGAACGTGGATAAGCGCTGTGTCATTAAATCACGCAATCTAAAAGGCAGGTTGTGGCCTTCATCAACAATTATTATTGATTTTTCTAGCTCTTTTCCAGTTTTTTTAAAGAATAAGTCTCTTATCTGGGGATTAAAAATATAATAATAATCTGTAATAACAACTAATGAGTCTTTTGCAAGTGCTGTTGCTAGTTCATATGGGCAGAGCTTTTCTTGTGCACATATTTTTATTAACTTTTCAGAGTGTGTTGGGCTAATCTGTTTAAGCTCTTTTAGAACCTTTTTTGCATTTGGTGTTAGTCTTCCCTTTTTTCTTGTATTCAAGTAAAATTCACACTTATCCTCTTCTCTGACTGCTTTACAATAGTCTGCAAACTCGTTTGAGTAGAGATTTTCCACTCCAGGCACAGCACACATCCATTTTTTGCCAACAATGTCTGTTGTTATAATATCTAAATCATACTTTTCTTTGATTGCCTTCAGTGTTTCAATTGCAATAAGGTGTTGGGTGTGCCTTGAGGTTAGAAAGAATATTGTTAAATCTTTTTTGGTTGCATGTTTTAGTGCAGGGCTTAGCATTGCAACTGTTTTTCCTAGTCCTGTTGGAGCATGCACAATAAAGTTTTGTTTTTTTTCTAGGGTTTCATCTACTTTTTTTATAAGCTCATCTTGGGTTTGTCTTATTTTAGAAAAAGGAAAGAAAAGTTCCTCAAGTTTCTTATCTACCATCTAACAAAATAATGAAAGTTGGTATTTAAATCTTTAGCTAGTGCTTTGATCTTTCTTTCAGCTTTTTAGAAATATCTTCCTTTTTTGCCTTGAATTTTTCAGATAGAGTTTGTCTTTGTTCTTTTGTTATTTTGTCAATGTCCTTTGCAGTTTCCTTTGCAACTTTTATTGTCCTTCCAAGAATATTGTGGTCCCAGAGTACTCCACCCATGTCTTTTATTCTATGTACATTACCATAGCCGTTGAGGTAAACCATGTTCTCTAATCTTAGTCTGTATGTTGGCTTTGGCTTTTCATCTGGGTATCCAATTGGTAAGATAACCTGGGGGCGTGAGTTGTCTGGTATGCTAAGGGCTCTTTGTAGTAGGTTTTCCTCAAAAGCCCCCACCCAGCAGGTTGCTAGCCCAAGTGAGTGGGCTGTTAGTATCATATATGTGGCAGCAATAGCACAGTCCTGGATTGAGTAAAGCCTTTCTCCCCTAACACCATATTGCCTTTTTATCTTGTCAATATCAGAGCATATTATTATTATGACTGGTGCCTTTGATATCCAATATTGTTTTAGAGCAGATTCTGCAACCTTTTTCCTGAGCTCTGGCTCTGTTATCACTATGAATTTCCAGTCCTGTACATTGCCAGCAGAGGGCGCAAGCCTACCTGCCTCTAGTATTTGACTAATCTTTTCCCATTCAACAGGTGAGTCTAGAAACTTTCTAACAGAATGTCGTTCGCTTATGATATCAAAAACATCCATAACAGGAAAATTATCTATCTACAATATATATTTTTTGGTTTTTAATCAGTATTTGGCTTTTTTTAATTATAAGTACTATAATTAATTGATTCAATAAAAAAGTTGAATAATTAAAAAACTCTCTATCCAATTCTTGGGAAGAGATATACTGTCATTATCAGCCCCACCAATAGGCCTATCAAAAACCCTGCTGCAAACTCTCTTATGCCACAACCAATGTGCTCTTTTGGGCAAGCCTTTTCTCCAGATGAATGATGTATTTCCTTGATCCTTTTTCTTACCACTTTCAGAGCATCTTTTCTGTTCTTGGTCTCATGCAACATCAAACTTAGTTCTTTATCTTTGATAATATCTCCAACCCAGTTTGCAAAGTCGTTCCTATCTTCTGTAACATGGTGATTGTAGCTTTCATCACTCATTATCTCTAGTGCATCTGCCAATTCAAACAGGTTGTTTATCTCAATCTCTGTTTTGTGCAGCTTGAAGGTGTGCTCATTTGGCACATCTCTTAGTAGGGGTACAGCATCGTGGCCATGTAGTTTTTCAGTCATGTCCTTACCTCTTTTTTCTTTTTTTTATTTTTTTCTTCTTGATTTTTCTAACGACTCTCTTTCCTATTTTTCTCTTTAGTCGTTTGCTTGGTTTTTTCTTAATGATCCTTCTTTCTTTTCTAATAGATTTTCTTTTTCTGATTGTTTTTTTAGGTTTTTTTACCCTTATTTTTTTCTTGGGCTTTTTCATTCCAACCTTTCTCTTTTTAACCTTTTTCTTTGGTCTCTTCTTAACCTTCTTTCTTTTCTTTGCCAATGTTTTGTATTTTGAAACAATTTCTCTTGATTCTTCAACCTTTTCTTTTATCTTCCTCACCAATGTTTCCTTTGTTTTTATCCTTGATATCTCTCTTGCAAAATCATTATCACCCACAACATCACGTACCCATGCGCTGAAATCATTTTTGTATTTGTTTACATGGTATCTAAACACATCGTCGTTTACTTCCTCCAAGGTATTGGCCAATGTGTTCAAGCTCCTTAGATCTTGATTTGTGCACAACCAAAAGCTTTGCTTAGTTGGAACAACGTTGAGCAAATTCTTTGCCCTAGAGAGATTTATCTTCTTACTCATTTTATAAACCTCTTAATCATATGCTTCAAAATTTCAATTTGATGCCTTTCCTTTGAGTTAAGTTTTTGAAGCTTTTCAGCAAGCTCAACCTCTTTGAAGGTCTCCTTTGTCCAGGTTGCGAAATCATTCCTGAATTCATTTACATGGTGGTGGAAGATTTCATCAGTCATCTCGTCCATTGCTTCTACAAGTTCAAATAAATTTTTTAATGGCCTGCCATCAAGGAGTATAAAGTAGTGCTCTGGTTTTGCGTTTTTTAGTTTAACTCTTGTATTTTTCTCAGGAGATTTTTCTTTTACTCTCTTTTCAACTTCCTTAACTATTCTCTTCTTTACTTTAGCTTTTTTTATTTTTTCCTCTTTTTTCTTTGTCATAAAACCACCCCTAAGTCAAAGACTTTGCCTCTTCAAAGGCTTTGTTGGTTTCAACTTTTGAATTGTGTTCTTTGAGTCGTATAACCAAATCATTGAATATGTTCATAAATGAAATAAAAGCATCATATGGGTTATCATACGGGTTAAAGTATTTGTGAACATCACCATCATTGAACCACTTTGTGCACATATAGTAAAAGTGGTCACTAACTTGCAGTTTTCTCCAATCGGCGATTAACTCAGGATTGTTAGTTGCTAAGATTTGTTTTTCAATCATGTAGAGCTCTTTTATTGCTGATTGTTGCATGCTATTGCCTAGCCATGCGCTCACATCTCTCTCAACATCTGCCCAAGAGACTATGTTGTGCACATCAAGCTCTGCAACTGTCTCATAATCCTTGATAAGCTCTGAGGGTGTTTTGAAGTTGTTGTCTGGGTGCCTTAGTAATTCAGGAGGTAAAGCGGACATAAACTTGAATATTCCGGTTGAGGGCCATTGGTGTTCACCAAAGGTCTCATAGTCCATGAAGAGGTTTATTGTGTGGCCATTGCCATTTGCAGCATTCAACCATTGAACATATTTTGGAACAGTTAAAGGCCATTCTTGCCAGCTGCGTTCTGAAAATCTAAAGGCAATGTCATCACTTAGGCGATAGTTTTTGAGTAATAGCTTTATCTTTTCTGTTCCTTTTGGCCTGTATAGAAAGTTGGGTGAACGCCAACCAAGGATGTGATCTGCACCTTCTGCTAAAATACCTTTATATCCAAGCTTTTCTACAAGCATTGCAAGTTCATTGTTGTAGATGAGCTCGGTGTTTCTAAAAACCTGAGGGGTTTTTTTGAAGAGTTGTTGTATCCTTTGTCTGTGCATTTTTATTTGATTAACAAACTCCTCTTTTGAGTAAAGGAATGCAAGTGAATGGTAATATGTCTCATCCAGAATCTCAACATTACCTGTCTTTACCAGCTCTTGGAATGACTGGAGTACATCTGGAGCATGCTCTTCAAATTGTTCAAGTATTATTCCTGAGAATGAGAAGCTTGCTTTGAAGTTGTATCTGTTAATCAAGCTCATTATGATGTTATTCATCGGGATATAGCATTTTTTTGCTACTTTTTCTAGTATTGCAAGATTTTTGCTGGTGTCAAAGTAATTGCTGTTGTTGCCAACATCAAACACAGAGTATTTTCTAAGTCTATATGGCTGGTGAACATGGAAGTAGAAGCATACACTAACCATTGTTCATCACCAACATATGGTTGTAAACATCAATGCATTTTCTTGCTGGCTCATTCCAACCAATTCCTGTTACTTCAAATGATGCATTCTCCATGAGTGTGTGTGCAAGTGAGGGGTATTTTAAAACACACACTATCTTGTTTGTTAGTTCATTTATGTCCCAGAAGTCAACTTTCAAGCAGTTTTTGATGACCTCTGAAACTCCAGATTGCTTTGAGATAATTACTGGAGTCCCATTTGCCATTGCCTCTAGAGGTGTTATACCAAATGGTTCTGATACAGATGGCATCACATAAACATCTGCCATTCTATACACTCTGTCAACATCCTTTCCACGTAAAAACCCTGTGAATAAAACATTTTTGCTTAGGCCAAGCTCTGCCACTTTGTTTATGATATAAGACTCCATGTCACCAGAGCCTGTAATAACAAACTTCACGTTTGGCATTTGTTCAAGAACCTTTTTTGCAGCATAGATAAAGTAATCTGGGCCTTTTTGAACAGTGATTCTTCCTAAGAACAAAACTATCTTGTCCTCTTTTTTTATGCCAAAGTCATCTTCAATTGAATAATTATTTATTTCAACAGCATTGTGAACAACATTTATCTTTTCTGGGTTAATTCCATAGTGGGTTGTTATCTTGTTTTTTGTGAAGTTGCTTACTGCTATTATTGAATCTGCCTTGTGCATGCCCATTTTCTCAACCTCATAGACAATCTGGTTCACATTGTTGTTAGCTGTCCTATCAAACTCAGTTGCATGAACATGTATTACTAGTGGTTTGTTGGATACTGTTTTTGCATTTATTCCTGCTTGGAATGTCATCCAGTCATGGGCGTGTATTACATCAAAGTCTTCTTGCATTGCGATTTCAGCTACTCTTTTTGAAAATCTGTAGACCTCTTTGAAGAGATCATAGCCATACATTGAGGATGTGCTTCTTAAGAATGTTTTTTGATAGCCCTCTGATGTCATGTAACCTCTAATCGGAGAGTCTACTGGAACTATCTTGATGTTTGCTCCTATTAGCTTTACAAACTCTGCCTGTATATTATCCCTGAGCGTAGGTAATACAAAGGTTATGTCCACTCCTTGGTTTGAAAGGCCTTTTGTGAGGCCATAACAGGCAGTTCCTAAGCCACCTGTTGAATAGGGCGGGAACTCCCACCCAAGCATTAACACTTTCACTCTATCGCCTCTCTTTTAGAGTTATAACTACTTTATTTAAGAAACAGAACTAGCTCATATATAATATTTGTTTATAACTAATAAGTGACACAGTTATATTTAAGTTATATATAAAGATAAACAAGGGTCATTAATAAATGTTTGGGTTAGTTTTTGTTCAGCTTTTCTAGGATTGGAATAATTTCCATTGGGTTGTTGATATTAAAGTTTCCTTTAACATCTTTGTTTTTGTAGATTATTGAGGGCATTCCAGCGTTTTTTGCTGCCAAAGCATCTGTTTGTGCATCACCAATGTAGATTGCTTCTTCTGGTTTGACACCAAACCTTTTTGAAGCTAACAATAATGACTCTGGATGTGGTTTGTGGTGTTTGACATCAAAGATTGTAACTGCATGTTCAAAATAATGATCTATTCCAAGGTGCTTGAGTACATTAATAGATACACGGCTTGTAACAATACCTAAATGATAATTTTTTGAAATTTGCTTTAATAGTTTTTCAACATATGGCTCAAGTTTAACATACTTGTAGAACTTCTTGTAATTTTGCGCACCGTAGTTTTCTATTGATCTAACTTTTGATGGAGGAAGATCTGGTCTTATTCTTAACGTCTGTTCTTTTATTGAGAGATGGTGTAGTTTTTTGTATTCATCAAGGGTTATACTTGTATTAAAAAATTTACCAAAGATGTGTTTATAAAATTCAAAGTTTGCTTTTACTGAGTCAATTAACACCCCATCTATATCAAACAGAACAACTTTTATCATTTTTATTTAAAGAATTTATCGAGCTTTTTCTGATCAAGGCTTGCTAGCAAGTCTTCTTTTGAGTAGCCAAGAACCTCAAAGATCTTTTCCACTGATGGTATGATTTGGTTGTTGATGTAGTAATCAGCATCATACTCTCCTTCTCCACATTCTTCTGGGAGTCTTGCTTTGTCACGAATTTTGTCTCCTGTTGAACATATAACATATCTTATCATTGTGCCTGGTCCAACATCATAGCCTTGTTGCTTGAGCCTTTTTGCAACTGCAACATGAGGGCCAACTGATTCATACTCTTTTATTGTTTTTTTGAGCTGGGTGTAAATAATAACCTCTTGGATTGGAATCTTTTTCTTCTTGATCTTGTCAATAACTTCTCTGACATGGTTGAATGCTTTTTGTGTGTTGTTATCTTTTAAAATTATATTAAGGATTTCCTCTTGTGTGTTCTTTGCAACTTCAGAGATGTTTCTACGCACTGTTTCAAAACCTATTATTTTAATTTTTCCGTCTTCATTTAGCAGAGCATACTTTTTCTTTGCACCATAGGTGCCAATCTTTGCTGACACAAATATGCCTCTTGGGTAAAGGCCCTCAAACTCAAGCTCCATGAGCTCTGGTAATTTGAGGTTGAACCCGTCAACAAACTTGATTGCATCTTTCCTTGTTTTTCCGTCAAGGGTTAAGAAGACAGAGTCTGTGTCACCATATAATATTTGGAAGCCCTCTTTTTCTGCTTTTTCTATTAGTTGTTTTATGTAGTACCTTCCATATGCTGTTATGCTCTGTGCACACTCAAGACAGTACCATCTTGCCATAAAGAATCCAAGGTAGCCGTACATTGCGTTTGCTATTGTTTTTAGTGCATATTGTCTTGCAAAGAGTATTTTTGAGTCTTTAGTTTTTGTTATCTCTTTTATTCTCATTCTTCTTGTTATTAACTCTTCAATAACTGTTGAGATAAATCCCTTCTTTTTTTTGCAGAACCAGTTGTGCTCATCTGGTGGAACATCCTTTCCTTCACAACACTTGCAGTTCAATGTTTCAGGACTGATATTATGTGTAGTTATTATGCTTGGGTACAAGCTCCTGAAGTCAAGCACAACTATGTCTTTGTATAAGCCTGGCTTTGGTTTGTACACAAATGCTCCTTTGTATGTTACAGATTTCCTTGCTGTTATCTCTTCATGGGTTGGTTTGTTTGGTACAAGCTCATTTGAGTATTGACTTCTTTTGATTAAGTACCATTCAACTAGTTGAGAGTAGCCCATACGGCTTATATCATATATTGGTTGGCCAACAACCTTAACAATCTCTACTATGTTTGGCAAGAGGTTTGTTGCGAGTTTGTGTGTTAGCTCTGCGTCTGTTAGGTTGTATTCGCAGAATTTGTCTAGATTCTCTGGTTTTTTGTCAAATACCTCATGTAGCTTGTCAATGTCAACATTCTCTTTTGTTTGGTCTAGTAGCTCTTTTGAAACAGAGTTAAGGTCATATGTTGGTGTTTCTAATGTCACTGCAAAAACACGTCTTATAAATTGGAAGATGTCTAGATACACTATTCCTGTTATTCTTGCATTTATGTCTCCTATTCTGTCAATTTCCAACTCTGAGTAGTCTAGGCCTAAGTCAAGTTTTATGTTGTTCTTGCTTGCCCTTTTTTCAATGTATGGTAAGTCAAAACCGTCTGAGAAGTATCCTGTTAATATGTCTGGTTTGTATTTTTCTATAGACTCTTTGAATTTTGTTATTAACTGAGCCTCGTTCTCTACTGGCTCAACATAATCTAGCTTTGTTTTGAATTTTTTTGAGACAAATACCTTCTCGAAACCTTTGCCATAAAGCGCAATCATCACAATAGGGTTTTCTTCTGGAAGCATTTGTTTTCCCAGTGGGTTGTAGGTTTCAATATCAAGTGCGAGGATTTTTAGGTCATTAATTATTTCAGTTGATGTTTGGGTTATTGAGTCAGCGTTTATAACAGAGACTTTTGATTTTTGGTTTACAAATTCTCCTTCAACCTCTGTGAGGACCATTGGTGTAATGTTTTTGTCAATTAGGTAGCGTCTTGTGAATAAGATATCAGACTCATATGCTTGGAAGTGGTCTTTGAGGTGGTTTCTTATTGTTGGAATGTCTTGAGGGAATCTTGTGTATGCTTTAATTAGTTTGAGCTTTTTGCCATTATATCTTTTTTCAACAATCTCTGTTTTTGTTATTGTTACTTTTCTTTCTCTTTTTTCTATACTCAAAGTTTTAAGTGTTTTTGATGCTTCCTCTGCATCTTTTTGTTTTGAATAAACATATAGGTATGGCTCAAAGTTTGAATCCTGTACACAAATCTGTTTGTCATCGGTTGTTCTCCCATATAGCTGAACAACTGTTTTTTCTCCTAATGTCTTGTATACTATGTCAATTGGATAGAAGCTTATTTTGGGCATTGTAGTGTCAATATAAAGTTTAAAAGTTTATAAACCTTGCTGTGTGTGGATATATGAAAATGTTACTTTTATTATTATAATAATTAGCGATGTTGCTATTAAAATACTCATTTTTATTACAAAATTATTACAAAAATTATAATTAACGAGTTGCCAGTGTTCAATCGCATAAAAGGCAACTCGTGGTGATGTTGTTTCTATTTGCTTAGGTAATGAAGAGATAACAGATTTTCAAAATCTTTATAAATCAAACTGATATTTGGGTGGTGTTAAGATGGATAGGGAGCAACCTGTTGATCCTTATAAGGAGATTATGGAGAATATTGACTTGCTTAGTCCTGTTAAGAGATGTCCAAAGTGTAATGCCTTGACTTTGCAATATGATGAGAAGAGTGGCAGAATATATTGTGAGGATTGTGGCTTTGAGAGATTCTTGCCAAGAGTGAAAAAATGAGTTGGTTAATTTTTGCTTTGTTGGCTGCTTTGTTTTTTTCTATTGGTTATATCCTTGACAAAATCCTGCTTGATAAACATTTTAAGCATCCACTTACATTGCTCGTTTTCAAAACCATTATCTGGCTGAGCATATGGTTAGTTTTGCCTTTTACTGGATTTAGTATCCCTAGCAAAGAGTTGTTGTTCTTTATTATTGTGATTAGCTTGATTGATACACTAGCATTTTTACCTTTTTTAAAGGCTATGTCGTTGGAGGAGGCATCAAGGATTGCACCTTTGCACGAGCTTCGGGCAGTTGTTGCCTTTGTGTTGGCTTTTTTGTTTCTAGGGGAGAGATTGAGTTCTAATCAGTTGATTGCGTTTGTTCTGATTCTTATTGGTGGATTTATTATCTCAGTTAAGGATGTTAAGGGTATTTTCAAGATTAGAAGGGCATTTTGGTTGATGTGCTTGGTTATTGTAATGCGGGGGACCAACATAATTCTTCTTAAATATCTTTTTACTAATGCAGAGTATTGGTCTGCCATTGCTCTCCTCATGTTGTTTGATTTTTTCATAGCCATTTGTTTTTTGGTTATTAAGAGCATAAGGTCTGAATTTTTAAGGACGTTTAGATCTGGTAAGAGTATTTGGTTGTTGATAATTGCAAATGGTTTGATGTACATAGGTGGTATTCTCGCGAATAATTACGCGCTCAAGAGTGGACCTGCATCAATCATTTCTGTTATAGGTGGGGTTAGAACCTTGTTTGTTTTTTTGATTGCAATATTGATTTCGAGGTATCTACCTAAAGTTTTAAAAGAGGAGCTTAGTTGGAATGTTTTGTTAGTGAAGATCATCGCTATTGGAATGATATTTGTTGGATTGTATTACTTGTATATTTGAGGAATGAAAATGGATTGGTTGATATTTGCTTTGCTGGCACCTTTTTTGTGGAGCTTTACGAATATATTGGACAGAATTTTGACTTCAAGATATGTAAATCCAATGCATTATATGATAATCGGTGGTTTTACATGGTTGGCTAATTTGGTGTTTTTCCCTTGGTCAAATCTTAAGATTATTAGCCTCACTTTTGTTTTGCTTGTGCTTCTTGTTGGGTTGCTGAGAATATCCACTTTTTTGTTTTATCTCAAGGCAATGCAGATAGAAGAGGCATCTATAGTGGCTCCTTTAGGTAATCTGAGTACTTTGTTTATTTTGATTATGTCTGCTGTTTTTTTGAAAGAGATCTTAACTAAAAATCAATTAATTGCATTTTTCTTGATTTTGATTGGTGCATTTATACTTAGTGTTAAGAAGGCAAAGGGTCTGTTTAAGTTGAGAAAGGCTTTGTGGTTTATATTGATAAACACTTCTCTGTGGGCGGTTTCTTATGTGTTGTTGAAATTTGCCTACAAATATGTGACATTGTGGGATGCTCTTGTGCTGATAGCTATTGGAGAGGCACTTGGTTGCTTTCTTTTGTTGTTAAATAAAAAACAAAGAGACAGCTTTGTAAAGAATGTAAAAAGATACAAAAGAAATGTGTGGTTGCTAATAGCGGTAAGTAGTTTTTTTGCTATCTTGGGAGGATTGGCTTCATGTGCTGCAATTTTGCTTGGTTCAGTTTCACTAGTTTCAGTTGTTGGTGGGTTCCAAGGATTATTTGTTCTTATCATGGCATTGTTGCTCTCAAAATATTTCCCTAAAATATTGAAGGAAGAGTTGGATAGAAAAGTATTACTAACCAAGTTTGTTGCAATTGCTTTGATGATCATAGGATTATATTTTTTGAATTTATAGGAGATAAAAATGGAATGGGTATTTTTTGCAGTGTTGGCAGCGTTGCTGTGGGCTGTTGAGAGTGTTGCTGATAAGATAATAATAAGCAAATTCATTAAGGATCCAAGTGTTATGACAATTATTTGGGGTTTTTTGCAGCTTCTTGTCTTCTTTGTGTTGCTGTTTCATAATTTGGATGTTAGTAATGGTCTTATAATTTTATTAGCAATAATTAGTGGTATGATCGGCATGCTTGCAGCTGTACCTTATTTCAAAGCTTTGAACCTTGAAGAGGCCTCTCGTATTATTCCAATCATATATTTTTCCCCATTAATTGTTTTGATTTTATCATTTATTTTCTTGGGTGAGAGGTTGGGTTTTATTCAGATTATTGCATTTTTTTTGATTCTTATTGGTGGATTTTTGCTGTCATTGAGGAATATTAAAGATATGTTTACACTAAAGCGAGCATTTTGGCTAATGGTGTTTGTGGCTTTTTTGTCTGCAGTTTGGCAGATATTAATGAAGCATGTGTATTCAAATATCACTTTTTTAGATGGATTTTTTTGGTTTAAGATAGGGGGATTTTTTGGGGGCATTATATTGTTATTGTTGAAGAAAAACAGGGTGTCTTTTATTCAGAACTTACAAACAATCAAAAGCAAGGTTTTTATTTTTGTTATGTTAGGTGTAGGGTTAGTATCTCTCGCAGATAGTTTAAGTTATGGTTATGCTATTAAGCTTGGTCCTGTTTCATTAGTTTCTGTTTTGGATGGGATAGCACCTTTGTTTATTTTAATAATAACTATCCTATTATCAAAATACTTACCAAAAATACTTAAAGAGGAGATAGATAAGAAAATTTTATTAACTAAAGCGTTTGCCATTGCTCTAATGATTGTGGGGTTGTGGTTTTTGTACATATGAAAAATGAAACCTGAGTATCATCTTGTGGCTTCTGCATTCCTTGGTTTGGTTGTGTTGTATTTTACAAAATCACCATTAGCAGCTTTGATGTGTTTTGTTTCAGGGTTTTTGATTATTGACCTTGATCATTTTTTGGATTTTTGGGTTTACAAGAAAAAAATCACTTTTAGCAGAGAATTTTTTGAAAAGTATTGTGAAAGATCAGGAAAGATGTATATCTTTTTCCATTCATTCGAGCTTATTTTACTACTTTGGGTTTTGTTTGTAGTTTTTGATGTTGGTGTTGTGGGGATTGGGATAATGGTTGGGTTGCTATCGCATTTATTAATAGATCTTTTAGGTAATGGTGTGCATCCTTTGGGTTATTTTCTAACCTATAGAGTTTTAAAAGGGTTTGATTTCAAACATTTTAATATAAAGGAGGGCTATTAGGAAAGTTTTATTAATCAAAAGGTTTATCATAGCAAAAGAGGTAATTAAAATGACAAGGCATAGAGAGCAACGAATAGGTGTTTTTGTGGATGTGCAGAATTTGTATTATTCTGCAAAGAATTTGTATAAGAGGAAGGTAAATTTCAGAATAATATTGAATGAAGCAGTTGATGGGAGAAGGCTGTTAAGGGCCATTGCATATGTTATAAAAGCAGATGTTAAGGACGAGAAAAACTTTTTTGTTGCATTAGAGAATATAGGTTTTGAGGTTAGGGCCAAGGATTTACAGGTTTTTTGGGGAGGTGCTAAGAAGGGTGATTGGGATGTTGGCATAGCTATGGATACCATGAGGATTGCCTCAAAGCTTGACACTGTTGTATTGGTTAGTGGTGATGGAGATTTTACTGACCTGCTTCATCATTTGAAGGCATTGGGTTGTAGAACAGAGGTTATGGCATTTGGGAAAACAGCTTCCTCAAAGCTAATAGCAGAAGCAGATTATTTTGTGGATTTGGATAAAAATATAAGAAAGTTCCTGATAGCACCAACTAAAACAAGTTCAAAACCCTTCTAACCCATTAAGAACTTTGCTTAATTCATTAAAGATGTCTTTGATATTTGAGAAATCTCTTTTTAGACTTAGGTTGACTATGCCCTCACTCTCTTCAGCTAGTATAATATTCTTAACCTTTTCAATTAGATCTTCTAGGAATTCAAGATGGTCGCGAACCTCTTCAATGTCTTTGTAAGAACCTTCTTGAATTCTCCTTTTTATCTCTCGGCAAGATTCTTTATCATGCCTTGGAAGCTCATACTCTTTTCCACCTTTTTTTTCATGCTCTTTGAATGGGCGACCATCTAGGTCATAATCATTATCTGGAGAGTTATGGTATGGCATCTTTATTTATAAGATAAGAGATTTTATAAAATTTTCTACTATAGCCTCTAAAACTATTGAAAAAGGGTCTCTAGAACAGCTCTTTTTATATTAGGTCATATATATGAAAAATATATGAAAAATAAAAAATTTATGCTTTTCCAATGATCCTACTAACCTTAGTACCACACTTTGGGCATAAGCCCATGACCATTTTCATCTTATTTTTTGTTACTCTTTCTTTTGGATCCTTTATTTCAACCTGTTTTTTGCATTTCATACATCTTCCTTGTACCATATACTTCACCTGTTTTTTATTTGATATATAATCAAATATACATTTAATATATAAATTTATGTGTTTTTGACATCAAAAAATATAAAAACACAGCTACATACGTATATAATATGGAAAGAGGCAGGCCTGTTTTTAGCCAGATAAGGCAGAATATTATTGAAATACTCTATTTTTTGGGTAAAAGCTATGGTTATGATATTTACAAGGTTTATATGGCTGTTTTTCCAAAAATAACAATGAGGAGTGTTTATTATCAGCTTAGAAAGGGTGTAGAGCTTGGGGAACTTAAGGTTGAAAGGGTAATTAAGGAGAAGGGCAATTACTCTTGGGGTTCTGAGGCTGAGAAAATATATTATAAGCTTGGAGCAAATGCCAAACCTAGTGGAGATAAGAGGATAAGGGAGTATTTGGAAAAGATTGGAAAACATGGTAAGGGTTAAGATTTGTGGGATTACTAATGAAAAAGATGCTCTTTCTATTGCAAAGTTAGGGGTTGATGCTCTTGGTTTTGTGATAACAGAAGGTAAATTTCCAAATAAGATCTCTGTTGAGGATGCAAAGAAGATTGTTGCTAAGTTGCCTCCTTTTGTGAGTTCTGTTATAAGTAGTAATCTTGATTTAGATAATTTTGTCGAAATCTGTAAAACAATAAGGCCAGATGCTGTTGAGATACATTCTGATATGTGTATTAAAGACTTGAAATTAATTAGGAAAAGGCTTGAGGGAGTAAAACTAATAAGAACAGTGTTTGTTAAAGATGAAAGTGCTATTAAAGTTGCTAAAAGTATCAATGATTATGTTGATGCAATAACTTTAGATAATCCACAAGGTATCTCTGGTGTCCTTGACTGGGATATCTGTAGTGAGATTGTCAAGCAATGTTCAAAGCCAGTTATACTAGCTGGTGGATTAAATCCAAACAATATTAGAGAAGCTATTCTAAAAGTCAAACCCTATGCTGTTGATGTTATATCTGGTGTTGAGAAAGAGCAAGGGAAGATGGATTTAGGGAAGGTTGAGAAATTTGTTAGAATTGCTAAGAGTGTAAATCTACCAAGGGTTTAGTCTTGAAGTTAGGTTTCTATCAACCCTTCCTTTTGGTGCAGGGCTCATAAATAACAGATTTAATGCTGGGGCTTGATAATTTCTAATTTGATGTGCATGTCCAGGTTTAACAGCTCTCCATTTAACATGTCTATCTTTCCTCCCTAGGGTTATGATCTCATTTTCATCATTTAATCTTGATTGTCCACCTAAGGGTACATAAACCTCTAATGAAGGTGTTGCAGACTTTTGGTGTTCATGTTCATCTGATTCGTACGATGGAGCAAGTATTTGGACTAAATATAAAACAACATGATCCGGTCCTCTTGTTTCGCTCCACGGTACATAACCTGTTTTTGTACTGGTTGGTCTAATAATTTCTCCTCTGGAATCTTTGTCCAATAACAATAAGTGATAACAGTGATAACAATATTTTCCACTCTCAATCAAAAAACCTTCTGCTATTCCAACATCCCCATAACAATCAATTAGTATAGGATCACAATCTTCCATTGGTGTTGTCACTGTTACAAAATATCCCCTTCCCATAGATTTCCGGATAATTCCCTGTAGTCCAGTATATGCTGCTCCAATTTCATCAACTATTCGCATGGATATTAAAGAGAAGCCCCTAGATGATGCACTTTCGAAATCTAGAGCATCATCAATACCCTCAAAATTTCCATAGACCTCTTCTATTGGGTAATATTCAGAAAATTATCTTGAATCTCTGCTAACACTTCTTCTCTTTGGTTATGTTTTGGAAGGACTAGTACATCTAATTCCATTTTATAATATAAAAACTGTAACATATATATAAAATTTGTTATTTTTTAGTAGTCACTTTTCAAGTTTTCCCAAAAATCCTAGCAATGCAAAGGCCTCTCTTTTTGTGAGCATTGATTTTGTTATTAGGCGCTTCCACACTTTTCTTTGGGTTTCTCGTTTTTGTTCTGTTGCAAAGTACATCTTCTCAAGTATATTGTCAACCTTTTTTAGTATAACCTCTTTTTCCTTTTTTGACATTGGTGTTATTTTGTCACCAAGTTTTGTTTTTTTAGAGCTTTTGAATAATTCATACAGCACAATTGCAACTGCATGGCTTATGTTCATTGCTGGATAGTTTTTAGAGGTAGGTATTGTGATTATAAAATCACATAACTTTAGTTCGTGGTTTGTTAGGCCATGGCTTTCTCTTCCAAAAAGTAAGGCAATTTTAGCTTTTTTGTTTATTGTTAGTGCAAACTGTTCTGGACTAATAGGCACCCTCGGAATATTGTAATCAGAGCCTATCTTTGAGGTTGTTCCAATCACATAATCAAATTTTTTAAAGTAATCAAAGCTTGCTATCTTTGCTTTTTTTAGGATTGATTTGGCATGCTTTGATCTGTCAAGAGCTTCTTCAGCTAATGGCTCACATTCTGGGTTTATTAGAACCAAATCATTTAACCCAAAGTTTTTCATTACTCTTGCTATTGCTCCTAAATTTCCTGGGTTCTGAATACCTACTAACACAAGCGTTATCATAGATCAAAGAAAGGGTAAATTGTATATAAATCTTCACCTAAACAGAGGGAGTAATATACCTAAAGCAATATTCATTATCAGCACAACTAGACAAAGTATGCTAATATTTTTCCAGAGTTTGTTTCCTTTTTTTGTACCTATTGTGTTTTGTAGTGAGATTTGCAACATTCTACCTCCATCAACAAGGCCTAATGGCAAGAGATTGGCAACACCTATGCCTAAGCTTAGGAAGAACACTAGACCCAAAACTTCGGTTAGAATGAGTAAAATATGGTAAATAGGATTTATGTTCTGAAAGTTCTGCTTAAGACTGAATTCATTTTTTATTCCTAACACACCAATGTATGCTTTTTCAGGATCTTCTGAGTGTTTGGTTGTGGTTATTGTGAATGTTTGTTGCTCTGTGCTTAGGGTGATTACTTGACCAGGTTTTGTTTTGTTCAATAATTCAATAAATGGCTCATAACCTGTTATTGGCTCTTCATTTACCATATTAAAGATCATTCCTGGCTTTAGCCCAGCAAGTTCAGCAGGTGTTCCAGGTTCTACCCCCTCTATGGAAAAACCAATCGGCTCTGTTATCTTATCCATGGCTGGATTTATTGAAAATTGTAGAATAACGACAATTAGGAGAGCTAGGATTATGTTAGAGAAAGGCCCTGCTGCAAAAACAGAGTACTGTACAGCGTCTGATTTTTTTCTTAGTTGTTTTTCATCAGGCTCAACAAATGCCCCCATCAAAGGACCAAAGAAGAAAATGCCAGATGACTTAACATTGATTTTATGTGCGATGGATACAATTCCGTGTGAGAACTCATGAACAAGGATAACTAAGAATAATGCTATCCACCCAGATATTAGAGGTATGAATATAGGCGAACCAGGAACTTTAACACCAGGCAAGACAAGTGCAATTGCTGGTTGCGCATTTGGTAGTGTTGCTAACTCATACAGATTTTTTATTAGTAGATAAGAAATATAAAACATAAACAAAAAGCCAACACCTATTCCAATATAACCAAGTATTTTTACTAGCCCTTTTTGTTTTGTGCCAATGTTCTTGATTACTTTTAAACCAAACTTTGTTCTGTATAAGGCGATGATTTTTGATTGAAAATCAAACTTCTTTCTATTAACATAGACAAGAAAAATTATTGCTGTGTAGAAGAGTATAACAAATTTGTGTTCTAAAAAGAAATTCAATATTCCAAAACCCATCTTTACCTCTTTTTTTGGGCGCTTATTTCTTTCTCTTTGGTCTTAATGTGCGGCTACCACATTTGCGGCATTTAATCTCTTTTGCCAAGACCTTCATTGCTGGTGCCCTAACTACACTTTTGCACTTTTTGCAAACATATAAGTTCCTGAAAAGCCTTGTATCTGCTTCCTTAAATTTGACCATCTTAGCTACCTTTTACTTGTTTTATCATCTTTTGACCCAATATGTCCCAATACAGAACTGTTGCGCCTTCAACAACTTGAGATTTGAATTCCTCTGGGATTTCTAGGTCAAAGGTTTCATAGCTCTCAGAGTCCATAACATTAGCAGTGTTGACTTGTATTGAGAGCACTTGAGCTGTGCGTTTGTCTATTATTGGCACTTCAACATTGTCATGGCCTGGCATTACCACAACTCGCTTTTTGTCGTCAATTATACCTATTGCTGATAGCCTCACCTTTGCATGGCCATGCTTGCCAGGTCTTGAGATTTGGATATCACTCACTGTGCATGCAGCACCATCAATAACAACATAGTTCCCTTTTTTTAGTGTGCTTACACTGACAACCTTTGTAGCCATAAAAAACACCTTTTTTTGATTAGACTGAAGTAGATTTGAATCTATATATAAAATTTTGGGTTTTTGGAATTTTTTTTCATTTCCTTCTTTAACCTTTTTATTATTAAATTTAGCGAGTTGCCAGTGCTTAACCGCACTAGAAGTAACTCGTGGTGCATTTGTTCCTTTATAATTAAGGAAGAAAGGAACTTTAGATAAGTACACGCTTGATATCAAATAATGGAAAATCACTCACTAAGAGATATGTTATTTGTAAAAAGTATATTTGTATAACTCGTGAATTATTTTAAGATTATAATCATAAATAAAATCATCATTATAATAGAGAATTAAAAAAAGAAAATCTTCATTGCAGCCAAGCTGCAATGAAGACCAGGGCCTTCATTTGTTTTTATGTTGGGGGTGGTTAAAAAATGAAGGCAGAAAAACTCCACCTATGAAAGGTGAACATCACCTAACAATTTCAATCCCAAGCTCATCACTTAGCTCTGAGACTTGGGGACTTCTTGCTCTTGGTTCAACTCTTCCAAGTATCCACGGAGATTTAACTCCTGTGATGATTGTCATTACTGTTAGTTTGCCTTTCATATCATCTTGAACACGCGCTCCCCAGATCACATTTGCGTCATCATCTAGGGATTCTGTTACTAATTCACCAACCCTGTTGATTTCGTCCAGGGTCATGTCTGGTCCACCTATGATATGAAGCAGAGCACCTGTTGCACCTTTGTAACTAATGTCTAAAAGTGGGTTGCTTAGTGCTCCATTAACTGCCTCTTCCACGCGGTTATTGGTGTCTGATGCTCCAACACCTATTGCTGCCACGCCTCCATTTGTCATGATTGCCTTTACATCAGCATAGTCTAAGTTGACGAGGCTTGGTACAGCAATTGTTTCAACAATACCTTTTATCATAGTGCTGATAAGCTCATTTGCAACTGCAAATGCCTGCTGCACTGGTAGATTACCTGCTATGCTAACCAAACGGTTGTTGTCTATAACTATAACAGTATCAGTAACTTGCCTTAGTTGTTGTAAGCCAAACTCTGCTTTATCTACTCTGGCTCGCTCTATCTTGAATGGCATTGTAACTGTTCCAAGTACTATTGCTCCACAATCCTTTGCTGCTCTTGCAATTATTGGCGAAGCTCCTGTTCCTGTGCCACCTCCCATTCCCGCGCATATTAATACCAAATCAGAATCTCTTAATACATCCTTGATTTCGTTCATAGCCTCTTTTGCAGCCTCAGCTCCTTTTTCTGGGAAGCCTCCACAACCAAGGCCTTTTGTTATATCTTTACCTAGTATAAACTTCCTATCAGCCTCTGAAACATTGAGATGCTGCACATCTGTGTTGCATGCTATGATCTCAGCACCCTTAATTCCTTTTTTGTACAGCCAGGAAACCATGTTGTTTCCAGCTCCTCCAACACCAAGTACTTTTATGTTGGCTTGTCCTACTTCTATGCCCTCAAACTGGTTGGTGGCATTTTTGATTGCGTTTTGTTTTATGTAGTCCATTTGTTCA
>CAYHAM010000006.1:0-74126 GCA_964354685.1 uncultured Methanosarcinales archaeon
TACCAAACTGAGGATACATATCCATCATTTTTTTGTTATCGCACTTTCTGAGCATACCCGACCATTGAGCAGTAGGATCAAACACAATAACAGCAATACCCTTGAGCAGAGCCTCTTCCACAATATCCTGAGCAGCCACAGTTTTACCACCACCAGTAGAACCAGCCACAATAGTGTGAGTGGTGAGGTTATCCATATCAAGGTAAGCCTTGTGTTCAGTCTCAGCAATCTTACCAAGGAAAGCACACCTTGGCCCAGGCCTTGGCAAAAGCTTTAGATCAACCTTCATAACATAACGCTTCTTTGCCTCTTGCTTTTTCCTATAATATCTAACACCTAATATAATCAAAACCAAAAACAAACCCACCAAAAAATACTTCCAAAGCTCAATACCAAAGAAGGTTAAAGTGTAAAATGGTCTTGTCACAAAAAACACTGTTGAAGCAGAGGATGTGAGATTAAGGTATTGGGCATCGACCCTGAGAGTGTAAGCACCTGTTGTTATATTTTTTGGAATCATAAACTCTCTGAGTAATGAATCAGAGGTCTTAACCTCAATCTCCTCAATTTTTTGATAAATTGTCTCATTTCCTGTCTCATTACCTATACTATAAACAGTGTACTCCAGAGTCGCATTATAACTCCTCTCAACCAAAAGATTGTAGATATTAACCCTGAACTTAAAATAATCCCCTAAATAAATTTTTTCCTGTGTTGATTCAACCTCTATGTAAAGTGCACTAACAGGAATCAAATCAGGATCATAAACCTTAATATTTATAGGGATCTCCTCCTCTAAACCTTCTATACGCAGACTCCCATTATAATCTCCAACAGACAAACCAAAAATAGTTAGTTTTAAACTTTCACTTGATAGTGGTTTTATGGTAACAACATCTTTATCCAATTCAATCAAATCAGAGGCATTTCCTTTTAAAGTGAATGTCCACCTCACAGCCTCTGTCTGAAGGTTTCTAAAATTTAAAACCCTCTCATTAAATGCATCAATCTTTATAATCTCTTCAACACTACCCGGAGATATAACATAATTTTGTTTTGTGATATCCTCACTATAACTATCAAAAGTAAAAATCACAAGCAATATCATGCAAATTAAAAACAAAACCGCTTTTTTCATTTTTTGATTTGATCCACTTTTCTTCTCTTTATCTCATCAAATAATCTAATCACTTTATTATGAACAACACCCTTCTGTGACTTGTCAAAGTTCTTGTAAACCTTTTTTACCTTCTCATAAACCTCAATTGCACTCTCAACCTGATTGTAACGTAAATTGGTTTGAGCATCATCTATCAATGAGTGAAGATAATGAATATCCAACTGTTTACTAAGCCCCTCCAATTCCCCATAAACACCCTTTCTACAACCCTCTGGAAGCTCTCTGTAAATTAGGTTTATCTCTCCATATGCAAAGTGTGCATCCTTTAGCTGATTATTTTTAATCTTTATATAAGCCAAATCAACAAGCTCCATTATTCTCGAGACATCCTTCCTTGACTGAACCTTCTCTTTTAGATTTTTTATAACAGATGTGTCTACCACCAAAAGCTCTTTTTGATAAAGCACATAACCACTTATCAAAACAACAAAGATCAAAACAATAAACACAAGCCCTGACATACCACCAACTCCTCCAAAAACAGTAAACCCTGTAATCTTTTGAGCAGCTTTATAATCCTCAAAACCCTCATAGATAAGCAATGTGTTTGTTTTGTCAATATCAGCCAAACTAACACCCCCTCTTATGTAATAAATACTCTTGTTGTTTTTGTCCAAGCCAACCTTGACAATTGGATCACTCTTTATTGTTGAATACAATGTTATAAACTCGACCTTGTTTAAATCATCAACAACACTCTTTGGAATAAACTCAAAAACAGAATAATTATTATAATCTCCACTTGCATAAACTGTTTTCTCAACCAAGGTTATTGTATCTTTATCACCAGAAACATACTCTAATTGTGCATTCCAGGCCCTTGTTGAGACAGTTATCAATGATTGTGCATCCTTGTTCTTCTGTATGAATTCGTCACTCTTTCTCTTACTTAAGCTTAGATTTTTTGCACCCAAAAACTCAATAGACAACTCCTCAACATCTTTGTCCAAGGGATACCTTGTGTACTCAGCACTGTTGCTAACAATAATACCCTTTATTGTACTCTTCTCAATCTCTTCAATAGCTTCTCTTAACTTTTCTCTCTCATCTGCTTCCTCTGTTGCACTCAACCCCAAAAACTGTAAATTGTTGATATCCCTTCTTACCTTTTGTAACTCATTCTTTGCATCATCAAGATGCTTTCTAAGATCAATAGCCTCTGCCACATCCTTTTGTTCTGGTGTAAAACCACTTATGGAATTTAGCGTTGCATCAATACCATTAACTATATTATTTGATAAAATCCCTAAATAATCCTCACCCTCGTAAGTTTCTAATGTTTCTTGCTGCTCAGCTTTAGGCAACTCAACATTAAACACAAAACCATTACTCACCCCTTTGTTACCAAACACATCCACACACTCTACTTTCCAATAATTCTTACCCTCAACAAGCTCTGCTAAACCAACTACAGTCTCTGTGTTATTATTAACACTCTTGTTTATCTCAAGAGATCTGTACCAATTTGCATACTCACTATAAAAAACAGTACAATTGAAGCTTGATTCATCTGTTGCCTTAAACCTTAAATCAACACTATCAGTATTTATAACTCCATTATCCACAGGGCTTATCAATGTTATTTGAGGGGGTTTTATATCAGTGTTCCTTTTGTTTAACCTTATTGTTAAACTGAGATTCTCATCAACATCTAGCTCAACATAGTAAGAATAATACCCGCTTTTCCAAACCTCTAGTGCATACTCATCCTCTAAAACATACAAGGTTAGCTCCCCATTATCATTTGTATAGTTCTCCTCATTATCTAACTCAACTGTTGCATTATTTACCACATTATCAGTAATATTCTCCAAAACTTTAAAATACAACTTGAACTCTCTTCTAACCTCAATTGCCTTTGTTGTGCTTACCTTCTTAAAACCATCATCAACAGTTAGATTTACTGTCTTTGAGCCATAGCTATCATAAGAATGATCAATAACCCTTGTTGTTGCATCAACACTCCCATCACTAGTAAAATCCCATTTATAGCTAACTGAACTAATGTTACCAGAAATAACAGCTTCAAAATTAATATCCTCTCCAACCTTCACAACATCATCGTCAACCACAATACTTGCACTAAGCTGACTACTAACAACACTAAAGCTGATACTCTTCTTCTGCGAATAACCATAATAATCAAAGCTTGCATCAACAACATATTCTCCGCCTTGACCAAAACTTCTAAAAAAGGTTGTATGAGGATTTGTAATAACAGTTGTAAAAAAATCAATTGGTATTGTCTCACCACCTTTGAAGATAGATATATTCAAATTAGTACCAACAGGCGCATTGATAATCATATCAACCTGCTCATCCACATAGTACTGCTCTTTGTCAGTTGTTATGTTAAACAAAACACACTCTGGTACTATAGTAAAGCTCCTATTCTCTCCAAATCCTGTGTTGTGTGCATGATCCCAACATCTGGAACCCCATGTGTGATTTCCATAATTAATATCACTCAAATTTAGCGTAATCAACCCAACACTGTCATTTATATCATACCCATTCCCATCAACAGAAATCTCACAGTAAAGATTGTTATCTATATTATCACTCATATTCAAAACAAAACTAATATTACGACTTGTTGTGTTAAAACCATCCACAGGATTAATAATTAAAACTAAAGGAGGTGTTTTATCAACATACAATCCTCTTTGATCAGAAGAATTATATATAGAATAATTATATTCAGAATCATTATAACTAGCATTGTAACTAATATTGGTAAAGCACTCGATGCTCCAAAGATAATAACCCTCTTCTAGATAAGAACTAAATAGATTTTCAACCCCCACTAAAACATTTTCATTAGTCTGATTCATAACACTGTTCAAATACAATGAACAATTCTCAATACTCTCATTAGAATAGGGTATGTAATAAAACATCACATCACTAGTGTTAGTCCAATTGTTGTTACTAGGATTATTCAAGATGATGTACAGATAACCTATAGTAGAACTAACTACTGATATAAGCAAAACAGCCAAAATTACTGAAACCAGGAAAAATCTTTTATTACTCAAAAGTTCGCAAGGTCTAAAGTCTCGTCCTTTAGGGCGAACTTTTGAGTTCGAAAATCTGCGTATTAAAGCGAAAGGCGTAAAGCTCCGTGGCTTTAGGCCTGAGATGATCCCAAGCAGCAGATTTTCGTTATTCACTCTTACCCCTCCTTACCTCTTCTTTGAGCTCTTGTCTGAGCTTTTGAATCTCATAAAAAACAGGATCTTTAGAAAAAAGCCACTGCCTCCTAACAAGGCTTCTAACAAGCTCGCTCAAATCCATGTAGTTTTTTTCCTCAGCAACCTTCTTCAACTCTTCAAGCAGATTAGAAGGAATCCTCAATGAGACAATCACATCTGTTATTTTGACCCACCCTGCTCTTCCAAAAACTCTCTTATAAAACCCCTTAAAGCCTCACTCCTTGACTTGTAAATACCATCCTCAATAATAGAATCTAGCCAAGAAACCATCTCATTGCTCAAACGAACATTCAAAACCTTGATTTTCATTTTTCTTGAGTAGTAATTGAAATGTAATTAATATGTATTATGCTTTATATATTTAAACCTTTTTATTTTCCTAAAATCTGTATGTTTTATGTAGTCTTCTTGTAAGATATATGTGTTATATAAAATTTTTAGAATATACTGATATACTGAAAAAGTAACATTTATATACTAGTTTATTCTCTTAACAAAACGGGGGTATAAATGGTAATATTATTTGATAGGTTCAACCTTCCTGAAGATGTCTATGAGGTAATATTTGCAACTAGACAACAGCAGATTGTTGCAAAGGTCTTTGTCAACTTTATGAAATCAAAGGGTGGCGAGGTTAATAAAACAGAAATGTCAATGTTTGCCACAAAGCTACATGATGGAGAGTTAATAACCACAATAGATGAGCCAGGCTACAAAGGCAAGGAAGTCAAGCTAAGCTACAACAAACGCCAATTCTATGACCGTATCCTAACACCAATGAAGAGCATGGGCCTAATCTACTATGACCTTTACAAAAAAACATATAAGCTCACCCCCACATTCAACAAAGAGATGATCAAGATAGGAATAATGTGGAACCAAGAACTCCAAAGAAAACCAAGGTTATGAAATAAAGACTATTTCTTACCCATTTTAAAAAATCTCTTAAAAAACCCTTCAGATTTTTTACCAATTTTCCTTTTTTTCTTACCTAAGCTTACATCTATCCTTTTTTCATATTCCTCATGAAGCTTCTTCATATCCACTTTATACTTTTCTTCTAATACATCTTTGTCTTTTGTTTTGCTCATGGAATTAAACAACTCTTGTGTTAGCTTTTCCTTTTCTGCCTCATACCAAGCCTCTATCTCGTCCTCTTCCATCTGTTTGCCTTTTTCCTCTCTTTTCTAATTTTGTAGATCAAGAAGAGTATAATAACAAGTATCAATATGTATGAGAATATTGGAATCAACTTTATCCCCTCAAACCTTTGAGCATAATTCACATTTATGATTGTGCCCTTTTCAAATGTCAACTTGTTGTTATACAAAACCCTGCCAGTAACAACATACCTTCCAGCCTCTTTTGGAGTAAAATAAGTGGTTAGCTCAACACTCTCACCTGGCAAAACCCTTAACTCATCTGATTCCAAAACCTCAACAATCTCATCCTCAAGTGTTATCTTACCCTTAAATCTTGCATCAACACTCTTCTCACCCTCATTTCTAAAAAGTGCAGTTATTGGAATAATCTCACCAACAAATGCCCAAGTCTTGCTCGAAACCTTTTCAAGAACACCCTTATCTAAAATTGTACCTCTCTCAAAAACACTAAATGTTAAAAAATCAGAAACCCAGCAATCTTTCAAGCTCACATCCTCTGACCTAACCAAAACATTGACCCAGTACTGCCCAATCTTCAAATTATTCTCTATCTCAAAAAGATATTCCCCCCTTGTTGTTGGTAGTATCTCATCCCCAACAAGTTCTTTGCTAAAAATAATGTTCTCCTGCATTTGATCCCAAACCTCAATAACAAAAACAGGCCTAAGCCTAACATTACCATCATTATAAACACTCGCATAAAACTCAATAGGTTTACCCTCTTCAGTATCTTTAAAGTCTAAGCCACCAGCCCTACACATCAAAATCTGTTTATCAGTAATATCAACAACCGTCTTTGATATAATTGCTGCTCTAACAGCGCTTCCCATGCCGCCACTAACCCCTGCAAGGGCATCAGTAACAAATGTGATCTCACCAACATAAGTTCTGGTTGCAGCATCTGATGGTGTAGTTGCTATTATCTTAAGCTTATAGGGTTTAGTTTTTGACATCACAAAACTCTCATTAGGAGGATCAAATCTCAGCCAATTCTTAACTTCACCACTAACCTCATAGTGAGTTCTAACATCCTCTGGTATAGATGTACTTATTGTCACATACTGCTCTGCATAACCATCCTTTAGCATGTTTTTAAACTCAATTCTACCAGGGCTAACACCTATGCTCACACCCAAAACACTAGGCATAGTCAAAAACACTAAGAACATCAAATATAATATTTTCAATGGTTTCATTGTTTTCCTCTTTTGTTTTTTTGAAACATACTTTGTTTATAAGTTTTTCTCTAACTCAAAGCTGAAAAAACAACTGTTCCTCTACAAAACCCAGATGTTCCAACTGGAGCCTGCAACTTCCAATAAACACTCTTTGTTGAGTTTTGATTAACATCAACCTGCTCTGCTAAATTAAAGTCAGTTATATTGATATAGTCACTAGATAGGTTGTAACTCATCTGATCAAAGCCTTGGCTAGCAATTAGTGAATACCTCTCATAATCCAGACTAATGTTGCCAAAATTAGAGCAATTCATTGCCCAACCATCACCATCACTAGCAGCATACCCCTTTATAGCTATGTCTGTCTCAACATTACCAATGTTTGTCACATTCACTATCTCATCATCAGAAGATATCTCCAAAACATCAAGGATACCATAATCAATAACAGGTGTAACATCAATTGCAAAAAGTGGATTCACAATAGTTGTTGTTCCATTGATATTATAAAAACCAGCACTGTCAAAACCAGTTATATTACAAACCCAGCTTCCATTGTTTGCAAAATACCACAAATCAAAATCACATGTGAAATCTTTAGTAAAACTATCTGAACCAGTCTCAATGCAACTAGTGTTTTTATAGTGGTTTGTATTATTGTCCGAACTATAAAGTGCACTCTCTGATGAATCATACAATGTTGCATTTGCCCCTGCTATGTCCTGATAACCCTCTGGATCATAAATAGTCCCATTACAACTTACCTTTGTTAATGTACCAGCCTCAAGAGTTATTGGATCAACAACCACCACCTGTCTCACCTCTGGAGGGTTGTTTAAGATAGTTATCCTTGCAGGAATTGTTATGTTCATATAAATAACAGGTGGAGGTCCAATTATCACACTCCAGTTATTATCCCCCCAATCAAAGTTGTCAAAATAATCATAGCAAAGCACATTCCAAATAAACGTTGTGTTTTCAGGAATGTTCTCTTTAGTAAAGTTTGTTACTGTGTTGTTCTGCACACCAAACGTTGTATTTTCAGTGCCCCATCCACTAATATTTGTATACAGAGTGCAATTTGCAATTCCAAAGTTGTCTGTCACCTTAAACTTGAATGTTATATTTCCATCAGGGTCATTATCTCCATTAGGTGGATCTATTAATGTAACAACAGGAGACTCTCTATCCCTTAATGTGAAATTATAAGTCAATGAGCCATTTTCAAACCAATTACTATCAGTACAATTAATGCTCCAGTTGTATGTTTGGTTATAGGCAAGGTTCCTTGTGAAGTTCTGTGTAACAGACTCATCAACAGAGGTGTCTGGACTGCCATTGATCTCGCCATTTATTATCAAGCTACAGTTTGCTATTGTAGTCATATTATCTATCACATTGTATTCAAACAAGACTAACTTTGACGTGTTCCATTCTGAGTTGTTCTCAGGACCCTCAAGATTAATCGATGGTGGAGATGTATCAATCTTGATAGTGAAATTAGAATCACCCCAGTCATACCTATTAACAGAATCATTACACCAAACATTCCACACATAAATCCCATCTAAAAGATTTATTGCATTAAACCAATTTGTGGTTCCATCATCTGGATCATTCTCTGTCTGATTCAAAACAAAGCTGCCATTGAAGTTGCCCCACAACTGACACACATTGATGTTTTCATCATAAGGTATATAACTCATTTGAACTGTTCCATCTAAATCCCATGTGTCATTGTGGGGCTGGTCTAATACCACCTGAGGATCTGTTGTGTCCCTCTTAATCACCCAAACCAATGAAGCGTTCTCATTCTGATCAGGGCTATCATCAGAACAGTTTATATACCAACTATGTGAACCATCTCCAAGTCCATAAACAGTAAAGTTTTGTGTAATGCTCTCATTTACTGTTGTATTTGTTAAATTAACAACCCCATTAATTATCAAACTACAACTAGATATCCCAGACAACAAATCCGTCACATTATAATAGAATACAAGTGGTTCAGAATCATTCCAGGTATTGTTCTCTGGGCCAATCAAGTTGATGCTGGGTGGAGTTTTTTCTGTTACCCTTAAACCAACAAACCCATAGCTCAGCAAGTTACCAACTCTAGAAGCATTCACCCAAAGCGTATGAGAGCCAGTCTGAGTAAAGTTTGTGTAACCCACGTAATATCCGCTCTGCTCAACCATGGTTATATTTTTAGAACTGCCATTTGGATAAATCAATGTTGCGTTAATGTCAACACCACTTGTTAGATTTGTTAAATCCTCGCTGTCATGGTCCTTTACATAAACCCTTATCTCTGCCTCATCAGAATAACCTGAATACAAGATATATTCTGAGGCATTTGGTTTAACAAACACACCCAGCTTTGTTCTCACCAACCACATAAATGCATTCTTGACCAACTTATTCATCTCACTACTTGCTAGACCATCAATTGGGAATGAATAATAGATTGTTTTAGAACCATCTGTGCTTAAATTAGACCTCTCATCAAAGAACACACCAGCTGAATCATTCAAACTCTGCCACTTCATTAGAGATCTGCTGTTCAAAGTAGCATTTGGGTTGATCTTATCTTTATACAACTTACTAATACTATTGCTCTTGTTCATCTCTCCACCATAACCATCTATCAATGGTTGATGATAATGATCTTTAACAACATCAAAGCTTTTTGTGCCGCTCAATTGAGGGTCAGCACTTGGTAGCTCAACCTTAAGAACATCAGTAAATATCCTCTCATCAGTGTTGTAAATACCAACATAGATTGTATAAGCCAGACCTCCACTCTCCAAGAAGAAACCACCTCCTCTTTCAACATAACTTATAATCTCATCAACTTCAGAGGTGTCATTTAATATACCATTCAACATATGATCTCCTAAACTCCACATAACAGCATCATATTCACTCATATTACTAGCATTGGGGCTTCCATTTGAGCTTGTGTTCCACTTGATATAAGAAACATCAATTGAGGTAATTGAACTAATCGCACTAGCAATCTCTTCATCATTGTTATCACTACCATGACCAGTTGTATCATCATCAACAACGATCATAAGACTCTTATCATCATCTGCCAAGAAAACACCCTCATTGCTTTCATTTTCATAACTGCTGGTAGTAACATTCACAGAAATATAATATCCTCCTTCAGATTCATTTAAATCAACAGCAAATGTGTAATTACCACTAGCATTTGTTATTCCGCTATTCTGCCAACTTCTTCCATCAAAGCTCCACATCATTAGAGAGATATTAGCGTTGTTAACTGCTTGATCTGTTGAATCCATTACATTTATGGTTATATTAACACTCTGGTTGGGTTTGACTAGTGCATACTCATAGCCATCCACCAATATATTAACATCAATTCCTCTATATAATATGAATTCTTGTCTAAAATACCGTGTTTGGTTTAACCCATCCTGATCTGTGTAATTTACCTGCACAGTTGCATTATATGTTCCTGGCGCAATATTCTTTGGTATAAACAAGCTTGCCAAAGTCACATTTGAATCAGACATATTCAACTCAGGTATCTGATAACTAATTGGAATAAACCACCATTGCTTTGTGTTGTTTTCAATGTAAAGTGACACATTGATAATATCCAAATCAAAGCCACCAATGTTTGCAACAGTAGCATTAACATAGTAAATCTCCTCATTTGCAACAACTGTTGGTAAGGTGTAGTAAGCATTAACCTCTGCAAGACCAACTCCAATTGTTACAACCTGTTGTTTTGTTATTATATTGTTTGTGTTTGGATCAGTGTAATTGACTTCAATTGTGAAGTTGTATTCACCCCTTGTTGCATTTGAGGTATTAGCCCTAAACTCTGTGTAATTTAAACCTCTGGCAAGAACAGACACATTTCTGCTATAATAATCAACATTCCAATAGTTCCAAGCATCACCACCAGACTCATTGATTATTGCTATAATACTAATACTCACATTGAAACCTTTGCTAAACCATGTGTTATTTAATGTGGTGTTTATTATTGAGGTTTCATTCCAATCAACAGAAGGTGGTGTTGCTGTGCTGATGGGTACTATTGTTGATACTGTAAAGAAAGTTGTGTTGTAACTATAGGCTCCGCTTCCGTAAGTTGAGTTTATAAGCACAGTGTAATTACCAGCAGAAGCATTTGATGCAACACTTGTATTAAACCTAACACTGGTGTTAGAACTAGCTAACATAAAACTAACATTATCTTCAGGAGTCCATGAAATCAAGCTGTATGCTGAATCTAAAATTGAAATATTGACAGTGACATTTACATTTCTAGATTGATGTGTGTTCTCTATGGTTGTATTAATCCCTAGCAAACCCCCTGGTTCAAGCTCTGTTAGGTTTACAAAAACAGACCTTGTGAATATATTTTTAGTTACATTAAACTCTTCATTTCTATAGAATGTTGAATCGCTCACAATTGCAGTTGCATTTATTGGGTAACCACCTAATGATGAATTTGCAGGCACTGAAACATTGAAGTTTGTTGAATTATAACCATTAAAACCTATGTTTACGAGGGATGAGGAAGGTATAACTGTCCATGCATAATCCCCAACAACAAGGCTAACATTAACACCTGAGGCAGGAACATTACCCACATTAGTTACATTTAGAGTAAATTCTGAATCAAGGCCAATCGGTGTTTGTTCAGGTGAGATTATATCCAACAATAATATTATATCCTCTTCTATCTCTAAAACAATCTGTCCTGTTTTGTTCTTGCTCCTACCATTTGGATCAGTATAATAATATGTATAATTTATTGAATAATTGTCAGGTAATGCATTTAAGTACGATTCAGGTGATGTGATTGTAAATGATGTGGTATTTGAACCACTACCACCCACATTCAAAATTCGCTCACTTGGAGAAATTGTCCACAAAACTGTCACATCCGAACCTGTAGAGTTTAGAACAATAATGTCTGTTACGTTAAATTGTACAGCAGATGAGAATCCATTTGATATTGTTATGTTTAGCTCCGAGCTCTCATTGATACCAATACTTGTGGGAGTTAGTTGATCTGTCTTAGATATTCCCACAAGCTTCAAAGTAGTAGCACCATATCTAAGTGCACCTATATTCGTGATATTACCAGTAGCCTTAATTGTGTAAGCACCAAATGACGCACTCTCATTCACCTCATAACCCCCGCCAGAGTTATTCCAACTCAGTACTACTGAATTGATTGGTGCAATATTAGTAACATTATTTATCTCACTCCCATTTGGGCCAAAATCTTGATCAACCTGGCTTGAATCCAAGATATCAATCCATACGCTGACATTATAATAGTTTACATCATTTATATTAGTAACATTGACATTAATCCAATCAATGATATCACCAGGCTCAAGCTCTGATTGAGACCTAGTCACTGTCAAACTTATATCCTCTGTAACCTCAAAATCATCAGAAACATTCAAATACTCGCGCTCATTGCCATCAAAATCAATACTCACATTGGCAGAGTAATTGCCAACAATTGTGTTGCTTGGAACACTAACTGTAAAAACAACGTCATCACTACTGTTAAAGCTGATATTTGTAGATTGATTCTCAGAAGGAGAAATATTCCAATTCATTTCAAAGCCGGTGCTATTGTAAATCTTTAGAGTGAGGTTTACATTACTCAAATTTACATTACCTATGTTATTTATTGTGATAGTCACATCAGAATCAACTCCTTTAGGCATATCAGGAGCATTAATACTTGCCGATATATTTTTGTAAGCATTCATTGTAATTGTTGAATTAGTGGTCTTCTGCTTTGAAAAACCATTTGGATCAGTGTAATTAACAATAGCTTTTATTGTATAAACCCCGCTCTCAACATCAACTGGGTTGTTTGGTGGAGTGATATCAATGATTGTTGAATTAACAGCTCTGCCGCTTACATTTAACAAAATATTTCTTGGTTCAATGGTCCATAGCCCAGTATCATTTTTGTTATAGAAATCCCAGACCTCTGTTGAAATATTAAACCCAACAAGTGATGAGAAATTATTTAGGATACTAATATTAAACCCAGCATTTTCAAATAAATCAATATCAGAAATATTTAATGAAGAGCTAGCATCAACCAGAACAATTTCAAAGCTTGTCTCATTATAAGTTTTAGCACCATAACCCCATGTTGAATTTACTTGAACAATATATGCGCCAGTATTAGAACCTGCAGCAATGTAATAACCAGCCGAGTTGTTGTTCCAGCTCACAATACTAAAGGATCCTGAAGTGATATTGCTCACATTTATCTCAGAATCCAAAGGTCCAAAACTCTGATCAACATAGCTGCTATCAAAAATATTAACACTTGAATTAACAACATAACTCTCCTCGCCAGTGTTGTTGATCGTTGCATTGATCCATTCAATAAGGTCACCTGCCTCATACTCGCTATGAGCTACTTGTATGCTTGTTATAAATATGTCTTGAGTAACATTAGAAAGAGTATAATTTGTTTTTGAGTAACTAGTGTAATTAGCAACAGCAGTTATATTGTACTCTCCTAAGATGGCATTAGCAGGAACTGTTATATTAAAATGTGTCTGATTACTTTTATTCAATACAATATCAACAACCTGAACACTTGGAACTATTGTCCAGCTCATTAGACTGCTAGTTGAATTGTAAATCAGTAGAGAAACATTTACATCCTCAAGATAAACATTGGCTAGGTTGTTGATAGTTACATTTATCCGCTTGGTTAATGACAATGGCAGTCTGTTTGGAGCAAACACACCAACAGAGTAGTCTATAGACTCATTCACCTCAACAAATTGTGTTGTGTGCTTTGTCTTTGTTCTTCCATTAGGATCTATATAAACAACACTTGCATTTATTGTGTAATTACCAGCTTTTGCCAAATCATTTTCAGAAGGTGATGTCACAACAAAGCTAATAGTATCATTGGTGTTTGCAGCAATTGTTTTGTTCTCAGGCAAAGCAGGATTAAAGCTCCATTCATCTGTAACATCACTACCATCCTGATAAGTAATATTTATTATTGTGACATTATAGTTAACAGCACTACTCCATACATTTGATATATTGACAATGAAATTCATTGATTCACCAGGTAGTATTAATGAGTCATTCACTGTTGAATTGATCACAACTTGCAATATCCTAAAGGTAGTATCCCTTGTGACAGAATCAAGGCTATCTGGAGTAGAGGTTGCTCTAACAGTATAATTACCCAAAACAGTATCTTGGTGAATCGTATAACCATACGAAGAATTATCAAAAACAGCTTTTGCTGTTTGCCCTGTTGCAATGCTTGTGTTTGTTATATTCTCATAATCCAATGGCCCAAAGCTCTGCTCTTGGCCAGTGCTATTGAATATATTTATGGTGGTTGTTATGTTATGTGTTGTCTTTGCGAGATTTTTTATGCTTACAGTTATATTACTCAAGTTGTCTCCTGGCTCAAGCTCTGTTTGACTCAAATTAACTGAGGTGATATTTATTGCCTCTGTTACATTAACATACACAGAATCCTGGGAAGAGCTACCAGCAGTTGCACTTGTAACAACAGTTATATCAGTTACCCCAACAACATCTGCACTCACATTCCAGGTTGTGTTCTCGCTCTGACCATTGTTTAGATCGCTTATGTTATGTATGGGGTCACTATTTGGCAAACTCAAAGCACCAGAAATAATAATCTGGGCTTGCACCCCTAATATATTACCATTAATAGCAGTTACTGTAGCGTTTGTTGTGAACAAATCCCCTTGATAAATCTGTTGATACTCTTGTGGATCAAATACTGACACATTAGCTATTCCTGCCTTTGCTAATATAAACAAGTTCTGTGGATTTTTTATATCAATAAATGTCAAGTTTAAAGTAGAATGCTCAAACACAATCCAGCTATCATCAGGATCAAGTATCCATCCATTATTCTCATAATAGCATTCGTACCTAATCTTAATCTCATCATTATCATTAACATAATCTGACAAATCCCCAGAAATACCATACCTATCACTCACCTCATTACCACCATCATTTGTCCTCAAGTTGCCAATATCATCCCATGAGTTGCCTGTGTTGTTCCATAACTCCACATCCTGATCGCCCTGGGGAGCACCCTCAGCAGAGTCACCATCACAACCAGCAGGACTACCATCTGATCCATCATGACAATAAACCAACATAAATGTCATATTTGTTATCAAATACTTAGACACATCCAATGAACTAATATCAAACACAAAAACACCATAACCATGAATGGTTCCTGTATCTGTTATGTCTCCAAAATACCAATAGTCGTTGTTATTAGCCCAGGTGTTTGAATAGTTGCCTCCACTCAACTGGAAAGATCCTGTGAGCTCTGAGCCGGCATCAGCAGTCTCAGGGCCAGTCAGATTCTGATTTAGGCCTTTGAATATGTAATAATCATTAACACTTGTGTTTAAAGTGAAGTTATTCAAAATAGATACTCCAGAACTAACACTAGTCTCATCCCAAGTTATAACCCTATCATTGGCTATCCACCTACCATCACCAACATCTATGACATTCCAATTAGATGGAACATAAACACTTGGATCTGCTCTATCTGTTAGTGTTGTTGTGCCAATGTTTGTTGAATTAAAAATAAATAACTCTGCTTCTCCCACATCCCTTGTTCTGTTGATAATATCAAATTCATAAGTTCCACCACTTTTAACAACAGTACTGTTTGGTCCTTCTGTGCTATAATTATAATTGCTTGCAACATCAAGGAACCTTGCTGTTGAATTAAACCAATAAACACCAGTAGTTGATTGGTTTGAATAATATCTAACCAAGGAATAATTTATATCTTGGATAGTGCCCACATCCCAAAACACTGTATCAGCTGTCATGTTTGACACACCGCCATCCAATGGACTTACATTACCATTTGTAAACCAGCTTGTGTCAAGATACTCTGTCAAATTTGTGTTGTAAGCAGGATCATTTCCATAATTGTATATATAAAATCTAACTAGCATATTTATGTTATTACCAACAAAAGGAGGTATTTCCCTTATTATCACCAAAAGTGGTTTAGAGCCCATCTCTATGTCAGTTGTTGTGATCTTTGTTGCAGTTATTGAATTTGGATCTGTGAACTCAACTGTAGAATTGATGTTGTAAACACCTGTTGAACTATTTACAGTCACTAAGAATTGTCTTGAACTCTGAGAAGAGCTTGCTAAAGAGCTTATTGACTGACTTGTTGGAGACACCCTCCATGTTTGTGGGATATCAGGTGTGATAGCAAGATTAGTTATTGTGTTTGCATAGTTATTGGTTATAGTTACAGTCAGTGTTGTTGTGCCATCAGGGCTTATTGGGTTTGGGTTAAAGTCAGATGTTATTTGTAACTCAACTGTTTTTACAGTGTCATCTCCACCAGAAGTTCTGTTACCATATTGATCCTCATAAATAGAATCAACATCCAAAGTGTCAATGCCAGATGTGTTTGAAGTCGCATTAAATGTTAGATTCATTGTTGAATCCATGTACAAAGGCCCACCAATATCTTGCCACTCAATTATTCTCAAGCTATCATTATAAACCCCTCCATTTGAGATGGTGCTCTCATCAACAACATAATTTGTTGGAATTGTTACATTAACATAATGTACATCACTCATATTATCCTCTCCATTGTTTGTCAAAATTAAAGTTAGCCTTGTCACATAATCCATTGTTATCTCAGATGGAACTATACTAAAGACCATGTTTGCCCTACCTTTGGCAAGCACCTTAATATCCCTTAGGTCATTGGCACTACTTATAGAGGGAGGGGTTCTCTCATCAGACCAATTGGCAGTTGCATTGAATGCGTTCACAAATGTCTTATCATCAAAGCATATAGGTGATGTTAAATTATAAAAAACCATTTGTTGCTCATTTGGTTGCAAAACCAAATTTTTCCAGGAGATTTTTCTAGTTGTGGAATTGTAACTAACATTTGAGAAATTTCCTTGTGTTATTGTGCTTGTGTTAACAGTGAAGTACGGCGAAGGCCCACTACAAGAATCATCAGTTATATCTTGTGTCAAATTGATTAGCACAGCTGTATCTGTAAATGTGTTTGAGAGTGTTATATTAAATTGATAGCTTGTATCAGAGCTAACTGCAGTTAGAACATTCTGAGACAATGTAACATTTGTAACACCAAAGCTTCTCACAAACAACTCCTGCTCATTCCAATTCCTCAAGGTATAATTCCATCTATACTTAATTTCCCTAACTGTCAAATTGGCTATTATGTTACATGCGCATGAACCAAAACCACATTGTTGGGTAGAGGTTGCACTGAATCTCAACCTATAATCATGGTTATCCTCTGTTATCAAATCAACCTCTCCAAATGTTCTATTCGACCAACCATTAAAATCATTATTGGTTCCACTCTTATCAGAAATATTAAACAACCTTTTCAGCTGGTCATTGTCATTATAAACATCAACATCATCATAATAAGTAGTTAGCGTATCTCCTGCACCAATTGTTGTATCCCAGAAAACAGAGGTGTTGAAAACCTGGATATACTTTTCAATAGCATCTGAAGGGGGTGTATTGTTAAATGTGTAACTCTCAGTTGTCTCATTGGTTACACTTGCTGAACATACTGCAAAGAAAACTGCAGTATCAGAATCACTACCATAAATCCCCCAATCAGGAGCAATATTATCAGTATAACCTTGGCTCAAAAACTCTTGATCATAAGAGCCTTTTATTGTTATTGAGTAAGCAGCACTCTCATTCACAATTGCACTGAAATTTAACAAAGCAGTTCCACCAACTGCTATGCTACTACTCAGACTCCATGTAATTGACCTATTGGTTGAGTTCCAAGTTCCGCCACCGAAGTCTGTTATATTCCAATTGTTATCTGGGAAGGTAATTCTAACAAAACTACCTGCTGCAATTGTGGATGCGCCAATGTTTTTCACACTAATATTAAACAAAATAATTTCATTGAAGTCAAACTCATCCGGAGTAATATTGAATTGATATGCAGGGTTAGAAGTCACATTAACAACAAATGCTTGGCTCTCATTCACTGTAAACCAACTATTAGTGGAGTTCTGGTACTTACCATACCATCTAAAACTACCAATGCCAGAACTATTTGATGTAATAACGTATTTAACTGTCTTATAATAATCGGGGTATATATCTCCCAAAACAAATATCAAATTATTGCCAACTTTAGAACCACTTCCATTATCAACAACCGTCCATCCAGGCATTGTCTCATTTATTGTGACATTGTAAGCAGTAATGTCTCCTTTGTTGTAAACAGCAAGCAAAACGGTAAAGTTCGTGTTAGCCCCAACACTGCTGGGGACACTCCTTAAAACAGACAGGTTTATAGCTCTAGTACCAGCCCCCTCACCGACCTCAAACAACTGCTCTGAAAGCCTTGGCACAATCCATTCAACCCTGTCAATAGCACCATTGTCATCAGAATCGAAAAACATGACATTATATTCTGGATTATATGTTATATCCCTTGAAAATCCGCCAATAACATGATACAATCTTGGATCAACTATATCTTCAGGAATATCTGTAAATGTCTTAACATTATAATAATGTATTGAAGCATTCGAATAGACCAAAACTTGTTTAAACCTATCCAACCTATTAATACTGCTCTCTCTTTTCTGAGGAGGCTCTAGTGCCAATCTCTCATAAGTATAACCCCCAAGCAAATTCTTTTTGACTTTTATAATCTCTACAGGTTTGTTAATCTCTATATCCCCTTCTATTATCAATAAGGAATCATCCACTTTGGTTGTGGTAACACCTTCTGCAAAACTTCCGATCTCCTTCACCAAGGACTCGTTTACCAAAACACCTTCTTTTGAAGTGTCAATCAACTTCTCAACATCATAACTATTAGCTTTTACCTGTGAATTCAATAGCACATTGCCTGACACAGCTTCTCTAAACTCAGGCATAACCATACCCAAAACAAATAATAGCAAAACAAAACTAAAACCAACTAAACTAATTGTTTTGGCAACTGTATTGGACTTTGTTTTATTTTCAGCATTTTCAATTAAGTTGTGCAGATATTTACACTCATCATAAAACTCTCTTTTAAAACCTTCAGATAAGTTATTATACTCAGAACAAATCTTATTATAAATAGAAGAGGCCAATCCAACCTCTCCTTTATCCAAATGATGATATGTTTTATCAATAAGACTATAAATATAATCTCTATGCAGTACTTCTATTAATTCCTGCTTTGTCCTGGTCCTCTTAACACTTTTGGCAAGCTCTTTATCATCAAGCGAATCCTTTATCCACTTGCTAATCGCAAAGTTGAAGTAATAATTGAAAACATCATTATCTATATTAGCCAAGAACCTCTTCAACTCTAGAAGATTGTTTATCATAACACCCTCAATCTCCAAGCCCTTCTCGGCCTTGGTGTTCTCCATCCACCATCTTTTTTGATTTTCCATCTTACTTTTGTACACTTATGACGCAACAGCCCCAAACACAACATATCCAGAGCAATTGCCTGCAACACCCAATGGAACACCCATCTTCCAGTACACTTCCTTTGTTGAATTAACACCATCCTGAGTTTTTTTAGCAAGATTAAATGTATCAACCTGCACAGCTGAGCTTGTGAGTTGACCCATTCCAGAGTAAGATACCCCAGAGCTCACGGAATATCTCTCTCTGTTTACTGAAATATTGCCTATTGTACAATTCATGCTCAAACCATCTCCCTTAAAAACAGCATACCCGTACAATGTTATATCAAGCTCCTTGTTACCAAGGTTTGTTACAGTTATGTTAACATCCTCTGTTGAATTGTCCCCTGCATTTAAACCAGAGTAGTTTATCTCATTTGGATACAAGGAAATGCCATACAACTCATTTATTGTTGTGCTTTTATTGTTTGAACCTACTAAGCTATTTACATCAACTGCTGTCACATTACAAACCCATGAGGCATTATTTGCATAATACCAAACATCAAAAGAGCAAGAATAGTTGGCTTCATACGTGCCAGCATTAATCTGGCTACAACTTATATTAGTATAATGATTGTTATTGTTGTCAGCACTATCAGACCAAATAGAATTGTCGTAAAAAGTTGAATTCACATTTGTTATTACGCTGATACCATCTTGATGGCTCACAGTTGAATTGCAATAAACCTTTACACTTGAGCCCACATTCAACACAACTGGATCATCAACAACAACCTGGGTAACATTGGGATAATAAACTTCAACAGTCAAATTATAGGTTGAGGAATTACCATCCCAACCATTTGAATCTGTACAGTTTATGCTCCATGTGTAATTACCATTACCAAAAACCCTTGAAAAGTTTTGAGTTATGTCCTCTTGTATTATTGTTTCAGATGCTCCATTCACAGAGCCATTAATAACAAGCGAACAACTGCTCACATTAGCCACAAAATCACTCACATTGTACTCCAAAACAACTGTTCGGGATGTGTTCCACTCACTATCATCACTTGGATTCTCTAAATTTATTACTGGAGGAGTTGTGTCAACGTACAGTATCCTTATTTCAGAAGCATTCTCATTGTTGTTTGTTGAGTTATCTGTACAATTAATACTCCAATTGTATATATTGTCACCAATGTTTGTTATTGTAAAGTTTAAGGTAATACTTTCATTGATTGTTGAGTTAGTTTGATTAACATTACCATTTAATATCAAGCTACAGTTGCTAACATTATTCAGTGCATCACTCACACTATAATAGAATGTCACATCACTTACCAAATTCCAATTGGCATTCTCTGGACCAACAAGATTTATTGATGGCCCTTGCAAATCTGAATAATTTACCTCCAACCAAATCGTATCTATACTCGCAACCTCATTATCAGGTAATCCAACCTGCATCCCTTTCACACCAAGGTAAATCTTAGCTAACTCTTGCCAGCCAAGACTAGTTGTGATTTGATAATAATCATTCCTCAAACTAGCGCTTTGATTAGCAACACTAGAACCATTATAGGCGTTTCCATCAAGATTCTTCCATGTTGAGCCATTGTCTAAGCTATACTTCAATGTCAGCTCATCATTACCTATGACTGGATTAGAGAAGTTTGATCTCAGGGCAAGGTAAAGGTGGTGTATAGTTCCTGAACCAGGTAAATCAACAAAGTTGAAAGTATACAAACCATTACCATTGTCTGTTTCATCCCATGCAAGCATGTTATCAGGAGCCTCATCTGCTTCCTCAGGGCTGTTTGTCCAATTATCACCATAACTTCCAGAAGAAGCATAGTATTCTGAAACAGGTGCAATCACATCCTTCAAACTAATCAAAACTGCAATCAAAATCAATATCACTAATACTTTTTTCATTCTACTTCTCCTCAAACATCCTCAACGCCATCAATTTCTTATACACCTCTCCACAACTCTTGTAAACTTTGATCTTTAAATCCTTAGGTAGTTTTGAATAAACACTCTGCAACCTTTTGTAATCATCCATTGCTCCTTTTACATCATCATTCTTTATCTTTACCTCTACCTCTTTTACCAAACCATTGAATTCAATGAGATTCTTCTTAATTACATCCTCTTCTGTTTCTTTTCTTCCTTCCAATTTCTCGCTCTTCCCTTCACTCCCTTTTTTTCCTGTTTTCCCCTCTCTCCCCACAATTGTTGTGATTGTCTCTGATGTTGTGTCCTCCCCCTTTATCTTATCCATTGCCTCTATCTCACCCTTTGCAAGTTCATGCTTTTCCTTCCAAACATCCTCATCAACCCTCTTGTGATTGAACACTCCTCTAACAAATAAGAAATAATACAATATCAAAGCAACAATCAAGATTAGTCCAAGCATAATCATTATTGCCTCTGTTATTGAAAGCCCTAACTTCTCTGAAGATAACAAAGCAAAACCTGTAATTCCAATTCTATCTTTCAGCTCATCCTCTGGAATCTTACCTTCCAAGAACATGTTATAATCAAAGAGCACTAAAGTCCTTATCCTCTTTGCATTATCCAAGCCCGCATTTGAATTAATCACATACCATATTCCTTCCCCAAACAAATCAGAAACTCTGAATCTTATTATAGGATCATTCTTGATTATGTTGTAATCACCATTCATAAATTCAATATCACTTGCAGAAGTTACAACTGCTTTCGGTATATACTCTACAACAACAATATTGTCATAACCAGACAACTCCTCATAACCCTTTTCTATCAAAATTGTCTTACTCTCTACACTCTCATCTAAATAAGAAACCTCAACAATTCTAATCTCCTGTCCAATACTTATGTTACTAATCAGATTAGAATTGACCTCAATATACTCATTTCTCTGCTTTTCGCTATAGATTCCAAGAGGTAATTCGTTGATTATACTGACCATCTCTGTTCTATCAAAGATTTGTGTTGACTCTGACCTCTCTTTAACAACCAAATCAGCAGGTGTTGTTGTTTCTATTTGAGTTATTCTTGAGATTATCCTTGAGATTTTATTGTCAATCTCATTATCACTCAAATCAGAGTATCTCATTACCCTGAGCTCACCCACTAATAACTCAACCTCTTGCTTGCTCTGTTGCACTACATCCACCAAACCAAGCTTTGATATTGTGTCTTTCTCTAATTGATCCTTTCCATTTAAATCAGATAGCACAAAATCTATATCCATATTCAATTTCTCAGCATCCCTTAACACACCATCAATTTTTTTAAGTGAATACTCTGAAATAAATATCTCTCTTATACTTCCATTACCAAGCTCAACAACACTTTGTTTTGCACTCTTATTGATTGTAATGTTCACCTCTGTTGAAAGAGCTCCTTCATTACCAGCAATATCAACCGCACTAACCTTGTAGAAGTAATCGCTAACATTCTCATTGACCTCATCTGTGTAAGAGTTACCACTTACACTAACCAAGAAGTTAGCATAATTAACATAAGGTTCCGCAGATCTATAAATATTGAAGTGGTCAACCTCTTCACCATCATAATACCATTTTAAACTAATCCTGCTTTTAGTCAACTTCTTGACATACAAATCTTTTGGAGCTGGAGGAACAAGTGTGTCAACAATAAACAATCTACCATCTGTTATCTCTGTACCAACATTGCCCATAATATCCCTTGCCTCAAACTCAAATGAACCAACAAGCTCATTAGACTTTTGAGTAACAATCATATAACCGCTCCACTCCTTACCAGAACCCTCGAGCGAAACCTCTTTTCTTCCATCAGTGTTATCAAACTTATAGTATAGCTTTGGAATTGGTTGTACCCTCTCAGATGTTTTCAATTTAACATTTATTATACCCTCCTTAATCCTCTCTTTATCAACATCAATCTCTATTGAAGCAGTTGGAGGCAAGTCTACTTCAAATTCAACCAAAGCCTTGCCAACATTGCCTGCACTGTCTTTACATTTAACATAAAACGTATACACACCTTGATCTAAGCTTAGCTGTGTCTTATGAGTCAAAAGACTTCCACTCAAAGCCTCTGTCATGACCTCATAACCAATATCCTGCTTGTTAAATCTACAAACCACATTCTCATCTGTTGATATATTCAACATCACATCTTTTGAACTCACCACACCTTCTGGGGAGATTATTGTTAGGATAGGAACCTTTGTATCAACCACAAACTCAACCACTTCTGAATCTTCCATAACATTACTATAATGATCAACACATCTCACATAATAACTATAAACTCCATCAACAAGATTCAAAGAATAGCTATGATATGTCTTGTTACCATCCATCTCATAGCCCATTGAATAATAATCAGTATCCAACACACTAAATCTACAATATGCATTCTCATCTGTTGTTATTTCCAAACTAATGTTGTTTTTATTTATTGGACCAAAGGGTTTGCTTTCAATTATCTTGGGTGGTGCTGACCTTACAAACACCTTTGTGGAGCTATCATTCAGAGAGCTCTCACTAAAGTTATCTCCACTATAAACAACATAAACCAAATAGCTTCCCGCATTACCTTCATCACATCCAACAATCCAACTTGGTTCTACAGATGAATAACTCAAAGGTGCTATACTTCCTAAACCCACATCAACACCTGAAACATAAACCAAACCACTTTGATTAGCAGCAATGGTTGCAACAACATTATTCAACGTGTAATTCTCCTTGTTGTATATCTCTCCAGCAGTTATCTGTGTGCTGTTAGGATAATTCCCACAAATATAAACCTCAGAAGGATACATGTTATCTGTTGAAATTATACTTGCATATGAATTTAGTAATATGAGTAAAATAGCTATCAACACAACTACTCCCTTCCTCTTTTCCAAAACCTCTCTCAAAATTGTGTTGTTCATTTTACCTTATCCAAAACCTTCTTGTCTTTTTCAAGAGCCTTTTCAATAGCCTTCTCCAAATACTCATTTAGGGTTAGACCCTTCAACACAGCAATAACCTTGGCTTTAGTATGAACATCATCCTTCAACGCTATGTTGACACGCTTTGCTCTCTTACTCATTTCACCAACTCCTTTAAAAGCCCCAAATCCTGCTTAACCTTATCCTCAATTGCCTGCTCAATATAATCCTGGATTGTTACACCTTTTAGGGTCGCCACTATCTTCAGCTGCTTATGAAGCTCCTCTTTCATCCAGATATTTACCCGAGTCATAGCTTGGCCTCCTTGATAAGATGCTTATCCTTCTCAACAGCCCTCTCAATAGCTTGCTCAAAATAATCATTCAAAGTGATATTCTTAAGAACAGAAATAACCTTAGCTTTGGTGTGGGTTTCCTCTTTTAAGGCTAAATTGACCCTTTTTTTCTTTAATACCATACATTATACCTTTTTTAATCAAAATCGAAGTTATATCTGCCTTTTTTTAACCACCACATACAACCCAACATCAAAAATAGCCCTTTTTAAAATTAAATGATAAATATCATATAAATATCTTTCTAATAAATATGACTTTTATCATAAAATACTGCTTTAAGCAAAAACTTAATAAACAAAGCTCGCTTAGGGTGCTATAATGAATCCTAAAAAGAAAAGCCAAACAAAGTTATCTAAAACAACTGGCATTATACTGCTTATACTCATTGCATCCTACATGCCGCTCCTTACAGGATGTTCTCAAGAGAAACACATAACAATCCCAGCTGAGTGCGGAGCGATTATGGGATCACTCTTAAACAAGATTGAAACAGAAGAAGACTGCCGCGTGCAATGCAGAAACGAGTGCTTTGCAGTTGAATACGAGTTATCTAGAAGTGTTTTTGTGCAAAACAACGCAACAATGTGCAATTCTTGTGAATGTTATTGTAAAAAATAGATTTTCTTGACCAAACAAAATTGTTAATTAAAGAAAAAATATAAAAAGACTAATTCCTTAGCAAAGTAGGGGGATTAAAATATGGCACAACAAAATCAAATATATAAATGCAGTATTTGTGGAAACATAATTGAGGTACTGCATCCTGGAGCAGGAGAGCTTGTTTGTTGCGGAAAACCAATGGAATTACTTAAAGAAAAAACCAAGGATATTGGTCAAGAAAAGCATGTTCCGGTAATAGAAAAAACAAAAACAGGAATAAGAGTAAAGGTTGGTTCAGTTCCTCATCCAATGGAAGAGAAACATTACATTGAATGGATAGAATTAATTGCAGATGGTGTTATTTACAGAAAATTCCTCAAGCCAGGACAAAAACCAGAAGCAGAATTCAACATAAAAGCAGAAAGAACTCAAGCAAGAGAGTACTGCAATATTCATGGATTGTGGGGATCTTAAAACAGAAAGTTTAAAAAAGTATATCTTAAATAATCTCTAAAAAAGGTGAGATCATAGAAAAACAACAACTTCTAAAGATGCTGGAGACCAGCCTCTACTGGGAAGAGGAGTTCTTGATAAAATATGATACTGAAAACATGTGGGAGCTTCTTAAAACATTACCAGAAGAAAAATTTGAGAAAATCAGAGAACTGTTTCAGGAGAACCTATCAGACACACAGAGACACTCTAAAATCCTTAAAGAACTAATGAAGAGAATTAGGAGTGATGAGTATGAGCTATGATGCTATAAACGACATGTTTAGAACTGTTCTTGAGCAAGAGGAGATGGTACTAAACCTATATTCAAAGATTGTGATGAAAGTTAAAAATCAGGAAGTTGTAACCTCACTTATGGAAATCATGAGAGATGAAGCTAGACACATAGAAAATGCAAAAAAGATTCTGGAGATATTAGTAGAAAGTGTGTAATCCTATTTACCAACCCCTTCATCAATCCTTTTCTTGATATTTGAAACCCTCTCAACAATCTTGTGCTTTCTTGCAAGATAACCAACCAGCAGCTTTAGCTCTTCATCAATCTCTTGAAGCACCTTATCCTCACCAACCATTGATTTGTAATCTTCCCTTTCTCTAAGATTAGAGATTCCCACAATAAGCTCTTGCTCAATATCATACAAGCGTTGCTTTGTCTCTCTATTAGTTTGTAGTTTCCTAACATTGTTGTATAATCCAATAAGCTCTGGGAAGCTTTTAAGCAGATCGCTATTTGCCTTAGACAATTCATATATTCTCATAACCAACTTATCTTCAATCTTCTCTATAAGCTTACCCTCTACACTAGTGAGCTCTTTGAGTTGTTCTAAGTGAGTACCCAAAAGCTGTTTAATCTTCTTTCTCTTTCTCTCCTCATCATACCTTGTTAGATACAAGTAGAATGTGTAGAACACTATAAGTAAAATTATTAATATAATTGCAGTTATTATCAAAGCAATTAAAATGTGCGGCCAACACCACCACAGCCAATAGCAATATGCAGCCAAGATTATTATTGTCAAAACAATTAAAGAGTAAATCAAATACACTCTACGCATAATATTCTCATAATCCTCAACATTTATCCTCTTTTTGTATTTTAAAAAATACATAACAATATTGGTTATTATCATAACAACCGTCAAAGCAATTATTACAACCAATAATATCCACCATGGAAACAAGCCAAACTCTCTACAATCTTTTGGACAATCACAATTCTCACCAGCATCGCAAACACCATCCCCACAAACAGGCTTTGGAACCTCCTCAAAAGGCAGCTTTGCATAAGCCTCTGCTTCAACAAATATCCTACAGGGTGGACAAGGCCCACCGCAGTCTATACCTTCCTCACCTTGGTTTTGAATACCATCATGGCAAGTACCAGGTGGGATACAACTCTTTATTGTTACAGGCTTTTTCTTCTCTGTGCCGCAATTGTTTTTGTCATAGCATGTTCTTACTTGCGTTCCATTTTGGAAGCACTCTGACCACTCAGTGCAAACCCAGTCCTCCTTGCAAACAACCTCTTCAACTTTTATTTCCTTTGCTCCTCCACCTCCTCCACCACCCCCAACAGCTCCCCCTGTAGGGCATGAGCCACAATCTTCAGAGCAAGTGGTACAGCTCTCATAAATACTACAAAACATATCACCACAATAACCAGCCAGTATATCAAATCCAACTACTTGAGAAACACTAAAAAATCCATCGCTTACAGAAATAGTGACAGAATAATTACCATCCTCACCTGTCGAAGGTGTAAAATTAATAAAACCTGTTAGCAAATTTATTTCAAACAAGCTGGTGTTATCATAATAATATAAAGTGTCATTGTCCGGATCTGTTGCAGTAACGTTGTATTGGAATGGAACACCCACTACCAATGTTTGATTAGATATTGGCAACATTGAAGGAGGATAATTCTCCCTTAAATCAACCCTTGAAAATCTCCCAGAAACCCAGCTATAATTACCAGAAGCTGATGCAGATCTGTTGTTTATTCTAAATGTTATATTCTCATCACTCAAAGCCCCCTCATCCTCTGTTGTGTTTATATCATCACCATCACAACTCAACAAACCATAATAACCTTCTATACCAATAAAAAACATTCCGCAAAGAGTGCCATTTACATCATAAGCTGTTATGTTGGTGTTTACTGGTGCAGCTGTGCCATTAAATGTAACATTACCATAAAACTCTGCTGCTGGTGGAGGAATACCAACTACAAAATCTGCTATAGTAAGCGCTAACAAAAACACCAAGATCAATAAAAAAATCTTTTTATAGATCATCAACTTTCAAAGCCTCTGTTTCTTTATGCAATTTTCTAATAGCCCTCCAAATCTTTCTAGCAACAACTGCTAGAATAAATGCTGCTATCAGCAACAAAACAAGCAAAAATCCAATGTAAAAACCTTGATTTAATCTTTGAGGCTTTGGCTCCTCTAGCACAAGGATAGCTCTGTCAACATCACCCACAATAAGGTTAACCTCTCTAAAAGAGCCAGGCTTCCAAAAAACAGATTCGTTGGTATTCATCTTGATTTCATTCACATAAAATGTTAGCCCCTCATTGTCTTCTGCACCCTCATCATTATCTGTTGAAGGATCATCACCTGCACAAGACAAGAACCCATATTCTCCCTCCTCTTCTAAAATTTTTTCTCCACACAAAACACCATCACTATCAAAAATTGCTATCTTTGTACCAGCAGACGCATACTCTCCATCAACAATTATCCACCCATAAAACTCTGCTGCAACAGGTGGAATTGCAAAGCTGTATCTAACCAATGCTACTATCAAAAGCAAAACAATCACAACTCCAACAAGCAATTTATTAGATTTCATTATTCATCCACCATCCAAGTGTCATTCGCATTCATCTTTACCCAATAACCATACATTGGAGTTGTATTTACCAGATCATTTTGAGAGGGAGCAACACTAGGAGAATAAACCTTCCAATGATCAGCACTATCACTTGCATTGTACATATGCACAGAATCAAGGTTTGGAAGAACATCCACAAATGTCTCATTAACCAACCTTGTTTTGTTGCTTGGGTAACCAACAAGGTTCCAATCTTCAAATAAAAATATAATCCTTGGAAACTTTAATGTTCCATTAAATACAAAACTATCATCATTTTCCATATTTATCCAATAACCCTCTTCAACAGAGATTGTACTTAAATCTTGGATAACCCATGATGGCAAATCAGGCTTGTAAGCCTTCCATTTGTCAGAGGGATCATACCTATCATAAGTGTGTATTGAAACATAATTGTTATCCAAAGAGGACAAAACATTTGAAACAGACATATTGTTTGCCTCACAATAAACTGATATCAAATTCCATCCACTAACAAGATACAAAGAACAAGTTGAATTATAAAAATCACCAATAAACACTGTTGATGCTGCCTTTCCTGTTAATCCAGGAAATTCTTTTAGATACAGTAATCTCAAAGCAAAAGGAGTTGCAATCAAAATAGCAACCAAGAAGATTATCACAACCAGCCTTGATGAGCTATCACCTTTTATTTTCACACATATCTACCCCTTTCACTTTTCAAATTATAAATTACCTTTATCATTTTTCAATATAAATCTTTCGTACTTTTGACCATTTTGTATTGCCACTTAAAAATTACTACAAAGATATATAAATAAAAGCAAGGTTGTTGGTATCATCAAAAAGGGGTGGATGGCTTTGGCTTTTTTGAGTATTGGCAAAAAGAAAACAGAGGAATCAGGTTCTGAAAAAGAACAACAACCAAAAAATTCTCCTAAACAGGAGATTCCAGATGAGTTGCCAACACTAAGCCAGGATGTTCTAAACGAAGCTATACCTGATAAGGCTACTTCTAACCCAAACCAAGAAGACATCCCAGATGAATTGCCATCCTTGGATTTAGAGGTTGAGAAGGCTCCTGAAAAACCCAAGCAAGAGAAAGAGGCTTTGGAAAAGCCTGCTCTAGAACCACTGGTAGTAAAACAAAGCCTAAAAGCTGAAGCAAAACCCTCTGGGCCCTCAAAACCCTTATCAGCACAAAGCTATTTTTACAAAATCGCAGACAAACTAAAGCAGAAACAGCCATCTGAAGATATACTAAAAGGTATGAAAAACTACTGGGACAACCAAAAGTTTGAAGAAGAAGAGCTAAAAACACAAACTCAAAAAGAGCTTGATGCAAGCTTGAGAGAAAAAATAATAGATCTCCAAGAGCTTGAGGCAAAATGGGTAGAACAAAGAAGAGAGCTTGAACATGCAAAGAACATGATCACATCTATAGAAGCAGACATTTCAATAAATTCAGAAGAACTCAGAACAATCCTGGACAAACTAGAAAAAGTAGAATCAATCTACAACAAAATAAAAAATCAACCCAAAGAGCAAAATTAATACAACCTACCCCCAACACCAACTTCTTTCTCAGGAATAATCAAGATACATTCTTTGCCTTTATCAGGAACTCCTAATACAAGAACTTCAGACATAAATGACCAGATCCTTTTAGGAGGGAAATTCACAACAGCTAGGATCAATTTTCCCTTTAATTCTTTCTTTGTATAGTTGCTACACAATTGAGCACTTGATTGCTTTATCCCAACCTCTTCTCCAAAATCAATCTTTAATTTGTATGATGGTTTTTTTGCTTCAGGAAAATCCTCTAATTCAACAACTCTTCCAACTCTAATGTCCAATTTTAGAAAATCATCAAATGTAACCTGTTTCATATTCTTTATACCAATTCACTTCAACTCAGCACCACACTTCTCACAATACCTTCTCTTAGCAGGGTTCTTGTGCTTACAAGCTGGACACTTCTTCTTCCTTCTCTTGATTAGCAGGAATATTATTATTAGTATTATAAACAACACAATTATAACTGGCGCTAGTGTATAAATCAAATACTCAATACCTCTATACCCCACAACAAACCTTCCCCTCTTTACCTTTACCAAGTTTTGTTCCCTTTCCCCATAATATGCAACCACCAAAACCTCTTCATTATCCTCATAATCCTCTTCCTCAAGATCAACCTTTACTCTTATCTTCTTCTTCTCTCCCTTTTTTATAAACACAACCTTGTCAGAGCCAAAACTAAACCTCTCTCCTGCAATAACAATATCAACAAGCTCCAAATCAACATAAGTATCAACCTCTCCAATGTTCTTGATCTCTATGATAAACTCTTTTCTAACCTTATCATACACAACACTAACAATCTCTATCTCTGAGTTATCCATCACTTCTGTTAAGTTCACAATCATGGATATATCAATAATATATTCCAATGAGCGCTTTGACTCCCCATAAATAACATAAATATCAGCAGTTATATCCCCAAACATTGGCTCAACATCATAAACCAGTGTTCTATATTCAAGCCCATCCATAAATACAGGCTCAACCTCTCCAACAGTTTGTATTTCTCCATCACCCCATGAGAGCCTGTACGTGCCTAAGAAATATGTTGCTAAATCAACATTGTTCCTAAATGTTACCTCAAGCTGGTTTGTTAGCTGATTGTAGAAAACACTAACAATCTCAAGGTTTAGTCTATAAGTAGGCAAGTAAAACAAGTCAAGTCCTTCAACAGGGCTTATTGCATCCCCAGGAACCCTTGCACTCCTAGCAAACTTCACAAAAACACTGATCCCAGCCTGCCTTTTTATTGTTGTTGCTGTACCAACATACTGGTTGCCTATTAGCACACCAACCTCAATCCCAGCCTCTTTTATATACTCCCTAACCTGGTCAGGAACATTTGCACTACCAATGAAAATTACTGGCTCAGCCCCAGACATTACCTCTGTCTCAATAAACTCACCATTTGTCAAAATAACCTGCTTTGTTGGTTTTAGTTCCATATATTTCTTCACAATCTCAATGTTGTTGTCAAACCTGTCTCCATCCTTGTTGATTATTTCAGGATTATAAATACTAAGGGCATCCTTCACCTCTCTGTTAACATATCCAAATAAGATCACTTTGTCAGGGTCTCTTGCTGCCAAAAAAGTAGCCACCTCTCCTATGTTGTTTCTATCAGCAAAAAGAACATAGCTCTTTGAAACCTGTGCATAAGGAGCAACAGAAATCGCATTGTACCCATAAGAATCATCAATCACAATAAAGTTCTTTATATCAGGAAGCCTTCTTGCAAGCTCAAGATTCACATTATCAAAAGTTAGCTCCTCTGCATCATAACCCCTTCCAGTAAGAACATTCTCATAACCAGTTACAAAAGGATACCTTGATGACGTTATCACCTGAAGAGATGCTCCTGCAGATAAGCCCTCTGTTAATATTGTTGAATGTCTTTGGCTAACCAAGAAATTGCTCGGGAGTCCTTGGAGGTTTGCATACTGAATAACTGAATACACATCCCTCCAATCCTCTGAGTTAGAAATAATTTGATCTATTGCTGAAACAAAGAAGCTGTTCAATATCAGCAACAAAAAAGTAAACACCACTACCCTTTTTTTCATTTAAAAAACAACCCCCTCTAACCATTGAAATATATCTGATTTATATATAAATCTATCGAAAATCTTTTATTTTCGGAGATTTATATGCTTAGAAATTCCAAAAGAATTTCTGGCACACTAAAAAATCCTATGGATTTTTGGTGTCCCAGAAATCTGCAAAGCAGATTTCTAAGGATGTTCAAGAACCAATGGTTCTTGACACTCAGAAATTCAAAGAATTTCTTTTGTATAAATCTTTTGAAAACCTCTGGTTTTCAAGAGATTTACCTTCAGAAAATGCTTTGCATTTCTGACATATAGAAAAAGCACTGGTTTATACCTAGTTTATTCTACCTTTGGATCAAAGCTTGTAACCTCATTTTTTTTGCCATCTACCACAACCCTCGTCTTTGCCTGTTTTGTCTCATTATCAACTGTTGAATAAACCATAACAATGAAATTCCAATCATCACCATACTTATAACTTTCAACAACATCCATGTTGTATTGTGGAATGCCGACTGTTCTGTTTTCCTCTGTTGTATAAAACTTTACCCTCTCTTGCAAAAAGAGCAGAGCTGTTTGCTCTGCCTCATCTTCAGATATGCTCTGACATCCGCAAACAAGTATAGAAAATAACAGGATAAAACTCAAAAACACGGTATATAAAAAGGTTCTTGTTTCCATTCTCCATTATCGAAAGTTTTAGACTTAAGACAATTCAACATAAAAATAATAATCTGTATGTGTTGTAGCAGGGCTACCATTCTCTGCTATTAACATCTGGAAATCATAGGTTGAATTTGCAGCATCATTTTTATAGCCATCAACATTATTCTCTATCTTAGTTGCATATACTAAATTAGCACTTCCATCATAGAGCAAAACCTCCTCAAACCATTCTGTGGAGCTTTGGGTACTATCATTAATCCAGGTTTGTATTGAATAGTTACAGGTATCCTGTATTATCTGAGTAGGCCCAGAATAAAATCCCCAATGGTCATTTGCATCATCATCAAAAGTATCATTTATTGCATCTCCTGGTGTGTTAGTTAAATTGTGGTGCATCTCTGTCATTTCATCAGAAACATGAGTTGAGTTTGCGCACCTCACGCCGCTCCAATTAATCATGCTTGAAGTTCTAGTAGCATAAACCTCTCCAGCAATTGTTGATATGTTCCATTCATATATTGAATAGTTGCTTGCATCCTCCAAAACATATGAACCAGTAACATTTCCAACATAGGCCTTCCAATGGGAATCTGCTTGCCTAGCATTGAGGATCAATGTTGCAATCACCCCACCAGTTATGCTAATATTATTCTCTAAAGTTGGGTTACCAGACGCAACTGATGTCTCGTTTCTAACATAAGTGATTACTGGTCCTGAGGGTACTGCTGCCCACACAACTCCAATTAAAATCACGCTAATAATTATGCAGGTAAAAATTAAAAATGATATATCTCTTACTCTCATTTTCTCACCTTCTCTCTTTTAATCAAGATTTTGAGATTGTTAATCATGATATTTCAACATAAAAGTAATAGTTTGTTGCTGTTGAATCACCTTGGTGTCCGTCCTCTGCCACGAGCATTTGGAAATCATAATTCTCATTACCACTCTTGAACCCATCAGCACCGCCTTGCACAATCAATGCCACATAAATCAAAGAGCTATCACTCATGCTGTAAAGCAGTGTCTCATTAAAGTTCCTACTGGCATCTGGGGCATCATCCACATACGTGCTTACAGTGAAATCACACTGATCTGCTAAGAAACCAGTGCTGCTCACATTAAATGCAGGATGTGTTGTCTCACCAAATGTCTCATTTATTCCATCCACATCTTGGCCTATTCCTAAATTGAAGTCCAATGCACTCTCCTCACTTTCAACATGTGTTATGTTTGCACATATTACATTACCACTTGTCCAATTTATGCTATTATTACGAGATGCATACACCTCGCCCTCAGGATCTGCAAGATCCCAGGTGTACATTGAATTGTTCAAAGCATCATCCAAAACAATTGTTCCACTAATATTACCATAGTAACCTTGCCATCCTTGGGTTATTGTTGTTGTGTTTATACTCAGCTCTGAAACATTGCCAGCCTGGGCTTGTACACTTCTAGCAGCACCTGTTATTCTTCTTGAGGTGTTTAAAGTTGCCAAGCCCTCTGGTCCTGCTGGGTCATCTGCCAGTACACTTATAGCTAGCCAAGTTATCACTACCAAAAGCAAAACAACCCAAATCAGGTTCTTCGATCTCATAATCTTGCTTCTCTCTCTTACAAACCTCCTTGCTCTAGGCTTTGGAGGCTTGAGTATAAAAAACAAAAAATCAAGCCTCAACCTAGCTCAACATAAAAGTAATAGTTTGTTGTTGTTGTATCACCTTGGTGTCCGTCCTCTGCTACAATCATCTGGAAGTCATAGTTGTCTGTACCACTCTTGAACCCATCAGCACCACCTTGGTTGATTATTGCTGCATAAATCAAATCCGCATTACTACTGCTGTACAACAAAGTCTCGTTGAAGTCTCTTGTTCCATATGCGTCATTCACATACGTACTCACAGTGAAATTACATGTGTTAGCTGTAAAGCCAGTGCTACTCACATTAAACTCCGGATGACTATTCGTCTCATTGAACGTTTCATTAATTCCATCTACGTCTTGGCCTGTTCCTAAATTAAAGTTCAATGCTGTCTCTTCAGTTTCAATGTGTGTTATGTTTGCGCAGACTATGTTACCACTTGTCCAATTTACAGCGCTACTCTCCCTAGTTGCAAAAACCTCTCCATAAGGGTCTGCCCAGGTCCATGTATACATTGAGTTGTTCAATGCGTCATCTAGTACAATAGTTCCAGTAACATTACCGTAATAACCCTGCCATCCTTTTGTTACTGTTGTATGATTCATTGTCAACTCTGACACATTACCAGCTTGAGCAGGTCTGCTCTGAGCTGTTGTACTAATTGTTCTCCTTGTTGAATTCAATGTTGCTATATCCTGTGGTCCAGTAGGATCGTCTGCAAGAACAATGCCTGCTGTCAACAAAACAAACAGTGTCAACAATAGAACACCATAAATCCCCTCTCTCTTCATCAATTTTCACCTCCTTTCATCTTTTTATTAATATTCAACTCCTTTAATTGGTTGAACATGATCCACTTTATGTATTCCCTATACATGTACGATTCATATTCCATCTTATTAATCACCTCTCCTTTGTTTTAACAATAATTTTTCAGGATCATAAAGAACATTAAGCATTTCAACTTCTGATAATTTTGGAATATCATCTTCTGTTTTTACTATAAGCTTCAACTTCTTAAGAGAAAGACCCTCTTTCTTCACTTTAGAAGCAGAATCAAGCACACCCTTTTTTGTAAAAACAAAAAGACTGGAACCATCAGTTACAATAGCCTTTATTTGCTTGATTTCTGGCTTTATCTTCAGATAAAACCTTCCAATCTCCTCATGCAAAGTTTTATCTTCAACAAACCACGTACGAAGAACAAACTTGTGATAATCGCTCAAACTCAACAACTTTTTGTCTGCAAAACCATCAGTGGTTGCTATTAGGTAACCGAAATCATCGCTTAATGAAAATATGACCCTAGGCTTTCCTCTTTCTCTTTGAGGTATCCTCTTTTTTTTAACAATCCCAGCAGCTTCTAGCAATCTAAGCTGCTGGCTTATGTTGGCTATGGAGGTGTTTAGTTTTTCTGCAAGCTGTAAAGGGCTCTGACTTTGCCTAGAAATCTCCTCTAGTATCATCCATTTTGAGGATGTGAACAATCCTTCAAGTTCCATTACGCTTCCTCTTACGCTTACAATTACACTTACGCTTACACTTACACTTACACTTACACTTATACCAGTATTATTTTATCTCTACTTTCCCTCTCTGTACCTTATTTATACTAAACAAACCATTAGTATACAAAATAATACCCTTCTTTACAAAAAATACAACTTGTATTTAAATCTTTCGTTTCCTTAATTTATTTCAGAAGTAGATTAATCTGGAATAGTAAATAAATAAAAATAGTTAATTAATTACTGAATTTGACGTTTATGGTGGCTTTAAGAACAAAATTCACATAATATAAATTCTAATTAACTATTTAATTAATTAATATAATAAATTTATAATAAAATTAAACTAATTCCACATAGAAGTAATATGCTGTTGAAGAAACAGGCCCTTCCCAGCCTTTTTCAGGCACAAGCATCTGGAAGTCATAATAACCTATGTCAAAACCAAGGGTTGTGTTCTCAATTATTGTTGTGTATACAATATAAGTACCATCCCACAACAAGATCTCCTGGAAGTTCTCTGTTGTTGTTTGAGGAGTGTCATTGATATATGTTATTAAAGTATAATCACAAACATCTTCATTGAACTCAACAGAACCTGTCCAGAAACTCTGATGAGTTGTTCTTGTAAATGTGTTGCTAATACTATCATCAGCTGAACTTGTATGGTTCATTGCTGTTTCCTCTTGAGAAACATGACTTGAGTTTGCACAAACAATGCTGTCCCAATTAATAGTAGTGCTGCTCCTTGTTACATAAACCTCTCCAGCAACTGTTGAGATGCTCCACTCATATATTGAATAGTTGCTCGCATCCTCTAAAACAAGCTTTCCAGTTACGTTTCCAACATACGCCTTCCAATGTGGGTTTTGAGTTGTTGCATTAAGTACAATAGTTGTTATTGTGCCCCCAGTTGTGTTCAAAATTGTAGCAGACCTTGATGTTCCATTCTCAATACCAGTGATATTTATCTGAGGTCCAGTTGGAACTGCAGCTAGGACAAATGAAGCAATACTAACTAACAAAATCAAAACTAAAATCCCTTTCCAATTATTATTATTTTGCATCTTTCCTCTTCTCATTTGCCCTATGGTAAGCAGTCCAGATTGTCCTATCATCCCTATTCAGCAAGATAGCTATCTTGCTGAAACTCAAATTATGATCATCCTTCAAAAAGCACACAATTGTTTCAAGAACACTGATCTCTCGGACTCTTAAAAGTGAAACTGGGATTTGATATTCAGCACTTGCAATCAAGCTATGTGGAAAAGCCTTTGGCAGCTTCTGCCTTGATTTGTGATAAACAACACCAATTGTGCTCTTGCTCCTGTTTGTTAACCCAGAAATCTCATATATACTAAGCCCAAGGTTCTCCTTCAAATACTTGACAATCACCTCAAAACCACCAAGCCTTCTGATACTTAAAACAGAAATAGGTATTAGATAATCCTCCTCTTTTCTCAACAAAAGCCTCTCAATATCCTTCTTAGAAACATCATACTCCTGCTTTAGGTACTCAAAGAACAAGGATACAAGCTGCTTCTCATCAATTGATGCTTTATCTTGGCCCATTTAGTAACTCTTTATTATGTAAGTTTATATATTTATTATGTAAGTAAAACAATCTATAAAAATATCTTATAAATCATCATCTTATTTACTATGTAAGTAACATATATTTAAAGGTTTCTATTTTGAATACATTATAAGCCTCTTCTGCTCAAAACCGAAAATATTAAAACCCCTTTATTTTGCCAAAGTAATCTATCAACAACTTTTGTTGAAGAAATGAGGGGAAAATGAGAATAGGTTTGTTTTGTTCAGATCCTTTTTACTTTCCAGGGGGTATCCAGGAGCATGTTAAAGGACTATATGATTTCCTAGTCAAGAGAGGTCATTATGTTAAGGTGCTAGTCCCAAGATACAAAAAAGGTGAGTATTATGGAAGAGATTTTATACTGATTGGCAACTCCAAGTCAATTTCAGGAAATGCTGGCTCAAGCAATCTTAGCTACTGTTTTAAAACATCAAAACTCAAAGCTCTTCTGAAAAAAGAGGATTTTGATATTATCCATCACCACAACCTAGGATTTTTCTTAGGACTACAGCTTCTAAATTCATCAGACTCTCTGAACATCATAACCATCCACACCTCTTTAGATGGAAGCAGATTCTATAGGTTTAACCAAAAACTCTTTAATCTTTGGATTAAAAATTATGTTGTAAAAAAATTTGCAGGTGGAATCTTAATATCAAAACACGTAGGGGAACTCATAGATTTAAACAACTTACTGAAGGGACAAAACAAACCAATTTCAATAATCCCAAATGGAATTAACCTAGACAGATTTAAACCCACAAACAAAAAAATTGACAAGTTCCAAGACAGTATGATAAATCTGCTCTTTGTAGGGAGAATTGAGAAGAGAAAAGGACTACCTTATCTAATCAAGGCTTTTGATATGGTCAAAAAGAGGAATAAAAATTCTAGATTAATTATTGTTGGTGATGGGCGTGACAAAGAAAAATGTCAGAAAATAGTAAGAAAAAACAAAACAAAGGATGTTGTATTTGTTGGACAGATTTCTAATGATGATCTCCCTAACTACTATGCAACCGCAGACATATTCTGCTCACCAGCACTCTATGGCGAGAGTTTTGGGATTGTGCTTTTAGAAGCCATGGCATCTGGTAAGCCGGTTGTTGCTTTTGCTAATCAAGGTTACAAAAAAGTTTTGATTGGTGATGGAGGAAAATTCTTAGTTGAACCTAAAAATATAGTAGGGTTAGCTAGGAAATTAGAAATATTGATTAATGACAAAAATTTGAGAAAAGATATGGGTAAATGGGGGATAAGAGAAGCAAAGAAATACTCTTGGAACAATATAGGAAAACAAGTAGAAAACTTCTACATAAAAGTATTAGAAAAAAATAAGAATGAGGTGAGCTTGTGGAAGAAAACATAAACAAAGCACTAATTTTTATTGCGAACATGATATTTTGGGTTCACACCCTTGGAATGATTTTTGTTCTTTATGGTGTGCTACGCCCTTTTCATGGAATGCTCTGGAACATCCATTTGTTGGTAACTATTTCAATAATTGTTGGTGTCATCATAAACGAATGCCCTTTAACAACATTTGAGAGGAGGATAAGAAGGAAAGCAGGCCAAAGAAACGTGCCAAACAGAGGCTCTAGATATTTAGAGGTTTTTTATAATTACACCAAGATAAAACTCCCAAACTCAACAATGAGAATCATTGGTTTGATTATCTTTATTTTAGGTATGGCTGCCCATTTAATATAATATAAGTTTTAATTTAATATAAGTGATTTATTATAGATGAAGATCGATTAATAGTTGTTTTAAATCAGCTCCTAAGCTCTTTAACAAGCTCTTCAAACTCTTGCATAACCTCTTGCTTTGTTAATATGCCTTCCTTTTCAAGCAAATTTATCATTGCCTCCAGCTTTATCTCTAGCTCACGCAACTTGCCTTTGTTTGAAAGAACCTCTTCCCCAAGAACTTTTAAATCAACCATCTTAAACAACAGCAGAGAATGTTACTGTTCCATTGCAGAATCCCCTGGCAGAGCCAATAGGAATTCTAAGCTTCCAATATGTTGTGTTTGTTGAATTCAAATTAGCACCATCACCATCATCAACTTTTTGCAGAATCTTGTAACTAGGTATACCTAATGGCAACTTTTCATCTGTTAAATTCCACATGGCAGTGTCAAAATCCTTAGCACTAGTAACATTATACCTAAGATTACTGATTGTTATATTGCCAATTGTACAATTCATAGACAAGTTATCACCATCTACAACTCCATACCCGTCAAGAGATAGGTTGATGTGTACATTTCCCGTGTTTGTAACATTAACATTCTTTTCCCCTGCGTTTGTTGTTGTTTCCCCAGGCGTCATCTCCCCAAAATCAATCAAATTTGTGGAAAGATTCAAAGCAGCTAGTTGGGTTATTGTAGGAGGTGTAGCATCAATAGATGTGTTAGAAATATTACTAGAATCCCTAGCAGACACATTACAATTCCACGAGGCATTGTTAGCATAATACCAAACACTGAAATTGCATGAGATTGCTAAAGCAGATACATTTATTGAAGAGTTTGAGCAGGTTGTGGAAAAATAATGATAGTTATTATCATTTGCTGAGCTTGAGTTATAACTTGTTGCATCATAAATAGTTGCATTTACTGCAGTTATATCACCCAAACCATTTAAATCATTAATTGTAGCATTACATCTTAGCAATTCAGTTGTGCCTTCACTCAAACCAATACTAGCTTGATCCCCGTCATCATGCTCGTACAACACAACCTGAGTAATAGTTGGTCCAATATTAGTAACATTAACCCTTGACTCAATAGATGTATTGTCATAGTAAGCAGCATTACTTGTATCACTTATTGATACTAATAGATAGATACCTAATATTGTAAATAAAAATATGCAAGACAATGCCAACAATTGCTCTTTTTTCATTGTAATTTTCATTTTACCTTCTCTTTTCTATATTTACGATAACTCAACATAAAAGTAATAATCTGTTTGTAATGTAGCAGGGCTGCCATTCTCTGCTATCAGCATCTGAAAATCATAGGTTGTATTTGCAGCATCATTTTTATAACCATCAATATTGTTTTCTATCTTAGTTACATATATTAAATTAGCACTCCCATCATAAAGCAAAACCTCGTCAAACCATTCTGTGGAGCTTTGGGCACTATCATTAATCCATGTGTTGATTGAATAATTACAGGTGTCAGTAATTATATGACTACTACCTGCCCAAAAATCCCAATGGTCATTTCCATCATCATCAAAAGTGTTATTCATTGGATCATCAGGAGTGTTTGTTGTGTTGTGGTGCATATCTGCCATTTCATCTGCAATATGTGTTGAGTTTGCACACACCACATTATCCCAACTAATGGTACTTGAAGTTCTAGTAGCATAAACCTCTCCACCAACTATTGACACACTCCACTCATATATTGAATAATTGCTTGCATCCTCCAAAACATATGCTCCAGTAACATTTCCAACATAAGCCTTGTAATGAGGGTTTGCCTGCCTTGCTGTGAGCCTCAATGTAATAATCCTACCTCCTTTACTATCATTGTTATCTTCCACTGTTGGAACACCTGATGCTGCTGATGTTTCATTGCTAACCCACTCCAAACTTGGTCCTGTCGGAACAGCAGCAAATACACTCTTTATCAAAGTCAATGTTACTAATACAGCAATGACTAATACCAATACCAATTCCACTTTTTCTCTACTTGTCCTTGTCAAACCATATCACCATAAATTTAAAAGAGCAAAAACTACTCTTTACTCAATTTCAACCCAAAAGTAATAATCTACAGGGCTTGTGTCACCATCATGTCCATCTTCTCCAACTAGCATCTGGAAGTCATAGTTGTCTGTGCCAGTCTTGAACCCATCAGAGCCACCTTGATGGATAAATGCCATGTAAATCATCCCATTGTCAGAGCTGCTCCAAAGCAAAGTTTCATTAAAATTCCTGCTCGCATCTACCGCATCATTCACATAAGTGCTCACAACGAAATCGCACTCATCAGCTGCAAATGTGTTGTTTCCAACACTAAAGAAAGGATGAGTTGTAAGGTTGAATGTCTCATTGATACCATCTACATCTTGCCCTAAGTTGTTGAAGTTGAGTCTAGTTTCTTCTGTTTGAATCTCTGTTATATTTGTACAATGCACATTGGGATCAGTCCAATTCACACTATTGTTCCTAGTTGCGTAAATCTCACCCTCAGGATCAGCCAAGTCCCATGAATACATTGTGTTGTTGAGTGCATCATCTAATGTTATAGTACCACTAATATTACCATAGTAACCCTGCCAACCCCTGGTTACCACAGTGGCACTCATGTTTAGCTCACTCACATTACCAGCCTCTGCCTGTATATACCTTACACCAGCATAGGGTCTTCTAGATACATTTATTATAGTAAATTCCTGGTTTGGAGGCGTAGGCACGTTTTGATATCCTGCCAAAACAGAAACTGCTATTAAAGCAAATACCAATATTATTATTGTCCAGTTTGCAATTGTCTTCTTCATTGAAGATCACCTCTTTTTAAAGTATAAAAATTCGGATTTTTTCCTTGATTAAAAGGAACATGATGTTTAGAATCAGGATTTGTATGCAGCATTTTTCACATTACCTCTTTCTTTTACAATAGACATTTTCTCTATATTCTTCTCATTGATGATAATAGTACCAAGATCACCATCAATCTTTACAAACCCATTTTCAATTGCCTCTAGCCTTCCGCGAGCAATCTTAAACTGAGAACCATCTCTGTAGGGAGCTTTGACTTCCTCACCTAAGAATTCCTCAAAAATGCTTTTTGGCATTTGCGTTCACCATAACCTTGCTTTTTCTTTGGCGTTGTAATAAACTATTATACAAATATAATATTTACTATTTCGGTATACAAAAACATATACTCATATATAAATATTTCGGTTTAGTATATTAAAATAGGATTTTAAATAGGCAGATATTGTGATTAAGTAATTAATTAATTTAATAAGTAAATTAATATCTTGATTATTGATATAACTAACTTTAACACAATAATATAAGTATTCAAAAGAGTAAAAACTGCTCCTTACTCAATCTCAACCCAAAAGTAATAATCTACAGGGCTTGTGTCACCATCATGCCCATCCTCTGCCACGAGCATTTGGAAGTCATAATTGTCTGTTCCTGTTTTAAAACCATCAGAGCCACCTTGGTGGATAAATGCCATGTAAATCATCCCATTATCAGAGCTGCTCCAAAGCAAAGTTTCATTAAAATTCCTGTTTGCGTCTACAGCATCATTTACATATGTACTAACAGTAAAGTTACATTCACTTGCTGTGAAAGTATTGTTCCCAACACTGAAAGCAGGATGCGTTGTAAGACTAAATGTTTCATTTATACCATCCATATCTTGCCCCAAATTGTTAAAGTTGAGCCTAGTTTCTTCTGTTTGAATCTCTGTTATATTTGTACAATGAATATTAGGATCAGTCCAATTTACACTACTATTCCTAGTTGCGTAAATCTCACCCTCAGGATCAGCCAAGTCCCATGAGTACATTGTATTGTTGAGTCCATCATCTAAAGTTATAGTACCACTAATATTACCATAATAACCCTGCCAACCCCTGGTTACCACAGTGGTACTAATATTTAACTCACTCACATTACCTGCTTCTGCTTGTATTGATCTTACACCCGCATAAGGTCTCCTAGAAACATTCAATATACTAAACTCCTCGTTTGGGGGCGTAGGTACATTCTGGAATTCTGCTAGAACAGAAACTGCTGCTAGAGCCAAAACCAAAATTATAAGTACCCAGTTTGCAATTGTCTTCTTCATTGAAGATCACCTCTTTTTATAATTCCAAGATCTAGATTTCCTTGACTAATAGGAACATAAGTTTTAAAATCAGGATTTATAGAAATCATTCTCTAACACTCCGCTTACCTTTACTTTTGACATTTTCTTTATGCACTTACTATTGATGGCCAAAAAAGCACATCATCAACATTAACAAAACATTTACACTTGCCTAAAGCCTTTAACGAGAAATCCTGAACAGATAGCCATAACTCTGTCTATTGTTGTAATCTCTTCACCCAAGAATTCTGTAAATAAACTCTTTTCCATTTTCATTCACTCTTTCTCGTTTACCCTTAATCTTTTTCTTTTACTCTAACATTAAACTGCTATAATATTTACTATTTCGGTATACAAAAACATATACTCATATATAAATATTTCGGTTTAGTATATCAAACCAGAATTTAGATTTACTAGACACATATATCGGTTTAATTTAATAAATAATTAACTAGTAAAGTAAATTAACTAAATAAAATAAAAAAATTAATTAAGTTAATAAACTACTTTAGTTCAATATAGAACGAGACACTATTATATATACTCTCTTTATACTCTCTTAGCCTTGCAGGCACCCTTATTTCATAATCATATACCCCGTACTTACCTTGGCTTTGAACATTTACCTTTGTTATGAACACAAGATCTTGAGTGCCATTGTACTCTCCATTGTTTGGATCACTGTAATCCCACAATATCCCAGTAATAAAGTTGGAAGTATTTGTTGAGTTAGCTATGGACACATTTGTTATATTAACACCATATATAACAAAACTTATTTTCAATTTTGGAACACCATTATTAGTGTAGAGCTTATAAACTGAGTCATTTGCAGTTGACATGTTCATAGCATTATCTATCTCTGCAAAGTCATTGTTTGCAGTTAGGTTAGAGGTGTTTATACCTATTGCTTGCAGGCTTGTCCAACTAACATCAGCACCTGTTTCTACAACAAAAATATTGCCCCCACTTGAGCTATTCCACGCTATTTCAGACAAATTCTCAACAGTACTTAAAACAACCTTTCCAGAAGCATTCCCATAGTAAACATGCCATGATGGCATATAATAGGTTGTGTTTGCATAGTTGTTGTTCTCATAGAGCTCAAATATAGTACCATTTGTTCCTATAGGTGGATCAACAACAACATAAATATAGTGAGCACCAATCATTGGAGTCCATGTAACATTTACTGTCTTGTTTGAGTTGTTGCCACTTGGATCTGTCAAGTTACCTATTGTAACATTCACATTTATTTGGCTTCCATTATCCCAATCACCATCAAAGAACTGCACAGTTATATTATAAGCATCAGAACCGCCAATATTATATATAGTAGCAAATATTGTAATATTCTCTCCCTCAACAGCTGAGTAATCGCTAAAAGTTATATCAGTGCTTTGCAAAGTCAAGTCAGGAGGTCTTATCCATATTTGCCAAGTTAAAGACGAGTTCTCATTACCATAATAATCAGTACAATTCACACTCCAATTATGCCACCCACCTTGTGGAATCCTTGGATAAAAAGGATTGATTGTATCTTCTAAAATTGGTGGATAATGAGTATCATCCACAACCCCATCAATAATCAATGAGCAGTTTGCAATGCTGCTATGTGTATCATTAACAATATATGTGAAAACAACAGAACTATTTGCCTCAGATCCATTTGGTGGCGTGTTAAGCTGAATGCTTGGAGATGCCTCATCATAAGTCAACTCAAAAAAAGAATGATTGTAAGTATTTTTGTAAAGGGTTTTTGTTCCAAGCGACACTGCTGTGTAATTGCCAGTTGGTTTGCCAGAAACATTCCATGAATATGACCAAAGCCCATCTGAACCAGTCTGTCCAGAGCTTTTATTAATCCAAACACTCAAGCTTCCAACACTTGAGGATACTCCTGTAGTCACTCTACCATATCCGGTTATATTCACAGCATCCCAACCAAACCAATCCGAGGTTCCATAATCAGCTTTTACATTTGATGAGGTGAATCTTATGGTGAGTGCTTCGCTACAGCTTACTCCACTTACAATACACAAATCTTGCATCACAAACTCAGCTCTTGTTCCCATACCAGCTGTGGTTCCAATCTCACACGCTTCATCATTCAGACAGTCTGAAATCAATCTCAAAGTTGCATCACTGTCATTCACAAACACAGCAGAACCCTCCCCACTGTCCATTGAGGCTGCAGCTTGATAATATGAGAGATTCATAGCAACACAAACTCTGCCACCACAGGGTGTTGCATTGACAAATTTAAACAATCCATCTCCTGTTGAGGTGGTGTGCCTCTCTATTCCTCCTGTTGATTCAAACCCTCTCAACCCACTAGTATTCATATCTGTTGATGAACAAACACCATAACTAGTAGAGGACTCACTTTCAACGCAAGCATCAAAGCCATCATAAGGATCACTATCAATACACTCATAACTTCCATTTGTTGGGCAAGATCCATTGTACATCCGGAAGTTGGTGCCTACCTCAAAATTATCATAAAGGATAGAATATGGATACAAATTATTTGGCCAAGAATAACTTGGCTGAGTTGCTTGTGAATTATTATAATACACAAAGTACCGATTTTCATTAATAGCATTTGCTGAAACACTTCCGATAAAGAGTATCTCACAATACGTTGAATTATCCCCTCCAGTCACATTAACAGGAACCTCTTTGCTTGAGTTTGTCTCTATTACCCTTATCTCATTTACACAACTAGATATATTCCCATTCAATCCAGTAACACTCACCCCTATAGTTTCATTTACCCTTTCTCTGTTTTCTGTCTCACTCAAAAATATTGGCTTTCTTCTCTGCCAAGAAATGTTCCACCAAGGTACAGTGCTATTACCCAAGATTATATCTAACGTAACATTCGTATCCAATGGGTCATGTGTTGCATCTGTTGTGTTGGTTGTTATGTTTGCAACATCAGCAAGTTCATTCCCCATTTCATACTTGGCTTTGTTATTAGAAACATTAACATGCATAATATATTGTATATTCACTGTTAATAGCCTTGTCTCTGATGTGTTTTGATGGAAGCTATTATCAAAATCATCAAAGCAAGTTATATTCCAATAATAGCCACCATTTGTCATGTTTGTCACATTGAATTGCAATGTTTGGTCTTCAGGCATTGGAGCATACATAGTATTATTTATTGTTCCACCAATTATTAATGAACAGTTTGTAATGCCTGAAGCAACATCTACAACACTGAACAAAAAGTACACATTACCATCAGCATCCTCTGCTCCAGGACTAGGCGAGATCAAACTAATGCTAGGACCATTGTTGTCAATTTTAATGTTTGTATGAGTATTATTATTACCAACATTGCCCAATGTGTCATTTGCAAAAGCCAAAAATTGATAGCTATCTCCATCTGCTAAGCTACTAATATCCCAGCTGCAATTATAAGGAGCATTGCCATCATCATCAACACAAGCTAAATTCCAAGATGCTGCTGGGCCAGTCCTATACTCAAATCTTACCACGCTAATATTCCCAATCCCAATATCAACAACACTTGCATTCACCATATAGGTTGAGCCAGAGATATCCCCAAGGTTTGGTGGTCTATCAAGGGTTGTGGTTGGACCAGTGCTTTCGATATAAACATTTCTAAACTCAGAACCATTTTTATTACCTAGCATGTCCGTACAATTTATACTCCAATTATAAGCACCTTCATCAAGGTTGTACAAACTGAAGTTCTGGATTTGGTCCTCCTGCACACTAAAATTTGTTTGGTTAATACTTCCATTAATTACCAGTGAACAATTCCTAATATCACTAGTCAAATCACTCACATTATAATAGAAGGTAACATTCTCCACAAAATATTCATTGTCAGCAGGCGCCTCTAATTTAATACTAGGTGCTGTTCTGTCAATAGTAATATTATAGTTTGTATTATAATCTCCCCAATTTCCAATTGTATCGTTAGCTCTAACTCTGACTTGATAACTGCTGCTATCTCCATAATCTGTGAAATTCCATAAGCACTCAAAAGGCACTCCATCTGTGTCATTGCAAGCATTCTTCCATGTTGCTGTGTTATTTTCCCTAAACTCAAACACAACCCCACTTATATTACCTATCTCATTGTCTATTACAGACGCATTCACTGTGTATGAATTTACAGTTAGGTTAGTATAATTCTGAGGTTTATCCAAAATTGAAACAGGCCCTGCTGTGTCAAATCCAACAATTATTGTGTTATTGTTCTTCAAACCATTATCGTCAGTAACTGTCAGCATTAAATAACAATCTAGTGTGTTGTTAGCACACTGTTCTTGAGTAGAGGTGTTAAATGTGCAATTTGCATCCGCACTGTCACATATTGTCATTGGTGAAGTAAAATCCGCATTGTCATCAAGTTGGAAAAGATAATTGCTAATGCTTCCATCAGAATCATAAGAAGCAGAACCATTCAACACAACACTAAACCCAAGCCATGTATTATTAGCAGGATAAATCCAGTTTGCAAAAGGATGGTCATTGATTGTAAGATTAACATCACCGGAAAAAACTGTGGCGCTATTATTACTCGTAACCTTACATCTAATCCCAAAAACATTGTTACCAGAATCTTGCCCACTAGTTATATTAAAGGTGCGATTGCATGCATCTCCACCAATCGTTAAATTTCCGCAAATAAAACTATCTTCATCATTTATTAAGTCTATGGTTGAAGTTGTAATATCCTGCCATGAACTATCTTTGTATTGTACAAACAAAACAACATCAGTACAATTCAAAGCACCTGGCTCACACCTTACACTGCAATTCATCTCAAATGTATAGTTGGTAGTTTCACTTGATTCATTAACTTCAATATCAGAGGTTGGATAAGTCATATTAATACTCAAGTTTCCTGCAGCAGTAACATTCCAAGTTAAGCCAATATCTAAGGAAGCCAAATTGGCTGCAGAGTCATTTGCATAAGCTATTGTCCAGTTGTATTGGCCAGAGAATTGTAATAGATACTCTGTAGAATAAACATTATCACCATTTTGACTATCACAAGAACTTGTTTCATTGTCATATAAGGTTATGTTTATTGCAGGTTGACCTGGATTTAAGATATTAGCAAGCACCTTATCAACACCAGAGTAAGTATCTGTGACAGTTATATTTAAACACACATAATCATTCACATCAAACGTATTGTTATCTATATTTGGATTGCTCAACTGGGGATCTGTTGTATCAACACCAATTGTCCTTGTCTCTGATTCATTCATGTTGTAATTACTGCTATTGTCATAACAGCGTATGCTCCAATTAAAGTAAACAGTGCTGTACTCGACCCTTAACCAAATCGCATCTATGCTTACAATCTCATTATCAGGCAAACCAACCTGCAAACCCTCTACCCCTAAATATATCTTGCTTAAATCATCCCAATCAAGATAAGCAGTAATTGGATAATAATCATTTCTTAAACTGCTACTTTGGTTAGCAATACTAGAACCGTTATACGAAGTTCCATCCAAATTAAGCCAAGTTGTGCCATTATCCAAGCTATACTTCAAAGTCAACTCATCATTGCCAATACCAGCTGCTGAAAAGTTAGATCTCAAAGCAAGGTAAACATTGTTAATTGCCCCACTACTTGGCAAGCCAGAGAAGTTTGCTGTAAACAGTTCATTACCATTATCAGTCTCGTCCCATGCAACAACATTATCAGGAGCCTCATCTGCTTCCTCCGGATTGTTTGCCCAATCACCACTATAAGAGTCAGCAGGAGCATAAAAATTTGTTGTAGTTGAGTTATCCAGATCTTCAGTAAAGTTTAAAGTCTGCTCTTTAATAATAGTATAATTGGTTTGAGAAATCACTCCACCAATTATTAGAGAACAATTCTCCACACCAGATCCAGAATCATTAACACTATAATAAAATGTGACAGTTGTACTAGTGCTCCAGGCATCATCTTCAGGATTGACGACCTCAATACTTGGTCCATAATTATCTGAACAAACACAACTACCTGCCTGACAAGTGCCATCTAAGAAAGCCCCACAATCATTATCACATTCAGTATCATTACATTGTGCAGGATTATTTCCATCCCACACATCTCCAATCTGCAAAGTATCATTCAAAATTGTTGTTGTTCCATTAGCACAATCATCACTCCTATCAGCATAGGTAACCCCAGAATCATAATAGATAGTACCTGAATCTGTACATTCAGATGAACAAGGAGCAGTTGGAGCAGGAGAATAATCACCACTTTGATTACTGGTCGCATTACAGTAATCACAATAATCCTCTCTCAAAACACCTGAAGAGCTTAGATTAGCTCCAAAAGTATCCAAGCATTGTCTGCTCCAGTAACATGTCTGAGTCTCATTTGGATTTGTTCTATCATCATAACCACAAGCCCCGCCATCATAATCATCAATACAAAACTCTGGTGCATCCTCGCTGTTCTGCACCCAAGCACAAGAGTCATTGCATGCCTTGTCATAATAACAAATATTATCAACAACACTAGGTGTTGTGTCATTGTCAACATCACAGCTCGCTTCGCAACCAACATCACAATCAGCTGCAACACTACCACAACTCCCTCCTTCTAAATAAACATAATCTCCACAATCAGTTGATGATCCAGTACAACCAAAGTTCCCAGAATCTTGATCACCACTTGAACAGCTCTGATCAATTGCATAATAGCTACAATTATAACCAGTATGAGTTGAGGTACTTGCACTCAGGTTAGCACCTTGATTTTGATCAGCACAGTACACCCAAACCCCCCACAAGTTTGAAGAATCACAGCTTCTGTAATCATTAGTTGTGTTACACAACCTGTAATTCACATCATAAGTATAACCTGTGTTGTTGTAAACACAATCATCTGCATCACCACTACAATACCAACCGGTGTATATATAACTTGTGTCATTAATACATTTACCAGTATCAGCCCCCCCTCCGCAAACCTCATCATCATTGCCATCACCATACGCCTTACCAGAACAAGGGTAACCAGTTAGCTCGTCATTACCACAATCCTGTAGAATATTACAATATTGGTTATCAGGACAATCAGTATGCACATCGCACAATATATCAACAGCAATATTAACATTAGTTGTTGTATTATCAGCCCAACCATTTGTCGAGTTACAAGCAACATACAAATATGTTTCATTTATTGGAAATTGGCTACCACTCCAAGCACAGCTTATATTTGTTGTGCCATTTCCACTACAATTAGTGTTATCACTCATATCAGCATAGCTCTCATCAGAGCCACTCATCCTACAATTCCCATTCTTGTTGAGTGTTAAATTTACTATAGGAGATCTCTGCACAGTTGTCCAAGGAGATTCTGTATCCTCACCAACTGCTGTAACTGTCTTCTCAATAGGGGCAGCATCAACAGTAACAGTATAATTAACATCATACCAATCTGACAAACCTGTTTGGTCAAAACACTGGATATTCCACCAATATGTCCCATCTTTTACACTCACTGCTATCTTTGTCTTTGTGTTGTTTGCCACATTGTAGACAGTGGCATTTGGCAACCAAGTGCCATTAAAATTGGCCCACAAAGTACAATTTGCTAAAACAATGTCATGGCTGTCAGTAACAGTGAAATTAAAATCTATTGGTAAACTCATAACAATTGTGTTATTACCAGGATAATCAAGTGAGGTAACATTTGGTGGATTTGCAAAACCAGTTATATTAATGCTATCCCAGAAACACCAGTCTGCTCTTCCATCAGCTGTACCACCTATATGGATTGAAATATTCTCAGACAAATTGATTCCACTCAATGAAGACAGATTTACATTAAAGAAGGTATAACCAGCTGGTGTTGGAGGAGTAGTGTCTGCCCTTGCATGATCACAGGCAGCACCATTAGCACATTCGTAGATTGTTGCAGTACTATTAGAGTCATTTACCCAAATCCTACAAAACTCACTAGCATCTAAGCTTGCAGCATAATGATAACCCCTCACATTTATATTATCATATTTGCTTGGATCAAACTTGTATATCAAACCACCTCCCCAATTAAAACCATCCATCTCTTGCATAAGTAAAGAATAACCCACAACCCCATAGTTGTTTATACACATATCAAAGCTATCTGCATCATAGGCATCACTACAATTATTGAACTCACCCCAAGGAATGTTTTGAGTACATCCTGCTGAAGTAGGGCATTCTGTATTAGTGCTCGCATTCAAAAAATCATTAGTAAAATCTTCAAACATTATTCCCAAGAATGTTGGGTCAACTGCTAGGTACCAATACCTAAACTCTGTGAATATCCCTCCATTATAATAAACCATAGCCTTCCCAATCTTGTACAGCTCAGGGCTTACAAATGGTGGTCTTGCAGAGTAACTAACAACTGAATTGTTACTCAAATCACTCCAAGATAATATTTTTCTATTATCAGCAAGGCTCTCAACAGCCCCTCCATTATCTAGAACAGTGAAGTTGAGTGGCAATGACTCAGAAAAATCAAATGATACCTCATCAACATAGGAGACAATCTTAATTGAAGATGTGAATGCACCCATCCAAGGATCAGTTGTAACAGGTGTCTGCCTCAAAATATCAAACTCATAAAACTCTTTAACAGTAAAGTATGAGAACATCGTATTATTAACATTACTCCCAGTTGCATAAACAACCATAGAGTAATTGCCCTCGGTATTTGTAAGAGAATAATTAGTTTCATAGATGCCTCTCTGAGTCTCAATTATTGTGTTTTGTTTTGTAGACAACCATGTTGAAAAATTGGTTGGATTGGTAATCATTAAATCAACACTAGCGTCCTTAACCAAGTGACCATCCTTGTCTAAAACAACAATTATGATCTCAGCAACCTCTCCTGGATGATAGATAGACCTCTTTGTGTTAATACTTGCAACACCTGTTTCAGCATAACCAGGATCCTCTTTTGTTATTGTGAATGAATACTCTTGCCCTGGAATGATGTCCATAACCTTCTTCCACTCGCCATCACACACCTCTGCCTCAAAGTTCCAGTCCTCGCACTTGTACAGCTCCTCGCCCTTAGCAACAACACTAACAACACCACTTGTAAAATTCAACCTTGTTGGATCAATTGCATAAACCTGTATCCATACCTTGTTTTTAACAGAAGGAATCTCTTTTGAAACAGCAGCCAAACCAAGATCAATATTATCTTTCTTAATCTCCAAATCCTTGAACTCTATCTTTTTAATTGGAGTCTCTTCAGGAATTATCTCAGCATCATACAAACCATGAGTTAAATTCTCAATTGATTTAAAACTCCCACCAGTCTTCCTATTGTAAAACAATCCTTCAGCTCTTATATTCCTGCCAGCAACACTCTTGATATCAAACTTACTAATCTTCCCCTCTATTTTCTTCTCTATTTGGACTTCTATTCCTTCTTCTTTTATCTCTTCTTCAATCACTTGTCCTGATACAGCTTCTTTAACAACAAAACTGGTAGAATCAATAACAACACCATTAAACCTTGCTAAAATTGTGTAATTACCAACATCTTTTGGAACAAAAATCATAATTCTATCTGGTTGACCCAAAAACTCATACTCCTTTCCCTCAAACTCCACTATAATCCTTTCTCCAGCCACTATACCTCCAACATGTTGTATAACCACATTCTCTCCCAAAGAATAAACCATTTTGTCAGTTTTTATGATTCTTTTACTTGTCACTATCTTCTCTTCTTCCCCTTTCCCTTCTTTCACTATTTCAAAGCTCACATCATCAATCAAATCCAAAGTAACATGGTTCACTAGCTTTATTGTATAACTGCCTTCTTTTCTTGGTATAAACTCAATACACTTTTCCAAATTACCCATGTACTGATAAACATCTTCTTCCACAATCACAAAAAGAGACAAATCCCCAAAATCATCTACGCCAATACAAACATTAACAGAATCTCCTAGAGCATAACTTGTTTTATCAACACTTAGTATCCCTCTTGGCTGAAAGAATTCTTCTTCAAAACCCTTGATGCTTATTATTTGGAGTATAAACAACATCATAATTGACACTACAAAAATCCATTTTTCTTTCCTAACCATCTCTTCTATCATTTTATCTCAACATAAAATGTCACACTGTTTTGGGTATTTGGTTGTATATATCCTCTTAACATAGCAGGAACCCTAATCTCAAAATCATAAACCCCATACATACCTGTTTTATTCTCATTAACCTTTGTGATAAACACAACATCTTGGGTACCATTATATTCTCCATTGTTCGGATCATTGTAATCCCATAAAATTCCAGTAACAAAGTTTGATGTGTTTGTTGAGTTAACAATTGCAACATTGTTGATTGTGTTGCCATAAGCAACCCAGCCCATTGATAATCTCACACCCCCATTCTCAGTCCATGTCGTGTTTATTGAATCAGGATTCTGAGTCATGTTCATAGCAGTATCTGCCTCATCAAAGTCATCCATCTGCAGGCCATTGATTGTATCCCTTGATACTGCCTGTAAACTATCCCACTTGACTATGCTATCAGAATCAACAACATAGATGTTACTATTTGTATAATTACTAACATTCCAATCAAACAACGACATGTTTGTTGTGTCATAGAGCTGTAACAATCCTGTAATATTACCAATCACTATCTCATATGAGCCAACAATGATTATATTATAAGCAAGGTTGTTAGACTCATTTGCCTCAACAATTGAACCATTTGTTGCCAAAGGCGGATCAACCACAACATAGATGTTTGTGGACCCCATCTTGACAATATATGTAGTATTTACAGTTGCATTTGTCCCTAGAGGTAAGCTGTTAATTGTCTTGTTCCCGTTTATTTGATTGTCACTACCTGGATAACCTTCAAAGAATTGCACTGTTATATTAGCAGCGTCCCCATTACCAATATTGTAAATTGTTGCATTGATTGTTACATTTTGACCTTCACTAAATGAGGTTTGATTGAACACAATATCTGAATTATTCAACGTAAGATCAGGCACCTCAATAAAGTAAGACCTTGTTTCACTTGTGTTCCAATTTCCTGCATTATCCCAACAAGTAACATTCCAATAATGCCATCCAGGACCCTGATCAGTTGCAATTGTTGAAACTTCAGTGTTGTTCAATGCACTGAAGTTTGCCCTATAAACAGAACCATCAATAGTCAAATTACATGTAAGATTATCATCAAGATTGTCAATTACAGTAAAGTTTAATTCAACAGAGGTAGATGAACTGTTGTGACCCTCCTCTGGATAAGTTAAATTAATAGAAGGCTTTGTAATATCAACATAAATTGTTATTGGTGTTGAATTTCTAATATTATTAACATTATCAAATGCCTCGAGTATAATCTCATGCGATCCTTCCCCAACACCCACTAAATTTGTTGAGTTTGTACTACCATTGGTAGCAGTACCATTCACATTCTTTACTCCGTCAACATAGAATGTATAGTTTAAAACCTGATCAAGATTATCAGTTATATTGAAATAAATTGTTGGAGTAGTGGTATTAAACCATGTGCCATTAGCAGTTTCAATGTATGGATATGGTGCAATAATATCAACATACAAAGTGCGATTACTCGTAATTGTATACATATGTTGCGATGTATTATCATAACACTCAACAGCCCAACTATAGCTTCCATTTAAATAATACACTGTGAAGTTGTTCATTGCATTGTTAATTATCTCTGTATTATTCTTTGTATCATTTATTTGTCCATCTAGTAACAAACTACAGTTCTCAATTCCAGTATCATCACTCACATTAAAATAGAAAGTCTGGTTCTCAACATTAGTCCAATTATTATCCGCTGGGCTGACCAATGTTATATTTGGAGCTATATACACAAAGAAATGTTTGGTCTCACTAGTGTTAATATTGGTGGCATTATCCCAACAACTCACATTCCAATAATAAGTTGTCTCATTCAACCAAGAAACTGTTGTATTGATCTCAGAGCCATTATTAGCAGCAAAATTCTCTCTGATTACACCATTATTCAAAGTGAGATTACACCTCATTTCATTATCCATATTATCAGTAACTGTGAAATTCAAGTCAATTATTGTGTTTGTGTAATTCAATCCATTAGATGGATAAACCAAATTAATTGAGGGATTTATTTTATCAACCCTCAACAACCAGGTACTGCTATTACCCTCTGCACCGAACACGTCAGTACAATTAACACTCCAGTTATAGAATTTTGTGGCAATGTTCACAACACTAAAGTTATTCATTGCATTGTTAATTATCTCTGAGCTGTTCTTTGTGTCATTGATTACCCCATTCAATATCAAGGAACAATTTCTAATACCAGTAGTATCGTTCACTATAAAGTAGAATGTCTGATTCTCTGCATTACTCCATGAACCATTAGGAGGATTAACCAATGTAACATTTGGTGGAACAGCAAGATTAAATGTTCTTGTTTCACTGGTATTAATATTGCTAGCATTATCCCAACAACTCACATTCCAATAATAAGAACCCTCAACACTTCCAGTGTATGTTGTTTTAATCTCTGTGTTGTTATCAGCAACAAAATTCTCCCTATACACAGAACCATTCACAGTCAAGTTACACCTCAACTCATCATCCATATTATCAATGACAGTGAAATTCAAATCAAGTGTGAATGATGTAGAATTATAACTCTCTTGTGGCCATGTCAAATTAATACTTGGTAAGATCCTATCAAGGTTTAGTCTCCAAGTTGTGCTATTACCTCTGGTATTAAAGTCGTCATAACACTCAACAGACCAATTGTAGAGGTTTGATTTTATATTATACACAGTGAAATTGTTTTTGGCATTATTTGTTACCTCACTGCTATTTTTTGTAACATTAACCAGCCCATTGAGTATCAATGAGCAATTGTTAATACCAGTATCATCGCTCACATTGAAGTAAAAGGTCTGATTCTCAGCATTGCTCCAACTATTGTCTGGTGGACTGTCAAGGATTACAATAGGTGGAATAACAACATTAAATGATCTTGTTTCACTGGTATTAATATTGCTAGCATTGTCCCAACATGTAACATTCCAATAGTATGTGCCTTCACCAGTAGCAGTATAGGTTGTATTAATCTCTGAATTATTAGCAGCAGCAAAATTCTCTCTATACACAGAGCCATTAACAGTTAAATTACATCTCATCTCATCATCCATATTATCAATTACACTGAAATTAAGATCAAGGGTGAGCGAACTAGAATTATAACCGTTTACAGGCAGAGTTAGGTTAATGAATGGTTTTATCCTATCAACCTTTAACAACCACGTTGTGCTATTGCCTTCAACATACAAGGAGGTGTTATCAGTGCAATTCACACTCCAGTTGTAATACCCTGATTTGATATCATAAACAGTAAAATTATTTACAGCATTGTTTGTTATCTCACTACTGTTCCTTGTATCATTAATTTGCCCATTAAATATCAAGCTGCAATTCTCAATTCCAGTATCATCACTCACATTGAAATAGAAAGTTATATTCTCACTATTATTCCAAGTGTCATGTGCAGGAACTATTAACTCCACAACCGGAGCCAGATACACATTAAAACTCCTTGTTTCACTTATATTCCAGTTTGTTGCATTATCTACGCAAGTGACATTCCAATAATACGTTGTCTCATTCAAACCACTAATAGTTGTATTAATCTCAGTATCAACATATGCAACAATATTTTGCCTATAAACATCACCATTTAGGGTTAGATTACAAATAAGCTCACTATCCAAATTATCACTAACAGAAAAGTTCAACTCAATTGTTGTTGAGGTTGTATTAACTCCTTGTGGTGGGTAAGTTAGATTAATAGAAGGTTTGGTTGTATCAATATAAATTATTATTGGTGTTGAGTTCACAACATGCCCTGCCTCATCACTTGCCTCCAAAACAAGCTCATAAACACCATCTGTTTTTGAGCTTAGGTTAATTGAAGTTGTAGTGCCATTGTTCACACTGCCATTGGCCTCATGGCTCCCATTTACATATAGAGTATAATTTAAAATGTCATCTAAATTGTCAGTTATATTAAACAATATTTCAGGAGTTGTGTCATTAAACCATGTTTGATTAGCAGTCTCAAAAATAGGAGATGGATTGCTCAAGTCTATATTTACCTTTAGAGATGTTGAATTCTTACTCCTACTCAAATTATCAGTAGCCTGCACAATTATATAATGCACACCCTCACTCAATGTAACATTCAACAGCTTGCTCACATTATCACTAGCACTACCATTCTGGCCATTAAGGATACCATCAACAAATATGCTGTAATTGATAGATCCATTGGTAAAGTCCTGAAGTGTAAAGTTTATCTCAACTGTTTCATTATCTTGCCAAGAGTCATTCTGAGGGCTATTTATTGTAGAAATAAGCACAGATATGTTTGTTGTGGCATTGTTGTTGCTCTCATTAAGCTCAGCTATATTATCATCAGGATCAACAACAACCCAAATTGTATGATAACCAGCAGTGATAATCCATGAAATATTAAAAGTGACTGTTGCATTATAACCAACATCTTTTGTATTATTTCCTATAAATGTTCCACTTCCAGGTAAGCCATCCCAAAACTCAACCAATACATTACTTGCATCAATCCCCCCAATATTGCTAACATTGGCAAATATTGTAATATTCTCATTTAGATCAGGATTACTATTGTTAAAAGAGATCATAGAATTGTTGATAAACAAATCAGGCTGATTTATTGTGAAATTGCCAGTAAAGCTTGTGTTGCTATTACCCAAATCATCAACACATGATACACTCCAGTTGTGAGCACCATCTGCTAATCCATTAACCTCTACTAGGAAATTAGTACCACTCGTATTTGTAATGTTTGTAACATTTACAGCACTATCAATAGTGAGGTTACAAGTGATGTTTATTCCAGGTGCATCTGTTGGCGTCCAGTTGAATGTTATATTGTTATAATTGATTGCTTGTCCTTCACCAGGATAATTAAGTACTATCGATGGTCCAAGAGTATCTATTGTAAAGTTCTCATAAGGTGCTGTGTAAGGATTTAGATCAGGAGCTTCATCTATACATTCTACACTCCAATTGTAATACCCATCCGAAATGTTTGTAAGATCAAAGTAATTGGGTTCATTCCTCTCTATACTTGAATCGCTATTATTGAACACCCCATTAATATATAATGAACAATTATTAAATCCAAAATAGTCATACGGAGTATAATTAAATGTCATATCTTGACTAGTTGTTCTATAATTGTCTATAGGGAAATTCAAAGTAACATTTGGAGGAGCTTCAACTGTGAAGTTTATCAAAATGTATGAATTAGTATTATTTGCATGGTCAATACAGGTTACTGACCAATTGTAATTGCCATCATATAACTCACTATACCTTGTAACTGTGCTTCCATTTGAAACACTAACATTTTCCCATTCCACACTATCTACAACAGTAATATTACATATTAACTCATCATCTAAATTATCTGTGACCGAAAAACTGAAAGTTACATTATTCCAAGTAACAGTTTCGTTATTGTATGGAGTGATTATCGTGATGTTTGGGGAAGTAGTATCTATTATCAATTGCCTTTGAGGCGATCCTGTTCCCTCCAGTTCATAAATATCAGTAGCATTTATAGTCCAATAATACAAACCATCTTCTGAAAAATTGAATAAAAATGAATTTTTCTCACCATTCTCAAGACTCGTGTCATTCTCAGTTTTAACATTATTTATTATGAGAGACGCATTTCCCAGACCATCAGCATCAACAGGGATATAAGTAAAATTTACATTTTCACGATAATCCAAAATGGTCCCATTATCAGGACTCACCAGAGCTATATAAGGGGGATTGTATATTGTAAAATTCCTTGTCTCACTTGTATTGGTATTGTAAGCATCATCCCAACAGGTTAAATTCCACCAATATACACCATCCAAATTTATTGTTATAGTCTGGTTAATAACAGAGCCATTAATTGCGGGGATGTTTGATTCATTAACCTCACCATCTAGTGTCAAGTTACAATAGAGTAAATTAGAAACATCATCTGTCACTGTAAAATTGAATTTTATTAATGGTCCGAAAACAGATGCATTAGGTAGTGGTGAGTGTAATGTTATAGTTGGTTCAGTACTATCAATAACAAATCTTCTAACAGGAGACGCAAGTGTACTTAAACCTGAGAGATCAGTACAGTTAACTGTCCAATTGTAAAAGCCTGGATTGAGTCCAATCAGAGTAAAATTATTTTGATAACCATTGTTGATTGATGAGTTGGTTTGGTTTATTTCATTATCCAATATAAGATCACAATTATTAAATCCGGTATTATCTGTAGGAGTGTAATATAGAGTAATATCTCCTAAACTCTGTGAGTGGTTGTCCTCAGGGGAATTTAGTTCAACACTTGGGGGAGAACTAACATTTATGCTTCTAGTCTCACTTGTGTTCCAATTTCCAGCATCATCAACACAAGTTATGTTCCAATAACTTACCCCATCAGGGATATTATTTATAGGTCTTGATGTTAGTGACCCGTTGTTAGCGTTGAAATTCTCATCATACACACCACCATTAATAGTAATATTACACACTAATATCTTATCAGCATCAAGATTGTCAGTGACTGTAAAGTTAAAATAAATAGTACTTTGATTAGTTGAATGATTGTCTTCAGGCGCATATAAAACTATGCTTGGTTTTGTGAAATCAATAAAAAACCATCTTTCAGTAGCCTGTACAGTTAAATTACTGATATCAGTCACATTTACAGTCCAGTTATATCTCCCCTCCACTAGATTTCCTACTGTGAATGTACTAATTTCACCATTCCCAACCTCTGAGCTACTATCATTCCAAACACTATTTATATATAAATCAGCCTTTGTAACATCGTTGTTGTCAGTTGCATTGTATTGTAAATCTATTGATGTTGAATTCTGTGAGTAATTATCAGGTGTCACAAGTGTCACATTTGGTGGAAGATCAATAATGCTGAAGTTTATTGTCTTACTGGTATTAAAGTTGCCAGCATTATCAACACAAGCAACATTCCAAGAATGATTCCCTTGTTCTAAACTTCCTATTGGACGAGATGTTAATGAAGCATTATTTGAACTAAAATTGGCGTCCTCAACAGTCGAATCTATTGTTATGTTACAAATTAAGACAGAATCAAGATTATCAAAAACTGTAAAGTTGAATAATATTGTACCAACGTAGAAAGTTGAATTCTCATCTGGTGCTGCTAAATTAATCGATGGTTTTGTTGTATCAACTGTTAATGTCCTATTAGTATTACCCCAATCGTAATTATCATCATCATCATACGCTAGACAGTTCCAAATATAAATCCCCTCTTGTAAAGTTCTAGTGAAAGTAGTACTATTTGATGTCCCACCTATGTTGTTGGTACCATTTGCTCTAAAGGTACCATTAAAATTTGCATAAAGAGTCATATTAAATAATCCATTATTATCTGTGGCAGAACAATTAAATACAACTGATGGATTATTTGTTGCGGAATTATTATTTGGGCTTACTAATGTAACCACTGGTGGAACACTTGAAGTATCTTCTATTGTAATATATATATGATCTGTTTCATTGTGACCAACATATATAGGATATTGTGTTGAATTGAAAATAACATAGAATTCATGTGTTGTACCAATACCACCTGTGGCATTCACATCCCATGTTATTTGACAGCTTCTGCCATCAACCATTCCACCAAGACAACTATCATCTGATTTATTTTGTGGATTGGAATCAATTGTATAAAATGGTTCGGTTCCATTTATTGTAGATACCATCCCACTCTTAATCAGATACTCCCAACCAACTGTTAGGTTTGCATAATCAATAATCATAATTATGTCATCATCTGCATCAGTATCACCACAAACACTTGTTCCAAATACTCTCCACTTAATTGTAATTATATTATCATCAGCATAACTGCTATTGATTGTTTTTCTGTATCTGAAAGTATTATAATCATCAGCATCTCCCCATCCAGGAGCAGAGGCATCTGTCCCAAGGTTTATTTCGCTGCCTGCACCACACTCGCTTCCAACAGTTGAAACACAATCCAATTTTTCATACCCATCTGGCCCCAAAATCCACATATCAAAGCTTCCTCCACCAGTTCCGTCATCAAATTCAGGATTATCACCATTGTCACAATTATTGCTTGTTAAAACCTCATCACCATGCCAGCACCCACCCCAAGTGATTGTCACATTCTTCAAGTATTCAGGATTTAAATCGCTAACATTGAATGATAATGTGGCATTTAATTCACAATCATAAGGCTCAGCATTAGTAAGATTTTGAAATCCTGTTTCCCATGAATTAGATGAAGTGCATGTTCCACCTGTACAATCTGCAACAAGGGTATCTGAATAATCACCAGCATCTGCTTGAGTATATGTCCCATCTGAGTAAGTTGATAGGCTATCTGTATAAGCAGAATAGTAGTTTAATGGGTCAACTGCAACCAACCAAGGCCTTGCTTCTTCAAAAAACTGACCATCATGCAAAATATAAGATTCTAGTTTATACCTATTTGGAGAGATCTTGGGAATCTTCGCCTGATAACTCACTGTTGAGTTGCCTCTAAGGTCAGACCAAATGATTTGTGTTTCCTTATCTGAATACCATACGTAAGCATTATTAGCCTCAATGATCTCCCACTCTGAAGGAATGGTCTCAACAAAACTGTATTGATTGGTTCCTTCCAATGAATTAATGTGTATTGTTGATTCAAAGTCACTTTCCCAGGGATCTATAGCAATTGGAGTTTCTCTTATAATATCAAAAACATAATCCTCTTTCACCTCAAATAAGGTGTACAGCACATCTTTAACGCTACTATTTATTGTAGTAATTTCCAAACCATAAACTCCTTCAATTTGTAAAGGACCATATACAAATTCATAAAGCCCAGGTCTTAGCTCTTTGAATTGAGATGAATAAACTCTTTCTTTTGTTCCATCTGGCTTTGTTATTGTTAATTGTAGGTTCTCATTAGAAACAAATTCTCCTTTCTTATCAAGAACTATGGAGATCAATTCAGCGCTTTCCCCCAGTCTATAGATTGGCTTTTTAGAATTTAAGGTAATTAAACCATTAGGATATCTGGAGTTTCCTACCTTCTTATTTGTTTGAACATCGTTAATTATAACATCTCCTACTATATCCTCTACTCTTTTCTCATATACTGGTTCTGTTATTGGAGAATAGGATTTTTGCATTGATATTGGATACTGATGAGGGTCTAATATTGCCTCAACATCCCCACATTCTCCTCCAACACAGCTAACCTGGGCTGTGAAACTAAAGAACTCATCCTTTTCAACAGAAATATCACCATCTGGATCAACAAGAGAAACCACTAAAGTACCCCAAGGAATAGTCCAGTTTGTATAGTCAATGTCTATGCTTGATTCATTATCCATACACAATGCATCAATTCTAAATTCACCTGAATCATTTATTTTAGTGGTTTTATTAATAATCCACCAATCACTATTATTTGTAAAAGTTGTATTTGTATAAAATAAGTTAGAGTCAGGAATATTTGTCAAATTAACTGTTACATTTACAACCGTGAAATAATCGCTAGTACAATTTACTCTTATTGCAGTGAGGCTGTCATTGAATGACAAACCTGAACATGCACCCCATGAGCCATTATTAATTTGGCATTGTATCTCATTAATCTCTGGTGGCTTTGTTGCAACAATCGTTACATTAGATGAATTTACTTGAGAACCATGGCCATCATTATCAAATGGAATTACACCACACCACCATGTTTCTCCTAGAGATGTATTTTCACTGCTTAAAATTGAATAAGTTTGAACTCCATTTGAAACATTCATTAACTGAGAATATATTAAAACACTACTATTATACCAGCTTATATTGGCTGAAAGTGTATCAAAATAATTTGCATCAATTATAGTAAAATTACAATAGAGATCTTCTTCTGGTAAAGGATACAAAGGAGTTAATAATATATATGAAACATTTGGCAGAACATTTTGAATTATGGTTATATTAATTCTGCTAGTAGTTGCTGAAGAAACATAGCTTGAATAATTCTCAGCATCATAGGTTACAAAAAACTCCCATGGAATTCCAGTAAGACCAGTGGCATTAACTTGCCAAGTTGTATTACAACTTGAACCACTCTTCATATTTGCTAGACAGGAATTGTTTTGATAAAACATAGGGTTTGCTGTAACTGTGTAAAAAGGATCTCCTGAATTCATTGGTATTATACCCTTGTTTTGAGGAATTTCCTGTTCCAATTCTACTGTTGGTTGTGGGTAAACATACTTTCTGATTTCTATTGTTCTTACTCTGTGTTCGTTTGTGCTTCCTCCTGTTCTTCCTCCTAAAAAGAAATAGTTACCTGCTGTACTCTGCGGACTTGAATCTGTCCCATTCACTCTTAAAACCCCATCATAATAGATCAATGCATTCGCTCTAGTACCATTATTGTAAAAATATACTGAAAGATTGTGCCATTGTGAATCATCCAATGCAGCAACAGGGTTCCACTCAGCAATAGAAGGACCATTATCAGTAGTACTTTTTGTAAATGCTACTCTTTCATCTGGATCTGTCCATTCATCAACAGTAAAGTGATAACCATCATTTACAATATCTTCTCTGCCTGAACTTACAGATGTATCGTGTACACCTATCCATGTAGAATCAGCTCCTGTTCCACCGCCTGCCCAGGTTTCATATCTACCGTAAAAACCAGGTCCTGGATTTTTTAGCCAGTATAGATAACCCAACTGATCATTAGCAACAGGAGTAAGCCTTACCCCTACTGTTGAATCTACATACGCTGCAGAACCAGTAAGGCTCCCGCTTGGAGGACCTGACATATCCTCGTATAAAAACAGTGTTTCTGTTCCATTGCTCTGGCTTTGTGCTGTAGAATTACCATAATAAACATAAATTGAGGCATTGCCATAGGCGCTGAGTGAGTACTCCACCCATATTAAAGTTGAACTTGTATTGCAACCATATTCAACCCAATAATCCAATTCATTATTTGAACTGTCCACGAATCTTACATCTCCACAGTCACTCCTCATTTTACCAGCAGAAATAAGAGATTGCGTATTCAAGGTTACATTGAATTGATAATCTGTAAGTATATTGTTTGATTTCTCTGTAAGATTAATCTTTCTTCTGTAATCCCAGGATGTGTTCCACCAATTCTCAGGGTCAAGTGTTGCACTTACATATCCACACTCTCCCCCAGTACAATTTACTCTTGCCGTAAAATTAAAGAATTTGTTCTGAGTAACGTTTATATCTTCGTTAGGGTTAATTAATTCTACGACCAAACTTCCCCAAGGAACTGTCCAATTGGATGATCCTGAACCGGAAGTGCTGGAGTTATCATAACATGTTACTGAGAGGTTAAATGTTCCTGAGTCAGTTATTGTAATGTCAGTATTATTGAAAACAAAATAACCTGTTGAATTATCATTGGTATAGTTATTGAAAAAAGTATATGAATCCTCAACATTGATTAATGTAAACGTCGCATTTACAACATAACCATCAGGATCTGTGCAATCAGCCCTTACTGCTTTTAAACTGTCTCCATATAAAATATTCTCACATTGAGTCCAGGTTGAGCCATCTTCATAACACCAAATCTGGTTGACCACAGGAGGTTGGGATGCCAGAATTTGAATAGCAGAAGAGTTAACCTGTGTTCCATATTCTATTTGATCATATGGTGTAACACCACAATGCCAGTACTCACCACTGGAAGTGTTTCCTGAATTTAAGATAGCATTAGTTTTAACTCCACTAGTTACACTAACAACTTCTGAATAAGATAAAGCACTTCCCTTATACCAACTTACATTAGCGGTTAATGTATCCAGAGCACTGGAATCTGATACTGTAAATGTACAATTTAAATCATCACTTGGACTTGGTAGTAATGGATCTATTGAAACTGAATCAACTGTTGGTGCAATGTTGTTGATTATTGTAATGTTTACTGCAGATGTATTAACAGCGCTAACATTTGCAGAGTAATTCATCGATGCATATGTAACAAAGAACTCCCAAGTTGTATTAGCACTACCTGTCGCGTTGACTTGCCAGGTTGTATCACAATTGTTACCATCTGTCATATTAGCTAAACAATATCTATAAGAAGAGTTCATAGGATTATCAGAAGTTGTGTAGAATGGAGTTCCAGAATTCAAAGGGACTACTCCTTTACCAGAATTATTTTCTTCACTTCCTAAAGTATAACTCGGAGCACTACTCATTGCTTTATATACTCTTAAATCATCGTATTCTGCTTTTGGAGTTCCTGTATTTGTGTTTGAAGCAGTTAATCCATAATAACCTGAATTTCTTGAACCACCTGAAGCCACATTTGCATAATTCCATGAACTTGGCTCAGCAGTTATTGCTAACCAAACTTTATTCCAAGTATTTTGCCCTATGATCATAAATTTATGATAATACCAAGTGTTTTGATTCCACGCATAACTTCCTTCCTGGAACCAAGAAACCCCATCATTTAACAAATCTAATTCTCCTGAAGCCCCGTCATTATTATGTAATAATGAACAATAACCTCTTCCTGCTCCTCCTGAACCATCCATTCTTAAAGAAGGGCCGAACCTATAAGCATCGCCATCAGTCCATTGAGTAATTTGCATTTTAACAACAATAACACCATTAGTAAAAGAAGGACTTGAACCTAAATAATCTATTAATAATTTATTTGGGTCTCCAGAACCTCCTGAAGCAACTAACTTATTATTAGTTATGTTCCATGTAGCTCCGCCAACACTACTATAATTAGCCTCTGTTGTAATATCTGGTTTGTCGGTTCTATTAAAATCATCCCAATACATATAGACTAAATTATAATCATAAGTAGGAGTACTTGCACCAGAATTTCCATAATATAAAAAAACAGTATCTTTTTTCTGAGAAGCGCTTAAATCTGTTTTAAAATGAATTATTGTATTTGCAGTGTTATTTGTGTTAGGTTCAATATGATAAGCAATCTCAGTACCATTTTCTATTATTCTTAAATCACTCATATCAGCATTCATCTTACCTGCAGAGACCAAAGTCTGAGTATCAATAGAAACATTGGTTGTCCAATTACTAACTGCACTTCCAGAATTTTCTGTTATATTAATTTGCATCCTATAATCCCAATTTGAATTCCACCAGTTTGTAGGGTCAAGTGTCGCATTTACATCCCCGCACTCTCCACCACTACAAGTAACTCTTGCTGTGAAATTAAAGAAACGATTTCTAGTAACATTAACATGAGTAGAAGGACTAATCAATTGAGCAGACAAATTACCATAAGGAATGCTCCAATTGATATCCTCTTCCATTACAGGATTTTCCCTGCAAGTGATATGCAAGTTAAACAATCCAGAATCATATATTGTCATATCTGAAACATCATACTCCCAATACTCACTACTGTAATTAACCCTTAACCAAATAGCATCTATGCTTGCAACCTCATCATCAGGCAAACCAACTTGCATGCCCTCAACTCCTAAGTATATGTTGCTCAAATCACTCCAGCTAAGACTACCAGTGATCTGGTAATAATCATTTCTCAAACTACCACTCTGGTTTGCAACACTAGCACCATTATAAGCAGTTCCATCAAGATTCTTCCATGTTGTGCCACCATCTAGACTATATTTTAATGTTAGCTCATCATTACCTATAGCTGGATTAGAAAAGTTTGATCTTAGTGCTAAATAAACCTTGTTGATAGTACCAGCCTCTGGTAACCCAACAAAATTATGAGTATATAACTCATTCCCATTATCAGTTTCGTCCCATGCAACTGCACTATCTGGCTGATTATCAGCCTCTTCAGGGCTATTTGCCCAATCACCACCATAAGAGTTTGCATACAGATTCAATTCTGAACCAGATTCATTTGTTAATGTAGCATTAAAGTACACTTTGTTATCATCAACATTCTTAAGCATAAAAGAAACATTGCTTATTGACCCGCCAGAATTAGAAGTACAGTTTGTTCTCACACTATCAAGCGTATCCCCAAATGCAATAGTTGTGCAATTAACCCATCCAACACCAGCTTTATAACAACTTGTGTTGCTGATTGTTGGTAGAACCTCAACAGTGATATTTGTGTGGGTGTTGTTATTACCAATATTACCTATTGTGTCATTTGCAAAAGCCCTCACCTGATAAGAATTACCACTACTTAACCCAACCATGTTCCATGTGCATTCATACATTGGACCAGAATTGTCACTACATATAAACCCCCATGATGCAGTTGAATTTTTCCTATAATAGAAAGAAACAGTGTCTACATTGGATAATGCATCAGTAGCACTTGCATTTACAGTATAAGTGGCTGTTGAAATATTTGTGAAGTTCTGGGGTCTGTCAAGAGTGGTTGTTGGCCCTGTTCTATCAATTGTAATAGTATAATTGGTAGAATACCAATCATCATTAGGAACAGTTGCATTATCCCAGCACCTTATGTTCCAAATATATTTGCCATCTGATGGATTGACTGTAATGTTTGTATTTGTGTTATTTGTCACATTAAAAGCAGTACCCTGAATTGTCCAACCAGATATATTCATGTAAAGGCTGCAGTTCTGTATTGTATGATCATCCGTGGCTGTGAAGTTGAAATTAACTGATGTTGAAGTGATATTTGCCCCATTAGATGGATAATTTAAAGATGTTACATTTGGTGCACTATCCCAACTACAACCACACAATGTGCAGTTAGTCTGGCCACTATGGCTTCCACAACTGCTTGGTGTTCCAGAACATTGATATACTCGTTTTATTATCAAAACCCCATCAACATGGCCATAATCACCAGCCTCAATATCGTCATTATCCCACTCAATTCTAAAACCATTATAGAAATACTGGGAATCTGTAATTGTATCTGTGTAATGCCCCCATGTGCCACCATCATTTAATGTGCTTTGTTCATTCCAACTACTGCTACTATTAAGATAATCAATAGTAAATTCACTGTCACTGTTAACAGACTCATAATAATAGAAATCAATATAAATCGCATCTGCATCTGAGTAATCTCCAGTAGGCGTCATCAGCCAAGTGTTAATTCCACCACCAGAACCATCAAACCTTGCTGACCAACTTCCATTAGAGGCCCTTGCATTTGACCTGCTCCATTGAGTGTCATCTATCTCCCAATTGGTTGGAGGGAATGTGGCACCTTCAAATGACTCATTAACCATAGTTGTGTTAACAAGAACCCATGCACACCCACACGCCAAACAATCATTTTGATTATTGTGATTACTACAGTTGCTTGGAGTCCCTCCACAAAGACCAGCTTCATTATATGCATACTTAGTATCATTCCCAAACTTGAATTCCAACGTATGTTTACCACATGTCAAAACCTTGCTTATTTCATACCCTGTTTCATCACAGCTGTAGTTAGAAATGAACACACTGTTATTTATCCATTCATATTCCAAAACATTGTTTCCACATCTTGTTTCCAAAAACTTTAAGTCATTATCCTCATTCACATTGCTCCAAGTTGTGCCATTAAAAACAGTTATTGTCAAATCAGCCATGCCTGTTGTGTTAAACCTAACCTCCCAGTTGCCACCAACAGTAGGATAGCTCTGAACATCAATTATTGTGATATCTGTCTCAGCATAACCAGGATCATCGGGTGTTAATACAAACGAATACTCTTGCCCTGGCACAATATCCATCAACTTCTCCCATGTGCCTTCACAAATCTGTTCTTCAAAGTTCCAATCCTTACACTTGTATAATTCATTACCCTCTGCAACTGCTGTAACAACTGCTCTTGAGAAATTTAGCTCAGTTGGATCTATTGCATAAATCCTTTGCACACCTTTACCTCTAAGTTCCGGAATATCTTTTTGGACCTCATCTATCTTCAGATTAATCCCTTCCTCTTCAATCAACAACCCATCAAAACTTATACTCTTAACAATATTACTCTCAAAACCTAACTCAACATTTACAAAACCACCAACATCTTCAATAGAATTGATATTGTAATCAATGAACTCTCCATCTCTTTTTATTAACTTCAAAGCTTGCTTTAGCTCTTCTGAAACATTAATCTGAGGTTCAACTGGTTCCTCTTTAAAAACAACCCAGAAAATCTTTTCTATTACACTGTTGTCTTCAAGTGTTATCACAACCTTATACTCACCCACCTGCTTTGGTATGAAAACAATCTTCTCATTAAACTCCCCAAGGTAATGTAAACTATTGTTCCCAAACCATATCACAAGACTTGAAACATTAACATTCAGCCTAATATACACCCCTTCTCCTAAATTGTAACTGATCTTATCTATGCTTATTACATCATTCGATAGATTATCACTCTCATCTAATTCAATCTCAACCTCTTGCTCACCTCCTTCATCACTGGCTATGTCAACAACATAAAAATTAGAGGCTGTTATTGTTCCATCCTCTTTATCAAGCAGCTTAACTGTATAATTACCAGGAACCTTTGGCTTAAACACAGTAACAGTTCTAACATTCCCCGCGTACCTATAAACTTGATCTCCATGAATTATGAAAAGCTCTTTGCCTTCAATTGGTCCCAAAACATGTATGAAAACATCTTCACCAGTAGAATAGTATATCTTTTCAATAGACAATTTTTCTTGATTTGATTCAGATGCAATCCCACTTATTGAAGCATAACCGATTATTATAATACCTAAGATTAATATGATTAATAAAATCTCCAAGTTCTTATTCATGCCTTTAATACTCATCTCTTTTTTCATCTTTTCAAATAGGCATATTTTTTAGCCTAAGCTCTTTCTCAACCTCCTTAACAAACTCAAAATATCTTTCAAAACCATAAACTATGACATGATCTTGTAAAACATCTTTATTTAGCAACAAATCAAGAAAACCTTCTTTACCAACAACAGTGCTCTGGAAGCCTTGGATAACTATTGAATATTGGGGGTCCTCAAGAACAAAGACTATCTTTTCTTTGCTAAGCAAAACACAATGGATTGTCCTTTTGCTTATCTCTTTTTTCAATAGCTCCAAGGCCCCTCTGAGCTCTGCGTTCCTTTTCAAGAACATATCTTTTTTCTCAATCTCAATAAGTGAAAGAAGAATTAGGCACTTATCATTATCCAGATTAAGTGAACATAAATGAGAAGAGCCCAAAACAATCTTCTTGAGTATGCCATCATCAATCAGATAAGATACTCTTTTGTTAACATAAGGATAAGTCTTATTTAGTATTTTTGCTATTTGATTAATGCTATAAAAAGCCACCAAGTTCTTAGAAAACGCTTCAACTATCTCTATATCAACATCGCCAATTATCAATCTAGGACCCTTTTTGAGTTGTTATATCTTTTTAGATATAATTATATATGCTTTTCAATATAACCTATATATAAAGCTTTCGGAAATCTATGGATTTCCGAGACCCGGAAAAGCACAGCTTTTCCTATGTTTTGGTTTTGATAGTTTTTCTTCGTTATTCTTTGAGAATATAGAACTAGAATCACCACGAGTTGCCTCTATCGTGGTTAAACACTTGCAACTCGCGAATTTTGATGTTAATAATAAAAAATTATTCATAAGAAAGAGTGGTAATTATATTTTAAATCTTTATTCTATTAAATCTTGATCTCTCTCTCAAAATCAAGCTCAGGGAGCTTATCAGGAGCCTCTTTAGAATCAATATTTACAATTAGTCCACTTGATTTTGTCTTCTTCTTTTTTGCAAAAAACTCAAAAAACATAGGTTTTTTCACATCACCACTCTTAACTTCCAATTCTCCTATTTCAAGATTTAGCCTCTCAATCTCTTTTTCATACATGTCTCTTATTTTTTTAATTTCACCATCATGGGCACTTTTTATATCTTCTATATCTTCTTCGTATCTCTCTCTTAATTTTTCTGTCTCTTCCTCATACCTCTCCACTATTCCTTTTATCTCATTCTCATAATTCTCTTTTATTTTCTTCAGATCTTTTATCTCTTTTTCTAATTCCTTGATATTTTCATCATATTGTTTTCTCTCACCTTCAATCAACTTATTTAGCTCCTCTAAATCCTTCCCTTTTGATACAAGCTGATCCTTTATCTCTTTCAACTCTGAATGCATAGACTCATTCTCATTCTTATATTTTAATAACTCATTAGATAATTTTAATAACTCGTTAGATAGCCCTTCTCTCTCAATATTTGGTTCTTCAATTATTTTGTTGATCTTTATTTTCACACCAGGTGATGATATCTGTAGTTGGTTTATTTTGTGATGGAGCTCCGCACATTTCTCATAAACATCACCCTTCCCAGCCTTAAGCTCTTTGTAAAGCCCCTCTAATTCAACATAACCCTCAGAAGCCCTAAGGTAATCATTATTTTCAATGTAGTTAGAAATCCTATCTATCAAAGCATAGGCATGCTCCAAATCAGCATCCGCTGTTTCTGTCTTACCTTTTCTAACAAAAGAAAAAAACCTCACTTTGACCCTCTTTTTCCTTTATAAAACATTTTAACAATGACCTATATTTATATCTTTTTGTAAAACCTATTAATCTATACTTCCACCTCTTCTTCTTCTTCTTTTTCTCCTGACCCAATCCCTTCAATATTTACCTCATCTCCCTCTCCACCTTCGCCCTCCTTCTTCTCTTTTTTTGAGATCTTTGATTTTAGCCACTTCACAAAATTTGTTTTCTTCTTCTCCTTCTTCTTCTTTTCCTGCTCTTCCTCTATCTTTTTCCTAAAAAGTTCCTCTAACTCCTTAAGGTTCTTCTCAAGATGTGGAGACTCTTTTGTTAAATCCTTCAATGTATCCTCAAGCCTCCCAAGATCCTTAAATCTCTTATCAAACTTCTCAATAAACCCTTCCTCAAAATCAACAAACACCCTATTCAACAAAGATATGGCCCTTGTTGTATGGTCCTCAAACTCCTTTGAGGTTGTTATGAGCTTCTCAACCTCCTTTTTCTCAGCTTTTTCAATAACCTTAACCTTTAAATCATCAAAATCTTTCATTAATTTGTTTAAATTCTTAGAATTATCTTTAACAGAATCCTCAAGCTCAGTCAGCTCCCTAACCCTCTTTTGGAAATCTATAAAGATACTCTCTATCTTATCAGAGTGTCTCTCTGCAGTGCTCTTCACAGTTTTTATATTAATCAGCTCCTTCTTAACCTCTTCACTCAACTTGACAATATCATCAATCCCCCTAAACACATTCATCTGATTCCTAAGCTCCTTAAGCTCTTTTAGGATTGTCTCCATCCTCGCTTCATTGCTCTCAATATTTGCCTTTAGAACCTCAATCCTAACATCTTCCTTTCTCATTTCAGTCATAAGCTTGTCTGGTTGTACTGCCTCAACAAGATCAACTGCTTTTGTTGTTTTAACCTGAATCTGCTGCAAATCTTTGTTAGTTTCAATAATCATACCCCTAAGCTCACCAATCATCTCATTGATCCTAGAAAACCTCTCCCCAAACACCTTTCTAATCTCACCAAAAGAATCCATCTGGGCCTTGAGCCTTGTTAGTTCTGCCTCAACATTTATTGACCCAGTGCTAGCTTTTACATCTGTTTTGGTAACCTCTTTTACCTCTTCAACTGCTTGCTTACCCTCACCGCCTTGTTCTTTCTTTTTCCCAAAAAGTGCCATAAAATACCTCTTTCAGATTAAACCATATCTATGTTTTTTATAAACTTTTTGTTGATTAATTGAAAAAGCATATCTTGTCTTTTAAGGCAAGGATAGGTTTCCTTTTTCAGTGGTCAACAGCCTCTTTGTTAAAATATTACGCTTTTTCAATTATGGAAAAACCCGTTTTTGGTTTTTCCATTCCGAAAAATTGAAAATCAATTTTTCGTTACCAACATACCTCGTCATTTATGACGAGGTTGTTGATTTCTCCTTTAATCTTTTTATCATATCCACTATTTTTTGATAATATTTATCTTTTTCATCCTTTGGTAACAATGTGTAAACAGTCTGCAACTGTTTATATATACCTGCTGCCTCCTCAAAATTTTTATTATTTATTAAAGAGTCTATTTCCTTAATCAAATCCTCAACACTCTTCTCATATTTTGCTTCAATCGGTTCTCCCTCTTTTTTGCCCTCTTCAAAAAACCTCTTCTTCTTCTTCTCAGCCTCTAACACATCTATTAACTGACCTCTACTTGAAATATCCTTAAACTTCTTTGCCAGTTGCTCATCACCAACAACATTATTGATCCAATTAAGAACGTCATTCTTGCTTTCATTAACATGCGCCCTGAATATCTCATCATCCATTGATTTCAATGCATCAAGCAAATCCTGCAGCGTAGCAACAATAGCACCATTATCAAAAGTTATAGAACTGAAGATATTTTCAAAAAGCAACGTCTTCTTTTTCTCATCTTTTTTTGCTTGTTTTTCTTCTTCTTTCATGAACTTTTCTCTATCCTCCTTGGCCTTCTTTAGTTCCTCTTTTAGTGCAGCCTCTTTCACTAACTCAATCTTCTTTTTCTTAGGACTCTTACCAAGCTTCTTCCACTCACCATTCAGCCTAGAGGTAAGCCCCTCAAGATAAATTTCGACCATATTAAACGATCCAGACTTAACCTTATCCAGAGCCAATTTCAATTCAA
>CAYHAM010000007.1:0-49800 GCA_964354685.1 uncultured Methanosarcinales archaeon
TTGATATTTTTGCCCATGCAAGAGCTTCATCATAACCATCTTCCAAACGAATATAATCTTTACATTGGAGCCTAATAAGATCATCAAGGTTTACAGTAGAGGGCATATATCCTAAAACAGTAACAGCTGCCAAGTTGCCTTCTCTTATTTTGTAAATTAAGGGTTTTTTTCCATTTTAACTCACACAAGAAATCACCAATTTTTCAAAGATTGTTACAGAAAGCGATATTTAAATCTTTCCAATCAGAAACTATATAAACCTCTATTCTTATTTATGAAAACAATGGCTAAACACAAATCAATATTCTGGATTATAATGTCAAGAGGTATTGGCTTTTTACTATTCTTGATAATGCTATTTATAGCAAACATGCTCTTGGCTTCTATTGAAAACCCTTCTTATCATCAAATTGTACAATTCCTGAACACCAACATTGGACTAATAATATTGTTCTCACTCATATTCTTTGTTGCAGAGCTCTTTGATTTCTTCATATTCCCCTTTAACCTGCCTGCACCCTTGATCAATGCAGTGGGAATCCTATTCCTGCTCAAGTTTGTCTACAATTCATTTGGCCTAGTAGAAGCACTAACCCAAACCCAGGTGTTCCAGATCTTTAGACAGCTATCATCCCCAATATACCTTATAGTGTTTTTAGCTGTTCTAATAGGAGGCTATATCAGCATCTTTATCAGATTAGCCAGGAAAGAAGAACCCAGAAAGAGAAAACTAAGATTAAAAAAGCCCAAGACAAAACCAACCTGGCAAGATGTTGGAGACGAATTCAGAGGAATGATCTATGATGCTTTTAGAGAGGTGAGAGAGAGTATTAAATCAAAGAAGAAGTAAGCAGAAGTGTTTTGTGGGACCTTGTTATTAATAGTAAATTGAGTGGTTGGTGGACAAGAACCTGAGAATTTTCACAACATCTATCTGAAAGAGATTGTCATTTTCTTAGAAAATCATGGTCTCTTTTTCTGGGACCTTGGTTAGCAAAATCCTTTCATTTGGGTGTTTCTTCTTAGCCTCTTTAAAGACTTGCTTGGCACTCTTCCCAGATGAGACTATCCTCTGATTAGAAATAGCAACCCATTCCCCTATAAATTTACTCAAATCACTTTCCATGAAAAAATCATAGTTCTTGTTCATTTTGCTAAATTGTTATAAGAGGTTATTATTTTTAAATCTTTTGAAAAATTTTCGATTTTTCAAAGCCCGGAAAAGCTATGCTTTTCCTATGTTTCTGTTAAAAACACGTATAAAATCTGGTTTCTCCGAAGAATATTCTGACAAAGATTTTTGGATGTTATAGAGGGGTACAAAACTTTATAAATATGTGTTCCTAACAACTCTTAAAAATGATAGATAAGAAAACTCTTAAACGGATTTATATATTATTGGACCAAGACAAGGTTGATTTTGAAGTGAGTGCAGAGATTGATATACTAAAACAAGGTTATAATTGGAGTAAAAAATTCATCAAAGAATGCTTGAGAAATGGTAAAAAATATTCAGGAGCTGAGCTTTACCCTGAAGACAAAGAAAGGAAAAAAAGATATTATTGTATACACAAGTATTCTCCTTTATCTTCCAAATTAATTCTTATAGGATTTCTTATTCTTGACAATCTCCTTATTATACACATATCACCTTTAAATAAAAGTAGTAAAGAAGGAAAAATTTATTACAAGCTATAAAACCCTTCCCTTAAACAATTCAACAACTTCTGTATCAACTTTAAAACAGTTTTTAATCCTTGTGAATATGTTTGGATGTAAATCTCTTCTTACCCTCTCATACTCATTAATATTTACTATCCCCCTCCCACATTTATTGCATTTTTTAATCTGTTGGGGAATACTCTTACCTTTAACAATAACCAGTTCTACTGCATCTTCCATTGAGCTACCACAATTATAACATTTAGTACTAAAATTAGCCCTCTTGCCTTTTTGTGCCATATCCTTACCCTCTTCTGTTTTCTTTAAGTTACCCATTTCTAAGACACTCCCATTTATTAATTTTTGTATTTTTTGAATATTATATAGAATCCCTTTTTTATACTTGTTTTGTATTGATGACTCATATATAAACCTTTGCAACCATAAGCATTAATGACATCTAACGATTCTTAAATATCTTTACCAATTCCCTCATAAAGATAATAGAAGCCATAACAAATATGATAAATGTGAATAGCAGAGCAAGATCTGTTGATATACGACTTCCAATTATTATTGAAACAAGCAAAACTATTATCATTAAACCAATGATTGCAGTCCCAATATCCTCCACTTCCTTTTTCAATGCCATTATTCACCAACTCCTGCATTATATCCTATTAACAGGGCTGCAGTAGAAGCAAAGAAAGTGATTGCATACTCTGGGATCACCTTATCCAAAAGCATAGACTCATACATCAGGAATCCAACACTAACAATACAAGTGAAGATCAGAACCCCTCTTATGTATTCATTCTTCACTCTATCATCCCTCAACAACACACATGGGAATATTTATTATTTAAATGTTTGTAAAAGCACAGGACCAGAAACTGAGTAGAGTGTTCTAACAGGCTAGTTCGAAAATTAATCTGCTTTGCCCAGAAATTTCAGCAAATTCTTCAAAAAATTGAAAAAATTTATATACTGGTTTTAATTATTCAATAGTGGTTGTGGGTGTTAGATGGAGGGGTAAAATGAAGGCCCAAAATGGCCTCTTGTTGTTTGTTCTTATAACAGTTATTCTAGTTCCAACAATATATGCTTATTATGATTCTTATCCATTGGTCTTTGTGCATGGTATGAAAGGTCCAGGTGATTCCACTCAGGATAAATTGAATGCCTTTGTGGAGATGGAAGATGAATTGTCTGTGTACTATCAAAAGAGTACAATAGAACCTGGACAAACCCAATCTGATATTTGTGGGGGAGGTGTTTGGACACAAAGTCCTATTTCTGTCAGAGTTACATATTATTATGAATTCCCAATATCTGAATGGGAAGAGATGGATATTAATCGCTACTCCCAGAATTTGAGTGATATTATTGAGACAATCAAATACTGCTCTGGGAAGAGTAAAGTAAATATCATAGCTCATAGTTTGGGGGGGCTAGTCTCAAGACAATACATTAAGTTTTATGGTGGAACAGATGATGTTAATAAACTTATAATACTCGGGTCACCCAATCACCTTGGTAGTATCTATGACCTGTCGGATAATCCTAAACCTGGTTTGGGACTTAGTGCTTGCATTCCTGCAGTTGGTGTTCTTCCTCCTCCTCATGTCGTTGTTTGTGATGATTTAGCTGGATCTACACCTTTCTATGACAATATAAATAGTGGTGATGAAACACCCGGATTAGTAAAATACTATACAATTGCAGGAGACATTGATGGTAAAGGAGATAGTTTGGTATATTATTCAGGTGTTGCTTTGAATGGGGCACAAAAAAATATTGTAGTATTGGGCTGTGATCATTCTGATTTGAGAGAACCCAGTGATTGTCCTTGCTCATTTGAGTATATCAAAGCGATATTACAAAATCAAAATATTGATTTCCTTAAAGCTGATATGAATTGTGATAGTGGTGTAGATAGAGATGAGCTTGGTGAAGCTATCATGAGATGGGTTAATGATTTATTGTCTCGAGATGATTTGGGACTTGCAATACAAGCATGGTCAGAAGGTTAAAAATGAAACAATATATATTTTTGGTTTTAATGTTATTGCCTTCTGCGATAGCGACTATAAGTTGTAGTGAAACAATGACTAGAACAGTACCAGCATCAGTAACAGCAGGACAGACATTTACCGTCACTTATACAGCAGTAGGTACAAGTGGTGATTATGGTACTTCTATCCAAGAAGTAGTAAGTGGAGGATGTACACCAGCAGATATGAAGTTCGTGCTGACAAGCCCAGCCACTACCTACACAGTTACTATGACTGCCCCTAATAGTGATGCTAATTGCGTGTTTCATGGTGATTATAAGTATGGAACTTGTAGTATAAAACTATTTGAAGATCAAACTATAACAATTGGTGACTGTTTTATTGGGGATACTGATTGTGATGGGATAATCCAATGGAATGAATTTATCGCATATGCACAAGGATGGTTAAGCGGCATCCATAGTTGGAGTGATTTCATAAAAGTAGCTCAAAAATGGGTTACTGATTAATAACTATTAGGAGAAAAGAAAGATGAAGAGACTAATAACAATTTTGGTGTTAATGTTGATATTGATACCTATGGTACTAGCATTGTCAGTAACTAGAGATTTTAGCAAAACTAGTGTGAATAAAGGAGAACAAATCACTGTAACATATACACCAAGTAGCACCAACATAAAGTTTTGGGCTATAAATGATCCAATTCCAAATGGTTGGTCTGCATCTGTTGAAGGAATCATGGGAGGTAATGCTTATGGATGTTCAACGAGTGGTGGTGCCTTACAATGTTTCAGTGCAAGTTCTATACTTGGTGGAGCAGCAACGAGTATAAGATCTACTTGGACAGCACCAAATTATGCAGTCTCCTCAATCTTTACTGGGGATTATGCGATTGAAACAGAAAATGATGATTTTTCATCACAAATTGTCATAGTTGGTGGTGGAACCCCTTGCGTCCCATCCTATTCTGATACATGTGATGAAACCGATGGATGTAGTGGAACAAGAGACACGGATGGCACAAGCTGTGGGACAAATAAAATGTGCCAAAATGGGTTTTGTGTAGAAAGTGGAACTTGCGAATCACACTATGAAAAAAAATGTTATCAGGATGATGTTTACTGGTATGATTCCTGCGATAATAGAGAAGAAAGAAAAGAAAGCTGTGATAGTGACGAAGAATGTGATGATGGAGAGTGTGTTTGTAAATCAAAAGATGAAAAAAGATGTTATAAAGGAGATGTTTGGTGGTATGACAGCTGCGGAGACAAAGAAAAGAAATACAAAGAGTGTGATGATGATGAGGTATGTGTTGATGATGAGTGTATGGATGATGTGGAATGTGCTAGCACTTGTAGTTACATCTCAACATGTGCTGAATATGGTGAAGATAAATGTGATGGCACGTGCACTAGGAATACAGAAGGAATCTCTTGTGGTACAGAGATGGTTTGTGAAGAAGGTAGTTGCGTGAAAACTGAGGAGAAACAAGTAACAACTACGGCTACTGTAAAAAAGGAAAAAACTATAACACCTGTAATAACATCCCCAATAACAGGGGCTGTAACAAAGGAGGTTGAGGAATCAGATAATACAATACTCCCCTTCTTGTTGGTCGGCATAGTAATCCTGATTATTATAATATTCTTAGTATTATGGAAGATAATCAGGATGTTTTAAGCAAAGAACTAGATATATTCTCTCTTTATCCTTTTATCCTGTCCTTTTCTTCTATCTGCTTTCCTTCTCACAATTATTTACAGAGTAATATGTGTTTATAAAGGTTTGTATGGGGGGGCCAGAAACTGAGCAGAGCGTTCTAACAGGCTAGTTCTGAAAGCCATTTGTTTCAAAAAAGATTACTTAAGAAATTCTGCTTTCCACATAAATTAATACTCTTCTCTTATTATTTCTCCATCAGGCTCCAAATAGATAATATTATAATCTCGCTCCTTTGGCCATTTAACTTTACTGCCTAGCTTTTTTCTTGCATTTTTCATTAAGTGCCATATCCCATGATACTTAAATTTTTTAATTAGCAATTTGTCGCCCACATTAAAGTTTTCAGGGTTGAGATTTCCGAGATATAAATAACATCTCTTACCAGTTTGGTCTTGGAGTCTCATTGTGGGTATTTTTGTCTCACCATCAGGCACTTGTGTAAATCCAATCACAGTAACTCGTATCTGACTTATTCTTCGTTCTTTTCTATAGCTTGTTAAGGACTTTTTTGGTTTTTGAGTATTTTCAATTGTGTTATACTTTTCCATAATACTTTGAAGTTGTTTAGCAGTATAGTTCTTTTCATTACCCAAATATGCAACAAATAAGTGTTTTACTTTATTATCTATCCTTTTGGATTTATACAAAGAAAGATATGTACTTTTCCCTTTTTGGAATTTTTTTAGAAAAACCATGAGATTCCATACCTAAGTAAACTAATCATATTATAAATATTTAAATATTTGCTAAAAAGCAGAGGGCTAGAATAGGATCTGCACGTTCTAAAGGCTGCTATACAAAGCCCTCTGCTCTGAAAAAGGTGATAATCTACTCCTCTTCCTCATCCACAAACTCGATATAAATCTCTGGTACTATGGTTTTTGCCAACTATGATTTAAAATAAAAGAGGGGTTCTTAACTAATAAGGGGCGTTATAGCTTGATTACAATAATCTTCCGTACTTAACTAAAAATTTATAGATACTATCTTGAAGCTCTCTTTCAGTAAAAGTCCTCTTCTCGAAAAAGCTTGATATTTTTCCATTTCTGTAAACATCAAATGTAACTAAAGACTCTATTCCAAAATAAGCAGAATTATCAATTTTAATAAAAAACAATTCAGCTACTTTCCCTTTACCTCCAGCTTTGAATCTTGTTGTAATACTCTTTACCTGGTCCAATAAACAAAGACCAGGCATTCCAGAAATAACAGCTATTTTTGCATCTATTTTTTGATTTACCCCATCAATTGATATTTCTCCTTTGATATTAGGATCATATTTAATCATTGAAGCTCTTTTTCTAAAATCATTTAATATGTCTAATATTTTCTCGTCGAAAGTAACATCTTTTATCTGTACATTTTTATCCACTGAGTTTTTGATACAATCTATTACTCTTTTGATAATATTCTCATCACAACAAAATATTGTGACTTCAATATGAGGTATATTGTTTTTCTGTTTATTGATAAACCAAATGTCTAGTTTATTTGGAGGAGGATATATTATTTTACAAGTATATCCTCTATACTCTAATTTGATTGCATTTGATTGTTTATCTGGATCAAAAGTAATAACATAATTGTTATTTTCAATCTCCTGAGTACCTATAACTTCATCATAAATTTCAATCTTATTCACTAACATTTTAAGGTCTTGATTACCAATTAAATAAAATTGTATCCCTCCTAAATGTTGGGGAAAATTATGACCTTTCAGAATTTTGATTGAAGCATTCTCATCCAATAACTTCAAAACTCCTTTTTTAATGTCTTGAGTATCCTTACCAATTGCAAGAGTATAACGTAAAATCTCTTCATGATATCTTTCCATTAATAAACCATGAAGAGTAGGATTGTTCCTCAAGCGAGAAATAAATTTGCTATAAAAACTCTTTATTATTTTATCAATTGGTAAATCTTTATCTCTTGTTTTCAGAATTTTTTGACTTTTAAGACAAACGCTATCAATTATATGAGTTTTTCCCCCACTTAATGCTCTAAGCTCCTTTTTGATAATATTACTTTTGAATATTCTTTCTATTGTCCTCTTTGATTTTGGATATTTTTTCAGAACTTCTTTCATTACAGCATTATATTCCTTCTCAAATTCAACATTTAGAGATGGTTGTCCTTTCAGAAGCCCTTTTAATAAGTCATAACATCCGTTACTAATCACTCCTGCAAGTATTGGGTCCATTTTACGCTACTAACTCCCCCTTAAACGCCTTTGACAAAACTGCTTTTGGAAGCTGTTCAAGTTGGAAGTCTATGTTTTTCTGTTCTGTTTTTACTAATTGAAACTTTTTAACTGTATTTTCAATAATATAAACAATCCTTTTTTGATCTTCTATTGTTGGTAATACAATTTTTACTTCTTTTAATTTATTCGTATTAACGCTCGCTTGGCTAACATGACTATGGCAAATTCTGTTAAACAAACCCCTTTTCCATAAATTGTGCAAATACATCGACAAAAATTCTGGCAAAATTTTATTTCTATCAACTCTAATTCTTGTCATATGATTTGAATAAAGACATTTTTCATTAATTTTAAAACAGGCTGTTTTACCTACTAATTCTCTACTATTTGTGTTATTGAATATCACGTCTCCCTCTTTTAATAAATAATCTTCATATTTTTTATTATATTCAACATACTTACAGTTTAATAAATCAATTTGCCCATCTGTGTTAACATTCATTGGTCTAATATGAATAATACCCTTTCCACTTTTATTATGTTTTCCACAAGGGAAACCAGATTTTATTTCTAAGACTAGATTCTGGTCAAATAATTCGTCGATAGTCTTTTCTTCCCACCCTTTTGACAATTTTTTTGTCTCTATTAAATTAACCAAAGCACTCTGCAAAATCCGTTCATATCTTTCCTTTACTTTTTGCTTTTCTTGTTTTAGTTTGTTGTAAGATTCAAAGAAAGCATCAAGTTTATGGATGATTTTTTGTTGGGTTTCAATATCTTTAGGATAAATTATTTTTATCTCTTTAACAGTCTCCCCACAAATATGATAGTGCGCCCCTCCATAAGCAGAACTGAAAATCTTATCATAAATGCTTCTTAAGAAGTACCAAATATATCTTGGTAAAATTTCTTTTGTTGGAAAAATTGCACAAATAGATTGATTTGTAGTGGAATCTATTTTTAATATTCCTGTTTTTCCAACAGTAGCCCCAGTTAAAGCTATCAATGCGGAATTTTTGGGAAACGATTTAGCACTGCTTTCCTTCAAGCCTTTTTCTGTTATTTTCTCTTCAACATGATCAATCTCATTATCTTCTAATTCGCCGGATTTTAGCCAAGGAATTGTCCCACCTTCCCAATACTCTTTTTTATCTCTAGAAGGAGTTCCACCACTTTGTATTTTAGTTATATCTCCCAATTTCTTAACTTCCCATCCTTCAGGCAGTTTATTTCTTTGAATTGTTATTGTTTGCATTTTTATTGTTCACCTTAATTTTTAAAAGATTTATTGTTGTAAATCCAGCGATATTTTCAAAATCAGCATCAAAAGTAATAATGGTTTTAATTCTGTTATTTTTCATAATTCTAATATGTATAATGTCCCCTAATCCAGGTCTATCCTTGCCAGTTTTATACCTAATTAAATCCTTGGCTAAATCATGGAAAAAATCATTAAAGTTGTAATCGCTCCGTGGACTAACATCAATCTGTTTTAGTTTGAATCTTCTTAATCTATTCTTATCTAATAAATCTTTTATATATTTAACAATTTTCAGTTCTTCTATTTTATCTTTAGTTAATCTATTGTGCACTTCAGTTAATGCCCATTTAGAATAACAAAATTCTACATCTTTAACCTTCTCTACTTGCTTTAAAAACTTAGTTAGGATTTTATGTCTAGTACCTTTTTTATCAAATTCTGCTATAAATATAGAAGTATCTAAATAAATTTTTTTCTTTTTCATTTTCTTAGTCTCTTCTTTACATAGAAAGTGACTTTTTTAGGAACTCTTATTGCTTTTGTCGCTTTAAATGATACTACATCTCCATCCCAAGTCCTAAATCTAACTCTAACTGGTTTTTTAATAACTTTTGTAGCCCAAAAACTAACTTTTTTCTTTCTTGCCATTTTCAGCCCCATCATTTAATAAAATGTTTGTTATTTTATCAATCTCTTCAATAATCTTCTCTTCACTTTCTTTTATTGATTCCAAAATAACTTCTGGCTCTTCATACTCTCCAGAATCCAACTCTTTGCTTTTTAGCCAGAAGATGTCTAAATTGTAGTTTCTATCTTTTATGTCTTTTAATGAGAATTTTTTCCATCTTTCGGTTTCTTTTCTTTTGTTATAAAGCTCAACAAATTCTTTGAAATGCTCTTCTTTTAATGGCTCCTTCTTAGCAATCTTATCAATGTTTGTCCTTAAATCATAAATCCAGACTTCTTTGGTTGGTCCTGGTTTGTCAAAGAAAATAACATTAGCTTTTACTCCGGCAGAATATGGAGTAAATGTTCCAACGGGTAGTCTTAAAATAGTATGTAAATTAAAATCCTCAAGTAATATCTTCCTTATTTGTGTTCCTGCTCCTGAATCAAACAAAACATTATCTGGAGCAACCATGGCAGCTCTTCCACCATTCTCTAAAGCACTCATTACATGTTGTACAAAATTGAGTTGTTTATTAGATGTTGTGACATTAAAATCACTTCTAACAGCAGTAACACCTCCAGATTTAATACCAAAAGGAGGATTAGTCATAATTACTTTATACTTCTTGCCAACATGCCGACCTTCCCCTATAGAATCTCCATAATAAACATCTGCTTCAATACTATGCAGATAAATGTTCATCATAGCTAATCTTTTAGTCTCTAAAACAAGCTCATTTCCCGAAAATGTTTTTTTTAAAAGAAATTCATTTTGTTGCCTAGTCAAATCTGTCCCGGCATGTGTTTGTTTCATTAAATATTCTAAAGCACCAAGAAGAAAACCACCAGTCCCTAATGCTGGATCATGGATAGTTTCCCCAACCTTAGGTTTAATGCATTTGACAATTGCTCTTATTAAAGGCCTTGGGGTAAAATATTGGCCAGCACCTTTTTGTTCAGAAGCATATTTTTGCAATAATCCCTCATAAGCCTCCCCTTTAATATCAACATCTATCGCAGACCATCTTGTTTCATTAATCATGTCTATCAATTTTTTAAGATTCAAAGGTTCTCTAAACTGGCTTAATGCTCCACTGAAAATATTAGAAAGGATCCCACCTTCCTTTCCTAGATTTCTCAAACACTCTTGGTAATGCTCTAAAAGTTCCATGCCAGACTTCTCAAGCAAAGACTTCCAATTATACCTCTTTGGAATAGGCAAGTTCCTTTCATCAGCCATCTTCAGGAACAAAAGATAGGTGAGTTGCTCTATATACTGGCCATAATTCATACCTTCATCTCTAAGAGTATTACAAAAACCCCACAACTTTTGAACTACATCTGTCATGCTGATAAAACCTCTTTGTTAATCACAATTAACAACTTTGATAATTTATGATCAAAAGTGGAATCCCAGTCCTCCCAAGTTCCCTTTCTGGATAAAGAAATCTGTTTCTCAAAGTCCTGTTGTTTAATAATCAGATTCTTAACCATATGTTTTTTTATTAACTCTAGCCATTTCTCTTGTTCTTCTGTGAAAGGCCAGTGACTCGTTATTCTTCTAAAGGCAATTTCTACTCTCTCTTCTGGATTAATCAAAGGAACATGTTTTGTAGCAGAGTTGATGAAAGAGATAATATCAGCTAACTTATTATGAGCAGCTCTTCTCAACCTCTCTTCAGTAAACTTATACGGATGCTTAGCCAATATCTCTCTTAATTTTTCCAAATCTTTAATATCAAAATCACTAGGTTTTTCCATCAGAATCCTTAGAGCCTCAATTTGATTTTGATTTCTAGTAACATACTCTTCAAATGCCTCGAGATAATCTTGTGGTTTTATTGATTCATCTTTAATAGTTAAGAGACTCCTTTCGGCCCTTAAGACTTTGTCTTGAGTTAATTCATCAATCAAGAAGAACCTATCTTTTCTAGGATAATTCTCTAACAAATCCAAAAACACCGGGTTTTCAAATATCTCAAACGTTTTAGTAAAACTATTTCTAAAATTCTCTTTTAAGGTGGATGCAAATTTGCTTATATTCCCTTCAGGAATAAAACTGGCAAACTCCTCAATACCTTCCTCAGAAATGTTTTTGGCAATTCTCTGAAGCTTTTTTACTAAAATATCAATATTCTGCTCTCTCCTAAAACCTTTTTTAATCAATTTTATTACTTGCTGAGTCTTTAAATAGTAGCTTTTTGGAGGTTCAACAAAATCACTCAATTTATGCTTTTTCATAAACTCAAGAAGTTTTAATGTATCAAAAACATTATAATGAGTTTTGTTAATCTCAGGACACTTTCTTGTTCCCCTTCCCATCATTTGTTCAAATAATATTCTTGATTGAACTGGTCTAATAAATATTAAATTCTCAATCTTAGGAACATCAACACCTGTTGTAAGCATATCAACTGTTACAACAATAACAGGATATTCTCTGTTTCTAAACTCTTTTATTCTATCTGGAGCTTTATCAACTGTATAAGTTATTTTTTGCACAAATCTATCCCCTTTATCTGAAAATCTACTTCTTAATAGCTTAACTAATTGATCTGCATGTTTATTATCAACTGCAAACACAACAGTTTTTTGATTGTATTTAAAATATTTAGCAAATTCATTCACAATTTTCCTATTCCTATCAATAGCAGTAATTTTTCTTTCAAGCTTCTTGGGCTCAAACTGAATCTCATCATCCATCAAAGCAGTTTGAATCTCTTTTGTTTTCATATCCTTGAACTTAATAGGCATTCCTTTTACAAGTTTAATTCCTTCCATAGTTACTTGTGTATCTATTTGTATAACATCATAATCAACTAAATAACCATCTTCTATTGCTTTTTTAAGTGGATAAGTATAAACCAAATTACTATCAAAATAAGCATATGTGTGTGTTGCAGGTGTTGCAGTCAACCCAACTTGAACTGCATCAAAATAATCTAAAACCATTTTCCATTTGTTATATATTGATCTATGGCATTCATCAGAGATAATTAGATCAAAAGCATGAATAGGTATCCTTGAATTGTATTCAATTTTGTTTATATCTAAATCGTATCCTCCATCTGCTTCAATCTCTTTTTCTGGTTCTTTTTTTCCTGCTAATAATCTGTACATGCCTTGTATTGTAGCAACAAACACATGAGCATCATTTGGTTGGGGTTTAGCTAACTTACTTTCAGGCATTTTCTTTGTACTAATATGTAAAGACTTCCATTCTCTACCCTCTGGGATTCTTTTACAAAAGACTTCATATATCCTATCAAATTTTTGTCCAGGCTCTGGTTCATAACTTGCTAAAGTGCCTAAGGCTTGATTTGCTAATTCAATTCTATCAACTAAGAATAAGATTCTTTTAAACATTCCAGATTTAAGTGCTCTATAAAGCAAAGCAATTGTTGTTACTGTCTTTCCTGTTCCTGTAGCCATGGCCAAGAGCATCTTTTGTTTATTCATTTGAGTATTCTTTTCAATTGCCATAATACCCTCTATTTGGTAATATCTTAGATAATCACTTTCTAGAGGATTGTCTGCATACCATAATTTTGGTTTAACTAAATCAGTGTTAAGATATTCAATTAACGCATTTGGTGTATGAAATGTCAGCACTTTTCTTGATCTACTTTTCTCTAGTCTTAGATCCTGAAAATACGTTTCTCTACTATTTGTAGAATAGATAAAAGGTACTTTATAATCATTAAAATTGAATTTTGAGTTCTCAATATCCTTAGCATATCTCTGTGCTTGTGTCAAAACACCATACACAGGATCAGTTGATTTTTTTGCCTCAACCAAACCAATTATAGTTCCATCAACAATTAAGGCATAATCTACAGGCCCAGAAGCAGTAGGATATTCTTCAACAGCAAAGGCGCCCTTGCTGGGTATAGTAGGCATACTGGATGGAATAACCTTCCACCCACTTTTATCTAGCATATTATCAATTTCTTTCCTGGTTTCTCTTTCAGGTGTTTTTTTAATCATATATGCCCCCAACTTTGCTATATTATTGTGTATTCTGTTATTTTTAAATCTTTTTAAAAACAACCATATATTACCAACTTTAACCTACACCCACCCCAGCTCCTAGTGCAAAGCCTGTTGCCTGGACACTGAGCATCCAACCGAACCAAGAATATTAAGAAATCACTCAAAAATCCAGCCATCGCTAGATTGAGCTATGAGGCAACAACAATGGCGAGGGCGAGGCGGGGGATGCCCCATCCGGGGTGGCGAGTAGGCCGAAGGCCGTCCGAAGCCATTATTGTTGTTGCCGAATTATCATTAATATCTAAGCCATATCTAACCAGATTTCTTATTCTAACAAACCCTTTATCTTCTTATGAAACAACAAGGCATTCTTGATAGCATCTTTTACATCTTCCTCAGCTATTGTAAACTCAAGAGAATACAAAGCAGTATGTCTAATCCTTCTGTAAGCATCAAGCAAATTCGCTTCATGCCTAAGATCAGCATATCTGCTCTTCAAATACAAAACAACACAAACATGGCTACGCTCCTTAACACCATCCTTAAACAACAAAGCCCTTGCTGCATGAAACATAGCAGTATAGCAACAAAACATTGAGATATCATAATTCCCAATCTCTAGATTATCCTTACCCTTCTTGATATACCTTCTAGCAGTTTCAAGTGACAATCTAGCCTTCTCAATACAAGGCTTTTGTTTAACAAGCAAACCCTGCACATAGCAATCCTTAAGGTTCAAACCAAATCACCCCCAAAAAGCAAGACATGGTTCTGCATAACAGAATCATAAAAAGCCTTATTCTGCTTAACCATCCTGCCCCATTCACCAAGTGTAAAAACCTCAAGAGTAACCCTATGCTTCAAAACATTCTCTTGCTGCTGAATCACCTTAGTATAATCCCTTTTCTTGTTTGATATTACCAGCAAATCAATATCACTCTTATCATCATTCTTACCAGAGGCATAAGAACCATAAAGCACAAGAGAGAGAACATTCTCATCAACAACCCTCTCCACCAACCTGGCTTTTCTGAATTCAATCATAGAATTAAAAACCTTAAGCTGCCTAACAACAACATCCTCATTGTTGAGTCTATATTGATGTATATTACCAGTAACATCCTTTACAAGCAACCCATCTTTTTCCACTTTGTTCACAAATCTTGACACAGATCCAGGGCTCACCTTAAGCCTTCTTGACAGCTCTTTCACATAAAAGCTTGTGCTAGGATTATCTAGAAAAAACTTGAGCATTTTCCATTCAGTATACTTCTCAAACAAATCTTCAATATTCATCGTTTCTTTTATAGAACGATGGTTTGATTTATAAAACTTTCGTTTTTTATATAAAACTAAACTATTTCTAATCATCTATACCTTACTCAAAAAAGGACTTAATATGCCTTTTCATAAAAATCTCAAAACATTTTCAGAAAAAGCGAAAACCTACCCCCACTCTTAGTGCAAAGCCTGTTCCCTGGACAGTGAGCATCCAACCCAACCAAGAATATTGAGAAACCAACCATTTATCTTAAAAGTAAAAAACAACTCACTTCACAAACTCAACATTAGCTATCCCTTTAAACCCCTTGTCACCCGTCACAAAAACAAAACCATAATCTTGAGCCAAGGCATAGCTAACACAATCAACAAAACTCAACCTTTTATTAGAAAGCTTAAACAGCATCCCTTTAATAACATGCTCTGTGCTAACCTCAATAATCATATCCTTCAACCTCTTATACCAGAAATCTGCAACCCTTTTATCAAAATCAACACAAAGTTTGTAGTAAAGCTCTCCAAGATTCAAGCTAGAAGTAACCAAAGCCTCATCCTTAAACATATTATAACTATCACTCCCCTTAATAATCTCAATCAAGGCATAGGTATCAAAAAAGTGCTTCATTTTACATACTTGCTATCCAGAGCCTCATCTATCTCTTTCATTATCTTAGCAGTTGGCTTCTTCCATTGCTTTAGCTTGCCAAAAGCATCCTTAACCATAAAACCCTCTCTCTTGGTTATCAACACCTTCACCTCCTGCTCTGGCTTTAGACCATACTCAGCAGCCTTATTCTTAGGTATAACTATACCCAAAGAGTTTCCCCATCTCCTAAGCCTTGTCATGCATTCCATCATTTTTGTTATACAATTAATTATACCGTATAACTAATATTTATATCTTTCGAAATTTTACAGTAAATTAGAATTAATATGTTTTTCCACAACAAAACCAAAATATTTTCAGAGAAAGCGGAAACTCAACCTTGCCTCTTCCCAAACACAAACCCTAAATTATTATCTTTTTAAAGTGGTAAAGAAGCAGAATATTTATAAAATGTAATCTAACCCCCCCCACTATGACTCTTCCAATTAGGGAAACACAAAAAGCATTTGGGCAAAGTATGTATTTAGCAGTTCCAGTAAAAGACCATCGCGAACCAAAAGAGTATGTTCTAAGATCAAAATTACTAAGTTTAGAAAAACTCGGTAGAACATTTTTTCCTGACAGACCCTATTCCCCTGATGCTGCAAGAAGACTTGCTATAACAGGAATTGAAGATGAACTAGTTTTATTAGACGTGAACTATACACCAGATATCCAACATGATGTTTTTGTAGGAACTAATGATATCAGAGGACATGCCCAAGTACAAATCACAGGAATAGGAACAGATCCAGGGCAGATACAAGGAATAGTGGAGAAAGTCATGAACCTTTGGCCTGGGGCAAAGCATCTAGACCTCACACAAGAATGCGGAACTAAGCATGAAGCTTGGCTCCAAAAAAGGGTGGATCTGTTCTCATCAAGCATTCCATTTTTTAATATATACCAGGCAATAAAAGAACATCTACAACCTGTAAAACCTAGTAGAAAAGACCACACAAGATTTGAAGAAGGAGTTCTAAAAGAAGCAATTGAAATAGCTTTTAATGAGGCTGATTATTTCTGGATCCCCCAGACACATACCATCATGCTTATTGATACTGTAGAAGCCGGACTTCAGAGAAAAATGGTATCAATGGTTTATGTGAATGGTAAAAAAATCCCAGGCCGGGTTTATGGAGTGGTTGTACATATTCCATTTCAACCTCAATGTCCTTTGGCTAGTGATCACACGTGCTGTAACACTTCTTCTTTTGCAGGCTACATTAATGACCTTGACAAAATTATGCTTGGTTGTCAAGAGCCGAATTTGGAGTTTATACCTTCACCTGAAGGTATACACTTGAAGGTGACTTGTGCCCCTGAACTTGGAAGTGTAAAAGCTAGTTCGCCTCGGTATGAAATTGAATCTGAACTTACTGCACATTACGCTGATGTAGGAATTGCAGAAAAACCCAAAGAAGAAATCTTTGGCCTGCTTGATTTTCTTTATGAAATAAGACACTAAAATTCTGTAAAGCGAGTAACTTCCCAACCAAACCAAAAATATTAAGAAACCATCTCTCCAACTCGCTTCCTTATCTCCTTTACCTTCCTCTCATCAATCTTCAACAAAACAGACTTGCACCTAACAAGAAACCCAGGAGCCTCTTTCACCATCATATCACACATCCTATCAGGCACCCTTCTACTAACATAATATTGGGTATCAACCCTTGCCTTTAGAGAATCTTCTAATAATCTACATTCCTCTTCATTAAAATCAGACAAAAACCTCTTCATAAACTCTATTGAGCAGGAATGTATCTCGCACTTTATACCTATCCTCATAAGAACAGCATACAAAGAGAAATACATTGTATAATAAGCAGTTGAAATCCTCCAATCTCTATTCTCCATTGACCTCATGACCTCCAAAGACTCTTCTGCCTTTTTGACATAGGCCTTTGCAAGATTAGCATTAGGCTCAACTAATTCAATTCCATTCTTAACTTCCAAACACCAACTAATCTTATCCACTCTTCATCACCAAATCAACAAAATCTTCAACTCCATATACAATAACATGGTCATCAAGTATCTCTCTCAGCAATATATCCTTCCTAAGCTCCTTCTTAAAAACCCTTAAAGGATAACTCTTTATGTTAATATCAACCCCATACATCCTTGCCATCTTGTCTATCTCTTTTTTCCTATAGCTTCCAACAACAAAAACATCAAGATCTGAACCCTTTTTCTGAATACCCTTAGCATAGCTCCCAAAAACAACACAAACCCCTTTAATATTGGGGATAACCTTTATCAAGACCTCTCTTATTAAATCATTTGCCTCAAAAAAAGAAATTCTTTTGTATACTTCGGAAAAAATAAGATACTCTCTTGCAATATCACTCTCCTTTACTCTATACAACTTGATCTTGCCTTTTGTCTCAGACTCAAGAACTGCTTTATTTTCCAAATCATCAAGAATCAGCTGAGCAGTCCTCGGGCTTACTCTCAGCAGCCTCTGAACCTCTCTTATGTAATACTCCTTATCAAAACCCCTTGTAAAAAGGCTCAAAATCTTAAGATGGTTTTCTGTAATGTTTAATTTTTTATACATATGTATTAATAATCATACGATGTATTTAAATCTTTCTTTTTATGCTAAAAAACGGCAAAGCCGTTTTTGGCATGCTCAAAAATGCAAAGCATTTTTGACATATCAAACTTAAAATCCCAACCTCTTCTTTGCCTCAGCTTCACTCAAAAACTTACCCTTCTTTATTCTAGCTCTTGCTCTCTCTATTGCTTCAACAGTCTCTTTACTAAGCTCTGGCTCTTTTTTCAGATTATTGGCTATGAATATCACCTTTTTGATAACCTCATCATAGCTCTCATTTTTATACTCCCTAAACCTATCCAGTTGTGTTTTTGTATCCTTATGGATTTTTAGTGTTGTGGCATTCATTTTGTATCACCCTATACTTAGGTATACCATAGTATATTTAAATATTTCTATTATTTACATAAAAAAAAGCTTAATATGCCTTTCCACAAAAAAAACAAAACATTTTCAGAGAAACCGAAAATCCTCCAAACAAAAACCAAAAAACTTAAATATGTGTTATCACTTACTACACTTAAATATGGCAAACATGACGTTGGCAATTCCAAACGAGTTGCACAAGAAAATGAAAAAATTCCCTGAGATGAGATGGAGCACAATAGCCAGAGATGCAATAGAGAACAGAATAAGCATGATGGAGCGTGTTGAAGAGCTAGCCTCCAAAAGCAAGCTAACACAAAAAGATGCAGATGAGATAGCAGAGAAGATAAAGAAAGGAGCAGCAAAGAGATTTTTAGGCCGAAGATACAAAGAGCTCTGATGTTGTGAAAACCTTAACCCTGCTCTGCTTCTTAAAGTGCTTGTCATCACTCCAGATAGCACAATTCTCAAATGCTAATGCATTGGCAATAAAAACAACATCATCTTTGTCAATGTGACTAATTATTTGAATAGCCTCCTCCCGATGTTTTTCTACAAACACTGTTGGCACAATCCTCATACGTGACAATAGTTTTGTAACCAATTTTTTGTAGCTTTGCCTATTTAATCCAGACTTTTCAAAAATTTCTTTTTCATTCTCCTTTATCTCGAGGAAAACCACCTCTGGCAGAAGCAGATTTTTCTTGGTCTTAAAAATCAGCTCTCTTGTTAAAGAATCCTTTATCAAAGCAGATATTACAATATTTGTATCAACAACAATATTCTCAATCAAATCTGCCATGAGAAAGACTCACATTCCCAAATATTTAAGTTGTACCCAAAAATAACCAAAACATTTTCAGAAAAAGCGAAATCCTTTCACCAACCTCAAACCCTTAATCATTGTCTTTTTAAAATGGTAAACAAACAAAAGATTTAAATAAATAAAACCACCCCCTAATAATATGGTAAGAATCCTAGTTGCAGATGATGATCAAGGGGTATTAGATTATGCAAGAGCACAACTAGAACCTTTAGGTTATGACATAGTAACTACTGACTCTTGTCATCATGCTCTAAAAATCCTCCAAGATGCATTAAATCAACCTGAAACACAATCAATTGATCTTCTAATAACAGACAACGTGATGCCAGTAGGATCATTATTAGAAGGGGTGAATTTAATACGTTATGTAAAAGGTGCTGATGAAGATTGGGTCACCCACAAATTCTTTGACAATGACAAAGTATTATACAGAAGATTTATACAAGCTTATGCACAAACACCAACTATATTAATAAGTAGTAGAATTACTGATTATGATAAGGATAGACTAGAAGGATTAGAAAAAGTGAATACCCTTGAAAAGGTCAGGATGTATAAGCAGTATGGGCATAATCCTTTTGAAGAAGGTGCACTTGTAGCAAAAGTTAAAGAATGTCTAGGATAATAAATCTTCTATTTTAAATAAACCCTATCATGATGCTCATAATCCTCTAGTATAACCCTCTTATTCTCTTCATCAATAGAAAATATCAAAACAAAATGCCTATCAATATGCACTCTCTTAAAATCCTGCAAAGGCGCTCTCAAGTTCTTGTATCTGTGTGGATTTCTAAGAATCTCTTCCAACTTCTTCTCAATTATATCTAATTGTTTTGGATTTCTCTTTACTAGTTTAAAGAATATCTTCTCAACACTCTTTCTCAAAACATAGTCATACATGCTCACTTCAAACCAAAGTGTTTCTTAAAGTCTTTGACCTTAATAGTAGGCTCCTTATGAATCCTCTTCATCTTTGCAATAAACTCAGGCCTAAGCTCAGGCTCTAAAATTGATTCATCATACTGCCTTGCCATAACATTGATTGCTTCTGACTTATCTCGTAACCTAAACTTTGCCTTCACAATATTCAACACCTGGTTTGCCTCATCTGATATATTAACCAATGCCTTTACCATTAACACCACCTTAATATGATATTAATATGGCATTAGTATAAATATTTTTCTATTTTATAATACAAAAAATGTCTTAATATGCCTTTCCACAATAAAACCAAAGCATTTTCAGAAAAAGCGGAAACCTTCCCTTACCTTAGAACTTCACTCAGCTCTTGCTCTGCTTCAACAGAATACAGCTCTAAAAGCTTATCCAACTCTCCTTGAGGCCTAAACTGTCCTACTGGACCAGCATCCTCACTCACCTCTTGGAAATATTCAGCCCTAACACGTGGTGTTGTTCGAGCAAAACCCTCAGGTTCAGTTACTACCAAATATGGGGTTTCACCAACATAAACTATATGTCCTTTTATAACTGTCACAGGAAAATGATGTCTTTGGTTATCAACCCCATGGCGCCTCTCAATATAAAACTTATTTTCACTCATTCTACCCTGTAATCTATTAAAACTTTTAAACCTTTCTCTTATATAAACCACTTTAAAGTGATAAAGAAACAAAAGATTTAAAAACCATTTTCATTACCCTCCAAGCCATGACCCAAGACATAGAAGAATTACTACAAGATGTTGTTTTGCCAGAAAATTTTGGCTTTGGTGATTATTTAGCTAAACCTCTCTCTTATTTAGTAATATATAGCCGATATGGAATCAAAGATGTTCCAATGGCAAACCCTGATGCTTATGAGTGTTTTGGAGCAGCTGTATTAGCTCAAGAAAGGCTAAGCCAGCATGGAATTGCCTCAACCATTTGGTCAGGTAAAGATGAATTAGGAATCTGGAACCCACATAATTTTCTTGAGCTTGATGACGGAACAATAGTTGATATAACACCCTTTTATAGAATGATTGGTGCTAACCACAAAAAAGAGTCTGTGGTTACTCCTGAATTCGTCTCTCTATGGAAGGATCGTTCATTAGTTGAGATATATGATGGTGCAACTCCCATGAGATATTATATTGAGGATAATGGAAGAAGTTATCTATGCAATTTAGGAGTTAGTGATTTAAAAGATCCATTTGAAAGACGCAAGTTACCTGTAAAATTGTGGAGAGCATGCGATTTTAAAGTTTATAATCAAGTGATTGAATTTATTGAAGGTGAACCTGTTTTTGAATATGATACAATATTCGATGTGGATAGAATGGCCATGGCAGTTGTGGAATTGGACTATGGACCAATCAGTATTGAATCTTTTCTGGGGAACGGTTCAATTAAACGAAAAGAAAAGGCTTATGCGCTTTCATCAGACCATGCTGGTACTTTGAGAAAGAAAAAGATCAGAGCTAGAAAAGTTCGTTATATGAAGGATATTGCAGCCAGAGATGAGGATATAGTAAAAGCTTTTATGATGAACTTGCTCACTCCAGAGATTGATAATGGGATAAATGTGGATGAGGCAATCAAAGCTATTAAAGCTATGACAGAATTTGTTGAAGTTATGACAGAACTTATCTCTTCTGAACAATGAACTGTTGGCTATTTGCCAGTATCTATCTCTTCCAAAACCCTATTTATATATCATTAACCAAACATTTATAAACACAACGTATTTTCATATATCCTTCAATAGGGGGTGATAGTATGAAACTAGAGCAAAAGCAGATGATGATGATTGGGGGAGCAGTGTTAGTAGTTGTTGCACTACTGCTTTACTTTCTAATGACCGACCCAACCATTAAGCTTTATGGCGCAATACTCGCTGGTGTTATTGGGGTAGTGTTGCTAGTGCTTGGATTTATGAAGAAGTAGATCAAGCCTTTTATTTTATTTTTTTTATAATTCTAAACCTATTATAGCAATAAGCAAAACTAGGTGAGATTATCAAACCCAACAACATTATCAAACTTGTACTCTCAATTGCACTATGTCAGCTAGCAGGAATAATTGGATCAATATTCACCATGCCATCAATAACAACATGGTATGCTGCTCTAAGAAAACCCTCTTTTAGTCCACCAAACTGGCTCTTCGGCCCAGTATGGATCACTTTGTATGCGCTCATGGGAATATCCCTATATCTTGTGTGGAAAAAAGGGTTAAAACAAAAAAGTATTAGAACAGGATTGTTGTTTTTTGGTGCTCAGCTTTTTTTAAATTCTCTTTGGTCAATCATATTCTTTGGTATGAAAAATCTTCTTTATGCATTTGTAGAAATCCTAATCCTATGGACAACAATATTGATTACAATTTACTTATTCTGGAAAATCAATAGAAAAGCATCCTACTTGCTTATCCCATACATCATCTGGGTAACATTTGCTGCTCTTCTGAATTTCTCTGTCTGGAGACTAAACATTTAAACCTATTTTTTCCTTAGGTACACCTTATTAGTCTCTCCCCTCTCAATAAACTTATCAAGTAACTTAACCAGATCCTCATGAATATCTTTGTTATTTATCATCTTTGCCAGCTCATAAACATCAGGCTGTGCCAGCTTCTCCCACAAACCAATCTTCTTTAACATTGCAAAAAAACTATCTTGCAAAGCATCACCCCTCTTAGGAAAGCTCAGCTTGGGATAAGAATAAACAGCAGCCTTAACATCAGAACCATACACCATCTCAATATTATTCTTCTTGGCAAAATTAATCAAGGCAACCCTCACCATCTCCCTCTCCTTTTCCATGTGCTGTACCTTATCACTCAATTCAGCAAACTTATTCACAAGCTTAACACCATCATCCTCCAAATACTCTTTCGGAGCTTTGTCCTCAATCTCATGCAAATGCTTCCACCTAGGACAAATCAGCTGAAACTCACACCACTTGCACAAAGCACTCTCCTGTGCAGGAAACTCATTGCAAGCTTGAACCTGCTTGATCAAATCCAGAACATGAGCCCTAACCCTCTCAAGCTCCTCATCACTCCTCTCAACCTTGATCTCCTTGTCAAAAGCCAAGTAATGCCATACCAACCTTATCTTAGAAGCATCTGGATACATCTGCTTAACACCATAAGCATAAGTTGCAAGCTGAACATCCTTGTCAATATCCTGCTTTGTTGGCAAGGTATTAGATGTTTTGTAATCATGAATCTCATAAACATTGCTATCTGCCAAAGCCAACCTATCTATCCTAATGTGAAACATTATACCAGGAGCAATCTCTATCATCCTCTTGCTCTCCAAAGCAACTGTCCTTGTCTGATCAAATGGTTTGTATCTCTTATAATAATCATTAATATACTTCTCTCCCATCTTTTGGAAATTGCTCGCTTCATAATCATCCCTGACAATAATAATAGCATCATTCCACTCCTTTTCCCAAAGATCATTATAGAAAGCAATCAACTCTTTTAACAAAGGCATTTTTTGGAATTTTAAATCAGTATACAGCTTTTCCAAAACCCTATGCACAAGCTCACCCATAAAAGCCTCAACAGTATTCTCTATCTCAGTCTCAACCTGATCAATATACTGGAACTTATACCTAAGCTTGCACTGCCCAAACGTACTAAGCCTTGAATAAGAGTAAGTCTGCATACTGCCTTTTTAATGAATATTCTTTTAAAAACCTTTTCATAAAAACACATCAAAAATTTTAAAAAAATAATAACTCGCGAGGTTGCTTGTTCATAACTACGAGATATGCAACCTCGTGGTGATGTGGTTTCTTTACACTTTAGGAGAATAGAAACAGAAGAACCACGAGTTGCCTCTAGCGTTGTTAAGCACTGGCAACTCGCTAATCTTATTTTTAATAATTAAAGCCAAATACAAATTTTACAATAAAATCACTTTTTCCAAGCAGGCATCTTCTTCATTTGTTCACCAACCTCTTTTTCAGCCTGCTTCCTTGGTATGTTTCTCATGCCCATTGCCGCATTTATCCATCCCTGCCTGACTTCATCTCTGCTCTTGAGCCTTCCATCCTTTGTTGTGCAGTAAATACAATAAAGGTTTTTTAAGTCATTGCCACCATGCATAGCTTTGTCTTTCATTGGCATTCCACAGCTTTGACAATTTGCCATAATCTCACCTCAACTTTCCATAAACAACACCAGCTATCCCCCAAACTATTATACCAATAAACAGCTCTGCTATTATCCCAACAACAACTGAAATCTTGGGCATATTAAACACCATGCTATTCATCACCTCTGGGAACAATGATGCTATAACCCAAATACCAATCCCAAAAACAGCCCCTTTCATAAAACCCTTATAAGGCAGCATCTTGTAATGCAATGAGAACAATAGCCCCAAAACAATACTATAAACAATAGTCAAAACAAAGATTATTGAAGTCCACAACCAAAAAGGCTGCATTGCATTAATCATGCAATCACACCCAAAACCCTGGAAAAACGGAGCCTGTGCAAACCCAGCAACCATACTCAGAACAAAGCTAAGAACAGCAACCATTAATCCAATAATAACACCCTTTTTATAATCAAACTTAAACATACAATCACCCCATTAACTAAAAAGATTCTAAGAAATATTTAAAGGTTTGGTTTTATAAAATCAATTATCAGAAGTCTCTATCACCATTAAAATATCCATCCTCATCAAGTATATCGTAAATTCCAATTCCTTTTTCTGTTAAAACTCCTTGAGCATCTATTAAACGAATTCTCTTCATATATTTATGCACACGAACACCAATAGGATTGTTAGCTATGGTTGGATCGAAAACACAGCAGTCATCTCTTACCATAGCAAATTCCAATTCAGATGCAATCTGATCAGCAAGCTCTCTTGCTTTAGCATCATTCCTTACTTTAATCAATTTAACAAGTTCATCTATTGCTTTCATATAATCTGGGACAGAGCAAGACTATAAATATTTTTCTATTGTTTAGTAGTTACTCTATTTGCGTTCTAACCTTCTCTCCACAATATATATAAACCTAGAAGAATTACATAAAAGCTTGAGAAGGGGAATCATTAATGATAAAAGACTTTGAGCCAAGGCTCTACCAGCAAACAATCCTGGCAACAACTGTTGAAAAAAACTGCTTAGTTGTATTGCCAACAGGAATGGGCAAAACTAATATCTTTTTAATGCTAGCAGCCCAAAGACTAAGGCAATACCCTCAATCTAAAATCATGCTACTAGGCCCAACAAGACCATTAATAGACCAATACTATAATGTGTTCAAACAACACTTTGAAATCAAAGAAGACCAAATGGCTATTTTTACAGGCCATGTAAACCCGGAAAAAAGAGCAGAGCTCTGGAAAACTGCAAAAATAATATTCTCCACCCCACAAGGCTTGGAAAATGACATCATCTCAAACAAAATAAGCCTAAAAGAGGTTTCACTGCTAGGCTTTGACGAGGCCCATAAAGCAGTAGGCAACTACGCCTATGTTTGGATAGCAGAACAATACCAAAAAAGCTCAGAATTCCCACGAATAATAGGAATGACAGCATCTCCAGGCTCAAAGCTAGAACAAATCCAGGATGTATGCAAAAACCTCTACATAGAAGCAATTGAAGTAAGAACAGAGTTTGACCCAGATGTAAGACCATACATCCAAGAAATAAAAATCAGATGGATTCATGTTGATCTGCCACCATCATTCCTCCAAATCAGAAACTTCCTAGATGACTTTATGAAAGCAAAGCTAAAAGAGATCCACAAAATGGGATTCCTAGGAGCAGCCCAAATCAAGGCTATGTCAAAAAAAGACCTGCTCTTATTACAGGGAGGATTACAAGGAAGATTAGCGCAAGGTGAAAAAGACTATTGGGTGATGAAAGGAATAAGCCTAACAGCAGAGGCAATAAAGGTGCACCATGCATTAGAACTAATAGAAACACAAGGCATAGAAGCTTTATACAAATACATGAAACAATTGCAAGCACAAGCAAGAACAACAAAGGTAAAAGCAGTGAAAAACCTTGTCCAAGACCTAAACTTCAGAAGCGCACTTGTAAAAACAGAAAGGCTGTATGAAGCAAAGCTCGAGCATCCAAAAATGGCAATGCTAAGAGAAGTTGTAAAAGAGCTCATTCAAAAAAACCCAAACCAAAAAACAATAGTTTTTACCCAATACAGAGACTCTGCTCTGAGAATAATAGAAGAGCTAAACAAGGTTGTAAATGTTGAGCCACGAATCTTTGTTGGACAAATGAAAAAAGGAGAAACAGGACTAAGCCAAAAAGAGCAGAAAAAGGTTTTAGATGAATTCAGAGAAGGCAAATTCAACACATTAGTTGCAACCTCAATAGCAGAAGAGGGCTTAGACATTCCAAAGGTAGACACTGTTATATTCTATGAACCAATACCCTCTGCAATAAGGCATATCCAAAGAAAAGGCCGCACTGGAAGACTGGAAAAAGGAGAGGTAATTGTTTTAGTCACTCGCAAAACAAGGGATGAAGCCTACAAATGGTCAGCACTCCAAAAAGAGCAAAGGATGTACAGGATTCTAAAAGACCTCAAAAACAAGGTTGCTCTACAAGAAAAAAAACAACCAACCCTAAAAAGCTATATCCCAGAAGAGCAGGTAACAATCTTTGCAGACTATAGAGAAAAAGGCTCAGGAACAATAAAAGAGCTAATTGAGCTAGGAGCAAAGCTCAAGCTAGAAAAACTAGAAACAGCAGATTACCTTGCAAGCGAGGATGTTGGTGTTGAGCTAAAAACAGTTCCAGACTTTGTTAATTCTTTAATAGACGGCCGCTTATTATCACAACTCAAAGAGCTAAAGAAAAACTTTGAAAAACCAGTAGTAATAGTAGAAGGAACCCAAGACATCTATAGCATAAGAAACGTTCACCCAAATGCAATCCGTGGCTTGCTAGCAACAATCGTTGTTGATTACAGCATCCCTATACTATTCTCAAGAAACCCAAAAGAAACCGCTAGTTTCCTAAACATAATAGCAAAACACGAGCAACTAGAAGACAGAAAAGATGTTTTCCTGCATGGCAATAAAAAGCCATTAACACTAAAAGAGCTGCAAGAGTATATTATATCTGCTCTGCCTGGTGTTGGAGCAACTCTAGCAAAACCCTTGCTAAGAAAATTCAAAACAGTAAAAGATGTTATTAATGCCTCAGAAGAAGAGCTAAAAGATGTTGAGCTCATTGGAGACAAAAAGGCCAAAAGAATAAAAGAATTGACTGATTCTAAGTATGGTTAATTTTTTTTAGTCAACTAATACCATTGAAGCCATGATTGGCTGGATTTTTTCCTTAATTAATACTAGTTTCAATCGCTTTGGGCGCTACTTCTCTACAGTTTCTTCCAAGCCAATAACACCCCAAAGAAGTCAAACCTAAAACTCCTGCAAATATTAATTCTTGTTCTGGTGAAAAATTAGGATCAATTTTATTAAGCAATTGTTCTAATCCAGCTTTTAAAGCAATTCCTCCCCCCAAACTTCCAAACACTACAGAATACATATACCCTAATTCTTCATAAGTTGGCACTCTTTTTATTTCTTGAACCATCTCTCTCCAAAATTTACTACTTCTATACTTAATTTCCCCACTTCTAGTTACCTTTGCAGGTACTAAATTAGCGCCTTCAACTCGTTTATTCCAAAGTTCAGCATCTTTAGCCGCTTCTTCTTCTGAAGAATATATAAAATCTATTCTTCCTTCACCAACCTTAATAAATAAAACTTCAAGAGAAATTCGTTTATCAATCATTGCTCTGTATTCAGGATTTTCTGTTTCAATATTTCTAATTAGTGTATATAATGTCATATAACTTCTGTAAAGTGATAAAAATATTTAAATCTTTTGCTTTTACAGTTTTAGGTTTTACACGGCTCCTCGCGACTCTAGATTTTTCGGATTTCATCTGAAGATTGCAATAAAATCCAACCCTTACAAGTATTAGGAGGAATTAACAGCGATCGTGATGTTTGTTTTATAGTTATAATAAAAAAATCACAAAATTAATATACTAGTATATATTTTAATATATTATGAAAAAGGTAATAACCTTTGGCAGCTTTGACATTCTACACCCAGGCCACATACATTTTCTCAAGCAAGCAAAAGAGTATGGAGATTACTTGTTTGTTGTTGTTGCTCGCGATGAAACAATACAAAAGATAAAGGGCAGAAAGCCAACAAATGGTGAAATACAAAGAAAAGCAGCTATCCAAAAAATAAGGCAGGTAAACAGAGCAGTTCTTGGAGACTTAAAAAACCCATACAAAATAATAGAAAGAATTCATCCAGATGTCATATGCCTTGGCTATGACCAGAACTCATTCACAGATAATCTTGAACCTGAACTAAAAAAAATGGATCTGCATCCAAAAATCATAAGATTAAAAGCATACAAGCCAGAGCAGTACAAGAGCTCAAAGTTTAAGTGATTTATTTCTTGTATAAATTTTAAAGTGGTTACAAATAGAAATATTTATAAAGTTTGTATGAAACTATAATCAAAATGAAAGTACAAACTTTGGAAACAGAGGTTGTTTTGGGATTTGATCTAAAAGGTGGTGAATTAAGAACTGCTGCCAGGAGAGTAGAAAATCAACACAGAAATGATAGAAAGGTTGGGAGAGGTAGAGAGGTTCTAAGAATCCCATATAGAGAAATACACTTGACAAAAAGTGGACCAATAAATCATAGAACTATTCATCATGAAGAGTTCCCGGCTTATAAATATGTGGCTACTGTACATTATTCTCCTCCTGTTGATCTAACATTTGAATTAGTAGGCCATGATCTAATGTATCTCAATGAATTAACCACATTACCTTTATATAATGCTTCTGTACAAGTTACGCCTTCCCAATTAAAAATTTTTAAAAGACCATGGTCTTATTCTCTAGCTTATCCGAGTTGGAGTAGAAATGAGGAGCCTCCTGAACAAGGATGTTCTGTTGAGCTTTCAATCACAGGAGCCTCAAATGTTGATAAAGTTTACGATGAATTAAGAGATATGGTTGATAATTTATATGCCCCATACCCTGAAGGAAAGGGCTGGAATACTGAATTGGAAGGTGGAAGCACAGGCGGACCTTTACCAACTATTGTTGTGAATAAATGGTTCCCTGGTGATACCACTCCTGAAACAGAGAGCCAAATTGATAGTTTTTATAATCAAATATTAGAATTCGTTTTGAGAACAAGGATCACTGAAGATTTTGTGACTGATTACTGGGTTCCAGAAGGTCAAACTTTAGCAGATTTTGTTAAAGAAGTTGAAGGAGCTGATCTGCATGAGCATATAGCTTCATCAACAGCAGGGCAAAACAGAACTTATGCTCCTAACTTAAAAATTGAAGCATACACTCCCTTGGGTAATATAAGACCAGAGTTGTTTCCAGAAGGTAAGAATTATGTGCTAAAAAACACTATGACTTTAGTGGTTCTGACAACTTTAGCTGACTCTGTTTCAACAGCTCATAAACCCTATTCGCAATAGGCTTCAAGTTTATAATATCCTCTTCATTGTATTCAACCAATAATTCTAAATAATACTCATCACCAGTTGCTCTAAACATCCTCCACAAAGTGAGAGCATCACCACCGTACAACCTTTCTATAATCTTATTCCTTCTCTCTATTCCCAACTCCTTCTCAACCTGTTTTAATCCGCCACTTAAACCAACCCTTTGGCAGGCATGCCTCAAATCAAAATGAGGAATTTTTGGTAGAAGGTCTGGAAAAGCCTTCTCCAAATAAGGGATGTCATAGGTCAGACCATTAAAAGTGACAATCATCTTGTACTTGCTAAGCTCTTTTTTCAAAACATCAAAATCAAGATTGATCCCATTAACCATTGTCTTTGTTCTTATCCCATCAAACAAACCAACAACAGTAATAAACCCATCATCTTTTACACCACTTGTTTCAATATCCAGGAAAACAACATCATCCATAAAAAACTCATAAAGCCTCCAATGCTCTACTGTTGGCAGCAAATTAAAAAAATAAGAAGAATCAAACCTATACAAATTCTGCCTGGCCCTCTCAATCATCCTGTCATAATATCTCTTCTTGTAATCAGCAATCCCAAAAACTCTCTTAGCCTCAAGAAAATCATCCCATGTTTTTATTCCTTGAGCCCAAATATTCTTCTCTAACTTATCACCAACCCTATCCAGAAAAATAAAGCTCTGCCTGATCATAGCAACAATAAAGAAAAATTAGTATAAAAAGCTCACGTGAGGATGTCCAGTGGCATTTTATTTACTAACAGATATTACCTTTATCTGACACAACTCCTGAAAACCATGCTTTCCATGTTCTCTACATATTCCAGATGCTTTATAACCTCCAAAAGGATTGCATGGTAACCAGTGATTGCTTTTGTTAACATCTATGCAACCTGCATCAATTTTTGAAGCAACTCTTAATGCCTTTTTTTTATCTTTTGAATTGATTTCTGCTCCCAAACCATAGATTGTGTTGTTGGCTAGTTTTATTGCCTCTTCTTCTGTTTTGAATGAGACTATTGGCAAAACAGGACCAAAAACTTCCTCTTGCCAAACCCTCATGTTAGGTTTCACATTAGTTAAAAGTGTGGGTAAATAATAAGCACCTTTTAGACCTTTAGGTTCTCTACCACCAGTTACAACCTTTGCACCTTTTTGAACAGCATCCTTAATCTGTGCCTCAAGTAATTCAAGCTGCCTCTTAGCAACTAATGGCCCAAGCTCTGTTTTCTCATTCTTAGGATCACCAACTACAATCTTTTCAGCCTTATTTTTTAACTTAACAACCACTTCATCAAACAAAGATTCATGCACAATAAGCCTTTTCAAAGCATCACACACCTGGCCGCAATTTGAGAACCTTGCATTGTAAAGCTTTTCAATTATCTCATTATTTACATCAACATCCTCAAACAAGATTCCAGGATTGGATCCTCCCATTTCTAGAATTGCTTTAATGAATTTCTTGCCAGCAACTTCATAAAGATGTTTTCCTACCTTTGAACTGCCTGTAAACCAAATCAGATCAATATTTTGTTCAACCAATGCTTGCCCAACCTGGCCATCACCATACACTTCAGAGAATACACCCTTTGGAAGCCCAGCATTATCCATAAGCTCCTCAATCAATTTACCAGATAATGGACACTCTTCAGAATGCTTGAAAACAACTGTGTTTCCTGCTATTAGGTTTGGAACAACACCCCACATAAAGTTTGCAAATGGGAAATTCCATGGAACTATTACTGCAGCTGTTCCAATAGGCTCATAAACAATCTTATGAACTGATTTATTATCCTCAAATGTTATCTCATCCTTTAGATACTTAGGACCATTCACAACAAAATCCTTGAAATAATCAACATCCCACTCAAGATCATCTCTGCTATCACTAATTGGTTTACCCATCTCCTTTGTTACAAGCAAAGCTATATCCCTTTTTCTCTTTTGAAACTCTTTGAAAAGCTTCTCCATATACTTTGCTCTCTCAACAACACCAAGCTCTTTCCAGCCAAGCTTAGCTTTATTTGCCAACTCAACCTTTTGCTTTATCTCCTGCAGTGTTGATACTTTAACAGAGCCAATCCTCTCATAATTTGCAGGATTTATTGAAACAAGTTCAGCCATAATAATCACCTTTATCTATCAACTAATCTAAAATAAATCCTCCTATTATTCTTCCCCTTGTTCTCAGCCTTGATAAACTCTAACCCTTTGATCTCTCCTGTTGACTTCAAATGAGTCCCACCGCAAGCCTGAGTATCCAGATCCTTAATATCAACAATCCTAATTGTTTTAACTGATTCTGGAATAAGATTCTTAGCAGTCCTGATTAAATCAGGAATCTCAAAAGCCTCTTGCCTTGGCAACAAGCTTGTTTTTATAACCCTGTTCTCTTTTATAATTTTATTAGACTTCTCAAACCACTCAGGAATCTTCTCCCTCTCAAAATCATCCAATGTGAAATCAATCCTTGATTTGTCCAACTCCAATTGGTTGCCAGAAGTGTTAGCCCCAACATCATCATAAATAATCCTTGAAAGAACATGGGCAGCAGTATGCATCCTCATAAGCTTATACCTCCTCTCCCAATCAAGCCTGCAATGAACCTTGTCTCCTTGCTTCAAACCCTCTTTATCAACCTCATGACTTATCTTATCACCAAACTTGCCAACATAAACAACCTTGTATTCATTACTATCTTTAACCATAACACCAGTATCATAAGGCTGACCACCAGCATTAGGATAAAAAGCTGTTTTGTCAAGAACAATATACTTTCCCTTATCAACAGACACAACCTTAGCATCCCACTCCTTCAAATAGCAATCATGCAAATAAAGAACATCCTCATATGCCATCCAATCACCCCTAAGAAAAAGAATAAAACAGGATATATAAAGGTTTTTGTTTGAAATTAAGTTTGTAAGCAGAGGGCAGAATGTGATGATCTTTGGTTATTGGCTCTTTGCTGTTGGGATGAAAAATTAAGAATAAAAAGGTGTGCTGAGAATCTTTAGGAAGGTTTTTGAAAAAGAAGATGCTAAATTAATCTTGCATTTCTATTTCAAATTGATTAATCATTGCCTCAAGTGGTAGAGCATAAGTATCGTCCTCAATATAAGGTAAATACAATCGTGTTCTTTGTAGAAGTGCACATGCATATTTTTTTACATCTTGAACCCAAGAGGTGTCTGTAGTAAATCGTATTAGCTTCTCTGTTGGGGAGTTTATTCCAACCACTTTCTGATAAAGTTCCATCTCTCCCTCTGGGTCTCCAAGGAATGCATTTCCTTCGTCCATTTGTATTATTCCTCTAACTTCCCTAAAAAATTGTCCTTCAACATATGGTTTAGGCAACCAAACGTTTCTAAGCAACTTACTCCAATTAAGAATTAAACCAGAAACATTAGTGTCTGCATTGAGCTCAATAGATGCTGCTATCTCTCCTATCGCTTGAGCTTCAAGCCCCTCTATCATTTGGGCTACTTCATATGCTGCTCGAGCCTGAGTGGCATACCCGAGAGCTATGTAAATCGAATTATCTCCTTTATTCCTAAAAATTTCTTTCATATCCCAAGAGTCAATTTTAGCTCTTTGCTCTAACCAATCCATATGAATAGTAAAACCTGAGTTAATATTTAAATCTTTTGAATTGTAACCACTTTCAAGAGATAATATCAGAAAGATTTATATACAGATTATTAACTAAGTAATGAGAGTAGTGATTAAAATGGGTAATGATTCACCTTTGGAAATAAATCCTGAAGAATTGGGTAGAATGGATTCTGTCAATATCCAGGCTTATATGGGATCACATTTAATTATATATGGAGAGATTAGGGAAACATATGGTCATCTAAATCTTTATGATAAACTACTTGAAGCATCTCATGAAAAAGAGATTCTCAGAGCTAGTACCATGTTTGAGGATGTGAGAGAAATGGCTGGTACATTGTTAGCAGAAATCATTGCATACAGGGGAAGACTCCAAAGAGAAGCACCACTAACTCTTGCAAGAATAGATGACAAATTAAGTGAGATGGAAAATCTGTGTTTCAAATATACAACTGACTAACTTATTGTATCCTACCAAGAATTCTCAAAGAGTTTATGATTAATTCATAACAGACCAAAAACTAATAAAACCATTGAGAACTCACCTAATCCTCAACGTATCCAAATTCCTTGGAGCAATAGTCTCCACTCTATAAATCTTGTGCAAAGACGAAGCTAAATCCAAACATCTAGAATTCTCACCATGATTGATAATAATCTTCTTTGGCTTTGGTTGAACATTGTGAACAAAATTCATCAACTGCTTTCTTCCAGAATGGCCAGTAAAACCTTCTACAGTATGCATCTCTAATTTGATCTGGACAATCTCCTGCTTATTAACACCTGCTGCAAAACCAAACTCCTTTTCTCCACGCTGTACCCTCCTACCAAGAGAACCCTCGCCTTGGTAAGAAACAAAAATCAAGGAATTTTTTGGATTATCTGCCAAATGCTTCAAATACTCAACACTAGGTCCACCAACAAGCATACCAGATGTTGCAAGAATAACACAAGGCCCTGCCTCCTCAACAACCTGCATCCTCTCCTTCTGAGAACCAACCTGTTTAAACATATCAGATAAAAATGGATTTTGATCCTTGTGGAATATCAGCTTCCTAATCCTTGAATTCAAATACTCAGGATAAGCAGTATGAATAGCAGTAACATCCCACACCATTCCGTCAATAAAAACAGGAATCCTCTCCATCTCGCCCTTCCTCACAAGGCTGTCCATAATCAGCATAACCTCTTGTGCCCTTCCAGAACCAAGAACAGGGATAAGCACCTTTCCCCCTCTCTTAATCGTATCTTTTATAATACCCATAAGTTGCATATCTGCCTCTGCTTTTGAAGGAAGCACATTCTCCTTGCCACCATAAGTTGCCTCAATAATCATTGTCTCAAGCCTAGGAAAAATAGTTGCAGCTGGCTCCAAAAGCTCTGTTTTTCCAAACTTCATATCACCAGTATACAGAATATTGTGCAACCCATTACCAACATGCAAATGCACCATTGATGATCCAAGAACATGTCCAGCATTGTACAAGGTTATCCTAACATCAGGCGTGATATCAGTCACTTCCTCATAATCTAAAGTAATAGTGTGCTTCACCATTTCCTTAATATCATCTTGAGTAAATATTGGCTCTTTCCCCTCTGACCTCATAATCTTAACATAATCTAGTAAAAGCAAACTAGCAACATCCCTTGTTGGGGGAGTGCAATAAACAGGGCCTCTATACCCAAATTTGAACAAATAAGGTACAAACCCACAATGATCCAAATGAGAATGGCTTATAATAACAGCATCCAACTCATTTATATTAAACTCAGGAGCCTCTAAAAATGGATAAGCCTCCCTTTCATTTGCCACATCAACCCCGCAATCTATTATCACTCTAGACTCAGGTGTTTGCAAAAACAAACAGCTCCTACCAACCTGCCTAGCAGAACCAAGAAATGTTAGCCTAATCCACTCATTCTTCTTCTCTCTTATCCAACCATCATAAATCCTATGCCCTGTTTTGTTCAAAAACTTCCTCCTATAATCAGACTCTTGATACAAAACACTCCTTATGTTCTCAATAAGCTTTGAACGGATAGCAGGCTTTCTCCTAATAATTGGGACCCAAAGGGTTTTGCTCCTAATCTCTCTCAATATTGAGCCCTGCTTTCCTATTGCCAAGCCAGGCTTATCAGCCTCAATAATCACAAGACTCCTCTGGGGATCAAAAATGATCTGGTCAACACCAGCCTCTTCAGGTATTAAGCTCTTAATCTCTTTTTCAGCCAGCTCAACATCCATTGTTATAGAAGGATCTGGCCTTAGCTCTACTCTTTTTTTTATATCATCAACTATCTTCTTTATAGTGCCCTCATTGTTCAAGAAAAACTTCTTATCATTAGTATAAAGCACTATGTTTGCTCCTTCAAAACCAGCATCTGAAATTTTATCTTCCTCAAGCTGGCTCATTATCTCTTTTAATATGTTATTCATAAGAAACTTCCTCCTTATTCAAAGAATACACCTTTTTTGATTTAAACAACAAAATTGTGGAATTTTGAGCGTCAAAAACCACTTGATGTTGATAGCTTAACCATACATGCCACCAGTCTTTAACTGGTGGTTTTTGACAGTATAGAACTTACAAAGTTGTTTTAAGCTCTTTTTCCAAAACAGTCTTTACTCCATCCTTTGTTATTGTCATAACATCAATACCTTCACCAGTTGCAGTATCCCTTTGCAATGCAGCATTAACTGCTTTTACTGCCAACTCAACACCCTGCTTCACTGTAATATCTTTTTTATACAAAGTATCTAAAACACCATAGGCCATAACACTACCAGAGCCTGAGGAAATAAACTCATCACAATCTTGCAATGAGCCATCAGCAAATAAATCATAAAGGTGAAAACCAAACTTGTCTTTGCCTCCCAAGATAAAATGGCTTATGCCTGGTATTAAGCTGAGCTTCCTAATATTGGCATAAATCATGCCAGCAAGCAAATTAGCAGTCTCCTTAACATTTGACTCGCGATTGGTTCTCAAAAACTTGAGCTTTATCTCAGCCTTTATTAGCTTCAAAAGCAGCTGCACATCTGAAACAGAGCCAGCAGTTGTTATTACCATATTCTCAGTTATCTCAAATAATTTCTTAGCCTTTTTATTGGCAATAAAGTTGCCAGCAGTGGCTCTTTTGTCTGCTGCTAAGACTATTCCATCTTGGCAAACAATTCCAACGGTTGTTGTTCCGCTTTTCAAGGTCTCTCTTTCTTCCATAGTATATCTTTAAAACCCTTATTCCAGAATGTCTATATAGTGTAATATTGAAGGGTATATAAATGTTTCGGAAATTTAAAGTGTAATCTTTAAAGAGATTAATGTTAATCAAGTTTTGTTGTTAGTGGATAATTTGCTTTAAACCATGCTTCTTCTCTTTGGATTACGGTTTCATCTCCAGATTTAAAAGCATCACGGGCACGTATCATATGTTGGCCATAAGGAGACTCTGTATCATAAATATCAATCTGTTCAAGAGCCAAAGGATTACCTTGATACTGCTCTCTGAGGCGATCATAGATTTCTCTTTTTTCTTCCTTTGTTTCGTGTACTAATGTATTCAGATATCTATGGTGTTTAGGTGTTAGTCCTTCTGATATCTTATTTGGCTCTTCAGGTGATATAAAACCAACCCCCTCTCTTCTAAAAGGGAAGTCATCACTATACTGAGTTGGAACAGGATTTAGCATATCATCAAGAACTTGTGGGTCTCTGATTGTGTTTCCATTCTCATCTAATGGTTCAAGAGAAACCTTCACAAGCTGTCCATCTTTTTGCATACAAAACCACCTTTTTGATGCAGTAGTATATCTTGCCAATTCTCTTGCTCTTTTTGCTTCTTTAACAGTCAATTTTCCATTTGTAACCCCAACAGATTTGTATGGCTCATCTTCACAGACGTGCGGAGCAGAGGAGTCTAATATTCTGTGCTCTTGAGATGTTAAGTAATAATCTGCATATCTATAACCCCTCTGTATTAGAATCTGTTCAACCTGCTCAACTAATTTCTCATACCTATTTTGATCTTCTCTTTTGATTAAATGAGATAATTCTCCTCGATGTGTAATACGATATACTTCTCCTAACAAGATTTCATGAGAAGGAGTGTTAGGATCAAAACATTTAACCACATAGTCATATGCTTCCATACTTATGGCTTCCTCAGTATCTAGGTTATGTAAAATTTCACTTAATTCTGCAAGAATTTGATCTTCTATTCCCATAACAAATTATAATTATAAAACCTTTTATAAACTTTTCGTTTTTTAACCACTTTTCAGAGACAATCTAGAACTCTAAGGCACAACCCTGTTTGGATCTCTTGGAAATAAAACAGCCTCTCTAATATTCTCTAATCCAAGTAATGACTGTGTCAATCTCTCAATACCCAATGCAAACCCACCATGAGGCGGACAGCCCCATTGGAAGAACTTGGCAAACCATTCAATACTATTATAACTCATGCCCTGCTCCTTTGCCTGGGAAACAATCTTCTCAAAGCGATGCTCTCTCTGGCCACCTGAGCTAAGCTCAAACCCTCTAAAATTCAGATCAATGCTCCTTGCATACTCTGGCTCATCATCAACCCTCATAACATAGAATGGCTTAACCTTTGAAGGGAATCTGTTAAAGAAATAGAACTCACACTTGTACTTCTTCTTAACATACTCCCACAACAATTTATCAGCATCTGCATCTGGTGCTTCTCCAAAAGCTATTTTTCTGCCCATCTTCTCCAGAATATCATAAATCTCTGGAAACCTTAGCTCTGGAAATGGCTTCTCAGGAATCTTAAAATCAACCCCCAGCACCTTCAAATCCTCAGAACACTTATTCTTAACTGTTTTCAGTGCTTCAACAACAATATTCTCCTGCAACCTCATTGCATCTGACTCATCCTGCATATAAGCCATCTCAGCAGCAATAACCCTATGCTCGCAAAGATGCTTAGTTGTATGGGATTTTTCTGCCCTCCACCCTGGTCCTAGATCAAAAATCTTCTCAAAACCCCCGGCTATTGTTAATTGCCTATGCAGCTGAGGATCCTGCCTCAAAAACGCATGCTTGCCATAATAATCAATCTTGAATGCCTCTGCTCCTGACTCAGAAACAACACCCATAATGCAAGGAGTAAAAACCTGTATAAAGCCATCCTTCAACAAACAATTTGTCATGCCCTCTATCAAAGCACTTTGAATATTAAATATAGCCTGGTTATGAGGCTTGCGCAAATCAACACTCCTGAAATCTAGTTTCTTAGCAAAGGTTGTCTTGATATCATGCTCAACAACAGGAATAGGCAGCTCAGGAGCAGCCATGCTCAGAACATTAAGCTCTTGCAACAAAACCTCAATCCCAGCTTTGGCCTCTGTTTTGGCATTAACCTCTCCAATAATTGAGATAACACTCTCCTGCTGGATCTTTGGAATCTGTTTGAAAACCTCTTCAGAAACCTTAGCTTTTGGAGCTGCTATCTGTATTGTTCCAGAATTATCTCTAAGCTTGATAAACTTGACATTAGCCAGATCCTTAACCTCTTGAACATATCCTGCTAAATAAACCTTTTTGCCATGCAATTCTTTGGTAATATCCTTAATATGCAATCTTTCCATTTTAAAACAAGAATAGGTTTATTATTTAAAAATGTTTGTTCACAAAATGCTCTAACTTATCATAAACCTTATCCAGAACATCCTCCTGGGCCAAAAAAACAACCCTGAAATGATGGGTTCCAGGCCTTTGACCAAAACCAGAGCCATGCACAAACAGAACTCCTTCTTCATGCAACAAATCCAAAACAAAATCTTTGTCAGATTTTATTGGGAGGTTTATTCTTGGGAATGCATAGAATGCTCCTTCTGGTTTTACGCAACTTATTCCTTTTATTTCATTGAGTCTTTTATAAGTTATATTTCTTCTCTTTTGTAGTTTTACAATCATCTCATCAACATGCTTATGAGAGCCTTCCAAACCAGCCTTTATACTGAACTGATGGTGATGCACTGAGCTCAATCTTGCCCTTGCAAGCTTTTTGCAGGCCTCTTTGTAATCCTGCATCCTCTGAGCAGGATCACTAAACACCATCCAGCCCAAGCGCCACCCAGGCACAAGATAAACCTTTGACATGCTGTGCAAAGTAACAACAGGCACTTCTTTTGCAATAGAACCAATAACAACATGCTTCTTGCCATCAAATATAATCCTCTCATAAGTGTCATCAGAGATTATAATCAAATCATGCTCTGCTGCAATATCAACAACTCCCTGCAAAATCTTCTTACTATAAACACTCCCAGTTGGATTATTGGGATTAACAACAACAATTGCCTTTGTTTTTTCATTCACTTGTTTCCTAATATCCTCAACATCAGGCTGCCAATCATTCTCCTCATTCAAATAATAAAAATTGTTCTTGCCACCAAAAAAAGTATGGTAAAAAGTGTACAAAGGATAATCAGGCTTTGGAATCAATATGTTTTCACCAGGATTCATCAACGCACCAATAGAAAAAATAATCCCCTCACTACCTCCACTTGTTATTAGAATATCATCTTGTGTTATTTGCCTCATACCATCACGCTTTGCTTTACCAACTATTGCTTGCTTAGCCTCCTCTAATCCAATAGAATCACCATAACCAGAAAAATGCTTTTTCTCAACAACAGCATCATGCAAATGCTTAGGTGTTTCAAAATCATACTTAATTGGATCACCAATATTCATGTAATAAACCTTCTTGCCCTGCTTTTCCAGTTTCTTGGCTTCTTCAACAACCTCTCTAACTGCATAAGATATCTTCTCAATCCTTTCAGCAACATTCTTTTTCATATCTCCAAGACGATTAATAGAAATCTTTATAAATTCTTCCATCGTTTAAAGATTATTCCTAATACTTGTTAAAAAGGGGGCTGATATGAAAAAAAAGGATGAACAGGCTATTTATTTTTTTACATTCTTGGCGCTAATCATTGTTCTTTTGGTGGTTTTTAGCCCTAACTTTCCAGAAGGTGTATCTAAATCTTCTGAAGAAGAGGATTATATTGAGATTGATGTTTTAATAGCTCCTGAAGAAGCCCAAAACCTTGCTGGAGAGGCTTTTACTGGAAAAATGACTTGTAGTGATAGTGATGGCGGAAAAAAATATTATCAGATTGGTTATGTGAGGGGATATCGCTGGATTGAAAGACAGTACAAAGCCTACAGATACTTTGATAGTTGTATAACATGGGGCACACACAAGGGCGAATTAAAAGAATGGTATTGTGATGGGAATAGACCCACAAACATATATAAAGAATGCCCTTATGAGTGTAAGAAAGTATGGGTTGAAAAATTTAAAACAGATATTGGCGTTTGTAAGCCTAAACCACCAGAGGTATGCACATGCACTGATTCTGATGATGGTAAGGATTATTACACATTAGGTAATGTTACAAAAGAGTGTAAAGGCCCTGATGCAACTTCTAGTATTGTTATGAAAAATGATGAATGTGCTTATTGCACTGGCCTTGCTCCAGAGCCTGTGATTTGTGGTGCTGTTGTGGAATACTATTGTTATAACAATGATATTCAGTCTGAAACACATGTATGTAAAAATAGGTGTGAGAATAGTACTTGTGTGGATGACAAAGTTGTTGAAACCTCTGAATACAAGATAGTTCTAGGTGGTGTTGATAGACCATTGGTAGATGGAACATATAATGGGGTTATTAGGGAGATATACATAAAAGATTTTGATACAAGTACACCTATAAATAAGCCTTGCACAGATGCCAGATGCTATTCATTCAGCATTTTGAACACTAAGGTTGATAGTAGGGTTGGCTCACTTTTTGGGTGGGTCAACCATGAAGATTCCGCACCTTATACAAATAACCTCTTATATTCAAAATGGATTTATCAAGATGTTTATGAAGAAGTTCTTCCAAATAATGAAAGCATATTTCATGTTAGGTATAAATCTGATAAAATCAAAAATAGCAATGGATCTCTTAACTATGATGGTGAGTGGTACATAGAGTACTGGTTCTATGACGATTATTTTGATGTGGAGTATGGTTTCAAATCAAATAGTGATGCCTTGGTTAGCACCTTAATTAACATCCCTGTACCTGTACTAAAAGAGGATTTGGTTTCCAGTTGGTACATTGATGAGGATAACAATGGTAATACTTATCCAGACACAGCAATGATTCAAAATTCTAAACATTTTGGTATTGGATTGTATCAACCATTAGGCCCATATCTCTCCATATCAAACCTTTTATTGGATAATCTGAATCATGGGTTTAACAAAATTCAATTGATTGGCGAGTATTTTGGATCCCCTTTTTATGCCGATGGAGGCATTGTTGCGTTTTTTAGTGATGATTCACGTAGTCAGCCTAGAGATTACTTGTTGGCAGAGGGACCTTCAATGGGTAAGTGGTACAAGTCAAGGTATAGGATAAAACTAGGTGTTGCACCCTCTGATGAAAATGCAATAAAACAGGAGATACAGGCTGATTTTGAAGAGGCTGAGAGTTACAAATATATTACTGTTCCACAAACCCCATATGGGCTAGTGCCAGTGGCTATTTTTATGCATGAAGCCAACATTTTCTTAGATAAAGAGACTAAGCCTGACTGCTCGTACCCTAATTTCACTTACTTTATGGAGCTAAAAGATTCTTACCCGCGGTTAAAAGTCGAGTTCTATTTTCTGATTAGTCCTGACTACTCACAGTTTTACCCTGGCCTTTCATGCTATGACCATGTTAATCAATTTGCAATAAATATGGATTGCAACCCAACAAATACCTCTTGTTGGGTTGATGAAAACAAAAAGAGCGATCTTTTAGATGCAGAAAAAGAGGGATGGTTTGTGTTTAGTAGACATGGTGACAGACATGATGGGAATATACACTTTAATAGTACGGGTGCAGATTGGTACTTGTTAAATGAGGAAGAGACTCAGACTTTATATAATGATATAGGGAATATGCTTACAAATTTTGGTGCTGAAACCCATAACCTAAAGGACATAGTACCTTCACATTGGTTTATAAGTTCTACAGGATTAAAAGGGTTGAGAGGATTGGGTGTTAAGAGTATTTCTGGAATTTGTGCTTTCCAGATGGCAGAACCAAGTTTGTTTGAACCTGATGTTAACAAAATCCCAAATTATAGATGGCATTTTCTGGACAACTTGGATATTGCCTATTTGGAGCAGCCTTATGGTATAACATTAGGAGGAGACTACATCTATTTCTTGAATAATGTTTCTACTGTTGATCGTTTTGTAGATAATGGTGTTCCTTTGTTTTTTTATGATCACGCCTACGACTTAACCTTTCTTCCTAATTTTGAATCAAATTATAGAGCAATTATTGATAGGATTGAGTCTGTCAACAAAGATAAGACCTCTTGGTTTTTTCCTTATGAGTTTGGACTATTTTTGTATGGTTTAAAGAAAATTGACTACACCTTGGTTTCAGCCAGCTCAACCAATGCTATTATCATAGTTGATAATACTGACTCTAATTCTGAGGATGTAAAAGGATTAACTTTTAGATTGGGTGGATATCCAGACACTATTAGTATTGATTCAATAACCACTAGTTTAAATACCACTACCAATATTATAGACAAACACAGCTTTTGGGTGGATGTTCCAAAAAATAGTATGTTACAAATTGATGTCTCATTTGTTGAAGGAGGCGAGAAAGACAAAGGTGTTTTGACAATTTGTGTTAAAGAAGATGGTGAGTGTGCTGAATCTGTCCCAATTGGTGTGTATATTGGAGAAAACCTAATTTATAATAATACAACAACCAATTCCTACCTTGATATCTCATTGGATGTGGGAACTTATAATATAACTATTGGGAATAAACAATTTTTAGATGTGTATATAAACTCTGGAAGAACAGAATTACACGCCGCATATGAGGATATTTAGAACAGCCTTTTTCACCCCAAAAACCCTCTTATTATTGCACCCTCAACAATATGCTCTTGTATAGCTGCTGTGTTTCCTGATTTTAAATCTTTCATAATCTTTGAGGTAATCAATCTGTGTCTTTCGTCCACCAAATAATCTGTTATTTCCAGGCTTTTCTTTAGTTTCTTAGTTAATGATGTTGGTAAATAGTGTAAGTTGTCTTTGTTTAAATACATCAAAGCATCTTTTAAGTCATTAAAAAAATTGGGGTAAATTGTTTGAATATACTCGATATCTTTCTGAGTGAGTACATTTAGACCAAGCAGCTCTGGAGTAAAGCCAACAGAATATAATGAAGCACAAAAGCCTATTGCTCGTGGAAGCTTTATATTACTTGCTTCTCTTGGATAGCCAAATAAGCCTATGTGAAGACGTCTCATTCTCCTATATGGAATGAATTTAGCCAGCTTGTTAACAATAGGTGCAACCATTCTTACTTGTTTTCCATATTCCTTAGAAACCTTTTCAATTATCTTTGTACACTTTTCATCATCTAAACAAACAGGTTTGTGCCTTTTTGATGAGTTTAGTTTTTCAACAGCTTCATTAACAATCTTTTCAGGGTAATCATACTTGAATGCAGATTGCAAAGTGTGAGTTTGAATACTTGGATAACCCTTTAAACAATTATCAATATTTGTTGGCTTAAAGTTTCCTCTAAAAGGTGCAGAGCCACAACCTATTATAGGTAGTATTTCTATTGAGAGCTTTTCCTGTAGATTGTATAATTTTTGTAGTGCTATTTTGTTGATTAGCACTGCACTCACAGATCCATAATTCAATGCAGGATCACTTCTTGCAAGCCAAACCCTTATGTAATCATCAATCTTTTCAGCTTTAACAAAGTTTTCAACAATCTTGGCAGAATCAAGCATGCTCTCCTTTGTCTCGATTAAAGGTATAATTTTTATTCTCTTTGGTCTGAAACTGCCTATCCATTTTGATATTGTTATATCACCACTGAATAGACTCTTACTCTCCTTTCCAACAACAATCTTTTTGTAATAGTTGGATATCCTAATAAGCTCTTTAGAAGAGGTTGTCATTGGAACAGCAATCTCAAATATTGGGATTACATCTTCTTCATAGAATATGCTTGCAGCATCAGTTGATCTTGGAATGCTTTCCAAGGTTTCTAGCAAAACCTTGGCCTCTACCTTTTCAACACTAGGATTAGGAACCCTAAGAGTTAAGAACAAATCCTTGCCAAGCTCTTTGTCTTTGAAAAAATCATCATACTTATTTAGCAGTTTTTTAACAACAAAGCTATCTACTTCTTTACCCTCACAGTCCCAGAGTTGCTCCTTGCAGTTTAGGTGAGAATATGCATAGTAAGCCTCTTTTATCTCATCCTCACCATTCAGAACACTATTGGTCGCAAAGAATGGCTGCTTTGCATTATCTGGATGCTGGGTTGACATGCACCTTGATATCTTCATTTTAACTCCTTATGGCTTTGTCTACTCGCTCTTTAGGTATTACTTTAAACATTGTTTAGAACGAGTAAAGGGTCAATGAGAGGGCTATCTATCAGTGTCATCATTGCAATTGTAATCACAAATTACCCATCTCATATTATCTATAGTGGGAATAATATCTTATATATATGTTTTTTGTTAGTTTTTTGGAATATTTTATAAGAAAGATTTATAAAAAGTTGTTGTCTCTCAATTTTCAAAGGCGAAGTAGCTTAGCCTGGCTATAGCGCTGGACTCATATGCTTGAGTGATGAGGCTTTTGCCAATGATTTTGGCGCAGAAATCCAGAGGTCGCGGGTTCAAAGCCCGCCTTCGCCACTTTCTAATCTCTATTATTAACAAACGCCACGGCCCGGATTTGAACCGAGATATCCTTTCGGAAAGCGGTTCTCTCAAATCTGTATTTTCGAGACCGCCGCAATACCAGATTATGCGACCGTGGCACCAGTTTGACTAAATTAACATAATATATAAACTTTGTTTTTGTACACAATATTTAAATACAGATGACCCATTAATTATTAAAAAAGGGATGTAAAATGCTTCTAGACAAAGAGCGTATTCTGGCTGATGTTCTAACAAATGAGACTTTTTGGTTCTGCAATGCCCACATAGCAAGGAACATCTATGAACTAGTTAATTACATAGAGGAACTTGATGACTTTGGTTGGAAATATCATGTAAACCAAGACAGAAACAAGAATGACTTTGCAAAATGGATAGAAGAGGTTTTAGGCGATAAACCATTAGCAGACATATTAAAGAAGACATATGACAAAGAAAAATATCTAGAAACAATAAGAACAAGGATAAAGCAAATAGAAAGGCTATTGGTAAAAGACAAGGAGATTGTACTTAAGCAGATAAGGTAAATAGTTCTTTGATAGAAAATAAATGCCCCGCACTGGAAAAGGTATTCTTTTGTATAAGTGGGAAATTAATTAAGTAATCGCTAATTAGAAATTATTATATGATATATGCCGGTAATAATAAAAACTATAGCAACAATTTTCCTCATCCAATATTCAAAAATCTGCACTTTTTTCATAACCTGACCAAGTTTAGATACACTCTTTACCAAGATAAATGAGAGTATGATGACTGGAAGCCCTGTAGCAAAGGCAAATATTGCAGGTATTAATATGCTATCCCCCACTTTAATGGCAAGTGGAATGAGCATGCCAAAAAATAGGACAGCACTAAAAGGGCAAAAAGCCAAAGCAAATAGAGCACCCAACAGAAAGCTGCCAATAAACCCTTTTCTTGTGAGTGTCTTTTTGAGAGTATTCATTGTGTCGCTATTCTTAATCATATTTACCTTAACTATGTCCAGCATAATCACACCAATAACCAGTAAGATTGGACCCAATAATTTCTCCCCGTGCTTTTGCAGAAATAAGGAAATGCCTTGCGTGTTTATTCCGAACCACACAATAAGCATGGCTATCAAAACATAAGTGAACATCCTTCCAAGAGTATAAAGAAAACCAATTAGCAAAGTATGCTTGCTATTGTCAATTCTTTTGCTTGCATAGGCAATTGCTGTGATATTTGTAGCCATAGGGCAAGGACTTATTGCAGTCATAAGTCCGATAAAAAAAGCTGCAATAATGGGAATATTACTTGTGCCTAATGCTTCCATCAATGCCATGAATCCCATTTTAGTTGAAGTCTCCTGCAAGTCTCTTATCTATGACCTCTTTTAGATAGTTCATATAGTCCTGCTTGTCATTAATCTTATACCAAACATTGGTATTCTGCTCTGGATGAAAGCCCGTGCTATCATATACTCCAATCCATAGTGATGAGCCACTTACACCGTATTTCATAGCGATTACTTTATTCTCTAACAAGTCATAGTTAATGGAATTAAAAACGATTTTGCCTGACTGGATTTCATTAGGATAATAGGTGTTTATTGTCTCTTCTGCATAAGCTCCTACAGTCTTGCATGAATAGCATTGGTTTGTTCCATGAAAATGATAAACTTCAATCTTTTCTACCGAAGCTGAAACATTCTGATTGTTAACCAAATCAGTAGCTGAGAGTGTTTGATTTGTCTGCACACATCCCTGCAACATGACAATAATCAATGCCAATAATAAAATTGTTTTTCTCATAAATATCCCCCTATCCTATTAGTGCCCCATAAATTAATCCTGATATTGTTGTAAACACTATTATCAAGCCTACATAAACAAGCGTCCTTTTGTTTCCGATGAATTTTCTGACAACAAGGATGCTTGCCAATGATATTACGGGGTCGGCAAGTAGATATGCTAATAGTGGTCCTTTTGCCATGCCAAGCCCCAAGAACATTTTTGCCATAGGAACTTCAACCAATGTAGGGAAATACATAAACACACCAAATAAGACAGCGATAAGGTTTGCAGATATTGTATTTCTTCCCATGAATGTCGCAAGGAAGTTCTGCGGCAGTAGGGCAGTTAAGACCCCTGCAATAAAGATGCCCCCTACTAGCAATGGAAAGATTTTCTTAGTGAATATCCAGGTCTCAGAAAGCCATGCCTTAGTCTCTTCTTTTGTGAAGAATAATTTGGTCAATGCTGCCAGGAGTATTATCAATCCTGCAATGATTACATATCGTAAATACCCGCTTACCCTTGTTCCTACAATAAGAATTGCTATCAAAGTAACAAAGAATAGGATTAGTCTGTGCTTTTGGAAAAATGGCAGTTCTTTATTGTCTTTAACTTGCTCGCTGACAATAGCCGATGTTGCTTTTGCTTCTTCTTCCATATCTTCTTTCTTGAATATTGTGGATATTATTAAGCCAATGAGTATGGCGAATGTTACGGACAAGACTATTCTTGCAAGAGCAAAATCCCATCCTAACACACTTCCTGTGAAGAGAATTGCCATTATGTTTGTTGCAGGGGCAGTATATAAGAACGCTAATGCAGGACCTATTCCTGCTCCCTTCTTTTTAATCCCTGCGAATAAAGGTAAAATTGTGCAAGAACATACTGCCAAAAGCAGACCTACAATCACTGACAATGGATAAGCCTTATACTTTGGAACTTTCTGACCAAGATATTGGGTAATTTTCTCTTTTGGAAGAAGAGCTGACATAGCACCTGCAATGAAAAAGGCTGGAACTAAGCATGTCAATACATGAGCTGAAACATACTCAATTACTGCTTTTATGCCTGCAATAAATAAATCCGTCAGTATCATATAGTCTTACCTCATTTTAAGAATTTCTTAATCTCTTCAACATCGGCAATCTTGCCATAGGATTTCACTTTGCCATCTACTACGATTGCAGGAGTGGACATAACACCATAGTCTATTATCTTGTCAATTTCAGTTACCTTCACTATTTCTGCCTTTATTTTAAGCTCCTCAACTGCTCTTTTTGCATTAGCTTCAAGCATTTTGCACTTTGGACAACCAGTTCCGAGTATTTCAATTTTCACGTTCATCACCTACTTGTTTTTCTCAAGCAGCCCGAATATATAAGCTACTCTTTTGTCTTTTATTGAATAGAGTATCATTTTGCCAGCTCTTCTGTGCTTAATAAGGTCCCATTTGACTAGTTTTGCAAGGTGCATTGAACAATTGGATTGTGTCCTTCCTATCATTTTAGGAATATTGCAGGCACACAACTCACCCTCAAGCAGAACTTTTAGTATTCTGTGCTTAGTCTCCTCACCTAAAGCCTTGAAAAGGTAGAGGTCAGATTTCATATCAATAACTATTGATATGTAATATATAAATATTTCCCTCAAACCGAAACAAAAAAAGTATGCCCCGCACGGGACTTCCAAAGACAAGTATCCTTGTACTTATTTGAACCCGTGTCTTCGACTGTCTCCAGCAAAGCTGCGAGAGGCCGAAATGATTGACTTAGTCTTGGTATTGCTTAGCAAAACCAATCGGACTACACCAGCGGGGCATAAAGAAAGAGTTTTCGTGTATATTATTTAAATCTTATGAAATAATACCTGTATACAAACTAGGTGTTATCTCCAACCAACGGAACAAACCCAACCCATCCATATTCTCTAACTTCTCTTTCTCCATCTTTATAAAATATACCAAATAAATCATCCTTCATTGGAGGAACCAACAATATTCCATTATCTTTGTTCAATTGTTCTTCTAGAGTACTGGAATCAAATGATTCTGAAACACCAGCAGTTAAGTAGATCCTATCAAATGGCTGATAATTTGGACATCCTCTGTACCCATCCCCATATATTATTTTTATTCTGTCCCAAACACCTTCTCCAAAATGAGCTTCAAGATTATTTCTTGCCAAGTCAAAAAGGAGTTTTCTTATTTCTATAGTAACCAAAAGCCCTTGTTCGCCAATCAAATGAGACACAATAGCAGCATGATACCCACAACCAGTCCCAATCTCAAGAACCCTCATACCTGGCTCAAGCTCTAAAATATCGCACATTGCTCCTATAAGGGAGGGCTGAGAACATGTTTGATCATAACCAATTGGTAAAGGAGCATTATCATAGGCTATTAATCTAATGGGGATTTTACCTAACCTTGTTTCACTTAAAACATCTCTGAATCCTTGTAATACATTACCAACTGCTTCTTTATACTCTTGTCCTAATTTTACAGAAACATCTCCTTCTACTTCGAGCTCTCTAAGTTGCTCATCTAAATCAGAAAGTTTAGAACAACTCTCTGAAAATGAAATAAGATTCAGTGCTCTTGTAACATACGCAATAAGCTCTATATCAGCAGGCAAGAAATCAGCTCTATCAAACTTTCGCATGGCATCCAATATCCTAGGATCTCTTGGAGATTTGAATTTTGATAAACAGATCTCATCTGTACTAGCTATTTCAACCAAATATTCGTTATCAATTTCCATCATTCATAAAACTCCTTACTCATTTAATTATTAAATCATAATATACCTAAGAACCTCTTTTAATAAAAAGATAATCAAAATCATATTTAAATCTTATTATATATTAGCCTTTAATTCCGAAAAGTTTATATATCTATATATCCCATAAATAG
>CAYHAM010000007.1:49900-54839 GCA_964354685.1 uncultured Methanosarcinales archaeon
TTTATATATCTATATATCCCATAAATAGGCAGAGGGGGCATGCCAGAACTCAGTTTCTTTGAAACATTAGATAATCTAGAACCCAAGTGCCCAAAGTGCGGCACTGTAATAGATTGGGGTACGACCACAAAGTATGATGACAAGCTAGAAGCCCATATTTGCATAAAGTGTAGCTTTGTGTTTAAATAGTATAATAAGTGGTTTTTCTATAAACTTAGCGAGTTGGCATTGGTGGGATTTATTTTATTATTAAAAAAATTAGCGAGTTGCTAGTGCTCAAAAACTAGAAAGGCAACTCGTAGTTCTTCTGTTTCTATTCACGGTGGGTATAAAGAAACCACCTCACCACGAGTTACAAACCATGCAATTGTACTCATGTAACTCGCTAGTTATAATAATTATTGTATTAAAAAATTTAAAGCAAACTCGCGGGTTATCATTTTTAACAATAACCTTATTTTAGATTAGCCCCAAAGCATTGATAATCCAATCACAACCCCCAAAAAATACTTACCTTAGAAAAAGATTATTCCCCTTCATCAACATTCTGAAACACAAGCAAATCCTCATTAGTTAGCTTCTCTCCTCTTTTGATCTTCTCTTCAACCTTTGACTCTTTGTCTTTTAGTGTTTTCTCAATCTCATCCTTCTTCTTCTTACTTATCTCCTTCTTGTTTGAATCAAGCTTCTCCCTTATCTCATTTAGTTCAGGAAGCCTTGCTTTCAGCTTTTCATTAACCTCAGTAAATTTATCTTTTAGAACCTTAAACTTCTCTAAATACTCCCTTTCCTTCTTCTTCAGCTCATCAATTTCTTTAGAAAGCTTAATCATCTCCTCATGCCTTTCCTGACTCTGCTTTGCAAAATTCTGAATCTTATTATGATTGTCTTCCACTTCTTCCTTCAACTCATCAATCTCTTTTGACAAGCTCTTTGTGCCAGTAAAAATACCATTGAGCTCCTTAGCCTCGTTTAGCTGCTTTTTCTTGTCTTTAATCTGCTTCATAATCTTTTTTTCCTCATTAAAAGGTATTGCCTCTGTCTCTATCCTTGTCTCAAGCCTCTCAATTTGCTCTCTAACTATATCAGGACCGATCTTTATCTTGTGCTTCTTCATAAGCTCTTTCTTCTGTTTATCCAGCTCTTTAAACTCTGCTATCTTCTTTTTAACAAGCTCCCTGGAAGCCTTCCTCTTCTCCTTATGCTCCTTAACAAGGGCAGTGAACTTGTCCCTGTTACTCTTAATCTCCTTTATCTTTCCAATAAACTCAGAAATCTTCTTGCCTGTGGATTCTCTATTTGAGAATGCAGCCTCTTTTTGATCATTTAGAATATTTAGGTCATTCCTGATTCCAGATATCTCTACATTTAATTCATTCAGCTTTTTCAGTAAATCCTTTCTCTCTGCTTCTGTAAGCATTCCGACCAACTAAAATGGTAAAAAACATTCTCTAACCAAACAAGGCTCCTAAGCCTGCAGCAGCCTCATCCTCTGAGACCTTTTCCTCTTCCTTAGGCTTCTCCTTCTTTTCTGCAGCTGGTGCTCCTGGTTTAGATGCTGATGCTGCAGCAACCGGTGCTGCCTCCTTAATAGCCTTTTCTATATCAACACCTTGTAATGCAGCAACCAAAGCCTTTACTCTTGGCTCTTCAACCTTAACATCTGCCGCCTCTAGAACCTTTTTTAGGTTAGCCTCATTTACCTTTTGCCCTGCTTTGTGCAAAAGCATTGCAGCATACACATACTCCATTGCTTATCCCTCCTTAGATTTTTCAGCATTAGATATTTGTTTCAAAGCCAAAGCCTCTTGATCAGCTTTAGCCAACATATCTTCAACATTATCATCACTTACCAAATTTGCCTTCAAGGCAATTGAACGCGCATTGTAATAAGCCCTACTCAAAAATAGCTTTATTGTGTCTTTGGTTGGGTAACCTATCTCAAGTGCAAGGCTCATTGCCCAGTTGCTGGCAAGAGCAATCTTATCCAAATACTCCTGCTCACTAACAAACAAAACATCTTTTGTCAAAATCTCTCCTTTATCGTAAACAGCAACCAAATCAAGCCCAATCTCCATAGGCTCCATGCCCAATCTTCCCATGATGTCAGCAACATTTTTTAGCACAGCCTCTCCCTTATTGGCAACAGTAACATCCCTTACAACAACAACCTTGCCAGCTTCAATAGTTGCCTTAACCTTCATAGCACCAAGCTCTCCAATAACAGGACCAGGACTAAAAGGAGTTGGCCCAGCCTTTATCACAATATCATGGGGAGCTATCTGTCCTTCTTTAATTGGTGCCTTTGACCTGTTCTTTTGTATAATCTTTGCAAGCAAAAATGGATCATCCTTGGTGAACAACAAAGCTGGCATCCCTCCTAAATATCCCTCTAATTTTTCTATACCTTTTTTCTCAGCCTTGACTTGTTCAATAGCAATCTTCATCAGCCTCTTCTTTGTCATTATAAGTACAACCTTTTCCCTCAGAGCATCTCTGATGCGCTGTAATTGCTTGGCAGGCAAGTTTTCCATATCCACAACACCAACTATGGTATACTCTTTGAAAAGCCTTACCAAATCCTGCACAATTCTCTTTTTGTATAAAGCAACATGAGCCATCTATTCCACCTTAATAATTTTACCCATAGTTAGTTTCAAATAAACAGACTTTAGGTTGTTCTTACCACTAGGCAGCCTTGCAACAACCGCATTGTAAACAGTTAAAATATTATCAACAACCTGCTCCTCATCCATACTCTCTTTACCAACACAAACATGCGCAACCGGAGATGTTTTTGCACTTACCCTAACCGTCTTTTGCAATCTTTCTACCAAAGGCCTTATATTGGTCTTAGGAGGAACAATGCAGCCAGACTTTGGATTTGGCATCTTGCCCTTTGTTCCAAGAGTCTTACCAAAAACACTTGCAATCTTTGGCATAATATTTGCTTGACCAATAAAATAATCAAACTCGCGAGCTAGTTTCTTTGCCAATCTCTTATCCTTGGCATAAGCATCAAAATCATCAGAAAGAATTGTCTTATCAACACTCTTGCTTGCTTCATCCTTTAACTCTGCACCCACCAATGCGCATATTTTAATCTTTTTTCCAAGAGAATAATGTAACTGTACGAACAGATCAATTTGATTCTCAGTCTTCTTTAAATCAACACCACTTAGATTTATGATTAAGTCAACACTCTGATCAAAATTACGCTTTCTAGACTCAGCCTTTGCCTTTTTCAAGGCCTCCAACACTTCTTGCTTTTGCATATTCTACCCTCCTACCTAAGTAGTCTCAGGGAACTCTGCCCCAACATATATAGGGAGTGAGTACTCATTTATAAAGGTTTTTGTTTGGGGATATATTCAATCATCCAGAAATCTTAATCAACCACTCTCTTTTCTAAACCAAAGCCTTGAATATGATCATAAGCTGTGATTATCACATCTAAGATTGATTCAGCTAACAATTTAACACACAATTTAGAAGACTGCTCGAAGAATTCATTCGGCATTATTAAAACATATGAATCTATTGTGTGAAGACCATCCAATAATTGTTGCATTCCAGCGATTGTTAGATGACCATTAAAACCTATTTTGGCTTTAGAAACAACAGGCTTAAAAACAGTATTTGTGTCAACATCTTGCATTAATTTGGCAGAAACGAGGATTTTATATTTTCTATAACCATCAATTTCTCCACCCCTTTCAACTCTTACATTAAACCATTTATCAGGGTGTGCCCTTGATACTGCGTATTTACCTCCTTCTTTTTGATAAGGAAAATATAGAGCTTCTGCTAACCTACCCTTTATCATATCAAAACAATGTTATTCTAATTCAGATGGTTTCAACTCAACCATTTTACCCCCTCAACTATCTGAAAAATAAAGAGATATATAAATTTTATGTTAACTTTCTTCTTAAAAGTGGTTACAATCAAAAAGTTTTTATGGTGTGCTATATTTTCACAACATTTAAAAACCCTGCTTTAACCCCTTTGTATGTTGAAATGGCATCACAAACAGTAGAAGCTTTAATAGAAGGTGGAAAAGCAACAGCTGCCCCACCATTAGGACCAGCCCTAGGTCCATTAGGAGTAAACATAGGTCAAATTGTAACTGAGATTAACAAAAAAACTGCAGGCTTCAAAGGCATGCAAGTTCCTGTTAAAGTCATTGTTGATTCTGATACAAAAGAATTCAAAGTAACAGTTGGAACACCACCAGCTAGCCAATTAGTACTAAAAGAGGCTGGTGTTCAAAAAGGCTCCGGCAACCCATTCCAAGACAAGATTGCTGATCTCAAAATAGAGCAGATAATAAAAATCACAAAGATGAAGGAAGATGCCCTGCTAGGAAAAACAATGAAAGAAAAGATCAAAGAAGTTGTTGGAACATGCCAATCAATGGGAATCTTAGTGGAAGGAGTTCCAGCACACGATGCCATTGGCCTAATAAACCAAGGCAAGTTTGACAAAGAAATCAAAGAACAAAAAACAGAACTATCAGCACAAGAACTAAAAGAGCTGGAAGAAGAAAAGAAGAGATTAGCAGAAGAGATGGAGAAGAGAAGAGGAGAATTCTTAACAAAAGCAAAGGCAATAATGGCTGAATACAAAGACAAAGAAAAGGGAGTTATAAAAGGAAAGCTGACAGAAGCAGGCATCCCAACAGCAATAATTGAGGAGTTGATGCCATCAGAGGAAGCTGAGAAGAAGCCAGGGGCAAAACCAACAGAGGCAAAAAAACCAGAAGTCAAAAAAGAGGAGCCCAAGAAAGAGGGAAAGAAATAAAGCTTTTTCTGAGTAAATATTCTATAATCAAAGTAATAATTTTTATTATTTATATAATAATTCGCGAGGTTGCTAGTTCACAATTAAATAATATGCAACCTCGTGGTGATAGGGTTTCTATATCCCCTGGGAAAAT
>CAYHAM010000008.1:0-53975 GCA_964354685.1 uncultured Methanosarcinales archaeon
ATGGGGATTTTTAATATTATAATAGGATTTGTTATAGGACTTATATTAGGGCTGTCTATATTGGCTATAGGAGCTCACTCTTCAATACAAAGCATAGAGCCTACAATACCTGAAAATGGCTCAGAAGCGCCTTTAGAGAATGCAGAGGATACTAATTTGGCTAATATGATTGATGCTTTGATGAATAATGAGCTTGATGAGCTTCCAAGCCCTTGTGATAGGGTTAAGGAGGAGCAGATACTTGTTTTTAGGGATCATATTATTATCAATTTGGAGGATGCTGAGTGGGCCACTTTTACTGATACAAATTCTATGGATCCTGTTATTGATCAAGGGGCTAATGCAATAGAGTATGTTCCAAAAAACGAGGGTGAAATCTGTGTAGGGGATATTGTCAGCTATGAATCTAAGTATGCTGATGGTGTGCTAATACATAGGGTTGTAGAAACTGGTAATGATTCTCAAGGTTGGTATGCAGTAATGAAGGGAGACAACAATCCATACAAAGACCCTGGTAAAATAAGGTTTGATCAGATAAAAAGGGTTGTTGTTGCTATAATTTATTGATTGATGTTTATTCTCTAAATTGTTTTTTAATAATTTTAAAATTAAAATAATTCACGAGTGATACACAGCATTCTATTATCAAGCGTGTAATTGTCTATTGTTTCTTTCTACCTTAAGTATAGAGAAATAGCATCACCACGAGTTGCCTTTAGTTTGGTTAAGCACTGGCAACTCGCTAAGTATTTTTTAATAATAAAATTTAATATCTCAAAATCAGAAGAATTCAATTTACTTTGAGAACAACTTATCAAACTTCTCCTTTGCTTTCTCTTCTTTCCAATATACTATGTGGGAGGCTCTTTTTTCAAATAAAGAAATTGCCATATTAATGAGGTCTGTTTGGAATGGTTTTAGTTTGCGATTTTCCATTATCTTTTTTGCATCTTCTATGCACTCTGCCATTAGCCTGATGTTTTCTTTTCTTGATTTTTGCTCTTCATTTTTCTCTTCTTCTTCTGTTAGAAATATCTCTTCCCACTCTGGATAGGATTGTCCTTTTACTGTTCTAGGAAAACGTTTGCTAAATGCCATGTGTCTAAATAAGGATGCTATGTTTTTAAAGCTTTCTGAGCAAAATCCAAAAGATTTCTGGAAAAATAAAAAAGAATATATATAACCTAAACCTAGGATAACAAAAAAGAGGGTTGAAATGATTAATAATGTTGATATTGTAATTAGGTTGATAGTATCTGCTATTATTGGCGCATTAGTAGGGTATGAAAGAGAACATTACCACGAACCTGCTGGGCTTAGGACACATATGCTTGTCTGTGTTGGCGCAACATTGATAACCCTTGTTTCTGTTTATGGAATTCCAGGTGGGGATCCAACAAGGATTGCTGCAGCAATAATAACAGGCATTGGCTTTTTGGGTGCTGGAACAATTATAATGGGTAGAGGCAATGTCAAGGGTTTAACAACAGCTGCCTCTCTTTGGGCGGTTTCTGGGATTGGGTTGGCAATTGGTGCTGGGTTTTATATTGGTTCTTTAGTGGCCAGTGTCCTTATTTTAATAATACTTGAGCTAAATAGATTTCTAAAACTAAAAGAACCACCTGAAATGAAAGATTTATGAAAGGTTAGACTGCGTAGATTATATTTAATTCTTGTTATGCTCTCCGTCGGTTACGAAGTCCCGACGGATTTCGACCGAAAAATTCAAAAAAGACTTTCGTATCAAGCTCGTAGAGCTTTCTATTTAAAGAAGCAAGAGCCCCAGAAAACAAACTTATAGAAATCCATATCTAGCAATATCCTGTTCAGTTAATTTTCCCTGCTCTAAAGCTTCAACTCTTTCTGCTAACTCCAATACACGATTTTGTGCAGTTTTTGCAGCTCTAACAACAGTTCCTTTCTGATATTTTGGATCATTCTCATATCTGTGTAATAATTCACTCATTCTATCTTCAACTTTAACTCGCTCTCCATTATGGCTTGCTAAATCAGAATATGTTACAATTGATTCTTGCCATGTCCTTGGAATTAAGAGGCATGCTTCCAATGGTTCAAACTCTTTTCTACTTTCACCATATTCTTTGTCTTGCCAAAATTCGTAAGCAAATCCATGTGACCTAAACATTTGTGCAATTCGATATATGTTTCTTAAAGAACCAGCAACTCCTTTTTCTAATCCCTCCTGTTCAACATAATTAGCGCCTCTTAATTCATGAAAAGTTTGATCTTTCTTTAGAGGTCTTCCAATATCATGTAATCCAGATGCTAATGACACTTCTTCTGAGATTATGGGAATATTTGGATATTTTGCACGTATGTTTCTTACTACTCCTTCTGCTAAATCATACACTTGACCAATATGTCTTACATAATTATCAGGACTATTAAGACTATTTGGATTTGCTTCTACTAAACTTCTTGCCCAATTCTGAACTGAATTTTTATCTATCATAAAAGGCTTAATGATTCACTAGTATATAAAGTTTTCTATTTATTACTAACTTAACAGTAGTAATATAGTGTGTTTTCTGGGGCTCCTTTAATAATAAAGAAAGTCTTTTTTGGATTGAGCATAACCTTTGTTATATACCCTCGTTAGAGGCAAAAATCCATAAAAAGAAGCATTTGTGGCAAATAGCGACTTTTTAGGATTTTTGAGTTTTTTAGATTCTTTTAAAGATATAATTCTCCGTAGGAGAAAACAACAATGGCGCAGATGAGGCGGGGGTTGCCCCCTTCGGGGTGCCGAATAGGATTTTCGAAGAAAATCCGTCTGCCGCCATTATTGTTGTTTTCGTATGAAAAAGAAAACTTGTTTTTAAAAATCTAAAAAATTGTATATAATTCCTGTTATGCTCTCCGTCGGTTACGAAGTTCCGACGGATTTCGACCGAAAAGTTTTTCAAATGGTGTTTTTTTGCTTCAATTTAATTTGAAATTATAGAAAGAAATTTATATAGGTGCTTCTATATTTTTAGATATGAAAAATATATATCTAATTGTTATTGGTGCATTGGTATTGGTAACTGGATGTATTCAAGAAGATGCAAATGTGATTGACCAAGGCTCTGAACCTAGTCCTGATTTTAATGTAGATTTATCTATAAATGGTGATCTAGTTCTTGATAATGAAGTAGAAATCACCTTAACAGTTACATCAAATTTGAATTACCCAATTTCAGAAATAAATAATCGAGATTTACTCAGATTAGATTTAATACTTCCAGATGAAATTGAATTTATTGAAGGGGATTTAGAATGGGAAGGTGATTTACCAAGTTATGGTACCCATACAATAACAGCTAAAATAAAATCTACTGAAATTGGTTATTTTGAAATAAAAGGGATAGCAACGTTTGGTGATATTGAAAAAGTAGAGCAAATTTTGTATATTAAAACAGATGTTGACAGTGCAATCGTTTCAGAAAGACCTTTGACCGATGAATCTCCAGATGACCCTGATGTAAGAAGAGGGTATCCTGTCAGCGGAGAAAACAATGCGCCAGATTCAAATTATGAAGATGATGAAGCACCTTCTCCTGATAATTCTTAACACCATTTGAAAAATTGAGCATAACGATGTTATGTGCCCTTTCCCTCGTGAGTTCCCACCAAAAGCGATAGCTTTTGAGTGCTGGAACGAACAGAGATGGAAAGGTTCGAAGAAAACGAAGTTTTCTGAGAAAGTTATGACGCAGGAGCCTTTTTTATTTAAACAATCTGTATTTTGATGTTGCAATCAGTGCCATTCCTACAATTAATAAGCTAATTTTAACAGGTACAGGAATATCTTCATTTCCTAAGAACATCAAAATTGCACTACTTAAACAAAATATAATTCCGCTTATGAATCTGATTAAACTAAAAGTTTTTTTATTCATAATAAGTATAATAAATGAGTAATTTTATAATACTTTCGTTAAAAAAAAGGCTCCGAGTAATAATTGCACATAATTGGTGTTATATTCCTTTTTCTATCAAGAAAAAGTCGAGAATTGCGAAGCAATTCGGAGAAGTCGAGGTCGGCGAGCTTATTTTAAGCAATTGCTATACAAGATAAATTCTCGATATTTCCATTATTTTTATTGATTCTTCCAGTACATGAACCACCGCAAGGATATGGTAAATTTGGCGGACAGATTAAATTGTTATTAAATAACCAATAATCTCCCTGTCCAGTAAAATTACAGGTATAATCATTGTAACCGTCGATATGAGCTTGCTTCCACAAATCACATGCTTCTTGTTGTGAATCAATGGGTAAGGTTATGTTATTTACTTCAACTGTTTTTTCAAAATCCCCATTAGTTAAATAAATGGAAATATTAAATTTTGTAACTTCTTCTTTTCCATTTTGTTGAATGCATCCACTAATCAAAATAATTCCAATGACAGCAAAAAGTCCAATTAATAAATAATATTTTTGTTTCATAGCTTACTATTAGTTCTACTTCTTATTAAATATTTCGAAAACTTCTGCTTGAATTGAAGTTATAGTGTGAGCCGACCTCGATTGAATATAACTGTTTATATACGCATTTGATTGTTTTTAGGGGTTTGGGTAGATGTAATTGGCAAATTCTAAGATTCGAGATAGGGTTTTCCGTTATTTCTTTTTAGGCGCAAATATTTTTAGTTTTAGTTCACTTTCGTGAAAAAAACTCTGTTTTTCATGAAAACCCTTTTGTTTTGGCTTTGATTTTTCTAAAAATGGCTTAGAACTCTATTTAAAGCCTGAAATATCCTTAAAGACCATGGATATTATCTATCTCATGAAAAAAGAGCTTTTTAGGAGGAAATACAGTATCAAGACCATAAAAAGCTATTGCCTTTGCATGAGTCAATTTCTGAAAAGGTGCCACAAAGAGCCTAGGAAGATTACCAAAACAGATGTTAGGGATTATCTTGAATATTTATGTAAAAACAACAAATCTGCAAGCACGCTTAATGTCCATCTGCAGGCAATCAAATTTGCCTTGGAAGAGATCTTGAACAAAAGGTTTTTTGTTAAATTACCCTACTCAAAAGTACCAGAGAGACTACCAGAAGTACTTACAAAAGAAGAGGTACTAAGACTATTCCAGGCAATCAAAAACCCAAAACACAGATTAATGATTGAATTAATGTATTCAGCAGGTTTAAGGGTCTCAGAGCTTGTTCACTTAAAGGTTAAAGATTTTCAATTTGATAAAGAGTATGGGTGGGTAAGAGAAGGTAAAGGGAATAAAGACAGGTTATTTATTATTGCAGAAAAATTGAAGAATGAATTAATTGGGTATATTGAAAAAGAGAACCTGGATTCTAATTCATGGATTTTTAAGGGAAAAAGCAGCTCGCATGTTAGTGTAAGGACAATTCAACAGATAGTCAAACATGCTGCGAAAAGGGCAGGCATAAGGAAAAATGTCCATCCCCACACATTGAGGCACACATTTGCAACAAACCTGATAGAAAATGGTTGTGATGTGGCTTCTGTCCAGTCCTTGCTAGGCCATGGAAGCGCTGAGACAACTATGTTATATGTCCACATGGCATCTCCAAAAATGATTTCTATCAAAAGCCCGTTTGATGGTTTGGTTGAAGTTGATTAATTGAGTTTATTAAATTTTTGAAGATGATTATTTTACTTAAATACATATTTATTTCACTCAAAAGAAACATTTATAAAGCAACTTTGATTATCCAAGCAGAGGTGGTTTTAATGACAATTGTGGGTTTTAACTTTACAAAGATCAATGCTGAGAAGAGTGGTTTGCCAAAGGGCAAGATAAACATAAAGAACAATGTTGGAATTAAGAATGTGGAAGAGGCTGACTTAAGCCTTGGCAAAAGCAAGCAGACTGGTTTGAGGTTTGTTTTTGAATTCACATCAAGCTATGAGCCAAAGATTGGAGAGATAACTTTAACAGGAGAAGTTTTATACCTAGCAGATGAGAAGACAGTGAAAGAAATTTTAAAAGAGTGGAAAAAAGACAAGAAAGTACAAAAGGATATAACAGCAGCTGTTTTGAACACTGTTTTGCAGAAAAGCAACATACAGGCTTTGATGCTTGCTCAAGACATAAATCTGCCACCACCAATACCTTTGCCAAAGGTGAGTGTTGCTAACACAAAAGAGTATATTGGCTAAGGTTGATACTAAGCTCCATTTCTAGAGAAAGCAAAAGATTTATTTAGCATTATATATTTAGAAAATTGGAGGAATATATAACATGGTTGAAAGAAAGCTAAAGGTGGCTGAGGCTATCCAAGATGATGTTAACAAGGGTATAGTTAGGGTTGATTCTAGCTTTATGCATGAGATTAATGTGAGGCCCGGTGATATAGTAGAGATTGAGGGAGAAAGAAAAACAGTTGCTATTGTTGACAGGGCCTATCCTGGTGATATTGGTTTGGATATAATTAGGATGGATGGTATTATTAGGAGGAATGCAAAGGCAGGCATAGGCGAGATTGTTAAGATAAAAAAGGCAGATGCCAAAGAGGCAAAAAAGGTTGTAATTGCTCCTGACAGAAAGGGTATTATTGTTAGGACCTCAACCCCAGAGGTTTTCAAGCAAGGCCTGCTTGGAAGGGCTGTTCTTAATGGGGATATTATTAGCCTTGGCGGAGCAAGGCAAAGAAGATCAACAATGACTGATTCCTCTTTTTTTGGAGATGAGATATTTGGTTCTTTGGGCGATTTTCCTATGAGCTTTGGTTTTGGTGATCTAAAGTTCATGGTTGTTGAAACAACACCAAAGCAGGCTGTTGTTATAACTGATTTAACCAAGGTTGTGTTTAATCCAGAGGCTGTTGAGGTTACAGAAGAGGGTGTTTTAGATGTTACTTACGAGGATATAGGTGGCCTAGATGATGAGATAACAAAGATAAGAGAGATGGTGGAGCTTCCACTAAAACATCCAGAAATATTTGAAAGGCTTGGTATAGAGCCTCCAAAAGGGGTTTTGCTGCATGGTCCTCCAGGCACGGGTAAAACCTTGCTGGCAAAGGCTGTTGCATCTGAGTCAAACTCTCATTTTATATTAATAAATGGGCCAGAGATAATGAGCAAATACTATGGACAGAGTGAGCAGAATCTAAGGAAAAAGTTTGAGGATGCTGAGAAGAATGCGCCTTCTATTGTATTTATTGATGAGGTAGATGCGATTGCAATCAAGCGTGAAGAAGTTCATGGCGAGGTTGAAAGAAGGGTTGTTGCACAGCTGCTTGCACTAATGGATGGCTTAAAGTCAAGGGGCAAGGTTGTTGTTATTGCTGCAACAAATGTTCCAAATTTGCTTGATCCTGCTTTGAGAAGGCCTGGGAGGTTTGACAGAGAGATAGAGATTGGTGTACCGGACAAGGATGGCAGGCTTAATGTTTTGAAGATCCATACAAGGAATATGCCTTTGGCAAAGAATATCAATTTAAAAGAGATTTCTGATATAACATATGGCTTTGTTGGTGCAGATCTTGCAGCTTTGGCAAAAGAGGCTGCAATGATTGTATTAAGAAGGGTTCTGCCAGATATAAAGCTAAAAGAGGATGAGCCTATTCCAAAAGAGGTGCTTGAGAAGCTTATTATAACTAAGAAAGATTTTAGGGATGCCCTCAAGTTTGTGAAGCCAAGTGCTATGAGAGAGGTTCTTGTTGAGATACCAACTGTAAAATGGGTTGACATTGGCGGGTTAGAGGATGTTAAGCAAGAGCTTATAGAGGCGGTTGAATGGCCCTTGAAAAATCCAAAGGCATTTACAAGAATGGGTGTTAAGCCTCCAAGAGGCATATTGATTTATGGTGCTCCTGGAACAGGTAAAACATTGCTTGCAAAGGCTGTTGCCTCTGAAAGCCAGGCAAACTTTATTCTTGTTAAAGGTCCTGAGCTCTTGAGCAAATGGGTTGGAGAAAGCGAAAAGGCAGTTAGAAAGGTTTTTGAAAAGGCAAGACAAACCGCTCCCACAATTGTGTTCTTTGATGAGATTGATAGCCTTGCTCCAAAAAGGGGGATGAGTGCAGACTCTCATGTTACTGAGAGAGTTGTTAATCAGATTCTAACTGAGATGGATGGGCTTATTGATATGCATGATGTTGTTGTTATTGCAGCAACCAATAGGCCTGATATGTTGGATACTGCTCTGCTCAGGCCTGGAAGGTTTGATAGGTTAATACTAACACCTGTTCCTGATAAGAAGGCAAGGGAAGAGGTATTCAAGGTTCATACAAAAGGGATGCCTTTAAAGGGGGTAGACATCAAGGAGCTTGCAGAAAAAACAGAGGGCTATGCTGGAGCTGATATTGAGGCTATATGCAGAGAGGCTGCAATAATGGCATTAAGAAAGGATATAAACTCTAAGGTTGTGACAAATGAGAATTTTGAGCAAGCTTTAAAAAAGGTGAAGCCTTCTGTAACAAAAGAGGTTGAAAAGGCTTATAAAGATTTAGGAGAAGTGTTTAGATCTGCTCGTGGCAGAGAGATGACAGATGATAGGCCAAGCTATTATGGTTGAAAATGGGTTTGTTTAGTTTTTTGCTGGGTAAGAGAAAGTCTGAGGAAAGGCTTAGAGACTCTTTGGAAAGGGTTGCTATTTTGTATAGACATATCATCAGCTCTGAGCACCATGTTGTTTATGATTTGAGGAAAGCGCATAATCTAATTCAAAGAGAGCGTGAGCTTAGAAATAGGATAAGATCTCTTGATAAATTGAAGAACGCTAAAGGTGTTGGGGAAGAGGCAAGGAGCATCTTAAGGGAAGAGAGGCGTGTTATAAGAGAGATGGAGCATTATGCAAACAATGCTCTTAATAAGATAAGGCTCCAAAGAAGCAAGATAAGAGCAATTAGAAGGTATCTATAGCAAGATTTTTAATGTTGTTTGTTATCCTTTTTCTTTATGTATGAGATTATAGAAGAGGGTAAAGCTAGGATTAAGATTAGTTCTGAAAAAAAGATATCTAAGCAGATGAAGGTTTTTTATAATCCTGTCATGAAGCTGAATAGGGATATTTCTATTTTACTTTTGGATTCTATAAACAAAAGAGATATGCAGGTTGCACTGCCTTTGGCTGGAACAGGTGTTAGAGGTATTAGATTTGTTTTAGAATTAAAAAAAGGAAAAATAAAGTGTTTGGTTCTTAATGATTATAACAAAAAGGCTGTTAGGCTGATTAAGGAAAATCTCAAGCTGAACAATATAAAAACAAAAGATATAGAGGTTCATAACAAAGATGCAAATAATTTTTTGTTAGAGAGCACTGGCTTTGATTATATTGATGTTGACCCTTTTGGAACACCAAACCCTTTCTTAGATGCTGCTGTTAAAAGGATAAGCAGGGAAGGGATTTTGGCAATTACAGCAACTGACACAAGCAGTTTATCAGGCACATATCCTGATGCATGCTTAAGAAAGTATTGGGCATTTTCTTTAAAGAATGAGTTTATGCACGAGTCTGGGATTAGAATATTAATAAGAAAGGTTCAGCTTATTGGGGCAGAGCATGGAAAGGCATTAACTCCACTATTTTCTTATTCAAAAGAACATTATTTCAGGGTGTTTTTTAAGTGTGATAAATCAAAGCAAAAGGTTGCTAAGGTTTTGAAAAAGCATGGTTTTGTTCTTTATTGTAAAAGCTGTTTGAATAGAACAACTTCTGATAAGAATTCTGGTAAGTGTTTTTGTGGCAAAGGCTTTGATTTTGCTGGACCAATGTGGCTAGGAAATTTATGGGATAGCAAGTTGGTTAAAAATATGATAAAAGAGAACAAAGAGCTTGCTTTGAATAAATTTTTAGAGACAATTCTTGAAGAGTCAATGATGAAAACAATTGGGTTTTATGACATACACACTGTGGTTAAGGAATATAAGCTTAGGAGAATACCAAAAAAGGTTTTGTTGATTGAAAAATTAAAAAGCAATGGTTTCAAAGTTTGCGAGACTCATTTTGCACCAAACACAATAAGAACAAATGCTAATATTAAAGAATTGGTTAAAATAACGGATAAGATTTAGCCAATAGCCCTTCTAACATCAGTCACTTCAACAGAATTCACTCCCTTAATTGTTTCAATATCTTTTTCTAAAGGGTCTGTTGTGCCTTTTGCCTCATCCATGACAAAGTAAAGTTTTAATGCCTTTAAGCCAAATGCCACTGGTTCTATCTCCACTTTACCAACCTCTCCACCAAATTTTGCTATTTTCTTGGTGGCTTGTTTTTCAATCTTCTTTAGATCAATATCTGGTGATTCTGGCATTATTTTAAGGGTAATAATTATTTGTGCCATCTCAGTTTGGGCCCTCAAAATTGCAGTTTGGGCATTTGTAGTGCTTTGCCTGAACCCTGCATGGCTTGCATCTGATTACTTCATACTTGCCACAGTTCGGGCAAAGAAACTTCACAGTACCTGCAACATTAGAAATCCTTTTTCCACAAGATAAACATTTTAGCTCTTTTTCTGTCATAGCTTTTGGGGTTGTATATTTACTTAAATATCTTGTGATTTTTATGCGAAAAGCTTATATACAAAATAACTCTAAGCAGAACCATGCTCAGGAGATGGAAAAAAAGAGGGTTTGATGACAGTATTTGGAAGGCGATAATTGTTCTTATAATAACACTTGCTATGGCAATAATCTTCTTTTTTATTATTCAAGAAAGGTTAGGGGGGATTTTGCATTTATAGAATGAATAAGAGAGGTCTTGAACCAGTAAGTGTTATTGGTGTTTTAATACTTGTTGTGATATTTGGCTGGATTGCGATGTCTTTTACAGAGCGTGCTATTAGAGGGCAACAAAATGTGCTTGATAAAAGCCTTTGCGAACAGAGCATAATTGCTGCCTCTGCTAATAAAGTCCCTGATTTTAACAAGGATGCATGTAAGCCAAATAGGGTTAATTTAACAAAAGAATATATTATCAAAAAATATGATTTAAATGATGATGCAAGTAATCGCGAGATAGATCCTTTGGTCAAAAAAGAGATTGCTGAGCTGATGTTTGATTGTGCAAGTACGGTTAGTCTTGAGGATGATCTAAATCCTTATCCTACGGATAGAAAGATGAACTATGTTTTTATTTGTAGTATTATCAATTTTGAAGATATTAAGCCATTTAGTGGTCTAACTCTGTGGATGACAAATCACAAACCTCCCAGAAATGAGAAAACTTATTTTGAGATTTTTAATAAAAAGAAACCTACTGAAGATGAGATTGAAGAGTTTGCCAAAATGGAAGATGTTTATGTTACTTCTAAAGAGTATACTATTGTTTGGGAAAAGGGTTTTGCATATAGAATTGATAATAGAATTGTGAATGATGCTGAAGCTGATGCATGCCGAGTAACACCTATATGTGTAGTAACATTAGGTATTAAGGAAATGGAGGGAGAAATTTATTTTAAACCATATTCAGAACTTATCCCTGTGTCCCCTATTATTACCACTGATAGAGAAAGAGTTATTATTATGAACTAATGCAAATGAAACAAAAAAGATTTCGAAAAGGGGAATTTGGTTTTGTAGGAATAACAGTTTTGGGAGCTGTGATATTAGTGGTTTTGTATGTTTTTTTTGGTCATATGGTTGGTAGTGGGGAAGATATTGGGAAAAGACAGATTTGCAAAAGAAGTGTTGAAATGAGTACTGCTTTAGGTTCAATTCATATTGAACCAAAAACTATTGAAGGAAAGGTATACAATTTTCTTCATGACCCTTATGGAAATGCTGTTGAGGTAGATTGCTCAACCAGTTATTTGAACTTTAAAACTGAAGAACCAGATGCAGTAAAAGAGATAATTGCAAATGAGATGGTTAGTTGTTGGGATGAGTGGGGAGAGGGCAAGTTAGAGTGTTTTGATACAAAAGACAATAATTATTGTGTTGTTTGTTCAAGGCTAACATTTGAGGAAGAGGTTGAGGTAAACAATTTTATAAGATATTTGAGAACTCATCTAGCACCTTACAAAGACAAGACCTATTGGGAGTATTTTATGGGTGCAAAGGTTGAAAACTTTGAGCCAGAGTATTATGATAATTCAGAGTTAAGGCAGTTTGACACATTTAAAACAGACTCCCCGATGGCAGTGATGTTTATTATGGAAAAGGATGCTTTTCCAGAAAGGAAGGAGAGAACAATAAGCGGCATGAGATATGGCTCGTTGGTAGGTTCAACATTATCTACGATTGGTTATCTGTTTTTGGGACCTGTGGGTGTTGCTGCAAGTATTGTCACTTTTACAGCAGGAGGTGCAACTATTGGTTATGTGCTTGGCTCTGATCCTAGTGCTGAGTGGGATGCAAGGATCTTGCTTTGGGATTATGAAAATATTAAGGATTTGAATTGTACCCAATTAGAATCTAAAACAACTCCGTTAGAGGTTGTGCAAAAAGAATAAATACTAAATCCAAGAGAGTGGGTAATATGAATAAAAAAGCAGATTTTGTTTGGTCAAATCTTGCAACAATTATATTGGTTTTGGCCTTGTTAGTTGTCTTGTTAGTTGTTGTTTATTTTTTCAAAGGAGAATTATTTGATATTTGGGATGAGATTTTAGAATTTTTGAGGTTTGGCTAAAATGAAAAAGGGTTTTGTTTGGTTTAGCTTAGCAGGAATCATTGTGATATTGGTTGCGGTGGTTGTGATATCTATTGCATTTTTTCCAAAGATTTCAAGTTCTACTAGTATGTCAGAATCATTTAAACATGCTATTTGTGATAATTTTGGTTTGTTTTGCAGTGGAGAAGATTTGGGATATATAATTTATTTTGATGTACAACAATATTTGGGTAGTGGTGTAAGAATAAGGTATCTATATTTAATTGATGAAGAGCTTGAGACAGAGGTTGCACTATCTTATAGTTCGGCAAGTGGAGAGGAAGGTAATATCCCTGAAGGTACGGCAATTGCTGGTCAGGATTTTTATGAGATTATTTATGAGATTAATAGGGCTAATGGAGAACCTGATTTTTTTACAAAAACTATTAAGATTACAGTATCTGATAAGAATGGGAATGAGGAATCAAAAGAGGTTGTTCTTAATCCTATGGCTGACTTTGACGCATTATCTTTTCAGGATTTTGTAAAATTAAGTAATACAGGGATTAAATCTTATTTGCTTGGTAAGGGGAGTGAAGAGACTGAGTGGAGATCGCGTCTGCACTTGGCTGATAATCTAATACTTGTGGGTTTTAACAGGGAGAATGTAAATGATGCTTGTTTGGCAGGTTCACAACTAATAACGCAACAAATAAAAATGCCAGAGGAGTGTGAGGGTGTGGCTTGTTTGTGTCTTTGCAAAGCAGAAGACATTATTGGTACGTCAGGATATTGTAAAGAGAGAATATGTTATGGTTTTGAAGATGTTGATTTTTTTATTAGTGAAAGCAAAGACTTACATTATGGTGGTAGAATACCAGAAGATAGGTTCCCTTGGGGAGAAGTATATTATCTCCTATTGTATGGAAATTGTGTTCCTATGATTGGTTCCAGTTGGGGCTCGAGAGATATTGATGTTGAGAAAACTTCAATGTTTGGTAAAACTATTATAAAAATAGCAGATGTGAGCTAATTTAAGAGGTGATAAAAATGAGCAAAAAAGGTGTTGAGCTAACATTTAACACAATTGTTGTTGCGTCAATTGTTTTGATTGCAATGGTTGTGGTGATAATGATCTTTACCAATTTTATGGGTAAAGGTAAAGAAGGGTTGGCTAGTTTTTCTGCTTGTCAGAGTATGAGTAATGCGAGGGGTGATTGTTACAATGAAAAAAATAGACCTGATGACATGAGATGTATATGGAGATATGGTGGTTGTGGTTTTGGTACTGAAGTAGGAGATGATTATTGCTGCTTCCCAGAAGATGATACAACTGGTTCAGAGGATACTACACCAGAATTAGGAAAATCATGAAGTCATTTGCAAAGTATAAAAAGGCTATTGCAGGCATGATGGCAATGACCCTAATTGGACTTATTATTGTTGCAATAGCCATAGCAACCTCATGGATTGGTATGGATAAAGTAATAAAAGGGCTTATAATGCTCATTATGTCAAAACCATCAGAACCAAGATTTTTAGCAAGCCCTGCAAATTTTGACAGATTAAATGATGAGATAGATGAACTATTAGAGAATGAGGAACCTTTTTCTTATAATATTATTCCATATACTTTAGGAATAAGATACAAATTTCAAACTGACACACCAGAAACTAGGATTCTATGCGATATCTCTCCAAGTACGTGTCAGATAATTGTAGAAGAACCTTATGTATTGGTTGGATTCAATGGAGATAAAGTGTCCAATGATTGTATATTAAATCAAGATCCTAGTTTGATTGCGCCATCTAAATGTAATAATACTGGAAAGGCTTGTTTATGCTTGTGTATAGGTGGGAAAGGTTGTGAAGAAGGGAATTGTAAGGTTTATGAGGGTATTGATTATTTCATAACTACAAATAAAGGGCTCCAGAGTGATAATATGATTGAAGGTATACATGATCCAATAACTGGGGGAGAAGCGTATTGCTTAATATTACATGGATCAAATGTTAATAAAGGTTTGGCAACTAATATTTGGAAATCAAGGAACTTATACATAGAGAAAGCCAAAAAAAGTGATGAAGATAGTGGAGTTATAAAGACCTATATATTTGTGGAGGTAGCTGATGAAGACACAGAGAAAAGAACAAAATCCTGCATCAATTATGAGTATGAGTATGAATGTGCTTTGGGGCATGATGGTTCTGGGCATAATTGCGTGCCTTATTATGATAGAATTGGAAGATACAGTAAGTGTGATGTTTGCCCAACAACTTGTACATTAGATGACTATGAAAAGGGTTGGTTGATTGTGTTTGATCCTTGCGAGTGTGCACCAGAGGTGGAACAAGAAGAGATGTGTCTTGATTATAAAGAAGAATATGAATGCGCTTTAGGAAGCACTGAGGAAAGAGGTTGTGTGCCTGAATACAAGCAAGGTGTTTTTGATATGTGTGTTCCTTGTTCACCAACATGCTCATTAGAGGAATATCCAAATTATTGGTTAAGAGGTTTGGATAATTGTGGGTGTGTTAATCAAATGCAACCAAAGGCTGGCTGCTCTTTGTATGATGATGAGTATGAGTGTGCAGCAGGGAAAGACTTTGGTGATAACAAATGTTTACCGAAATATGATGTGTTAAGAAGATTTAGTGAGTGTATCAACTGCCCAAAGGATTGTAAACTTGATATTTACTCAAATGAGTGGCTTAAGGCTTTAGACCCTTGTGGGTGTGCCGAATCATATGCTGCTGAGTAAACACAAACTTTTCTCACTCTTTTTAAAAAAGAATATAAATACCATATATTAATGAATGTGTAATGATAGTAAAAAAAAGAGGGTTTTTTCTAGGCAAAAAAGGGGATGCAACACATGAGAGTGCTCAAATCATGCTTTGGGCACTTTTTCTTGCAGTTTTTGCCTTTATTCTTTTTGGTTTTGTGAACACTGTTAGGAGTGGTACAGTTTTTGAGAAAAACTATATTGCTCGCGACTTGGCAATGGTTGTTAATACTGTTTATGCAAGCCCACAAGACTTGGTTTATGTTTATCCAACTAATACCTCTTTGTTCTATGTAACAATAAAAGACCATAAAGTAAGAGTTACAGATGTTGCTATGGAACCAGAGAGCGTAGACAAGATTTATTGGTATGCTGATGAGAATCAATCAATGCTGAATATTGAGGAACCATTTGAAAGGATTGATAATCTCAAGTTTATAAAAACACAGGTAAATGATGAGGGTGATATTAATATTGTTAGAACGGTCTTAGAATTTCCACCAGTGTATACAATTTGGCAGAACCCCCTCTTAAGATAGGATTTAATAAATATTCAATAAAACTATAAGTTAAAGATTCGAATAATTGAACAATGAAAGGAAAAAAAGCATCTTTTCAAATGGTTTTGACTGCTGGAGCTTATATTCGTAGGCTTGTTTATTTAATATTCATAGTGTTAACCATTGCTTGGCTAGCAAAGTATTTCATATTTGTTAATATTGATGTTAGTGAGGCAGAAGCTAAGATATTGATTAATCGCTTTGTTTATTCTCCACAATGCATAGCTTATACTGATAATGATATTTTCAGGCCTTATCCTGGTGTTGTTGATTTGCAAAGGTTTAACCAAGAAGTTTTGGGGAGTTGTGTTTATTATGGTGAGCAGAATGATTATGCTGCTGCAAAGCTTGTTTTGCATCTATTAGATACTGGGGAGGATATACAAGTAATGTACAATAAGGGTGGGTATGATGTTTGGCTGCCATTGGTTGGCATAAGCCGTGGCCCAGAGCTATTTCAAGATTCAAAGTATGTTTTGGTTATGGATGAAGGCAATCTAAGGAGAGCGGTTTTAGATACAGATGTTATAATACCAAGTCAATAAGATGGGATTAATAAAAAACAAAAAGGGAGAATTTTTAGGAGAATTTATAGCAGATTTTATTGCATTCTTGGGTTTTATAGCAATACTTGTTTTGTTTTTTGTTCTGTTTTCATTGACAATGAGTATGCGTGGCTGCCAAGGTGCTGGTTTAAAGGTAAGCATGGTTGGTGAAACAAGCAATAACCTGAATGAAGAGATGATGCTGCTGAACTATTTAAGAACAGCAGTTGATGTTGATGGAGAGCAGATGAGTATGGCAGAGTTGATAGCGCTTTCATATTCAACAGATGATTATGCTAAGCTTGAGGAAAAAACAAAGGAGATATTTGGGCAGATTGATCAACAGGTTTATGGTGCTGACAGGTGCTCTGTTGTTTGCATATATATTGACCAAACAGAGGTTAAGGAAATAAGAACAGATTATTGTCAACAGAATATGGGTTTGCGCTGTTGGAAAACAAAAACCTCAATTCCTCTGTTTTATACCCAACCAACCAAGGAAGCACTTGTCTGGTTTTCTTATAACACATATTTTGGATCTGATAGTGGTGGTTATCAATGAAGATTATCAAAAATAAAAAAGGATTTCCAGTGTTTATGGCTGTGGCAGTGTTTTTTGCCTTTGCAGCACTTTTGATGCTTTGGTCTGCCTTGCTTGCCAAACAGCAGATTAACAAAGGGCTTGGAAGTGAGCAGTTTATGCTATTTGAGACTTATCAGCAAGGAGAGCAAACTCAATTTTTTATAGATCAATCAGCAAGGTATGCTGCTTATCAAGCAATCCATGAGCTTGCAAACAATGGTGGTTATGAGCAAAACTCTGATTGTGGCAAATACAATGAGTATGTTTTGTGGAATTATATGGATAAAGAGTGTTTTCCAACAGCAGATGGAGTTAATAACAACTTTACTTCTGTTTTTGATCAAAGGTTTGGAGAGTATTTAGATACACTTCTATCAGAGGATGAAGAAGCTATTCCAATAGAATATGAGCTGGTGCTTGTTCAAGATGAGAATTTAACTATTAGAGGGTTTCCATCAAGAACAATAAATCTCATAAAACTAATAAACGATGAGGATTTGCAGATGGTGGTTGGTGATGTTATTGGTTATGATTCAGAAGGTAGAAGCGGTAAAACTCCTGGGCATGCAAGTCCTCTTCCAGAAGGTGAGCTTGTTTTGCCTTTGGCTAATAATTATATAACCTCTTGCTTTGAAATTAGGAATGTTGGCTCACCACAACACCATGGTATTGACCTTCGTGCTTCGATTGGTACAGATGTTTTTGCGTTTGCTGATGGCACCGTGATTTTTTCAGATTGGTCTGGCGGGTATGGTAATTTGATAATAATTGAGCACGATCTTCCAGAATATGATTTTAAGTTTTGGAGTGTTTATGGCCATTTGAGTGAGAGGCATAAGTTAAAAGGGCATGTTGTTAGTAAGGGAGATGTAATTGGCAAATCAGGGGAAACCGGTGGTCCTTCTACTGGGCCTCATCTGCATTTTGAAATAAGGGTTGGGCAAAATGCGTATGACAATGCTGTTAATCCTGTTGCATTTGAGCCTAATTTATTCGGGAAGCTAGAATCATATAACAACAACAAAGCTTGTCCTGCCACGCCATGTGATTGGCAAGATGGAGCTGTTTGTAATCAGTATTTAGAATGAATTAAAATGAGAAAAAGAATTTTGATGGGGGGGTTGATTTGGATTTTAATAGTTGGTGTTCTTGTTTTTTTAATACCTACGCAGAATAGTGGAAATAAGATTACTGGATTTGTTATAAGTCAAGAGATGATATCATCTTATCCTGAGTTGTTTAGTTATGATGAGGAGAAAAACAGAAACTTGCTTAATGCTTTAGAAATGATTTCGTATGAATTTAATCAAAAGGATATTACGGTAACACAAGAGCTTCTGGCAGCGATTATTGCAACATTGAGAATGGAGGTTGGTGCAAAGTTTTTACCTGTTTCTGAATATAGTTATGCCTCTTGTCCAAAATATACAGGTGGTTGTGATTATAAAGGCCGTGGGTGGATTCAGATAACCCATAGTTATAATTATGAGAATCACTGCGGAAGCGATTGTTTGCTTGGGCCTGGGCAAACTTGTGTGTATGCTCATGAGTCTGGAGGTCGGCATGAGAATGATATTGTTGCAAGTGGAGAGTTAGAGGAATATATACTAACATGTCCTCCTGCAAAAGCCTTATTACCAGAATATGCAGCAAAGATATTTGTTTCCTTTTATGTAACTAATGATCTGGATTCGAAAGCCAAGCAGAAAGATTTCTACAATGTTGGTCTAATAATAAATGCAGGAACTGACTATGCCACTAATTTTGAGAGCATAGCATGGAATGAGTTAAACAATTTAAGAGCAAATCAAGATAAAACAACATCTCTTCTTAATTATTTAAACACCTATCAACCAGAAGAAGAACCTGAAGAAGAGCCTACAACTGGAATACAAACAACTCCCTTAGAACTCCTAGAGGGTGCCCAGGCTGTCTATTCAATTATTCCTAGTTTTGAGATAAAGGTTGATAACAACTTAAGCTTTTATCAAAAAATGGTGCAAGATGCTAAAAAGCTTTTAGATGATGTTGAGGTTTGTAAAAAACTTATTGGGTATCCTGGAGAGCCTGTAAACTTGTATCAGTGTGTTTGGACAAACTTGCCAAGTGGTTGGCTAATAAATTCTAATGTGGATGATTTTTTTGCTTTTAATGTGTCCATAGGTAAATATCTCCCATTTTATGATGAGGAAAATAGTGAAACTCAAATAAAAGAGGTTGTCTACAAGTTTGCCTTATATATCCCAGATGATGTAGAGCCTAAAGAAAATTGTTCTGAATATAGCACCTTCAGCCAGTATGAATGTGCAAGAGGAGAAAACAGGTTGGGAGATCCATGTTCACCTCATTATGACATTAATGACAATTACGATGCATGCAATGATTGTCCTGTACCTTGTACCTTTGATATTTATTATGGAAAAGAGTGGTTAATCAACATGAACCCTTGTGGATGTGGGTCTTAAATTCTGATTTAAGTATTTAAAAAACAAGTATTTTCCAGAATCTAAAACTATATAAAGAGCTTCTAATTTCTAAGCTTTGAGGGGATTTTATGATTAGGATGAGTTATGATGAAGTTTTAGAGAGGATTCAAGAGAACTCTAAGCATAGCAAAGCAGAGATCGAGGATATGGTTGACAAAAAGCTGAAGCAGCTCTCAGGATTAATAAGCAGAGAGGGCGCAGCTCATATTGTTGCGAATCAGCTTGGGATAAAGCTTGTTGAAAAGGTTTCTGGCAAGCTTCAGATAAAGAATGTTCTAACAGGGATGAGGGATGTAGAGGTTGTTGGAAGAGTACTTAGGATTTTTCCTGCAAGCCATTTTATGGTTGATGGAAGAAAGGGCCAAGTTGGTTCTATGGTTGTTGGAGATGAAACTGGAACAATAAGGTTTGTGTTATGGGGAGATCAGGCAGACAATTTACAGAAAATAAAGGAGAATATGATTGTCAAGGTAAAAGGGGGTTATGTTAGAGAGAGAAACAAGCAAAAGGAGATTCATTTGGCAAACAAATCTAACTTGATAATAAACCCAAAGGGAGAAACAGTTGAAGCTGTAAAAGAGCTTAGTGGAAACAGAAAAAGATTAAAGGATCTGCAAGAAGGAGAGGATAATGTTGAGATTATTGGAACAATTGTTCAAGCCTTTGATCCTAGGTTTTATGAGGTTTGTCCAAGTTGTGGTAAGAAGGTTGTGCAAAGGGATGGTGCCTTTGTTTGTGATCAACATGATATAGTCTCACCAAGTTATGCATATGTGTTAAACCTTTTTTTAGATGATGGCACAGAAAATATAAGGGTTGTTTGCTTTAGAAATCAAGCTCTGAATCTTCTTGGTTTAGAGGATGATAAGATGCAAAATTTACGTGAAAAACCGGAAAATTTTGAGAGTATAAAAACAGAGCTTCTTGGCAATATAGTTAAGTTTGTTGGCAGGGTTGTAAAAAATAAGATGTTTGACCGTCTGGAGTTTATAGCAAGATTTGTTTATATAAACCCTAATCCAGAAGAAGAGATAGAATATTTAGAAAGAGAAATAGGAGAAATAAAAGAGAAAAAAGCAAACATCCCTTCAATTGATGATTTAAAAGGTTCAAAAGAGTTTTAATAGCACTGGACACTGGACATCTTCACATAACATATTTAAGGAGATTTGTTTTACTGGTTTTTGCTCAGAAAAGAAAACTGAGCAGTTCTTTTACCAAGAACTCCGCCCTTGGGGTCCTAGCAACCCATAATTTAAGAGGGCTCTGAAACAAGAAGCGAATAGCAAAGGAGGTTGGTAAAAATGAATAAAGAGAAGAATAACCCTGAGAAGAGGTTCTCAACTGGCGGGGTTAGTGCAACAGTTTGGAAGAACCAGGGCAAAACAAAAGTTGGAGAGGAAACAAGTTACAATACTATTTCTCTGCAAAGACGCTACCGCGACAAAAATGATGAGTGGCAGTCAACAAACTCTTTTAGAATTAATGACTTGCCAAAAGCAATCTTAGTTTTGAACAAGGCTTATGAGTATCTTGTTCTAAGAGAGCAAGCAGATGAGCAAGTGGATGATGAAAGTAGCATGATAATTGTGGAAGACATTGTATAATTAAGTATAAATAAGAAATTTTTTTGTTTTTTTTAAAATTTTTTCAAAAAATCAAGGGCAAGATTTAATAAACCATTAATATCAAAAAAAGATAAAAAACAGAAAGGTGATAATCAATGGAGAAAAAGAAGATAAAAAATGTGCAGGATTTGCCTGGAGTAGGGGCAGCAACTGCTGAAAAGCTGGTAAATGCGGGTTTCTCTACATTGATGAGCATAGCAGTTGCAAGCCCTGGTGAAGTAATTGAGGCAACAGGTATGGGAGATGCTGTTGCAAGAAGAATAATCAATACTGCGAGAAGGTCCCTTGATATGGGTTTTGAATCTGGTGAAGAGATTTTAAAAAGGAGACAGATGGTAGAGAAGATATCTACTGGCTCAAAAGCATTTGACAACCTTATGGGAGGGGGTTTTGAGACTGGAGCCATAACAGAGGCATTTGGAGAGTTTGGTTCTGGAAAAACACAACTTGCTCATATAATGGTTATTAATTGTCAAAAACAGGATCCAGAAGCAGTTGCTGTTTTTATTGACACTGAGAACACATTTAGACCTGAGAGGATAATTGAGCTTGCCAATGGCGCAAAGCTTGATTCAGACAAAATTCTAAAAAATATTAGAGTTGCTAGAGCTTTTAATTCTGATCACCAGATGTTGCTTGCAGAAAAGGCAGAGGAGCTGATAAAGAATGGTGAAAAGGTTAAATTAGTTGTCATAGACTCTTTAACAGGACACTTTAGAGCAGAATTCGTTGGCAGAGGAACATTGGCTGAAAGGCAACAAAAGTTGAACAAGCACATGAGAACATTGCTTAAATTAGCTGCAAACAACAATGTTTGTGTTTACGTAACCAACCAGGTTATGGCAAAACCAGATATGTTCTTTGGTGATCCAACTCAAGCCATTGGTGGGCATATTGTAGCACATGCATCCACATTTAGAATATACCTAAGAAAAGGAAAGAAGGGCTCAAGGGTTGCAAAGCTTGTAGATAGCCCAAACCTACCAGAGGGTGAGTGCAACTTTTATGTTGAAACCTCAGGTCTAAAGGACATATAAAACACTAGATTTATATATGGCTACATTTTTCTTATTTAAAGCAATTAGTTAGAGTAGTTAAATACTATTTCTAATTTAATTGTATAATTAGATAAGGTGAAAAAAATATGTATGGAAGTGGTTTTGGAAGAGTTGCTCCTATTAAGGTTGGTGAGGAGCTTGATGTGAAAATAGAGGGCGTTGGCGAGAAGGGAGATGGCATAGCGAGAATACAGGGATTTGTGTTGTTTGTGCCTGGTGTTAAGGAAGGAGATGAGGTAAGAGTACGAGTGACAAGGGTTTTGCGTAAGGTTGGTTTTGCAGAGGTGGTTGGTGAAGAAAAGCCAAAAAAAGAGGCAAAGCCAAAGTCTGAGGAAGAAACAGAAGAGGATTTTGAGGAAGAAGCCGAAGAAACCCCTACGGACACAGAGGATTTTGGAGAGGATTCTGAAGATTTTTAGATTTTTTCTCTTTTTTACAATAGTTTTATATAGCATTTAATTTCTTGTTTTTCTATGAGAGTTTTCATTGCTGTTGATATTCCAGAAGATGTTATTGAAGAGCTGAAAAAGGCTCAAAAATATTTGAAAGAGGATAATCTAAAGCCAGTCAAAGATTTTCATTTGACTTTAAAGTTTTTAGGGGAAATACCTGAACCAAATGTAGAAAATGTTAAGGATTTATTAAAACAAATAAAGTTCAAGCCTTTCAAAGCACAACTAACTAGCATAGGTGTTTTTCCAAATCCAAATTATGTTAGAATTGTATGGGTGGGGATTAGCCCAGAGAATTTCATAAGCTTACAAAGAGACGTTGATAATTCATTAGAGAAAATTGGTTTCAAAAAAGATAAGAGATTTCATCCACACTTAACTTTAGCTAGAGTGAATTTTGTTAAAGACAAAGAGGGTTTTAAGAGGATACTAGAGGATATTAAAGTTGAAAAAAAAGAGTTTAAGGTTAATGAGTTTAAGCTGATAAAAAGTACACTTACAAGAGAAGGGCCTATTTATGAGGATCTAGAGGTTTTTAAACTTGGTTCTTAGTAAGATTTATAAATAATCTAAAATAACTTATCCTTATAGCGGGGTAGGGCAGCCAGGAGTGCCCGTCGGGCTCATATCAAGACTATTGTTTTGTAGGTAACCCGAAGGTCATAGGTTCAAATCCTATCCCCGCTATTTTTTTAAGAATGATTAATAAATTTTAAGGTAAATCATCATGCCTTGTTCTTTTTCAGCTTGATTTCTTTTTCCATTTTGGAGAACAAAGCAACTAATAAAACTATAAGTACGGTGCTAAAAAATACAGATGGTGCAAGTAGTGTTAAAGGGATGTTTGTAACAAATATTCCTAGCTGCAGCGCAACCATTAATATAACAAGACTTTCAACATCCAATGATAGCATTAAAGAACTTAATAAGTAAGGCATTTTTAGGTTGTATTTTTTCATATAAGTATATGTTATGACAAACCTGGTTGAAGTGTACACAAAGAAGATTAACACTGCTAAGATGACGTATTTCCAGATTTCTACAAGGTTTATTTCAAGGCCAAACCATACAAAGAATAATGGTATAAATAGACCAAAGGATATTGATTTTATTTTGTCAGAGAAACTTCTTGTTTCTGCAAATGGCATTCTTGCAACAAGTACTCCTGCAATAAACGCTCCTAACACGCTTGAAAAGCCAATTACTTCTGTGATATAAGCTAGTGCCAGTACAAGTACAAGTGCCAGTGAAAATTCTGCTTCTTCAATATGAAGTCGCATAACGAATTTTGATATTTTTGAGAGAGAGTATACTAAGACAACAGTTAATACCAGGAATAATAAGATTCCTATTGTCTTGATTGCAATATCTGTTAAGTTTGGGCTTACCAATAATGTTACTATTGTAAATAAGAATAAACCAGTTATTATGTTTATTATTGATGAACGAACTGCTATTTTACCAACTGGAAGATTTATTAGGCCTTTTGAGATAAGCACCTTTGCTGGAACCCCTACATCAACTATTGCAAAAGCAAGCCCTAGGATTATTGCTTGAAGTAGATTGAAGTCAATTCCAAAATACCTTGGTATGAAGTAAAAGAATAAACTCATTATTGTTGCAGTTACAATGAGTAGTGTAAGGCCAATTTTTATTGCTGGTTTGTCTTTGTAGATCTCTTCTATGTCTTGTTGTTTCATCCCTGCAATAAACAAGATAAGCACAGAACCTATTATTGCAAATGATTCAATGCTCTTAGCTTCTACTATATTTAGCATAGAAGACCCTAATACAATACCTGTTAGCAGTTCTCCAATGGTACTGTCTAGCCCTATTTTTTCAAATATGCTTCCAATTATTTTAGCAGAAAGTATAAGCACTAAAAGTATTAGGAGGATGTTTTGTATCATTTTAGCTTCATGTACCTTAGCAGTGCTCCTTGATTTATCATACCAACTACCTTGTCTTTTTTATTAAGTACAGGCATCTCATTAATCTCCTCTCTTGCAAGCATTAGTGCTACTTTCATAATGTCATCATCCTCATAGCAGCTTATATCATGCTTGCGCATTATCTCTTTTGCTGCTTTTGCAAAGAACTTTTTCTCAAGGTCAAAGGCTAGCTCAACCCCAATGTCCTCATACATCTCATTTGGAAGGATCATATAGAAAAGGTCGTTCTCATGAATGTCTCCTAGGAATTTTTTGTTTTTATCTACCACAATGAATAATTCTACGTGGGGATATTTTTTTGCTATTTTTAGAAGTTCTTTTTTTGTTGTCTCTGGAGAAACAAACACTGCTTTTTCCATAATCTGTTTTATTTTCATTTAGGCCCTCTTTTTTTAGATCATAGAACATACAAATATAAAAATCTTTCTTGAAAATCCTATTTTACTCCATCACTAGTAACAATTTATAAGAAAATTTTAATAATAGTAAAATTAAAGAAAAGTTTATATACTCTAATATCAAATTTAGCTTCATGGCGCTTGACCCAAAGAAAAAGAGGCTAATAATGATAGGTGCATTGTCTTTAGTAATTATACTACTTTTAGTTGTTCTTGTGAAGAGTCCTTTATTTAAAGGGGTTAGGGACACAATAACTGGTATGGTTACAGGATCTGAAACTGGTGAAGGAGAAGCTGAAGCTGAGGCCGAGGCTGAAGCTGAGGCTAATGTAATAAAGACAATTAAGGTTTACACAGAGTTGTATTCTGAAGATTTTCAAGTTCCAATAGATAACTTAGATTTGACAATAGAAGCAAAGGAGATTGAGATAATAACACCCAGTGCAGATATAAGCATATCCCTTGAGGAACCCATGGTTTTTGAGGCATTCACAGGGACAGTTAACTGGAGGAATTCAATATTCACTTTAGAAGGGCAGTTGAACAAATACTTAACTGGTTTGGTTCAAATCAATTGGAAAACAGCAGAAGATGTTAAGATAAGGGTTAAACAAGGTAAGGTAAGCATATCACAAATTAATATAGCTTCATTTGGGGCTGTTGTTAGTGGGGATATTAAACTGGCTGATAAAGCAACCTTGAGCCCGGTTAAAGATCTTGTGACTTTGAAAAACTTTAGGGGTTCTTTAACAGCAGTTGTTGAGGATATGCAAACAAAACTGGTTATGGATGGAACAATAGATAATATTTATTTGGGTAGCCAAGAGTTTAATCTGAATATTAATTAAGGGGTTACTAAAAAGTTTTTTAAATTGAATTAATTCTCTAATTTTTGGTGATATCTTGCTAATCTGTGGTATTGAGGAAGCAGGTAGGGGGCCTATTATTGGTCCAATGGTAATATGCGGTGTTCTTATAGAAAAAGATAAGGAAAAAGGGTTGAAAGAGCTTGGGGTAAAAGACTCAAAGCTGCTAACTCCAAAGCAGAGGGAAGAGTTGTTCCCAAAGATTGAGAAAAATGCAAAGGACTTTAAGGTGATAATTGTTTCTACAAAAGAGATTGACAAAGCTATTGATTCTGATCTGTCTAATCTAAACTGGCTAGAGGCAGACAAGTTTGTTGAGATTATTAATTCTCTAAGTCCTGATATTGCTTATATAGACTGCCCTAGCAACAACACAAAGACTTACAAGGAGTATATTGCAGAAAGAATAAAAAACAAAGATACTAAACTGGTGGTTGAAAACAAAGCGGATCAAAGGTACTTGGTAGTTGGTGCAGCGTCTATACTAGCAAAAGTCACAAGGGACAGAGAGATAGAAAAAATAAAGAGAAAGTATAAGATTGAGTTTGGCTCAGGATATCCTTCTGATCCTTTTACAAAGCAATTCCTAGAGAAAAACTACGATAAATACCCTATATTTAGGAAGTCATGGGTTTCATGGAAGAATATAGCAAAGAAGAATGGGCAAAAGAAACTGAGCCAATTCTAAGAAGTGTATGTCAAAAATGCAAAGCATTTTTGAGCATGCCAAAAACGGCAAAGCCGTTTTTTAGCATAAAATCTTCAATGGTTAAAAGAAGTTCTTTTTCCAGAATAAGACAACACAAATAATAGATAGTAAAAAAGAGAATGTCATAACTATTGAGAAAGCCTGGGGGGAGTGCTGGAATGGTAGTTCAATGTTCATTCCATAAACACTTGCAACAAGGGTTGGTAATGACAAAACGATGGTAATGGAAGCAAGTAGTTTCATCACTATATTTAGATTATTAGAGATAAGTGAGGCAAAGGCATCAAGTGTATTGCTGAGAATATCTGAGTAAATGTTTGTCATCTCAATGGCTTGTTTGTTCTCATCCATCACATCCTCTATGAGAGCCTTATCTTCATTAGTTTTAATCAGTATGCTATCCTTAGCTATTCTTTCAATTAGAATTTCATTTGATTTTAAGGAGGTATTAAAATAGACAAGGGATTTTTCAATCTCAAGAAGTTGCATAATTATTCTGTTTTTTTGGGATTTTTCCAATTCTAATTCAATTGCATACATCTTTTTATTGATCTCTTTAAGATAGGTTAGATAAAGTCGAGCAGAGACAAGTAATAATCTAAAAGCGAGTTGGGTTTTTCTGAAAGGGAATCTTTGGGATTTTAGTTTTGTTAATGTATCATTCTCATAATAGCAGATAGTTACCACAAAGTTTTCTAAGATAAATATTCCCAATGGAACTGTGTAATATTCTAATTCATTATCCAAATTATTGTAAGGTGTTCTAATAATTATAAATGTGTACTTCCCATTTTGTTCAATAACAGGTATTTCATCAATATCTTTTAAAGATAAGAGAGTTTCTTCTGGAACATCAATGATTGTTTTTAACTTAAAAATATCTTCTTCAGTAGGAGAGATTACATTTATCCAGCAATTGTCAACAGGTGTTTCCAATATTTCAAGTTTATCTTCTGAGAGTTTTAGTATTTCAATCATTAGTTTTGTTTGAGATGGAGGAAATATTTAAATTTATTGAATTTTGAGTTAAATGTTGTTAATAGGATAATTTTTTGGAGAAAGTTTTTTACTTTAAAGTTGTCCTATGGCTCTTTTCTGAGCATTGTTCTTGGAAATGGGATTGCGTCTTTGATGTTGTCTAGCTTGCAGATCCAAGCCACTAATCTCTCAACACCCAAACCATAACCAGAGTGCGGAACAGAGCCATATTTGCGTAAATCTAGATAGAATTTGTATTTACTTGGGTCTTCACCCATTTTTTTAAGAGAGTGTATTAGCTCTTGAATATCTGTATCTCGCTGGCTTCCACCAACTATTTCTCCATAACCTTCTGGAAGCAAGACATCAAAGCAGATGGCTGTCTCTGGATCTTTTCGGTCACGTGGCTTGTAGAAGGCCATAATCTCCTTTGGATAATGGGTTACTGCAATCGGTGTGTCAAAGTGTTTCATTAGTTTGTCTTCTTCTATTGTTCTTAAGTCTTTGCCAAATTTGATTTTCATGCCTTCTTTTTCTTCAAGAATTTTCAAGGCTTTTCTATAGGTTATTGTTGGAAATTCCTTCTTTGATATCTTCTCCAATTTCTCAACATCCTGCCCCAGGTATTCCAAATCTTTCTTATGCTGCCCAAGGACTTCTTTTAATATGAACCTTATCTCGTCCTTTGCAACCTGGACGCACTCATCAAGCTCCATCCAAGCCACTTCCATCTCTGCCATCCAGAACTCTGACAAATGGCGGGATGTCTTTGATGTTTCTGCCCTGAAGGTTGGAGAGACATCGTACACCTTTTCAAGGGCAAAGGTTGCTGCCTCTGCATATAATTGCCAACTTTGGCTTAGATATGTTTTGTCTTTGTAGTATTTAACCTCAAACAATGTTGAGCCTCCTTCACATTGCATTGGTTGTAATATAGGGGGTGTAAATTCATAATAACCTCTTTCTCTAAAGAATTTGTGAATAGCTCCTGTTACTGTAGACCTTATCTTCATGATAGTTGTTAATCTTCTTGACCTCAACCAGAGATGCCTTTTGTCTAGCAGAAACTCTGGGCTTTTGTCTTTTGTGATTGGGAAAGGCTCTGCTAAGCCAACAAGCTTCATTTCTTCTACTTCTATCTCATAGCCTGTTGGAGCTCTCTTGTCTGGTCTTATCTCACCAGACAATTCAAGGGAAGATTCTACTGTTATCTTTTCAGTATCTTCCCATATCTCCTTAGGAACCTTATTTTTTTTTATGACACACTGAATGATGTCAGTAACGTCTCTTATAACAATAAAGGCCATTTCCTTTTGTTTTCTTTCTCTGTAGACCCAGCCTCTTATGGCTACCTTACCTTTGCCCTTTTTCATGGCCTTTTCAATTGGGATGTATTTCATACTAATCACTTTGCTTTCTTTGTTCTAATATAAAAATTTTGTTAAAAAACAATCTCTTCTCCAGGCACCTTTGCAAACAAAGCCACATCTCGGATATGCTTAACACCACAAATGTACCTAAGTAGACGCTCAACTCCAAAACCAGCACCTGCTGTTCTTGGCAAAACTTTTCTTTTTGCAAGCTCCAAATAATACTTATATGGTGTTGGATCTACTTTGCTCTCTTTCATTCTCTTAATGATTCTCTCATACTCAAATTCACGTTCTCCTCCGGACAAAGCCTCTCCAAATCCGTATGGATAAACAAGGTCATAGTTGAGGAATGTTTTTGGCTTTTCTGGGTCCTCTTTGTCATAAAACTCTCTTTCGTGATCAATTATCCAAAAAGGTTCTTTCATTTTCTTTGACATTGCTATTTCAAAGTCTTTTCCGTAAAGTTTTCTTAGTTCTTTTGATTGAAACACCTTGAAAGGTGTTTTTGGAACCTCAATCTTGCTCCCTAGGTAAGCAAGTTCAGGTTTACTTTCCTTCTTTACCCTCTTAATCACATAGATTAGTAACTCCTCCATGAATCTCATTACATCTTCCTTTTTCTTATCCTTGAACTCAAAATCCACTTGGGAGAATTCAATTAGATGTCTCCCTGTGTGGTTGTATTCTTCCTTTTCCAGTCTTATGTTTGGAGAGACTATGTAACTGGCTTTTCTCTCTTTTGGTATTAATGAGATCTGCTTGTGCATAAGCATGCTCTTTGTCAGCTTCAGCTTTTGTCCATAATACTCAATTTGTGCATCAAAAACACTATGCCTTAATGGGTCTGTTATGGGTGATACAATAACAGGCATTATCTGTACAATTCCTTTTTCAAACATAAAGTCACTTATTGCCTTGAGCATATGGTTTTGAATAGTTAATACAGCATCCATTTGCCTGCTGCTTATCCTATCCAATATTTTTTCAATTTGTTTTGTTTTCATCTTTATTTCCTCCTTATGAATTTTGATTGATTTAACAAGTATAGAAAATAACCTAGGAAACTATGTTGGGAGCATTTTGCTCAATTCAATTATTAGAAACTAGGGCTTTGGCTAAGCAAGGTTCGCTTTTCTTGATTATATGTTGCTTTGCCATACTATAAGGGAAGTAAAGGGCCTTATATAAATTTTTCTATTAAAAAGTTGTAAAATTTTGTAAAAAACCGTAAAATTTAAATACTAAATGGAATTTATTTCCAAATTTATGGGATTAGATGAAAAAGACCTCAAAATACTGGAGATTTTAAAACAAAACGCAAAGTTAACAACTTCTCAGATTTCTAAAAAAACAAAGATACCAATAACCACTGTGCACAACAGAATAAAGGGGCTAGAGAAAGATGGTGTAATAAAAAGTTATACAGTGGTGCTTGATCATAAGTTGCTTGGTGAAGAAGTTTTGGTGTACATTCTTGTTACTGTAAATTATAATGTGCCGGGTAAAAAGGTCTCTCAAGAGGTTATAGCTAATCAAATAAAGAAATCCCAGAATGTTGAAGAGGTAAATATAACAACTGGCGAGAAGGATATAATTGTTAAGGCACGCTTTGGCTCAATATCTCAGCTAAATGATTTTGTAACAAAAACTTTGAGAAATATAGAAGGGGTTGACAAAACACAGACTATGGTTGTTCTGAGTGATGTATAATTGTTTTTAAAAAGAGGAGGTTGAAGAATGGTTGATGTGAAGAGTGTACTTAAAAGATTAGAGCATGATAATGTGAGATTTGTGAATCTGCAGTTTTCAGATATTATGGGATTAGTTAAGAGTGTTACTCTTCCAGTAGAAGAGATTGAACATGCTATAAAGCAGGGCATTTGGTTTGATGGCTCTTCTGTGGAGGGATTTATGAGGATTCATGAGAGTGATATGTACCTTAAGCTAGACCTATCAACTTATGCCATTATACCTTGGATTGAATCATGTGGTTGGAATATTGCAAGGTTTATTTGTGATGTTTACACACCTGAAGGAAAACCATTTGATGGGGATCCGCGTTACATTCTGAAGAAGGTGCTAAAAGAGGCAGAGGATCATGGATTCATCTACAATGTTGGACCTGAGCCAGAGTTTTATTTGTTCAAGAGAGAAGATGGTTTTTCTCATCTAACAAATGACCTTGGTGGTTATTTTGATCTCAACATGGACAAAGCGTTTTTAATAAGAACAGAGATGATGACCTCACTAAAAAAGCTTGGTATTCATGCAGAGATGGGACATCATGAGGCTGGTGCTGGGCAGCATGAGATTGACTTTAAGTATGATTATGCTTTAAAAACTGCAGATAATGTAATGAGTTTCAAAGTGACACTTAAGGCAATAGCAGAGAAGCACAATTTGTTGGCAACCTTTATTCCAAAACCAATTTTTGGTAAGCCAGGGAATGGTATGCACTGCCATCAAAGCTTTTTCAACAAAGATGGGAAAAATGTTTTTTTCGATGCAAAAGATGAGTTACAGTTGACTCATATTGCAAGACATTTTGTTGCAGGACAGCTAAAATATATGAAAGAGTTTACAGCAATAACAAATCCGTTAATCAATTCTTACAAACGTCTTGGAGCATTTGAAGCCCCAGTTTATATTTGTTGGGCAAGGATAAACAGAAGTGCTTTGATAAGGGTTCCAGCAATCAGTGCTGGACAAGAGCATTCAGCAAGAGTAGAATTAAGAAACCCTGACTCAACTTGCAACCCCTACCTTGCTTTTGCAGTTATGCTAAAGGCAGGTCTTGAAGGGATCAAGCAAAAACTTGAACCACCAGAACAGATGAATGAGGATTTGTATCATTTTGATGATGCAAAACTAAAAGAGTTTTATATTGATTCACTGCCGCGCGATTTGGGTGGAGCATTGAGACTTTTGAAGAAAAGCAAGCTTGCAAAAGAGGTGCTTGGAGATCACCTGTTTGAACGTTATTTAGAGATTAAACAACAGGAGTGGAATAACTATAGGCTACAAGTACATAAGTGGGAGTTAGATAAATATTTGGAGATATATTAAATATTACAGAATTTCAACCCTTACTTTACACAATGCCTTGAATTTCTCAGCATCACTGCTTGTTCCTACAATATCACCATAGTGCATTGGTATTGCGATTTTTGGTTTTATTAAGTTTGCGGCTTCTGCTGCTTCTTTCGCGTTCATTGTGTAAGTGCCTCCAACTGGAAGCAAAGCAATATCTGCTTTGATGTTCTTCATTTCTGGTATTAGATCTGTGTCTCCTGCATGATAAATTCTAGTATTGTTAATTGTGATAATGTAGCCAACCCACTCATTGATCTTTGGATGGAATTGCTTGTTTGGATTGTAAGCAGGTACTGTCTCTATTGTTATATTACTTATATTTATTTTCTTGTTTGGAGTAACTATTTGAACCCTGCTTGTGTCTATCTTTGAAAGCTTGCTAGAGCAATCAGGTGTTGCGAATATTAGAGTGTCTGGTTTTAATATTCTGTTTATGTCAGCTATGCTGCAATGGTCATAATGGCCATGGGTTATCAATATTATATCAGCCTTGTCATTTTGAATAAGGTGGAATGGGTCAATGTAAATAATCTTGCTGTTGGATATTTTAAAGCTTGAATGCCCTAGCCAATCTATCTTAACATTATTTAGTTCAAACATCTTACTTGCCTTTTAGTTTGATACTAAGTGCAATATCCTCTAATCTTTTTAGGTCGTATTTTACGCCATCAAACTTTTTCCTTAGTTCACCATTTCTAAAATCAAATTTGAGTAATTCTCCATATAGATCTTCAACAATCTCTTTTATATAAAGAGCAGATTTCATGTTTCCTTTAATAGCATCATTTATGGCTTTTCTAACCAATTCACCTGTTAGATCACATATGCCAAGAAGATAAGCATTTGAGCTCACCTTTAGCTCTTTGTGTGTTGGAATCTTTTTGTTTATAACAAAACCATAATAGCATAGTGCTTCAACATACTCTTGTGCAGCCACTTTAAAAGCCCCAACATTTTCAAGCTCACATTCTTTGCTGGCAATCTTGTTTAGTTTATCAAAAACCTGATTGATTTTTACTGTAAATCCTTTTGCTCCTTTGGTATCTCCTCTGTGTAAGGCATAGATAATCTGTTTTGAAAGTTTTAATACGTCTCTTGAGCATTTTATTAAGAGTTCTCTCTGGTTGTCAAGGTTTTCCGTGTCTTTTAGCATATCTCTAAAATCACTCTTGTCTATCATTTTAATCTGTGGAATCAAACAAGATTTATAAATCTTATTGATTTCCAATATTACATGAAAGCAATTGCTATAACAAATAAAGGTATAGAAGACATAGCTTCAAAAGAGATTACAGGCTTTATTAAAACAAAGCCAAAAACAGAAGAAAGGGTTGTGGTCTTTTCTGCGAAGGACTTTAAGGATTTGTGTACTGTTTGTTATAAGGCCCAGTGTGTTAGCAGGGTTTTGTTTCTTTTTAATAGCTTTAAGGTTGAACAAGAGTTAGAAAAGACCCAATATAATATAAAAAAAGCTATTGAAAAAAACGATTTATCAGTTTGGCTTAGTAAAGATAACACATTCAAGGTTTTGTGTAAAAGGGTTGGAGAGCATAGCTTTTCTGGTCAGGATATTACCTCTGTTGTTGGCGAATTGATTATTGACAAAGTAAAGCAAAAGAAGGGTTATGAGCAAAAGACTGATATGAAAAACCCTGATGTTGTGGTGTATGTTTTTATTAATAATGAGAAGGGCTATTTTGGTGTTGATTTTGCTGGTTTTGACTTGAGTAAAAGGGATTATAAGATTTTTAGCTATGCCCCTTCGATAAAAGCAACAGTAGCATATGCCTTGCTAAGATTGGCTGGTTTTAATGCTGGCAAGACCTTGCTTGACCCTTTTTCTGGAGAGGGGGTTGTTGCAATAGAGGCTGCTTTGTTAGCCACAAACAAGCCTGTTAATTATTATAGGAAAGACAAACTTCAGTTTTTAAAGTACAAGAACCTTAAGATTGATTTTGACAAGCTCTTCCAATTATTAGATAAAGAAACAAGTAAATCCGCAAAAACAAAGATTTACTGTTTTAATAGCCAGATGCGGTTTTTGAGTGGAGCAAAAAAGAATAGCAAGATTGCTGGAGTAAATAAGAATATCACTTTCGGTAGGGTTGATGTTGAGTGGCTGGATGCAAGGCTCTCTGAGAAAGTGGTTGATGTTATAGTAAGCAGTGCTCCAAGAGCATCTAAAAATATAAAAAATGATTTTGTAAAGAAGCTATACAATGAGTTGTTCTATCAGGCAAAGTATGTACTCAAAAAAGAGGGTAGAATAGTTTTGCTGTCAAATGAAACAGGGTTAATGAAAGATGCTGCGTTAAAGAATGATTTTAAGGTTGTTGAAGAGCGTTCGGTTTGGCAGGGTAAGCAAGAGTTAAAGGTTTGTGTTTTTAGAAAAATCTAAAAGTTTGTCATCTTAATTTTACCAATATTATCAACACAAATCCAAGCGCACATCATGCCAAATCCTGTCTTATCAATCTCAAATGGTCTGATTTTTTGTGGATTTTTTAAGAATATCAATATACAATACTTCTTTTCTTTGAACAATTCAAAAAATATAGGAATTTCTTCTATGTCAAGTCCATTTTCTTGAGCATATTTATTTAATATAGCTTTCACTTTTTCAGGGTTCAAATTAGAAATTTGAATTACCTTGTCAACTTCTGCTTTTATTGTAACTGGTTCTCCAGAGTCTTTAAAGTAAATGGTTTCTCCAGATTTGATTCTATTCCAGGGAGGGTACCTTGCTTTATACCACCTCGACTCAATCTTCTTCTGGCCTGAAAGGATTTTATGGGTTAGTCCCCATGACTTTTTCATTATTGCTAAATGATCCATTTTCTATCTAAACCTTTTTTCTCAACAACAAAACACAATTTAAAACAACAGACAGAACCAAGAATAAATATGTTGCTATTCTCAAGCTTTTCAAAGTGCTTGATTCATATACTATTCTTGAGCTGTTAAAAACCATGTCTCCTGTTACAAGCTGAAAAGGAAGGTCATCTTGATTATTGTTTGATATTTTATTATTATCAATTATGATTTCATCAACATCTACTAATGTGTCATTGACAGATAGCTTAACAAAAAAAGGGTTTTTATCTTCAGATAGCTCAATATCAAAGCTGACCAAAGCATTGCTCTCTGATTCAACAAAAACACTCTTTTTCTGGAAAGAGTATATTGAGCTTAGCTCAACATCTATTGTTAAATCATCTTTAAATGAGTTGTTTATCACTGTAAAGAGCTTGACAGGGCTTTCTGAAGTAAAGTATAAGTCTGTTATCTTTAATTGAGGGATATTTGAAATGCTTGGTTTTTCAATAAAGGTTATGTTTGTTGTTAGCTCTTTGTTGGTTTTTTGATTGTCTTTGTTGATTTTTACTTTTAGTTTATATTCCCCTGGCTCTACCTCTGCTTTGTTTTCTAATTCTACAATTAAAGTGGTGTTTGGTTGTAAAATAAGCTGTTGCACATTTGCTTCTCTGCTTTCCGAGTAGACTTTACTGCCTCTGTAAACATAGCTCCAAACCTTTATGTCGTGTTGTTCCTCATCATAATTCTTTAAATTAACCTTAACTAGAAAAACTTCATCCTTGTAAATAGAATTTGGAATTTCTACAATTTCATAATAAAATCCTTTTTTGGTTTCAGGACAAGTACAGCATTGGTTTTCAGTGTTTAAATCTCCTTTAAATAGAACTATTTTTTCAAAAACACTATCTTGAGTATTTTCACAACTGACCTTAACAAACTTTGCTTTTATTAGAAAAGCCTGAACTCCCCCTGTATCTGGTGTAAAAGACTTTTTGTTGATGTTTGTGGTGTTTTTCTTGCTTTTAACAATATTGCCGAACATGTCTTCAACCCAGTATTCAATCTCGTACTCAGAAGGTTTATCATTTAATTTGAATTTGAAATCAATTGATTCGTTATCATAAAACAACTTGCTTGTTGTGATTTCAATAGAAACATTGCATGATTCTTCAGTTGCATAGACTTTGATAGTTATGAAGAATAGCATAATTATTATGATAAACCAAAGTTTCATCATCTATACTACAAAGTTACTGTTTATAAGGTTTAAACAGAATAATTCGAAAATATTTCGACCTCTACAAAAATCTTGGATTAATTACTTCCAAACACCTGGTATTTTATGTCCACACTTGCTACACTTGTTATCTTCTATTTTGTTTTGAAGTATATTGTAACCAAACCTCTGGATCAAGAGTTGCTTGCACTTTGGACAATATGTGTTCTCGTGCTCTTCTGTTATTATGTTACCAATATACACATAATCTAAGTATTTAATAGCAATCTGCTTTGCCCTTTCTAGTGTTTCTAGTGGGGTTATTTCAACATTTAATAGTTTGTAGTCTGGATGAAACCTTGAGAAGTGCAATGGAACTTCTCTGCCTAAATTGTTACTTATCCACTTACACATTTCTTTGATTTCCTCAAGATCATCATTTAAGGTGGGTATCACTAGGTTTGTTATTTCTAGCCAGACTTTGTTCTTTTTTAAGATTTTGAGACCCTCAAGAATTGGTTCTAGTTTGGCTGAGCAGATCTTTTTGTAAAAGTTCTCACTAAATCCTTTTAGGTCAATATTTGCTCCATCTAAGTATTTGCACCATTGCTCAAGTGGCTCTGGGTTGATATAGCCATTACTTACTATAACATTTTTCAACCCTTTTTCTCTAGCAATCTTACTGCATTCATAACCATATTCATAGAATATTGTTGGTTCGTTGTAGGTGTAAGAAACTATCTCACATTTTTGTTTAATTGCTAGCTCAACAAGTTTTTCTGGAGAAACCTCTTCAACCTTGTAGTCAGCTGGCTTTGCCTTTGACATTGTCCAATTTTGACAGTGCAAACACCCAAGGTTGCATCCGACTGTTCCAATTGAAAATGCGGGTTTGCCTGGCAAGAAATGAAACAATGGCTTTTTCTCAATAGGGTCAACATGCAGTGCAACTGGTTTTGCATAGTTTAAAGAGTATAATTTGCCTTTGATGTTTTGCCTTGCTCTGCATATGCCAACATTGTCAAGACCAATCTTACAATAATGTGGGCAGAGCTGACACTCAATAACCTCTTTTTTTAATTTTCGGTAATACATGGCTTCTTTCATCTTATTGTTTATGCTAAAAAACGGCAAAGCCGTTTTTGGCATGCTCAAAAATGCAAAGCATTTTTGGCACACCAAAAACCTCTAGGGTTTTTTAGTGTCCCAAAAATACGCCGCAGGCGTATTTTTGTGATATTGTTAACATATATAAGTATTAAAATGTTTTTAAGTGCCGTTATCATTTTTAAATAGTTCCAAAGGTTTTAATATTAGATTAAAAGAATGTGTTATAATTAGAGGGGTGTAGCAATGGGTATTTTTGATGCTTTCAAGAGAAAACCAAGGGCTCCATTAGTAGATTCTGCTTTAAAAGAGGAGCTTAAGATTCCCCCCCCTCCTCCTCCTCCATCAGCCAGGGGTGTTTCCAAAGAGTTGCCTGCATTCCCAATGTTTCCAGAACAAGAGGACAAAACCCCTGAATTACCTCCGCTTGGTCCAGAGATAAAACAAGCTAAAAGAGAGCCACAGATACCTCTTCCTCCAGAGCATGAATCCATACTAGAATTTCCGCAGCTAGAGGACAAGTATCCGGATATTTCTCCATACGAATTAGAACAAAAACCAAGCTTAAGAGTAGGGATAGCACCAAAACCTGTGTTTGAAAAAAAAACGATTGTAAAAAGGGTTGAGGAGGAACATCCTGTTTATAGGAAAGAGGTTAGTGAGGTTGGGAGAGCAATATATAAACCAGAGAGTTTTGTAAAAAAACCAATATTTGTAAATGTTGATGATTATAAAGTTTTGTTAGGAGATATATCAGAAATTAAAAACAGCCTTGGTGGTTTAAATCTTTCCGTTGCAAAGATAAAAAACTTGAAGGATAAGGAGGATACAGAGTTCAAAAATTGGCAACTTGCATTAGAGGATATGAAAAAAAAGTTTTTGTTTGTTGATGAATTATTGTTTGAATCAAAGGGGTGATATTATGGAAAGGGGTGCGCCTGTTTTTGTTAAGATAGCTGATTATAAAGATGTTCTAGAGGTTGTTGGCTTGCTGAATGATAAGCTTGAAAAAGCCAATGAGATAATGGCAAGGATCAATGAGCTTAAGAATGAGGAAGATACTGAGTTAGAGCTATGGCAAGCAGAGCTGGATGAGATTGAGAGAAAGCTTAGCTTTATTGACAAGAGCCTGTTCAAACCAGAGTTATAAGATATGACAAAACAAAGCCTGTTTCATATTGGGATATCTGATCCTGAGAGATTAAGGAAGGATTTATTAGAGGCAGCAAGAGCAACAATAAGTTGCTTGCAGAGGTATGAAAAGTTCATGGGTGTTAGAGAAGATAAGAAAAAGGCAATAGATGAGTTTTCTGTTATAATAAAAGAGATATATGAGCTTGACACAAAGCTCAACAAGACCTTGCCGAAAACAGGAATAAAAACAAAAAAGCCTGAAGTGGGTAAGAAAAAAATGCTAACAAAAAAGGAAGGGCCCAAAAAAAGGGATATTCCTAAATCAAGGTTGGATGAGTTAGAGGTTCTTGAAAAAGAATTGGCTAAGATAGATTCTGCACTCTCAAAGCTCAAATAGGGTTAAATTTAAATAATGTCACTTATTCTTTTTTAAGCAGGTAATAAATTAAATTCATTTATCCCTTTGTTCGCTAAAGTTCACTGCGGGGGTGCTGAGTAATCAAAGATTACTGGCATCCCCTTGTTCACTACGTTCACTGCGGGGGTGCCGGAGTGGCCAAATGAAAGGCCTTGCTTTTGCAATTGCCTTGCAAGCCAAACGGGATAGGCTCAAGATATGTTGAGCGTTGAGCAACTGCTGTGATATAAGATACCTATTGGCTTAGTGCCTACGCAGGTTCAAGTCCTGCCCCCCGCATTAATTGAAATCACAAGATTTAATAAAAAAGGTGGTAAAAGATGAAAAGGGATATTAAAGTAAAGAGGATAAGAACCAGGCCGCACATTTCACTATTAGGTGTTTTTTTGGTTTTAATTGGTTTGTTTTGGCTAGCTCGTGACATAGGTTATATACCTAAATGGATACCTATTTGGCCATTTTTGTTGATATTGGTGGGGTTGTATTTCATACTAAGAAAGCCTTGGTTTGAGTTTTGGTAAGTAAAATGAAGGATATAAATTATAGATTTGTTGATGAAAAACTGATAAAAGAATTTTCAAAAAATGAGTGGACAGAGTTTACTAAGGAGAATGGATATATATGGGACGAGAAAGTGTATTATCTAGCGGCTTTTTCTGGTAAGGAGGTTATGGGTTATGCAAAATTTTTAATGAATGGTGGCGTAGGAGAACTAACAGAGCTTATTGTTAAAAAAGATATGAGGGGAAAAAAGATCGGTTCTGAGTTAATTGATATGTATGAGCAGTATTGTTGTGAGAAAGGATGCCATATGCTCTCATTAAAAACAGTACCAAAGGTTATGGATAAGGGTTTTCAACTTTATAAGAAAAAGGGCTTTGAAATAGAGGCAGAGCTAAAGAATGAAAAGTTCAATTTTGATTGGGTTGTTATGGTCAAAAGATTAAAACAATAATTACAAACCTTTTTATAAACTCCTCTTTTTCTTAACTTAAAATGACACTAGAAATCTGCACTGTTGGTGGTTATAATGAAGTTGGTAAAAATATGACTGCTGTTAAGGTAAAGAATGAGGTTGTTGTTCTTGATATGGGGTTGCATTTAGAGAAGTATATTCAATACAAAGGTGATGAAGATGTTAGAAAGCTAACATCATCTGAGCTTAAGAGGGTTGATGCGATACCTGATGATGATGCAATCAAAGATTGGAGAAAGCTCGTCAAGCTAATTGTGCCAACACACGCTCATCTTGATCATGTTGGGGCCATACCTTTTATGTCAAACAAATACAATGCACCAATTGTATGCACACCATACACTGCAGAGGTTATAAAATCAATTATAAAGGATGATCGCTTTGTTTTAAAAAATAAAATTAAGGTTCTTAATGCAAATTCTACTTATAAAATTTCAAATAATATAAAGTTAGAGTTTATCAATGCGACCCATTCAACACCCCACACTGTTATGGTAGCACTACACACCCCTGAGGGTATAATCCTATATGCAAATGACTTCAAGTTTGATAATTTTCCAACTCTTGGCAAAAAACCGAATTACGCAAGGCTAAAAGAACTCGGCAAAAAGGGGATAAAAGCACTTATAGTTGATGGAACAAGGGCAAAGCAACATGGTAAAACACCCAGCGAGAGTGTTGCAAAAGAGATGCTAAGGGATGTGCTGATAGCAACAGAGTCTAAAGGCAAAATAGTTATTGTTACAACATTCTCTTCGCATCTTGCAAGGCTAAAATCAATAATCTCTTTTGGTAAAAAAATGAATCGCAAGATTGTTTTTTTGGGTAGGAGCCTTGCAAAATATGTTTACTCAGGTGAGGCAATTGGGATAGTTAATTTTTCAAAAGAGGTTGAGATTGTTAAATACAGCAAACAAATCAGGAAAAGGTTAAGACAGATTAATGAGGATAAAAGGGACAAATACTTGCTTGTTGTTACAGGTCACCAAGGTGAGCCAGACTCTGTTTTATCAAGAATAGCAACGCATGATCTCCCATTTAATTTACAGCAAGAAGACCATGTTGTTTTCTCATGCAGTGTTATACCAAATGCTTTGAACATAGCAAACCGTGAGATACTTGAGAATCAACTAAGAAGGTACAAAGTAAGAATTTTTAGGGACATCCACTCTTCAGGACATGCTTCAAGAGAGGATTTGAGGGATTTGATAAATATGGTGAGACCAGAGCATATAATTCCTGCTCATGGAGATTTTACAATGATTTCTGCACTAACTGACTTGGCAATAGAAATGGGTTATGAGCTTGGTAAGAGCGTTCATATAATGCAGAATGGGCAGAGGATATCTTTTTAATATATAAACTATATATTACCAAAAAACATATATATTAGGTTATTTTTACTATAATAAGGGGTATTTAAAGATGAAACTAACACTTGCAGAACCAAAATATCTTAAGGATAGCATTTCTATTATATCGGACCTTGTGAATGAGGCCAATTTTAAGATAACCTCAAATGCAATTGAGATGGTAGCCATGGACCCAGCAAATGTGGCAATGGTGATGTTAAAGCTTCTAAGCTCAGCATTTGTTGAGTATGATGTAAAGGGCACAACTGAGCTTGCCATAAATTTGAATAATTTAAAACAGGTGTTAAGAAGGGTTAAGCCAAATGACATGCTAAGCTTAGAGATGTCAGATAATAAGCTTAATGTTATATTAAAAAGCAACACAACAAGGACCTTCTCTTTGCCAATAATAGAGCTTGAGGAAAAGGAACAAAAAGTTCCTGAGCTTAGTTTTCCTGTTAGTATAAAGACAAGTTCGTCCTTGCTAACTGATTCTGTAGAGGATGTAGATATTGTTGGCGAGTCGGTTAGTTTTATAGCAGAGCCAAAGAGGTTTACTCTAATGGCAGAGGGTGACTTGAACAAGGCTCAGATTGAGATAACACCAGATGATACAACAAAGATAAATGCAAAGGAAAAGGTTAAGGCAAAATACTCAATTGAGTATTTGAAAAAGATGATTCAGGGCTCAAAGATAGCAGAGGATGTAATAATACAATTCAACAAAGATTATCCTTTAAAGCTTGATTACAATGCTGTTGATAAGGTTAGTTTAAGCTTTATACTTGCTCCTAGGGTAGAGAGTGAGTAAAAATTATTTTTTCTTCTTGCCCTTTTTTGTTCCACAATGTCCACAGCTCATTTTTACACCATTTATGTTTCATAGATTTGTTTTAGTAGAATAGCATCTCCTTCTAGATTTGGGCTTTCACTAATCACAATACCTTTAATCTTGTAATCTTTCCATACTTTTACAAGCTCTTGGTAGTTCATATCAGAGTTTTTTAGATTTAGATGATTTTTTTCTCCCTTGGAGCCATAATTGATCCCAGATATGTGGATGTGCATTTCTTTTAAAGCTTGCTTGCCAAGCTCTTTTTCTATTTGTTTCAGCAGATCTGCAAATTCTTTATAGTTGTTGTACTTACCATTGTATCTTGCATGATAATGGGCATAATCAACACAAGGCATTACCTGCTCAAGCTCTTGGCTTAGCATTATTAGCTCATTTAGATCTCCAAACTGTGTTGATTTGCCGGTTAGCTCTGGTCTTATCCAAATCTTATTGTTTTCATTTTTCAGGGTTTTGATTATCTCTTTCAATTCTTGTTTTACAACCTCATAAACCTTTTTTGGGTCTTGACCCATGTAATAAGCAGCATGAAATGTTATTGAGCTTGCTCCACAAAGCCAACCAATTCTTGCAGTTTGTAGGATTCGTGTTCTGCTAGCTGCTCTTTTTGTTTTGTCATCAGAGTTGAAATTAATATAATATGGTCCATGTACTGTTAGTTCAATACTATGCTTTTTTCTTGCTTCTCCAACAAGCATTGCAGCAGACTTTGTCATTCTAACTCCGCGAACAAATTCTAGTTCCATACAGCCCAGGCCTAGCTCTTTCACTCTTTTTATACCTTCAAGAGAACTCCTGTTATTTGCTGATAGTGGAATACCAGCAGGACCAAATAGCAGAGCATTCATTTTTTGTGGCCCCAGTCAATGCCTGTAATCTCTTTTCCTTGTAAGTAGGCATATGCGGATAAACCAGCTTTTGCACCTTCTCCAGCAGAAACAATAATTTGTTTATAAGGTACATCGGAAACATCACCAGCTGCAAAAATCCCCTCTTGGGATGTTTTGCATTTACTATCAACCACAATTTCTTTCTTTTCATTAACCTTTACAAGGTGTTTAACAAAGCTTATGTCAATGGCATAACCAAGCTCAAGAAAAACACCTTCAACCTTTAGTTCTTTGGTTTTATTGTCCTTTACGCTTTCTATTATAAAAGAATTAACAAATTTATCTCCTTTTACTTCTTTTGGTATGTGACTTAAGAAAAGCTTAACATTTTCCTTTTTCTTTATCCTCCCAACATGGATTTCATCTCCTCTAAACTCATCTCTTCTATGTATGAGATAAACCTGTTTTGCGATATTAGATAAGTAAAGGGCATTTTCCAGAGCAGAGTTGCCCCCACCAACAACTGCCACTGTTTTATTTTTATACATAGGTGCATCACAAATAGCACAAACATGAACCCCTCTACCCAAAAACTTGTCTTCACCAGGAACTCCCAAGCTTCTTGGGACTTTACCATAAGTAAGGATAATTGCTTTTGTAGTGTATTCTTCTCCATAAGCAACCTTAACTTTAAAATCATCTCCTTCTTTGTCTAGATTTACAACTTTGCCTTTTATTATTTCTGCACCAAATGAGATTGCCTGCTCAGCAAAAACATTCATGAGCTTTTGGCCATCTCCTTCCTTAAAACCAGGGTAGTTCTCCAAATGCTTAGCAGAAATTGCTTGACCACCAATATCTATAGTAATTATAGCTGTTTTTAAACCTTTTCGACAAGTGTAAATAGCTGCAGTTAAACCAGCTGCTCCTGCACCTATTACTATGACATCATACATCTGAATCCCCTTTACTAAGTAATATTGCCTGTTTTATATATTTTTCCTTTAACCTTCTATTATTGCTTCAATAGATCTCAAACCATCAAGGCTTGTTGAAGAAGCCTCTAAATTAGCGTTTTTTATCTCTTTAATAATTGTTTTTCCTAAGCTTTTATATTTGGATTTGTCTAACAAGCCTATTGCAAAACTTATCTTAACCTCATCAATCCTTTTTTGTAATTCTATTCCTGAAAATCTTTTCTCCAATTGCTTTATTTCATCAAGAACTTCTTCAAAACCTTTTTGTTTGGATATGTCAATTAAATATTTTAACTTGTGCTTTTCTAATATTTTGTCTGTTACTTCTGCCTCTTTGTTTAAGATCTCAACAATCTTATCCTTGTATTGTTTGTATTTTGTCTTTGTTTCTTCATTTAATTTAACACTATGTACACATTCGTAGCTCTTATCTATCAATTTTTTAATCTTTTCTTGAGAAACCTCTGCTAATAGCCAGTAGGGGAACAAGCGGCAGTTCAAGGGTCTTGCCTCATATATTTTACATCTTTTATTAACCCTGAATTTGCAAGGTATTGTTAAACCCAATTCATACTCAAAAACATTCTCAGAAACTCCAAATGGTTTTATCCCAACAATATTTTGCTCAAAAAGTTTTTCAATAGGCCAATCTAAGAAGTGGGCAATTCTTATTATATCGCCTAGTGTAATGTTTATTTGAGTATAAACCTTTTCGCAACACTTACCGCTATGCAAGCATTTGAATTCTGTTCTCATTTTAGAGGATGCTTTGTTTTTACATTTACCCTTTTGCAGTATTTATTTATTTTGCATTTATCGCATCTTGGGTTGCGAGTAAAGCATATGCTTTGGCCATGCCTTACAAATAGTTCATTTATAACTAGCCAATATTTCTTGGGTAGTCTTTTTCTTAACTCTTGCTCTGTTTGCTCTGGTGTTTTCGTCTTGACCCAGCCTAGGCGGTTAGACAATTTATGAACGTGCACATCTACAGGTACTGCAGGTTCATTGAAACCAAAAACCATAACAATATTTGCTGTTTTTCTGCCTACACCTTTGAATTTCATTAGCTCTTCGATAGAATCAGGAACCTTTGAGTTTTGATTTTCATATAATTGCTTTGCAATTTGTTTTATTCTCTTGGCTTTTGTCTTGTAGAAGCCTGCTGGGTAAATTGCCTTTGCTATTTTCCTTTCATTCAGCTTCATCATCTTTTTCGGAGTGTCAGCCAACTTAAACAGTCTTTGGGCAGCAGGATATGTTACCTCATCCTTTGTTCTTAGGCTTATGATACAAGAAATCAAAACCTTAAATGGGTCACGATTATGCTCTTCTGCAAAGAAATCAACTGTATACTCTTTTTTAAGCGCTTTTATTATTTTGTCAACATCCTTCATTTTAATGTTCTCCTATAGTAAAACAAGAATTGGTTTGCATATCCAGCATATTCTCCGAAATAGCTTTGGCCAAATTCCTTTATCTCCTTGTTTGAAACATTTTTGCTTTTAAAGTATAGTTCCTGCATTGCTCTTTTTATCCAAACATCAACTGGAAATGCATTTGATTTTTCCAATGAGAAGAGCAAGACACAGTCTGCTATCTTGTCTCCAACACCTGGAAGTTGTAAAAGCCTGTTCTTGGCAATACCATAACTCTTTTTTCTTAGTGATTTTAGTTCAGAGTAATTTATACTTCTGTTAACCTTTTTAATGAAATCTGCCCTGTAACCCACCTTACAGCTCCAGAGCTTTTTTGAATGCGAAAGCTCTCCTGGATTTGGGAAGGTGTATGATTCAAAACCATCTAAAGTTATTCTTTTACCAAAGCATTTTGAGATTAGATTAAGATTTTTCTTAATCTTTGGTATGTTTGAGTTAGAAGAACACAAATAGCTGATCAAGCATTCCCATGGGTCTTGTTTAATTATCCTTAGACCATATAAGCTTTTTATTGCCCTTTTTATGTGGTTGTCTTTTGATATATTTTTGATTATATTTTTATAATCATCATCAATCCTGAAAAAGCTTTTTAGAAATTTTTTGCTTGTATTCTTGTAATATAACTTGTTTCCAATTTGCTTAATCTTGAATAAAGAAGCTCTATGGGAAACAAAGTAATAACCATCAACCTTATCATATCTAAAGATTTGGCCGCATTCTAGAGTATAATCAAGCCGGAAATCCTTTACACTAAGTGAGTTCATTAAGTATAATAACCCTCTTTTATTTATTAAGATTTCCGAAAGATATGCAAAATTTGCATTTTTTCTTGGTAAAGGCTTATTAATATGTTAATTGATAAAAAAGATAAGAGCGCGTTCTAAAAAGGACTGTTCCACGCTTCTATGAAAGTGGAACAGCCTATTTTTTGATTGAGGTGATAATAATGAACAAAAAAATGCTTTTGGTGTTGGTGTTGTTGATGCCACAAATGGTGTTTGCCAATGTTGTTATAACAGAGGTTCTTTATGATCCTGAGACATCTGAATCTGATACAGAGTATGTAGAAATATTCAATCAAGATGCGCAAGATGTTGATATAAGTGGGTGGATTTTAAACACAACTTCTTTACAAGCCACTATCCCATATGGAACAATACTTAAAGCAGATAGCTATTTCTTGATTGCTGATGAGGATGATGGTAGTAATTGGCCTTCTAATTGGCCACAGCCAGATTATAACAAAGAAGAGATTTCTTTAACCAATACTCATTCAGGAGTACAGCTTATGGATGCTGAAGGTAATGTTATAGATGTTGTGGGGTGGGGCTCTGCTCCTACTGGTTTGTATGAGGGTACACCTCATCAAGCAGTTTCAAGTGGAGAGAGTTTGTCAAGAATTCATCAAAATGATTCATTTGTTGATACAAACAACAATGCCAATGATTTTACTGCCACAACACCAAATCCAAGCAGTTCAAATCAAGGTAATGAGAATGCAATTGAAATAGGGCTTTATGCAACAGTTTCTGGTAATGGGCCAAGAATAGATTCTATTAACGTGTCACCTGATGAATCCCTCGAAGAAGGAATACAAGTGTTACCAAACCCTGGAGCTAACAAAGCTGTGTGGTTTGATGTTGTTGTAACTGATTTAGATGGCTATGATGATATAAACAATGTGGAGGTTCAATTTGAACTAGGCACAATTCAGTTGGATTTTGATACACAGTTAAATAATACCTCTGCTTTGTATAAAAATTATTTTAACATGAGTTTCTACTATAATCCAGGCAACTACACTGTAAATGTTTTTGCTAGTGATTATTCAGATTTAAATACAACAGCTATTAAAGGGTTTGAGTATTTTGGCATAGTTGCTTTTGATGTGGATACAGAAAGTATCTCTTTTAGTGGAAGCGCTGGTTCTTTCTCAGAGGTTTTAGGGGATTTGGATATGTCCACATTGTTTAGTCCCACTATAAGGAATATTGGGAATCTACCTTTGGATTTTCAAATTTCTGGAACAGATCTTAACTCTGAGGTTGACACAATAGGTGTTAATAATGTACAATACACCTTCTTGGACAATGATTACAACAGCAGTCTTGCTGGATTTTTGTCAACAGAAGCAGTGATTAAAGAGTTAAATCTTATGCCTGGGGACGATCAGTTGAGGGAACTGACAACCAAGCTGTTCATTCCAGTTGGAGCTTCTATTGGTACTTATTCAGGAAGCTTGTCATTGGTTGGTTTGGCATCATAAGATGAAACACTATAGTTGGCTAATCTTTTTTTTATTAGCATCTAATGTTTGTGCTCAAGGAATTGGGGTAAGTCCTACTAAATTAGAGGTAAAACTTTTGAGAGGGCAAGAAGCTCGTACAAGTTTTATAGTATTTAACCCATCTGACGAGTCAATAGAGTTCAGTATATACAACAAAGAGCTCCCTATTTGGTTTGAGTTTATACCAACTCATGGTACCATAGATGCAAAAGCAAACAAAGAAATAGATGTGTTAATTAAACCAGATGATTTGGTTTCTAATGGGGAATATAATTCCTTAATCTATGTTGGTTTGGATGGTAAAAGTTATAGGCAGGGATTATCTTTAGATATTGGTACAGCTATAAAAACAAAGATCATCATAACTGGCAAACAGATTATCAATTTAATTGTCAAAGACATAACTATAAAAGATGTAGAGCAAGATAGCTTTGTGATTTTTGAGTTTGATGTCTTGAACAATGGAAATGTCAAGGTTAAGCCTAATGCAGAAATAACAATCAAAAGGAATGGTTTTATTATTGACAAATTTGAAAGAGGATTAGATGAGGTTATTCCAGGAGAGAGTAAGAGATTGATTGCAGAATGGAACACAACAAACAAAGATGTTGGTGATTACATAGCACTTGTTGAATTGAGGATAAATGATAGGGTAATAAAACAAGCGAGCTTGGACTTTAAGGTACTACCTTATGGGGAGTTGGGTATAGATGGTGAGCTAAAAGAGCTTGTTGTAGTTAAAGATATTAGCACTGAAGATATTGTTAAGATTAAGGGAATTTTTGTCAATAAAGGTAATACTAATGTAAAGGCAAGATTGAATGGAGAATTGTATTATAACAACAAGTTTATTGATATATTTGAAAGCGAAGAGTTTCTTGTTATGAGCGGAGAAGAAAAAGAGTTAATTGCATATATTAACTCACTTCAGCAAGGTAATTATAAAATAAAAGCCTCTGTGTTTTATAATGGAAAACAAACATCGGTAAAAGAGCTCTTTTTCTCAATCAAAGAAAACAAATCTCCTAATCAACACATATTTGGAACTGTAATAATGTTCTCAATAGTTATTTCTGGGTATTTTTCTTATGAGGTGTTTAGGAAGATAAAGAGTTAAATCTTTTGTTACTTTACCACTTTTTAGAGGTAAAGATGGAAAGATTTATAAAAAAGATAATGATTTATATTTTTAAGAGAGAAGCATAAGATGAAATTCCTTGTCGAACCAACTGAAAGCGGAGGATGGGTAGCAGCTCAAGATAATTTAGATGAGATTCTTTCAAGAGAACTGATACTTGCTTGTGATGTTTGTTTTTCTGATTTGGATGATACAGATACTCCTTCTCCGGCTAAGAAAATTGCCTATGATAGTCTAAAGAGCACCATGATTTTTGATCCGATATTTTTGGGTTGGTGTTTTATAGCCAGATATAAACTCTTAAGAGAGGGAAAACAAGCAGAATCTGAAGTATGGAAATATTATATGGAATTATTTTTAAGAGACTCAAAAAAACGTGAGAAAATCAGAAAAAGGTTTACAGAAGAGAACATTCCTGATTTATTATATCCTGGTGTCCAAGAGTTTTATGAGATGTTAGAAGTTGCAAAAAAGTTTTATATTACAAGAAATATTATTGAAGTTGTAAAACCCTTTGCAGATTTTTTAGGATTTGATAATGTAATGGTAGAAGTTTTTGATAAAGAAAGAGTAATCTCTCAAATCATAGAAAGGTATCCTGAGTTCAGAAGGTGTCTTGTCAAAGGTGATTCTGAAGAAGATGAGGGCATTTTAGACAAGTTAGATTTCTATAAAGGAAAAGGTAGGATAGAAGATGTTGTAAGTTGTTATGTAGCCGACTCACCAGATAACATAAATGAAAAATTTACCTTTAATATCGGAAGAAATTATTTTGGCTTGGTTGGTATAATGCAGGGAAACTTAAATCATAACACATAATTAAGAAACAAAACAATTAAATACAATTCTAATATTGCTTACTTTATGAAAAAGTGGTGTTTTTCGGTTATGCTTATCTTTTTTTTGCAATTTGCTAGTGCAAATGAGTTTGGATTTGATGCTCAGTATTTGACTATGGATTTAGAGATTTATTCAAAGCTACATATAATCAGGACAAGTACTGGCTCTGATCTTAATTATGTAAACCTTTATCTTACATATTTTCCAAGAGAGGGCTGGCAGCAGGATGTTTTGAGTGTTAGTTCAACTAGAGATTACAAGCAAAGTGATGACGCTCTGGTTTTTAGCTGGACAGATCCTCTTGAGAGCACGCTTGTAACAGACCTAAGTGCAAGGGTTAAGGTAAAAAATGATCTAATTAACATAAAGAAAAAAGTCAATTTTCCTTTATCTTCATTGGGAGATGAGTTTGATCAGTATATAAAACCAACACCTAATATTGATTCTGATGATCCAGAGATAATCGAGCTTGCATCCGGCTTGGTGGCTGGCCAAGATGATGAGTATTTTGTTGTTTATGGTCTGTTCAATTGGGTTAGGGGGAACATTAATTACAGCCTGAACTCACTCTCTGCTGAGGCTTCTCAATCAGCTTCCTGGGTTTTAGAGAATCGCTATGGGGTTTGTGATGAGCTCAATTCATTGTTCATTGCATTAGTTAGGAGCGTTGGGATTCCAGCAAGGTATGTTAGCGGGATTGCTTATACAAATTATAATCAATTAAACAAATGGGGGGCCCATGGATGGGCTGAAATATACTTCCCTGGTTATGGTTGGGTTCCTTTTGATGTTACATATGGTCAGTTTGCATTTGTTGATCCAACACACATTGTTTTAAAACAAAGCCTGGATTCAAACGAGAGCTCTATAAGGTATGAGTGGAAGGGTAAGGATGTTGAGCTAAGTTCAGATCCTATGACTATTGATGTTGATCTTGACTATAAAAAAGGTGTTTCTGAACTATTGATACAAATGGATTTATTGCCAATAAGAACAAAAGTGAAATTTGGGTCATATAACATAATAAAAGCTAGGGTTGAAAACCTAAAAGATTATTATGTGGCAACAGAGCTTATGATATCCAGAACAAATGGATTAGAAACAATTGGGGAGGAAAAAAAGGATGTTCTACTAGAACCAAACCAAGAGGAGAATATTTATTGGCTTGTTAAAGTTTCAGAAGATTTGAATAAGAATTTTGTGTACACCTTCCCTATTAGTGTAACATCAACACGGGGTGTTGAGAGTTTAACATCCTTCCAATCAAGCATAAACTACCAATATTACTCTTTAGAAGAGATGAGTAGAACATTGAATGAGCTAAAAGAGGAAGAGGAGCTAATTTATTCAAAAAATATTGATATTGATTGCTCTTTAGAAAAAGACAGATTCTATGTTTATGAGTCCACAAATGCTATGTGTGATTTCAGAAACTCTGGGAATGTCATGTTAAAAGACTTAAAAGCTTGTTTTAAGGAAGATTGCAGAGTATTAAACCTTGGAATATCAAGGGTTGAGAGGATTATATTCCCAATAGAGCCAACGCGTTCTGGGGAGTTTGAGGCAAGTGTAAGTGTTAAAAATAATCAGGTTTCGAAAACAGCAATACTACAATATACCGTACTAGATTTACCAAGTGTGGATGTGACTGACTTAGAGTTTCCAGAAGAGATAGAGTATGATGGAAAATATGAATTAAAGTTTGTTGTAAAGAAGAACTCAACATCTCAACCAGAGAACATAAGTATTGTTGTTGAGAGCAAGCTACCAAAAACATTCAGGTTTAATAACCTTGAGGAAGAGCGCAGCTTTGTGCTCGGTTTCAGTGGCAGTGATTTGGATTATGGTGTGAACAACATCAAGATAAAAGTGCTTTTTTATGATGCAAACAAAAAAGAGTATGTATATGAAGAGAATATTTTAATATCTCTTACAAAAGCCACATTTATCCAGAGAATTGTGATCTATCTAAAGAGTATTGAGGTGTGGCTGGAGAAAGCTGTTGGCATAATACAATACTAAACACACTAATAAAAACAAGCAGTAACTCAAGAATAGCTTTTTAACAACCTCTAGCTTTGGTTTCTTAATCAGCCTTTTTGCAAAGAGTGTGCCTGTTGGGAATCCGTAAAAGAATATCAAAGTTGATTCCAACAAAAATATAGATTGGTTCTTAGAGCTAAAGAAGAACAAGATTCCAAGAAATAGATAAATTGCCTTTGTTGATAGTTTCCTATAAAACAAAAACAAGAATGTTAAGATAGAAATTAACACTGTTAAGAGTAGGTTAGGGGTAATATAATAAACAAACACAAGAATTGTTGTTGTTAAGACAAGATTTTGTATTGCTATGAAATATTTTTCCCCTGGCCTTATTTCTTCTGGTGCTATATAAGCAAGCGCTATTCCTACAAACAAACCACAAAAAGATATTATTAAACTCAACAAGTAGCTAAGCTGGTTCATTGTTCTCACTTAGGTATTTAGTTATAGAATCTAAGACCTCTTGTTTTGCTGCTGCAACAAATCTTATTGTGCCTGCAAGATTGTGGCCGCCTCCGCAAAGCTGTGTGTGTGGAAGTTTTTTATTCAATTCATGTGTCATTTTGTTCAAATCAAAACCATCAATGTTAGATCGTATGGTTATATAATCTCTGCCACGACCCAAAATAATAATTGGTTTTTCTGATTTTTGTTTAAAGTGCTCAAACAAAATTCCTATTGACTTTCCAGGAGGGGGGTATCTTCCAATTGTTAATATCTCTTTTATGGCTACTTCAAAGACTTTAAACCCTTTCATCTCTTTTGTTTTAACATATTTCTCTGCTGATTTTATTAGAGCCTTTTTTCTTTTCTCAAGCTCTTGGTCTAGCAAATTAACATACTCTTTTTGTTGTTCAATTCCATTGAATAGAATCTCTTCTATAAGCCCAGAATCCATATGAGCAATGTGAAATGCTTCAAAGTCAATGCATTGTCCGAGTTGCTTTATGAATTCCACAGTGTAACCTTTTTTATTTGCTAGTTTTAGATATTGGTCAAACTCTTTGCCTTGAGATTTGTCACAAACTCCTGATATTGCAGGCAGATGATCAACGTCTGATGTTTGGTTGATAAGCCTTGATAGTTCAACCCCGAGCATGCCTGCTGTTAAGCTATTGTCTCCTCCAATAAGGAAGGGGTTGATAAAAACATGAGTGTACTCTTCTATTATTGGTTTTTTGTTTTCTATTGTTGGTTGATGATGGTCAATAACAATCGTTATAAAACCAAATTGTACCACTTTTTTTAGTGCTAATAGGTCTTCTTGTGTGCTTCCATTATCAATGAGTATTAACAAAGGTGGTTTTTGATTTTTAATATCTCCTAATGAGGTTGTTAGGTCTCTTATTGCATCTGCATAGTCATAGTATGGTGTTTTTGTTGGGTTCCTTTTGCAGTAATGCCAGATAGAGTCTCTATGTTTTCTTGCAAGTAGGGATTTTATTGCTGTTTCTATGGCAATTGCGCCGATGTAACCATCACAATCTGCGTGATGCCTTAAGATTATTGGTCTTGATTGCGAGATGGATTTTTTGATTAGCTCTGCTGCTTTGATCATCTGTGGTTTAAGTTTCTCAAGGATTTCTGATTCTATTAAGAATCCTTGGGCAGAACCATCTTCAACAACATTAAAAGGGTCAGATATCATCTCAAGCTCTACATTGTAGGGTAGACTAACTTTGGTTACTTTTACAGCAACCTTTGAGTCTTTTTCTAGTTTTGTTGGTTTTGTAAGCTTACCAATCACACTTGTGTTTAGTGCAACAAGGCTTTCTGAGAGAACATTGCCAAGATAGTTTTGGTTAAGCCTTAGATCAGATATCCTTTGGTATGGTTTTAGTTCGATTACTTGTGTCATTTTTACCATATGTTCATTGCCATTTACTATGACCAAATTGTATTATCATATCAACCTTGTCTTTTATTTGTGTTGGGATATCACAAGCACCAAAGCAAGAGCCTGCCCATATTAGCACATGAGTATTTGTTTTTTGTTCAATCTCTTTTTGAATTTTATCAGCAATTGGTTTTAGGCCATCTGCTAGCTGTATGCAGACAAGCCTTGGCTTTTGTTTTTTGATTTCTATAACGACTTTGTCTAACTCAAGGTTATAATTCATAGCAAAGAGAAATAGCAGTGCTTATAAAAATCTTTTTCAAAAATCTTCTTGTAAGGCCTGGTCTAGCTCAAAATCATCAAGCCTTTTTTTGTTGAGTATTTGGGAAAAGGATGGCCTCTTCTTTTTCAATCTCTTTATTGTTTCTCTGTCTTCTTCCTCATCTTCTAATATCATGGTTCATCAACTGCTTGCATTATTGCTTCCTCAGTATCAGGGTCATAGTATTTTCTGTTATTCTTTTCTCCCTTGGCCTTGTGTTTCTTGCAATCCTCATCCTTATTAACAATATCTGATAAGCTGGACATTTTGATATTACCCTTTAGTAGTTAAAAATATACCTCTTATATTTAAATTTTTCGGTTTATATATTCCAGAATATATGGAAAATTTTCGGAAAATTATACACAAACCATATATAGCCTTATTCAAGG
>CAYHAM010000009.1:0-29460 GCA_964354685.1 uncultured Methanosarcinales archaeon
CATCAACCTCAACTGCAACCGAGACATCAACCTCAACTGCAACCGAGACATCAACCTCAACTGCAACCGAGACATCAACATCAACCCCAACCGAAACATCAACATCAACCGCGACTGAGACATCAACATCAACCAGTACAGCAACATATACCTCAACCGCAACCGAGACATCAACCAGCACAGCAACATCTACTCCTGGACCAGAACCAGGTTGCTTGTATTTGTCTGTTTCAAATAACAATCCTTTGGTAGGTGAAGAAGTTACATTTACAGTGGAGGGAATTGAAGATTACTTTAACCACTATGGTAAGAGTAGTTTAATATGTAGTACTGACGGTGAAACAGAAGAAAAAGCATATAAAAATATTAAAGGAGATTTATCAGTTTTTAGAAGAACATTTGATGAACCAGGTGGTCCTTATACATGTAAAGGTGCAGTAAAGATAGGTAGGGATTGGTACACAGATAATCAAACCTGTGTTAAACAAATTTCTGTGCAAGGAGAGCCATTTGTTCCAGAATCAAGTACTCTCTTATTTTTTGGTAGTGGCCTTTTAGGTTTGGCAGGATATGCAGGTTTAAGATTGCGCAGTAGAAATAGTAGAGATTGATTTTATTCTTATTTTTATTTAAACAAACACACTATTTAAAATCCATTTGTTTTTATAATGTCATATTCTAGTTATTTAAAAGTGGTAAAAAACAACAAATTTTATATATAACCTCTTCTTTACAACAATATCTTTACCAATATTATAGGGGGTAATGAAAATGGAATCATTGGATGAAAAATTAGGATTATATGTAAGCAAGTTAAGAGAAAGATTACCATCAATGCCAACTCCAAGAAGAGGGGGACTAGGACTAAGAGTTGCTGTTGCTGCTACCTTAACAGCATTATATTTATCTGCTCCGGTTTATGCTAACCCTTCAAGTCAAGATGTAGAGCCAAATAATGCTTGTCAACCAAGCGTTGAGTTCATACCAGATGAGAGCTATGACTCTTCTTGCAAAGACACTTACCAAGCACTTGTCGATATTTGTGAAACCAATGAGGATGAAGGTTGTTATGCTTATAATGTGCAAATTTTAACAGAAATTGAACAAGGTGGAGAATTTGTTGGTTTAGATGACATTGTTGTTGATCCAGATTTCTTTTCAGTATTGGATGGATGTCAACCTTACACCACTACTGTAAATACAGAAGGTGGACTACCAGCAGGAGCAAAAGTAGTAATTCGTCAACATGTGACTGGTGATGGGTTGGAGGATCATCCAGCAAGACAAACTTTTACTATTGAGAGCCACTGTTCCACTGCAATTGGGTTATCTATGTTCAATGCAACACCTACGCCAGGAGAGAGATATGATAATGATTCTATTAGACTAGCATCAATAGGAACACTAGGCCTTTTGGCAGGCGTGGGTATAGGAGTAGGTTCAAAAAGGATTTACAATAGAAAAAAGCATAATGACTAATTTTTTATTTTTTCTTTAAACAAACTCCAAGCACTCATACGCAATCTGCTCTTCCTCGTTTGTTGGGATAACCATAACCTTTATTTCAGACTTAGAAGTAGAAATTATGATTTCGTTTCTCTTGTTTTTTCCCTTGTCTATTTCAACACCTATAAACTTTAGCTTTTCACAAACCCTTTCTCTAAGAAAGTCAGCATTCTCTCCAATACCAGCAGTAAATATAATTGCATCTGTTCCTTCTAATATTGCATCATATGCTCCTATATAATGCACAATTCTATAAACAACCATGTCTAGGGCAAGTTGAGCCATATCATTACCTTGTAAAGCCTTTTCATACACTGTTCTGACATCTGAATAGCCACATAAACCTTTTAGGCCTGAGAGATTATTCAACATCCAAATAACCTTTCTTGCATCAGAATTGGTTTTCTCCATAATATAAGCAACAATCTCTGCATCTATGTCTCCTGATCTTGTTCCCATTATCAAGCCTTGCAATGGAGTAAAGCCCATTGTTGTATCAACCGATTTCATGTCTTTGATTGCGGTAATAGAATCACCATTGCCAAGATGGCATGTTATTGATTTTAAGTTTCTCTTCAATATTTCATTAGCCCTATTGGCAACATATTTATGAGAAGTGCCATGAAATCCATACTTCCTTATCTTATACCTCTCATAATACTCGTATGGAATACCATAAAGAAAAGCCTTCTTAGGAATAGTATGATGAAAAGCAGTATCAAAAACCGCAACCTGCTTAACATTAGGCAAGAGTTTCTTGCAAGCGTAAATCCCCTCTAAATTAGGAGGATTATGCAAAGGAGCCAAATCCTTAAGCTCTTCAATCTTCCCAATAGTATACTCATCAATAAGAGCAGCTTTGGTAAAATACTCTCCACCATGCACAACCCTATGACCAACAGATTGTATATCGTTTAAATCACAAATGCTCTTTAAAGTCCCTAAACAAACCTCAACAGCCTTATGATGATTCTCAACAAAAACACTCTTAATATCATCATTAACAATATGCATACAAGTTGGCAACCCAATACCATCTACATGCCCTTTAATTAATTGTTTTCTTGCAGGCATCTCATATAGCTTGTACTTCAATGAGCTAGAGCCTGAGTTTAAGACAAGTATTTTCATTTACTCCTCCTGCGCCTCCACAACAGTTATTGCACAAACATCAACAACGTCTTGAACAGAACAACCTCTGCTCAAATCATTAACAGGCTTTTTCAAGCCTTGCAAAATTGGACCAACTGCTTTTGACTTAGCTAAGCGTTCAACAAGCTTATAAGCACAATTCCCACTATTCAAATCAGGAAATATCAAAACATTTGCATCTCCCTGCACTTTACTTCCAGGAAACTTGCTCTTACCAACCTCAGGAACCAAAGCAACATCCACCTGCATCTCGCCCTCTACAATCAAGCTTGGATCACGGTCCTTTACAATTGCAGTTGCCTCTTTAACCCTATCAACCAATGGGTGTTCTGCAGAGCCATTTGTTGAAAAGCTGAGCATTGCAACCTTAGGCTCAATACCAAACCTTCTAGCGGTTCTTGCTGTATCAAGAGCAATTTCTGCAAGGTCCTTAGCATCAGGATCAATCTCAATAGCACAATCTGCAAAAAGCAGCAAGCGATCATCAGGCCATATCATCAAAAAAACACTAGAAACCTTATGGAATTTTTCTTTTGTTTTTATAATCTGCAAAGCAGGCAAAACTGTTCTTCCAGTAGAATGTGTGCTCCCACTTATCAAACCATCTGCATCTCCCATATAAACCATCATTGTGCCAAGATAAACATAATCCTTTAAGATTTCCTTTGCTTTTTCTAGAGTAACACCCTTGTGTTTTCTAAGCTCAGAAAGCTTTTGAGCATAAGCCTCAAACTTGTTAAAATTATCAGGATCAACAATCTCAATACCCTCAGAATTCAACTCTAGCTCATTTATTCTTTTCAAAACCTTTTCTTTGTTGCCAATAAGAATCGGCTTTGCAAAGCCCTCGTACTTTAAAATTTGAGTAGCTCTAAGAATTCTCTCCTCATCACTCTCAGGAAAAACAATACGCTTAGGATTAGCCTTAGCCTTCTCTTTAATCCTGGCCATGAACCTTTCCATAAGTATCACCTCTTTTATAAGATGTTTTTAATACAAACAATATATAAATCTTTCTTATCAAATAAAATTCCAAAGAGAAACCTTTTTAAATATACCAAATTCAATCTCTATAAGGCCAGACATGCGGGGGTAACATACAAGAATTCTCTTGATGTTCCTCAGAGCAAAGTCTGGTCAATTCAAAACTTTGTTTTGAATCTCCGAAAAACGAAGTTTTGAGGCTGAATGCGCAGGACTTAAGCTATTAAATATTGAGGCTTATGCCAATGATATAAGCAATCCTGTCTCTTAGTGGGTTCATGGGTTCAAATCCCATCCCCCGCATTTTACAAAATGGATTTACTAAACTTTATCTCAGAAATTGGTAAGCTTAAAGACTTAGAAAGAACAGGTTGGGTTCTTAACTCTGTTAAAAAACCAGAGAGTGTCTCTGACCACAGCTTTAGGCTTGCTATTATGGCAATGCTGTATTCAAAAAAACTTGGTTTGGATACTGAGAAATGTATTAAGATGGCTCTGATTCATGATATGCAAGAGATATATACTAGAGATATTGCTACTAAACCCAAGGAAAAGGATCAGATTGTATCAAACAAAGAGAAAGCCAAACTGGAAAATCAGGCATCAGTAAAACTCTTTTCAAAACTTCCTAATAAATTTAAGCAAGAGATGATCTCCTTGTGGAGTGAGTTTTCTGAACAAAAATCTAAAGAGTCACTTTTGATCTTTGATCTGGATAAAATTGAAACTCTCTTACAAGTTTTGGAATACAAAAAAGCAAAAAGAACCAAGGAGGATTTAGGAGAATTCTTCAAGACCTATGAACCACTAATAAAAACAAAAACAGGCAAAGAGCTATGCAAGAAAATTAAGCAAGAATATCTCAAAGAAATCAAAAAGAGATAAATATTTTCTAATAAAAAGCTTTAAATACAATTCTTTATTCTGCCTTGCTTAAGCCTCTGTAGCATAGTGGTGGTGCGTCGCCTTGGTATCAAAGCCAGAAAGGCGAAGGTCGAGGGTTCAAAACCATCTTTTTAAAAAAAAGCTGGACCAAAAACAAGGGCGGCATGCGCTTACTGCGTTCGCTTAGCCCCCCAGTTGGTTAAAAGGTTGGTGAAAGTCCCTCCAGAGGCTTAGGAACTAAGCCGAATGGAGGTCCCGAACGAAGCGTTAGCGGAGTGAGGATATCTCCAGAGGCTTATTTACTTATTTATATCTCTTTGATGTTTTTTTGGAACAATTTGACCTCTTTTTGGAATTTTGTGTTAAGGCTTTTAACCACCTTTTGAGTTAAATTCAATTTTAATAAAACTAATCCCCCTTATAGAGAAAAGACAGTTATTATCCTCAAAAAATTATTTATAAAATCAAGCCTCCCAATCTAACATATGGGTAGGGTATATTTACTGGACCCGATGGTCTCTCTTCTATCACCCTGATTTGATCTTCTGGTAACAATTTATACAGCTGAACTCTATATTGTCCTGTTACTAGCATATCGGAACGGCTTAACAATTTTGAATCCCCATGAACTATTACGTGATCTTCACTAAAAACAGAAATTATTTCAAATTTTTTTGGCCGTATCCTCCATTCAGGAGGATTTACATACATAATGACTCCTCCTTCCAATCCAAGTCCAAATGGATTGTCTTCTTCTAATTTCCTAAAATCTTCTCTTACTGCATACAGTTTATCACGGTTGATTTTCAAAAACCAGAATGGAACAAGAATAACGCCTTTATCAGAAAATCCTTTTCTTTCAATATCATAATAACTCGAAGAAATTTCTCCTTTGTATTCATATCTTAGGATTTCAGGCTTTAATAGATCACCTGAGTTTGGATCTATTGCTCTTATTAAAATCTCTGAAGTGTAAATTGCATCATATAGGTCAACAACCTTTCTTACGGCACGCTCGGACCCAAAATCTCCCTTTGTTAATATTCCGTATTTTATCAAGTCTTCTGGCGTGAATTCCATGCCTGAATCGGTAAAAGGCCTGTTTGTGAGTAATCCTTTAGCTGCTCTGTATGCTGCAATTCTTCTTACTCTCAAAATTTCATCATCAATATCTTGTGAGGTTATATACTGAATAATTGAAGACCTATCCTTTAACATAGTTCTAATAGTGTCAACTTCAGTTTCTATTAAGGATTCTAAATCTACATCTGGCATTTAACTCACGAAGTATTCTATTACCTTCGCATATTTAAATCTTTCGATTTTTTACCACCTTTAAGTAACTAAATAACCAAAAATATATATTCCGGAGCAATTTTTAAACCCTTAGAACAAGCCAAAAATGTAGTCACAGAGAACCTAAAAAAAGACACTTTGATTGCAATATTGTCTATAAGCCAAGAAGTCTTTCAGGAGTTATTTCTTCTGAAGCACCATGTTCTCTTAATATTTCTGTCAAGGTTGCAAGTGTTGCACCATCCTTAACTTTCATACGATCTGTAATGCTTGATCCTAGTTCCCACAATTCTAAATGTTCAGCATTCATAACAACAAAAGAATGAGTATTTCCCTTGTATATTATATTTAAAACCACTCTATCATGAACAGGGCTACGAACAAAATTTCCCTCATGATAAGAAGGTGTTTCAGGTCTGTATTCAGAACTAAATTGGCCTAGCAATTCAATCACTAATTCTTCTGGAAAACCATTTCTGTTCCTAAATCCTAATTCATAGCGCCTTGAAGAACGTTTATGATTATCATAAGCCGCAGCTTCATATTCATCTAAAAATGGTCCTCTAATTGATTTTATAGAACTTAAAACATAATCATCTCCTATCACTTTAATTCACCTATTTTGTTCAAAGTATAACTAATATATAAACTTTTTGTTTTATAGTAACTTATTGGTAGTCAATGAATTGTAATTGGTTGTGGACAAAAAAGACCAAATAATGATTCATTATTGAAAAAATAAGCCCTTTTAAGCTTTTTTAATAGATTTTAAGACGAAATAATCTTTTTTTACCCATCTATTTACCATAATATATCTTTATCATATTCTAAACTATTGTTTTAAGTTTTAAACAAGTTTATGAGTCAACCGATATATTAATAAATTACTGATTTTTACTTTGCTTCAAGGGCCTGTGGTCTAGTGGTTATGATATCGCCTTGACGTGGCGAGGATCCCCGGTTCGAATCCGGGCAGGCCCATTATTTTAGAATTATTCTTTCCCAACGCATTTTTTACAGATTTCTTCTTCAAATATGCCAAATAACACCTGTCTTCTTATTCTTTTAAATTCTGGTTTATTCCAGATATCTTTTAAGTTTTCCTCACCAACATTTCCAAAACTATAATTCCCAAAATAATCGTTACAACACAAAACAACATTTCCATCGTATAGTATTGTAATTCCAAATGGTGCCATGTAACATGGATTAGGAATAGCCTGCTTTTTAACTGTAACAAGGCCACCCCTATTGCTCAAAGGAGTATCCTTAATCCCTTGTCTGAAAAATATCCTTCTCTTTCTTTCAGAATCCTGCAATAATCTCTCCACCTCTGCTTGTGTCTGTGGAGTGTGCTGGGTTATAACAAAATAATCAACCCCAGAATCAACAAGGCTATCAAATCTTCCAACAGTTAATTCAATCCCATTGGTATATATTACTATTCTAGCATCTGTCAGTTGTTTTCTTGTATATTCCATTAATGTCTCTAAATCTCCACGAACAAGAGATTCTCCATAACCAACAGGACTTATTGTTCCCTTAAAATCCATTTGTTTAAGTTGATCGATTATTGAGTTATATAAGGTTGGAGACATGTAATGATCCCCTCTATCATAACGTGCTGTTGGACAATAGGAACATCCAGCATAATTACACTTTGTATTCGTTTCAATTCCAGCATCAAGAATTGAAGGTAATCTGTGATTTCTTATTAGAGACTCGGCACACTTATCAGCAAATTCAATCTTGCCTTGGATTATAGGAGGTACGTAACTTAGTAAGCTTCTATACGGACCTGAAATTGCATTTTTTAACCTAGTGTTCAGTGTATCTGCCATTTTGATATAAAAATGGAAATAGATGTTTTATATAAATATTTGCTTTGTATTTATTTTTAAGTAGTTAAAAATTATGCTAGTCCTATTTGTTTGCTTAGAGGTCTTTATGCGTTGCCCAGAAATCTTTTAAACTGGTTTGAATTATTGGGTTCTATGGTCAAGATTTACATTGAAAGCTATGGCTGCTCTGCCAACCTCAACGATGCAGAGATAATGGCAGGGCTGCTAGAAAAATCTGGTTTCTTGATAGTTACAAACCCAGAAATAGCAGATGTAATCATAGTAAACACCTGCATTGTAAAAAGCAAAACCCAGACAAAGATGTACAAAGTGATAAGAGATTTGGCAAAACAATTCCCACACAAGAAGTTGATAATAGCCGGATGCTTGCCACAAGTCAAACTCGAGTTGCCAGTTAACAATGTTTCTCTAATCGGGCCACACAACATTAAAGATATTGTCAAGGTTGTTGATCTGGCAGTTAAAGGAAAAAATGTTGAGTTGATTGATAAAAATAAACAACTAAAGCTAATGCTTCCAAAAATAAGCAAAAATCCTGTTGTTAATATTGTGCAGATCTTAGAGGGTTGCACCGGCAATTGTTCTTATTGTATTGTTAAGCAGGCAAAGCCTGTTTTGTTTTCTTTTCCAGAGGAGTTGATATTAAAGGAAGTTAAAGCTGGATTAAAAAACAATGCAAAAGAGGTTTGGATAACTTCTCAAGATAATGCTGCTTATGGTTTAGAAAACAACAAAAACTCAAAACTCCCAGAGCTATTAAAAAACATTGACAAAATTCAAGGCAAATTCCTTGTCAGAGTGGGGATGATGAATCCAAACAATGTTCTCCCTATTCTAGATGAACTAATTGATTCTTACAAATCTAAAAAAATATTCAAGTTTATTCATATCCCTGTCCAGTCTGGTAATAATGAAATACTAAAACTCATGAATAGAAAATACAAAGTAGAAGACTTCAAAAAAATTATCAAAAAGCTCAGAGAACAAATCCCAGAAATAACAATAAGCACAGATATTATTTGCGGATTTCCATCTGAGACAGAGAAGCAATTCAATGATTCCTTAGATTTAATCAAAGAAATAAAGCCAGATGTTATTAATATTTCAAGGTTTGGACCAAGACCAAACACATTAGCAGAAAAGATGCCAAACCAAGTACATGGGAGTATAACAAAAAAAAGATCAACAAAACTAACAAACTTATTTAATAAAACAGCATTAGAAAAAAACAAATCCTGGATAGGCTGGAAAGGAGAAATCCTAGTAGATGAGATTGGAAAAAACAAAACAATGGTGGGCAGGAATTTTGCATACAAGCCTGTTGTTATTAAAGCAAACAAAAAATTTCTAGGAAAGTTTGTTGAGGTTGAGATTAAAGATGCAACTGCTTATGACCTGAGAGGTATTGTCAAATAAAAACCACGAGTTGCATACATTGAGGTTTTGCACATGCAACTCGCTAATTTTAATAATATAAAATAATCTTTACTCAAACTCCTTCAAGAACTTAATCAACTCTCTTGCTTTCTCAAACTCCAAGAACTCATGCTTTGTTATAGATGGAATATGCTTTGGTTTCTTTTTCTTGAAAATAACAAGCTTATCAACATCAAGCAACCTAGCTATTGGCACTAAATGAGGGCTTGTTTTGTCTCCAACTTCTGTTAGAATGATTTCTTTATCTTTTTTTGCTATAATATCAAATGGCACTTTCCTTGTTTCAGAAGCCTCAAACCCAAGCTCAATATACTTCTTAGAAACATCAGACTTGCTAATCTGAAGAGGCTTGAAAAAGCTCTCAAAAACCCTAACCTGCTTAAAAACACCATCACCAAAAACATTATACAGCCTTTGAGCCTTTTTTAGCGTAATCTCTGAATCATTGCTCTCATACTTAGCCACCATTCTTTTACTAACCCCAAGCTTCTGAGCAACTGTATTCAAGGAATAACCCAGCTCCTCCCTTTTCTGCTTTAGCCTTTTCCCAGATACAGCAGCAGTAAACCCAGCCTGAGTGCTCTTAATTATTGGCAGCCTTCTAATTATACAGCTCTTAAAAGTATTAAAATTAAAAGTATAAATCCCAAACCTCATATAGGCAATATTATCAGCAAGGTTTTGGCCTGCTTTTTCAGCTATTATCAGCGGAACCCCATCAATATAAGCAGCTATTCTCTTCATCTCATCTGCATGCTCCTTGCTTACAGCATTTGCATCACTAAGAACCTTTATAAGCAAAATCTGCTCTTTCCTGGCAATCATATCAAAACACCCAGAAATCATTACCTTTATTGTATAGCCAGTTTTAAGCAAAAATATGCCAATCTCATCAATAAGCACTCTTTTCATAGAATATATAAACCCAGAATTCATATATAAAGCTATTGGAAAACAAAATATATATAAACAACCTTTAAATAGCTATATATAAATCGAAAGATATATATATGGGATTATATTTACTGGTAAATGGTGAACAATCATGGTTTTGATGGATATCTACAAGATTTTTGAGAAGCGAAAACGCAACATGGAAGAGCTTCTCCAAAACAATTCTCACAGCATTGCTCTAGAAAAAAAGCATGAAATACAAGGAGCAGTTGCTGAAATCGATATATTCCTAAGGACATTAGAATACTTTCAAAACCAGCCCCAAAACGGCATGGATAACATAGATCTAGGTAGCACCCCTGAAAAAAAATCAGGGCTTTTTTCAAGATTTTTAGGAAAAAAAGAGTAGGAGTATGAGAATAATAAACGTTCAGCTCAAAAGCATAAGCGTCACTTCATTCTATCCAAAAGAAGAGCAAGTTGAGTTCTTGGTTACATATGATGATGGCAAGCCTAGACAGTTCCACAAAACTGTTAGAATACAAGACCCAAAAAGCCTGGCCAACAGGTTTCTCATTGAGATAAGAAACATAGAAAAAAGCAAAAATGTTGAATTCAATGGCGAGACAATATTTGACAGCCATGTCAATATTGTAATTGAAAACGAAGCAGCAGCAAAGAAAAATATGGCAAAATTCTTCCTAGATGTTCTGACAAAAGTTGAGAATGTGAAAAACTTCAAAGAAGCAACTGGCTACATGGATGCTTTGAATAGGGTTAGGATAATGAAGATGGTTTTCTAGACTTCAGAAAGATATATATATCAATTATAAAGATTAATGCCCTAGAGGTGAACCTTTGAAAAAAAGAGCTCAAGTAACTGTTTTTATAATAATAGGCTTGGCAATTGTGTTTACATTTGGATTTCTATTGTATGCAAGAGACAAAAGCATAGAAAGGCTTTCTATAGCAGATGTTGGAGCAGGGGTTGAGCTATCAAGCCAGAAAACAGCTTTAAAGGATTATATAACCTCTTGTTTAGAACTCAAAACCAAAGAGGCAATAGATTTATTTGGTTTAGAAGAAAGCTCTGAAAAACTAATAAGAGATTATGTTGAGGCAAACCTAATTGCATGCATTGATTTTGCTTCATTTGAAAGCCAAGGTTTGACTATTCTGCGTCAAAATGGTTTTGCTGTTGTTGATATAACAGACAATGCTGTTCTGGTCGATGTTTACTATCATGTTATGATTGTTAAGGATGAGTCTATGGAAGAGATGTCAAGATACAGCTTTTATATGGCAAGGTCTGAGCAAATTATCTTGCCAATAGACAGTAATGGAGTTTTAGAAGAAGAGATAAGGTTAGTAACAGAAGACGGTGATGCAGAACTTATCATACCAGCAGGAACAATTGTAACAAAGGAAGGCCAGCCATTTTCTGATTTGGAGTTTGAGGTTGTGGATAAGAAATTTGAGGATCTGAGTAATACTGTTGTTATAGGTCAAGTTGCTTATCAAGGGACTGATGGGGTTTATTTTGATCCAGAAGCAACCATAACTATAAGATACAAACAAGAGGAGATTCCACCAGGTGTTGTTGAGGAAGATTTGGTGATAATGTGGTATGATAAGGAAAGGGATTTTTGGAAAGCCTTGCCAACAGAAGTTGACACTATTAACAAATTAGTTAAAGCACCTTTATCTCACTTCACTGAGGTAGCAGTCGGCTCAAGTCTTTGTAAGCTAACTGAAAGCAACACCCAAGTAATATCAGCTGGTATAATCTTTAAAGAGATGTGTAGGGAATGTAATTCAGAAACAGAAGATGCGATTTATTTTGTAGATCCTGGTGTTGTTCCCTTTGACACAAACAGTGATGGAAGCCCTGATTCAGAAGGAACTCATTTTGGACAGGGTTGTGTTGGTCCTGCGGATTGGGATAAGGACGACCAAGACAGCAATGATTGCCCAGAATGTCATAGTGATTGTGTGAGCAAGGCAAATGCTAAGTTACCAAAAAGCGGAGATGGTATCAAGGATGAATATTGTGTATGTGAGACAAATGAAGATGGTGAAATAATTGGTTGCGAAACTGCAACAGCTGCAACATCAATGACTTATGGCTACTATGGCTTTGAAGATGTTGGAGGCAAAGGAACTTTTACGTTTTATGCATTAGAAGAAGGAGAATCTTGTGAAGCTCCTGATAATGATGTAGAGCCAGTGGCTGAAGTTAAGGTTGAAAGTCCTTCAGGAGATGCTCTGTTCTGGACACTCAATGGCAATCTTGATGACAGAATGCAGATACAAAGTGGTGCTAATGATTTGTATGTAGAAGTGCGCAACACAAACAATGATGCCTGCGCAGAAGCAACTGCCACAATAACCCTCAGAGGCTTTGGAATATTGCCAGAATGCGATTTAGGTTCAACAATAACCAAAAACTGCCATTGTGGCTACACCAATGTGGATCTGGGAGAAAGTGAAACAAAGTATTGTTGTGAGAGTGGTGTTGTTGTTGACCAAGAGAGTAATTGTACTCCTTCTGGACAGAACAATTGTTTAGAGCAATTGTCTGCAAGCACAAGTGGTTGTTTTTGTGGAAACCAGCAATATGATTACTTTAATCTTGGAGAAAGGTCTTATTATTGTTGTCCAACTGGCCTGAGTGATGAGCCTTGTGCTCCAACATGCGAGGTTCCTGGTGAACCTGAATTGCCAACTGGTCAAGCAATAAGAGATGTGACAGGACAATCACATATGTGTCAAGGGCTTGGACCAATAAATATTGATGCAATTATTAATGAATTACAGAATGCTATTGATGCTGGAAGGTGTTCAAAGGAAGCAGTTAGCAGTGCAATCAATAAACTAACAAATATAGGTGAAACAGACAGTGCATCCATTGATTTCAGTAATTGTGAGGTGGCTTTTTTCCAAGGAGCAGGTGAAGCTGGTAAATTATGGATAAATGGACCAACCACATCATTGGGTCAAGGAGTTTATCAAGCAACATGGGGTGCATTTGAAGGTATAGTAGAAGGTCTAACACAATGGGAACCATCACTCCCATCAATTCCTGTTGCGCAAGCTGCAGATAATTGTGCTGCAGATCTTGGCGGTGTGTGCTGTAATGAGTGTGAGGTAGAAATGTATGGTGGTACAGAATATTTATGTCCTGGTGGCAAATATTGTTGTGAGCGTTGCAAATCTGCTGGTGGTTTGGGAGGAATAATTGATCAATTTTTAAATTGGCTTGCTTCTTTTTTTAGTTAATTCTACTTAAAAAAAGCTAACTGCTAACTAAGACCCCAAAAACCCAAAATCCTCAAAGAATATCTCTTCCTCATCCAACTGCTCAACAACATATTCCTGAAGGTAGAGCTCTCTACCTTTTAGAATAGAACTTTTCTCAATCCTTCTAAGCCATATTGGCTTCTGAGTTTTGATCACCCCTCAACAAAATATGAACTTCTCATATGGTATATGATAGTTATATATAAAACTTTTGTTTTCATACATTATCATACAAATCAAAAAATTTAAATATAAGTAGTGTATTAAATTAGGAAAATGAGGGAGAGGATTACTCTTACTTTGGATTCTGAATTATTAAAACAAATAGACAAAAGCATAGATGGCTATGAAATAAAAAACAGAAGCCATGCAATAGAGCTGCTATTAATGAGAGCAATGAGTGGTGAAAGACCAACAAAAGCAATAATCCTGGCTGGCGGAAAGAACAGTTTATTAAAGTCAGTGATTGGTGCTGAGCCAAAGGTGTTGGCACAAATAAAAGGCAAGCCAATCATAGAGCATGTCATTGACCTATTCAAAAGATATGGGGTCAAAGATGTTTTCATCTCAGTTTGCCATGATGCAGAAAAGATAAAGAAAAACTTTGAGGGCAAAAACCTAGGAGTCAACATAAACTTTATTGAGGAAAAGTTCCCACTTGGAACAGCTGGCCCAATAAGGCTGGCAAAGCCTTATCTAACATCAACATTCTTCTTAGCAAATGCAGATGAGCTCAAAGATCTCAATCTTATGGAGATGTTCTTGTTCCATAAAGAGCACAGAGGCATAGTAACTGTTGCTTTGACAACTGCTGATGATCCAAGCAAATATGGTGTTGCAAATCTAACAGGCTACAACATCCTTGATTTTATTGAAAAACCAAAAAAACAAAACGCGCCAAGCAACCTAATCAATGCTGGACTATATGTTATGGAGCCAGAGATTCTTGATTATATTCCTGATGGTTTTGCAAGGCTGGAAAATGATGTTTTTCCAAAGCTTGCTAAAGAGAATAAGCTTATTGGTTACGCTTTCTCAGGACAGTGGTTTGACATAGACTCGGCAGAAGACTACAAAAGAGCCAACAAAAAATGGGAAGGGGTAAGTTAAAAACAGCAGTAATACTTGCAGGAGGTCTAGGAACAAGGCTGAGGCCACTGACTCTAAAAACAGCAAAGGCTTTGCTGCCATTGCAGGGCAAGCCAATTGTTGAGCACATTTTTGAATGGTTAAAACTTTACAATATTCGACATGTGATTCTTGCTGTTGGTAACCTTAAAGAACAGATAATTGATTACTACAAGGATGGTTCTAAATTTGGATTAAAAATTGAATATATTGAAGAAGATAAGTTAATGGGAACTGCAGGTTGTGTGAAGCTTGGCAAAAATTATTTAAAAGAAACTTTTTTGTGCTCACATGCTGATGAGGTTAAGGATATCAATATAAATGAGTGGTTTGATTTTCATAAAAAGAATAAGGCTTTGATTTCTATTGCCCTGACTAAGGTTGAGAATCCAAGCGCATATGGTGTTGCAAAAATGGATGGTGACAAAATAATAGAATTTGTTGAAAAACCAAAAAAAGGAACAGAACCCTCTAATTTAATAAACTCTGGAACTTATATTATTGAACCAGAGGTTTTAAATATGATACCAGATGGCCATGCAATGTGGGAGTATGATGTTTTTCCAAGAATAGCAAAGCTTGGAAAGCTTTATGGTTTTGTGTTTCCAGGACAGTGGTTTGACATAGGTAATATAGAAAAATACAAGAGGGCAGATAAGTTGTGGAAAGGTTTATCTAAACAAAAAGGGTGTGAAAATGTCAAAAATCAATAAATATATGTTCAGAGAATATGATTTACGAGGAAGAATCAGTGATGACGAATTAAATGAAAAAACAATGGATTTAATTGGCAAGGGTTTTGGAACATTTTTAAAAAGGAGAGGAATAAATGATGTTGTTGTTGGTCATGACTCAAGGGAGACTTCTCCAAAATTTAGGGATGCTATTGTTAAGGGTTTAAGGTCAACTGGTTGTAATATTATTGATATTGGACTAACTTTGGTTCCTATTCTTTATTTTTCTCAATACTATTACAAAACTAAAGGCGGTGTGATGGTTACTGCATCTCATAATCCCAATGATTGGAGTGGTTTAAAGCTTGCTCATGGTTATTCAGAAACCTTGCTTGGAGATGAATTACAAGAAGTGAGAAGGATTATAGAAAAGGATGATTATGAGAAAGGTAAAGGGAGTTATAAAAAGGATGATATCAAAGAAGCATACATAAAAGATGTAACGTCTAGAATAAAATTAAAGAGGAAATTAAAGGTTGTAGTGGAATGTGGAAATGGAACCGCGGGTGTATTTGGTCCAGAAATCTTAAGAAGGATTGGTTGTGAGGTAATTGAATTATATTGTGATATTGATGTTAATTTTCCTCACCACTTCCCGAATCCTGAGTTAAAAGAAGCAAAAGAGATTCTCTCTAAAAAGGTTAATGAAGTTAAAGCAGACATTGGTGTTAGCTATGATGGTGATGGTGATAGATTAGGTGTGGTTGATGAAAAAGGTCAAAATGTTTGGACAGACAAATTGCTAATCTTGTTGGCAAGACAGGTATTAGAAAAAAAGAAGAATGCAAAGATTGTTTTTGATGTTAAATGCACTGAGGCACTGCCTGAGGATATAAAAGCACATGGCGGAATCCCAGTTATGTGGAAGACAGGCCATTCTTATATAAAGAGAAAGGCTCATGAGATTAAAGCTGCTTTTGCAGGAGAGCGCTCTGGTCATATATTTTATTTAGAAGGTTATTATGGTTTTGATGATGCAATATTCTCTTCCCTGAAATTGATTGAATATATATCTAACCAAGAAAAAACCTTCTCAGAGTTGCTTGCAACAACTCCCAAGTATTACATAACACCAACCATACACGTTCCCTGCCCAGATGAAAAAAAATATGAGATTATTGATAAACTAACTAAGGAGTTTAAGAAAGAATATAGGGTAATAGATGTGAATGGTGCAAGAGTTTACTTTGAGGATGGATGGGGTCTTGTAAGGGCATCTTCAAATGAGCCTGTTTTGGTTCTTGTTTTTGAATCAAAGAAAGAAAAGAATTTAGAAAAATACAAAAAGATTTTTAGAGAAAAATTTAAGAAATATCCTGAGATAAGTAGTGAATGGACGAACGAGTGAAACTGAGGTCATCCAATCCAACTCCCTATTTTGTCTAATTGTTTTTTGTTTTGATTTTTGCTATAATCTTTTGCAGCCCGTATTATTTTTCCTCTATTGATTCTTATCTCTTCTTTTTCCAATATTTCTCTAACCTTGTCACCAATTAAAAACTGACAAAACTGGGTGATATTATGAGTTTTTTTGCTCTTTTTTGCGCGCTCAAAGTCAATTAAAATGGATTTATTATTTTTTGTAACTATTATATGTTTTACTGGATGGTGCATCTCCTCTTTGTTTATACCTAATCTGTCCAAAACAAATAATTGTTCAAATACATGTTTTATAACTGTGATTATCTGTTTTTTTTTGCTTTTTTCAAAAAAGTCTAATATAAATTTACCTTCAACAAATTCCATAACAATATAATCATCACCAAAATCAAGAAGTTTAGGGCCGATCTTTTTTTTATTAACTATCTCCAAAAACTTTGCCTCGTTTTTTATTCTTCCAACAGCCTTTGATTTTGGGTTTTTGATTTTAACTGCAACTTTTTTGTTTTTGTAGATGCAAGAATAGATTAAACCACGCTTGCCTTTGGCATATAACCCAATATTGCTGACTTTGTCTAATCTAATCAAGATTTTAGACTTCTCAATCAAATAAACATACAATGTTTCAAAGAATATTCTTTTTTGAGTTAATTGTTTTGCTTTGAATAGGTTTTTAGCAATAACCTCATCAACCTTTTGCTTATCTGTTAAAGAACTAAATAAAAGAAGGATTTTACCGTATCTTTTGAGATGGTCATTTGCTTTGCTCAAAAACCTTTCGATTGTTTCATATCCCCTTTTCCCGCCCTCTATATCTTTGTCTTCTTTTACTCTTCTGTCCCTTGGTAGATATGGTGGATTAAATACAATCAAATCAAACTTGCCCCTAACACTAGAAAACAAATCCGAATGTTTAAACCCAATATTTTTTATGCCCTGTTTTTTTGCATTATCTTTTGCAACCTTTAATGCTGCTCTATTAATATCCACAGCTAGCACTTTGTTCGCATATTTTGCTGCTTCTATTGCAAGAATTCCACTCCCAGTTCCAAGATCTAAAACACTGCCTTTAGAATATTTTTTTATATTCTCCAGCAAAAGAAAAGAGTCCTCTCTTGGCTCATAATAACCCTTCATTTTCCTTATTTCCTTTTATAGCTGCTGTCAATAATCTCAACATACTCTCTCACACGTTGCAGAGTTGATTTGAGCAAAAACCCTTGAATCTTTTCATCAAAAATCTCTGACAGATTAGAAAACTCTGTTATTCTGTAGGAATTAGTTAACTTCTCAACCAAAAAAAGCTCCCTTAGTCTAAGCAATTGCCTTCTAATATTAGAAGATGCTATCCCTAGCATAGGCAGCTTTGCCCTCTTCCTCTCTTTTATAACCAAATCCACAATCCCCTCTGATGTCAAAGCCTTTTTCTGTTTCTTTGCTTTAAGCAAAACATAAAGAACATCCACAACAACATCCCTAGAATCCCCTGGCTGCAACAAACCCATGCTTAAGCACAGCTTCCTCACAAGATCCCTGCCCTTTATTTTGCCAGGCTTCTCATACCTCCTAAATGTGAGCTCATTCAATGGTGTGTCTTTAGAAATCTTTTTAGCCATGACAAATGGTTTTAATAAATAACTAGTTTAAATAGTTTTTGTTAGAATACTTTGATATTATTATTCTGATTCACCAATCGGAATCTTAATAGGACCAAATCCAGCATATAACCTCATTTTAAAACTCTTTTCTTCCTTTTGAAATAGATTTATTACACCCTCAATTAATGATAATCCTGTTTCAGCATGATTTATGTGTAAATCTATAGGAGTTGATATCTCAGAAAAAGGCATAATAAAAATAAAACCTGTCCCTCCTTCAGCAAAAACTCTTTCCCCATAGGAAAGATCGTAACTGATTTGTGTAATTGTTATAGGAATAATTGTTGGATTCCTAATTGTAATTTCTGTTCCAACCTCAGTTGAGGTTAAGTCAGTTTTATAATTAAATTCAGAAATTGAATTAATCATACTATCTAAAGATGCATCAAATTCAATCTGACCTATTGCCCAAATATTTAAGATAAGATATGATACTAAAAGCAGCAATACAATAAGAATAAAAGATAACTTATCTGATTCCTCTGAAAGTTTAAAACCACATCTATTACAATAATTAGAAGATTTATTTAACTTAGTCCCACATTTACCACAGTATGGAATACTCAACACCCCCTACCACTATTTAATAGATAATTGAATATTTAAATGTTTGCTTAAGACCACATATGACCGCAGGGCCAGAAACCGAGTAGAGCGTTCTAACAGGGTAGTTCGGAAAGGGCTCTGCTCTGAAAAGCAAGAATGAGTAGGTGGAAAAAATAAATTAAATTATTCCTTTTCAAGAAAAATCTCAAAACCCTTATCCCTCACTTTGTAATTTAGGTGGTGCTTGTAGCTCTTGCTAGGCTTTAGTTCAGAGATTGTTGCTTTTGAAGCCCCAACTCTTTCTGTAATCATATCCTTGTGCTTTCTGAACATATTGCTCAGTTCTTTGTCTGTAAACACATATAGCTCAATCTTGTCTTTTTTCTGCAAACCCGCTTGCTTTCTCAAAGCCTGCACCCTCCTCATTAATTCACGAGAATAGCCCTCTGCTTCTAGCTCTTTATCCAATTCTGTGTTCAGGAAAATATCCCCTTTGCTGAATCCAATATATTTATAGCCTTCTGGAGCTTGTTTCTCAATTATCAAATGCTCTTTATTTATAGCAACCTTGGCATGGTTTATGCTAAACTCATACTTGCCATCTTTCTCAATATGATTCAAGATGGTCTCAGCACTTGTCATAGCAATATGAGCAATAATCTTTGCTGAAATATCTCCAAACTCAGGCACAAGCTTATCATAATCTGCCTTTATCCTAATCTTTGCATCAAAACTATCTCTAATTATTAATTCCTTAACATTTGTCTGTGTTTTTATTATCTCTTTGAGATTCTTAATTGATTTTATTGTATCTTTGTCTTTGGTTACAATCACAACCTCTGCCAAAGGCCACCTAACCCCTAAACCGCTGCTCTCTCTACCAGACAAAACCTTTTGTATTATTGTTTCAACAACATCAAACTCTTGCTCTAGTTTTTTGTTTATTAGTTTTTTATTTGCTTTAGGCCATCCACAGAGATGAATGCTCTCCTCTTTTAGTTTAAATTCATCTTTTAGATTTAGATACATCATCTCTGTTAGTATTGGAATCACTGGTGCTAACATCTTGAGTGTTTCAAACAAAACATTGTAAACAGCGTACAAAACCAACTTTTTATCCTTTTCAGAACCACTGCTCAACTTATTCCTTGTCAACTGCACATACTTCCTAGACAAATCAAGGAAAAGCTCTTCTATTATCCAAGGTGCCTGTGTTAATTCATACTTATCATAAAGCTCAGTTGCCTTTGCAATAGTTGAGTTTAGTTTTGAAAGAATGTATTGCTCCTCTAAATCAAACTTTGAATATTTTAGCTTTGCTGGATTAACATTCAAAAGCTTTGCAGAGTTTATCAAAAAACTGTGGAGATTCCATAAAACTCCCAAGTTCCTAAACTTTACCTTCATATCATCAAAATTGTAATTTATATCCAAGCCAGGGCTTGTGCCTCCAATCATATAATACCTCAATGTGTCAGCACCATACTTATCCAAAACCTCTTCTGGAAGAATATAATTACCCATAGACTTTGACATCTTTCTCCCTTGTGCATCATTAATAAAGCCATGCATGTAAACAGCCTTAAAACAAGGCTTCTGCATGCTGATCATGCTTGCAACAAACAGCATGTTAAACCATCCTCTAATCTGGTCAATGCCCTCTAGAATAAAGTCTGCTGGAAAAAGCTCTTTGAACAAATCTTTTCTTTGAGGATAATCCAAGCAATTCCAAGAAGTGGAGCCAGCATCTATCCAAACATCCATTATGTCAGGGATTCTTGTTTTAACACCACCACATTTGCATTTTAGCTCAACATCATCAATCCATGGCTTGTGCAAGTCATCTGGAACCTTGCCACCAAGCTTTTTTAGTTCATCAGCAGACCCAACAACAACATAATCATTGCATTTCTCACATCTCCACACTGGCAAGGGTGTTCCCCAATACCTTTGTCTTGTTATACCATTGTCCCTTAAGTTAGCTAACCAAGAGTCAAAGTTCCTTGAGCCAGCATACTCAGGAACCCACAATATCTCTTTGTTGAGTTCTCTCATATTCTCTTTTAGATCCTCTATTTTGAAAAACCATTGCTTTGTTGTTCTGTATATAACAGGTTGTTTGCATCTCCAGCAGTGTGCATAGTCGTGATCTACCATTGTTACAGCAATCAATGCACCAATCTTGTCTAACTCATCAATAAACCTCTTATCATCCTTTTTAGCAACCAAGCCAGAAAACTTTCCCATATTATTAGGAAAAACACCAAACTCATCCAAAGTGTTAAACGCAGGAATACCCTCTCTATAACCAACCTCAAAATCCTCTGGGCCACAACCAGGAGCTGTATGAACCAGGCCAGAACCTGCTGACAAATCAACATACTCCTCGCTCATAACAACTGTGAAAACCTTGTTTGATTGCTGCATTAACTCGTCATAAACTGGTTTTAGCATGTTGTAGAATGGATGCTCGTATTTCAGGCCATGAAGCTTTGAGCCTTTGAATGTTTCTAATAGTTGGTATTGTTTTTCAGCAACACCTCTTATTAAGCCATCTGTCAAGTTTCTTGCCAGTATCCAAACCTCATTTCCAACCTTGGCTTTTGCATAATCAATCTCTGGGTGGGCCATTACTGCTAAATTAAAAGGAATTGTCCAGGGAGTTGTAGTCCATATGATTAGGTATTCATTCTCTGTTCCTACCACCTTGAATTTTACAAATATTGAATCATCAGGAACATTCTTGTATTCAAGCTCGTGTTTTGCCAAAGATGTTGCGCACTCTTGGCACCAAGTCATACTCATCTTGCCCTCATACATCCTGTTTTGCTCATGGGCTTTTTTAACTAACCACCAAACACCCTCTATAAACTCTTTTTTTACAGACTGGTAAGCATCATCAAAATCCATCCACACTCCCAAGCGCTTGAAGTCCTTGTTCATCAAATGCATATTATCAATTGCAAACTTCCTGCATTCATTTACAAACCTTTCAACACCAAACTTTGGAACATCATCCTTGCTTTTTAATTTGAAATTTTTCTCAACAGCCCTTTCTACTGGCATGCCATGCATGTCATAGCCTGCCCTGTCCCAAACATTAAACCCTTGCATTCTCTTGTATCTTAAAACACAATCCTTTAGAGACTTGTTCCAAGCAGTTCCTAAGTGGACTCTACCTGATGTGTATGGAGGCCCATCTAAGAAATAAAAATTCTTACCTTTAGCTACCCTTTTCTTAGCTTTCTCATAAATCTTGTTCTTTTGCCAATGCTCAAAAACATGCTTCTCAACTTGCTTGAAATCGTACATTTTAGCCTCTTCTTAAGCCTTTAACTAGCACTCATTTAAATATATTTTTAATATATTTTTAGAAAATGAGGCCTTGCGGCTATATAATAATGATAAAGCTAACAATACTTGAGATTCTTATATTTTGAGGTTTTTTAGCTCTCATAATATAATACGGGAATATAGATTTATATATAAAATTTGCTATTCAACACACAAAATTTAAATAAAACATATATTTAGTTTAATATATGCATTCCAAAAAGGGGTTGATCTTTGTTTTCCTAACTGCAGTTATATCAGGCTTCTCTATCTTTATCAACAAGTTCGGAGTGAGTGGAATAAACCCATACGTATTTACTTGTTTAAAGAATACAGTTGTTGCAATCTTTCTTTTGTCAATATTGATCTTGTTTAAGGATTATAAGGATTTGTTCAAGCTAACAAAAAAGCAATGGTCAAGGCTTGCTTTGATTGGATTGTTTGGAGGCTCTATTCCTTTTTTACTGTTCTTTAAAGGACTACAACTAACCTCAGCAGCTTCTGGATCTTTTGTTCATAAGACTATGTTTATCTGGGTAGGTGTTTTGGCTTTGATATTTTTGAAAGAGAAGTTGAATAAACAGATGTTTTTGGCTGCTATATTGTTGTTGCTAGGTAATTTATTATTATTGCAAATGAATTCCTTTAACATTGGCTTAGGCGAGGTGTTAATCTTCTTAGCAACAGTCTTCTGGAGCATTGAGACAATACTGTCAAAGAACGCGTTAAAAAACCTAGATGCAAAGACAGTTGCATTTGGCAGAATGTTCTTTGGCTCTTTGTTTATTTTAGTGTTTTTGGTTTTAACTGGCAATATTTCAGAAGTTGTTAGCTTGAATATTTTACATGTATATTGGATTTTGTTGACGTCAGTGTTTTTGTTTTTTTATGTTTTTACATGGTATAATGGTTTAAAACAGGTTAGTCCAACAATTGCAACCAGCATATTATTACTAGGAAGCCCCATAACAACCTTGCTGAATCTTATATTCCTAAAAAATATAATCAACCCATCTCAGATCTTTGGGATAATACTAATTGTTTGCGGAATAGCCTCTGCAATTGGTTTTTCAGAACTAGCCAAGAAAACTCAAAGAATCTCAATTGCAAACCCAAGGTGAATTGTGACCTTATCGCCTTTTTTTGCTTTTGGAACAATGTTTCCCAAAACCTTTCTTATAGTGTTGTTGTACTTAACAGTTAGAATATCTTCTTTTTTGTCAATTACTTCTGCAATGTAAACCTTGCATACTTGTTTAAAATTTTTTCCAAAGTGTGCATACTCCCCTTCTCCTCTATCAATAAACTTGTTGTGCTCCTCAATAAAGTATTTTTTTATAATCCCTAAGTCCCAAGCATCTTTATTCATTTGCTTTGCAACAATGTTTATTCTTCTGAAGGCAGAGCTGAAAACCTCTTCTAGAACTCTTTTACTAGGTGCTTTATTGCTAAAAAACATCTCTTTTAATTTCTCATACGCATTGTTATCTATCTTTTTTTGGTCCAGCAAAACCTGCGCGCAAGGAAACGAATATTTGAAAAAGTACAGTTCTGAATTCATTTTACCTCTTAATAACAACCATCATCTCATCAACATTGTAAATAACAGGATGAGATTTTGATATTTTGTATTCTACAATGTTAAAACCTTTTAGCACATTGTTTAGCCAATAGCCTGGCTCCCATAGGTTTCTGTAAACCCCATCAAAGTAGATATTGTTTGCATTTGGCCTTTTTACTCCATAAAAGCTTAGTGTTTTTTTTGAGCTTATTGGGAAAAAGAAGATTATCAAAGGTGCAACTTTTAGTTGCTCTTTTAGGATTAATGGAATCTGTTTTTTGGTAAAGTGTTCTATTACACCACCATGTATGCATACATCAAATGAATCTTTTTTAAAATATTTATCTATTTTAAATATATCCATTACTCTGAATTTGACTTTGCCATTAAACTTGCAGTTATTGATCCTTGCATGTTTTATTACATGTTTGTTGTTGTCAATCCCTAATATTTTATAACCATATTTTGAGAGAGGTATTGAATTTGCTCCCAAGCCGCACCCACAATCAAGCAGCCTTGCTTTTGGTTTTAGGTATTTTTTATAAATTTTAATGTGATTTTTGGTTGCTTTGTTATAGCCTTTGTATTGCTCTTTTGTAAAAATAACATTGCTGTGTTTTTTAAAGACTTTAAACCAGTCTTTTTCTTGTTTTGTCATTTCACCTTTTTGAAAAGCTTTAGGCTTTTCTCAGCCTCTTTTTTTTCTATCTTTTGTATTGCAAAGCCAGCGTTTACTATGACATAATCACCAACCCTGACATCAACAAGGGATATATTCACTTGTTTTTGCAAGCCACTATAATCTACTTTAGCCATATCTCCTTGTATTGCAATTATCCTACCAGGAATAGCTAAGCACATTTTACCTCTTTTAAGATTATTTTATCCCCTTCTATAATCTTAGGAACATCACCACACCAAGGACATTTGAACAAGACAAAATCATGACCTTTTGTTATAATCTCTGGCTCTCCCTTAAAACCGCACTCACACTCAACAATGCCCTTTTTTTGTTTGACTTCCACTTTCCAATCAACAATCTCTTTGAGATGAAGTTGTAAATGCTCTGCCTCAATAGGCGCAAGCCCTCCAACCTCAATAACAACACCTTTTACATCGCCATGTTTTTTTGCTTGCTTTATAATGTCTTTAACAAAAATACTTTCGTGCATTATGCCTCTTCATTTGTTTTTAATAGTTTTAACCCACCTTTTTCATCTTCTTGCAAGATGAATTCTTTGAATTGGGCTTTGTCAGAGTCAAAGTTTGATATCATTATCAAGTCTGTTGGGATTATTTTTGCTTTCTCTTGTTTTTTAATTGGAAAATCAAACCATCTGAATTTTTCAACATCTGTGTTTTCCACATCTTCTTTTCTTTTTACGTTCTCATCTAAAAAGGCTTTGCAGACAACAAACAAAAAATGATCTATTACTTTACCATCCTTGTCTTTTAATATTTCTGAGTATGTGCCTTTTATGTGGATTTCATCTTTGACTTTGTATCCTGTTTCTTCCATTACCTCTCTCTTAACAATATCCCTTATCTCCTCACCAAATGTTTGCCTTCCACCAAGTATACTGTAATAACCAACATAAGGCTCTCTCTTTCTCTTAGCAAGCAAAATCGTGTTTTTGTTTATAACACCTATTAGAACAACTGTTAATGGCTTTTTTTCTTTGTACATATCTATCATGTGTATCCCCAAACGCCTTAAACCCTTATCTATTTTAATATTTTTCTAAGAATGGCTTTATTTTTGTTATAAGACTAGGTTCCATAAAAAAACAAAATACTTAAATAATATCTATTTTTATCAACAGATAAACAAAGAGGTAATAACAATGGGAAGAGCACCAACCCACAAAAGAGATAGATCTTACAAAAAGAAACAAAAGGAAGAGACAAAATGTGAAAGACAATTCCCAGACTGCCCTCCAGAACCTAATGATAAAGATTGCAAAGGGTGTCCTTTTTATAAGAGCTGAATTATCTTTTAACTATCCTTTTTCCTTTGTGTTTGTCATGGATATGGTTTTCTAGTGATTGAACGTGTTTATGACAATAAGGACATTTCCCTTCTATTTTTTGTTCAATATACTTTGGTGGATTATGCCAACCCCTTTTTGATTTTACCATAATAAAAACTTATTTTATCTATTATATAAATCTTTCTTGTTTAATCAAGATTTGTTTTGTCATAAACATTTATATATCAATATTAAATATAGTTGGTTTGGAGGTGAATAAAATGAGTGAAAGAAAAGAGGCTTTGTGGAGAATATTGGTGTTTATTGTTTCGGGGATTATATTTGTGCTGTGGAGGGCTCTGATGCAGTTTGTTGTAATTGTGCATTGGTTTTATGTTATTATAACAGGAAAAAGGAGCAAAGACCTTGCAGAATTCAACAATTCTTGGTCAACATTTGTTTACAGATTTGTAAGGTATGTTGGGTTCTCTACCAATGAAAGGCCATGGCCTTTTGAAGAATTTGGCAAGGTTATTGAGCCACCAGATATGAAGAAGCAAAACAAATAAAAGCCTTAATAAGCAAAAACATTTAAAAACCCTGAATTATTTGTAATTATATATGGTGGGATATTTATACTCTAGCTGTTTTGGTAGCTTTGTTTTTGACAAAGATTTCAAGTTAAAAGACAAAACCCTATTCAAAGATATATTAAAATCAAATTCTGATTTGGAATCAAACAAGTGGTTAGAGGAAGAAAAGCAGCTAATCAAAAAGCACAACCCTGAATTCTTTATTGGCATAAAAGAACAAAAGCTAGAAGGAATAAAACTCACCCAAGACCCAACAAAAATGGCAAGTATTCAGCAATTTTTCAAAAAAGACTTCTCAAACCTTTACCAAACAAACCTCATGATAACAAAACAGAAGCTTAAACAAGCAGTGACCGAAGACCAACTAATCATACAAACAATCAACAACATTGACGACCTAAACAAAACAACCAACACTTTAGTAAAAAGACTAAGAGAATGGTATGAGCTATACAACCCAGAATTCTCTGAATCAATACAAGACCATGAAAAGTTTGTTGAGCTGATAATAAAGAAGGATAAGGGACAATTACTGAAAGAGTTAAAATTAAAACCAGAGCAAACTATGGGTGCTGATTTGAAGGAAAAGGATGTTAAGCCAATAATTGCTTTAGCAAAGCAAATCAATGATTCGTATAAATTGAAAGATGTTCAGACAAAATATTTAGAGGAAAAGATGAATATAGTTTGCCCAAACATGAATGCAATAACAGGGGCTTTGATTGGTGCTAAATTGATGAGTTTGGCAGGCTCTTTGCAAAGGATGGCAGAGCTGCCCTCTTCAACAATACAATTGTTAGGAGCAGAGAAAGCATTGTTTAGGCATCTAACCAATAAAAAGAGTTTGCCACCTAAGTATGGGGTTTTGCATGAGCATCCATTAATAACCAAAGCAAAGAAAAAAGACCATGGCAAGATTGCAAGAAAACTTGCTGATAAGATTTCATTGGCAGTAAAGGTTGATTATTTTAAGGGAGAGTTTATTGGTGATAAGTTAAAAAGGGATTTGGAGAAAAGGTTTGGAAGATGAAATACAAAATAATGGGCACAACAATGCAGACTGTTAACATAGAGCTAAGTAAAGAAGAAAGAGTTTATTCAGAATCAGGCAACATGGCTTGGATGAGTGATAACATAAAAATGGAAACCTCTACTAGAGGCGGATTAAAAGAAAGCATAAAAAGAATGTTTGGAGGAGAATCATTCTTCCTAAACACATTCACTTGTACTAATGATAAAAGCGTAATAACATTCAACTCAGAATTTCCAGGAAAAATAATCCCAGTAGAGTTTGGAAAAGGTAAAGAACTCATCTGTCAAAAAGACGCATTCATGTGTGCACAAGAAAGCGTAAAGCTAGAGATGTACTTCAGAAAGCGCCTAGGTGTTGGTTTTTTTGGTGGAGAAGGCTTTGTGCTACAAAAACTTTCAGGAAAAGGAATGGCATTTATAGAGCTAGGAGGAGAAATAACACAGGTAACACTAAAAAAAGACCAAGAGTTATTTGTTGACACAGGCCATATTGCAATGTACGAGCCAAGTGTTGACTTTGACATCCAAATTCTCAGAGGTGGAAAAAATATTTTGTTTGGTGGAGAAGGCTTGTTTTTAGCAAAACTCACAGGCCCTGGAAAAGTTTGGCTACAATCCATGCCATTAAGCAAGCTTGCAGATAAAATCGGTATCTACCTAAAAACAGGCTCTGAATCCTCTAGAGGAGGCATAGGAAACATAATCGGGAAATTTTTTGGAGGGATATAATGACAACAATACAATTTGTGCTTTTGTTCATCCTGGTTTTAGTAATAATGATCTTCCTATTTCCAAAAGTGTTGTACATAATCACTGCCATATACTATTTTTTCCAAGGCTCTTCTAAAAAAGAGAATAAGAAAAAAAGCCCACAATTCTCTTTAGGAGATTTTAAGGAATTCCAGGACAAGAAGATAAGGTTGGGGAAAAATAAATGAAACCAACAAAATTCCCAGGAATCTATGAACAAGCAAGGGGTAAGAGATCAATCCTCTTAACTAAAAACCTTGTACCTGGCAAGACAGTTTATACTGAAAACCTAATCAAAGAGGACAATATTGAATACAGAGAATGGGATGTTTTTAAATCAAAGCTTGCAGCGGCTATTATCAAAGGTTTGAATCAGATTGGATTAAACCCAGGAGATGTTGTTTTATACCTTGGCGCAGCCTCTGGAACAACTGTTTCTCACATTAGCGACATTGTTGATAAACAAGGCTTTGTCTTTGCAATTGACTTTGCTCCTCGCGTAGTTAGAGAGCTTGTCTTTGTTGCAGAGTCTAGGAAAAACATAGCACCAATCTTAGCAGATGCTAATCAACCACAAACCTACTTTCACAAAATAACCCAGGCAGATTTTATTTATCAAGACATTGCACAAAAAAACCAGGCAGAAATCTTTCTAAAAAACATGATTTATCTCAAAAAAGAAGGATTTGCCGTGTTGTGTGTTAAATCAAGGTCAGTAGACATAACCAAAAAACCAACACAAGTTTTCCAAGATGTTAAAAAACAAATAGAAAAAGAGCTCACAATAGTTGACTATAGGCTTCTTGATCCATTTCAGAGAGATCATTGTATGTTTGTTTGTAAGAAAAGGTGAATTATTCTATCATTTTTTAAAAATAATTAAGCGCACATGATTTCCTGCATTTTTCTAGCACGCGGGGTAAAGAGCTATTTTTTTAATACCTTAAGTAAATAGAAACAACATCACCACGAGTTGCAAAACATGCAATTGTATACATGCAACTCGCTAATTATTATAATAAAAAATTATAAAAACCAAATATAAAAAGAGAAAAATCTACTCCTTATGATTTACCATATTGCATTTCTTGCAATAGTCATCCCTTAAAATGCGGTTTGCTCCGCAACCCATACATTTACCTACTTTGCTCATTGTGATTACCTCCAAATATGAATATCAGAATCCCTCTTTTTCTAGTATAAGGGGTTTAGATATGATATATAAATCTTTCGATTATGACTACTTATTAGTGATTAATTAATAAAAAACTTATACGGGTGGTTTTGTTATTGAAAAATGTCAGAATTTTCTATCCAATATATGATTAGTGGCAAGCTCTGCTTACTTATACTTTCTAATGTCAGAAAATTCTGATCATGATCAAAAACCAGGTGGTTTTTGACAAGGCAAAAATATAGAAACCTTTATAAATATATGAAACTATATACTGGCATGGTT
>CAYHAM010000010.1:0-28474 GCA_964354685.1 uncultured Methanosarcinales archaeon
AGAAACGAGAAGAGATAAAATAAATATTGGCAGAATATTTTGCTTTCTACCTTCCTAACCCACCCAATTTACTATTAAGAACAAGGCCACAAAACACTTCTTCTGCATACAAACCTTTATAAACACATATTGCTAAGTAAATAATTGTGAGAAGAAAAGCAGATAGAAGAAAAGGACAGGATAAAAAGATAAAGAGAGAATATATCTAGTTCTTTGCTTTTTAAAAAGATTTAAATATTATTTCTTAATCCTAACTATTCAAAAAGAAGTGATTTCTCAGATTTGGTGATAATATATGTCAGATTTAGGATTGTTAGTTAAAGAGGAGCTCAATTTAAGAGATTGTGGACATAGGTATGACCCTAATTTAGAAACTTACACCACATGGAATGGAGATAAATATGATGTTTATTATGTTGATGAGATTGATGTACCATTTGTATTGTTAGAATATTCAGGACTATTAAACTATGAAGGGTTGTGTAGATATAAGGAAATGGAATTGTTGGTAAAAAAAAGAGATGATATAGTGGACATGTCAGGTACGTTACAACACGAGATGGCACATGCAGATTACCAGCCTTTTTTGAATATTGCCCCATTAGTTCCTGGCATGCTTACATTTTTGTGGTGTTTATATGGGGGTAGGGGGGAACCATATGAAATACAAGTAGCAGCAATTGGTTCTTTGTTATTATTACCGGTTTGGTTTGTTTTGAGAAAGGAATTTTCAGAAATTTATGCAAATTTAAGAGAAAGAAAATTCAGATGATACTGATCTCACACTTCCTTCCAACAACAACACCAACCACTCAAGGCGTTATTGAGAACAAAACAAGGCTTCTGTTTACAAACATTTAAATATCTAAAATATGATTAATTTATTGGGAGGATAATAAAGTGAAGAATGAATACATAAGAGGGGTTCTGATTTTCACTTGTATAGTTACAGTCGGATTCCTGATGTATCAGTCAATGCTTTTGGATAAGGAGATCCCAGAGTACGCAATCACTTTCTTTGCTTCTACTGCAGCTCTGTTGATAGGGTATAATGCAGGGGTGGGTGGATAATGGCTTTAAAAAAGGAAGTGGAGGATATAGGAACTGGAATAATTGGGATGATGGTGGTGATTTTACTTGTCTCAATAATAATTGGGAGTGGTATATCAACAGATCTTGCTCTGCTATTTACATTGATCATATTTGTTATGGTTTTTATCATCTTTATTCGGGAATTGCTAAGAATCTTTAAAATTCATTAGGTTTGTTCTGAAGCTTTACAGAACTATTCTAATTTGTTCGGAAATCTTTTGAGATTTTCTAGGTAAAGTATATAAAACGTGTTTCTGATATCTTATGAATATAAAAAACCAAAAGGTTTATATATAATAAATAATTATTAACTGTTAGTTAATAAAAATTAACTATGATAAACAATCACTATTAACGGAGCGTTTATTCATGAACCCCTCTTTAAGAGCGATGATCAGTTTAATGTTGAACAAGAGAATTATTGGCAGAAAACACACTCCTGAAGAAAAGATGATCAGGTCTAAAACAAAATGGTTGCAAAGGGAAGAATATAACGAATTTCAAAAAGAATATCGCGATGCGATTAACAATCAATTGATATTAAAGATTAAGAAAAGAACTGGAAAAGGATCTGACTGGCATATAAGTCTAAATCCTAAAAGATTGAAAGAACTTTATGAAATGATTAGATAGGAGATGATAAGAATGAATGGAATTGGAGCATTTTGCGAAACATATGGAAACACTATACCAAATCGTATTCTTGAATATTTAATGGAGAATGAGGACTTGGATTTCGCAGTTGGAGATATGGCAAAAGAGCTTCAAATCTCAAAACCTAAAGCTTATGAAATAATTGGAAAATTCGAAAAGAAGGGATATGTAAGAAAATCTAGGATAGTTGGTAAAACTCAATTATATATACTAAATAAAGAAAATTCAAGAGTAAAATTATTTTTGAGAGATTTTAAAGAATGTTTAAGGATTGTTGCCGAAGAGTATTCAGAAGAATCTTTATGTGAGGACACAGATACCTATAAAAAGGAGGATTATGTTTTGGCGAGAGTTTTTTTAGGTAATATAGATGTAACAAAAAAAATATTAGGGGGTGCTTAATATGGTAATAAGAAGAAAAGTTAAACAGGTCATAGATGGAGATACTTTCATTGTTAGCAGAAAAATTGGAAAAACGAATGTAGTAAGGTTAGCAGGAATAAACGCAACAGAAAAATACCAGTTTGGCGGTAAAAAAGCCACAAATAGATTAAGAGGATTAATTGGCGGGAAAACAGTAACGATTGTGCCTGTTGGAACGAGTTATAATAGAGTAGTTGCAAATGTTAGAAGCAATAGAAAAAGCATTAATAAGAGATTAAGATAAAGGAAATCAAAGATTTCCGAGTTTAAATCTTAGAAAATCTAACAGATTTCCGTAAGATTTAAATAATTAAAGTTGCAATTCTGGCTTATTAGGAGGAGTAATAGGTTTATTCCAATAAAAATAATCGCCATCACCCTTCATGTGCAGACCAGTTATTCTAGCGCATATCTCTTCTGGCAGTTTTTCTAAGTAACTCTGCACTTCAGGATACATGTTTCCTGGAAAAAACAGCAAATTAATGGACTCAGTCCCACTCTTTGAACTGTCATAGAGAACTACAATTGCATGCTCTGCCTCATAAGCTGTGACTGTTGCAGCTACTTCATATATTCTAGTTCTTTCATTAAGAACTCTTGTTTCACCAAGAGTCTTTTTAGACCCTGCTATCTCTGTTAACAGGTCATCAAGACCCTGAACCAATTTTTCAACAGATTTCTTGTCAGTAAGAACAAAATTCCAACTGATGTTAATTGTTTTAGACATTATGCTTTATAAAAATTTAATTAGATATATAAATCTTTTGCTTCTTTACTTCTTTAAAGTGGTCAAAAACTAGAGTTAAGTTTGGTCCACTTCCCACCCCTCTTCACAAACATCCAAGGTGCTATTGATAACAAGGCCCCACAAAATACTTCTGCTTTGTTCGGAAATTCTTTGTGTTTTTTCAAGTAAAGCATATAAAATACAAAGGGCTTAGCATAATAGAAAGGTTTAAATATCAGATATGGATAATATTATCCAAAAATGGATAATAACCTAAAAATCATAAATTATCTTGGGAAAAACATAAAAAAAAGCTTTACAATGCATAAGTTAAGCAAACTAACCAATATTCCTTATGCTAGCTTTTATAGGACTGTTAAACAGATGAAAGATATATTGAAGATAGAGGAGATAGGCAAAGCCAAAACAGTTAAGCTAAACCTAACAAACCCAATAATCAAGTCTTACTTAACAATTGCATCTGAGGAAGAAAAGAAACAATACCTTAAAAAACAGCCAATTATAAGCAAAGTGGCTGATGAAATCCAAACAAAAGACATTGTTGCCTTGTTTGGTAGCTATGCACAAAACACTCAAGCAAATTCAAGTGATATTGACTTGCTAATCATGAACAAGGATGGAAAAAAATCAGTATCATTTTCAAAGTATGAGTTGTTGTTCAAGAAAAAGATCAACCCTATTTTTATAACAAAGAGAGAGTTTAAGCAGATGCTTAAAGAAAAAGAAGAGAATGTTGGCAAGCAGGTTTTGAATAACCATATTATCTTGAACAATCCTGAAGGGTTCTGGGAGGTTGTATTAAATGCAGTTTGACAAAGAGGAGTACAAAAAACTTTTTAAAGAGCATCTCAAAGAGGGAACAATAAAAAGGTCAACTCAAATATTCAAAATAAAGCTGTTTCTCCAGAAAGCAGAGAATAGCTTGCAAATAGCAAAATACCATAAAGATATGAAGCCTTCTGAAGATGATCCAAAAAAACCATATTGGGATTATTGGGCAATAATTATCTCATATTATTCAATGCTTTATGCTGCAAAGGGTGCTATCTTATCTAAAGGCTATGAAACAAAAACCCATGATGCTGCTCAGGTTGCATTAGGCCATTTGCTGGTTCCTGATGAGATTGAGAAAGAGGATTTGGACTTGTTGAATCAGTCATACAAGATATTTGAGGATGAGTATGTAAAATATTTTGAGGATGCAAAAAAAGAGAGCCATATCGCAAGATATGCAGTAATAAAGACTTATACTCAGAGAAGGTTAGAAGAAATATTCAACAATGCAACTAAGTTCATTGCAAAGATTGGTTTGATATTGGGTAACAGATAATCGCTTTGAAATCATCACTCACCATCCTAACCCCCTCCTCACAAAACCCCACCAACCCCCCAATTATTGAGAACAAGACCCTACAAAACAATTCTGCTTGCAAAGGTTTTTATATTTAATTATAATATTGACTTACATGGCATCTGAAGAACCTTTGGAGGAAAGGATTAAACCAGTTTTTAATCCAGATGGACCAAATAGGCAGGCAACTGAAGAATTAATTGAAGCCATTTCTACAGCGGTTGATAGTCCAAGAGCTAGTCAAGAGACTAAGGATTATGCAGAAAAATTAATTGAAGCCATTAAAGTTGGTTATGAGATACAAAGTGGAGAAAAGTATGAAGGGTAATTTCATTAGTCTATAAGTACCTGACTACCACACCATTATCCAACCAACCACTCAATTCACTATCAAGAACAAGGCCCCACAAAACCATTAACACAAATGCAGGTGAAAGTGTTAATTCTTATCTCTCTGCTAAAAATCAATAGTCTTCCAACCTTCTGCTCGTTGAGCAGCAAGCCATTCTGTTGCTGAGATTCTGGTTACTTCTTTAAACTCTTTGGATAATTCGAGGAGTTTAAGATCAAGACGCCATTCTGTTGGTGAGAGTCCGGTTACTTCTCTAAAAGCTCGGTAAAAAGAAGTTAAGTGGAAATAGCCCAACTCTTTGTAAAACATAGTAGGCATCTGACCATCAAGCAATAGCTGCTTGGCCATTTCTATTCTTCTCATTCTCTCTAGGACATTAGGAGGTGGTCCATGAAGATTATATTCAGGTGTATAGGAATCTTTTTTTGAAGGCAAGTACAAGCCATTCTCTCTAATAAAGTCCCAATCTCCATAAATAAAATGATAGAGATTCACTGAATCAGAATGCCCTAGATGCATACGTGTTCCTAAAGGCTCACTATGCATTATACCAACATACTCTTGCAGTTTTTGATACAAGGCCAACAAAAATGGGTGGTTGAAACATATTGTTACATTAGTTCGTTGAAATCTTTTTACTCGAGCCACATCGCTTTTGGCATCTAAAAAGCCTCTGATAAAGTGGGGCAAGTATTCCTCTTTAATATCAGGAAATCCTCTTTGGTTTTTTGGAACAGCTAGTCCCAATTCTTCAAGCCTTGAATACATATACGGTAAATTATCTATCTCAAGTTTGTATGAGGGCCCACTTTTTTGGTGTTGAGTTATTTTATGCTCACTTTCTAGTTCTCTTCTCACAATTTCAACCAAGTCTTCATTAGTGGATATGAATCTGAAACCTTGGGTTGGTTCTAACAACACATTTCTACTATAGAGAGCACCCAACACATAATACATTGCCCTTGATTCTTTATCAAAATAGTGTTCATTAATGTATTTTCTAGTCATTTTTCATCAAAGACCTCAAAGAATTTCATGAGGTAAGTTTTTATACTGTTCCTACCTCTTTTTCACATATAATAGAAGAGTTAGAATTTATAAATATATCTAAAAACCTTCACATACCAACCACCCAATTATTGAGAATAAGGCCTTGCAAAACACTTCTAAAAACCGAAAGATATATAAACTAAAGTTCATACCTATAAATTATAATGGACATGTATAAACTAAAGTTTACAAAGCTTCAAAACGAGATTTTCGGATTAGTTTGCATTAAAGTGGGCCAAGGATTAAACCAGAGAAATATTGCTAAACTCCTTAGGGTTTCACCAACTGCTGTGGCAAAGGCATTGAAAGAGCTTGAGAAAGATCAATTGGTAAAAGTGGAAAAGAGCAAAACAATGAATCTTAACTTGGTTGAGTTAAACAGGGATAACCCAAAAGCAATAGCTCTGAAGAGAATTAATAATTTGAAACTCATATATGAGTCGGGGCTCATAGATTTTCTAGAAAGCAAATTCCCTGGATGCACTATTATTCTATTTGGCAGCTATTCTCTAGGAGAAGACACTATTAAATCAGATATTGATTTAGCTATAATTGGTTCTAAGAAAAAGGATATTGATCTAACAAAGTTTGAAAGGCTTTTAGAAAGGACAATCTTAATCAATTTCTTTGATAATCTCCGGAAAATTAACAAAAATCTTAGGGAAAACATTATTAATGGGATTACACTGCATGGTTCAGTATGATACCATTAAAAGATTTTGAGGAGTTTTTGAAATCAGGTATTGTTAGAAAAAGAAATCCTGACAAAGCAAGAGCGAAATCTCTTGTTGAAGAAGCTGAAAAGAGAAAAAAATTTTTAGATGAGATCTTAAGAAAAATAGGACTTTCAGATAAAAATGCAAATTATTTTATTGAAACTTCTTATGATATTTTAATAGAACTGATCAGAGCCAAACTTTTAAGGGATGGTTTGTATGCTTCTGGTGAGGGTGCTCATGAGGCAGAAGTGTCATATATGAAAAAGATAGGATTTGCAGAAAAAGAAATAAGATTTATGAATGATTTGAGGTATTTTAGGAATGGTATATTGTACTATGGAAAAAGCTTTGATCAGGATTATGGAAAAAAGGTTTTAGACTTTCTAAACAAGATATATCCTCAGTTAAAGAATGTTGTTTGACTTTAGCTATTCAACCCCCCTCCTCACAAATCCCACCAACCATCCAAGGTGCTATTGAGAACAAGGCCTTGCAAAACCACTTGTTAAGAGTCCGGGGTGTTTGGTTTATTGGTGTTGAGATAAAAACTCAGTTATTGTTTGTCCTGTTACTTGCTTAAAGGCTCTATACAGATTAAAGGGGTGAGAATATCCTAAAACTTTAGCTGTTTTGATGCCGGTAAAACCTCCAAGCAAGAGTAGTTTTGCTGCTTCAACCCTCTCTTCTGCTGCAGTTCTAGTAACACCCATTAACTTCAGAAAATGAGCCGTTTTTGGCTCAATAGTTCTTGCTTGTCCGCAAATGCGGACGGATTTTGCACCCGTGTATAATAAGATAAGTTCTCTGGTAAGTTGTAAAGGTGATGCCAAAATGGTAAGAACATACGAAACAATTTATTCAAAGGTAGAGAATTTGTTAAGGCAAGTCCGAGAGAGATTGCCTAACGCAACAGAACATGACTGCAGAAAGTGGGCAGGAAGGTTAAGCAACCACTACAAGTACAGCAACGAGAAGAAGAAGTTTAGGATGAGCAGGGAAGAGGTCATATTCAATGACCTTATTATTGAGAAAGGCATGAGTGTGACGACAGCATATAGGTGGTTAATTCTTTGCAATGCCCATCCTGACATTAAGGAACAGCTAAAGCACAGAACTATTAGCGTCAAGGAAGCATTGAGAGAAATGAGTGCAAGGGGTTATTCTAAAATCAAGGGGCACCCTGCAAAAAGAAAATACCACGACATGAACGAATCTGCATTTCATCTGTTTGTACATGATGAGATAGGAAATCCATAAGGAGGAAAATAAAATGGCAAGCACAATGAACAAAAAAGGAGATACCAAGAAGAATTTTAAGAAGAATAGAAAAGGCAAGTTGAATGCAAAAGGCTCTCAACTATTACCCCACGTTCCAACAAAAGCTAGAATAATGCAATTTGTAAGAACATGTAATGATAGTAAGTTATTGACATTATATGCTTTGGGCTGTTTTATGGGGCTGAGGATAGGCTCTGCTATAAACTTGAAATGGTCAGACGTTGATTTGAAAATAGGTAAAATGTCAATAAATAACGACAAGAACACAAAACGATTCAAAAGCGACTATGGGAAGGACAGATGTTTGGACATCCCTTCTTTCTATACACCCATCTTAAAACAGTGGAGAGAAATGAATCCAAGCGAAGAGTATGTAATGCCAAGAGAAGACAGCAAAGCAAATTTCAAGAGTATGGTTCGTCACTATGAGTATCTTTACGATGAGCTATATGTAAAACTTGGCATGAAAGAGAAATGGACTCAAATGAAGAACGGTGGCTGGAGATACAAGTATAATGCACATAGTGGCAGGCACATTTGTGCCACCAATATGTTATTGAAAGGTGTTAAGCTTGAGCATATTCAGGAATTCTTAGGACATGCAAGTCTTGAAGAAACACGCCGTTATCTGCAAATCGTAAATAGGATAAAGAAACAGGACATAGAAGATGCCTACTATAATAGAAACAATCAGCAAAGGGTTGTAAGCCAAATAATAATTAATGCAAATAGCCCTGAACAAGCTGCTCAGTATGTCCATGAATTATCAAGGAATCCAGATATGGTGGTGACTGCAAATGGCACTCTGTCACAATAAGCAATTTGAGAACTACTACTGCCACCTGTGCAGGGAACGAGGTCAGTTCGCTGTAAGGGTTGCAGGTAGTGGTGCTAGTGAGGGAGCATGCTGTGATGTGATATTGTTGGATGAAAGGGCTTATTTAGTGGAAGTAAAAACCACTAAAGAGCCAATTTTCAAGTTGACTAATGTTGTCAAGCAGCAACTAACATTTTTGAGGGAACAGGCATTGAGGGTGAACGCTGTGCCACTGTTGGCTATTCGTTTCAAGAACAGAGGTTGGAGAGAGATTAACATTAGCAGCGGAATTCCACCCAATATAGAGTATGTAAATACATAAAAGTACATAAAATGGCAGAACAAACAAGAAATTACAACGAGCATGAACTGCGAACTCTGATTATACAAAAGGAAACACGTATATGTAATCTTCAAACAGAGAACGCAAGTCTCAAGGAAAGAATAGTTCAGCTGGAAAACCTATTGGTACAATGGCAAAAGTACCGCTGGAACAAGGAGCTGGCTATTCAATCCAAAGCTCTATCACAAGAGATACAAGGCTTAACAGCGACAGAAACACGAATTCTAACATATTTGGCATCAAAGGATAACACCTCAGAAGAAAGGCATGTAAGGGGCGTTTCAAGAGGTTTAGGGTTGTATCCGAGCATAGTCTCTGTCAGCCTCAAACGTATGCAACTGCAAGGATTGGTAAGAGCTACAGGAAGTGGTAGGTACAAGAGGAACTATGTTGTCTCTAAGGATGCACTTGACCTGATAAATACATACCGACCATCAACCAGCCAATAACTTACGTATTCTATAACTTTGCTTGGCGGTGAGCTAGAAAGATATACAAGTGAACAAGATGAACAATTTACGGAGTAGTGAATATTAGTGGTTGACTATATTCTCTGTTCCCAGCGGCGTCTTCAGCAATAATCACAACACTATGGCTTCCCTTGCTAAAGTATTTCTTCATTACTTTACTAGCACCATACTCACCACAATTTGAGCATAATGAGCTTTCTCTTCCACCATTATCCGAGTATTTTATGTACTTAGCCTTTTGGTCTAATGAGATATTCAAGAATATATAGTATCCATCCTTTCGCCATATTGGCGTGTTTATATGTGGTGGAATAGTATCAACCAAGCATGTGTGGTTTCTTCTATAAGCAACAGTATCAAAAGTATCTTGAACTTCAAAATGGAATGTTAGGTTCTTATTTTCATAACTGTTTAGGTCAACATTAAAATCACATAATTGGTTTCTACCTGCAGGACAGCTACTATTTTCTACCAAATTAGTTCCATAATATAATTTAACGTTTTTTAAATAATCTTCAGAGTATTTGACAATGAATTGACTAGTGCAGTACTCTTTGTTACCTGGTTCTTGGTTTATCACTCTCGGAGCAGTGCTGTCTACAAACAATGGTATAGTTTCATTGATTAAACCGTCAGTTGAGAAAATATTAATATCATGGTATCCATCGCTAAGACTTAATGTCTTACCTTTTGTGAACCCATATTCTGTGCATTTAGTACATAAAGGCTTGGCACTTGGTTTAGATACAGATAAATCAAAATATTTTAGATATGGAACTTGCCTAACTAGTGTAATATTAATTGGAACTTTATCATCACTATAGTTCTGAGTGATGGGCGAGTAGATTGTGTAATCTTTTTGACATATTAAATCAGAACCGTCACAATTCTGGTCTAATCCATCCCCACATTTCTCCTCTGTTGGAAGAATTGCATTACAGTTAGTGTAATTACCGTTATTATTACACGTTTCAGTGCCGTAAGTGCATATTCCAATATTTGAAACACCACATTGTCTTGTAATATTTTCATTACCATCTATAGTACCATCGCAATCATCATCCAAACCATTGCAACTTTCTGAATGGGCAAGATTGGCTGTTGAGCAGCTACTCCAGCCACCCCATAGACCATTACTACAGGTTCTTTCTTTCTGACCCTCCGTGCATATTCCTAAGCCACATGATTCTTTTTGTGTCAGATTTTCATCTATCAAACAATTACGATTATCATCAATATTATTGCACATCTCATTGTTAGAAGTCAAGCATCTACCTCCGCAATCTATTCCTATTTCATCCCCATTTTGAACACCATCCGAACAGGTCGGTGTTAGTTTTTTAATCCAAATTGGATTTGTATAGATTCTATTAGTATTGTTCAAACACTCAAGTCTATAATAAGAATTAGTTTGCAAGGTAGGGTAATAAACACTATTTCCATTTCCAGAAATCCAACCTAATGATATAGCAGACTCCTTATCGCCTTGAATGCCTTTAAATAATGTGAGATTACATCTGTTTATTACATTGTAGTATATCTGAATCACCGAGGATTCCCCATAATTAACAAAAGTATCGCCTAATTGTGCTGTATTCAAGTTACTCTGAATAGTAAATCTAATTGCACCATTGTTTGAAATAAAAGACTTGCCCTTCTTTAGGTTGTAGATTAAATTAGCAGATTGGAAATTATCCAGATATACACCTGTATACACTATATCTGATGCTCCATCATGGGTATCTGTACCGCTAAAAGCAAAAATCTTTTTTCCATTTAATAACAATTGAACCCATTTATTATGTGCACTTTCATCGTAAGAATCCCATTCACCATTCCATACTTCAACACCAGTCTCGTTTGTAATGGCATCGGCATCAAAGCTTTCAAAATCCCAAATTTCTAATTCAGTATACGGGTGATTAACTATTGAAATTCCATTGTTTAGGTTGACCTGGTCTATTACGTCCTGAGCATGTGGTTCGTTAGGACACCACACCTCTGTGGGAGTTTGTTCTACAAGATTATTTATCCCCCTAATACCTAAATGAGCAGTCTCTAATTTGTTGTTATCACATAAAGTTTCAAAGTCTCCAACTTCTTCATCAACGCTCATTTCCTCACCAGCAACGCAAAGAAATGTTGAGTCGGAATACCCTTCACACTCCGATTTGAGATTTGCCCATTCTGAAGAATCCAAACAATAACTATGGTCGGTAATGGTAAACCAATCTAAATCAAGTGCAGCTGCTTGACTTTTTATTTCCTCAATTGTAGAACCCCCCCAATTTAAACTTTCCTTTCCACAATTGTCGTCACCACTCCAAAAATCACCATCATACCCAATCCAACTACTGTATCCTGTGTGAATATGCAAATCTCCATAATACAAACCATTTTGAGAAGGTAATGACATCAAAGCCATTCTCCCTGTAGATTTATCCGTTTCATCATTTGGCAGAGGAGGTAAGATATGTATTGAAAATGTTTGAGAGATACTGTTTGATTCATTCAAATAGTCAAAGTATAGTTTTATAGTTAAATTTCTAACAGCTCCAGATTCAAATTTATCTTCAAATATCAAACTCGTATCAACCAACACTTTTTCTACTAGATACATCGTAGAATTATATTCAAAAGGTCTTTCTTCAAGTAATTCTTTTGTAAATATTATTGTATCTGATGCAACCAAATCCAATTTGTTCATTTGGAGACTATCGTTATACCTTCCATCAAAAGACAGTATAATCTTCCCTGCATAAGGGGTAGGATTTCTTACTGAGTCTAATAATTTTGGCTCAATTATTATTTGTGGCAATTCTTCAGCAAGACAGATACTAGTCATTACAAGAATGACAGCAAAGAATAGAACAAATCTAATTGTGTTTTTCATTTTGCTGTCTCTTCCTTAACCTACTTAAAATATACCCAATCAATAAACCAATTAGTCCAAAATATATTGTGGTAAATACACCATAAGGAATGACACACCAAGCTGATTGACACACTCCTTCTAATTCAATTCCTAAAACTGACTCTGTAAAAATCATCAAGGGTAAAAACAATGGAAACAAAACGATTGAAATTATCTTTAACAGAGGTGTAAACCCTAATAAACCTATAATTGTTCCGATACTCCCACCAATAATAATGTGCCGCTTATTTGTCTTTTCCATTTTAGAGTGTTATTCCGTTAAGTAGTTCTAGTTTCTTCAACTACTTTACCATTATTATCAATAAATAAAATTATTTTACATATCATGGGATATGTGATAGTTCTACAATCAATTGTGACCTGTTTTACTGTTTGTTCTTTATAGTAAGTGTCTTGTATACCCACTATCTTCCCACTGAGCTTATTATTAGATAGATAATCTTGAGCTATCTGTTGTATTTTATCATCGTCAATTTGTGATTTCTCTTGACATTGCTGATTAGCTTTGTTACATATTAAATCATTTGAACAACCACAATCTTGGCAGCATGAAAGTGAACTCTTTTCTGATACAGAACAAACATCATCACCACAAACTTCACTGAGGCAAACTCCATTCTCTTGGCATGATTCACTAGATTTACAACTACAATCCTTAATGCAATTATTGCAATCTTCCTTTAACTCGCATACCTTATTACCACAGACAGGACCACTCTTTGTACATCCAACAACGATAAAAAGTAAAACTAGGGTTGTTATCATTAAAACGAGTTTTATTCTCATTTTTATTCACCTTTGTATTTTAAAGTTGGGTCACCATATAATTGTATCTGATAAACCGTTGCCAACCAACATTCATTGCTACCATATTTTAACATTTCTGATTTCATATTTAATAGAGCCTTTCCTATTTCTTGCCTATCTTTGATATTATGATAGGTAGTTGTTAATTGTGTAGTACTATAACCACTTAATCCGTATCTAGTGTTAGCAATATATGTGGCACCTTTATCAGTGAGAGATTTTGCAGTTCCAAATGTTCCAGTAATTTGAGGGTATAAACAAGCACCAGGAAATAAGCATAAACTGGATACATCAATTGCTCCACCAAGACAACTCAAAGCCATGATTAATGAAGGATTCTTTGGTTCTAAAAAACCAGAGATACCTAAGCTTGAGAGCACTGTATCACCAATTATTGGTACGCCACCAACTTTTATTCTCATGCTATAAAAGGCTGTGCCATCACCATGCAATACAAGGTAGGTAAAGTCAGATTTTTCTATGGTCTGGTAAAGTTCTATTGATTTGCTACAAGGTATTGGAGTAATGGGAGGCATCCCCGTGGTTTCACAATGAGGAGGTGACCATAAACACTTTCCACTCTTTGTACAATCTGTACCAAATAACAATTTTGAAGTATCATGTGTCTCTTGCTCCTCAAAGCAATCATCGGTAAGGCAATCGTCTCCTAACAGTGTTTCTTTCTTAAATTGTATTCCTTGTGCATGAATTTCTGAAAGTCTATTAAGATATTTAATCAAGTTACTTCCTGTAGTAGGTATTCTTCCGATAGCCACATCTGGCTTCTTGTCTTGATTTGTATCAGCATATAAGTCGTCTGTGGGTAATGAGTCTAAATTCATATCTTTAAAACAGCTATTTTTAATAAAAGGTTGAGGTATCACATCTACTCCACCAAGAATTAGGATGTAAGACGGTTTAATCTTATACACTATCTTATCTATAACATTCTTATAAGAATTCCAATCTTCGGTGTTAGTTAGCTTTATTCCAAATAATTCATCTAATTTTGAAGAGTCTATCTCAATGTAAAAAGAACTATAACCATCATTCAATAAAGCTTCTCGGTAACTTTTGATTGCTTCTTCATATCCTTTTTGTTTATCTATTTTTGAACCCCTAGTAATAATTAGGACATCAGCAGAAAAGTTACTTATTACTTTCTCGCATTTATGAGATTTCAGATTACAAATATTATTTTCTTTACACATATTGTCTGAACAACATTCGTAGTTTACACATTTATTATTCGGAGCAATATAACCACAGCTACAGGTATTACCTAGACTTAACAAGCTTTGATTCTTTGTACATGAAATTTCGTTGCATATTTCTGGTAAGTCAGAGATTAGAATGGGCACATCTAATTTAGTTTCTCTAATTTCAGAATCATAATATCTTATCAATAATTTCAAGGTAAGATTACCAACTAAACTCCCAGTTGTTTCTATTACGAAAGCATCACGTTCTGGAGCAAAGCTCTCATCATTTAATATAGTGAAATATGAAATATTTGAATTCAAAATATGGATTCCTTCTGTCTCAGAGATTAACTCCCCAGTAACGTAAGTAGCTGTATCTCCTTGGTTCCTAACATATATTTTTAGTTTGACATTATCATTCTTGTTAATAAGATTATCATCTTCATTAAATAATTCTACTCTGTCAAAAACCAACTTAGCTTTTCTCTCAGTCTGAGTATAGGTCTTCTTTCCATTGTAATTTAATAGGTATTTTTCTCCGTCAATAATAGCGTAGACTCTAGCTTCTATCAATGATATGCCTAAATTATCAAATTTTACGTTCATGTGAACTGTTGTGCTTTGTTTTGGATTTAACGTTGTTTTTTCTTCATAGAAGGAATCTACAGAACCAAATTCAATTACGAGGTCAGCAGATACATCTCCATCGTTTTCAATAGTGATATTTACACCATACTCTTTACCTTCAATAATTTTTTCTGGGATTTGATAGTCGCTAATATACACATTGCGAGGAAATCTTTGGATAGGCGGGTATAATACCTCAAATGAACCATAAGTTACCTCAGTAAATTTTTCATCAAGGATTCCAGTGTAATTTAGTTCACCTCTTACACTGTGTGTTCCTGGTGGGAATTCAGGAAGAGAAATATACTCTTGGATTGATTCTGAAGGGTGTAAGTTACCAATTGAGAAATAAAAATCTCTGTCACCGACGTGTATTGTCATTACAGCATCTTTAGCAACAGAATTCATATCCCTATTGATAACTGATACATTTAAGGAAATACTCTCGTTGGGATAATATGCTTTTTGATTAGCATCCAATCTAAAATCCAAATTGGTTGTTGCTGAGACTAAAGGTAGACACACCAGCAACAATGTCAATAAAGGAAGCATATTCTTCATTCCAAACCAGTCCTCCTAATAGGTAGATTAAGCTCAGGGAATTCACTATTAAGTTCCTTAGGTTCAGGAGCAGTGATAGAGACATTACCATTCTTACACTCCCAATAAAGGTTGGTGTACTTTTCGTTAGATGTAGCTAGGGCACTATATGAGAGACTTATATCTGAATACAAAACGTAATTCAGGTAAATAAAAAGTAGTAAACAAACGGTCAACCCCACAAAGACGATTTTAAAAGCTCCACTCTCTTTTCCCGTAACTCTAAAGAAGACATGTGCATTGTTCACAACTAATAGTGAATAGACCAAAATAAATATAAGTAAAATATTGAAGGATATTACTCCATCAAATTTTGTTACAGTCCATATAAGGTATAAGAAAATACAAATCTCCACTGTCTTGAAAAGATATATGAACTTACCTCTTCCTTTCAGTAATAACCTCATTAAAGGGTTTATCTCAATATTCTTACCTAATAGCTTAACTGTTTTGACAGTAAGGTATAAGTCTCCTGCCCAAAATAGCAGAAATACACCGAAAGTAATCAAAATTAAAAAAAGCATGTTGAATACCTCGTTTAGTTATGGGCTTTCTCACCACAACTCTCACAAAATTTTGCATGCTCATTTAATTTGCTGCCACAACTCTTGCAAAATTTCTTGCCTTGAAGATGAGTTTCCTCTGATTTTTTTGCATTAACTCTTTTAGTTAATACTTTAATATTATTAATGGCTTCTTTGTCTTCACTGTTTAACTCTAAAACCTTTTGATAGCAGCCTATAGCTTCAGAGTAATTTTCTGATTCAATAAGTTTTTTTGCTTTTTGTTTAAGCATTGACAACTTTTCTTCATCTTTATCTGTCTGTTCGTCGGCTGGCATCTCTTTATGCACTTTGCCTTTCCTTTTTTTCCTGCTTCTATAATATAGGAATCCGCCACCGCCTGCAGCTGCTACAACTGCAGCACCAACTGCTATCTTCTTAGTTAATCCCATCTTTGCTGACTTAGCATTATCAATAGCACTAGTTATTTTTTGCTGTGTCAGCTCTACTGATTTGAATGATGCCTCAGCCTTTTCCAGTAAGGGCATTAAACCAGTAGCAGATTTCACACTCTCAATGTCCTTGCTAGTCTGAACTAGGCTGCTCTTTGCTGCACTAAGGTCGTTTTGTGCATCTACGTTAAGATTAGGTGTTGCTCCATAAGTATTCTGAGCTGATTGTACCTCCTCTTCTGCAGATGTAATTTTGGTATTTAAATCCGCATACGCTTTTTCAAGAGTATCTTGTATGCTCAAAGACATGCTCTCTGTCATAGTATCAAGTCTATTTCTGGATGCTGCTGATTTATCTCTAGCCTGATTTGCAAGGTCAACACAATCACTAAATGAACCAGATGCAGCCCTATTCTTAGCCTGAGATAACAAATCTTCAGAACTATCTACATTAGACTTTGCAGTGATTACGACAGATTTAGTATCGTTTAGTTTAACTCCCCACTTCTCAGTGTTCTTAATGATATAATCCATCTTTGTCAAAATCTCGTTCATTTGACTTACTTCAGTATTTGCATTAAGTATTGCTTTTGAGCATTCACCTAGTACTGAAAGTTTCTTGTCTAAATCGTTATATGCAGAAGTAGCTAACGTTTCAGCTTCATCTGCCAAACCTATTGCTGATTGTGCTTTGCTTTTTGCACCTTCAAAATTACCTGCAGCAAATAAATTGGATGCTTCTTTATAGTAAGTATTTGCAGTCTCAATTTTGGATTTAGCCGTAGCTACATCTGCTTTTGCCTGTACCATATCTATAAGACCTGTATCTTGTAAAGCAATCGCCTCAGAAAGTTTCTTATCAGCGTCACCTATTCTTTTATTTGCAGTATCTATTCCAGAATTAGAATCTGAAACCTTATTTTGAGCTTCTATCTTAATCTTGTTATAATCTTCAATTAATTTTTCTGAGGTACTCCTTGCAGTAACAGCACTAGTCTTAGCTTGTAAAGCTAAATTTTTTGCCTCGTCAGCTTGGCTAACACCACTAGTTCTATCTTGACTACTGCATGAACTTTGAGCAGTTGAAAGTTTAGTTTGTGCAGAAGTATAATAACTATTTGCTTGGTTTAGTGATGCAGTCGCTGAAGCAACATCTGAACCTATTTTGTTAGCTTCTTTTATCTTGGCATCTGCGGTATTAATCTCCTTACTGGCATCACTAATCATAGCTCTTGCACTTTCTAATGCAGAAACACAGGGGTCTGTTTGGTAATTAATAGTTACTGTAACTGATTCAGTCACTGGTGAACCACTTGTAGCTGAACAAGTAACGTCAATGGTTTCGGACTTTGACCCAGAGCCGCTGCTAGGGGCTGTGATTGTTTTAGTGAATGATTTTGAGCTAGAGACGCCTATCGCACTTAGACCCTGGTCACAGGTGATAGATGTTGCTCCGTTGTTTTTGACATTTACTGTTATAGATTCACTTTGACCATTAAAAAGAGTTAGTGTACTTTTTGAGAGACTTACAGTAATTGATGGCTTAATACATGTGGTATCAAAGTAGCGTAATGATATAGCACCACATCCGAGTGTATTGCTTTCAGCAGCAGAGCAGGATGTATCATGTGCACGAGCTTCATCTAATGTATAACTACTTACGCACTTATCAGTCCACCATTCATAGAATTCATAGCATTCCAATTGAACGGAAACTGCACTTGAACCTGAGGCAGGTATTGGAACAGGTACATCAAAATATCCAGTCCCTTTTAGACAACTACTTGTTAGTTTCTTCTGTGTCAAATCTTTATTTGTATAGTACCAACATAATACTCCGCCACCACCATTATTAGTGATAGTAAACCTCTGATTGACAGTGCTACCACAACTTGTAGAGTCAACTGCCGTATGAGAGTTCTGAGCTGGACTGATAGCAATATCAATAGCCAAAACCGACGGTATAACCAACAATACAAATAACAACACAGATAGAATCTTTTTCATTTTATTTCCCTCCTATAACGCTTTTTATTATTTCTGTAAAATCATTCTTCATAACCTCTTTGGATGGAAGAATAATTGTATTTATTTGCTGAGCATATTTTCCATGTGTTTTTCTAAAATCTTTTAGATAAGCATTGCATCCCTCTAAATTCTGAAAGCCTACAAATAATACAGTTGTTGCTATTGACCCTTCTCCATTAGCTAAAAAAATTACATTAGGGTCTTTCCTAAGTTTAGAGAAAGTCTCTTTTGTTACAGCATCGTTATCAAAAGCATTCCATTGGAAGGTTAATACGAGAAATACATCAATTCCAACTTTGTCCAAATCAATAATTGGAATATACTCAGAAATAAAGTCATCCTCCAGATTTGTTCTGATACGAGAACAAGTTGATTTACTCAATCCCGTTTTCTTGGATATTTCCGTGTCTGTTAAATTCCCATGTTCCAAAATAGTTAAAAGAAACTTTTTCTCACTTTCACTTAGTTTTGTAATACTTTTTGCCATATTTTAATGAAAAGTGAAACTATTATTTAAATATTTCTATTTTATGAAACATTTTTTCAATAATAGTATACTTTTTATGACAAAAAGCACGAAACCATGGAACTTTTTGCCATATTTCCCCCCAAACTGAATAGAAATGCTGCATTTTATTTAAATCTTCCGTCATTAATTCAGTAATTATCCAGTAATAACAATTTATTACCGTTGTATTTCTGATTAATTAATGGAAAAAACTGTTTTTGAACATTATAAATGGATATTTAGAGGAAAACAAAGACAGAAAATAATTAAGATACTTGACAAAGCTAAGACGCCAACTCAAATTAAAGAGGAAACAAATATTAAAGTGACGAATGTGTCAGATGTCTTACGAGCAATGATGAAAAGAAAATTAGTAGTTTGTTTGAATCCTGATGACAAATTGTGTAGATTCTATGAACTTACAAGTTTAGGTCAGGAAGTGAAGAGAGAATTTTCTTGAATCCTACTAAGTAATTTATTTGAATTGCATCGGCATATTGTTTTCTTTTTGGTTTATCATAATAATAAATTTCCATCAATTATGCTTTTTAGAGAATCCTTTTTCATATTTTTTGATTTCATCCTGTAGGTTCATCAAAGCATGCTGGACATGGGTACAGAACCTCCATAACATTGCATTTTGGTTTAAAATATATTGTTCAGCTGTGTACCCCGCTTTTATTGCGTACTCATAACTAGATACTTTCTTTGTTAATAATGCAACTTGTTTTCTCAAATCTTTTTCAGTTTGTTTTTCCATTGTTTCACCTAAAATAAAAAATGGTCGGGGCGAAATCGGAGGTGAACATGACAAAAGGAAATCTCCCCGACCTTATAATCTAATAACTAATGTTGAGGACAGTGATTGGTGTGTCACGTTCAATTGTATAAGTCTTAACTTCACCTTCTTCCTCCAATTCTAACCTTGTCTCACCATAGCGTTGCCTGCTGTCTGGTTCAGTTTCTGCCATTTCCATCTCAATTTTTCCGTCGTCAAAAAGTTGTTGTAACTTGTTTTCTGCATCATTCCCGTAGATTTTTTGGAATTTCTGCCAATCAAGCTCTCCTGCTTCAGATAGTTGCTTTATTTGTTCAAGCTTTTTAGTCTCTTGGTCTTTGCTTCTACCTGTTTTGATACCCCTACCAGCTAGTACATGTCTAACATGGTCTATTCCTCCTGGCTGACGGTTATGCCAGCCCCTACCCTTACTACTATTTTCTAATTCATCAAATTCGTTTTCCATTCTAATACCTCCATCTACTAATTTTTAGAAAGCGACTTATCGGGTTGTTTTGTTGGATGTATTAGACGCTTCTAACCCTTAAATGTTTGAACTACTATATAAAAATATCTGTGTTATACTATATTTCTCCGACGATGAAACAACAACAATATTATTTTTGCCTAAATGGATGGTAAGATATTATCTGGCATATTTTTAACACGGTCTCGCTTATTACTAATCCTAATGTAAACATCTAATGACCTTGTTGAAGCATGCCCTGTTGAAATAATCAGTTCATGCGGTGGTGTGCCTTTATCTAACATTGAGGTGATGAATGTTGCCCGCAGCTGATGTGGATGCATGTCATGTGATAATTTTGCTTCTTTTAGAAACTTCTTAAAGACACGCTGCACCTCATACTCTTTAAGGCTCTTCCCATATCTGTTTGAATGCTCAGTACTCTTTCCACGACCTTTCCTTTTAACAATTCTGTTATCAATAACAAGGAGAGGCTCATAATCCTTGTCAATGACAATCTCTTTCCTCACATCAAGCCACTTATTGATGTATTCAATCATTTGGCTACTTATTTTTATGTAACGCTCTCTTTTTGGAGACCATCTCTTGGGACAATAATGCTTGGTTCTCACTATCTGTATTATTCCGTCAACAAAATTGATGTCTTTGATATACAAGTGACAAGCTTCGCCAACTCTTAGCCCAAAACTGCATAAGCCAAACACAACTAGCCATAAGGAAGCATTTGTGTCCTTGGATATTACAGAAAATAATGATGCCATAGCCTTATGAGAGAATACTCCCTTATCAGGTTCAGTTTGTGCTACGACATAGTTTTTATCGTCAGGATGAGGAAATCCCCTTTTCAAATGATAGTAAAAGAAGTTTCTAGCAACTGCTAAGAATATATTGTAGTAAGATGCTGATTTGTCCTCATCATTGTATATGCTTGTGAGATAGTTCCTTAATTGCTGCTCTGTGACGTTGTTAAGGTCACCCAGTTCATTCCTCATTGTTCCTAAAGCATATAGGTATCTCTTTTGCGTATTTGGAGCACCAATTATGTTATTTTCCCAATATAATACAATTTCAGGATATGATAAAGCTCTCCTTAAAGCAACCATATCCTCTGTTATCTGAAATCTTTTTTGCTGATATTTTTTCGGCATAGCACACCACCTATTATGCAGCAGAATAAGTATTGCCAAGTGTGTTGCCAGCTGCTTTGTTTTTCTATAGAATTATATCTCTTCCCCGTATATAAATATTGCTGGGCTACGCCATATATATTCACAATTCTGATTATCCTTTTCGTCTACATAATTATATTTATTGCGAGTATAAATAATATTATACTCACATTAAAAAAAGAAAAGAAAGTTATTTGGTTTCCGACTCTGGATGGGATTTACTCTTATCTATTGTTATTGCACATTCTACTCCATAGTTCTTGCATTGGTTGAAAAATGTTTTCGCCTTTTTCTTATTACCAAATCTGAAAATTTCTGTTCTGTCATCCATCCTAACTGCTACAAGCGTACTGTTTCCTAGGCACATTTTAGTATCTTTTTTATCACTCTTTGTCACTGCATTATTCAAATTCACATTTTTCAATTTTAGTTGTATTAATTCTCTAATGCGATTTTGCTTTTTCACCATTGTTTTCATCCTCCTCCTAATTTATCGTTCTTCTAATGTTAAGATATAGCGGTCGTATGCAGCTGAAGCCTTTTTTATACAGCCAATACAAAATTTCTTACCTCCAACTTCAAACCAACGGTCAAATAATATCTTATCTCCACATCGCATGCACCTTATTACTTCTTCAGTTTCCATTATTGTTCCCTCCGTGCCTATCTGTACCTTTTAACAGTACCTTTGCTATATCTCTAGCACGCCATCCGCAAGGAAATTCTAATAATGCAAATTGTACATCTCTGGACCGCATTTTTCTTGAACGCACTCTTAATTTATGATGAATATTGGCACCAATCTTAATCCTTGTTTGAGTCTGTTTCTTTTCCATCCCAAGTACCTCCGCATTTTCTTTTACTTTCCAAGTGCTTTAGCATCGCTTTCAATATTACAAGTTCTATTACTTCTTGAAATAAGTCTTCCATTGTATTCTTCTTTTGTGTTTGTTCCATTCTACTTCACCTTTTCTTTACTAACAACTAATCCTTCACATGTCTTGCATTTCACAGTTTTATTCATTTTATTCAACTCCTTGTATTTTTTTATTATGTCGCATTGTCGCATCTTTGCGAATATGTGCGACTTTGCGACTTCTTCGCCAATTTCTATAATATTCGTTGTTTAACTCATGTGCTAACCTAATTTGTTCTCGTAACCCTGGTACATTCTCTAGGACATGTGCATACAGCTCACTAACTTCTGCATTCATTCTCTCACCCCCTCTAAGGTACTTGTCACTTTGCGATTCTCTCCCATCAACTCCTTCATCTTTTTCTTGATGCGATAGAAAGTGGCACGATGCATGCCTGTCTCTTCAACAAACTTGTTAACCTGCTGCTCAACAGCAAGCTCGCTACGCATTAGTTTCAAGACCAGATGATTTTCTTCATCAAAATCTAATGTTGAAAGATAGAGTTCCTCTGATTTTTCAGGATTATACTCCACACATTGGATTAATTTATCAAGCTCCCTTAGATTGAATCCTGATGCCTCTGTGACATTATCCTTAATAATTTGCAGAACTCTATCTTTCTGTGTGTTGTTCAGTTTTCTTTGTTCTAGGATTTTGTTGCAAATATCAAGAATCTCAGTATGTGTAAGCTTCATCTGATACTTTATTGCTCGTGACAGCAAGGCAAGAAAGTTCTCATTGTGCCTATTACCATTTACTTCATTGCATAGTATGACAATTCCTTCTTTCATCTCAAACTTGGTTGGATAATCCTTTGCTGCCTTGCTAGTTGTGTTATAGCTTACTATCCTTTTCCCATTAGTCTCTCCAGTAGCAGCTTTTAGCAAAGAAACAGCCCTGAAATCCGAGAATAATCCTTCCAAATCATCAAGCACCAAAAGCTTATCTCTATAATCATACATATACTGGTACAGTGCCAACGGGGTAGAAAATCCAGACATGTACTCAAATTCGGCACCCATCTCTTTCAAAGTGTTAATTACTGCATGTGTTTTTCCTATGCCTGTACGACCCTGCACAAGTAGGCAGGGACATTTCTTCTCAACAACCATTCTGAGATGGTCTTTGAGTAGGTCTGTCTTGTGTGTTGTCACCATTACTGCTTTTTGTTTCTTAAACTCTTGCATAACTCTATCAGATTCAGCTTTGATGGCTTGTTTCTCCATATCTCTTAATTGCGATACATCTGCAGTAGTCAACAACAATTCTGGCTTAATCAGGAGCTTTAGTTTAGGCTCAATATGGCTTATATTCTCCCCAAAAGTCAGGGTTCTATCCATTTCTGATTGTATGTCAAACAATTCTGGTTCAATGCTATACTTTTCACAGAAAGCATGAAACCACTTCAGTATCTTTTCATCAACTAATTTTTCTTTCATTTTGTGACACCTCATAATAATATATTGTGGCACATTGGTTAATAAAGAACGAAATCAAAATTCGGCTATTTTGTTCACAATGAAATACAAAAATCTATATATAGAGCATGACTTTCTATTGACGTGGAACATGAAATCATCTACCATACCTGAAGAAGTTGTACTATCCTACGAGAAGCTCAAAATAAATTTGATTAGGCATACTAAGAATAAGGAAATAATATTAAGACCGATTGATGTAAAGGTTTATCTTCTCCTTCTCCACATAAGCGGGTTGTCTGCTAAATGGATTTCAGAATATTATAAGAAGGTAGTTTCAGAATCAAGCAGTTTCAAGAGCAGAGAGGCGGTTAATAGGTCGCTAGACAATCTTGAAAATGCAGGGTTCATATCTTCTAGTGGAAAAGGCAAAGAAAAAGTTTATTATGCTGAAGAAGCTATAATAACACAAGCGTTTAAGTCTTATGTAGGTGAAAATCCTACTAGCACATACTCTGTTTCTATTGACTCACTATTGCTGAAAGATATTCTTATGGTGATTAAATCAATATCTTATCAAGCCGTTCCTAAATCTAAATCTGCCAGAAAGAATATACTTCCTAACGAGAAAGATGCCACAAATATGCGTATTATGGAAAGAGACAAAAATACGGAAAGAATTTTGGATACGATTAAACGAATTCATTTGCGAGATGGTCCACTACAGATACATCGGCATATATTAACAGTACTTTTCCAGTTAGAATCACATTTGTCAAAAAAGCATACCTTTGAAGTCCGTTCTGGAAGTGATTTTGACAAATTCATAGATGAAGTTAAGTCCCATTCGGATGGAAGTAATCCTTACTCAAATAAGATTGTTGAGACTCTTCAAATATTAAAAAGGCATAACGAGATAATGGATGAAAACGCAAGAGATGCCTATATCAAAGATTCAAAATTAATCTTTGAATCAATACCTAACGAAGTAAAAGAAACCCTCCAGATTAAAGTAAATGCTCTTAAAGACCAAATTTCAAGATACATAAAAGAGTATGGTTTTGTATCTTCTCAATGTCGCACCCATTAATATTGTGCTACTTTGCGAGATATTGAAGTTTAACCTATATATGGAGGGGGTGAACCTGGTCTGGAATTGTCTTTCTCATCAGAAGTGTGTTTTTCCCCATTAGGTAAAAATGATTTGATAAGACTGAGTATGATTCCTAATGTTTGGGTGTTAGAACTAACACTATCTACAACATTATTTGAATTGATACATAATTCCTTCACTGCTATTGCTAGTTCTGGTAAGGTTGGACAATCTGGATTATCTCTCCATGAGTTTAAATGCTTATTTACAATTCTACTGTCAGGTCCACTGGTTTTCGGATGAGTTGCTTCTCTTTCTACTAATCCAAACGAATTATCAGCTAACATCCAGCAAATTCCATTTCTTTCAATTATTTTGAAGACTTGTTTCTGTTTAATGTAACTTTGTGCAATAGCATCGTGTGTTGTGGCATAGTGTGCCTGAACCCGATAATGTGCAATTACTCTCTCAAGTTGTACACCCACCCTAATAATTTTTACCTTAGCATAGTCTTGAATATGGTTAAATAACCTCAAATGAAATTCTGCACTTTTTGCATCCGCTTCATCCTCATCTTTCCCAAAGAAACCTAGATTTTGTCCTTCTTTTCCTTCCTCTTTTGCATTAGGATACACTTCAATACATTTTTTCCAAAAACGAACCCTTCTTCCAAATATTATTTTTTCTTGACCGAGTAAAGATTGATATTTTCGTTTATTTAATATCTCAATAATGGGTATTTTAAATTGCTCCCCATGTAATCTAATTGTCTTATCATTACTAAAGCCCTCCCCCTCCCCCCGAGTACCCTCATTTGTAACCCCCCATGCTTTAAACCCTTCAATGTACGTCCCAGTTAGGTAACCTTTTAACTTTAGTTTCTTAATTGTTTTATATATGGCTTGAACCGTTACTCCTCTAACAGAAGCTATTTTTTCTATTGTTAAAAAATTACTAGTCACCATCTCCAACACTTGTTCTTGCACTATTGGCAATTTATCCCTACTGCTGCTAGATTCAACCTTTTTGTAAGGTGCTTTTCTTTCAACCACTTTGTTACTTTCTTTCATGGTTATTTTTCCTTGCAACAATATCTTTCCTTATGCAGTGATTGACATATTTTGATTTGGAAGCAAAGCCCCAAGGATTGTTTTCAAGATGAGGTATTAAGTCAGAATCAATCCCCAACACTTGACGATTACTCCTGCATCTAGCAGGTCTTGTTTCGTCTATATTTCCCATTTCAGGATTTCTCTTTAATAAGAAGTCTTCAGCTTCCATTCCAAGAGCACAGTAATACCTAACTGTTTCCGCAAAACCAAATCCTTTACTATTTGCCCTTGATTTAATCCTTTCAGCAAAAGGAATAGAGAATCTTGGACTAACATCTATGCCTTTGCTGGATTGTTGGGACTTAGAAGTAACTGATACCAAAAGGAGGCATGCTACAGTTCCTACTATGATTAGTGAGTACATTCATAGTAAGTTTACCTCCTGCTGGTTTTTCCAAGAGCCGAATAAAAAATTCAGCTATTTGGATAAAATATATTACCTGTTGCTGGTATATAAGATTTGTTGTTGTAAATTATATTCCTGAACCCTGTTTTTGGTCGTCGTCTTCTTTTATTTATATAAAACGTAGTCGTCTTCTTTTTCTTCCAGGTTGGCTCATTGAATCGTATATTCCGATGGATTTTGGAATAATTTATATACTTCGGCGTCTTATAACTAAATATTAGCTCATAATATTGTTGTTTAATTCGTTATGAGCCAATAGATGAGAAAACCAGAGAGCAAAAAGTAAGAACATGGGTTTTTGCCGACGATAAGTTTATTCTAACTTAACCCGACTAACACTGATTGAGCGATCTCCTGAGTAATCTAGAGTAAAAATCTCTTTTTTTGATGGTAGATACAAACCATGTTCCTCAATGAATTCCCATTCACCATAAATAAAATTATGGATTCTTAATGAGTCTTTATGTGAATAAACAATGTTATTTCTGGATGGATTACCACGTTCTACACCAGCATATTCTTGAAGTGCTTTGTGTAAACCTTTTAAAAACAAAAGGTTGAAAGAAATAGATATTACTGTGAGTTTACCACCGAGATGAGTAAATACTCTACCCTGAGCATCTGTAAATCCTCTTGTAAAGTGACGGATATACTCCTCCGGAATATTTTCTGGAAAGCCTCTTTGGTTTTTTGGAACAGCTAGTCCCAATTCTTCAAGCCTTGAATACATATGAGGTACATCATCCACCTCAAGTCTGTATGAGGGCTTACCTCTTGGGTCTAGAATTATTTTATGCTCACTTTCTAGTTCTCTTCTCACAATTTCAACCAAGTCTTTATGAGTGGATATGAACCTGAAACCTTGGCTTGGTTCTAACAATACATCTCTACTATAGGAAGCACCAACCACATAATACATTGCCCTTGATTCTTCGTCAAAATAGTGTTCATTAATGTGTTTTTTAGCCATTTTTAATCAAATACCTCAAAGAATTTCATGAGGTAAGTTTTTATACTGTTCCTACCTCTTTTTCACATATAATAGAAGAGTTAGAATTTATAAATATATCTAAAAATATCTCCTCAAAACAGTTCTGGTTGGAAAGGTTTAAATATCTTCTTTTATCCACAATGTTAAAAAGTGTGTGATTTCTTGTAAGAAGGAGATTTCAAATGGGTCTTGTTAAAGAAGCCATGGAACTGGCTGGAATTTCAGAAGGAGACAGGGTGGCTGAAATAGGTTGTGGTATAAATATAAGCCCTGCTCTTAGGCTAGCAGGTGTTTGTGGTGCTGTTTATGCAATTGATAAAGAAGAAGCACATATCCGGATATACAGAGATTGGTTAGGGGATTTTCAAATGTATCTTTACCCACCTTGGAACTTATATTATTATTTTTCTAGAAGAAGAGAAAAGATACATCCAATAGCTGCTGATGCCCAATATTTGCCTTTTGTGAATAATTCTTTGGATGGTGTTTTATTTTATGGATCAATGTATTCTATTTTAAGATGGGATGGTAGCATAGAAAGTGCATTGGAGAGTGTTCACAATTGTTTAAAGCCAGGGAAGTATGTTATATCTTGTGATAGTACATATTTGGCAGATAGATTAAAGGATTATCTTGAATCAGTTGGGTTTTTAACCACAACACATGGTAAACATAGGAAGATTATTCTTGGACAAAAGGTTTTGGAAAAGCCATATGATGAGATGCATAGACTTGGAGAATTAGGTGTTATTCAACTTGCAAAGGAACTTGGTCTGACAGAGAGGCTTGGTCTTAATGTATAGCAAACAAAATAGCAGTAATAAGTTTTTCACTAATCATTTAAATCAATCACAACCCCACCAACCACTCAATTCACTATCAAAACAATGCTTCTTGCAAAGGTTTAAATATTGCCTTCTGTACCAATCTTTGAAAAATTGGTGATTTCTTGGGTGAGTCAAAATGGAAGTATCAAAAAAACCTATAGTTTACAAAATAAGAGAGGGCAACTTGGCAGCTGTTACTGTTTTAGGATATATACCTTCTACTGTAAACCTTGATGATCTTATTAGGCACCAATGTAAAGAGTATATTCGTTTGGAAGATGGTTATGATGAAGCTCTTGCATGGGCAAAAATATCAA
>CAYHAM010000011.1:0-13949 GCA_964354685.1 uncultured Methanosarcinales archaeon
TACCAAACTGAGGATACATATCCATCATTTTTTTGTTATCGCACTTTCTGAGCATCCCCGACCATTGAGCAGTAGGATCAAACACAATAACAGCAATACCCTTAAGCAGGGCCTCTTCCACAATATCCTGAGCAGCCACGGTTTTACCACCACCAGTAGAACCAGCCACAATAGTGTGAGTGGTAAGGTTATCCAAATCAAGGTAAGCCTTGTGCTCAGTCTCAGCAATCTTACCAAGGTAGGCACTCCTTGGCCCAGGCTTTGGCAAAAGCTTTAGATCAACCTTCATAACATAACGCTTCTTTGCCAGCTGTGCTTTCCTATACCTATAAATCGCATAAACAACCAAACAAATAATTAATGCAATTAAAATCAATAGCCATAGTGGAATAACACCAAAAACAGCATACATGTAAAATGGTTTTCCAACCCTAAAAACAGTAGAAACACTTGAAGTTAAATTTAGATAATAAGCATTTGCAGTTAGAACATATCTTCCTTCAGGAAAATCTTCTGGAATCTTGTATTCATGTATCAAAGATAGAAAAGTTTGTATCTCAACATTCTCTTCATTAATCATGACATTAATACTCTTATTTTCATTAGATATATTATATCTAACTAAAACATTATAGTTTATATCTGTGAGCAAGTTCCTCAAATCAAGTTTATAACTAAGCTTGCCACCAGGATTTACTTTTTCATTAAACGTATCAAGTTTCATCACAAGCGCTTGTATTGGTAACCTTTCCTCACTTCTAACAACGAGCTCTATAGGAATTGTTCCATTTATATCTCCACCAAAGTTAAGGTTTCCTGTGAAAGTGCCTGTTTCATTAAACCCAAACATTGTCACCTTAAACATACCATCAGACTTTGCATCAATAGTCAACTCATTTTTATCAAGCTCAACAAACGGCACAACATCCCCACTTAACCACATAGTTATATGAAGAGAACTATCTTTGAAATTATATACCTTGAGAATATCCTCTATAAACTGCCCAATCCTAACCCTTTTCCTTAGGCTTTCAATTGAGATGTAATAATCAATCTGTCCAGGCTTTTCTTCAACAACCACGATCTGAGCTGCGCCTGCACCACCACCTCCGCCTCCCCCACCTCCTCCGGCTCCACCAGCCCCTTGGCCAGGACCTTGGCCTTGAGGAGGAATTTGGCTTAAAGTGAAGTTGTGCGATGTGATATTATCTGCTGTTATATCTATTGTGCCAATATATGGATAGTAACCACCTCTAATACCAGCAATTGTGTAGTTGCCAGCTGGAGCAGTCATATTGTAAAAACCTTCACTACCTGTTATATATGTCTGTATACCAATGCTGACAGTGACATTCCCAAGAAGACCACCAGTTGTATCATCTGTTACATACCCCGTAACACTACCATTATACTCTATCCTTGGCATTAATGGTTCCATTGAAAAGTTGTATGAGATGTTTTGCTCAGCATAAATATCCATTGTGTCAATGTAAACCTCGTAACCTGTTTTAATACCCACAAGCTGATACCTCCCTTCAATCACATTAATGAAATACTCTCCGCTTTCATTTGTGGTTGTTAAAACACTTCCAACCACAACAGTTGCATTTGCCAGTGTTTGATTTGTTCTATTATCTCTTACAACACCACTAATGGTTCCATTTGAAAAAACACCCCACCCAGTAGGACATGATTCATAAGGATCACGGAAGAAATAGTATTTTTGACTTGAGCCATTAGGTATTGGAAGCATTGTCTGATAATTTCCATAAACCTCAGATTCATTTGAGTACAATGTTTCTGGGGTGTTGGGATGAATATTGGTTGTTACAAAAATAAGATTGCCATTACCATCAGTTAAAACACCAACGTCAAACCTTGTGCTAGATCCATTTTGATATTGAAATGTATATATTGCAGGCACGTTTGATATGTTATTGTTACCAAGTTTCACATTTATAGTCTGTGTGAATGTTCTAGTACCAGATAATGGATAGGATGCGGAAACATTCAAAAAATCATCAACCTGTGAAGTAGAAGCATTTGTCACAGTATCCCAGTCAATGTTTTGAGATGTAGAAGCATAAATCTCTCCACCATCCTTATCTATGCAATCAAAGAATAAATTGTTAATCTGTTCTACGCTATCTCCCTGGAGTGTTATTGAAGGAGTGATTCCACCATAACCAGGAATCCAGATTGCAAAACCCCATGCACCAGCCCAGTCAGTTGCATTGTATTGCATCTGTATCTCAACCTCTGTTATGTAACCAGACTCTCCAGGGATATATTGAGCAGCAAGAGCAATGAACTCTTTTACCATAATTAAACCGATTACACTCAAGATTATTAAAGAACTAATTACCAAAATATACACCAACTTATTATCTAACAAACCCTTTTTTCTCATCTCTCCTCTTCCATCTCCCTTGCAATAAGATATTCAAAACCATGAGAGCGGTTAGCAAACACCCTTTTGTCTACTTCTCCATCTAACCACTTCAACAGCTTCTTGTCCAAAGTTATTGTTATGCGCTCCTTCATCTTTTTCTCTGCTCTATCTTTTTTTCTATCAAAAACTCAAAACCATGAGAGCGGTTAGCAAACATCTTCTTCTCTATTCTTTTGTCAAGCCACTCAAGAAGCTCTTTGTCAATTGTTATTGTTATGCGCTCTTTCATGCTAGCTATGCCTCATACTTCTACATACAACTACATATAATATATAAATATTTCTATTTTAGATATTAGTATAGAAAAAAGTATATTAAATATATATGAAAATTTTATTTTAACTTAGAAAGCTTGTTAATTTTCTTTGGGTTTTTATGTTCTTAAGCAATATGCTCTCTTTTAATAAACCATCCAAATCATAACCAAACCTCTTTTTTATCAAACCTTTTGCATAATTCAGCATCAACTCCTTGCTTTCAAACTCTATACCCTTTCTTTGCATTGTTTTTCTCACAGCCTCTCTAACAACCCACACTCCCAAAGGAATGTAATACTCACCTGTTATAAACCTCAAGGCCAAAACACTTGCCTGTCTTTTCATAACATTTAATTTCTCTAAAATAGGAAGCCTTGCAGCATAATACCCCCCAGCACAGTTCTCTGCATAACCCTTCCTGCCAGTGTAAGGCTCATAATCTGTCGAGAATTGTACTTTATCACTTATATTCCAACTTGCCATTGGCAAATATGTTTCAAACAGCTCATAGCTCCACACCTCTGGAAAAAACAGAATTAGATAATAATTTCCAAGATAACCACCAAAATAAGCAATGTAATCAACCTCTTTATATTGTTTTATTTCTTCTATCAAATGTTTACCAACATTGTCATCAACTGCAGTAATACTCCACCTTGTTGGAACAAGTTTGCGCTGAGGCTTAACCCCTAAATTACCAACACTCAACAACCTTGTTAAAAAGTTTTCATCAAAACTGTGTTCATAAAGATAAACCATAGCACTCGTCGCCTTTAAATCACAATCATCAACAACCTTTTCCACCTTATGAGATATCTTTGGGTTAGAAGTTATCTCAACATTCTTCAGCCTTGCATTTGGCCCCATTGGAGCAGTATAAGCATCTGTTTTTACTCTAAACATTGGCTTGTGCTCTAGGTTTATCTCTAACTCTACTGGCCTAGAAGCCATGCCCACCTCTTGACTAACCTCTAAAAACTTATTCTGATCCTTGACATTAACTAGAAACCTAGAATTTATAAGAGCAGACCTAAAATCAATAATCTGAGGAATCTCAAAATTAGACTCTGCCCAATACCTAGGAGCATCATACACCCAAGAGTCTTGTTCCTCAGTACTCAAAACTCCAACGTTAATCCTAGGATAACCAAACCTGCCAACAAAAGGACTCGGGCTAGAGCCAAAAAAATCTTGTTTAGTTGTTTTCTCTTTAACCTTAAACAATGCCTCAGACTTAGCAATAATAGGACAGTAAGTTCTACCACAATAAAGCTGCGGATTATTACCTTTACATCTAATACAAGGAATATGCATCTTCCCCTTTTTTAAAAAAAACAATTCACTATATAAATGCTATGTGGAGATGTCCAGTGGTTTTATAATTGATAGAAACTTTTCGGAAAAGCTAACGAAAGATATATAAATCTGTGTTAGATGAAGTAAACATATGAAACTTAAAGAATTTCCAATTAATATAGTATTCTTAGTAATTTCAATAATCATTATCATACTGTTACTGATCTGGTTAGCAAAGGGAGTAAGATGAAAAATAAAATAAAAGAGCTATTCAATATCTTAGCCTGGATATTTACAATATTATTCTTAATACTAGGCTTGGTTGCTATAGCTTGGATACTTCTCGAACTCCTTGGAAAATCCCCAGAGTTTGAGCAGATTATAGTTCTTCTCTTAACTGTAATTTTAACTGGTTTTGTAGCTAGTTCTTTAGCAATTGGTTTAAAGATTGGTGAACTATCAGGCAAGTTAGATATGGTAAGCAGAAGTCTGAATAGCTTGGGCAATGACTTTAAAGAACATTCTAGAAAACTGAATGAACACCTAGCAACTCGTAAATAATAAACTAATACCAATTTTAAAAATCTTTAGTGGTGATATACCACACTCAGCATCCAGCAGGTGTGCTTTCTATTGTTCCTTTCTTCCTAAGGTAAATAGGAACAGAATCACCACGAGTTGCCTTTCATGTAGTTAAGCACTGGCAACTCGCTAAATATTTTATTATTAATAAAAATAAAGATCTTAATAGCAATCTTTATAAATATATAAAAACTTCAATTGCTTTATAGCCCCGTGGTGTAGCGGTCAAATAAAGCTTTGGCTTAGACCAATCATTCCTCCCTTTGGAGCTTTGCAAAGAAAGGAGGAGACCCAGGTTCGAATCCTGGCGGGGCTATTTTATTTCTTTATTTAGAAAACAATATATATACCCTTTAATAATACAGACTTATGAGCATTTCCTTAGGAACCATCTTTGGATTAATTGCAATGCTTGGCTTTGGTTTAGGAAATGGAATATCTCAAGTCCCAATAAAAAAGATTGGCGCAAGAAGGGTAATATTCTTTCGAAGTATCTTTATGAGCCTGATATTATTTATGGTGCTTTTATTCTTTTTATCTGAAACAGACTTTTCACCAACTTATATTCTAATCACTTTTGTTATCTCTCTTATTGGATATATCCCTTTAGTCACTTTTTACAAAGCCTTGAAAATCGGAAAAGTGGGGATTATTAGCCCTATTGCAAGCTCTTCTGTTGTTTTTACAATCCTATTCTCAATCATCTTTTTCAAAGAATCTCTAAATCAAATGCAATTGTTTGCAATTCTGGTGATAATATTTGGAATTGTATTGATATCGATAAATTTCAAAGATATAAAAAACTCCAATTTATTCAAAATCTCAAGCGGTGTTCCCTTTGCCTTGATAACGTGTGTATTATGGGGACTTGTTTTTTTCTTATTCAAAATCCCAGTAAATGTTTTGGGTCCAATATTAACATCATTTATTATAGAATTTGGTAACCTGGTTTATAGTGGTATAAACTTAAAAATCTCAAAAATCGGTTTTAAACTCCCTGATAAAAAAACATTAACCTACATATTTATCTTGGCTCTTTGTGTAACAGTAGGTTCATTATTTTATAATCTTGGGATCAGAGTGTCTGATGTTAGCATTGTTGCAGCACTCTACTCTTCAAACCCATTAGTAGCAACTTTGTATGGCAAATTTGTTTACAAAGAAAAGCTCAAGATGCAGCAATATTTTGCAATCTTTTTAATGTTGATAGGGATAGTTTTGGTATCTTATTTTTGAGAACTTCGAAGATATTTTAAGAATTATACCCAAAACTTTATAAATCTCTTTAGATTCCTAAGCATTGATAGATAAGCCGGTCGTGGCTCGCCATAAATTCTGGCGAATTTAATGTCACAGCTTGCTTATACTGGAAGATAAGATTCTGATTCTTACTTCCTTATAGCAAACACATAGGATAATGTGTTTGCTTATTACGAAAACCATTAAATTTTTAATGGTTTGAGTATAATTGAGGTACAAAAAAATGGCAAGAATGTATTCAAGGAAAAAAGGTAAAAGCGGTTCATCAAAACCATTAAAAGACAAAAAACTAACCTGGATGAGATATAGAAAGAACGAGGTAGAGCTTTTGGTTGCAAAGCTCGCAAGAGAGGGCAAGACCTCCTCTCAGATTGGTATCTTCCTAAGAGACACTTATGGCATACCTGATGTCAAAAAACTAGCTGGCAAAAGGATAACCCAGATAATGGCAGAAAAAAAGCTCTCTCCAAAGTTGCCAGAGGACTTGCTCAGTTTGATGAAAAAGCGTGTTTCAATACAAAAACACAGAGAAGAAAACAAAAAGGACATGACTGCTAACAGAGGCTTAATACTAACAGACTCAAAAATAAGACGCCTGGTAAAATACTACAAAAACACAAAAAAGCTTCCACAAGAATTTAAGTACGATCCTGAGGGCATAAGGATGTATATAGAATAGAGTGGTTGAACTTGGAAAATTATAAACAATTTGAACAGCACATAAATTATGCTGTTCAACAATTCAAACAACTAGACTCAAAAGAAACAATAAGAATAGTCTCCCATCTAGACTCTGACGGAATCTGTGCCTCTTCTATATTAATAAAAGCATTCAACTTAGAAAACAGAAAATACTCCGTATCCATAGTCCACAACCTAGATGAAAACACAGTAAGAGCACTAGCAAATGAATCATACAAATACCTATTCTTTACAGACATTGGATCTGGCCAGCTAAAACTAATCAAAAAACACCTAAGCAAAAAAACAGTCTTTATCTTAGACCACCACGACCCTGAATTAAAACAATCAGAAAATGTTGTGCATGTTAACCCGCACCTTTTTGGAATTGATGGCTCAAAACAAATAAGTGGAGCTGGTGTTGTTTATCTCTTTGCAAAAACACTAAACAAAGAACTAGAAGACATGGCCCATATAGCATTGATGGGTGCAATAGGCGACATCCAAGATGATGGTGGATTATCAGAATTAAACAAAAAAATACTTGAAACAGCAATAGAAAAAGACAAGATAAAGACAATCAAAGGCTTAAGGCTATTTGGAGTCCAGACAAAACCATTGCACAAAGTGCTTGAATACTGCACAGACCCTTATATCCCTGGTGTTACAGGAAGCGAAAGCGGCGCAATCCAGTTCCTAAAACAAATAGGCATAGAACCCAAAAAAGATAAAGAGTGGAGAAAGCTTGTTCATCTAAGCCAAGCAGAATTACGAAAACTAATTGAAGGCATGATCATAAGAAGACTAGAAGAGAAAGATCCTGAAGACATCTTTAGCCCTGTTTATATTTTGAAGGAGGAAGAAAAAGAATCTCCTCTACGAGATATTAAAGAATTCTCAACTTTGCTTAATGCATGCGGAAGATTAAACAAAGCCTCACTTGGCATAGGCGCATGCCTTGGAGATGAAAAAACAAAAAAAATGGCAATCAGAGCTTTGTCTGACTATAAAAGGGAAATAATCAAGGCCTTGAAATGGTATGAAAAAAACAAAGAGACTGATTTTATTATTCAAGAAAAAGGCTTTGTAATAATCAACACCCACGACCAGATAATGCCAACAATTGTTGGAACACTAGCCTCAATAATCTCAAAATCAAAGGAGTATAAAGAAGGCTCTTTCATCGTCTCAATGGCGCAAATGGAAGATAGTTATACAAAAGTGAGCATGAGGCTTGTAGGAAACTCAAGAGATGTTGATCTTAACACATTGTTATCAAAAATAGCACAACGGGTTGGAGCAGAAAACGCAGGTGGCCATATGCACGCAGCAGGCGCACTAATCCCCACAGAAAGGGAAGAAGAGTTTATTAAAATCACAAAAACAGTTTTAAGAAAACAAGTTATGGAAGAAAGAGTTGTTTAAATGGAATCCAAAACATTAGTTGGTGATGTTAAGATCCCTATTTTAGGTATTGGCACATGGGGCATGGGTGGTAAATATGAAAGGAACACAACCCATGACAAAGAAGAGATCTTAGCAATAAGAACTGCAGTTAAACTTGGAATGACGCACATTGACACAGCTGAAGTGTATGGCAAAGGCCATGCTGAGGAATTGGTTGCAGAAGCAATTCAGGGCTTTGACAGAAAAAAGCTGTTTATTGTCACAAAAGTTTCACAAGAGCACTTGAGACACGATGATGTTATATTTGCTGCAAAAGCAAGCCTAAAAAGATTGAAAACTAATTACATAGATTTGTACTTGATCCATGGACCTAATCTTAGTATCCCTCTAAAAGAAACAATGAAGGCAATGGATCACTTGGTTGAAAACAAATTGGTTAGATTCATTGGGGTAAGCAACTTTTCGGTTAAAGAAATGAAAGAAGCACAATCTCACTCCAAAAACAAGATTGTTGCAAATCAAATAGAATACAATCTCTTAGTTAGAAACAAAGGTATGTGGACAACTAACATGGAGTCAGAAATAATACCTTATTGTCAAAAAAATAACATCATGGTTATAGCATACAGGCCAATTGCAAAAGGTGAACTTGCTAAACCTGGTTTTGAAGTTTTGGATAAATTATCAAAGAAATACAAAAAAACACAGGCTCAAATAGCAATAAATTGGTTGATTTCAAAAAAGAATGTTATTACAATACCAAAATCCACTCATATTGAGCATCTCAAAGAAAACCTCGGAGCAATTGGTTGGAAAATGGATTTTGAAGATATTAAAAAGTTAGATCAATTCAAAGCAAAACATTAAACAAATACCCCAAAACCAAAATCTGTGGCACTGTTATTATTACTAACCAAATTGCTGCTTTCTTACCAATGTTTGACCATATCAAACCAATCTCAGTATAATCAGTTGCCACTCCTGCCATTAAAAAAGTAAAAGCATTACCAAATGCTGCTGTTTGTCTATAAATCTCAAAAGCCATTGGAGAAGAGCCCTCAGAACAAACCTCAATAACAGTTGCAAGCACCAATGTAACCAAAAGCCCAATCAATGATGGTCCCATAAACCGCATGAAAAAGTGCTGTGGAATAAAGGCTCTAGCAAAGCTTGCCAACAACATCCCAATTAATATCCACCACAAAACCATCTTTGCAAGCTCAAAGCCACCCTTAGAAACACCCTTAACAATTGATTTCAAATCCTTTTTTATCTTTTGCTTCTCAACTTTTAATTTTCCTTTGTACTTGTGTTTCTCAATCAAGCCCTTGTCTTCTAAAATCATAAAGGCAAATCCAGTTATAATGGCAATCACAACAGCAGACACAACTAAAAATAAAGCCTTTACCCCAAAAAATCCAAACAACAAAATTGTAACAGGCAGATTTGCCCAAGGGCTTGCCAACAAGAATGCAATAACAGAAGCTGTGGAAGCACCCTTCTTATACAATTGTATAGCTAATGCTAAAATACCATGAGAACAAGCACTCATCACAAAACCAAGCAAAACTGCTAAGAATATTGTCTTCTTCTCTCTTTTACCAAGCAACTTAACAACAACATCATCTGGAACAAAATAATCAATAATCCCTCCAATAAAAAAACCCAACAAAATAGCCCACCAAATAAGCTTCAAATAATCAACAAACACAAAAAACACTGGGTTCAAAAAACTCACAAAATAACAAATTAATAAAATGATTAATGTAGCTATGCTTACCTTAAACAAAGGCTCTTGGTAAAACCTCTTTTTCTCACAATGGTGGCATGCTTTTTCCATTATACTTTTTAGACGATTTTCATCTCTTTTTCTTTTTGTCTTTAACCAACCAATTGTATGTTAGCCAGAATATTGCTGAAAACAAAAAAGCGCCTAATACAAGCCACACCAACCAAAGCAATCCCCAACCAAACATCCCTGCTCCACCCATCATCCCATAACCTTCCATCATGCCCATGTCTGCCAAAGCTTTTGAACTAGCTAAAACTAAACTTATAGGAACAAGTAATTTTTTCATTATTATCGCCCCCGAATAAATAGTCAAAGCTTATATAAAAATTCTCTGTTTAATATTAAATTTTCAGAACATTACCTATGTTTTTATTACTCTTTGCATATTGTTCTTAATCAAAAAGTTTCCAAGTTGGTCTAGCTCCCAGTGATACAGGTCTCCAATTAATATCAAATTGTTAATGAGTTCATTGTTATTCATAGTATCACCTCCTCCACAGGTACTTCCACAAGATCTGAAAATGAGGGGATCTTGTGGTATTTCTCCCAGTATTCAATTCTTTGCTCTTTAACCAAGAGCTCTTGTTCAATCTCCTTTATTGTTTTCATGCTTATCAACCCCCAAAATTTTTATGAGAAATAGCAAAGTAAGACCCCTATTAATCTATTATTAAAGGTAAATTAAGAATTGTGTTTCATAAAACTTAAAAAGGGTATTGCTAATACCTAATCACATGGCCAATATATACTTGGTACCAAACTGGTTTTTGGGATATGACATACTGCTTGAATTAGCTTTTGCAATTGTATCACTCATAGTAGGGATATATGCTTTTAAAATATACAAATTATCAGAACAACAAGAATCAAAACTTTTCAGTATAGCTTTTTTTTCGATCTCCGTTTCATATTTTATCCAATCTTTTTTGAATTTTGCTATTATCTCAGAGCTAAATGAGAACATTAGCATACTACTTAGGATAAATAACATTAATACTATGAACAACCTAGGAATTTTTGCACACATGATCTTCTTCATGGCAGGGCTGATAACATTAGTATATATGACATTAAGAATAAGAAGTGTAAAAGCTTATTCTTTGCTATTCATCATTATTATGCTATCTCTAATATTTAGTCTAAATAAACTTTACATATTCTATCTATTATCCTCTGTTTTGTTACTATATATCTTGATTCACTATTTTAAAAACTATTTTGAGAGTAGAAAACCTCGGATGTTGCTTGTATTGGTAGCCTTTGCCTTTCTGTTATTTGGCACTATTCATTTCATTTTTTCTTTAAATCATGGATTATATTATGTGATTGGACACTTCCTTGAATTAATAGCGTACTTACTTATCTTAACAAACCTGATTTTGGTTATAAGAAAATGAGCAGCAAGAGAGACAGACTCCAAGTAATTCATGATATTCTAAATGCCATTCAAGAGAAGAATGGGAAAATTAAACCGACCCACATACTTTACAAGGCAAATTTATCTCACCAAATGATGGAAGAATACTTAAATGAATTGATTTCAAAGAAATTCATAACTGAGAATAAAGCAAAAAAAGTAAAAACTTACTCTCTAGCCCAAAAAGGCTTTGATTATCTCAACAAGTATAAATTAATCATAGATTTTGTTGATTCTTTTGGACTAAAGTAAAATTAAAAATTACTCACTCCCTAAACTCAATCTCATCAACAATCCCATCAGAATCTAAATCCACGCCCTCAACAACCTTTGCCTTAATCTTTCTGTTGTAAACATTACCCTCAGTTATCTCCCTAAAATGCTTCAAAAATGCAATAATTGCAGCCCTTGTCCCTGAAAACCTTTTGCCAGCCACAACAAGAACATGCTTGTTGTTATCAAAAGGACTCTTTGCTGAAACAATAATCCCACTCTCATCAGTGGGATAAACTTGTTTAGATATAGTTGACTCAATAGACCAATTCTTGTCTTTACTAAACCTTACTGGAAGCTTGTCATTAACCTGCTCTGTAATCTTGTTAACAATAGGACCACCAATCAAAATCAAATTCTTTTTCAAATCATCTGGCCTAACCTCTGTATCTAACCTAACATTAAAATCAGGCACATAATTCAAAAAAGTACCTAAGAATAAGCCTAAATCAATCCCATAATAACCATCCCTGCTCCTTGCCTTATCAGGACCATGAGGGTCAGGGCTTCCAACAATAACAACTGCATTCAGCTGTCCATCCTTAATAAAAGGCTCTAGAAAAACAGACTCACTCTTTAATGTTCCAATCTTCTGGGTTTCTTCCAACTCTTTTAATTTAATAAAAAACGCTGGCTGCTCTAACTTGTAATACTTAGCAATAGCTCCCTGCTTTGTTTCCTGCTTTGCAACACTTACAATACCTGCCTTCTCAAAATTCCTTATATGATAGTAAACCTTCTGCTCATGGACCTTTAGTTTCTTAGCCACCTCAATAGGATACATTGGCTCTTTAACAAGCAGTTTTAATATTTTAATAGCAAGCTCAGAACTAAATATATTCGCATCTCTAGGATCAATCTCCTTTACAGGAAGTGAATAAACCTCGTTTTTCTGTTTTTTTACTATAAACATTTTGCCTAAAAATTATTTTTTAACACCCCTAAAGAAAGAATTATAAGGTTATATTTAAGGTTTTTGGTTAATATTAATATAGTAAGCATTCAAGAAATATCCTACAACAATCTCCTTATACTATCTATATGCTCTGCCACTTCCTGGCCATTCTTTGTTAGGGTAAGCAGCTTTAGCCTTCCCTGTTTCTTGAAATTAATCAATCCTGCTTTCTCTATCTCCTGTAAGATCTTGACAACATGAGAATAAGTGCAATCAATCTGTTTTGCTAAAGAAGATGCATATACCTCTCCCTTTGCATTCTTCAAGCCAACCAGCATCATAGCTGGTTTTTCCCTAAAAAATACATTAAAAATCTCTTGCTTTTTTTTATCGTCCATTATTACCCCAACACATATGTTCTGTATATTATAGATAACAATATATAGTATATAAGCATTATTATTTTATAAAATATATTTTACATAATACGATCAATTTTATCTAAACCTGTTCCCAAAAATGTAGAGCTTTCTCCTCTATAAAATGCAATTTTCCAGGAACAATTAGGCAATGCAATGGTTTTCCAAACTCTTGCTCTGAAATTTGTTTAGCTTTTCCAACCTTAACAATTGGTTTGTCAGAACCAAGCCTTGCACAACCAACCACAAGAGTATTTTCTGTAAAAACATTTTGTCTTTTTTTGCTCTCAATATTTAACAAATAATCAATTGCCTGTTTTATCGTCATAAACTTATTACTCTTTGGATCAAGGTCAAGAAGCACAATGGTATGCAACCCTTGTTTTTTGTTCTCTTTAATCACATCATAAGGAGTTGCTGGCTCAAACCCTTTTGCAGGGAAAGGAATACTTGTTGTTTTCCCAAACTTGTACAGCTGCAACCCACTTACAGAAACAGCTGAGAATATTGAAGCATTGTGAACAAACCCTGTTTTTATACCAAGCTCTTTTGCCCTAATCAACAAATCAACATGGGTTGTTGCAGAAAAAACATCACCCACAACAAGAAAAGCAACCTGCTTATCTTTAGCATCTTCTAATATAGTATGCTCAGCATTTTTCTCAACAAGCTCTCGGTCTGCTAATATTATCCTTTTACCATAAAGCTGCTCTAGCTTATATATAGGAACTCCCAATTTAGAAGTATAGTTGTCTAAGTATATTTTCTCACACTTTTTAAGCACCTCTAACCCCTTCAAACTAATATCTTTTTCATCAAAAAGTCCTATTCCAATAAAATACAAAACCATAAAACTAAGGAAGCAGAGGCTCTTAAAAAGGTTTTTGCATATTTATGACCAAAAAAGTATACTATTATGGCTTTTTGAAAATATATGTTATATTTTAATAATATTTAAATACAAGCACATTAATAGAAAAGATAGAAAATCAAGTTTTTTTGGGCAAAAAACTGATTTTTGGGCAATAAGTATTTTCTGAAATGGGTATTTCAGTACTTATGAAACCATGAAACGGATGCTCTTACACAAGTGGGCACAAGTGTAAAAACTCGTTCTAAAGGAGTTATAAAAATAATGGTAATATAAATATTGCTGTATTGTAATATTTATATCAAAAAATATAGAACACAAAATACACATCAAAAAACATGAAAAAA
>CAYHAM010000012.1:0-6992 GCA_964354685.1 uncultured Methanosarcinales archaeon
TTAACAGGACACCTTACGGCACGAGCTGACGACGGCCATGCACTACCTCTCGGCTCGTCAAGTAAGCCCTTCAGACTGACTTTCATCCTGCCGTCGCTCCTGGTGAGATTCTCTGCGTTGAGTTAGATTAAACCGCACGCCGCACCCCTTGTAGTGCTCCCCCGCCAATTCCTTTAAGTTTCAGTCTTGCGACCGTACTTCCCAGGCGGCGAGCTTAACACCTTCGTTTCGACACTGCATATTCCTATTAGAATATGCAACACCTTGCTCGCAGCGTTTACAGCCAGGACTACTCGGGTATTTAGTCGTCACAACGACTAAATCCGGAACGTTAGTGACGATATCTAATCCGGATTGCTCCCCTGGCTTTCGTTCCTCACCGTCGGACCCGTTCTAGTTGAACGCCTTCGCCACAGGTGGTCCTCCTGGGATTACTGCATTTTACCGCTCCCCCAAGAATTCCTTCAACTCCTCCCGGTCCCAAGTTCTGCAGTGTCTCCTGCACGCCGTTAGGTTAAGCCCAACGATTTCACAAGAGATTTACAAAACCGGCTACGAACGCTTTAGGCCCAATAATCATGGCCCCCACTAGTGGCGCTGGTATTACCGCGGCTGCTGGCACCAGTCTTTCCCACCACTTATTCTCCAAGATCTTTACTCTTGAAAAAAGCCTATACATAGTATAGGCACTCGGGATCCCCTTATCACACTTTCGTGTAGTGTAAAGGTTTCGCGCCTGCTGCACCCCGTAGGGCTAGGGCCAGTATCTCAGTGCCCTTCTCGGGGCTACCTCTTCCAAGGCCCCTACGGATATTCGCCTTGGTGGGCCATTACCCCACCAACAAGCTAATCCGCCGCCAACTCATCCTTAGGCGTTGCCTTTCAAGAAAAACACATTACAGTAGAATTTCCCTATTAGGTTTTAACCTCAGTTTCCCAAGGGTATACCAATCCTAAGGGCAGATTATCGACGTGTTACTGAGCAGTTTGCCGGTGTTCCGAAGAACCCCTGGACTTGCATGGCTTAATCGGATCCCAATAGCAGCGGCCTCCAGCAGGATCAACTGGAATTATTGATTGCTAAAGGATTTTCGCCAATCAAGGTTATGGGTCAAAACTCACCAAACAAAAGCTCCTAAATCATACTTAATCGCGAGGATCAAGTATTCACGTCATAAACATTAAGAAAATTTGGAGATGATTCTTTATTTCAAACACATGTTTGAAATCTTTGGTATATAATATAGTAGGTAGAATGATATATATAAATCTTTTGTATACTCAACCCTTCTTTCTCTCTCTTCTCTTCTTTAATTTATTTATTCTCTTCCTTTGCCATTTCCAGCGCATCTGTTTGCGCTTCTTCCAACGCCTAGAGCTTCTTTTCATGTTATAGAAAAATAGGAAAATTAGATTATTTATAAATGTTGTCTATGAAGAAATGCCCCTGCCAAAGGTTGTTTAGATTAAATAATTTACAAATCAAAAATACTCTTTATCCTTCTATGTCTGTCAAAGACTGACTCAGGAAATTCATTTGGGTATGCATTGTCAACAGCCGCAAATGGAGAAGAATTAAACCCAATTCTTCTGTTTGTTAATATTCCAGAAAAACCAACATTCCAAAAAAGTTCATAGGTTGCATAAAGGGGGATTTCGTCATGAGGAACCATTAGGTATGTTTCAAACAACCATTTTACTGCTTCAGCTGCTGTTTTTCTGGGTTCGTCTCTCCAAGCAGGTCTAGCGTACCTAAGTGTCCAAGGTAAAATTTGTTCTGGAAAGATATCAGCAAACAAAAGGTAGGGAGAATTTGAATACAAATTAAGTAATCCTCTTAATCCAGCTTGCCCAAGAGTTTCTTTGTGAGCAATGATTCTAATATCTGTGTCATAAACTTCTTCAGGTGTCATTCTTGATATTTGACCAATACCTACATGGATAGTGTACCATTTTAAGGCTTTAACCCTATGTGATTTCTCTGCAAAATAGTTTAGTGGTGTGACCTTGGCTTGCCAAGGTTCTAAATCAGGGAATAGTGTGCTAAAAGCCAGATAAGGGCTATCATTGAAAAGAATCTGCAGAAGGCCACTCAATCCCATATCTATAAAATCGTTTGAATCAACTTTTTTGCAGTCCTCTTTTGATTGGATACCTTTAACCTCTGCAAACCATTCTAATGCAATGATTGCATTTTTCCAACCTTGATGCCCTGACCAGAACCAGTCAGGTACTCTTCCAAATTCCCATGGTAAATGTACATCCAAATAAACATCTCTTATGGCCCTTAACCTATTATTATCATAAAAAGTCCAAAGCAAATCATCAATACCTGTTTCTTCAAAAAATTCATATGTGGCCCATCTAGGAGCATCTTCAGGTTTGAAACCACCAACCTCCTCAATTGTGTATCTAATAATAGCCCTTGCCAAGTCTCTTGGATGATCTTCTGTTTCGAGTAGGCCTTTTACAAAAAAGCCCCCATATTTTTTCATTAATGTGTCTCTTAAGTGGGTTAATCTGTCTGTATCTATACCTCGAATATAATTTCTCATATTCCTAGCTATTCTTTCAGTTAGAGATTTTGATGGTAAGTCTAAATCATCTATTGATAATACAACTTGACGACCTATTGTTTCTAAATTAACACGAGTGTCTGCATTATGAGAATAGGATCGTGCTAATCTCTTGACTATTTTTTCAGCGTTTGAGATGTCCATATAAAGTTATAAAGGTGATTTAGCTTAAAAATTTTTGTAAGTTTAACTACAGTAGAATAAAAACAATGCCCCGTTCGGGATTCTCAAAAGCCAAGCTTCCTTGATCTTATTTGAACCCGAGTCCCAGCATCGAAAGTGCTGGATGATTGACCGGACTACACCAACGGGGCAATAAGGCCTTGAAATATCAAGTCATTTTTAAAGCTTTTTATCAGATAAATCTGATGTTTTTTAATATTATACTTAACGAGTTGCCAGTGCTTAATAGCGATAGAGGCAACTCGTGGTTCTTCAGTTACAATCTTCCTTAGGAATAAAGGAAAAGAATCACCACGAGGTTGCATATAAAGTAGGTATGAACTAGCAACCTCGCAAGTTATTATAATAATTAAAATAATAGATTTAACAGCAACCCCGCGAGTATTATTAATAAAATTAAAAAATTTTATAATAACCTCACAAGTGTTATTAAAAATAGTATAAATAAAAAACAAAATTTTCCAAAAGATTTAAAATAAAAACAAAAAATCACCCTATTAATGCCACGTAAAAGAAAAAAAGAGATAAATATCAATTGCACTGACAAGGATTTTGGATTGAGGGTTGAATGTGAAGGAAAAGACTATTTTCTAAAATATCCAAAAGAGATCTGGAGAAAATATCCAAATGAAACCAAAGAAGTTCTCATTGACAACCTCATCCATCTACTAACAATAGACATCCCTGTTGTTGCAAGCAAAGTAGACACAATAAAATACAACACCTCTATGCCATTATTCAGATCATTCTTCCAACACATAGTATTTTATGGAATCCCACCCTCAATAGATGATTACAAAGAAGAAACACAGACAATCCTAAAAAGATCGCTAAACTCAAGATACCTATTCAAAGACAGCGAAGTTAAACGCCCTAGCTATGAAAAAATCCAAACAAAAGAAAAGGCCCTTATCTCAATCTCCTGTGGAAAGGACAGCTTGCTCACATTAGGGGTTGCACAAGAGCTTGGGCTAAAACCTGAAGGAGTTTACATAAATGACACTGTCTCACCAATAGAAAATAAAACAAAGCTTAGTTACTTAAAAAAGATCTCAAGTGAATTCAAAATAAAAATTTATTTTGTGAGAAATGAAATTGAGCAACTCGTTGACTATGAAACCTGGGGAGAAGATGAGACAATGTTAAGCTACAACCACATGATGACTGGCTTTTGTTTCATCTCACTGCCAGTTGCCCATCATCTAAAAACCAAATACTTAATTCTAGGGAATCAGCAAGATATGAACTTCAGATTCTTGAACAAAGACGGGATCCTAACTTATCCATCATACGACCAAACAAGCTGGTGGATAACTCAGCAGGACCTTATGATCAAGATGATGACAAACGATTGTGTAAAAGTCTTTAGTCTAATAGAACCTTTGACAAACATAGCAATAATGAAAATCCTTCACAAAAGATACAAAAAGTTAGGCAAGTATGAGTTCTCCTGCGACTGTGTTCAAGGCTCTGGTCATGAAAGATGGTGCTGTCAGTGTAATAAATGTGCTCGCCTGTATATCTTTATGAAGGCATTTGGTTTCAATCCTAAAAATGTTGGCTACACCAGGAACCTACTCAGAAAAAAATACAAAAAATACTACATCCTATTTGATGGTGAAGAAATTGATATTTATGAAAAAAGCCCTGAGGCAAAAGAGCAACAACTCCTTGCATTCTACCTCGCATACAAAAATGGGGCAAAAGGTGAGCTAATAGACCTATTCAAAAAAAGGTTCTTAGAAGAGGCAAAAGCCAAAGAAGACACTTTAATAAAAAAGTACTTGAATATCTACAAAACCCATAACATACCAAGAAATCTTAGACAAGATCTTTACAGCATATACAGAGAAGAATTAAACTATTAAAAATGGGCCCGCGGGGACTTTCATTGCTCTGCAATTTTGAACCCCGGACCCCTGGTTCTCCTAGTTGAATGGAACATAGCCATATAAGACCAGTGCTCCAGCCAGGCTAAGCTACGGGCCCATAGGCAAATATGAAAATTTGAATGATATTTAAATGTTTAGAAAATGTTAGAATCAATATTTTCCGGCTATTACCAATATTGAAAAACAATAATTCAAAAAGTTTATATACCACTTTTAAATAGTATAAGTGGGGCTCGAAATTCATACTCAATTGATATAATATGGCAAAAATAATTCAATTAACAGGAACCTCAGGAACAGGAAAAACCACAATTCAAAATAGCATATGCCAATCATTAGAGCAGGCAGGTTATACTGTCAGCAGAATAGTTGAGCCTGGACAATGGAAGAAAAAAATCAAGAGATATAGGATGGTATCAGATCCCTTTCTTGATGCAATGCTTTTTGCATTTGATAGATTAGTAAATTATACTAAAAATGTTCAACCATGGTTTCCAGAACCAGGTAGGATTTTTGTTTCAGATAGAGGATTGGGTGATTTCTATGTTCATCAAGGAATGCTTGGTCAAGTTCCAATTGAAACACTTCAAGCATTAAGTGAGTTTATCCCTATTCCAGATATGACTTTCGCTTTGATAGTTGATGGTAAAGAAGGAGAGAGAAGATGCAAAGAAAGGTATCTAAAAACAGGAAAACCTCTAAGCAAAAATGAGAAAGCAGAAAGAATTGGCTTAGTAGGCAGCTATTATAGCACCTTGGAAGATTTCTTTCCAAACACACATGTCATTGATACTACAAACTTGAGTGAAGAACAAGTTATTGACACTTGCTTGACCCATATGTGGACGTTGCTTGGACAAGATTTATCACAAATAAAAGCAATAGGATTTGATTTGGACAATACTTTATATGAACAAACAGAAGAAATAGCCCAGGAAATACGAAGTTATATTTGTTTAAAGGCAGCTGAAATATTAGGTTATGATATAGATAGGGCTAGAGACATATTTTTCCAATTCTTTGACCAGAATCAAAGTGGAAGTTTATCATTGGTACAGATGGGTATTAGTGATAGAAGCACTGCAAGAGGGATAGTCAATGAAGCACTTGCAGAAACAAGAATCGAACAATACCTCAGAAATGATCCAGAGCAAGTTGCGATAATGCATAGATTATCTGAGCAATATGTATTGTTCCTAATTACCACAAGTTCTAAAGAAAGTGCTGAAAAAAAACTGAGGGCACTTGGTATTGACCCAGATATATTCTCTGTTAAAATATATGGAGATTCACATTATGTAAAGGAAGGTAAATCTGCTTTTGAATTTGTTTCATCAACATTAAGTCTCCCATTTTACCAAATATTCTTTTTAGGAGATAGACCAAAAACAGACATTGTTCCACCATTCAAATTAGGTATAAAAACAGGAATCATACACGGAGAATCAGAATATGCACACTACCAAATTGAGAGAATTGGAGAATTAGAAGATTTGTTCTTAAATTAAATTGAATATGCGACGGCCGGGACTTTCGAAGCTACGCTTCTTTGCTAAGCGTCAACTATTCGAACCCGGACCTCCACCGTGGCAGGGTGAAATCCTGCCGTTAGACTACCGTCGCAATGGGCCCAGAGAGACTCTCAACAATTATTTTTTATATAAAACCATTGATTTTGAACTCTCGACCTCCGCCATTCTCAGCAAAGCATGTGAAGGCGACGTCATTTGTGGCGCGCCACAAACCAGCGAATTCCCCAAAGGGAATTTTAGCGCGTAGCCACTAGACCATGGGCCCAACAATAGCAAGGGATAATATACTATTAATAAATCTTATTATATTTGTTTTATCATTCTAGTGAACGTAACATTCAAACCCCCTTGTGTCATTGTTATTGGACCCATATCCTTATAACCCAAACTCTTATAGAAATCTATAGCATTACAAGTTGAATTTAAATCACACTCAACAACCCAATTATTTTTTGCAAATTCCTCAAGCCTTTGCATCAAATATTTACCAATCCCTTCTCTTTGGTAATTAGGATCTACATAAACCTTTTCAATATGAGAACCCCTCATTGCCCCAACCCCAACAATGCTATTATTAACCTCATAAACCAGAAATAACATATCTTTAAATTCAGCCTCTAATTTTGGTAATGAAACATAATCCTTCCAAATTCTTATTATATCTGGAGAATAATATTCTGCTACGACTTTATCAATAACTAATTTGATTAATCTACTAATTTGAGGCAAGTCCTCTCTTACAGCTTTTCTTATCATCTTAATGAATGGGCCTGCCCAGGTTCGAACTGGGGACCTCCGCCTTACTTATA
>CAYHAM010000012.1:7092-12586 GCA_964354685.1 uncultured Methanosarcinales archaeon
ATCTTAATGAATGGGCCTGCCCAGGTTCGAACTGGGGACCTCCGCCTTACTTATATAATTATTGTAAGGGCGACGTCATCTGTAGCAACCTTTAGAGCTGAAACCACTAGACCACAGGCCCGTATAAGTAAGTAAAAAGAAATAGTATAAAAAACTTTGTTTAGAGCTTCTTCTTAAACTCTTCCTGAAGCTTTGTTGGCGAGGGATCAACACCATACTTCAAAGCAAGAAAATAAGCAGCCCAAAAACCAATATAAATTGCAGTAAATATATTCAGAAGATGAGTGTCTCCTTTAATAACAATCTCTGTTGTGCTTGCTTTCTTAGAGATTATATCCTTTGTTAACTTAAACCTTTTAGCAATCTGTCTATGGCACCTCTCCTCCCTAATCATTATCACATGGAAATTAGCCTTTGGTGTTTCAAAGCAACTCATCTCATCATGGTTTAGCTCAGGAAAATAATTGTAAAAAGCAGCAACCTTAGAGCTCTCATTAAGTGACTCTTTCAATATCTCTGCAACCACCCACAATGTGTCAGAGGCATAAACAATAGGAACCTTCTCAACAAGCTTTGTTGCAAGCTCCTCTCCCTTCATCTTAAAATCAGGATTCCTAAGCTTCTCAGCAACCTCTTTTACCTCTTTAGAAAAGTCCTTAACAATACCCAAATCCTGAAGCACTCTTAAAACAGTAAAAAACTGATATCCAACAGCAAGCCTTGCTTGCATACCAGATGGGACCAAGATCATAGGCTTTTTGTCAGACTCTGCCATCTTCCTTAAACTACCGCCAGAAGTGACAACAACAGTTGTGCAGCTTTTACCCCTAGCAGTCTTATAAGCATCTAAAGTCTCTTCAGTATTTCCAGAATAAGAAACAGCAAAAAATAAAGTATCTTTATCAACAAACTTGGGTAAACCATATGTTTTTTGAACAAAAACAGGAATCTTTGAAATATCCCTCAAAAGTGTTTTTACAATATCACCAGGCAGACCAGAACCTCCCATGCCAGCAAAAAGGATATTCTTGAAATCCTTTTTCTCTATCTTAATCTTATTAGCCAACTCAAAGAAACCCTTATTTATCTGATTAGGAAAATCATCAAGAGCTCCAATCATATTCTGCGAGTCTATCATATACTTACCTCTTTTAATTAGATACCATTATCCTTAATATATAAATATTTCTAATACAACAACCTTTTTAAACAAATACCAATTCCTTTTGCTTAAATGTGGGGAGTGGCTTCCCTGAACTAATAATGGAGGCTTTAAAATGAGTTTATATAAATATATTAGAGAGGCTTGGAAAAAGCCAAAAGTTAGGCTAGGAGCATTGTGGCAACAGCGCCTAATAAAATGGAGGCGTGAGCCAGTGACAATTAGAATAGAAAGACCAACAAGGCTTGACAAAGCTCGTTCTTTAGGCTACAAAGCAAAACCTGGTTTTGTCATAGTTAGACAAAGAGTTATAAGAGGAGGCAAACAACGCCCTAAATTTAGTGGTGGCAGAAGATCAAAACACATGCGAAGAAGACTAGTACTAGCAAAAAACTACCAACAGATTGCAGAAGAGCGTGCTAACAAAAAATTTCTGAACTGCGAGGTTCTAAACTCTTATGAAGTTGCAAAGGATGGAAAGCACTATTGGTATGAGATAATTCTAGTAGACAAAAACCATCCAGCAATAAAAGCAGACCCTAATCTAAAATGGATTTCAGAAAATAAGCACACAAGAAGAGTTTACCGAGGCTTAACATCAGCAGCAAGAAAAAGCAGAGGATTAAGAAATAAGGGTAAAGGTGCTGAAAAAATCAGACCAAGCCTAAAAGCTCATGGAAGATAAGTGAATTAAGCTTTTATTTCTAAAACAACAAAATTTATATTTAAACCTAGTTTAAGCCATAAATATGAAAACAGACAAGCAGATAAAGCAGGAATTCAAAAAAGAAGCATCAAAAAACCCTGACAAATACTTTGCAACTAAAGTTCTAAAACAACAAGGTTTTGCTAGAAAAAGGTGCAAATGCGGCACTTACTTCTGGACAACAAACCATGATCAAGAGATATGCGGAGACCCTGCTTGCTCTGGTGGGTTCAGATTTATAGGTAACTCGCCAGCAAAGTACAAGCTTGATTATATTGAAACATGGCAAAAATTTGCAAAACTATTCAAAAAATGGGGCTACACCCCAATAAAACGCTACCCTGTTGTTGCAAGATGGCGAGATGATGCTGAATTTGTCCAGGCATCTATCTATGACTTCCAGCCTTATGTTGTAAATGGAATTGTTGAACCACCTGCAAACCCTTTAGTTGTCCCTCAGTTCTGCTTAAGATTTAATGATATAGACAATGTTGGAATAACAGGAGCTCATTTTACAGGATTTGTGATGATAGGCCAGCACGCATTTGTTCCCAAAGAAAAATGGGATCAAGACAAATTTTTCCTAGACATTCATAATTGGCTAAGACAAGGCCTTGGCTTGCCAAATGAAGAGATAACTTACCATGAGGATGCATGGGCGGGTGGAGGCAACTTTGGGCCATGCATGGAATACTTTTCTCGCGGTCTAGAGCTAGGAAACCAGGTTTACATGCTATACGAGCAAACACCCTCTGGCTCAAAAGAACTTAATTTAAAGGTCTTAGACATGGGCATGGGCCAAGAGCGTAACACATGGTTTTGCTTGTCGAACTCAACAAGCTATGAATCAGTATTCCCAACAGTATGCAAAAATTTATACAAAAAAACAGGAGTAAAACCAGACACTGAGCTAATCAAAAAATTTTTACCATATGCCTCTTACCTAAATGTTGATGAGGTTGCGGACATAGAAAGGGTTTGGCAAGATATTTCAAAAAAGCTAGGCACTGACTCAAAAACACTAAAACAAGACATACAACACCTTGCAGCATTATACTCAATTGCAGAACACTCTCGTTCACTATTAGTTGCAATAAGTGACGGTGCATTGCCAAGCAATGTTGGTGGAGGCTATAACCTAAGAGTAATCCTAAGAAGAGCCTTATCATTTATTGAAAAACACAATTGGGACATTGACCTAGCAGATGTATGCAAATGGCATGCTGCTTACCTAAAACCATTGTTTCCAGAACTTAGCATCAATCTAGAAAATGTAACAACAATCTTAGAAGTAGAAAAAAACAAGTATGAGGCAACAAAACAAAAATCAAAAGTTTTAGTACAGAAAATAATAAAAAAACCAATCACCCCCAATGTGCTCATCCAATTATATGACAGCCAAGGCATAGCTCCTCAAATAATAGCAGAAGAAGCAAAAAAACTTGGCAAAGATGTTGCAATCCCAGAAAATTTCTATGCAAAATTAGCTGAGCTCCATGAAATAAAAAAGGGTAAAAAAATAGAAGAAAAGAAACTAAACCTAGAAGCCTTACCAGAAACAAAAGCCCTTTACTATGATGATTACACTAAGCAAAGCTTCAAAGCAAAGGTTCTAAAGATAATTGACAAAAATGTTGTCTTAGATCAAACACTTTTTTACCCAACATCTGGAGGCCAAGACACTGACAAGGGCACAATAAACAACTGCAATGTTTTAGATGTTTTCCAACAAAATAACATAATTGTTCATGTTTTGGAAAAAATCAACTTTAAACAAGGAGATACTGTTCAAGGACAAATCGATTTCAAAAGACGCAAACAACTAGCCCAACATCACACCTCAACCCATATAATAAATGCAGCTGCACGCCAAGTGCTAGGCAATCACATCAACCAAGCAGGCGCCAAAAAAACAGCACAAAAAGCCCATTTAGATATAACCCACTATGAAAATATAACTGATGAAGAGCTGAAAAAGATCGAAGACTTGGCAAACAAGATTGTTAAACAAAAGGTACCAATCTATTCAAAATTCATGCTCAGAAACCAGGCAGAGAAAGAGTACTCAACAAGAATCTACCAAGGAGGAGCTGTTCCTGGAAAAAATATTAGAATCATTGATATCAAAGGAATAGATGTTGAGGCATGTGGTGGCACCCATCTGAAAAACACATCAGAAGCAGAACTCATCAAAATTATCAAAACATCAAAAATACAAGATGGCATTGTGAGAATAGAATTTGTTGCAGGAGATGCTGCCAGACAATTTGAAGACAAAACACAGGATATACTAAAAGAAATCTCTTCTCTGCTAAAAATCCAAGAAGATCAAATACCAGCAAGAGCAGAGGAATTATTCCAGAAATGGAAGCTTGCAAGAAAAGCAGTAAAAAAGAAAAGGAAAATTGACCTAAAAGAGCTGGAACTGAAATCAAAACAAAGCTACAAAGGAGATGTTTTAGAAAAAACAGCCCAAATCCTAAGAACACAGCCAGAGCATGTTCCTAAAACAATAAAGAGGTTCTTGGAAGAGCTAGAAAAGTTTAAGAACAAACTGAACAAATAAAGCAAGAAATTCTCCTACTACATACAACTACATACTAAGTATGTACCAACTATTTTGGAATCTCCCTCTCAACCATTGCCAGCAGTATCTTTAGCTTTTTGATATCCTCTTTGCTCTTTGAGACCTCCAGATATCTTATTTTATAGGGAATGTTCATCATCCTAAGCTCAGCAATCTTTGTATCTAATCCTTTCTTCCTCTGTTTGCTAATAACCTTTTTTAATCCCTCAAAATACCTCTTCAAAAACTCTATCTGCTTATCTATATCCTCAACCATTTTATGCCTCTTTTGAAACAAAAAGATCCAATGCAACAAGCTTCTTATGCAAATCAGCACAACTCTTATGAATCTTAACCTTATCCTCATTTGAGAGCAACTTATAAACATCCATTAATCCCTTGTAAAACTCCTTTGCCTTTTCCAGATCTCTGCTCTCTAAAGCATTATCTAAACTCTTTACCAGATTGTTTGCATCCTCAATACCAGGTTGTTTTTTAACACCTTCCTCCTTAACCTCCTCTTTGACCTCTTTGCTACTCTCAACACCAACCTTTCTCTTTGCCTTCTTCTCCTTTTCAAGTATATCAATAATCTTTTGCCTATCACTAACACCTTCTATTTTACTACTCAGCCCATCATCCCCAACCTTGTTCTTAATCCAATTAAGAACGTCATTCTTGCTTTCATTAACATGCACATTGAATATCTCATCATCCATTGATTTCAATGCATCCAGCAAATCTTGCAACGTAGCAACAATAGCACCATTATCAAAGGTTAGTGAACTAAATATCTTCTCAAAAAGCAAAACCTTCTCCTCTCTCTTCTCTTCTCCCTCTTTAATACCCTCTTTTTTGAGGAACTCCTCTCTTGCCTTCTTAGCCTTCTCCAGCTCCTCTTTAAGCGCATCTTCTTTAACAAGCTTAAGTTCCCTTTTCTTAGGACTCTTACCCAGCTTTTTCCACTCACTATTCAGCCTAGAAGTAAGCCCTTCAAGATAAATCTCGACCATATTAAACGATCCAGACTTAACCTTATCCAGAGCCAATTTCAATTCAA
>CAYHAM010000013.1:0-11084 GCA_964354685.1 uncultured Methanosarcinales archaeon
AAGACCTTTCCATACTTGCTACAGTTTTTGCAGACATTTAGTATTGTGTCTTCAATAGAAACCCTAAACAGCTCATCTTCAGAGCCACACATCTCGCATTGCATTGCTTTTCCCCCCAGAAGTATGGATTTTTAAAAGGGAGGGTGGTATTTATATTTTTCTAGAAAAAACAGTTAATGTTGCTTTTTATATTTTGCCTGCCTATCTACCATATATGCAGCTTTATTAGGATCTCTCGCAATATTCTTAGCGTAACGTTCTGGATACCCTCCTACATTTACAAGATAATCTATAGCTGCTTTTCTAACAACATCAGAGGGAACATCACCATAAGCAAGGTGTCTCCTAATAAGAGATTGTGGGTCTCCTCCACATTTCCCTTCTGGAGTTTTATATGTTCCATAGAAATCTTGATTTTGACTGGCAGTTGTCTCTAAACCTGCTTCTTTCCTCTCCTCTGCATCAAGTTTTTCATCTAAATCTTCATCAACTCCAGGCAAGATTAATTGTCCCATTTTAGATATATTCAAGCTGTTCTAATATATAAATCTTTCTATTTTAACTACTGATAGATGACAAAATATTAAAGATTATTAGAATCAAATCAGCACTGCATTAATACTTCCATCCTGGCCTGGTCTTGAGGTTATCTTTGCCTTGCCTAGCTCTGTGTCAATTATTGTGCCTTTGGTCATTATGTTACGCCTAACATAATGGCGATTGGCTGGGTTTTCCAGAATGGTTTTTATCTTGACTTTCTTGTATTTCTTTGTTTTTGGATCAACAACATTAGCATACTCTGCACTTAGCAGCCTTGTTTTTTGGTTAGCACCTAAGGTGGAGATTTTCACAAGCTTGGTTTTTTCAAGCTTTGTTAGGGAGGGGATTCTAGCAGTTTCATAGAGCCTTTTACTTCTGTGACTTTTATAGCGGCCACCTGACACTTTTCTCCTTGACCTGTACTGTGATAAAACCATGGCAAATAGGAATTTTGGATAGTTTAAATAGGTTTTGGTAAAAGCTTTACATAAACTTTATAAACCACATCAAAATACCTTATATTAATTGTTTTAAATTTGTTGGGGTGTTTTTTATGGTTGAAACCTCGAGACCATTGGATGCATTAAATAAGTCAAGGAACAAAAGGGTTATAGTTGAGCTAAAGAATGGAAAGCAGTATGTTGGGACATTAAAAGCGTTTGACATACATATAAACATTGTTTTGGAAGAGGCAGAGGAGAGAGAAGAAGGCGAGATAAAGAGAAAGATTGGCATTGTGTTTATTAGGGGAGATACAATAATAATTATATCACCAGAGTAATTCTGTTGAAAGGGTTAAAATGGTAAAGGGAACTCATTCTAAAGGTAAGCTGAGTAGTGGCAAAACACACATAAGGTGCAGAAGGTGTGGTAAGAGAACCTATCATAAGTCTAAAAAAGTTTGCTCTTCTTGTGGGTATGGAAAGAGTTCTAGGCTGAGAAAGTACAATTGGGCAAAAAAGAAGTAAATAAGGTAAAGATAATAATTATAGGAAATAATTTAAATATGACCAAGTTCTACCTATTTCTGCCATATTGCCTATGCGGGGATGCTCAGTAATCAAGATTACTGGTCTCCCCTTGTTCACTATGTTCACTGCGGGGATGCCGGAGTGGCCAAATGAAAGGTATTGCTTTTGCAATTGCCTTGCAAGCCAAACGGGACAGGCTTAGGCAAATTAGGTGTTATGAGCAAAGCAATGATTTGAAGACACCTGTTGGCTTAGTGCCTACGCAGGTTCGAATAGTTGATGCTTAGCAAAGAAGCATGGCTTCGAAAGTCCTGCTCCCCGCATTTTCATATAACCTCATACATTCTCATACAATTTTTCCACAAAAAAAACACCCTTTTAAATCATACGGAACCACCTGGTTTATCCTTGGGTTTCCTATTTTAGAGTGATGAACGTCTGAAACTATCAAATTCAAGAGATAGGGGCTCTATTACTAATATTTGCCAATTATATGTGTTCCCTATTTACGAAATATTTATAAACCAACCCAAGCCTACTATATCTATTGTTAGCAAATGGCTGGCCATATAAAAAAGAGGAGATAAGTTTCTTCTATATGGTTTTGTGCTAACAGGAAAGCTAACAGTAAAGATAGCCTAAACAAGTAGGAGGTGTTTAGATGAGACTGAGAAAGGCAATAAAAAGGATAGTGGCCTTAGGAACCGGCGCAACCATGGTTGGAGCAACCATATTAGGAGCAATGGCAGCAGATCTTAGCGAATACCCAGCACCTTTCATAGCAGATGGTGCATTTAATGCACTGATTGTTGTGGGTGCTGCAGCAGCTACATCTGATGTGCTTGGCTCAATAGACATTGCAACCAGCCTACAGTATGCAAATACTGTAACTACTGTTGTGCCTGGAACAGGTACTACAATAGAGGTTGTAGGAGAAGGCGCTAAAATAGCGACAGATGCCAACAATCTGGCAATTGGTGAGCCTTTGGGTAATGTGACAACAAACCTTGACGAAAGTGACTTGCCAACAATGCTTGCAAAAGGGACATTTGTGAATGATGGAGATGATGAGAGCTCAACTTTTGAGTACACTCAGAAGCTAGTGTTTGGAACTAATGACAATGCAAGTGTAACCTTTATGAAGGATAGTGACTATGTAGATGAAGAAAACCCATATGTTTTGTTGTATGGACCACGATCTGTGACTAACGACAACGCATCGTATTTCATGAAATACACGTTGGACTGGACCAAAAACGTAGATACTGATGTATATACGGACACAACATGTGGCACTGCAAATGAGATGTGTGATGTTGAAGACACATCAATTGAGATATTGGGAATCTCTTATGAGGTTACCAAGGCAGAGTACGGAGAAACATCTACTGCAGTAACTTGGGAGATGATGGGTGGTGTGAGCTTAAACACCATGTATGAGGGCGAAACCAAGACCTTCACAATAAATGGTGTTGACTATGAGGTCACAGTAGACATCATTTCAGACACTGGAAGTTCTGCAGAGTCAGTGATTTTAACAGTCAATGGCCAGAGCACAAAGGAGTTGTTCAAGGACAATACTCAAAAGGTTGGCGGAATTGAGATTGGAATAAAGCAAGTGATGGGTAATGAGGCAGGAGAAGCAGGAGCAGGACGTGACCTTGTGCAGTTCTACCTAGGTGCACAAAAAGTCGTGTTAACAGATGATGACACATCATCCTCACTTCTTGACAACAATGTCAAGTTAGGTGGTGTTGATGTAGATGACTTGTTTGTGGACTGGACACTTATAGATGGCACAAATGAGGTGAAGCTTGACAAGATGGAAATAAGATGGAGACCTGATGAAAAGCTTCTCTTGGCAAAGGACGATTCCAAAAAGTTACCTGGCTTAGAGTCATTTACTGTTTTGTTTGCAGGCTTGACTAGCGAGGGCACTGAGGAGACAATAAAGATTGCATCACATGGTGATGATAAGATAGAGCTAAGCGTACCATTAGAAGCAGGAGAGACAACATTGGATATCCTGTACTCAACCAACAAGGTTAACTGGACCCACTTTGGTAAGGACGACTCTAACTCAAGTGGTAAGTTGTGGACCACATCTGGTACAGTATGGGTTGGTGACTACATCTTATTGTCAGATGCAGCAGAGCGCGAGTCTCATATTGTTGAGATTGAAAGAGTCAAATCTGACAATGAGACAAGGGTAAAAGAACTTGCTACTGGTGTGACATACACTGGATCCTGCACATCAGGATGTACCATTGGTGTTGGTGATGTTGATTTGGTTTTGACCTCTGTTAATAACGCCGAACCAAGTGTTGTGGTATCTGCAAGTTCAGATGACAGCAACTTGATTTACACCAAAGAGGGTTTGACAATAAGCCTAGGAACAATAGATTCAAACGTCTCTAACCTCATGGCAACACACAACCTTGTATTCACTGAAGAAAGTGAAACCGGGGATTTGACTGCAGGTAGCGCATTCAATGTAACTGTTGGATTTGCAAGCAGTAAATCAACAGTAAGCAGTGTTGCGGATGCAAGTGGAACATTTGAAAGAAAGCCACTTGGTACTGACTACAACTATGAGTATGATGACGCAGAAGACTATGGTTACATGACCTTGTTCGGAACCAGACTTGTGTGGGACAAAACAGGAGACCAAGAAGATGTCACTATCTACTACCCTGGTGCACGAGCATTTGCAAATGTGTTCGTGAACTCAGAGGCAGCTGTTGTCACTGAAGGTGGCGGTGGCGGTACCTATGAGCAGGTGCAGAAGATAGAGGTTGGCTCAGCTGTGCTAGATACAGAGGTGGCAAGCTTGACAGCCCAGAACACAATTGTTGTTGGTGGACCTTGTGTGAACACATTGGCTGCAGAGCTAATGGGAAACCCAGCATCCTGTACAGAAGGATTTGAGATGGGCAAGGCAATGGTAAAGTTGTTCGAGAACGACAATGGAAACGTTGCATTGCTTGTAGCTGGATACAGTGCAATGGACACAAGGAGAGCTTCAAGAGTTGTGGCTGGATATGACAGTGAAGATTATAAAGCACATTTCACTGGCACAGAGCTTGAGGTCACTGGAACAAGCCTAACCGACATCCAAGTTGGTGTTCCAACAGAAACTGGTGAAGCAGAGGCTGAGGCAGAGGCCGAAGCAGAAGCTGAGGCAGAAGGCGAGTAAACCTAAAAACATTTTTTTCTTTTTTTTCTCTTTCTTTAACATTCTCTTACAAAAGATTAAAATAAAGAAAACTAACCTCAGGGGTTATGAAGCAAATGCGTTATGGAAGGATACTTTTTGTAATAGCTATTTTTGCTGCTTGTCTATTGCTTTTTATATTAATAAACAAGTTTGTAATAGAATTGGTTATTCCAAACAATATAATTACTGAACAAGAAACTAAGGAGTATTTACCATTGATCAATATACATGAACATATACAAGATTATGACAATGCCATGAGGTTTTTAAGGGTTATGGACAAGGCCAAAATCTCTAAAACAGTCTTATTAGGCAGCCCAGAGCTAACCCTTTACTCTGGCAGAACAGGATTTGCAGGTTATGATGAGAACAATGAGGTGCTGTTAGAGGTTGCAATAGAGTATCCTGATAGATTTGTTTTGTTTCCAACAGCTTATCCTAGAGATAAGCAAAGGCTTGAGAAGTTCCAGAGCCTTGTTGAAAGGGGTGCAAATGGTTTAAAGCTATACTCTGGCCATTATGCATCATTTTATGACCCGAAGTATCCTATAAATGACACGGGCATGTATACTATTTATGAGTATTGTGAAGAGAACCATATTCCAATTATATTTCATATTAACCCTGGAAAAGAGGATTTGCAGCAGCAGTTTGAGAACCTTTTGCAGGATTTTCCAGAGCTGGTTGTTGATTGCCCGCACTTTTGCTTGTCATCAATAAACATAGATAGGCTTGAGCATTTTTTTAACAACTATCCAAATCTTTATACAGATGTTTCTTTTGGTTTTTATGCCAAGGAAGGCTTTAGCAGAATTTCTAAGGACCCACAAAAGTACAAAGAGCTGATTGAGAAGTATTCAGATAGATTTATGTACGGTACAGATATGGTTGTTACCTCACATCAAAGGAAGACAGAGGATTGGATATACAATCTAACAATGTGTTATAGGAATATGTTGGAAAAGGAGAGGTATCATTGCACTGTTGGAAGTGAGATTGATGATGATTTTAATGGCTTGGCTCTAGATGCAGAGACTCTAAAAAAGATATACCAAGACAATCCAAATAGGTTTTTGGGATTAACCTAAGCATCTTCCAAAGAAGATATTGTGTTTGTCTCTTGTGATTTTAGTCTTTATTGTTCCGGTTTTATAGCAATTTGGCACAGCTATGCTTCTTTGGTTAGCAACTGCTATTTTCTCATTTTTTAGGCGGCCCCCACATACAACATTGGCTTTTACAACCTGGCCTTTCTTGAAAGGCTTTGGAAGCTTTTTTGTTTTCTTGATTCCAAAATCCTTTTCTGTTAATAAAAGCTTTACCCCTTGTTCATTCTCTAGTTTTTTCATCTTGTCTCTGAAAATATCCCAATTCATGGCTTTTACAGGGTTTCTTCCATACTTGTAATTGAGAAAGTTCTGTATCCCTATTGTTATGCCCAAATCTTTGCTTAGCTCTATAAGTTTTGGTATCTCCTTATCATTTATTCCTGGCAACCATACTGGTGCTATTAGAAGTTTCATTCTCGTAATCGTGTATCTAACCATGTCCAAGACATGCTTTAAATTGTATGGAGTTCCAGCAATCTTTGATGCAAGCTTTTCATCTAATGCGTTTATTGACAAGTTGATCCTGGATAAACCTGCCAAGGCTAAATTGTTTATTAACTCCTTTGTTAGCATAGTTCCATTGGTGTCAAGGCTAATGAGCTTGACATTTTTTGTTGAAGATAAGCCTTTTATTAGTTCTAAGATGTTTGGATACAAGAATGGCTCTCCTTGGGTTCCTATATGGGCTTCTACTTCTGTTTCTTTGAATTCCACTAGTTTTCTAAACTCTTCTATTAGATAATCTGGCTCAACTAGAAAATCTGTAACCCATTTTCCAGATTTGCCTTCATCAACAGAGCAATATATGCAATTCAGATTGCAGCCTGTGCAAGGCTTTACTTCTATTAGAGAAGTGTTTCTATCTACTAATCCAAATGCATTGTTGCCAATTAAAGGTATTCCTGAATCCTTGGTAATATAAACTGTTTTTCTGTTTGTTAGCTTGTTTTTTAGATCTTTAAAACCAATGGACAATAAGAGATTAAATCTGCCTTCAGCCCTTTTTTCAGGGACATCAAAGGATATTGCGCTTTTCTGAATCTTGAATTTGCCTATTTTTTCTAAATTATCCTTGTTTAAGTAGAAATAGTAATTGTTTAGAAAACTTACTTTGACTTTATTGCCAAGCTCTTCAAAAGATAAATCCTTGAACTCTAGCTTTGCCATATTTTATGGTATGCCCGGAATTTATATAAAGCTTATGATAGAAAACTATTTAAAGAAAATTCCAGACCTATGATAAGGGGGTTTTTATATGGATAAAAGGGTAAATATTACTTATGAGACATTGTTTGATATGCTTAGGAATGAGAAGAATAGAGAGGAGCTGCAAAAGCTAGATGAGAGCTTTTTTGAGGATTTGATTCAATATATAAAAGATAAAAAAGAGCTTATATCCCAGGATCGTGATTCAGAGCTCTTCTCTGGGCTTGAGAAAGAGAAGACTGCTAAACAACTTGAGAACATAAAAAAGCTGGTTAGAGAGCTTTATGAGCGCAGGGAGAAGAAGATAGTCAGTATGGCACTTATAAGCTCTAGAACTGGTTCAATTCTGGATGATTCTGCTTTGCTAAAAGAGGAGAAGCAGCTATTTGATTCTTTGATAGAAATTCTTAACCAAGCAAGGGCAGGTGTTTTGCTAAGGGTTTTAAAGTCTGAGATGCCAGAGCTTGGCTTTAAGTCAGCTGCAAAAGAGGTAAAAGAGATTAAAGAAGAAAAAGAGGTTTTAGCTAAGAAAAAGAACACAAAGCTTGTTAGGTTTTTGCATGCTGTTCCCAAGTTTTTGGGCAAGGAGCTTGAGGTTTATGGCCCATTTGATGAGGAGGACATGGCCAAATTACCATTAGAAATAGCTAATGTTCTGATAAGCAAAGGCCGTGCTGAGGAGATACATGAGTGAGAATGCTTACACTCTGCATGATAACAAAGGATGAACAGGATTTTCTTGTTTTTAGTAATATCACAAAAATAAGGATATTCTATGACCAAAAGTTATTTAAATAATCTGGAGTTACTTGCCTTAACAAAATGAAGCTACCAAAGATTAGGAAAAAGTATTGCCCAAAGTGCAAGAAGCACACAGAGCATAAGGTTATGCAGTCCAAGAAGCGTAACCCAAGTAGCTTAAAGAAGGGCTCTAAGTATAGGATGAGGAAGCGTGGCAGGAGGGGCCATGGCAATTTGGGTAGGTTGTCAAAGGGCGCTTTGACAAAGTGGAAGAGGTATGGCAAGAAAACAACAAAAAAGACTGATTTGAGGTTTGAGTGCAAGGAGTGCAAGAAGCAGCATGTTCAGAGAAAGGGTATAAGGGCAAAAAGGGTTGAGTTCAAATAGTTTCGTGATTCTTTGAAGGATGTTCGGATTTGATTAAATCATATTTATTAATGGATTCTATTAGTTTTATATTTATGAAAGAGAGGAGTTTGCTTAAGATTGCACTGGCTAGTTCCTTGATTGGTTTGTTGGCCTTGTTTTTTGTTTCAAGTAATATAGAAATAGAAGAAAAGGGGTTATCAGAGCTTGATGATTTAAATTTAGATCAAGATGTTAGTATAAAAGGAGTGGTTAGTTCTGTTAGAGATCTTGACAAAATAATGATTTTGGATATAGCTCAGCCACAAACAGTTAATGTGATGTTGTTTAAGGATGGGAATATAAGTATTAGCAAAGGAGATTTTGTAGAATTAAATGGGGAATTAAAAGAGTATAATGGAAAAAAGGAGATTATTGCCAATCAGATAGATGTTTTTGAGTAACACCAGCATGCATACACAAAGCCAAGGTTCTAATAGATTTTGGTCACAGACCTTTGTTAATAGTGAGCCTTTTTGCCTTGTTTGTACTGCTGGTGCTTACTCTTTTTCATAATTGATTAGAGATAGGACATCATATCCTTTTAATTTTTTTCTACCATTTAGGAAGCCAAGTTCTATGAGGAATGCTAAGCCTATTACTTTGCCACCTAGTTTTTCTACTAGGTCAACAGCTGCTTTGCAAGTGCCTCCTGTTGCCAATAAATCATCAACTATAAGCACACGGTCCCCTTTTTTAATGGCATCTGCGTGTATTTCAAATGCATCTGTGCTGTATTCTGTTTTAAATTCTTGCTTGATTTTTTTATATGGTAGCTTGCCTGGCTTTCTTAGAGGCACAAAGCTGGCATGCATCTCATGGGCTAAAACAGAGCCGAATATAAAGCCACGGCTTTCTGCACATGCAACAACATCTATCTTCTTTGGTTCAAAATAGTCCAGAATCCTTCTTATTACATATCTGAATGCATGTGGGTCTTGCAGCAAGGGGGTTATATCCTTAAACATTACTCCTTTTTTAGGAAAATCAGGCACAGTTCTTATTTTCTTTTCTATGTCCAATTTGATCACCCCTCGCTTTGGATAGATACCTTGATAGCTTCTTTACATTCACAGCTTGTGTATTTGATTTGTGGTATTGCTTCTACTAATAATTTTTTCACATTTTCAACATTTTCTGCCATTCTTTTCATGACCATTTCTGCTGTTACTGGCTCTTCTGATTCATGCCAGCAATCATAGTCAGTTGGCATTGCAATTGCCTGGTAGCATATCCCTGCTTCTCTTGCTAGAACAACCTCTGGAACAGTGGTCATGTTTACAACATCTGCTCCCCACTGCCTGAACATATGGGATTCTGATTTTGTTGAGAATCTTGGGCCTTCTATTGTAACAACAGTTCCTTTACTGTGATATTTCAATTTAAGCTCTTTGCATGTTTTTGATAATAGCTCTCTTAGCTTTGGGCAAAATGGCTCTGCCATTGGGATATGGCAAACCTTGTCTTTTTCATAGAATGTGCTTTTTCTTTTTGTTGTTCTGTCAATAAATTGGTCTGGCAATACAAACTCACCTGGCTTGATTTTTTCTCTTAAAGAGCCGCAAGCTGTTGTTGCTAAAATATGGGTACAGCCTTGTTGTTTTAGTGCCCAAACATTTGCTTGGAATGGCACGTTGGTTGGCATTATTTTATGGCCTGGGCCATGCCTGGATATTATAACAACATCCACTCCTTTTATCTTGCCTTGCATTAGCTTGCTGGCTGGTTTTCCAAATGGTGTTTTTACATTAATTTCCTTCAAATCTTTCATTATTTTAGGATCTTCTAAGCCAGAGCCACCTATTACACCTATTTTTATGATAATATCACCCCCTTATTTTGGTTTTTTTACAACTGTTTTATCTGATATTATTGCAGAGTTTCCGCTTGGGTCTTCTATTGTTATTGTCAGCTTTTCTTGGCCCCAAATTACTCTGTTGAGTTTTTTTAATAGGTTTTTTGCCTTTTTTCTTGCTTCTTCATCCTCTTCATTGTCCTTGGCTGCTTGTATTTGGTCTTTTACTCTTGTTAGTATGCCTTCTATGTTGCTTACATAGCCATCTGATCCAGGGCCTGGTGTTATTGTTACTACATGAGGTATCTTGACAGTTGCCTGAGATGATTTGACAATTCTAATCTTCATATCTTCTTCAGAGTTTACTTCAATTGTATAGATTGCTGGATCTCTTTGCTCAGCTGCCTCAACATCTGATTGGTGGAAGTTGCAGCTAGAGCAGCTCATTGAGAATAGATAGGTTTTGCCAAAGAAAGGAATGTCTTGCTCGTCTTCTCTAAGTTCTAGTGTATTTTTATTACAAACAGGACATACTTGGTTAGCGAGTACTTCTGGCATTGGGTTTTGAGTTAGATGTTTGGTTTAAATATGTTTTGCTTTGTTTAAAACTTTGAATAATTCCTAGACTAACGAAATCAAGAAAGGGTAATTAGAGATTTCGAGCTCGAATTTCTAAAGATTTATTATACAGTTCTCTTACAGTGTCAACTGGAATTTTAAATTGTTTAGCTGCAACCTCACATGCCTCAGGTAATTTAGCATTTATGGCTTCTAATTCAGCATCCAAATCATCATTAGACGGAACATTTAAGTCAAGGTAATCAGATACATACCTACCAATCAATAATTCTGTTTCAGTCATATATCCTTCTTCTATTGATTTCCTAACCAACGAATCATATCGCACTTCATCTTGTGTAAATGAAGTTAATTCATCTAAATCTGGTAGTTCTGGCATACAATTTGATATTTTATACTAGCATATTTATAAATTTTTTGTTTATATTAACTTTTAAGTGGTAAATAACCAAAAGATTTATATATATGTACTACCAAACAGTACTCAATATGGGGATTTTTATTATTATAATAGGATTTGT